>JAOPYE010000010.1 GCA_025964775.1 Marmoricola sp.
ACTCTTGAGCACGGGGCTCAGCCGGCCCGGACGACCAGCTTGTCGGCGGTCTCGTCGCGGTCGACGACGACCTCCTGGCCGTCAAGGATCTCGCCGGCCAGCAGGGCGCGGGCGAGCTGGTCGCCGATCGCGGACTGGACGAGCCGCCGGAGCGGGCGCGCCCCGTACAGCGGGTCGTAGCCGGTGAGCGCCAGCCACTCGCGGGCGGCGGGCGTCACGGTCAGCTTGAGCCGACGGTCGGCGAGCCGCCGGGCCAGCCGGTCGACCTGCAGGTCCACGATCCGGGTGAGCTCCTCGGTGGAGAGCGCGTCGAAGATGATGACGTCGTCGAGCCGGTTGAGGAACTCCGGCTTGAACGCCCCGCGCACCATGGTCATGACCGCCTCGCGCTTGGCGCCGTTCTCCAGCGTCTGGTCGACGAGGAACTGCGAGCCCAGGTTCGAGGTCATGATCAGGATGGTGTTGCGGAAGTCGACCGTGCGACCCTGGCCGTCGGTCAGCCGGCCGTCGTCGAGCACCTGCAGCAGAACGTCGAAGACCTCGGGATGGGCCTTCTCCACCTCGTCCAGGAGCACGACCGTGTACGGCCTGCGGCGGACGGACTCGGTGAGCTGGCCGCCCTCCTCGTACCCGACGTAACCGGGAGGCGCGCCGACCAGGCGGGCCACCGAGTGCTTCTCTGAGTACTCGCTCATGTCGATGCGGGTCATCGCCCGCTCCTCGTCGAAGAGGAACTCGGCCAGCGCCTTGGCAAGCTCGGTCTTGCCGACCCCGGTCGGGCCGAGGAACAGGAACGAACCGGTGGGCCGATCCGGGTCGGCGATGCCCGCGCGGGACCGCCGTACGGCGTCGGACACGGCCCGTACGGCCTCGGACTGGCCGATCAGCCGGCGCCCGAGCTCGTCCTCCATGCGCAGCAGCTTGGCGGTCTCGCCTTCGAGCAACCGGCCCGCCGGGATGCCGGTCCAGGCGGCGACCACGTCCGCGACGTCGTCGGGGCCGACCTCCTCCTTCACCATGGCCTCGCGGTTCTCGGCGGCTTCGGAGGCGGCGGCGATCTCCTTTTCCAGCGAGGGGATCTCGCCGTAGCTCAGCCGGGCCGAGGTCTCCAGGTCGCCGTCGCGCAGCGCCCGCTCGGCCTCCCCGCGCAGCTGGTCCAGGCGCTTCTTGAGCTCACCGACCTTGTTGAGGCCGGCCTTCTCCTGCTCCCAGCGGCCGACCAGGGCGTTGAGCTGCTCCTGCTTGTCGGCCAGGTCCCTGCTCAACCGCTCCAGCCGCTGCTTGGAGGCGTCGTCGGACTCCTTGGAGAGGGCGAGCTCCTCCATCTTGAGCCGATCCACCGAACGCTGAAGTTCGTCGATCTCCACCGGACGGGAGTCGATCTCCATCCGGAGCCGGGACGCCGCCTCGTCCACCAGGTCGATGGCCTTGTCGGGCAGGAACCGGGCGGTGATGTAGCGATCGGACAACGTCGCCGCCGCCACCAGCGCGGCGTCGGAGATCTGCACCTGGTGATGCCCTTCGTACCGGCCCTTGAGTCCACGCAGGATCGCGATGGTGTCCTCGACCGTCGGCTCACCGACCAGGACCTGCTGGAAACGCCGTTCCAGGGCGGCGTCCTTCTCGATTCGCTCCCGGTACTCGTCCAGCGTGGTCGCGCCGATCATGCGCAGCTCGCCACGGGCCAGCATCGGCTTGAGCATGTTGCCGGCGTCCATGGCGCCTTCGGCCGCGCCCGCGCCGACCATGGTGTGCAGTTCGTCGATGAAGGTGACGACCTGGCCGTTGCTCTCCTTGATCTCGTTGAGCACGGCCTTGAGCCGCTCCTCGAACTCGCCGCGGAACTTGGCGCCCGCGACCATCGCGCTGAGGTCCAGCGAGATCAGCCGCTTGCCGCGCAGCGACTCGGGTACGTCACCCGCGACGATGCGCTGGGCCAGCCCCTCGACCACGGCGGTCTTCCCGACACCCGGCTCCCCGATCAGCACGGGGTTGTTCTTGGTGCGCCGGCTGAGGACCTGGACGACCCGGCGGATCTCGGCGTCCCGGCCGATCACCGGGTCGACTTTGCCTTCCCGGGCCCGCTCGGTGAGGTCCACTCCGTACTTGCTCAGGGACTGGTAGGTCTCCTCGGGGTTCTCGCTGGTGACCCGGGCATGCCCGCGTACCTTCTCGAACGCGTCGAGCAGGGCCTGCGGAGTCGCGCCGCCGTCCTTCAGCAGGGTCGCGATGGGACCGCCGTCGGTGGCCAGCCCGACCAGCAGGTGCTCGGTCGAGACGTACTCGTCCTCGAGTTGCTTGGCGCGGTTGGCCGCGGTGTTGAGCACGACGATCAGCTGGCGGGACATCTGCGGCGCGCCGACCGTGGAACCGGCGGCCTTGGGGAGCTCGGCCAGCTTCTCCTCGGTCCGGCGGCGTAGCGCCTGCCAGTCGGTCCCGACCGCCTCCAGCAGCGGCACGGCGGTGCCTTCCCCCTGACCCAGCAGTGCCACCAGCAGATGTGCCGGCTCCACCTGGGGATTGCCCTCGGTCGCGGCCCGCCGCACGGCCACCGACACGGCCTCCTGGCTCTTCTGCGTCAGCTTGTAGTCCACGTCTTCGCTCCCATGGGTAACCCCCTCCGCTCCGTGCGGGCGCGGTTCGTGCCGACACGAACCGCGGGATCGCGGAGGGATGCGGAGGGCCGATCAGGGTTGGTCGTTGTTGTTGTGCTGCTGTCGCCACAGGACGACGCTGGTCTGCCGGATCGGCACCAGGTCGGTGCCGCCCTGGGCGGGTACGTTGCGCAACTGGGCGAGCCGGGCGGCGACCGATCGGGTCGACTCGAGCTCGTTGCCGAGCTCGTCGATCAGCGCGTGCAACCGGATCAGTTCCTCACGGAGTTGTACGGTCTCGTGCTGCAGCTCGAGGATGTGCTTGATGCCGGCCAGATTGATGCCCTCCTCCTGGGAGAGCCGCTGGATCTCGCGCAGCATGACGATGTCGCGCATCGAGTAACGGCGGCCGCGCCCCGACGTCCGGCCCGGTGAGACCAGCCCCATCCGGTCGTACGTGCGCAGGGTCTGCGGATGCAGGCCGGACAGCTGGGCCGCCACCGAGATGACATAAACAGGAGTGTCGTCAGGGAACGTCATGTCCATGGCCTCCCGTGTTGATGGCGTTCGCTGCGCTCACGCGGTTCGCAGGCGCTTTGACGCGGTGGCTTCCCTCGTCGCGTGCTCGCTCGTTCCTCGCTGCGCGCGCTCCTCAGTCCAGCCACCGCGCGCCTGCTCACGTGTTGATGGCGTTCGCTGCGCTCACGCGGTTCGCAGGTGCCTGGACTCCTGCTCACGGTCTCATCCCTCCCGGGCCTGTTGCAGCAGGTCGCCGCGCAGGTCGTCGCCCTTGTTGGCGTCGCGCAGTTGCTCCAGCGCCGCGCGGCTGGTGTCGTCGAGCCTCTGCGGCACCTGGACGTCGACCGTGACGAGCAGGTCGCCCTTGGTGCCGTCGCGGCGGGTGGCACCCCGGCCGCGGACCCGGAAGGTCCGGCCGTTGGGGGTGCTCGCCGGAATGCGCAAGATCACCGGAGCCGCACCATGGGTGGGCACCTCAATGTCCCCGCCCAAGGCGGCCTCGGGGAAGGTCACCGGCACGGTGAGGGTCAGGTTGTCGCCGCTTCGGCCGAACACCTTGTGCGGCGTCACCTTGATGTTGACGTAGAGATCTCCAGCGGGGCCGCCGTTCTCACCGGGCGCTCCCTTGCCCTTCAGCCGGATCTTCTGGCCGTCCGCGACGCCCGCCGGGATCCGGGCCTGGATCGTACGGGTGCCGGTCGCCCGGCCGCTGCCGTGGCAGGTGGTGCACGGGTCGTCGACGACCAGGCCCCGGCCACGGCACTCGTGGCAGGGCTCGGAGAAGGAGAAGCTGCCCATGTTGCGGCTCTCCTGGCCCGTGCCCTCACATGAGGGGCAGACCCGGGGAACCGTACCGGCCTTGGCACCGGTGCCGCGGCAGGTCGGACATGACGCCTCGCTGGTCAGCCGGAGCGGCACGGTGAGCCCGGACAGCGCCTCGGCGAACGAAAGCGTGACCTCGGACTCGACGTCGGCACCGCGGCGGGCCCGCCGGTTGGTCTGCTGCCGGGTGGTTCCGCCGCGGTTGAACAGGCCGCCGAACAGATCACCGATGCGCTCGCCGGGCCCGCTCTGCCCGAACAGGTCGCCCAGATCCCCGAAGCCTCCGCCGGGCTGGCCGCGGAAGCCGCCGACCCCGTAGGCGCGGGCCTCGTCGTACTCCTTGCGGCGCTTGTCGTCCGACAGCACGTCGTACGCTTCGGAGATCTCCTTGAAGCGATCCTCGGCGTCGCTGTCACCCTTGTTGGCATCGGGGTGGAACTTCCGTGCCAGCTTTCGGTAGGACTTCTTGATCTCCTCGGGGCTGGCTGTCTTCGAGACACCGAGGACCTTGTAGTAGTCCTTCTCCAAATAGTCCTTGGTGCTCACAAACGCCCCTTCGTCTTCTGCTGTGGGGTGTCCGGGCAGCCGGGGGGCTGCCCGGACGGCTCACTTCGTGTCGTCGGTTTCAGCGGATTCGACGGTCTCACCGGGCTCGACCGGCTCGGCGACCGCGACCCGGGCGGGCCGGAGGATCCGGGCGCCGATGCGGTAACCGGGCTGCAGGATGTCGACACAGGTCGGCTCTGCAACGTCCGCGGAGTAGGAGTGTATGAGCGCCTCGTGCACGGTCGGATCGAAGGGCTCGCCCTTCTCCCCGAACCGTTCCAGGCCCAGCTTGCCCACCGCAGCCTCGAGTGCCTCGCCGACCGACTTGAACCCGCCGGTCAGCTCGTCGTGCTCGCGGGCCCGCCCGATGTCGTCGAGGATCGGCAGCAGCTCGTTGAGCACGTTGCCGAGGCTCTGCTCACGGACGGCGACCCGGTCCCGTTCGACCCGCTTGCGGTAGTTGGAGTACTCCGCCTGGATCCGCTGCAGGTCGCTGGTGCGTTCGTCCAGCTGCTCCTGGAGCTTGGCCACCTCGGAGTCCCCCTCCTCTGTCTCGTTGCCCGGCGCGGGGCCCGCGCCCGGCTTGGCGGTCTCGGCTGCCGCGGCGGGGGCCGGCGTCGCCGCCGGCTCCCGGACCTCGCCAGTGACAGGATCGATACGCCGCTTGTCGCGGATCACCGGCCCCTCGCGCTCCCCGCCCTCATTGGGTGGAGGCACACTCACTTCGCACCGCCCTCGCTCTTCTTGTCCTTTTCGTCGTCCACGATCTCGGCGTCGACGACCTCGTCGTCCTGGCCCTGCTGGGCACCGGCGGAGGCGTCGGCCCCGTCGGCCGGGGTCTCGCTCTGCTGCTGGGCGTACATCGCGGCGCCCATCTTCTGGCTGACCGTGGCGAGCTGCTCGGCGCTGGTGCGGATCGCGTCGGTGTCCGTGCCCTCGAGGTTCTTCTTCACCTCGGTGACGGCGTCCTCGACCTCCTTCTTGAGGTCGTCAGCGATCTTGTCACCGTTCTCGCGCAGGAACTTCTCGGTGGAGTAGGCCAGCGTGTCCGCCTGGTTGCGGACGTCGGCCTCCTCCTTGCGCTTGCGGTCCTCGTCGGCGTACTGCTCCGCGTCGCGGACCATCTTCTCGATGTCGTCCTTGGGCAGCGCCGAGCCCCCGGAGATGACCATCTTCTGCTCTTTGCCGGTGCCGAGATCCTTCGCAGCGACGTTCACGATGCCGTTGGCGTCGATGTCGAAGGTGACCTCGATCTTCGGGATGCCCCGGGGAGCCGGTGGCAGGCCGGTCAGCTCGAAGTTGCCCAGCGCCTGGTTCTGCGCCCACATCTGGCGCTCGCCCTGGGCCACCTTGATCTCCACCGACGGCTGGTTGTCGTCGGCGGTCGTGAAGATCTCCGAACGCTTGGTCGGGATCGTCGTGTTGCGCTCGATCAGGGTGGTCATCACGCCGCCCTTGGTCTCGATGCCCAGGCTCAGCGGGGTCACGTCGAGCAGGAGCACGTCCTTGACCTCGCCCTTGAGCACGCCGGCCTGGAGGGCAGCGCCGACGGCGACGACCTCGTCCGGGTTGACGCCCTTGTTGGGCTCCTTGCCGCCGAGCAGGTCCTTGACGACCTCGGTGACGGCAGGCATCCGGGTCGAGCCACCGACAAGGACGACGTGGTCGATGTTCGAGACCGCGACGCCACCGTCCTTGAGCACCTGCTGGAACGGCTTCCGGGTCCGCTCGAGGAGGTCCGCGGTGAGCTTCTGGAACTCTGCGCGGGTCAGCTTCTCCTCGAAGTGCAGCGGGCCGGACTCACCGTGGGTGATGTACGGCAGGTGGATCGTGGTCTCGGCCGAGCTGGACAGCTCGATCTTGGCCTTCTCGGCAGCTTCCTGGAGACGCTGCAGGGCGATCTTGTCGGCCGCGAGGTCGACGCCGTTGTTGTCCTTGAACTTCTTGGTCATCCACTCGACGACCTTCTGGTCCCAGTCGTCACCACCGAGGTGGTTGTCACCGCTGGTGGCCTTGACCTCGACGACGCCCTCGCCGATCTCGAGCAGGGACACGTCGAACGTGCCACCACCGAGGTCGAAGACGAGGATGGTCTGGTCGGAGTCACCCTTGTCCAGGCCGTAGGCCAGTGCGGCCGCGGTCGGCTCGTTGACGATCCGGCTCACGTTCAGGCCGGCGATCTCGCCGGCCTCCTTGGTGGCCTGGCGCTGAGCGTCGGAGAAGTACGCCGGCACGGTGATGACCGCGTCGGTGACGGGCTCGCCGAGGTAGGCCTCGGCGTCGCGCTTGAGCTTCTGCAGCACGAAGGCGCTGATCTGCTGGGGGGTGAAGTCCTTGTCGTCGATCTTCACCTTCCAGTCGGTGCCCATGTGGCGCTTGACCGACCGGATGGTCCTGTCGACGTTGGTGACCGCCTGACGCTTGGCGACCTCACCGACGAGGACTTCGCCGGACTTGGCGAACGCGACGACGGACGGCGTCGTGCGCGCACCCTCGGCGTTCGCAATGACGGTGGGTTCTCCACCTTCGAGGACGGAGACGACGGAGTTCGTCGTACCGAGGTCGATGCCGACCGCACGTGCCATGTTGCTTACCTCCATGTGTGGCCCGGATGGTCCGGGCGCTGCTGAGCCACGATCTCGCTTCCGACGCCATGCTGCGTCGCGGAGGCGAGTTTGGCAAATAAGTTGAGTCAGATCAACTCAACTCTTGTCATAGGGCTCAACGCAGGCATGAGCGGGATTTGTTCCGGATCCGGCGTACTAACTTTCCAGCGAGAGGAGCAACTTGCGCAGGCTCGAGACCAGCTGCTCGCGCTCGGTCCTGCTGAGCGGAGCGAGCAGCCGCTCCTCGTTGGCCCAGTGCGCCTCGACCACCCGGTCGACCAGGGCGACACCGGCCCGCGTGAGCTCGATGAGCCGGCCCCGGCCGTCGTGCTCGGCGACCGTGCGCGTCACCAGACCGAGGGACTCCAGGCGGTCGACCCGCTTGGTCACCGCTCCCGACGTGACCATCATCGTGGCGGTCAGCTCGGTCGGCGTGAGCCGGTAGGGAGCACCCGAACGACGTAGCGAGGCGAGTACGTCGAAATCGCCGTTGCCGAGGCCCACCTCGGCGAACGGCGGGCGGAGCGCGATCTCCAGCAGGTCGGCGACCCGGTGGATCCGGCCGACCACCGTCATCGGCGACGAGTCGAGCTCGGGGCGCTCGACGTCCCACTGCGCGACGATCCGGTCGACGGCATCCCGGGGCTGCGTGCTCATGGCTTGATCTTAGCTTCCATGGAAACTATTATATCTTCCGTGGAAACTAAATCGCCGGCCCGCGTGTCGCTCGGCACCGTGCTGCTCACGGCCGTCGCCCCGCTCGCCTGGGGCTCGACGTACATCGTGACCGAGAACTTCCTGCCTCCCGACCGTCCGCTGTTCGCCGCCACGGTGCGGGCGCTGCCGGTCGGCCTGGTCCTGCTCGCGTTCCGCCGCCAACTCCCCCGGGGCGCGTGGTGGTGGAAGGCGGTCGTACTCGGGCTGTGCAACATCGGCCTGTTCTTCCCGCTGATCTTCCTCGCGGCCTACCACCTTCCCGGTGGCCTGGCCGCGACGCTGCAGGCCACCTCACCCCTGGCGGTGATGGCGATCGCGTGGCCGGTCATCGGCGAACGGCCGGCGGCGATCCGGCTCGGTGCTGCCGTCGTCGGACTGGTCGGTGTGGCACTGCTCGTCCTGCGCAGCCCGGGCCACGTCGACACCCTCGGCCTGGTCGGCGCGTTCGGCTCCGTCCTGGTCTCGGCCGTCGGCTTCGTGCTGATCAAGCGGTGGCCCGCGCCCACGGACATGCTCACCGTCGTGTCCTGGCAGCTGGTCGTGGGTGGGCTGGCGCTCCTGCCGGTCGGCCTGATCGTCGAAGGTGCTCCCCCGGCACTGGACGGCCGCGCTGTCCTCGGCTTCACCTGGATCGCGGTGGCCGGCACCGGACTCGCCTACTTCTGCTGGTTCCGCGGACTGTCCCGGATGCCCGCGGGTGCGGTCTCACTGATCGGCCTGGTCAACCCGGCGGTCGGCACGCTGCTCGGTGTCGTCTTCGCCGGCGAGGTCTTCGGCTGGACCCAGGCGATCGGGATGGCCCTGGTGCTCGGCGGTGTGGTGGCCGGCCAGCGGCTCACCCGGCGCCCGAAGGCCGTCGAGGCACCGGTGCCGGCGCTCGCCGGGAATACCGGCTGACCGTTCCTTGTCGTCCCTGACATGACCTCATCGAGCAGCGCCTCCCCCAGCCTGACCCTGAACGACGGCAACACGATCCCCCAGCTCGGGTTCGGCGTCTTCCAGGTCCCCCCTTCAGAGACGGCGAAGGTCGTCAGCGACGCGCTCGAGGCCGGCTACCGGCACATCGACACCGCCCAGATGTACGGCAACGAGAAGGGCGTCGGCGAGGCGCTCGCCTCCTCCGGGCTGGCACGCGACGACGTGTACGTGACCACCAAGCTCAACAACGGCTTCCACCGCCCCGACGACGCCCGCCGCGCGTTCGAGAAGTCGCTCGTCGACCTCGGCACCGATGTCGTGGACCTGTTCCTGATCCACTGGCCGCTTCCGACCAAGTACGACGGCGACTTCGTGTCCACCTGGAACACGCTCATCGAGTTCCAGGCCGACGGTCGGGCACGCTCGATCGGTGTGTCGAACTTCCAGGTCGACCATCTCGCCAGGCTCGCAGCAGAGACGGCCGTCGTACCGGCGGTGAACCAGATCGAGGTGCACCCGTACTTCGGCAACGAGCAGGTGCGTGCGGCCGACGCTGCGGCCGGCATCCTCACCGAGGCGTGGTCGCCCATCGCTCAGGGAGCCGTGCTCGACGACCCCGTGATCACGGCCATCGCCGAGCGGCTCGGTCGGACGCCCTCGCAGGTCACCCTGCGGTGGCACGTCGAGCGCGGCGACATCGTGTTCCCCAAGACCCTCTCGCCGCAGCGGATGCGCGAGAACGCGGCGATCTTCGACTTCGAGCTCACGGCCGACGACGCGGCCGCGATCACCGCACTGGACCGTGGCGAAACCGGGCGGCGGGGCCCGAACCCGAGCACGTTCGACTGGATCCCGTGACCACTCGAAGGTGCGCGTACGTGCGCCGCATGCTTTGGCACTTGTACCCGTGTGATCCAGATCACGAGGATGATCCCGGCTGGCCCGATCGGGCTGGCCTTGAAACAAGTCGGGCCGCCCGATCGGCGGCCTCGAAGGGATCGGCACACGATGAAGATCTTCGACACCAGATGGAGGCCGCTCGCGGTCGCCGTCGCCACCCTGGCCGTTGTCGCCACCACCGGGTTGGCTAGCACGGCTGGAGCAGCCGGACAGCAGCCGACCGGCAACCACCTCCAGGATCCCTACGCCCCCTCGACCGGGCACCCCTGGCGTCACGGCGCCGTCCCCACGGTCGACACGAACGCCAAGATGAAGGCGTGGCAGCACGCCAACTTCGCCGCCACCGGCCCGAAGACGCTCTCCTACGGCGGCGGGGTCGACGGTATCGGCGTCCAGAGCGGCCACTCGAAGGTCTACCTCGTCGTCTACGGCACCCAGTGGGGAACCCAGACCACGACCAACGGCATCAGCAGCTTCTCCGGCGATGCCAACCATGCCGCTGAGGCAGCCCAGAACATGTTCAAGGGCATCGGCACGAACAGCGAGTCGTGGTCGGCCGACCTTACCCAGTGGTGCGACGGTCCCAACGTGACCGCGGGCGCCACCAGCTGCCCGGCCAACGCGGCCTTCATCCCCTACCAGGCCGGCGGTGTCCTGTCGGGTGTCTGGTACGACAACTCGAAGGCCTCGCCGACGAGGGCGACCGCAGCACAGTTGGGACAGGAAGCAGTCGCAGCGGCGGGACACTTCGGCAACACGACGGCAGCCTCGAACCGGGACGCCTACTACGTGGTTCTCTCGCCCCACGGCACGAACCCGGACAGCTACCAGGGTTCGTACTGCGCGTGGCACGACTGGAACGGTGACGTCGGCGTCTCTTCTCCGTACGGCGACATCGCCTTCAGCAACCAGCCGTACAACATGGACTCGGGCGCCGGATGCGGCGTCAACTTCGTGAACTCCGGAACAGCCGGCACCCTCGATGGCTGGACGATGACGCTCGGCCACGAGTGGCACGAGATGATGTCCGACCAGAACCCCGCAGGAGGCTGGACCAACCACACCGGCGGTACCTACAACGGCCAGGAGAACTCCGACGAGTGCGCCTGGATCGCTGCCGGCCAGACCGGGGGCGCGGCCAACGTCTCGTTCGGCACGTTCGGCACGCACACGGAGCAGGCGTCGTGGTCCAACGACACCAACGGGTGCGCGATCTCGCACGCGATCCTGCACTGAACCTGTCTACACACGGGTGAACAGAGTGGCCCGGGTACGGCGACCGCCGTACCCGGGCCCTTCGCCGATGAGCCCTGCCCATATTTGGGTAAACCTGCACGAATGTGCACTGCACTTCTTTACGCTTGTCGCCGTGTGACTTGGATCACGATGATGATCCCGGCCGGTCCGATCGGGCGGCCTTCGCATGAGTCGGGCTGCCGGATCGGCGGCCCGGAAGGGAACGGCGCACGATGAAGATCTTCGAAACCCGATGGAGGCCCCTCGCAGCGGCCTTCGCCGGCCTGGCGGTCGTCGCGGCCACCGGCCTGGCAAGCACTGCCGGAGCTGCGGCTCACCAGTCGACCCCCCGGCATCCCCAGGACCCGTACGCCCCCACGACCGGGCACGCGTACCGGCACGGCGCCGTCCCGACCCAGGAGGTCAACAGCAAGATGAAGGCGTGGCAGCACGCCAACTTCGCCGCCACCGGCCCGAAGACGCTTTCCTACGGCGGCGGGGTCGACGGTATCGGCGTCCAGAGCGGCCACTCGAAGGTCTACCTCGTCCTCTATGGCACCCAGTGGGGAACCCAGACCACGACCAACGGCATCAGCAGCTTCTCCGGTGACTCGGCGCACGTGGCCGAGGCGGCACAGAACATGTTCAAGGGAATCGGCACGAACAGCGAGCTCTGGTCCGCCGACCTGACCCAGTGGTGCGACGGTCCCAACGTTGCCTCCGGCGCCACCAGCTGCCCGGCCAACGCGGCCTTCATCCCCTACCAGGCCGGCGGCGTCCTCTCCGGAGTCTGGTACGACAACTCCAAGGCTTCCCCGGGCACGGCCACCGCGGCCCAGCTCGGCCAGGAGGCCGTCGCGGCAGCCGCCCACTTCGGCAACACCACGGCCGCGTCCAACCGGGACGCCTACTACGTGGTCATGTCGCCCCACGGTACGAACCCGGACAGCTACCAGGGCCAGTACTGCGCGTGGCACGACTGGAACGGTGACGTCGGCGTCTCCAGCCCGTACGGCGACATCGCCTTCAGCAACCAGCCGTACAACGTCGACTCGGGCGCCGGCTGCGGAGTCAACTTCGTGAACTCCGGAAGCGCCGGCACCACCGACGGCTACACCATGACGCTGGGTCACGAATGGCACGAGATGATGTCCGACCAGAACCCCGCAGGAGGCTGGACTAACCACACCGGCGGCACCTACAACGGCCAGGAGAACTCCGACGAGTGCGCCTGGATCGCTCCGGGCCAGGCAGGCGGCGCGGCCAACATCTCGTTCGGTTCGTTCGGGACGTACGCCGAGCAGGCCTCGTGGTCCAACGACACCAACGCGTGCGCGATCTCGCACCCGATCGTGGGTGGTAGCACCGGCAACACGGTGACCGTCACCAACCCGGGTTCGCAGACCGGCACGGTCGGCACGGCCAAGAGCGTGCAGATCAGCGCGTCGGACTCGGCGTCGGGCCAGACCCTGACCTACTCCGCGACGGGCCTTCCCGCCGGGTTGAGCATCAACAGCTCGACGGGTCTGATCTCCGGTACGCCGACCACGGCCAGCACCGTCACCACCACGGTGACCGCCAAGGACACGACCAACGCCAGTGGCTCTGCCACCTTCAGCTGGACGATCTCACCGTCCGGTGGTGGCGGTGGGTGCTCGGGACAGAAGCTCGGCAACCCCGGCTTCGAGACCGGCACGGCAGCGCCGTGGGCGATGACCGCCGGCGTGCTCGACAGCTCGACCTCCGAGCCCGCCCACTCGGGCAGCTGGAAGGCCTGGCTCGACGGCTACGGCACGACGCACACCGACACCGTCACCCAGTCGGTGACGATCCCTGCCGGTTGCCACGCCACGCTGTCGTTCTACCTGCACATCGACTCGAGCGAGACGACCACCTCGGTCGCGTACGACAAGCTCACCGTCAAGGCAGGCTCGACCGTCCTGGCGACGTACTCGAACCTCAACAAGGCCGCCGGCTACACCCTGCGGTCCTTCGACGTCTCGGCCCTTGCCGGCCAGACGGTGACGATCAGCTTCAGCGGAAGCGAGGACTCGTCGCTGCAGACGTCGTTCGTCATCGACGACACGGCACTGAACCTGTCCTGACACAGCACTGACAAGCACCCTGCCCGGGTCCGGCGATCGCCGGACCCGGGCAGGGTGCCGTCATGAGGTCGTGTCGACTAGCTGACGGTGACGGTCACGGCGTTCGACGCAGCGCCCGAGGACGGGTCGAAGACCCTGAACTTGACGTTGCCGACGTGACTGGTCTCCACGTACGTCTCGAAGGTGCCGATCTGGACCTCGGTCTGCACCCCGAAGTCGACCCACTGACCGCCCTGGAGCTGCTGCACCAGCAACGAGATGGAGTCGTGGCCGGGCCAGTCGCCGGTGAGGTTGATCCGGTCCATCGTGTGGACCACCACCGGCGATGCGTTGAGGAACAGTGCCGTCGAGCCGGGGGTCGCCGTCGGGTTGGTGGGACCGGCGCCGATGTACTGCGGGGTCGCCGAGGTGTCCGGACTCGAGGGGGTGTCGGTCGGTGACGGCGTCGGCGAGGGCAGCGCCGTGGTCGGGAGCGGGGTGACGGGCTCGATCGGCCCCACCCCGGACGACGCGGTGCTCACGTTGCCGAGGTCGAGCTTCTTGACCACGACCCAGGTGATCACGCCGATGGCGAGCCCGATCGCGACCGCGACGCCGACGACCTTCAGGACAGCAGTGAGGATCTCCTGCTGCCGGTCGTGGGAGGGGCCCGCGTCGTTCACGAGGCCAAGGATAGGGGCCCGGACCGGCCCTGCGGCAGCCCGCTCATGGGGAGGGTCACTCCGTTTGCGACCTGGGGTCAGCGCGGCCGGAGCGCGACGACCGGATCGACCCGCTCCGCCTAGGGCTGGTAGCGATCGGTTGCAGCCTCAGATCCCGAGCGCTTCGAACCCTCGGCGCCACAGGACGGTCTCGTGCAGCTTGCGAGAACGCCAGCCGGCGTCGGTGCGGGTGAAGGTGTGCCGGTAGATCCCGGTCACCTCGACCGGGAATTTCTGCTCGCCGAAGTCGAAGGTCATCGGGTTGTGGAAGTACGCGTTCGCACCGATCTCACCGTCCGGCAGGGACTCGTAGTCGATCTGGCCGATCATGTGCACCCGGCTCGGCGCGACCGCGAGGTTCTCGATCAGCCACGGCTTGATCTCGGCGTACGTGGCCTCGATCCCGCCGGACTCGACGTAGTTGATGGCGGCGTCCGGGGTGAACACCCGGTCGAGGCGGTCCCACTCGGCCAGGTCGATCCCGAAGGTGTAGTGGGTGATCGCGTCGCGGATCTCAGTGCGGTCGAGGATGTCCTGCAGCTCCACGGTGGTGCCTCCTGGCGATAGGTGCCTTCAGAAAAAACAAGGCTTCTGCTGCTGGATCACTCTAGCCATGAAACTGGAACACGTTCTAGTCTTGGCGGATGCGATTCTCCTTTGCCGAAGGCATGACCAAGGCCGAGTACTACGCCCCGCTCGCGCAGGCCTGCGAGGCGGCCGGCTACACGTCGATGACCATCGCCGACTCGCTGATCTACCCCAAGGAGTCGGACTCGAAGTACCCCTACACCGACACCGGCGACCGGGCGTTCCTCGACGGCAAGGAGTTCATCGAGACGATGATCCTCTGCGCGCACCTGTTCGCCGTCACCGAGACGCTCCGCCTGACACCCTTCGTCCTCAAGCTGCCGATCCGGCCGCCGGTGCTCACCGCCAAGCAGGCCTCGTCGCTGGCGTACCTGTCCAACAACCGGCTCGGTCTCGGCGTCGGCATCTCCCCGTGGCCCGAGGACTTCGACGCCCTGGGTGTCGACTGGGCCAAGCGCGGCAAGCGCATGGATGAGTGCATGGACATCCTGCGTGGCCTCACGACCGGCGAGTACTTCGAGTACCACGGCGAGTTCTACGACATCTCCGCCCTCAAGCAGTGCCCCGGCGCGACCGAGAAGATCCCGCTCCTGGTGGGCGGGCACGCGGACGCAGCGCTGCGGCGCGCGGTTCTCAAGGGTGACGGCTGGATGCACGCCGGCGGCGACCCCGAGGAGCTCGACCGGTTGCTGGTCCGGCTCGCCGAGATCCGCAAGGAGGAGGGGGACACGCGCGACGACTTCGAGATCCACGTGATCTCCTACGACGCCTACACCCTCGACGGCATCAAGCGCCTGGAGGACAAGGGCGTCACCGACGCGATCGTCGGCTTCCGGGTGCCGTACATCATGGGCCCCGACACCGAGCCGCTGCAGACCAAGATCGACAACCTCAACCGGTACGCCGAAGACATCATCAGCAAGGTCAGCCTGTGAGTGCTGCCTACACCCAGGCCTTCACCGACGCGGTCGCCGAAGCCGAGGCACTGATCAGGAACCCGCCGTTCCCGATCAGCGAGCAGGATCTCGCGGAGGGCCTCGACTACCTCGCCGGCAGCATCCGCTCGTCCCTGCAGATGGCGTTCGACTACGACCTGACCCACCCGGTGCTGATCAACCCGACCCATCAGTACGCGCGCCAGGGCCTCGACAACCCGGACGCGATCTACTTCAACGCCTACCTCGACGAGGGTGCGACCTACGAGGTGTCGGGCGTGCGCGGCACCGCAGCCGACCTGTCGTTCCAGATCATGGACGGCAACTACTCCGCCGACGGCGCCCCGACCACGGTGGCGGCGTTCGACGACCGTGAGTTGAACGTCACCGAGGATGGCAGCTTCTCCTGGACCTTCGGTCCGGAGCTCGGTCTGAAGAAGGGCGCCACCCTGATCGTCCGGGAGGTCTTCAACGACTGGAACACCGAGACCCGCGGCACCATCCGGATCCAGCGTCTCGACACCGCCGGTCAGCCCCGGCCTGCCTTCGAGGTCGAGAGGATCGCCAAGAAGTACGGCGTCGCCGCGAAGATGCTGGTCGGCAAGATCAACACCTGGTTCGCGTTCCCGGAGTGGTTCACCTACAAGGAGCCGGTCAACACCCTCACGGTTCCGAAGTCGACGCCGGGTGGTCTTGCGTCGCAATTCTCCTCGCTGGGTCACTACGACCTCACCGACGACCAGGCACTGGTCGTCACGGTTCCGGTGGCCGACTGCGCCTACCAGGCCATCCAGATCGGGTCGCGCTGGTACGTCTCCACCGACTACGAGCACTACCAGACCTCGCTGACGGCGGCGCAGTCGCAGGCCGACCCGGACGGCACGTTCCGGTACGTGATCAGCCAGCGCAATCCCGGCATCGCCAACTGGCTCGACCTGACCAACCACCCGCAGGGCGTGATCATGCTCCGGTGGCAGCGGCTCTCCCGCGACCTCACCGAGCAGGACGGCCCGCACGTCGAACTCGTCGACTTCGCCGACGTACCGAAGCACCTGCCGTACTACGACACCAACCGGGTCTCACCCGAGCAGTACTCCACCCGAATCGCGGACCGCCAGGTCGGCATTGCCAGAAGGATGATCTCTTGAGCTCCGAACTTGGTCTTGCAGAAGCCCACGACACCTCGATCGAGGAGCGGTACCAGCCTGCCCAGGTGCTCGCCGGCAAGGTGATCGTCATCTCCGGGATCGGACCGGGACTCGGCCTGTCGCTCGCCGTCGAGGCCGCCAAGATGGGTGCGGACCTGGTGATCGCCAGCCGTACCGAGTCTCGCCTCGACGAGGTCGCAGCGATCATCGAGGGCCTTGGCCGCAAGGTCGTCAAGGTGGTCACCGATGTCACCGACGAGGACTCCCGCGTCAACCTGCGCGACAAGGCGCTGGAGGCGTTCGGCCGCGTCGACTGCGTGATCAACAACGCCTTCGCGATCCCGCCGATGGAGCCGATCACCCAGATCAAGCCGTCCGCCCTGGCGAAGGTCAACGAGACCAACGTGTTCGCGCCGTTGCGGCTCTCCGCGCTCTTCGCCGACGCGCTGGCCGAGTCGAAGGGCTCGATCATCATGCTCAACTCCTGCGTCTCGTTCTCCAGCCAGCCCGAGTACGCCGGCTACAAGCTGTCGAAGGGTGCCCTCGAGCACCTGGCCTCCTCGCTGGCCACCGAGCTCGGACCGCGCGGCATCCGGGTCAACAGCGTCGCGCCGTCCTACATCTACGAGGACGTGAACCGCGGCTACTTCGACTTCCTCGCGGCTGTCGAGAACAAGACCCACGAGCAGGTGTACGCCGACAAGGCCGCACCGACCGACCTGAAGCGGCTGGCATCCTCCGAAGAGGTGGCGCGGGCGACGCTGTTCCTGGCCAGCGACCTGGCCTCCGCGGTCACCGGTCAGATGCTGACCGTTGACTGCGGCGAATTCCACGACTGACATGTCCGACTCTCAGCCCACTAGAAACGTCATGGCGCGCAAGCGTCCCGATGTCGGCAGCTACGAGGACATCGTGGCTGCCGCCGTCCGTACCACCGGCATGGACAACTTCGGCGACGGTGCCCACGAGGAAGGGCTCCGGGTCCTGGTCGAGGACCTGAACTCTCCCGAGGCGGCCCTGACGGGCAAGGGCAACTACTTCCAGCGCTCCGAGGTCAAGAGCGCGCTGGTCGGCGTACTGCTGACCCAGGCGCAGTTCGCCGCGCATCCCGAGCACGTCGACGTACCGATCGAACGCCCGGTGTTCCTGATGGGGCTGCCTCGCACCGGTACGACGATCCTGCACCGACTGCTTCACGCAGATCCGGCGTCGCAAGGGCTGGAGATGTGGCTGACGCAGTACCCCCAGCCCCGACCGCCGCGGGAGACCTGGGAGTCCGACCCGATCTTCACCGCCATGCAGCAGGCCTTCACGGCGCACCACGTCGAGCAGCCCGAGTTCATGGGCATCCACTACATGGATGCGACCACGGTCGAGGAGTGCTGGCGGCTGCTGCGGCAGACCGGCAAGTCCAACTCCTACGAGTCGCTCGCCAACCTGCCGCGCTACACCGAGTGGCTGAAGAAGCAGGACTGGACCGATGCCTACGCCCGGCACCGGCAGAACCTCCAGCTCGTCGGGTTGAACGACCCGGAGAAGCGCTGGGTGCTCAAGAATCCCTCGCACATGACCGCCCTCGATGCGTTGATGACCGTCTACCCCGATGCCCTGATCGTCTACACCCACCGCGAGCCGGTCACGTGCATCGCCTCGTCGTGCTCGCTGTCCGCCGAGACGACCGTCGGGCACTCGGACACGTACGTCGGCGGCGTCATCGGACACACCCAGCTCGACCTGTGGTCACGGTCCTTCCACGCCTTCCACGACGCCCGCGGCAAGTACAACCGGGACCAGTTCATCGACATCGCGTTCGGTGATCTCGTCAAGGACCAGGTAGGCGTCACCCGACGCGTCTACGACCAGTTCGGCCTGGACTGGACGCCGGAGGCCCAGGCTGCCGTGGAGGAGATCGAACGCGAAGCCAAGGAGGGCAAGGCGAAGCCGTCGCACTCCTACGAGCTGGCGGACTACGGCCTCACCGAGAAGCAGGTGCTGGCGGCCTTCGACCGCTAGCGCCGTCAGCCCAGATTGACGCCGCGCCACCGGAGATCCCGCACGTCCTTGGAACGGTCGTGTCAAGGGCCGCAGGGCCCGAATTCGTGCCCTGGTGAGCCGTCAGCATCGGTCGATGAGGGCCGAAGGTTCCATGTACGCGCAGCAAGCACAGCGGCTCATCGCTGGTGGATGCCGGACTGCTGCGCAGAAACGCGGCGTACGCGTGGCTTCCCTGGCCCATCGCATCGCCGACCGAAACAGTGCCCGCCCGGAACTAGGACGGGGGACCTGGCGGGCACTGTCTTCGTGCAACCCCGCGTCCCAAGGACGGCAGCGCGCAAGGAGTTCAACGGCGTCATTAGAACGCCGGGCCGCCGCCGCCTGGGGCCGAGGTTGAGGTCGATGTACCGCCGGTCGGGGTCTTCGAGGCTGAACTGGAACACCCGGCGGCGAGCGTGACGAGGGCGGCGACTGCTGCCGTGCCCACAACCAGTTTGCGCATGACGGACGCTGACATCTGGTACCTCACATCTGGCGAAGAGAACCCCGAACGGGTGCCTTGACAAAGACACGTACAGCTCCCGGCGACGGTTCAATGGGAAGTTCGCAGCCCACCTGCACCGTGCGTCGATCCGCCGCGGATCGGCCCTTGATCGAGGTTCAGTACTGCGAGGTTGGCCCTGGGAGGTGCTCGAGCCAGTTCACGACGGCCTCGGCGACCAGGGCCGGGGTGTGAAACATGTGGCCTTCCTGCGGGATCTCGATGAGGTTGGTGGTCTGCGGGAGGGGTGGGAACTGGTCTGGTCTGCCGTAGGGGTCGAGGCCTCCTTGGACTACGAGCATGGGGAGTCCGGTGGCTAGGAGTTCGCGGGCGCTGCCGGGTCCGAGTAGTGGGTAGGACAGGGCGATGACCGCGTCGGCGCCGAGTTCGTTCGCGGTGCGGCAGGCGACCTGGGATCCTGCGCTGCGACCTCCGGCGATCATCTGGGTGCCTGGTCTGGTGACTTTTGTCCAGACCGCTCGCCAGGCAGCGTCGAGCGATGGCTCGTCCGAGGCTCGGCGGCCCTGCTGGCCCGTGCTGAGGGCGAGCCGGTAGGGCTGGGTGATCAGGGCAACGGTCACCTGGTGTCGAGGCAGGGCAGTCGCGATGGCCTGAAGGTCGCCAGCCTCGACTCCGGTTGCCGTTCCATGCCCCATGACCAGGATCGTCCGAGGCGGTTCGGTCGAATCAAACCAGTCGATCCGCGCCTGACCAACTGGTGTCTCGACGTGCTCGATTCTCATCTGGCGTCTCCGGGTTTCCCGACCATCTCGACTGGTTGCTGCGCGATGCGATCAAGGAACTGGGTGAGGCCGGTGACGACGTTCTGGTCGGCGGGGACCACATGGCCACGCGGATGTTCCAGTACGACGGGATCGACGAACTGGTCTACGAGGGCATGTGACTCGCGTGGGGGGATGATGCCGTCTCGACGTCCGATGACGTGGGCCGAGGGGAGGGTGAACCGCTGCTGGAACAGCTCTGCGTGCTGCGGTGCGTCGTTCTTGAAGCCGCCTACCATGATGGCGAAATCGAACCGGACCGCGGCCGCTGGACTCTCGGGATCGTTGTGACGCAGCTGGTTCTGTCGAAGCCCAGCGAGCAGCCCGGTCAGTGCCGCGCCCTGGCTGAAGCCAAAGACGCCGTCGAAGGGTCGCTGGGTCGAGAACAGCTCGATCGCCCAGTCCTGGGTGCGATCCCAGCCCCGAGAAGGGCTGTGCCACCAGCCGAAGTCGTTCACGGTCAGCGATGGCGCGTCGACGTACACGAACTCGACGTTGCTCGGCAGGGCAGACGCGAGCGGTGCCATCTGGCTGCGCAGAATGCAAGCGCTGCCGTGGTAGCCGTGAAGACTGAGGATCCGAAGATCACGCATGGGCAAGCCCTTCTCGAGTCGGGACGATCAGCTGGCGCTGGTGGGGCAGACCAGGGTGGCGCGGGCGATGGTGTGGCCGGCGATGTTGAACCCGAGGAATGCTCCAGACGCGTTGGCGCCCAGGCCGGACTTGGCGACGTCGAGTGCAGTCACCGTGATGTAGTAGTCGTGGACGCCACTCCCCGCCGGCGGGGCGCCGCCGATGTAGCGGTGCATGCCGGCGTCACCACCGAGTTGGACCGCGGCCTTGGGGAGAGCTTTGCTGTCGAGTGCGCCTGCGTCCTCGGGCAGCGAGGTGCTGGTTGCCGGAATGTCGGCAACGACCCAGTGCCAGAAACCGCTCCCGGTGGGGGCTTCGGGGTCATACATCGTGACCACGAAACTCTTCGTCGCGGCGGGGAATCCGGACCATGAAAGCTCTGGGGAGATGTCCTTGCCACCCGGTGCGCCGAAGACGCCGGAGAGTTGCGCGGCCGGGAGGGGCTGACCGTCCATCACGGTGGAACTGACGACGGTGAACGACGGCACCTTCGGGAGGTACGCGTAGGGGTTGTCTGTAGTCATTTCTGATGCCTTTGCCGTGGGGGTGGACTTCGGTGGGTGGGTGGCTGCCGGGGTGGTGCTGCCGCAGGCTCCGAGGGCCATCAGCACGCTCACGCATCCGCTGAGGGCGATGGCGCGGAGGGCCACGGTGGCCTTGGGACGAGAACTCATCGGAACTCCATGTGTTCGTCAGTCAGCTTCTTGCTGACCCGGATGTTCTATGGTGCGTACGTTGATTGCCATATGTCCAAGTGATAGTTCTTCTGATTGCCATAAGGTGAGCGCATGTCAATGACGTTGCGTCAGCTCGAGTACTTCGTCGCTGTGGTCGACGAAGGGTCCTTCACGGCGGCGGCTGCTTTGCTGCACGTGACCCAGCCCGGCCTGTCCCACCAGATCCAGGCTTTGGAGCGGGAACTCGGTGGTCCGCTGCTCGAACGGCTGCCGCGCAAGGTCCGCCTCACCCCAGCGGGTCGGACAGCTTTGCCGCACGCTCGGGCGAGCCTGGCGCACGCCGAACGAGCGACCAGCGCTGCTAGACGTGCCTCCGGGGTGGACGCCGGCGAACTTCACGTCGGCACCCTGTTCTCGATCAGCGTCGGCGTGCTGCCGAAAGCCTTACGCGCATGGCGGCAGGCCTACCCCGACGTACAGGTGCGCCTGGTCGAGTTCCGCCGCACCCAGGACCTGATCGCGACGATGGAGGCCGGAATGGCCGACCTCGCAGTCGGCCCCACACCACCAGACTGGGGAGGTCCGCTGTCAGTCATCGGCACTGAGGAGTTCGTGATCGCAGCAGCGCCCACGGTCGAGCTTCCCGTTGTCGGTCGCACCGTGAGGATGGCCGAACTGGCGGATCGCGAATGGGTTCACTTCACCCCACCAAGCGGCCTGGCCGACATCCTCGACTCAGCCTGCCAGGCGGCAGGATTCGTGCCGCATGCCGCCGTCAAGACAGAACAGGCGCCGTCCGCACTTGCCCTGGCGCTCGAAGGACTCGGACTGACCCTGGTACCCGGAAACGTGATTCCGCCCGACTTCCCAGGGCAGGTGTTCTGGCCCAATCCCCCTGTACGCCGCGAACTCTCGGTCTACACCCGCGTCCGACCAGACCCAATCACCGCAGCCTTTGTCACAGCGATCACTGAAGGCGCACTGGCTACACCGCCCGACCTCGTCTACGGCCAACCGGTATCCGGCGGTGCCTAGGTGCGTCTACTGCCGCGTTCAGGCCGCTGGATCTTGGAGACGCGCGCATTGACGCAACTGATCGGTTGCCATATGGTTGAGGCAACCAACAGGTTGCGTAAAATCATCCAGCTGAAGGAGGCCGCAATGCCCAGCACGAGCACCGACTACCTCACAACCGTCCACGTACATGCCCCCGCCGACGTCGTGTTCGACCGCGTCACCAATGCCGATGCGCTCGCCGCCTGGTGGAGCCCGGTCACGGGTTCGGGCCTGACCGGCGGCGAGCTGCGATTCCCCATGGTCGCCGATCAGGCACCTCTCCTCATTCGTGTCGACGAGGCGACGCGGCCGGCCGTCGTCCGCTGGACGGTGCTCGAATGCACCTTCATGGAGGACTGGGTGGGGAGTCAGCCAACGTTCACCATTACTGCGCTCGACGACGGTGGGTGCGAGCTGACTTTCGAGCACCGTGGCCTGAACGACGGGCTCGAGTGCAAGGACATGTGTAGCCGCAGTTGGGATCACTTCATCGGCACCAGCCTGCGCGAGTTGGCCGAGGGTGGTCCCGGCGCTCCCAACCGCAGCCCGCGAGACCTCGCCCGCCGCGACGCCGAGGAGAACGGCTGATCCCGGTCCCGGGGGGCGACCCGGTGTCATCGGGCCGCCCCCGGGCTGGCGATCACGTCGGCATTTACACTCGCTCCTCAAAGGAGGAAGTCATGGCGTTCCCCGACCGCATCGAGCGCACCCTCACCCTGACCAGTAGTCCGGGTGAGGTGTGGCAGGCGCTCACCACGGCCGAGGGGCTGGGCGCGTGGTTCGGCGAGCGGGCGAGCATCGACCTGCGACCCGGTGGCGCTGCAGCACTGACCTTCGGCAGCGGCTTGACGGTCGAGATGCGCATCGAGCGCGTGGAGGAACCCACGGTGTTCGCGTACACCTGGCGGCTGCCCGACCTTCCCGACGACGACCCTCGCCGCACCTACGTCGAGTTCACGATGGAGCCCGAGGGTGACGGCACCCTGCTTCGTCTCGTCGAGACCGGCTTCGCCCAGCTTCCCGTTGACACTCGGCGCGAGACCTACGACTCCCACAGTGAGGGCTGGTCGCGAGAGCTGGCCGAGCTGGTGGGGCACGTCGATGGTGCCTGATATCGAGGCGATTGCCGAGCAGGTCTTCGTCGCCCTAGCCGACCCGACCCGCCGTACGATCCTGACCGCCCTCGCCTCCGACGGTCCGTCCACCGTTACCGACCTCGCAGCTCGTCTCCCGATCACCCGCCAGGCCATCGCCAAGCATCTCGCGCTCATGACCGAGGCTGGCCTCGTCACCCCCGAGCCCGGAGAGCGCCGGCGAGTGCGCTACCGGCTGAGGTCTGCGCCCGTCCAAATCGCCCAGCAGTTCCTCGCCGGGCTGGCCCACGACTGGGACGACCGACTCGACGCGCTGCGCCGTCACCTGACGACGCCCTAAGCCATCGAGGTGCGTCTATCCGCCGCCAGGCGGACACGTCGCATCTGCCGAGATTCGCGCATTGCGCAGATGTTCAGGCCTTCGGTGTCGCCGCTCCGCGCCGCCGAGGTGTGGCCGAACGTGGCGGGCTGGCGCGCATGTGGTCGAGCACAGGCTCGAGCAGGGCGGCCAGGACGCTGACGTCGTCATCCGTCAGCGTCGCGAACAGGACCTCGCGCAGTACCTCGACGTGTCCCGGCAGCGCCTGGGCAAGCCGCTCGCGGCCGGCGTCGGTGATCGTCACTGTGACGCCTCGGTCGTCGTCGGGCGACGGGCCGCGCTCGACCCAGCCCGCCTCCTCCATCTGGCCGGCCTGGTAGGTCAGGCCGCTGCGGCTGTAGACCACCTCGTCAGCGAGCTCGGTCATCCGGAGGCTGCCGGTCGGTGAGTCCAGGCCGAGGCGGGCCAGCACCTTGAACTGCACGTAGGTGAGGTTGGCGGCCGAGCGCAGCTGCTGCTCGACCTTGTGCCGTAGGAGCCCGGCCACGTCCATCAGTCCGAAGTAGGCGCGCAGCTGGGTGTCGTCGAGCTTCAGGTCGGAGTACGGCGCGGCGAAGGTCACGCACCACACTCTACGACGAGATGTTCATATTCGAAGCACTTGCTTCGAGTTCAAAGCACTGCTACCGTCGTCATGTGCTTCGGATTCGAAGCATCTGACCCTGAGCGAGGAGCTGACTATGAAGGCGATCCGATTCCACGAGTACGGCGACCCCGAGGTGCTGCGCCTCGACGAGGTCGACCGGCCCACTCCCGGCCCGGGGCAGGTGCGGGTGCGCGTTGCCGCCACGTCGTTCAACGGCGTCGACGGCAACATCCGGGCCGGGCGCATGCAGGGTCCGATGCCCATGGACCTGCCACACATCCCTGGCCTCGACGTGGCTGGGACCATCGACGCGCTCGGCGAGGGTGTGGACGCTCTACGGGAAGGCGACTCTGTCATCGGGTTCCTGCCGTTCGGCGACGACGGTGCCACGGCCGAGTACGTGTTGGCCACCGCCGCCGACCTGGCGCCCGCACCCACGAGCATCCCGCTCGCCGACGCCGCCGCACTACCCCTGGTCGGGCTCACCGCATGGCAGGCACTCTTCGAGCACGCACACCTGAAAGCCGGACAACGGATCCTCATCAACGGTGCCAGCGGAGCCGTCGCCGGCTACGCCGTGCAGCTGGCCAAGGCCGTCGGCGCACACGTCATCGCAACGGCGACCCCGCGCACCCGTGACCAGGTGACGACGCAGGGAGCCGACGAGGTCGTCGATCACACCGCTGGCGACGTGAGTACGGCTGTTCGCGAGTCGGTGGACGTGCTACTCAACCTGGCCCCGATCAGCCCCGCCGAGTTCACCACCCTGGCGGGCGTCGTTCGTGACGGAGGCGTCATCGTCAACACCACGGTGTGGATGCCCGCACCGTCCGACGAGACCCGTGGCGTCCGGGGCATCGACCTGTTCGTCCACAGCGACGCCACCCAGCTTGCTGAGCTCGCCGCGCGCGTCGACCAAGGTGAGCTCACCATCAGCATCGCCGAGCGCGTTGCGATGACCGACCTCGTATCCATCCACACCCGAGCCGCGGAAGGCACCCTCACCGGCAAGGTCGTCATCCTGCCGACCAGCGCCTAACCACCTTCGACCCGGCAATCATCGTTGAACGATGGACTCAACCGTGGGCCCGTGTGCGGCCTGAGCCCGTAGCCAGTCCGACGAGCAGCACATCGATCATTCGCCGTGCGTCGTAGCTGTCGTCGCCACGGTCGCCAATGCAGAGGTTGCCGACTGCACGCATGAGCTCGAGAGGGCGGACGTCCTCGCGCATCCGCTTCGCGTCGACCTCCGCCCGGAGCAACCGCGCACAGACCGGTTCAAGCCGGACCACGAACTCGGAGTGCAGCCGCTCGAAGCCGGCCCGGTCCGAGGCCATGGCGTCGGCGAGGCCGTGTTTGGTGACCAGGAAGTCGGCGAACTGCTGGATCCATTCGTGAAGGGAGCAGTCGTCGACGTCGCCAGCCGCAACGAGGGAGTCGACCTGGTGCTCGAAGACCGCGACTACCAGATCGGCACGGGTGGGGAAGTGCCGGTAGATGGTCCCTGTGCCGGTGCCGGCCTCGCGGACGATCTCGCGCACCGGGGCGTCGATCCCGATCCTGACGAAACCGCGGCCGCCGCTTCGAGCAATGACTGCTCGTTGCGCGTCGGAGCGCTTCGGTCGTGCTTCCGACGTCAAAGGGGACCACCTCACTCAACAGCAAACGAACCTGACGCCGCTGCGGCGGGCAGCGGTCGCACATCGTGACTCGACAAGCTGGGCGGGTCCATGAGAGGGTCTGCTTTACAAACATCTCCCATTTGTAAAGCACGTCGATCGGAGTCACGATGTCGCAGACCAGCCCTCCCGGGCTCGCACCGTCGCGACAGCCCGTCCTTGGTCTGCCTGACCCGGGTGAGAGAGTACCGACGCTGGCAGTACCGACGGTTGCGCTCTACTTCCTCACACTGGCGCTGTTCGCGGGCGAGGCGTACGGGGTGATTGCCGGCGGCTGGTCGCACTGGCTCACGGTGCCGATGGGTGCGGCGGTCACCTTCTTGATGTTCAGCGTCCTGCACGAATCGACGCACCACGCGATCAGCACCAACACCCGCATCAACGACGCCTTCGGTCATGTGTCCATGCCGTTCGTGGCGGCGTACACGATCTTCCCGATGCTCAAGTTCATCCACATCGAGCATCACCGGAACACCAACGAACCGATGATGGTGGACCCGGATCAGTGGACCAGCTCCGGGCCGGCGTGGCAGCTGCCATTCCGCTGGGCAACGCTCGACCTCTGGTACCTCGTCTACTACCTGCGTCGGATCCGCGAGAGACCGCTGACCGAGTCTGTTCCGACCGTCCTGATGTTCTCCGTTGTCGTAGGGGTGGCTGCGCTCCTCACGGCCAACGGGCACGGAGCTGACGTCGTCTGGCTCTACCTCGTTCCTCAACGCTTCGGCGTGGTGCTGCTGGCCTGGTGGTTCGACTACCTGCCACACCACGGGCTGACCATGACCCAGCGCGAGAACAAGTACCAGGCGACCCGGGTGCGCGTCGGCGGCGAGTCGTGGATGACTCCGCTGTTCGTCTACCAGAACTACCACTTGGTGCATCACCTGCATCCGAGCGTGCCGTTCTACCGTTACGTGCGGGCCTGGCGGCGCAACGAGCAGGCTTATCTTGACCGCAACGCCGCCATCTCCACCTGGTTCGGCCGTTCGCTCACTCCCAACGAGTACCGCACCTGGCGACGCCTGACAGAGGACCTCGCTCCGGCTGCAGGACACGCCTCCGCGCAACGACCTGTCTTCCACCCTTTGCGGGTCTCCTCGATCGAGCCGCTGACCGAGGACAGCAAGGTGGTCACCTTCGACGTCCCCACAGACCTGGCGCTCGAGTACAGCTACATCCAGGGCCAGCACATCACCTTGCGCGCGATCGTGCACGGCACCGACCTGCGACGCAGCTACTCGATCGTCAGCCCGGTCTCGGCGAACACGCTGCGGATCGCCGTCAAACAGATCCCAGGCGGAGTGTTCTCCAGCTACGTCAACGACGAGCTCCAGCCCGGTGACATCCTCGACGTGATGTCTCCAACGGGTCGCTTCCAGACCGCGCTCGATGCGGGCGCCCGCCGCTCGTACGTCGCAGTCGCAGCCGGTTCCGGGATCACCCCGCTGATGTCGATCATGGCGACCACCCTGGAGACCGAACCGGCCAGCACCTTCACGCTGATCTACGGCAACCGGACCACCGAGACGACGATGTTCGCTGCCGAGCTCGAGGCCATGGCCGACGAACGTCTCACCATCCATCACGTGCTGTCCGGTACCCCGGGTGCCACCCTCCCAGGACGGATCACCCCTGAGCTCGTCAGAGAACTGGCTCCGGGCGGAGTGAGCGCCTGGTTCCTGTGCGGCCCACAGGAGCTGGTCGACACGTTGGGCGCCTCGATCGACGGCACCGTGCTCACGGAGGTCTTCCACACCGAGCCGAGTCAGGCCGAGATCACGGTTGACATCGAGAGCACGGTGATGGTCTCGCTGGACGGAGTCGAATCGACGTTCGTCCTGCGATCTTCCGGCGACACGATCTTGGATGCCGCAATGCAGCAAGGCCTCGAACCGCCGTACTCCTGTGCCGGCGGCGCCTGCGGAACCTGTCGTGCGAAGGTCCTTCTCGGAAAGGCTGTGATGGACCAAAACCACGTGCTCGACGACGCCGAGATCGCCACCGGGTACGTCCTCACGTGCCAGGCACACCCCGT
Organism: Marmoricola sp.; assembly: GCA_025964775.1. Lineage (GTDB taxonomy): Bacteria > Actinomycetota > Actinomycetes > Propionibacteriales > Nocardioidaceae > Marmoricola. Next base: position 27,793 of record JAOPYE010000010.1, read on the forward strand.
GACCGAGGAAGTGCGCCTCGACTACGACGCGTGACGCACCGACGTCATTCCGCCGCGTTCAGTTGACTGAAACTGCCGATCTGCGGAGGCCTGCAGCGCCGGGTTGACTCATCCGCGAATCAGAACCCACTGCACGCGTTCGCGTCGTCGAAGTGGCCAGGGGTCGTCGGGTAGGCACTGCCCGTCGCATGGTCCTTTCCGTCCGCCGTATAGACCAGCGCCAGCTCGTCGTAGGCCGAGGTCCCCGGGGTCAGCACGTCCGGGGTACCCGGGTTGCCCGGTCGACCGGCGCCGATACCCGTGGCCCAGGCCTGCAAGAAGGACTGGATCGCCGGCGATGGACTGCGCAGGTCGTTGAACCCTCCGTAGGCCGCGTTGCAGTGGCTGTACAGGTTGTAGACCCCGGACCAGTCGATCAGCCGGTCGCCCGGGTTCGGGCCGTTGTCGGCCAGGTCGGCCTGCATCACGTCCCGGTCCCAGCCGCCGTAGATCCAGTCGACTCCCTGGTGGTGCTGGTTGTTGGCCAGCGTCGTCGGCGTGGTCGCCACGTCGTCGTCGCGACCAGTCATCTCGAACCATGAGCAGGGATCGGTGGTTCCGTCCTTCTTGGTTGTCACCGGAGCCGTGCTGGTGCTGCAGGTGCGGCCGGTGAAGGTCGGTCCGGTGCCGTAGACACCACGCGGGCGCCAGTCGATGACGTCCTCGCCCTTGCCGCCGACCAGGTGGTCGATCCACTCGCCCGTGGCACCCGGGTCCGCCAGGCACGCCGCGTCGGTAGGTGCGCAGGTCCGGCCGAGGCCGCCCCACAGCACGTCGTTGCCGCGGTCGCCGAACACGGCGTCGCCGCCGGAGTCACCGTTGACGAGGTCGTCGCCGGCGCCGGCGTGGATGGAGTCGTGCCCGTCCCCACCGCGGATCCGGTCGTTGCCACCGAAGGTGATCCCGTCCAGCGGCATCGGAGCGCTCGACGCGCCCCCGACGAAGTCCGTCCCGTTGACGTCGTGCAGCAGGTCCGCCTCGCGGCTGACCGAGTCCAGGAGACGCGACTTGTAGGTCATCTGCGGAGGCTGGGTCAGCGTGGTCGTGGTCGAGCGGGCGCCGGTCTCGTACCGGTCCTGGACCCCGCCGCGGTCACCGAGGATCGCGTCGTCACCGCCCTCGCCGTACAGGACGTCTGCGCCGAGCTCGCCGTAGAGGTCGTCGTCACCCGCCCCTCCCCAGATGGTGTCGGCGCCGTCCTGTCCGTACATCACGTCCTGACCCGCGTCGCCGAACAGGGTGTCGGCGCCGAACGCACCGGCCACCTCGCAGGTCGATGTCGCCGTCGAACCGGTGGTCGGGCAGAAGCGCGTCGAGGTTGCGCCACCGCCGGCCACGCGGACCTTGGCGTGGCCCGTTCGGGTGCCGCCGTAGCGCTGGTCGTAGACCTTCTCGGTGGTTCCGACCAGCACTCGGGCGATGGATCCGTTGTCGCCGACGACGAAGTCGTCGTTTCCGTCGCCATGGATGACGTCGTTCCCGTCTCGGTACCCCTGACGGCTCGAGCCGCCGACGAGGTCGTCCTGGCCTTCGGTGACTGGCGCAGTGTCGACGACTGGGGTGGCCCACGCCGAGGCCACCGGTGCCGGCACGATCTCGGCCGCAGTAAGCGCGGTGTCACCGTGGATGACGTCGGCACCGCCTTCACCCTCCACGTAGTCGTCGTCGCCACCACCGCTGACCGCGTCGTTGCCGTCCTGGCCCAGGATCACGTCGACGCCGGCCTGACCGGACAGAGAATCTGCCGCGGAGTGAGTCGTGTTCGCCACCGCCGGAACGGCACCGTTGAGGTCATACAGCGTGATCGCCCGCCCCGGAACGAGCCCGGTCTGAGTTGCGTCAGCGCGGTTCGTGCGCCAGTCACGTCCGGTGGTGACTCGCGTCAGCAGACCGTTGTCACCGATCACCACGTCGGATCCGTCTCCGCCGTAGACGTTGTCGGCGCCGTCCGGCTGCCCGATCGCGCCCGCGGCGTTGGTCGCCGTGGTCGCCGAGGAACCACCGACGAGGTCGTCGTCGCCGGTTCCACCGAGCACCAGGTCGGTGCCCTGGCCACCTTCGACGTAGTCGGCTTCCGAGCCGCCGTCAGCCTGGTCGTTACCGCCCTGGCCGAGCAGTACGTCACTGCCGGCGTCACCGGTGATCGTGTCTGGCCCCGAGGTGCCGGCTACTGGGGAGTCCCCGAGGTCGTACGGCGCGATCAAGCGCTGGGCGGTGACCCGGTTGACCGTCAAAGGGCTGGCCAGCAGGGGCAACCCGGTCAGGACAGGCCGCGTGAGCGACCCGTTGTCGCCGAGCACGACGTCCTCGCCGGCGTCGCCGGAGAGGGTGTCGCCGCCATCAGGCTGGCCGATCGCACTCGCGACCGCGCCGGACGCCGGGGTGAAGGAGCCTCCGACGATGTCGTCATCCCCCGCGTCACCGTGGATCACATCGGTCCCCGGACCCCCTTCGCCGTAGTCGGACCCGTCGCCGAGCGAGATGGTGTCGTCGCCGCGCTGGCCGAACACCACGTCGGTGCCCGTGCCGCCCTGGATGACGTCCCCGCCGGCGATACCGGTCGGCGAGCCGGCCGACTCGTCGGCCAGATCGACACCGCGCAAGGTGGTGAGGCCTCGACCGACCGTGGCCGGATGAGCCGTCCCGCCGCGCGTGACGGTCGCGTTGTCGCCGGTGATGACGTCCTGACCGTCGCCGCCGTACAGGAAGTCACCGGTGTCCGGTCGGCCCGGTTCGGAGCCGGTGAAGAGCCCGCTGGCGAGCTCGGAGGAGCCACCGATGATGTCGTCGTCCCCGGCCTCACCCCAGATGTGGTCCGTGCCCGGGTTGCCCTCGGCGTAGTCGTCACCGTTGCCGCCGTAGATCGTGTCGTCGCCGAGGCCGCCGTAGGCGTGATCGGCGTCGTCACCCCCCGCCAGGTAGTCGTTGCCGCCCAGAGTGGCGTCCGAAGATCCGAGATCGGCCGGGTACGGCGCACTGGCGAGCACGTCGGTCTGGGCGTTGTCGCCGATGAGAACGTCGGCGCCTTCCGCGCCGAGAAGCACGTCGGCGCCGTCAGGTGTCCCGGCAGCTGAGGTGCCACCGAGCAGTACGTCGGCCTCGGTACCGCCGACGAGCCAGTCCGCGCCAGCGTTGCCCTGCAGCCGGTCCGCGCCTGCGCCGCCGTAGAGCGCGTCTGCGCCGTCGTTGCCGTACACCTGATCGGCGCCGGCTTCTCCGTAGGCCTGGTCGGCGCCACTGCCACCGTAGATCAGATCGGCGTCGTCTCCGCCGTACAGGTGGTCGTCCCCGGAGTTCCCGCAGACGCGGTCGGCCCCACCCGCGGCGTAGACCCAGTCATTGCCACCGCCGGCGTTGACGACGTCGACGCCGTTGCCACCGAAGATCAGGTCGGCCGCGTCGCCGGCGACATTGGTCTCCGTCGGCTGCTTGCTGACCGGGTTCGATTGCACCGTGCAGGCGTCGGTCGTCGTGTCGCCGAAGATCGTCGATGGGCCATCGCTGCCGTAGATCCGGTCGCTGCCGGTGCCGCCGACGAGCTTCTTCGTGCTGGTGCTGGCGCCGGGGAGGACGCCGACGGCGCGGGCGCTGCCGAGCACGTCGCTCGCCGAGCCCGGCTCGCCGACCGTCGCCGGTGCAGCCACGATGTAGTCGTTGCCGGGACCGCCGTAGATCTCGTCGGAGCCCTGGCCTCCGGTGAGCACGTCGTCCGCGCCTCCGCCGTACACGATGGCCTTCTGCGACGTCGTCGAGTGCGTGGTCACGAAGTCGATGCCGTTGGAGCCGTAGACCGTGTCCGAGCCGGCGCCCGTGTCAACGGTGTTGCGGTCGGCGGGGTCGTCGCCGCTACCCGTGGCAAACTCGTCGATGTCGGTCTTGGCACCGGTGTAGAGCTTGTCGTTGGCCGACCCGCTCTTCATCACGTCACCACCAGCACCGCCCACGAGTACGGAGTCATGACCCCGGTAGAGCGCCTCATTCGCGGTGCCCTTGATCGCGGCGGAGTCCGCGAGCGTGCTGTCGTTCGCGGTGCCGATGGTGTCGACGCCGCCGTTGCCGGACAGGACGTCGGTGCCGAGGCCGGCGGCGATCTGGTCGTTGCCGGACCCGGTCGGGTTCGTCGCGAAGAGGTTCGCGTCGGTCGGGTCCTGAAGGTTCGCCACGTCGACCGGGTCGGCCAGGACGGTCGTGCCCGTCTTGATCGGAGCGAGGTCGACGGTTTCGTTGGTCAAGGTGGCGAACCGCAGTGAACCGTCACCGGTCACGGTGTCCTTGCCGTTGCCGACCGTGATGGTGTCGGCGCCGGGACCACCGGCCACGTGCGACTCCACGGAGTCGGCCGGCTGGGAGAGGTCGGTGCGGTCCAGCGTCGTGATGTTGTCAGCGCCCGCGCCGGAGTCGACCCAGGAGTCGCCCTCACCGGTGCGGATCACGTCGTTGCCGTCGCCGGTGAAGACCACGGACTTCTTCGTGAAAGCGCCCGGCTTGGCATCCTTCACCGGGGCCGAGCCACCGGTGAAGGTCACGGTCAGGTCGCCCGTGTAGCCGCGCCCGTCGAACACGACGGCGGTGATCGGACTGGCCGCGGTATCAGGGAACGACTCGGTGATGCCGAGACCCCGCACGTCGACGGACGCAGCGTGGGCCCCGTCCTCGTCCGAGTACGCCGGCACCTGCCGGACCACCCAGGTCTCGGCCTTGTTGTTGGCAGCCCAGAGGGCGTCGCCTCGGGGGCCGCCGCCTCCGAACCGGCCAGCGAAGACGTACAGGACTCCGCCGCTCGTGCCGCCCAGCCGCGGTGGCGGGGGCGTGCAATTCGGTTTGAGGTTGAAGTCGAGCAGCTTGATGTTGATCAGCGTGAAGTCGAAGCTCACCGAGAACGGGCTGAACCCGATCGTGACGAACACCTTGATATAGAGCGAGAGCTCTCCCCCGACGTTGAACAGACAGATCGGGTTGTTGGCCACCGCCGCGCCGAACTCGGACAACCGGAACTTGCCGTCGTTGTTCGGGTCGTTCCAGTAGAAGCCGACGGTCAGCTTGATGCCGCCGACGACACCGACCTCGAGGACGCCGATCGAAACCGAGGCGCCAGCCTCCAGGTAGCCGGTGAACTGCACCACCGGGATCGGTGTGCCGTCCTTGTCGACCGTCTTGAAGTAGAGGCTGTCGAGCACCTGCGCACCCTCGCCGGTCTCGATCGCCCGACGGATGCCGTAGGTGTCGAAGCCGGCCGCGATCCGCATCGTCACCGACGCACCGCCACCGATGACCATCATGACCGGCGGCGGGGCGTAGATCGGCCCGAAGGACTTCTGGAACTGGAAGCCCAGCGTGAGAGGTCCGCTGTCGAACTCGACCAACGGAATGTCCCCACCGGAGATGAGGTCGAAGAGGATCGTCGGGTCGTCGATCACCGGGAACGAGAGGCCGGCCAGCGCCCTCTTGGCGGTGTTGCTCATCTGGCCCGACGTGTCCTTGCTGGCGATCGCCGTGGACGCACCCGGGTTGGGTGCCGTCTTGGCCGGGTCGATCAGTGTGGTCGCGTTGCCCGCAGACACACTGGTCGTCGCCGCGCGCCCGGGGTCCAGCTCGAAGCTACCGATGTCGACGCCGCAACTGGCGCCGTCGCACTTCACGCCGGCCAGGAACTGCTTGACCGTCTTGATCGCGTCGAGGAACGGCTTGATCTTGGGTCCGCCCGCGATCGTGCTGAACGTCTCGGCCAGCGTCGCGATCGTGATGTCGTCGCCGCCTGCCGCTTTGGACAGGTCGGAGATGACCGGCATCGGCGTGAAGATCGTGTCGAGGACCGGCTGCAGCGGTTTGGTCGCATCCACGACCTGCTGGAGATAGGGCTTCAGCGCCTTGCCGAAGAACTCACCGGCATCGAGGGTCACGTGGTCGAACTTGATCGCCAGACCCGAGGTGTTGCTCGGGGTCTTGCCGGTGTTCGCTCCCCAGGCCCAGCCCAGCTTGAAGTCGGTCGCGACACCCGGAAGGGCGGCGTCGACGCTGGCAGCGAGATGCCAGTCGATGTCGACCTTGGCTTCCACACTGACGGTGATCGCGTCGGCCACGCGAGTACGCGCCATCGCAGCCAAGGTGAGCGTGTCGCCCGGCGCCTTGATGTCGATACCGAAATGGCCGACGAACTCGGGGCCGGCACCGGGGTTCTTGGTCACGTCGACCTTGATGATCGCCAGTTGGGCCTGGAGGTCCGGACCGCTGGCGGCCTTGTCGAGCGCCAACGCGGCCCCGACCTCGAATTCGTCGGTGTTGGAGGTGTCGACGTAGAAGCCCTTGCTGCGACTCATCCCGATCTTCAGGTCGAGCGCCCAGCCCACCTTGCCGCTCACCGAACCGGAGTCACCGGTCTTCAGGGACAACCCGGGGATGCCGAGGTCGACGGGAAGCTTGCCGCCGAGGCAGTTGCCACGGGTGGCGCTGTCCGTGCAGCCGTCCTTGGCCGAGACGTCGCCCTGGCCGAGAACGAGCCCGAGGGTCACGCCCTCGATCTTGGTCACCGGGGTGTCGTCCGGGCAGACGGTGCCCGGAAGACCGGGATTGAAGGTGGCAGCGGTGTAGGCCGTCGAGGTCGCGCCCTTGTCGTCGTACGTCGCCACATCGCCCACCGTGCCGACCAGCGTGTACGCCGAGACTGTCGGCGTGCCTCCACCGCCGGGGGTCGTCTGGGTGGCACGCAGGATCTTGTAGCCGTTGGCGCCGGTGGCCTTGGCCCAGGTGACGGTGTTGTACTTCGTGGCGCTCAGGGTCGCCGCGTTCGACACAACGGCGCTCGGGTCCGAGGGCTTCGACTCGACCGTCGCCGGCGGGCTTGCAGAGTTCTTGTAGGTCGACACCACCTTGTAGAGGTAGTCGGTGGCGTCACCGGAGGCTGCCCCGGTGGGGCTGCCGGACGGTGCCTCCGGCGGCACCAGAGTGAGCTTGCAGGTAAAGCCCACCTGGACGCCCGTGGGTCCGTTGACCACGATTCCGAGCTTGTTCGCCAAGGTGGTCGTGAGCAGTGTCGTGGCGCCGCCCACCGTGCTGGGGTCTCCGTTCTCAGAGATGAACTCGTCGATCTTGGCCCGGGTTGCGCCCATGAAGTCGGCGCCGGCCTGGAGGTCCTTGCCGATGACCGGCATCTCGCCGTTGTTGGATGCGGTCCGCAGCGCGCCTTCGGTGTAGAACAGGTACTGCTGCAGGCCCTGGGCGAGGGTGTCGAACTTGAACGGCTCTCCGTCGATGATCTGCTGCAGGCCTGTGGGAAGCACGACCGTCGTGGCGGTGCCGCCGAAGACGTCGGTGAGGTTGTCCCCGCTCCCGAGCGCGGTGTTCACGGTGAGGTCGCCGCCGGGCACCTTGGCGCCGCTGACGAACATCGGGAAGTCGGCGCAGAGGATGTCGGCGGCCTCTGTGCAGGCACCACCGTTGGTGAGGCCGATGTGGAAGCCGCTGGTGAAGAAGTCGCCGAGGGACGGCGTGTCCCCGGTGGCCGTGCCGGTGGCCTCGACGCCGAATCCGGCGTGGAAGCTGCCCGGCTCGGCCGCGGTGCCCAGGTCGAGACTGACCGGACCGACGCTGGCCCCGAGGTGGGCGGCACCGGCGTCGACGGAGACATCGAAGTTGACCTTGGACGCACTCTTGTCGACCAACGTGTTGTCGATCGGGTGCAGCATCGCCGCGGCCGTGAGCGGCAGGAAGAGTCGCAGCTTGACCGTTCCGCTCGCCGTGAGCTTCAGCTCACCACCGGCGCTGCCGCCGACGAGCTGGTTCTGCCCGAACTCGAGACTCACTGGCGCCGCCACTGCGTACGCGCGGTGCCAGGTCAGGTCGAGCCGCAGCTGCGGGTCACCGCCCGAGTCCTTGACCAGACCGAAACCGATCGTGGAGGCGTGGCCCAGGGAGGTCTGCGCCATCCCGAGGGCATCCTGCAGGGTCGCGGGCGTCAGTGCCTCCAGCACGTGGACGGCTCCGAGGAGCTCGTTCTCCACGAGGTACGGCGTGTTGTCGGCCGGCGCGCTGGTGAACTGGGGAGCCAGCACCAGCGTCGTGGCCGTCTGGTCGACGATCGTCGCCAGGGTCGAGCCGACGACGACCTGGCGGCCGATGAAAGCCGGACCGAAAGCGGCTCCGGGGTCGGTCAGGGTCGTGGTGGCGGGGACGGCCGGGTTGCCGCCGGCGGCCGGAACGGCTGCGTTCTGGGTGTAGCTGACTCCGTCGGCCCCGCTGGCACCCGCACCGATCAGCTGGCTCACCGAGGAACCGACGAACGGGATCGGCACGTCGAGGCCGCCGCCGGTCATCGTGGTGAGGTCGCTGCCGACTCTCTTGAGCGCCTCGCGCACCCCGCCGTACAGCGAGGTCGGGTTGTTCGGCTCGAAGTTCAGCGCCTTGAGCAGGTCTGCGCGGTCCTGGTCGGCGGGTGTGACGGTGACCTCGCCGGTATCGACGCCATCGGCGAGGTCCGCGACATCGGCCGTGAGCGTCAAGGTGGTGGAGTTCTCCCCCGTCGCGAAGGCGTCCGGCGCTCCGTCGACGGTGACGTCCACCGTGGCCGTCACGGAACCGCCGAGAACCTGGGAGAAGACGTCGGGTGACGAAGGGTCACCGATTGCTTGCTTCCGGACGTCCTCGACGAACGCCGGGATCGGGATGTCGCCGGTGCCGGTGAGGGCGAGGGTCTGCAGGTGCTGCCCGGCGGGGACCGTCAGGTGCACGCTGCCGCCGAGCGTGAGCGCCAGGAAACCGCTCGAGGTGTTGATCTGGACAGGCGAGGTGATGTCCGCGTTGGCGACGAGGACGTCCCGAGCGGACTGGCGCAGCATGACCCGGTCGCTGGCCAGAGGCAGCGAGTTGATCACTCGCCCTAGCCCGCTGCCATCGACCTGCTTGAAGGGACACGGCGCCGTGGCCGCGCTCGGGTCGCAGTCGGGAACCGTGTCGCCGGCACCGTCGACATAGGTCAGCGGCGCGCTCAGGTCGAGTGCCATCGGAAGCGTCACCGTGACGTCGGGGGTGACCTTCGCAGTCGACAGGTCCGCATTCGCGGTGGCAATACCGGTGGTCGCCTCCAGCACGTTCGCGAACTGCGGGGCGCCGGTCTTCGGATCGGCCGCCTCGATCGAGAAGACCGTGCCGTCTCCTGGCTGACCAGCCGACCACCCGTCCGCGGTCAGGGTCAGCTCGTGGTCCCCGGTGATCGAGGCGATGGTGCCGACCGACGTGCCCGCGGTGACCTTGCGCCCCACGAGGTCGACGCCGGAGGTGTTGTCGGGGCCGTTGAAGTCCACGCCGGTCGCGCTCAGCCCGGTGGCGGTGTACGTCCCGGTGCCGGTGGTCGGAGCGCCGAGCGGGTTCAGTTCGAGGTCGCTGACGCCGCCACGGGTCGTGCGGATGGTGAAGTTGACGACCTTGGTGGTCGGGTCGAAGGTGGCAGCGTCCGCGCCGCCGAGCACGTCGACGGTCCATCCGGAGTCGGCGTAGTGGGCCGAGTCGAGGGCGGCGAGCATGTCCTGAAGCGAAGCGAACTTCGGCTGGCCCGGAGTCTGGTCGCTCGGGTCGGCGTCCGGCACCTGGTCGGCGAGGAACGCCTTGATGCCGCCGACAGCGTCGATGGCATTGCCGATCGTCCCGCGCATCAGTGGGAGGTTGCCGTCTTTGGCGTTCTGCATCCCGATGATCGCCGAAGCGGCCTGGGAGAGCCCAGCGGCGAGGTCGCGAGGCGTCAGGGTCAGGAACGGCTTGGCCTCGTCCGGGACCACCGCAGTGACGGCAGGTGCGTCGAAGCTGGCCGGTGCCGCCGAGCTCAGGTCGACCGTTGCCCCGACACTCGGAAGTCCTGCCACCAGGTCGTTGGCGCGCGGCACGGCAACGAGATGGCCGGTGAGCGTACCGGTCCGCGTCACGGTGACCAGGCCGGTGCCGGCGCCGTTGGCGGCAAGCTCCCCGTCGTTGGGCGCGGGCGTGGCGGGGTTGTCGAACGCGAGGGAACCGGCGGCGTCGTTGTCGGGGTTGGCCCAGCTCGTGGCGACGGTGCTGTCGAGGTAGTAGTCGGCGGTGCCAGCAGCGCCCACCACCTTGACGCCGAGGATGCCGAGGCCGGCGTCGAGCTGCTTGCCGGCCGGCAGGTCCGCCGTGGTCTCGATCGCCATCGCAGGCTTGGTCAGGCTCGCCTGTCCCGACACGGCGTCGTAGACGAAGGTGAACGAACCTGTCAGCGTGCCGGTGACGTCGATCCCGCTGCCGGTGGACAGGCTGAGCGTGCCGTTCTGATCGTGGATGTCCAGACCCGCATCCTGGGTGACGGTGCGGGTGAAGCCGACGGTGATCGAGTGGTCATCCGGCATCGTGGTCGTGAAGTCCCAGCCATTTCCGTCCGCGCCTGCGATGTAGGCCGCCAGGTCCGTGAGCGATGCCTGGTTGCCCGCGTTCCCCAGTTGACCGGTGGCGCCCAGCACATCCGAGAACGCCGTCTTGAGCTGCACGGAACCGGCCGGGGTGACGGCAAGCGTCGGAAGCTGTTTGGCCAGCGCCGTGCTCGAAGCCACTTGCGGCAGGAAGTCGGTCGCGAACCGGGTGAAGAAACCCGTCACAGCAGTGGTCGCAGCGTCAGGCCCAGCAGCCTGGGCCGCGGGCGCCACGGTGACACCGAGGGTGGCCACGACGGCCAGCGAGACAGTAGACGCGAGTATGGACTTGTAACGTGACTGCATGGGGGGTCCCGGAGCGTGATGGCTCAGACCCAAACGGCTCTGAGCGATGTCGGAGCATGGCGGTCACCATCCGTATCGCGTCGTCCTGCGAGCGGAGTGTTGATCGTTGATCATTGCGGCACTGTCGAGTCTTCATGACAATCACGCATTCATGGGAAAATTCGCTAATTTTTAGCAAACCGAATCAAAGGGAACCCTGACGGGGGTCGACTGCCATCGGCAGACCGGCTCTGACCTGCGGAAACGTAGATGGGAGACGGTCTAGGCCACGCGCATCGGTGCCGACCGCGCACTCAGTGAGGTTCGTCGCTAGCTCCGGTGCCACCCGGCGGGTGCGGCGTGAGGAACAAGATCACGACGTATCCCGCGATCGCCAGGCACGCCCCGATTCCCATACTCAGGGAGGCGCCGTCGGCTTCGGTGCCAACAAACCTTGCTCCACTCATCGCGGCACCAACGATCACCACGAGGTTGACCGAGGTGATCGTGACCCACACCGAGTTGGCGATCCGCACCGATCGAACCACGGCGGTCAGCGCTGTGACGATCAGCAGCAGCCCGAGGGTTGCATGCAGCACGACCGCCGCCGGTCCGTTGGTGACCGCCCTTCCGAACCCGCTGAGCACGCTGGCTCCGGAATCCGAACCCGGAAGAGTCACGTAGACGTTGACCCCGATCCCCAATGCGGTCTCGAGAAGCAACATGATGACGGCGGCAAGTGCGTTCGCGCGCAGCCCACGGATCGCTCTGCTTCGAGCCTCGCCCGACATGGTCACACCATGACCTTTCCGCCCGCGACGTCCATGGTCGTGCCGGTGACCCAGCTCGATGCGTTCGAGGCGAGAAACAGAGCAGCCGCCGCGACATCGGCGGGCTGGCCGATCCTGCCCAACGGGAAGCTGGCGCCGAGCTTCTGCAATTGCTCAGCAGTCATCCGTGCGCGCATCCGATCGTTCTCGACCGCTGAAGGAGCAAGGCAGTTCGCGCGAATCCCGCGGCCGGCGAACTCGCCGGCAATGTGCCGAGTGAACGCAACCACGCCTGCCTTCGCCGCGGCATACGCCGCTGCCGCCTGAGCTGCTTGCCGCGCGGCCGCAGATGCCATCGTCACGACCACGCCGCTCCCACCCTCAACCATCTCCGGCAGGAAAGCGCGCACGGTCAAGAAGGTTGAGGTCAGCTCGCTGTCGACAATCTGCTGCCAGCGCTCCAGCGTCTCGGTCTCGGTCGGCGACGGCATGCCGTTGCCGCCGGCAAAGGGCATCACGATGCCGACAGGACCAAGGTGTGTGCGCACTTGCTTCGACATCGCCGCCACCTGGTCAGGATCTGTGCAGTCGGCTACCAGGCCGATGCACCGACCACCCTGTGACTCGATGTCCGCAACAACCTCTCCCAGAGCGGTGTCGTCGCGTCCTACGACTGCGACGGCGACCCCGTTGCGTGCCAGCGCGCGCGCCGTCTCCGCACCGATGCCGCGGGACCCGCCCGTGACGACTGCGGTCTTGCCCTGGAGATCGGGGTAGGTCGCGTGACTTGAACCGATCGGGACGTTGCCCTCATCGATGTGCAGGATCGTCATGTGACGACCCTAGAAGGAAGAATCTTCGATGTCAAACCATTTGATGTCGAAGTCTTGGTACACTAGGTCGATGCAGGTACCGAATCCACCCTTTGCTTCCCCGATCGGCCTGCACCTCACCCGCTCGGCACGCGCCGTCGGGCGTGCCTTCGATGAGGCGCTCGCGTCCTCGGGTGGCTCGTTGTCCACCTGGCTGATCCTGCTTCAGGTCGTTATCAGCCCGACGTCGAACCAACGCGAGCTAGCCGATGCTGTGGGCCTCGGCCAAGCCACCCTGACGCATCACCTCAACGGCATGGAAAAAGATGGATTGCTCACCCGGCGGCGTGATCCCGACAACCGCCGGATCCACATCGTGGAGCTCACGCCTGACGGCGATGCCCTCTTCCACCAGTTGCGGTCGACCGCGATGGCGTTCGATGCGGCGCTGCGCACGGGGTTGGCGGATAGCGAGCTCGACGCTGTCCGAGCCGTGCTCGACGTACTGGTGGCGAATGCTGAGGCACACGTCCATCCGCGCGATCGAACTGGCGACGACCCGTCGGAACGCTGAGGGCGCGGCCATGGTTGCCTCTTATCTGCGAGGCGGGTTCCACTGGTACCCACAGGGCAGACGGCCACCGATCTAGGAGCGCGGGTGTCACTCACACGGGTCCACAACATGTCTATTTCACTCGACGGTTTCGCTACTGGCGAGCCCCAATCCATCGAGGCGCCATTCGGCCACGCGGGCCAGCGCTTGCACGAGTGGATGTTCGCCACCCGGTACTGGGATGCGGACGGAACCGCTGGAGTCGACGACGCGTTCGCGCAACGCCACAGTGACGGCATCGGCGCCGAAATCATGGGTGCCAACAAGTTCGGCCCACCTGGCTGGCAAGACGACCCGGAGTGGAAGGGCTGGTGGGGAACGAACCCACCGTTCCATACCCCTGTCTTCGTGCTCACCCACAACGTGCGGAATTCGATCGAGATGGACGGCGGCACCACCTTCCACTTCCTCGACGCCGCCCCGGCTGAGGCGCTGCAGATCGCCCGAGAAGCAGCCGCGGGACACGACGTGCGGATCGGTGGCGGGCCTACGGTGGTACGCGCATTCCTCGCGGCCCGGCTCGTCGACCACATGCACCTCGTCCAGGTCCCGATCGTGCTTGGACGCGGCGTCCGTATCTGGGACGGCCTCGAGGCCCTTGAGGCGGCGTACGACGTCGAGGCAGTTTCGTCCCCCAGTCGCGTCACGCATCTCACGTTCACCCGCAAGATCGCAGTCAAGTAGTCGCGTCATTCCGCCGGGAGAACTCCAGGAGCTGGTGCGCTGACATTTGTCACGGTCATGTTTTCGCTTCAGTATTCATTGACGTCAAATGTATTTTGTGTCAGTGTCGAGTGACATGAAAATGACACGGACCTACACGATGGGCGCTCGAGCCGAGGCAGTCGCTGAAACCAGACGGCGAATCATCGACGCGCATTTCGAGCTCGGGCGGGAGCGGATGTTCCCCGACATCTCGCTCGAGGACGTCGCGGCAGCGGCCGGCGTCAGCGTCCAGACCATCCTGCGCCATTTTCAGACGCGTGCCGGACTGACCGAGGCGACCATGGACCACGCGATCGCCGTGGTGACCGAGGAACGTCACGCGCCCGTCGGTGATGTCGACGCAGCAGTTGCCGCGATCGTCGGACACTACGAAGACCGCGGCCAGACGGCGCTCCTGATGCTGGCCCAGGAGGCCTCGGACCCGCAGGTTGCCGAGCTGACCCGTCGTGGCCGCGCCATGCACCGCACCTGGGTGACCGACGTCTTCGCACCCTTCATCGGCCCCCGTGACCCCTTGATCGACCTGCTCGTGGTGGCGACCGACGTCTACACCTGGAAGCTGTTGCGCATCGATCGCCGCCATTCGCAGGCACGCACCGAAAAGCTCATCTGCCGCATGGCGAGATCACTCCTCGAAAGCGCCCAGCAGAAAGGAAGATCGTCATGAGCAATGTCCTCTTCATCACGTGGGACGGGGGCGGAAACGTCCCACCGGCACTAGGAATCGCCGCCGAGCTCCAGCAGCGCGGCCATCGCGTCCGCGTGATGGGGCACCCCGTCCAACAGCCGCAGGTCACGTCCCTGGGGCTGGATTTCACTGCCTTTGACACGGCGCGGGCCTTCACGGCGGTCGATCACAGCACACCCCTCGACTACCTGGGGGTGTTCGGCGATCGCGCGATGGGTCGCGACGTTGTTGCGGAGATGCGTCGCGAATCCGCAGACCTCGTGGTCGTCGACTGCATCCTGTTCGGGGCGATGGAAGCGGTCGCGGCCGAACACGTGCCGTACGTGGTGCTGGAGCACATGTACGACGCCTATCTGGTACGCAAGTGGTTGCGCGGCCCCATGGGTGTCGGGATGGCGGTCAAACGAATCGCCACGAGGCGGCTTCTGAGCGGCGCAGCCGCGCGCCTGGTCGCGTGCTCGCCGGAACTCGATCCCGCGGCCAGCGACCCACGACCGAGCAACCTCCACTACACCGGCCCTGTGGTGGCGGGTGTCTCGGCTGCGCCCACCGAGCCGACCGTGCTCGTCAGTCTCAGCACGGTCAACTTCCCTGGCCAGGCTCGAGCGATGCAGAACATCCTCGATGCGCTCGGCACCCTCGACGTGCACGGCATCGCCACCGTGGGGCCTTCGATCGGAATCGAGAACCTGACGGCCCCGGCGAACGTCGAGCTCCGCGGGTTCGTCCCGCACGCCGAGCTCCTGCCAACGGTGTCGATGGTGATCGGGCACGGAGGGCATGCGACCACGATGCTCGCCTTGGCCCACGACCTCCCGGTGCTGGTGATGCCGATGCACCCCATGCTCGACCAGAAGATGGTCGGGACGTCGCTGGTCGATGCCGGCGTCGGGCGACTGCTGTCCAAGAAGGCGAAGCCTGAGGTGATCGCAACCACGGTGGACGAGCTGGTGAACGAGGGTCCGCATCGGGCCGCCGCCGCCCGGCTGGGCACCGCCCTACGCGCGGCGTCGGGGGCCATCGCCGGCGCCGAGCTCGTCGAATCGGTCAGCAACAGCCAGGCCGTCGCCTGAGGGTGCGAAAGTCCGCGGCGATCAGAGCCGGTTGAGAAGCCCGCCGTCGAAGCCCCCGTAGGTCCCGACGGCGGGCCCGATCCGGGTCGGTTGGGAGGGAGACGCGACCACTGGATCCAGTGCGACGGCGCGGCGAGTGCATCCCCCGAGTCACCGTCGAGTTTTGGAGAAGCGGCCACCCGGGTCCCAACTCACGGCGCCGTCGCAACCGTTACGTACCCCGGCAGGATCCCGCGAAACAGCTCGTTCCGGATTCGAGACAACACGGTCGAGCGAACCTCTCACGAACCCAATGTCCTATAAATGCCGTTCGTGTGGTAATAGACCGATTTTGTGGGACCGTGGACTGGTGGCCCGCGACACGGTCCGATGAGAGGGGGGCGCACGGATGGTACTCATGACCGGATTCACGCCTCTGGCAGTGGACACCTCGGGTGAGTTCTTCCACGTCCTGTTCACGTCGTCCTCGCAAACGGTCTCAGCGAGCGTGGAACTGGCCCTCGGATCAGTCTCCTTCCTGGCGGCCGTTGTCGCTGCCCGCACGGCACTGCGCGGGCGAGGTGCGTCCAGGTTCGCCTGGTCCGCGCTCGCGACAGCAATGGTGTGCTGGGCCACCAGCAACGTGTTCTTCGACCTGACCGCGCTCGCGCCCGGCTGGGGGTCGGTGGATGTGGCCCGCGAGCTGCAGCTGGTGGCGATCGGCATGATCGTGCTCGGCATGGCAGTGATGCCGGCTGGCCGGTGGCAGCACGGTGCAGCGTTGCGCACCTGCGTCGATATCGTCGTCATGCTGGTGTGCCTGGCCCTGGTGGGCACCGTCGTGGTCGTGCGTTATGTGCTGTCCCACGCCTCGTCGCCCGCGGACGAGCTCTTCTCTCTGCTCTACCCGAGCACCGCCTTGATCCTGTGCAGCCAGGCGTACGCGAAAGGTCGCCGTGCCGGCGCCGTGCCTGCTCCTGCGTGGCCCCTGCTGGTGGCGGCCTTCGGTGCCTGGGCGTTCGCAGGCATCGGGTACGCCGTGACCACGCCGAACGGCTTCATCGGCGCACCGGTGATCAATGCGGCGTTCGCCTGCGGGACGGCCCTGGTCATCTGCGCCGCATGGGCCGCGGGCAGGCCGATCGGATCGACACCGGCTCTGCAACTACGTTCGCACCAGATGCTGCTGGCATTGCCGGAACTGGTCGTGGTGGCCGCCGCGGCTGCGGCCATGCTCGGTGGCCTGCACACCTGGTACGACTGGACCACCGGCTCCCTGGCCGCAGTCGCCGTCGTGGTCCGCCAGTCCATCTTCTCAACCGACGCACGCCGCTCTCGGGCCTCGCTCGAAGCCGAAGTCGAAGATCGCACCGCCCAGCTCCACCGTGCGAATGCGCGCCATGAACGCATTTTGGCGGCAGTCGAGGAGGGCATCGTCGGGGTGGACGCCGACGGGTGCGTCAGCTTCGTCAACGTCGCAGCCGGACGCATGCTGGGCTACGAGCCGGCGGCCCTCGTCGGCCGCGATGCCTGTGGGGCGCTCTGCGGATCGCAGCACGAGGAGTGCCAGCTTCACCTGGTCGGGTCGTTGGGCCACGTGATCACCGACGAACACACGACGTTTCGCCGCAGCGACGGGTCGCTGTTGCCGGTCGAGTTCACCGCCGGCCCTCAGGAAACGCCCAATCCTCTGGGCCGGGCGGGCGTGGTCCTGGCCTTCCGAGACATCACCGAGCGGCAGGCAGTGGAGCAGATCAAGCAGCAGTTCGTGAGCTCGGTCAGCCACGAACTACGCACGCCGTTGACGTCGATCCGCGGCGTACTCGAAATGCTGTCCGACGGCGACGCCGGCGACTTACCCGAGACTGCCCACGACCTGATCGCCACAGCGAAGCGAGGCAGCGAGCGACTCAGCCGCCTCGTCAACGACATCATCGACGTCGAGAAACTCGCCTCCGGCGACTTCAGCGTGGTGCCCGGTCCCACGGACATTCCCGCCCTGATCGGCGACGCGATCGCCTCCCTGGAAGGGCTCGCGGCCGCACACGGCGTACAACTCCGCTTCGGTGAGCTCGGTGGCTGGGCATGGTGCGACGCCGATCGCGTGGAGCAGGCGTTGGTCAATCTGATCGGGAACGCAATCAAGTTCAGCGCCGAGACCGGGGGAGTCGTGGTGAGCGCGGTCGCCGCGGAGGCCCACGTTGTGGTCACGGTCCAGGACAACGGGCGAGGCATCCCCGAGGAACACATCGCGACGATCTTCGAACGCTTCCACCAGGTCAATGCGACCGACGCCTCCGAGAAGGGCGGCACCGGCCTGGGCTTGACCATCACCCGCTCGATCGTGGAGCGGCACGGCGGCCGCATCTGGGTGGAGAGCACCGTCGGCGAGGGTAGCGCGTTCTCATTCACCCTGCCGCTCGCCCCGGTCCTCCCACACGACGAGCCCCACCATCCATCCCCGGTTCGAGGACACTCGAGGGTGATCGCGAAAGCGTGAACCGATTCGCGGCGCATCAATTCGTCAGTCGACGACCAGGTCGATCATTCGACGCAGCGCCGCGACATGGTCGCGCAAAGCCTTCCTGCCGGAGCCGGTCAACCCGATCCACGTCGTGCGGCGCCCCGCCTGGACTCCCTTGCGGGTCTGCACATAACCCGCGTCGGCGAGCGCAGAGATGTGTTTGGACAACACCGAGTCACTGACTTCGAGGGCGTTACGCAGCGTGGCGAACTCAGCTTCGGAGACAGCTGAGAGTGTCGTCAGCACCTGCAACCGCGCTGGAGCGTGGATCAGTGGGTCGAGTTCGGCCATCAGCCGGCCATCAGGAGCGCGACGAGGCCCAGGCAAGCGATCAGGGCGAGCGCTGCGAGCACCCGGGGGGAGGCGCCGCCCGCATTGACTGCGGGATCGTGCCGGTACGCCTGCCACCAGCGCACCACACCGAAGGCATAACCGGCTCCTCCGGCGATGGCCGCCGCAACGACCAGCCACCAGAGCGAATCGAAGGCGGCCCAGGTTGCTGCCGCGAACGCGCCCACATAGAACATCGTCGACATCGCTCCGGTGCCCAGGACAATCTGGCTCGCCAGACCGTCGACCCTGACACCGTTGATCCGCCGGAACTGCGAGAGCGTGAGCGCGGCCACGCCGAGGAATACCGCCACTCCGACCAGCGCCACCGCAAGCCCGGCGGCCGTCTGACTCGCGATCCCGTAGGCGGCGGTGCTCACCTGGACCGCGGCCGCAACGGCCAGTGCCGGGCGCAGACCGCTGGGCAGTCGCAGGCTGGTGGCTAGCCGCTGGCGTGTCTGATCCGCCGCAGCAAGCATGATGCGGGGATCTTCGGGGTGCTGGTGCGGTGCATTACTTTCCATGATGGAAAGTATGGCCGTTACTTTCTATCATGGCAAGTACAGGGCTGATGTTTACGATACGAACCTGTGTCGTATCGTGCTAGGGTCATGTCCCGTGGAGTCAAAGAGCACTGTCACCACCGAGGAACCTCAACGGGGCCGCCCTCGGGACCCGAGCCGCGATGAGGCGATCATCGACGCCGCGATCGACGTCCTGGTGCGCGACGGCTACGACCGCTTGTCGATGGAGGGCGTCGCGGCGGCCGCGGGCGTCGGCAAGGCCACGATCTACCGCCGGTGGAGCAGCAAGGCCGAGCTCGTCATCGACGCCATGACGACCCTCAAGCCCGCCATCGACTCCATCGACACCGGCACGCTCGACGGCGACATCGAGCTGCTGATCGCCGCGTCGTGCAGCCCGCTCTCCGAGCGGCTGCTCCAGGTCATGGCGAGCATCTGTTCAGCTCTTCCCCGCGAGCCCGAGCTGCTGGACGCCTTCAAGACCCGTTTCACAGAACCCCGCATCGCACGCATCAGTGACCTGCTCGTACGCGCCCGGGACCGCGGCGAGCTCGGGCCCGAGGTCGACGTGGCGATGGCCGCGAGCCTCGTGCCATCGCTCATGTTGCAACGCGTCCTGATGACCGGTCAACCTGCCGGACGCGTCTACGCCGAGCAGGTGGTGGGCGGCGTCCTGCTGCCAGTGCTCGGACGTCCCCCACGACCCTCACCGACCACTGACACGGAGACCAGGCATGACTGAAGCACCCGCCGCACAGGCCACCCGCAACGGCGGCCTCGCCCTGGCCGTGATCTGTGTCGCCCAGCTCATGGTCGTTCTCGACGCCACCGTCGTGAACGTTGCGCTGCCGAGGATCCGCCACGACCTGCACTTCTCGCTCGACAACCTGACCTGGGTCGTCACTGCCTATTCCCTGGCCTTCGGCGGACTCCTGCTGTTCGGTGGACGCACCGGTGACCTCTTCGGTCGCCGTCGCATGTTCATGATCGGCATCACGCTCTTCGCGGGCGCCTCGCTCGTCGGCGGGTTCTCCACCAGTGAGGCGATGCTGATCATCGCCCGCGGCGTCCAGGGCGCCGGTGGTGCCATCGCCGCACCCACGGCACTAGCGCTGCTGGCCACGACCTTCACCGAGCCCGCGGCACGCTCTCGCGCCTTCGGTGTGTTCGCAGCCATGGGTGCTTCGGGTGGTGCGCTCGGACTGCTCCTCGGCGGGGTGCTCACCGACTACGCCAGCTGGCGCTGGGCCCTGTTCATCAACGCCCCCATCGGTGCGATCGTGCTGTTCCTGACACCGCGCGTCCTCAACGAGTCGCAGGGCTCGGGCACCAAGCTCGACCTTCCGGGCGCGATCACGGTGACCGCCGGGATGTCGACCATGGTCTACGGACTCACCAAGGCCGCCAGCGACGGCTGGGGCTCCACGACGACCATCGTCACTCTCGGCATCGCCGCCGCCTTGCTGGTCGCGTTCGTCTTCATCGAGCACTTCTCGACGCATCCACTCATGCCGTTCCGGATCTTCTCCGACCGCAACCGCACCGGTGCGTACCTGATCATGCTGTTCCTCGCGGCTGCACTGTTCACGACGTTCTACTTCATGGCGCAGTTCCAGCAGAACGTGCACGGCTGGAGCCCGTTCCACACCGGTCTCGGTTTCCTCCCCATGCCGGTGACGATCATGTTCATGTCGATCGTCGTGGTACGACGACTCATCCCCAGGCTCGGTATCCGCCCGTTCCTCACCGCCGGACCGATCCTTGCCATCGCGGCGATGGTCGCCATGTCACAGCTCAACGCGAGCAGCAGCTACTGGCCGTTCCTGGGCTCGCTGCTGCTGCTTGGCCTGGGCATGGGGTGCAGCTTCGTACCGCTCACCATGACGGCGGTGAACGGGGTCGCAGCCCACGAGACGGGCCTCGCCTCGGCGCTGCTCAACACCGGCCAGCAAGTTGGAGGGGCCATCGGTCTCGCCGCCTTCGGCACCGTCTTCGCACACGCCGCGGCCAACCGCGCCAGCGAGATCGGCCACCGTGCCGCCACCACGGCGGGCCAGGCCGACGTTTTCGTGGCCGGCCAGCAGCATGCCTTTGAGGCCGCCATCGTGGTGACGGTTCTGGCGTTGGTCGCATCCCTGGCACTCATCCGCGTCAACAAGGTCGCCCCACCCGCGCATGCCACGACCCCGGCACTCGCGGACTGAGTGCGACCCGGCCCGGGCCGGAAACGAGGTGCGAACGGCACGCCTCACCTGAGGATCAGTTCCGCGAACTTCCGACGGAGGCTCAGCGCCATCACGATCAGGTCGGTGAGCCGGGCCATGCCGCGCACGTCAGATCACGCCGCCTGCCCGAGAATCGCGCCACGCATCTGGTCCAGGATCCGTCCCAGGATCCGCGAGACCTGCATCTGGGACAGGCCGATGAGTTCACCGATCTGGCTCTGGCTCAGGTCGTCGACGAACCGGAGGTGCAGGATGCGTCGGTCGCGCTCACTCAAGATGGTCATCGCCGGCTCGAGTAGGAGCCACGTCTCCAGGTGCGCGAACTCCCGACCGTCGGTGGCGAGATCGATCCTGACGTCGGCGTTCTCGAAGGACACCGGTGCATCCAGGGACCGGGGAGCGAAGCAGCTCCCCACCGAAGCAGCTTCAAGAACGTCGTCGATCTCTACGTCGAGAGCCGCAGCCAGCTCGTTGACGGTCGGCGAACGTTGCAATTGCTGCACCAGGTCGGCCTCGGCGCGACGGATCCGCGGTTGCAGTTCCTGGATGCGGCGCGGCGGCCGGATCGTCCAACCTGCGTCGCGGAAGTGGCGGCGGAGCTCGCCGCGAATCGTCGGGATCGCGTACGCCGCGAATCCGGTGCTCCGGCCCGGAGTGAAACCGCGGATCGCCTTCATCAGGCCGACACACGCAACCTGGTGCAAGTCCTCGTCAGCGATGCCACGACGGCGATACATGCCTGCCAGGTAGTGGACCAGCGGCATGTTCAGGGCGACGGCCTCGGCTTCGGCCGTCTCGCGATCGACCTGATCGCCGTCCATTGCTTCGGTCAGGAGGTCGATGGTGCGTTCGTCACGCTCCGCGTTCGACATCGCGGCGTGCGGAACTGTCATGGTGGAACCTGCGGTCGTCACTGAGGACACCCTTTCGGGATTCAGCGGCAAACGTGGCGCGTGTCTGGACCACGAGTTCCCGGTAGTCCTACCCGTTCGAGATCCAGGTCATGCGTGATCGGTGTGCTTTTTCTTCGATCTCCGGAACGTGCTTGGGACCTGGCGAATCGGGCAATCCGCCAGGAGGGGTCAGATCCACGCGCGTGGATGGTGCTCCCAGGTCCCGGCGTTGAAGTTCACAGCGTCGGGACCGCCGCTCACCGATCGGCTTCCGGAAGGTTCCCGTTGGCGATGACGAGTTCAGCTACCTGGCGAAGCTTGACGTTCTCGGTCTGCGAGAAGCGGCGCAGGACGGAGAAAGCCCGGTCGGCGTCGAGGTCGAACCGCTCCATCAGCATGCCTTGGGCCTGCCCGATGACCGTGCGACCTTCGACGGCGTCCTTGAGGTTCTGGCGTTCGCGGACCGACATGATCGTGGCTGCGGCATGGGTCGCAAAGATCACTGCCGTCGCGCGGTCGTCCGCGGAGTACTCCCTCGTCGCGGAGGAGTAGAGGTTGAGGGCACCGAGCGTCTTTCCGCCGATGGACAACCTGGCAGCCAGCAGGCTGCCGAAGCCGAGAGTTGCCGCCTTGGGGCCCCAGACGGCCCAGCGCGGATCTGAGGCGAGGTCGTTGGACAGGAAGGTGTCGTCTTCCCACGCGGCCTCGATGCAGGGACCTTCGCCGAACTCGTACTGGAGCTGATCGGCCTGGGTGACCACGTCATGTGTCGGTGCCAAGGTCTCGAACGAGCCTCCGGCCCGGAACACGGTCAGTCCGGCGAACTGGCAGTCGAGCGTCTCGCACGCGAGGGCCACCACACCCTCTGCCGTCTCGTGAACATCGTCGTCGGCCACCGAGAGCGCGGCGAGTTCGCGGAGGGTTTCGAGGATCGAGGCGTCTGGCACACGGCGAGCCTAGGCCCCGGGCAGCGGCGCGGGTCCGGTTTCGAAATCAACGCGCTGGGTACCTCGGTTGTCCCTACCAAGAAAGGAGTCCGCGATGGGCTTCATCCTTTGGCTCGTGGCTGTCGTGCTGGTCGTGACCGGCATCGTGAGGGTCGTGCGCGGCGATCTGGCTGTCGGCGTGATCCTGATCGTGGTCGGCTTGCTGGTCGGACCTGGCGGCGTCAGCATCCTCACCTGATCAGGGTGACCAAGGTGCTCGGTGACAAGGCTCACTGTTCAACTCGCTGCTTTCGGGTACAGGGCCAGTACCCAACCGAAGGAGGCCCACCGTGGGACTCGACGACAAGTTCGAGAACAAGATGGATGACCTTGCTGGACGAGGCAAGGAAGCCGCGGGTGCTGTGACTGGCGACGACTCCCTCAAGGCCGAGGGCAGGGCCGATCAGAGGAAGGCCGCCGTCAAGGACAAGATCGACGACGTCAAGACCAAGATCAGGGACAAGGTCGACGACATCCTCTGACCATGCGGTGACCCGATCAGGGCGTCTTCCCTCTCGGGGGAAGGCGCCCGCTCGCTCTCCCGGTCCCGATCACGCTCGGCGACGTTTGGCTTCACCACCGCCCGGGCAATCCGGGGGTTCAGATCACCACCGCGGACGCATCCTCGCGGCCATCGAAAGGAACGACCATGTACATCGGACTTGGCATCGTGTTGCTGGTTGTCGGGGTCATCCTCGCGTTCGACGTCGTCACCGTCGACATTCCCCACGTGAACGACGACGCACTCGGCGCGGTCCTGATCGGCGCAGGCATCCTCGCCATCATATTGTCGCTCATCGTCACCGACCGGTACCGCCGGCGGACCTACGTCCAGGACGCCCCCGTCATCGAGGAACGACGCATCCCCTGATACCCGCAGGCACGGGTGGTCATGACGGGTCAGCCTCGCCCTCGTTCGTACCGGCACGCCGTTCGCGGCGTTTCCTCGAAATCTGGTCGGCCCGACGCTGTGCGTATATCCGGGACTGGGGGCGCTCGTCGCTCGGATCGTCGTCGTCCTCACGATTCCCGGGTTCGTCTTCAGGCCTCATATTTCCGGGGCTACCCGTTGGGCACTCAGATAAACGCCTGCAGCCTGAACTGGGTTACGGCTACTTCCGCACGTGCGCGATCAGCTGGGAGGCGAGTTCGACCGATGCTTCGATCTCCTCGCGGCGGATCGAGACGCTCTCCACGTTGACGCCGTACGGGACGTCAAGTCGTCGGCAGTACTCGATGAGGTCGACCGCCGTCGTGACGGCATGCTCCAAGGAGGCCGCCAACGGGTTGGTCGCGTGCCGGAGGTCGTTCTCGATCCATCGCGGTACGTCAACGCCCAACCAGCGCAGGAACTCCAGGGTCTTCATCGAACCGCACACCGAGAACGTGAACACGATCGGGGCAGGAACGAGTCCCCGGGCTTCGCACTCGTACCGGTAGTCGGACACCAGATTCTTGGCGGCGTTCAGGTCGTAGACAACCTGGGTCACGAAGAACCGACAGCCCGCGGCCTGTTTCGCGATCAGCCGAAGGTGCTCGTTCTCTCGACGACTGTGCCGCTCCGGGATCGCCACCCCACCGAGGAGGAGTTCCGGGTTCAGCTCGGCGCGCATCGCCTGCGCGTCGGCGAGGGAGACTGCGGGAGACGCGCCGCTCGAGGCAGCGCCGACCATGACGGTCAACGTGCGTGTCGGGTCTTGTTCATCGATCCAGGTGCGCAGGTCTTCGCGTCGATACTTGCCGACCGCGCGGTAGAGGAGCACCGGCGTCGGCCAGTGCTGGAGATGGTCGGTTCGATACTCGGACGGGTCAACAGTCGGGCTGAACGGGAACGGGCGTTCGTCCTGATTGCGTGAGCTCTCGTCATCGATGTCGTAGAGGACGAGGCCGTCGAGGTCGAGCGGCAGCAGCCGCTCGAGGGTGGCATGGGCGATCCCGGGCATCCGCTCAGCGGGCGTCGACTGCCTGGGAGGTGTGACCGCGAAGAGGACGAAGCCTCCCTGTCCAGAGCTGATTCGGGCAATGAGATCCACGATCCGAGGCTAGTCCGTCCTTACGGGCGTGCGTCGCCGACGCAGTGCGCGGGCGATAAGCGCGTCCGTGCTGAATCGACCGGCACCGATGAGCGCCGCGGCGAGTGCCAGCCCGGCTATCGCCAGGTTCAGCTGGTACCCGGGCGGAGACGTCGTCGGGTTGAAGCCGGTGGCCCACGTGACTGTGATCATCGCCATGACCATGTCGCCGAACAACGCGAACCCGGCCAGGCGTGTGCAGAGGCCGAGCGCCATCGCGATTCCACCGCCGAACTCGATCAAGCCAGCCAGAACAGCGAAGAACTCGCCCGGTCGAAGGTGCGGCCCTTGGGACATGTAGATCGCCGTCTGATGAATACCGTGCGGGCCGGCGCCCGGGAACGCCCCGAACAGCTTCGCGGCACCGTAGTCGATGAAGATCCAGGCCAGGGCGATTCGCATCACCAGCAGTGCGACGTCCACAGCTGGCCCGGCCGACGCGGTCCCGAAAAGCATGCGCGTCCACCAGGCGGAACGGCGCTGGGACGCGGCCATGCTCACCACCGCTCCTCGGGCGGATCGCTTGCCGCCCTAGGTTCCTTCGATACCGATTCCTTGACGGACGCGAGTTCGACGGGTTCGTCCATCGGCCGGAACGGTCCGAGGAGTTGGGCGGCGAAGACCTTGAGGTGATGCGGACGAGGTCCCTCCTGCTCGACCCGGAGGGGACGCTGTGGCAGCCCTGTGTCGGCTCCGACGGTCTCAGGCGTGGGAAACACCGCACGGTGGGTGAGCTGGTCCCAGATCGTCAGTGCAAACCCGAGGTTCACGTCCTGGGGCCCGATCAGCCTGTGGTGGATCCGGTGGTAGTTCGGACTGACGAAGACTCGACCCAGCAGTCCGAAGCTCAGGTTGGTGTTGGAGTGGGCGAATGCGACCGAACCGCCGTAGGCAACGAGCAGCAGCGTCGGCAATTCCCCGTTCGCGAGCAGCACCAACGCAGGAACCACAGCCAGCAGATACGAAACGTGTATGAGCGGATGGGTCCGGAAAACTGTCAGTACGTTCATGTCTTCTTGCGAGTGGTGGAGTTCGTGGAAGCGCCACAACGTGCGCACCCGGTGATTGGCCAGATGCACCAGCCAGTTGAAGAAGTCCATCGCCACCAGGATCACCAGGATCACGGTCCACGCCGGCACCACACCGAATTTGGGAAGGACGACCCAGGGCGCCAGTCGTCGCACCACATCGGACAGGGCAAGCGTCAGCGCGGTCACCATGGGCACGACGAACACGACATTGAGCACGGTGAACAGCAGGTCATGGCGGTGACCGCGGGCCACGAGCGGTCGCGCCTGCGCCGGGCGCAGCCGCTCAGTGACAAGGAACAGCACGATCAGCGCGGACGCGAGCGGACCGATCGTCTCGGCGCGAAGACTCGTGAGCGAGCCAGTGAAGTCCGCGCCACCCCAGTGAGTTGCGCGGCCGAGCCCGACGAGCAGCAGAGCGACCGCCGGGATCGCCAGCGCTGGGAGATAAACCACCGACGACAGTCGACGCCAGGTCGTCCGAGCGATCGCCCGGACGGATGCGCGCGGCTGAGCCACAGCCTGCGTCGGCATCGCTGTGCCGTAGGCCTCCTGCACCGTCCTCTGGACCCCCAGACCTTGTGCACCTGCCGGAGCTGTGCTGCGCATCGACGCCATCAGAACGCCGGACCGCCGCCACCTGGGGCCGACGTTGTTGTCGTGGCAGTGGGGGCGCTGATCGGGTTGCCGTTGGCATCGAGGGCCAACCATCGGCCCCACTGATCGGTCACGTTCTGCCCGGTGGTCTTTCCGGCCGCGCTGTCGCCGGCAAAGGTGAACGCGGGGTGGCCGTTCACGACGACCTGGGTGCCGCTGGACATGACCGCCGGCCAGGTCGCAAGGCAGCTACCCGTGCAGGTTTGATGCGCAGCGGAGTCCCCGACGAGCTCGTAGACCGTCCGTCCCGACGGATCGACGAGCACCGTGCCGATGGATGTCGACCCGGTCTTCAGGGTGCCGCCCGATCCGGTGGAGCCGGAGTTCGTCGGCGGAGCGGCGCCAGCCGGGGTGGACGCTGAACTGCCACACCCGGCGGCGAGCGTCACGAGGGCCGCTGCTGCCGTACCCAGGGCCAATTTGCGCATAGTGGACGCTGACATCTGATACCTCACATCTGATGAAGAGAACCCCGAACGGGTGCCTTGTGGAAGACACGTACATGTCCGGGCGACGGTTCAATGGGTACTTCGCGGATGAGCCGGGCGTTCGTCGACGATCCGCCTCATCTTGCCCATCGACCGCTCAACCGTGTCCGGTTCGACGACCTCAACGCCCACGGTGACCCCGATCGTGCGTTTCACCAGGTCGCCGACGTGGCGCCCCGCGGCTTGCGCCGCGTCTACCGTCGCGGACGCTGCACGTTCGACACGGACGACCATCGAGTCCAGGTTTCCGTCCCTGCGCAGCACGCACTGGAAGTACGGCGTGAGCTCAGGCACCGTGAGGACGAGCTCCTCGATCTGGGTCGGGAAGAGGTTCACCCCGCGCAGGATGATCATGTCGTCGGTGCGGCCGGTGATCTTCTCGATCCGGCGCATCGGCCGAGCCGTACCCGGCAGCAGCCTGGTCAGGTCCCGCGTGCGGTAGCGGATCACCGGCATCGCCTGTTTGGTCAGCGAGGTGAACACGAGCTCACCCATCTCGCCGTCCGGCAGCACCCTCTTGGTGACGGGGTCGATGATCTCGGGATAGAAGTGGTCCTCCCAGACGTGCAGCCCGTCCTTGGTCTCCACGCACTCCTGAGCCACACCCGGACCGATCACTTCTGACAACCCGTAGATGTCGACCGCGTGGATGTCGAGGCGGTCCTCCATGGTGCGTCGCATCTCGTTGGTCCACGGCTCTGCGCCGAAGATGCCCACCCGCAGGGACGTCGAGCGCGGGTCAATGCCCTGACGTTCAAGTTCGTCGACGATGTTGAGCATGTACGACGGCGTCACCATGATCACGTCGGGACGGAAGTCGGTGATCAGCTGGGCCTGACGTTGGGTCATGCCGCCGGAAACCGGGACCACGGTGCAGCCGAGCTTCTCGGCGCCGTCGTGGGCGCCGAGGCCGCCGGTGAAGAGCCCGTAGCCGTAGGCGTTGTGCAGGAGGTCGCCGGGACGCCCACCGGCAGCCCGGATGCTGCGCGCCATCACCGTCGCCCACATGTCGAGGTCGTCGGTCGTGTAGCCCACGACGGTCGGCTTGCCCGTCGTACCGGAGGAGGCATGCACGCGCCTGACGTCGGTCCGCGGTACGGCGAACAGGCCGAACGGGTAGTTCTCTCGCAGGTCTGCCTTGCTGGTGAGGGGCAGCGTGCCGAGGTCGTCCAGTGACGAGATGTCGTCCGGATGAACACCCGCTGCGTCGAACGACGACCGGTGGTGCGCGACGTTGTCGTACGCGTGGCGCACCGACCATCGCAGCCGTTCGAGCTGCACGGCCCTCAGTTCGTCGACCGACGCAGTCTCGATCGGCTCGAGATTGGTGTCCTCGGGGATGGGCTTGGGCATGGTGACCTCCGGATGACCGCCCCAACTCACCCATCATGCCCGTCCGGCGCCGGCTCAGGGTTGGCGCGCGCGGAGCAACGGACTGGCAGGTCGTTCGATGACACCCACGTCCTCGAAACCTGCGGCCTCGAACTCGGCAACCAGCTGCTCCGGACGCCGCTCAGGCACGTCCCAGGAGTTGAGCACAGTTCGCCACAACGCGAACTCGCGGGCCAGCGGTCCCTCCGGGTCTGCGTCGATCGCCGGGAAGTTGGCTCCGACCGGGGCATGGACAACGGCTCCACTGCGCAACACCCGCCGCAGCGTTACCAACGCAGCGCGGCGCGAGGGTTCGGGGAAGAAGAACTGACTCCAGAATGCGTAGTCGAACAGCTGCGGGCTGGCGTACTCGCCGGCGTCGGCGCAGATCACGTCGAACCGATCCTGCACGCCCAGGGCCACGGAGCGACGACGTGCTTCGTCGGCCAGATCTGGTGACAGCTCGATGCCAACGGCGGTGAGCTGTGGCATCGCCCGCAGCGTTGTCAGGACTCGTCCAGCGACGCCACATCCCAGCTCCAGCAACCGTCCGCCCTGGGCCATGGCCGCACGATCGGGGTCGTTCACCAACTCGGAGCGGAAGGTCTCGACGAGCTCATCGGAAAAGGGATCCGGGGAGATCGACCGCGCGTACGTAACGCGATCCGCGGGTGGCATCGACCAGAAGGTGTCCCCTGTCCGTGCACGTTGGAGCCTGCCGTCGATCTCGATTCCAGCCAGTGCGACCTTCAGCGGCACGTGGGCCCCGGGGTCGGCCAGTGCCTGCCACGGCGCAGTGAGCGTGACCGTGTCGCCGTGGCACTCAGCAACCTTCAGGGTCACCAGAGCCCGACACAACGTGGCCACAGTGTCCTCCGCGAGGCCGGTTCGTGCAGCGACGTCGACAAGCGTCGCCGGAGTCTGCAGAGCGGCCATCAGACCGGCTTCGTCTGCCCGGGCCACCAGTTGGAGCAAGCTGCTCGCGGTCGCGAGCGGAGTCAACACCTGCTCGTACGCCTCGAAGAACTCCATAGTCGTGCATCATCACGCAAACTCTCGCCCCTGTCTCGGCTCTGCGGAGTCACCGTGTTGCTCGCTCGGTCAACATCGCGCCGCGAGCTAGCTCCGGCACCCGTACCCGCGCCGTCAGCCCTCGATCGGTGCCGGGGTCCCGTCGGTGACCAGGTACTTATTGGCGTTGACCAGCACCAGCACTGCCACGAACGCCCAGGCGATGAGCACGACCCCGACGCCGAACGCTACGTGGTAGCCGTGGATCGCGGCCGACGGATTGAATGCGGATCCGGACAAATGGTGGGAGACGACATAGGACGAGACGGCACTCGCATAGAGCGTGTTCAGCAACGAGGTGCCCAGGGACCCGCCGACCTGCTGGGTCGAGTTGAGCACTGCGCTCGCTACTCCCGCGTCGTCGTCGTCGACCCCGGTGAGCGCGAGACTCGAGAGCGGCACCAGGAGCAGCGCGAAGCCGATGCTCATCAACAGCTCTCCAGGCAGGACGTGCGCAGCCCAGTTGGTGGTGTCCGTGATCGAGGTGAAGGTGGCCAGACCGATCGCGGCCATGGCGAGCCCGATCAGCATGAGGGGCTTGGGCCCTGTGCGAGGCGCCAGGGACGATGCCACGCCCGAGGCGACGATGACGCCACCGCTGAACGGCAGCACTGCCAGGCCGGACTTGAGGGCGCTGTAACCCAAGTTGGCCTGAAGGTAGTAGCTCAGGAACAGGAACATCGCGAACAGACCTGCGAAGGCGAGCAGCGAGGCGAGATACGTACCGCCGCGATTGCGATCGAGCAGTACCCGCATCGGCAGCAGCGGGCTCGTCGATCGAAGTTCGACCAGCACGAACGCCGTCAGCAGGACCGCTGCTCCGACGAGGTAGCCGATGGTCCCGATCGAGTCCCAGCCGACGTCGGTCTTGGCCGCTTGGGTGAATCCGTACACGAGCGAGACCAGCCCCGCCGTACCGAGGATCGCACCCGGAATGTCGTACCCAGTGCCGCGGTGCGACTTGCTCTCGGTGACCAGGACGGTGCCGGCAACGAAGGCCACCAGCGCGATCGGCACATTGATCAACAGGCACCAGCGCCAGGACGCGTACTCGGTGAGCGCTCCACCCAGGATCAGACCGATCGCTGCGCCGCCTCCCGAGATGGCGCCGTAGACCGCGAACGCCCGAGACCGCTCCTTCACCTCGGTGAACGTCACCGTGATCAGGGACAGGGCGGCCGGCGCGAGCACGGCGGCGAACACGCCTTGCAGCGCCCTAGCGCCGAAGAGAGTCGCGCCGTTCTGCGCCGCACCACCGAGCGTCGAAGCCGCAGCGAAGCCCACCAGGCCGATCAGGAACATCCGCTTGCGGCCCAAGTAGTCAGCGATCCGGCCGCCGAGCAGCAGCAGGCCGCCGAACGCCAGCGTGTAGGCGGTGATCGCCCATTGCCGGTCTGCGTTGGAGATGCCCAGGTCGAGTTGGGCGGACGGAAGGGCGATGGTCACGACGGTGCCGTCGAGCACCACCATCAGCTGCGCGATAGCGATGACTGCCAAGGCCCACCACCGGCGGCTGGGTAGCTCCTCGATCGACTCCTCGAAGGACTCGAGACGGCTTTGGTCGGTCACGGGTGTACCTGCGAACCGGCGCCGAGGTCGAGACGCATCGACTGCACGATCATGAACGCGGTGCTGTAGGTGAACTCCTCGACGTCGGCCGACGCCAGCACTCCGGTGTACTTGGCCACGACCGGTTCGGTCGCGAGCTCGGTGACTGCTCCGAGATATCCCTTCACCGCTGCCCACACGTTCGGTCCGTACTTCACGAAGTATGGCGTCGGGTCGACCGTGCCGAGCGCCTCCTTCGAGGCCTCGACGACGTCATCGATGTAGTGCTTGTGCAGCTCGATGTCGTCGCGCGTCCCGAGCCGACCGAGGTGGCCCCCGATGTAGTGCTTCCAGGGGTAGCTCAAGGCCTTGGCCGGTGCATCGATGTAGCCAGGGACGTCCTCACTCAGATTGAGGTTGAAGATCGGCACCCAGCCGGGATTGACGATGTCGACGAGCATCAGCGCGTCGTGGTCCGGGAAGTGGATGAAGATGTTGTCGGGCGAGTGGTTGGGGCCGTAGAACGCCAGTTCCACGCGCTCGCCGGCAAGCTCGAGGCTGTAGTTCTGGGCGAAGGTGACTTCCGGCGCCGGGCGTGTCGGGTCGTTGTCGCGCAGTAGCAGCCGGCGGCTGTCCTCGTGCCCGATCCGGACGACGTCGTCGCCGAAGAGGTTCGCCGCGCCGGCGTGATCGGCGTGGTGGTGCGAGTAGACCAGATGCGTCACCTTGTTGGTCGCGCCTTCGGCGGCCGCGATCTCATCGACCGCGCGGCGCAGGTTGTGGCCGATCGTCGGCGGAGCGTCGAACAGGACGACTCCCTCGTCGGTGAGCAGGAACGCGGACTGGTAGGTGCCGTCGGTCACCCAGAACAGGTTCCGCTCGACGCGGCCGACGTGATAGCCCTGCTCGCTGAGCTCGGGACCCAGCGCGGATGGTGGCACGGGCGCGTAGTCGCGCAGCTCATCGGCTGTGGCCGGGGTATACGCAGTCATCAGGTTCTCCTAGCTGTCGGATGCATGTACCGGGTGGCTGGCAAGTTGTGCTGACAGGAAGTCCGAGGCGCGGTCGAGTGCAGCGGTGGCTTCGTCGAGGAGGCCGGCGTACGCCTGGAAGACGTGCGGGACCCCGGGGGTGACCTCGAGCTTGACCGGGACGTCGCAGATCGCTGCTTGTCCGGTGAGCCGGATGGCGTCGCTGAGAAGGACCTCGTGGGAACCGACCTGGATGAGCAGCGGTGGCAGTCCGGTGAGATCGGCGAAGACCGGACTGATCCTGGGATCAGTCGCTACGGCGGTCCCGACATAGTCCGGAACCCGCGCCCGCAGCCCCTCGGGAGTAAGGAGCGGGTCGGCGCCCGCCTTCAGCGCGAGCGTGGATCCCGACAGCGTCAGATCGGCGTAGGGCGACATCAAGTACCCGCAGGATGGCAGCGGCGCGCCTGCGTCCCGCAGGGCAAGGAGCAGGGCTACGACCAGCCCGGCCCCGGCTGACTCACCTGCCAGCGCGATTCGGGATGGGGCGATACCTTGATCCAGCAGTCCGAGATAGGCAGCCTGGGCGTCCTCGACCGCGGCCGGATACGGGTGTTCGGGAGCGAGTCGGTAGTCGACGGTCATGCCTCGGGCGCCCGTTCGTCGTACCAGGTCACCTACCAGGGGAACGGTCGCCGAGGCCGAGCCGATCACGTAGACCCCGCCGTGGAAATAGAGGATCACGCTGTCCGCGCCGTTGCCGCCGATGGTGACTTCGATGCCCGCGACCCCTCCGAGGTCCACGGGGTTCTGCGCGATATCGGGCGGCACCGGCACTTGTGCCATGAGGTCACTGAACGCCGCGCGCAGCGTGGGGACGTCTGCGCTGGTGTCGAGCCCGCCCTGACGGAGGATGGCGTCCAGTTGGAACTGCTGCTCTTTGCTCATGGGCACACGGTTGCCTCGACCCAGGTGAGCTGTCCTCACCGGATGATGGTGAATCCTTCACACCGCGCCGCGTGTCACGCGATCTGGCGAAGTTCGATGAGCTCGAGCCCGAGCGCCTCGATCTGCGCGAGGACGCCGAACAGAGCAGACCGATCCTCGAGCAGCCCCGTCAGGAAGGTGTCGCTGCCCCTCAGCTCAGGCTCCAGCGAGGGGAAGGCAGACAGAGCGGTGGCTCCGAGCCGACCCCTGATCCGGATCGTGTACAAGCCCGGCGGTACGGACACGGGCTGATCATCCAGCCCGACACGGTGAACACGCGACGCCGAGATCTGGTGATTGTCCGCCTCGACGCTTGCGGCTAGTTGGGCGGGGCCGGAACGAGGCGGGACGAGAGCAGTCGCAGCTGGCGCGCGCGTTGCACCGCAGCGGAGCGATCCTGCGCTCCGAGCTTGGCGTAGACGTTGCGGATGTGCGTATTGACCGTGTTGATCGAGACGTGCAGCTCTTGCGCTATCTCATGCCGGGTCAGGTTGGTGGGCAGGTAGCCCAGGACGCGTCGCTCGCTCGGGCTGAGCGCCTCGGCCCGCGCGAGCATCTCGCGGTCTGCGCCTGTACCGCCCACCAGATTGAGGACGTCCGCGAGGAGGGCCCTGTGAGCCGTCTCGTGATGCAGAAGTAAGTCGAGCAGCTCGGCGGATTCGACCATGGCGAACGGGAGAATCACCCTGTCCCGCTCAGCCGTGGCCAGCGCTGCCTCGGCCGCGGCAGACGCGGCGTTCCGATCGCCCAGCCGCAGGTGCGCGATGCTGGCGAGCAGATGTGCCTCTATCAGGATGAACCCGGGGCCGAACGCGGTTGCACCGGCCCGACTCTCGCTAAGCACTGCCAGGGCAGCGGCCGGATCCCCGTCCGTCAGGCAGATCACGGCTTGAGCGTTGTCGATGGCGCCGCTGCCCATCCGCTGCGGATCGGCCGGAAATCCGGCCAGCGTTGTGAGCGCCTCTTCCCGCAGTCCGAGTCGGGCCTGCGTCGCCGCGAGCCAGCCGGTGATCCGCGGCGCGAGGAAATGCACGCCCGTCAGGAGCGACTGGGCGTTTGCTGCCTCCGTGAATGCTTCGAGTGCGGATTGCTTCTGACCGCGGCCGGCGTGCAGCATTCCGGCCGCCTGGTGCAGCAGCACGGCGGCAGCCGGGTCGACCTGGGCCGAGGCGACCTGCCAGGCACGGCCCAGCCAGCGCTCGCCCTCGTCGAACTCGCCCATCCAGATCGCGGTGCCGGCGATTGCGCCGAGCGCTGGCGCGATGATCGGTCGGTCGTCCAAGCCGTACCGCTCGGCCAGAGCTACCGCCTGATGGGCGCGCTCGCGGGCGGTCGTCACCGAGATCAGCTTGGACGGGAAACCTTGGTGCGCGCGGCACGCTACTTCAAGGTAAGGCCTGTCGATCGTCCGGGCGAGCGCGGCTCCCTCAGACAGGTGCCGTTCGGCGTCTACGAGTCGCCCCGACCAGGTCTCGACGATCCCGATATTGAGCAGTGCGACTCCGCGCAGCTCACTGCCCATCACGCTCGGTTCGCTCGAGGGGTCGGCCATCGAGGTGTCCAGCAACCCCACCAGGTCGATGACTTCACTGAACTGACCGCTACGCCGGGCGAGTGCCAGCTGCAGCGAGGCGACGGCCACCGCCAGGCGTTGGCGGCGATCGGGTGGAGCGTTGTAGAGATGGGACTCGGCGAGCGCGAGCTGGGCAGTTGCCTCCTCCAATCGCCCTTGGTTCAACTCGGCCGCGGCGTGTGCGAGAGCCAGGTCCGGATGGTCGACTGACGCGCCTTCGGGGAACGCCAGCAGGACCGCGTGAATTGTCCCTGCTTGCCCGTCGAGCACCCACCTGAACGAGTGGTCGGCGACCAGCCGAGCGGCATCTGGCCAGTCGCCGGCCGCGACCAGGTGCCGCACGGCTTGGACGACGTCCCCATGGTCGGCGAGCCATCCGGCGGCTCGGCGATGCAGGTCAGGCACCTCGGCGGCGAGTGTCCGGCGAAGTTCCAGGCGTAGGAACTCAGCCAGGAGCTGGTGGCAACGGAACCAGGTGCGCTGAGCGTCGAGCGAGACGACGAACGCATTCGCTTCCTCAAGTGCCAGGAGCATCCGCTCGGAGTCCGAGCGGCCGGCCAGCAGATCCGCGAGCTCACCGTTCATCCGGTCGACGAGCGACGTCCGCAACAGCATGGTCTGTACCTCGCTCGGCTGGCGCTCGAGCATCTCGGCCATCAAATACTCGCCGATCGCACGGTCGGTACCCGAGAACTCCGCCACGAAACGCTCCGGATCGGGATGGCCGTTCAGCGAGATCGCCGCCAGCCGCAAGCCGGCGGCCCATCCTTCGGTGCGTTGGTGCAGCGCTGCCACGCCGCGGTCGGAAAGATTGATCGCCGACCCCACAAGCAGCTCACGCGTCTCATGCTCGGTGAAGCGCAGATCGTCGGCTCGGATCTCGGCGACGTCGTCGGCAAGTCTGAGGTGGTGCAGCCTGATCGACGGGTCGCGGCGGGACGACAGCACCACGCGCGCGGAGCTCGGCAGCGTCGTCAGAAAGCTCTCGAGCTGCGCGAGCGCATCTGCTGACTTCAGCTCGTGCAGATCGTCGATGATCAGGACGACCGGTCCGACCAGCTCGGCGATCTCGGACCGGACGTCGTCGATCACCTGACCGACCTCGAGTCCGATCGGGGCGGGTGGCGGCGCAGCGTCGAACGGGCGCTCCGGGTTGCGGATCGCGTCCAGGACGGCGCACCAGAATCTCTGTTCGCTCTGCTGGTCGCGCTCGATGGTGACGAACGCGACCCGTGCAGGATTGGTCGAGCGTCCGGCCCAGGCACGAAGCAGCGAGGTCTTGCCGCTCCCCGGGGGCGCTGAAATCACCGTCAGCCGTTTGCTGACCCCGTCATCTAGCAGGCGAAGGAGATCCTTCCGTTCGAGCAGGCCGCGAGCGCCTGAGACCCCGCGCCGGACCTGCTGCGGGACGTACGGCCCCCGCTCTCTGGTCGGCACTCTGGTCATGAGGGAGCCACGACCGATTTCTGCTGCTCGCTGCTCATCAGCACGTCTCCCATCTCGGAGTTGGCTGGCGCACACTGCTCCACGAGGCAAACCGATTGCGTGAGCAAGCATATGACGCAGAGCGCTCCTTGCAAACCGCGTCTCTGACCCGAATCACCGGGATCCGGCGATGACGTTCCGCCCAGGCGCTGGTGAAGATGAGGTTGCGAGCTGCCGAGCCGCGAGGACATCGACAGGCTCGCTCGAGGCTCACCGACGAGGAGGACAGACGATGACGAATGACTTGGGTGTGTGGACCGCTGACGACTGTGCGCTGGTGTTGATCGACTACCAGAACGAGATGTTCGAGGTGATTCGTTCGGAGACGGACGCCGAACTGGTCGAGCTGCATGTGCGACTGCTGGCCAAGACCGCCAAGGCCTTCAATGTGCCGATCGTGCTGTCGACGGTCGGGGTGGGGTTCGGCTTCAACGGGCCGACGCTCGCATCGGTCCAGGCCGAACTCGACGGCATAGACGCGATCGACCGCTCGTCGATGAACGCGTTCGAGGATGAGGCATTCCGGGCGGCAGTAGAGGCAACCGGGCGTAAGCGGTTGATCATCGCCGGGCTGCACACGGAGATCTGCCTGACGTTCGCAACGGTCGAGGCGCTGAAGGCCGGCTACGAGGTGTTGTACGTGACCGACGCGGTCGGAGGTCGGTCCCAGGCGGCGCATCGGACCGCTATCGACCGGCTGGCCCACGCTGGCGCAGTTCCGACCACGGCCCTCGCCGTCACCACAGAGCTGTTCCGGGAGTGGGCCGGCCCGCTGCGGGACCCGGCCCTCGGCGTCATCTACTGGTACTTCGGCGAAGTACCGAAGCACACCAACGAGGTCGGGGTGGCGGCAGCGGAGACGAAGGCGGCCGCAGCTTGGGCAGGAAACTGAGTTGTCCGGCCGATTGGCGGGGAAGGTCTGCATCGTCACGGGCACCGGCGGGAGCATGGGCCGCGCGGCCGCTTTGGCGTTCGCAGCGGAGGGCGCGAAGGTCGTCGGCTGCGACGTGCTCGTGGAGCCGGCTGCCGAGACGGTCGCGTTGGTCCATGGCATCGGAGGCGAGATGGTGTCCCGGCACCCGTGTCGTCTCAACGATCCCTCAGAATGCGCGAACCTCGTCGAGCTTTCGCTGAGCGAGTTCGGACAGATCGATGTGCTGTTCAACCTCGCTGCCAAGACGCACTTCAGCTGGCTCGAGGATGTCACCGACGACGACTGGGACGCAGCACGCCGGGACGAGGTCGACCTGGTGCTCTACCTCACCCGAGCCGCCTGGCCGCACCTGAAGGCCACTCACGGAGTTGTCGTGAACATGGCCTCGCTCAACGGATCCCTCAGCTTCAAGCTCCTCCCGTCGCTGGCTCATACCACCAACAAGGCCGCGATCATCGGGATGACGCGCCAGCTCGCGATGGAGGGCGGTGAGCACGGGATCCGGGTCAACTCGATCTCACCGGGTCTGATCGAGAGCAATGCGACCAAGGGCGAGCTCGAGGACGACGGCTTCGGACGTGAGATGCGAGACCGGACCCTTCTTGGCAGGCTCGGCCAACCGGAGGAAGTAGCGAAGACAGCTCTTTTCCTGGCTTCGGACGAGAGCTCGTACGTCACCGGGATCGACCTCGTGGTCGATGGCGGAATGAAGGTCTGGTAGTGACCGGAGCCGATCCGCAACGCGTCCGTCGCTCCGGTTTCTGGGCCGTCGCGTTCGCGTTCCTTGTCGTGATGGCGTTTGCGACGCTGCCCAGCCCGCTGTACGGCCTCTACCGAATCCGCGACGACCTGTCCGCGCTGACGATCACGTTCGTCTATGCGATCTGGGCAGGCGGCACGATCGCCACGTTGTTGGCGAACCGCTTTGTTGCCGCCCGGTTCGGACGCCGCGCCGTGATGGTGGCGGCGGTGCTGACGATGATGGTGGCCGCCGTACTGCTCGCGACATGGAAGGACCTGCCGGGGCTGCTCATCGGCCGCCTGCTCACCGGAGTGTCCGTCGGGCTCGCTGCGGGTACGGCGATCGTCTACCTCATCGAGCTGCGGTTGCGTGCCGACCCGACGGCATCGGTGATCAGAGCTCGAACCATCGGTACGTCGGTGAACGTGGGCGCGCTCGGGATCGGTCCGTTGATCGCCGGCAGCCTCGCCGAATGGGCGAAGTGGCCGCTGACCCTGCCCTACCTCGTCGTCGTGGCATTGGGAGCGGTAGCCCTGGTCGGACTGGCCGCCGCGCCCGAAACCGCCGCGCCCCGGCAGGGAGGAAGATCCGGTTCTCGGCCGACAGGCTCGCGGCCTACCGGTCGACTTCCGGTGCCGGCCGCTGCCGCGACGCTCGCCGCGTTCGCCGCCAACGGCTTGTTCGCGGGACTCTCCGGGCTGTTCCTGGCCACCACGCTGCACCATCCGTCGCATGCGCTTGCCGGGACAACGCTGTTCTTGGTGTTCTCTGCCGGAGTCGCTTCCCAGCTGGCTACGAGCAGGCTGCCCGCGTCACAGGTGCTCGGACTCGGCACGATCTCGATGCTCGTCGGCCTGGTGCTGCTCGTCGTCGCCGTACGTCTCTCATCGCCCAACCTGGCGTTGTTCCTCGTCGGCGGTGCGCTGATCGGCGCAGGTGCCGGGGCCGTCCTCAAGGGAACGACCGGGATCGTGCTGGAGGCCAGCGCGCCGGAGGAACGGGTGGCGATGACCTCAGCGCTGCTGGTCGCGCTCTTCGTCGGGCTCTCGGTCCCGGTGATCGGCGCCGGAATCGCATTGGACGAGGGTGCGAGTGCGCCCGACACCGTCTTCGGGTTCGCCATAGTTGTCGCGCTCGGCGTTTCGGTGTCCGGGTGGGCACTGCTGACGAGTCGTGAAGGTGATGCCGCGACCGCGGTGAGCTAGCGTGCTCCAGCGTTGGGGAATTGCGCGAGCTCGGCGCGTGCCGCGTCGTCGAGCCGTACTCCGCCCGCGTGGATGTTCTCGGCCAGGTGCGCTCGGGTCCGGGTCCCGGGAATGAGCAGGATGTTCGGCGCCAGGTCCAACAGCCAGGCGAGTGCGATCTGAGCCGGCGACGCGTTCAGCCGGGTCGCGAGTGAGACCACCGTGGGGTCGGTCAGGATCGTGTTCTGTGTCGCGCGTGGCCAGCCCAGCGGGCAGAACGGCACGAACGCGGTGCCGCGCGACGTGCACTCCTCAAGAATGCCGAGTGAGCGCTGGTCGGCGAGGTTGAACAGGTTCTGGACGCAGACGATCTCGGTCTGGGCGACGCCTCTCAGCAGGTGTTCCAGCGAGATGTTGCTCAGGCCGATGCCGTCGATCAGCCCTTCGTCGCGGGCGGCGACGAGCGCGGCGAGCTGGGCATCGAACCGCGGCCCGGGCGCCGATCCGTCCATCAGCCGAAGGTTCACCGCGGCCAACCGTTCGATGCCGAGGGTTTCCAGGTTCTCCTCGATGCCGGCGCGCAGTTGATCCGGTTCGTCGTACGGCAACACGGCTCCGCGCTCATCACGACGCGCGGCCACCTTGCTCACGATCGCCAGGTCGCCCGGATAGGGAGAAAGCGCCTCCCGGATCAGCGCGTTGACGACACCGGGCCCGTAGTACTGCGCCGTATCAAGGTGGTTGATCCCGCTGTCGACCGCGGCACGCAGCACCAGCAGCGCCTCGTCACGATCACGTGGCGGTCCGAAGACGTTGTCGCCGGCCAGCTGCATCGCTCCGTAACCGAGCCGCTTGACCTGCCAGCGGCCGAGCGCGAACGATCCTGCGGCCTCCAGATCCGGATCGGTCACTTCGGCCGCCTCGTCGCTGTACGGTCCACGTTGGCGGCTAGAGCGTCCAGTACTCGCGCCGTCCGTACCTTGTCGGCCTCGTTGATCTGGTCCATGACCAAGCGACGGACGCTGGCGAGATGCTCCGGGTACGCCGATCGCAGTGCCGCGAGGCCATGCCGGGTCAGGCGAGCAATGTGTCCTCTGCCGTCGGTCTCGCTCCGTCGTTTGACGATCAGCCCGCGGGCCTGGAGATCGCCGAGCAAGCGGGACATTCGACTCACGGACAACGCTGACGCTGCCGCGAGCTCCGTGATGCCCATTTCTTGGGACGGGGCTTCGGAGAGATGCATCAACGTCGTGTAGTCGTTCGCTGTGATTCCTCGGGTCTGGACCAGGTCGTCGCCCAGCGCACGCGGCAAGGTGATCACCAGCCGCATCAGTGACCGCCACAGAAGCTCTTCCGTGTCGGAAAGCGGGTCCGCCTTGACCATGACGACAACTCTACTTGCGTCAGCAACTATGACCACGCCGGGCGTCGCGGGATCGAATCAGCCGGCGGACCCAGCAGTTTTCGGCAGGGATGTTGCGTCTAGTAGCCGCGGCCGTGATCTCTCGCACCGGACGCAAGCACGAAGCTCGACCTTCTGGATCGTGGTACCACTGCATCATGTGCTTCTCCCCGCAGGCCGACCTCGTCAGCGGAGTCGTGATCGGGGCCATCGGAATCGACTGTCTTCGTCATGTGCGCCACCGCCGCTCAGACCATCTGGCATTTGCAGCGCTACCGCTCCTTTTCGGTGTGCATCAGCTGACCGAGGCGCTGGTGTGGTGGGGACTGCGCGGCGATCTCCCGGCTGGGTGGACTCAGCCTGCGACGTGGGCCTACCTGTTGTTCGCCTTCGTGGTCCTACCTGTCTACGTTCCTGCGGCGATCCGGGCCCTGGAGCCCCGTGGTGTGCGACGAAACGTGATGGCGGCGTTCGTGGGGATCGGTGCGGCGGTATCGCTGGTGCTCCTGGTCGCCATGATCCGCGGTCCGGTCACGGCACGCCTGGCTGACCATCACATTGCGTACTCCACCAACGAGAGTGCCGGGGTTCTGATCACTGTCGCCTATGTCGGCGCGACCTGCGGGTCCGCGCTGTTCGCGGGCTACCGCCACATCGCGGCCTTCGGCGTGCTCAACCTGGTCGCGGTCGGTGTCATCGCCTATCTCACTGTGGACGGTTTCGCGTCCGTCTGGTGTGGCTGGGCAGCGATCACCAGCATCGCCATCGCGTGGCACCTGCGACGCACCAGCGAAACTCGCTCTGTTGCAGAAGCCCTGACCTGAAGTAGGCAACCACCTGATCGATGTATCCCTTTGCGCGGGTCAGCAGTGGCTGTGCACGCAAGGCCGAACGCAGTATCAAGCCTTGGTCTGGAACGGTCCCAAGGCGCTCCCGGCGAGCCACCGCTGCCAGGTCACGTTGTAGTCGGCGTAGCCGTTGTCGCCATCCGCATTTCCGCGCGGCGACCCGCTCACGACCACCGGGTCGCCCGGCTTGGACAGGTTGTAGAACCACTTGGCATTCGCGTACGAGAGGTGCACGCACCCGTGAGACCCGTAGCTGTGTCCGGGTTGAGGGTCTCCGGAGGAGTAGTGCACGAACGTCCCGGACCACGTGAGCCGCACATCCCAGGGCAGACTGATGTTGTAGTAGTTCGGGCTGTGCGGGTCGCACGAGATCTCGACGGTGCACGAGTTCATCAGGACGGTCGGCAGCTTCTGGACGACCGCCATGGTGCCGTCCCACGACGCCCACTGCGGGCTGCCCGCATCGCTGGGCATCCGGCGCAGCACCCTTCCGTCACGTGTGACTACGGTGACGTGCTGGCGCACATAGACGTGTGTCTCGACGTCGGCGCCGACGGTGAAGCTGGTGCCGTACGCCTTGGTTCCGTAGCGGCCGTAGCCGTCTCCGATGTGGTCGAAGTGGGCGACCATCGAGACCTGGGTTCCGGTCTTCCAGAACGTGGTCGGGCGGAAGTCGACCCGACGCGAGCTGAACCAGTGCCACGCTCCCGTGACCGGCACCGACGTCGTCACCGTCATCTGGTGCTCGATCTGCTTACGCGCCGACGCTGCGACCGGTTGGCTGAAGACGATCGAGATCGGCATCGCTACGCCCACCGTCGTCCCGTCCAGTGGCGCGACGCTCTCCACGTGCATGGCCGGACCAGTCGGGTAGTGCTTCGGTCTGGGCTTGGGACTGGCGGCCGATGTGGGCGTCGGACGCGCCGACGAGGGCGGCGCCGCGCTCGGAGTTCTCGTGGCGCCGCATCCGGCAACGCACAGCACCACACCGGCCGCCACCGCGACCCAAGCCAGTCGATCCCACCAGCGATTGACCACCCGTACTCCTCCGCCGTCCGACCTTGAGTGTCGCAAGGACCGCCAAGAAGACGCCAACCGCACCTGGTGTGGGCTCCCAGCGGGCAACCCCGAGCCGCCGTTGAGTCTGAGACGGGCAGCCACCCGGATCCCGACTCACTGCGCCGTCGCAACCGTGACATACCCCGGAAAGGTCCGGCGAAACAGTTCGTTCTGGATACTAGACGCACCGACGAGTCCGGCCCGCTTGCACGGTCCCGGACCCAGGGGTTAGAACTGCCTTGTCACGGGTCCAGCAACCGGCCCTCGGCTGACGAGTCACCGAGTACCTAGGACGTATCGCATGCCGACGTTCGCCCAACCTCATGTCACGCAGAGCACCATCGGGGACGTCACGATCGTAGGCCCTGTCGGCGAGTTCGACATCGGCACGATCGACCTCCTGCGCGCCACCCTCGCCGCCGCGATATCCCCGCACCGGACCAAGCTCGTCATCGATCTGGCAGGGACCAGGTTCCTGGATTCGATGGCGCTCGGAACGATCATCGGAGCCGGTCGAAGAGCATCCGGGTGGGGCGGGTGGCTACGGCTGGTGGCGCCACCGTCCAACATCCGCAAGGTCCTTCGCCTGACCGAGATCGACACCGTCTTCGGTCTCTACGACAACGTGGAACAAGCCCTTGGTCACAATCTCGAGTCCGCGACCAGGCCAACAGGACTACCCACGCCAGCCTGAGCAGCGCAGCCGCTTCGAGCGCGCGTGGCCGTTGATTCCCGGTCCGTCGAATGAACCAGGTCGGTCATGGGTACAGGCGATGTGGAGGACCGTTGACCGAACCTGGCGAGGAGGCCGCCGTGACCTGCGATCCCGAGGCATCGCCTTGAGAGAACGTCGGATGTCCCGGCGCCGGGCGAATCAGTCCCCGATCAGTGGGCACAGGGAGGTCATGGACCGACGGACCACGATCGACGACCGTCTCAGGACGCGGCTGCGCAAAGCCGGTCGCAGGTTTCACGCGGCCGAGACCGAGCGCAGGGCCGCGATCCTGGATCTCAAGCGAGCGGTGCTCGCCGCGGACGGCAGGTGCACCGTCTCGGATGCGGCGGAGCTGACGGGGATCTCGAGCCTGTTGCTCGAGGTGATAGCCCCGGACCTACTGACCGAAGAGTGGGAGAACCCACCATCGTGACGAGGCGCATGCGCCGCAGGTCAATCGGGAAGTTCGCGGGTCTCGATCAGGGTCTCAGCGACGACACGGAGCTTGATGTTGTTGTCCTGGGAGTAGCGCAGGAGTACGGCGAAGGCCTGGCTGTCGTTGAGGTCGAAGCGTTCCATCAGGATTCCCTGGGCCTGACCGATGCGTTTGCGCGCATCGACGGCCTGCCACAGGTTCTTGGCGTTCAGCGCTGACGCCAGTGCAACGGCTGCGTGACGAGCCAGGATCTGGGCGACAGCGATGTCGTCAGCGTCGAAGGTGTCGGGCCCGTTGGCGTAGAGGTTCATGGTGCCGACCGTGGTGCCGGGGGTGTGCAGCCGCACTCCGACAAGGCTGCGGACGCCGGCCTGTGCCACCATCGCTGCCCAGGCCGGCCACCGCTGCTCGGTGTGCGTGTCGTTGACCAGGACGACCGGCTGATCTGACAGCACTGTCAGGTCCGGGCCCTCCCCGAGTTCCATCTCGATCTTGTCGAGTTCGGCGACCAGCGGGTCGGTGGCAGCAGCGGTCTCTATCGTTTCGCTGCCGTGGACCAGGATGACTCCGGCGTGGTCTGCGCTGGTTGCGTTGAGCGCGAAACTGAGGACCTTCTCGATCGTGTGCTCGATCGTCGGTTGGTCG
The DNA here is from genome assembly GCA_025964775.1 of Marmoricola sp. Lineage (GTDB taxonomy): Bacteria > Actinomycetota > Actinomycetes > Propionibacteriales > Nocardioidaceae > Marmoricola. The sequence goes on from JAOPYE010000010.1 coordinate 71,888, forward strand.
TGAAGAGACGCTGCGAGTTCGGCGAAGTCGTGGGCGAGTTTCGGTACCGTCGTCACCTGAACACACCTCTCGGGTCGAGGTAGTTCCGGCACGTCTCTGAACCGGCGACGCCGATCTTAGTCTGGCCGTCTCCGCATCACCATAGACGTCAGCTCCGGACGCTGACGGCGGCTAGGTCGTTCGATTCGTCTCGGAGCAGGTCCGGCGCGACCGTGGTGCCAACGATGCTCCGAATCTGGTCGATCGCATCCCAGTCGTTGACGTGCATGCCCGCCAGGACACGACCGTTCTTCAGCCAGAACGCGGTGAACCTTGCGTTGCGGTCACCGCGCACGATCACCTCGTCGTAGCCATCTGGCCCGATGTTTCCGACGTACTCCATCCCCAGGTCGTACTGGTCGGTGAAGAAGTACGGCAGCCGCGTATAGGGCTCCGAGTCACCGAGCATGCTGCGCGCAGCTGCCTTGCCCTGCTCGATAGCCGTATCCCAGTGCTCGACCCGGATTCGTCGCTCGAGCACGGGGTGTCGTTGGTTGGCGACGTCGCCGGCGGCAAACACATGGGGGTCGGAGGTTTCCAACCTCTCGTCGACCAGGATGCCGTTCTCAACGCGGAGGCCTGCCGCGCGAGCCAGCTCGTCGTTGGGGCTGACGCCGATGCCGACGACGACGAGATCGGCGACGACTTCGGAACAGTCGTCGAGTCGCACGACACTCGTGCGGCGCCCTTGTTCTGACGTCGTGAAGCTCGTGATGTTCACGCCGAGACGAAGGTCCACGCCGTGGGAGCGGTGCAGATCGGCAAAGACCGTGGCGACCTCGGGGCCGAGAACTCCCAGCAGCGGTAGATCTGCGTGCTCGACAACGGTGACCTTTGCGCCGGCCATCCGTGCCGCAGCGGCGACCTCGAGCCCGATCCACCCGGCTCCCACCACCAGGATGCGCGCTCCCGGACGCAACCGAGCGCGCAACGCTCGAGAGTCCTGCAAGGTGCGCAGATAGGCCACCGCGCCTGCATGGTCATCGGCATCACGGAGCCGTCGTGGGTTCGCGCCGGTGCACACGAGCAACCGGTCATAGCCGACGTCCTCGATCCCGGCCCGGATGCGGCGGCGATCGAGGTCAATGGAGGTGACGCGGGTGCCGAGGTGGAGGTCGACCGACGCGTCGGCGTACCACTGTTGGTCGTGGACGAAGATCGATGCTTCGTCTGCCTTGCCGAGCAGGTACTCCTTGGACAACGGCGGCCGGTTGTACGGCAGATGCGGCTCGACGCCGAAGACCTCAATGCTGTCGTCGTGCCCACGTCGGCGCAACTCCTCGACGGCGTTCGCGGCCACCAGGCCAGCGCCGACGATCACGATCCTCATGGCTGAACTCCTCGCTCGGGAATCACGATGTACCCATTTCCGGGCGAAGCACTCCCCCGGTCGCACCTGGCGATGACCGCGCGATCCACACGTTTGGACGTCCGATACCTGGGTACGTCAGCGGAACCCATCGCGGATCGGGCCGCGCCGAACGAAAGGCACGTCATGGCAATCGGACTTGGTGTCGTACTGCTCGTCGCCGGGCTCATCCTCACGCTCGACGTCGTCACTGTGCACATGTCGTACATCAATGTGGACGCTCTCGGAGGCATCCTCATCGCCGCCGGCATCCTTGCGATCCTGCTGTCGTTGATCGTGAACGCCCAACACACCCGGCGTACGACCGTGGTGCAGGACGACCGGCCCGTCGAAGAGCGACGTATTCGCTGAACCGCGCGCGTTCCTCGTGAGTCAGCGCTTGCGGCGGCGGTACAGGGCGTAGCCGATGCCGGCTGCCGCGAGACCGCCGGCGATCAGTCCCGGGGTGTTGCGCAGCTGGCGGTACTTCTCGGAGATCGTCGGCCACACCGTCTGGTCCAGCAGCATCCCGGCGTGCTCGGGCGTCGGCTCCAGATCGGTGACCGGGATCGGTTCGCCGAAGACGATCCGGACCTTGCGCGGCAGGTGCAGCCGACGCTTCTCGGTACCACTCAGGGCAGTCGGGATGATCACGGCGCCGGTCTCGATCGCCAGCCTGGTGGCGCCCCGTCGCGGGTTCCCCAGCTTGTCGGGATCAGCGACCCGGGTGCCCTCGGGGAACAGTGCGAGGACGTCGCCGCGCTCCAGGACCGCCCGTGCCGTACCGATGGCCAGCTCGTCGGACTCCCCGCGCAGGACCGGGAACCCACCGAGCGCGACGAACAGCCGACCCCGCCAGCCACGGAACAGCTCGGCCTTGCCCATGAAGTGCAGCCGTCGCTTGACGACCGCTGCGATGAAGAACGCGTCCCAGAAGCTCTTGTGGTTCGGCGCGATCACGACCGGGCCGGTCTTCGGGATGTTCTCGAGGCCCTGGGCCTGCAGGCCGAAGAACACCTTCATCACCGGGACCAGGATCACCCGCAGCAGGAAGTACAGGACCGGGTTGCTGCCCTTCTCGCGCGCCAGCTCGTGGGCCTCCTCATGGGTGAACTCCATGAGGCGATCCTGCCCTAGTCGGAGGTCGCGAGCGAGGAAGTGCGCGTCGCCTTGAACGCCTGCCAGCCCCAGTTCCCGAGGACCCAGGCGATGATGAAGTTCCCGACGATCAGCACGCTGTGGGCGACGTAGAACCCGGTCGGCTCGTTGCTCGCATCGACGAGGACCTTGATGAACCGGGCCCAGATGACGACGTTCCAGACAGCAACGGCGAGCAGGACGACGGCGTGCTTGCGTTCGAACTTCACCACCGGAGGTTACCCGGCCGCGCCTACTTGGGATTCGTCGAGTTGACGAAGTCCTTCCACGACGCCGACGCGCCGGCATGGCCGATCAGTGCGACGTCGACCAGCACGGCACCAGCCGAGACCACGGCGAGGACCGCCACGATCACGACCACGGTCCTGCTCGCACCAGCGCGCCGCTCCAGGACGTAGGCGACGATCGAGATGATCGCCAGCGGGATCACGAACCAGATCAGCGTCCTGCCCAGCTGCCGGTGGTGCTGGATCGCCGCGCTGACCGGTCCCAGCTTGGCCCAGCGGTCGTAGAACTTCTGGCCCGACATCGTGGTCACCTGGGTCAGGAGCACCGACGCGACCCCGAGGATCGGAGGGATCGGTCCGACCCAGGCCCGGAATCGCGGATACACGGCAGCGAGCGCGACCGCCAGAGCAGTGGTCGGGACCAGCACGACCGTGGCATGCACGATCAGCTCGTGGACAGGCAGTCCCTGGAAGGTGTCGAACACGGGACCGACGGTACCGGGCTACCGGCGAGAGACGATGATCCGCGCGCCGTTCTTCGGCACCGAGGTGATGTTGCGGACCTTGGCCTCTTCCTTCGTGCCCGGCGGCAACGTGACGTCGTAGGTCGAGAGCACCTCGCGCAGCACGGCCACGCCTTCCATCAGCGAGAAGCCGGCTCCGATGCAACGACGAACGCCGCCTCCGAACGGGATCCAGGTGTTGGTGGCGACCCCGCCGTCGGCGAACCGCTCGGGGCGGAACTCGAGGTGATCGGGGTAGGAGTCCTCGGCCTCGTGGGCCAGGATGATCGACGCCGCGACGTTGGCACCCGCCGGCAGGTCGATGCCGCCGATGGTGACCGGCTTCATCAGGTGGCGCACCACCATCGGGATCACCGGGTGCAGCCGCATCGACTCCTTGAGCACGGCTTCGAGGTAGTCGTTGTCACCGGCGCTGGCGGCCTCGCGAGCCTTCAGCTCGACGGCCGGGTTCTTGCCGAGCTCGTGCAACGCCCACGCCAGCGCGGTGGCAGTCGTCTCGTGGCCCGCGAGCAGCAGCGTGACCAGCTGATCACGCAGCTCCTCGTCGGTCAGGCCGGTGTCCGCAGGATCCTCGTCGTCGCGGACCAGCAGCAGCCGCGACAGGACATCGGTGCGGGTCTCGAGGTCGGCGGCCTGACGACGTTCGGCGATCTCGGCGTAGATGACGTGGTCGAGTGCAGCCTGGTTCTCGAAGGCGCGGCGCCACGGCCCCAGCTTCTGGACCCATGACCAGCCCCAGCCGAGGAACACGGCCGGGCTGACGTTGACGGTGCGGTTGACCAGCGGACGCAGCTGCGAAAGGCGGGCTTCGTCGGTGACGCCGAACACAACCTGCAGGATGACCTCGAGGGTCAGCGCGTTCATCCGTTCCAGCGACTCGAAGGACTCCCCGGCGCGCCACGACCCGACCTCGGTCTTGGTGATGCCCTCGATCATCGATTCGTAGGACCGCAGCGCGTGGCCGTTGAACGCCGGCATCAGCAGCTTGCGTGCGCGCTTGTGCTGGCTCGAGTCGACCAGCAGCAGGGAGTGTTCGCCCATGACCGGGCCGAGGATCGAGTTGCCCTTGCCTGCGTGGAAGATCTCGGGGTCACCGGCGAAGATCTCGCGGACGTGCTCGGGCTTGTGGAAGAAGACGATCCAGCGACCCTCAGGCAGGATCCGGATCGAGAACACGTCGCCGTACTTGCGGCGCAGGCTCGGGATCCAGGTGTGGCGGAACCGCATCAGCCGGATGCTCTGCAACAGACCCGAGTAGCGCGGTCCGTCGGGGATCTGGTCACCGGACACGGTCGAGGTGCTGCCCGAGCCCATCGGGCCCATCGGGCGCATCTTCTCGAAGCGGGCCTCGGTCCGAGGGTCAACGTCAATCGTCATGGTCACGTCCCTTCCCCGCCATCGTAGGAGCAATCCGGTGAGCGTGGATCCGCCCACGGTAGGAGGTTTCGCGACAGGAGCTGCCCGCCTGCCTCAACCACCGGTCTGAGGGCCTAGAGCAGTCCCTTGCGACGACCGATCGCGGCGGCCTCGGTGCGGCTGCTCGCGCCAAGCTTCCCGAGGATGTTGGACACGTGCACGCTGACCGTCTTGGTCGCGATGAAGAGCTGCTTGCCGATCTCACCGTTGGACCGTCCCTGGGCCACCAGGGCGAGGATCTCGGATTCACGTGCGGTCAGAGTGTTGCTGGCAGAACTCGCCCGCTGCCGGGGTGCGTTGCCGAGCCCGCGCAGCTCGGCGAGCAGCGGTTCGGCACCCATCCGCTTCGCCTCGGCGCGGGCGACGTCGGCGAGCGCGCGGGCGCGCGGCTGATCGCCGGCCGCCTGAAGGACAGCGGCCAACCGGGTCTGGGTCCGAGCGATCTCCCAGCGGTGGCCGAAATCAGTGACGGCCTCAAGCGCGCGTTCCCAGGCTTCGACGAGCTCCGACTCACCGGGCGGATCGATCCCCAGCAGCCAGCGGAAGCGCAGGTGCTCGGCCGACAACCTCGCCGCCCAGGCGATCCCCTCGGGTCCCCAGTGCGTGGCTTCCTCGGCCTGCAGGGTGAGGGTCCGCCGGCTGCCCTCGATGACCCGATCACCGATGGCCGCGAACCGCTCGCGTTCGGCGATCGACAGCTCACCGACGCCCGAGGCGAGCGCGCCGAGCGTGACCGCCCCGAGCCGGACCCGGGCGTGGAAGAACTCGCGCCACAGCGTCGTCACGGCGTCGACGACGGCATCGTGCTCGGCGATCACCCCGTCCAGATCACCGGCCTGGGAACGCAGCTCGATCACCGCCGGCCCGACCGTGATCGGGATCAGGCCGTCCTTGGTCCAGTGCGAGCGCAGCTGCGGCAGGACAGCGAGGACCGACTGGTCGCCACGGACTGCCTTCACGGTGGTCACGATCCCGGCGAGCAGGGTCTCCGGGATCGCCGGTGGCGCCTGGCCGCTCACATCGGCCAGTCTCAGCGCCTCGTCGTAGTCGGCAGTGATGGTGGCGATCTGCGCCTGCAGCAGGCGGCTGTCGAACGCGAACGGCGCCCAGGGCTGACCGAGCTGGGCGGCGCGGGTGACGGCGCGCTCGAACATCTCGACCGCCGGTACGAAGGCCGCCCGGTCCTGGTGCCAGCGGCCGAGCAGGTACAGCGAGCGCAGCTCGGCGCCGCCGGCGCCGGTCTCCTGGGCACGGCGTACCGCCTCCTCCAGGCCCGACCTGACGTCCTCGGACCCCTTGGCGCCGAGCCCCGCGAGCGTCGTGATCACGTCGGTGGCAAGGCGCGGGAGGTCCTGCGATTCGGCCAGGGTCAGCGCCTCGGCGCCGAACTCGCGCGCGGCGTCGACGTTGTCGTTGAAGGCGTGCGCGCGGGCATGCGCCGCGAGCACGGTGGCACGCAGCCGGGACGGCTCGTCGGGGACGAGGGTGAGCGCCTCGGCGGTGAATTCCAGCGGATCCAGCCGGGTCTCGTCGACCATCACCGCAGTGGCCATCGCCACCAGCAACCGGCCACGCTGCTCCGGCGGCCAGTCCGGCGCAAGTCCCTGCAGCAGCTCGCGGACCACCATGATCGCCCGCCCCGGCCGACCCGACGCGATCAGCGCGTCGGCAACGCGGTGCCCGAGGTAGCCGATGTCGACGATCTCGGTCTGGGCAGCCGGGTCGGCCAGCAGCTCCAACGCGGTCTGGAAGTGGTCGGCCGCCTCGTCCGGACCACCGACCGACATCGCCTCGTCGCCGGCACGGATGCTCGCGCTGACGGCCGTCGGCAGGTCGTGCGCCGCCCGGGCGTGGCGGGCCAGCTCGGCCGCGGTGCCGTTGGCGCGCCCGGAGGCGAGCGCGTCGACGTACGCCGCGTGCATCCGGACCCGCTCGCCGGGCAGCAGGTCGCCGTACACGGCCTCGGCGAGGAGCGCGTGCCGGAAGCGGTAGAAGTCGTTGCTGGTCGGGACCAGGATGTTGAGCTCGACCGCTTCGCGCAGCGCGGACTCGAGCTTGTTCGCGGCAACGGCGGCGACCTCGGCGAGCAGTCCGTGCGAGACCCGGCGACCGGAGACCGACGCGGCCCGCACCGTCTGCTGGGCTTCCTCGGTGAGGCGATCCAGCCGGACCAGGAGCAGGTCGGCCAGGTCGTCAGGAACGGCCTGTCCCATGGCCGAGGCAGCACCGACGAGCTCCTCGACGAAGAACGCGTTGCCCTCGGCCCGCGCGACGATGCCGGCGACCTCGCTCTCGCGCATCGGCTCGGGGTGCAGCTGCTTGACCAGGGACCGGACCGCACCGGGACCGAGCGGTTCGAGCTGCATCCGCGCCACCCCGGGCATCCGGGCCCACTCGGCGGTCGCGCGACGCAACGGGTGCCGCCGATGGAGGTCGTCGGACCGGTACGACGCCACGATCACGACCTGGTTGTCGAACGGACGCGAGAACAGGAAGCGGATCAGGTCACGGGTCGACGTGTCGGCCCAGTGCACGTCCTCGATCACGAGGAGCAGGGGCGCCGTGGTCGCGACTTCGTCGAGCAGGGCGTGCACCGCGTCGAACAGGTCCCCCCGGCCGACTGCGGCGGCGGTGTCCTGCTCGGAGCCCTGCATCGTACGGCGACCGGGCTGGAGGGCGCGCAGGACGGGTCGCCGTCCGGCGATCTCCTCCAGCAGCTCAGGCTCGGCCGTCAACAGCCGGCCCATCACCTCGGAGAACGGAAGGTAGGGCAGTGCGCTGTCGCCGAAGTCGAGGCAGTGGCCGGCGACGACCTGCCACCCGGCGTCGAAGGCGACGTCGCGCAGCTCTGTCAGCAGGCGGGTCTTGCCCACGCCGGCGTCGCCGGAGAGCAGGACGGCACGCTGGAGCGCAGCCGGTCCGGTGCGTACCCCGAGGGCCGAGGCGAGCTCGTCGAACTCGCTCTCACGACCGATCAGCTCCCGGACGTCGGCGGGGAACTCAGGCAGGGGCACGCCCCCCATGATCACAGGTACCACGGACAGGACGGGAGCTCCGACTCCCTCGTCGAGCTCGGTGATCGTGTGGACGGGCCGGATCCCGGCAACGTCCCGCGGACCGGCCAACTCAGAAGGAGGAGTCCGTCGGCGTACCGGCCCGCTTCGCGCGGTCGCGCTCGGCAGTACGGGCCCTGCGGCGTGCCCTGATCGGGCGCCAGTCGCGCATGACCTGCTCGCGCCGGTAGTCCAGCTCGGCCTGGTAGAACGTAGGAAGGTTGTGCATGGTCTTGCTCCTCGGTGCTCGCCCCGGGGCATCCACCCCGGTTCTCGATGACTCGAGGTTCGTCGACTGAGGTAGCCACGGACATCAGACAGGTGCCCTATTTCCCCGGGCGGCTACCTCAGGGCCGGGATCGCGACGCCCGGTTTGACCGGGATCGGTCGGACCAGCAGGCTTCGGGCATGGTCCGCCGTCGCACCCACCTCGCCGTCGCCCTGGTCGCCGGTCTCTTGCTCCTCAGCGGGTGCGGAACGTCGAGCCCCACAAGCGTCCCGCCGCCTTCACCGACGAGTCCCACGTATGCCGCCGCGACACTGACACCGGAGACGCCGACGGCGCCGACCCCCAGCGCGACGGTGTCTGCTTCGTCGGTCCCCTGCCCCACGGTCGGCAGGGCACCGATTCCCACCGGCACCTGGCACGGTGCCCTCAGGATCGACCTCACCGGGCGCGGTGCGGGCGCCACCTACGACACCACGCAGGACACCGGAACCCTGCGACTCACGATCGCGAACGGCCGGGTCACCGCGGGACGCTGGTCGGTCGGCTGGCACTCGCAGGGTCACGCCCACACCGGCACGGCATCCGCGACGATCGTCCTGCGCGGGACCCTGAACGGGACCGTGTCCGGCTCGGCGACCACGCCGGTGCTGTCCGGGATCTGGGCGATCCACGGGACCGCCACCATCACCAGGCCGGTGCGCACCTCGGCTCCCGTCGACGAGACCGGCCGCACGAGCGATCCGCTGAGGATCACCTCGACCTCGTGTGACCGCATCACGGGCACCTTCGCGCCGTCCTTCACCAGCAAGGACGCGCGCGCAACGTTCAGAGGCACCGCTCGCTGGGTCGCCGTACAGGACTAGCGGCCGACGGCCTCGAGCACCAACGGCACCCCGGGCCGGTACGCCAGGTGCACGTACGACGGCGCGTCCAGGACGGCGTAGTGCGCCCGGGCGCCGGTGCTCAGCCGCCCGATGTCGACCCGTCCCAGCGCAGCCGCTCCCCCGGCCGTCGCCGCGTGCACGGCCTCGGCCGGCGTCATCCCCATCTCCCGCACTGCCAGCGCGATGCACAGCGGCAGCGAGGAGGAGTAGCACGATCCGGGGTTGCAGTCGCTGGCCAGGGCGACCCGGACCCCGGCGTCCAGGAGCCGCCGCGCATCCGGGTACGGCGACCGGGTGCTGAACTCGACGCCCGGCAACAACGTGGCGATCGTGCCGCTGCTCGCCAGCGCCTCGACGTCGGCGTCGTCGAGATACGTGCAGTGGTCGACGGCGACCAGCCCGAGCTCGCAGGCGAGCTGCACCCCTGGGCCCGGGCCGAGCTGGTTCGCGTGCAGGCGGCCACCGAGGCCCACCGCACCGCCAGCCGTGAGCACCGCGCGGGCCTGGTCGGCGTCGAACGCGCCGGTCTCGCAGAAGGCGTCGATCCAGCGGGCATGGGGAGCCGCAGCCTGCAACATCGGGCCGGTGACCAGGTCGACGTACCCGGCCGGATCCTCGGCGTACTCGGGCGGCACGACATGGGCTCCGAGGAAGGTGGTCTCCTCGGTGAAGGCGCGCGCGATCGCCAGCGACCTGGCCTCATCGGTGACCGTGAGCCCGTAGCCGCTCTTGATCTCGACCGTCGTGGTCCCCTGTCTGCGCATCTCCGTGACGAGCCGGGCCACCTGGGCCGTCAGCTGTTCGTCGGTCGCAGCGCGGGTCGCACTCACCGTCGAGCCGATTCCCCCTGCGGCGTAGGGCTTTCCGGCCATCCGGGCGGTGAACTCGGAGGCCCGGTCACCGGCGAACACCAGGTGGGCGTGCGAGTCGACGAAGCCCGGGATCACAGCACGCCCGCCGAGGTCCTGGACGACGTCGGTGACCGGCGCAGAGGCTTGGGGTCCGACCCAGACGACGTGCCCGGCCTCGACGACCAGCGCCGCGTCGCGGATCAGTCCGAGCGCTGAGCCGTCGCCGAGAGCCGGGTCGTTCGTGACGAGCTCGCCGATGTTGCGCAGGAGCAGGTTGGTCACGGCAACAACCGTACGTCTGCGGCAGTCGCCGAGAACACGATCGTTTCCGCACTGGCCCCGGTGCCCCGGGTCCGCCAGCTGCCCAGGTCGACGACGGCGAGGTCGGCGCGCTGACCGACGGCGATGCGACCCGTGTCGTCGAAGCCGAGGGACGCGTGACCGGTCGGACCGGCCGCGTCCAGCAGCTCCGCGGCACTCCAGTGACCGCGCACCTGCGAGCGCAGGCGTTCGTTCAGCTCGACGGCACGCATCTCCTCGAAGTGATCGATGACGGCATGGCTGTCCGAGCCGAGCGTGAGCCGGGCGCCGGCGTCGTGGAGCTCGCGCGACGGCCCGATCCCGTCGGCGAGGTCGCGCTCGGTGGTCGGGCAGAAGCACACGAACGACCGCGCCTGGCCGATCAGCGCGATGTCCTCGGGCGTGAGGTGGGTGGCGTGCACGAGGGTCGTCAGCGGCCCGAGCGCCCCGACCTCGGCCAGCAGCTGCGTCGGCGTCATCCCGTACGCCGCCACGCACGCCGCGTTCTCGGCGACCTGCTCGGAGAGGTGGACGTGCAACGGCCGTTCGCGTTCGCGGGCCCAGTCCACGACCGTGCCGAGCTGGTCGCGCGGGACCGCCCTCACCGAGTGGATCGCGGCACCGACACGGTCGTCGTCGAACGCGGAGACCCGTTCCGCCCAGCGTTCAGCATCACCGTCGCTGAACCGGCGCTGGACTCCTTCGGGCGCCGTGCCGAACCCCGACGCGAGGTAGCAGGTGTCCAGCAACCGGATCCGGATACCCGCGGCGTCGGCTGCGGCCAGCAGGGCGCGACCCATCTCGTTGGGGTCGTCGTACGGCGTGCCGTCGGGTTGGTGGTGCAGGTAGTGGAACTCGCCGACCGCGCCGATGCCCGTCGCCACCATCTCGGCGTACACGTCGAGGGCGAGCGCGTAGTAGCTGTCCGGTGTGAGCTCGGCAGCGGTCGCGTACATCTGCTCGCGCCAGGTCCAGAAAGTGCCGCGCTCGGTCTGGGTGTGGCCGCGCAAGGCCCGGTGGAAGGCGTGCGAGTGGCAGTTCGCGAACCGCGGGATCGTGATCCCCGAGACCGTCGCTGGCTGAGGAAGGGCCCCCGGGGCCGGTCTCGAAACCTCGGTGATCATGCCCGCTTCGACAGCCAGCCCGACGTCCTCAACCACGACCCCGTCCACCAGCGCATGCTCCAAGTGGTACCCGGCTTGTCCTGAGGAGGGCGGGCAGCGCCCGTCTCGAAGGGTCACGAGACCAGCTCCGCCAGGCAGTCCGCGAGGGCCTCGACCCCGAGCAGGCAGTCGGCCATCCCCGCGTGCTCGGCCGGCGAGTGCGAGACGCCGGTGGGATTGCGGACGAAGAGCATCGCCGTCGGGATGCCTGCGGCTGCAAGCACCCCGGCGTCGTGCCCCGCCGCTGTCGGGATGACCGGCCGCCTCGGGTCCGTCAAGCTCGCGAGCCGTTCGGTCAGCGGCACGTCGAAGCGAACCGCGGGCGACACCGATTCGACGGTCAGCTCCAGAGCCGTCCCGTCGCGTCCGGCGCGATCGCGTGCCTGCTGCTCGATGGCCGCTACCAGCGTCGCCAGCGCCTCGTCGCTCGCGCTGCGCGCGTCCAGCCAGGCGGTGACCCTGGACGGAACAGCATTGGTCGCGTTCGGTCCGACGTCGATCCGGCCGAAGGTCGCGCGGGCACCAGCCAGCCGGGCCTGCTTGTTGGCAGCCAGCGCGGTCATCGCGTAGGTGAGCATCGGGTCGTGACGATCCGGCATCGCGGTCGTGCCGGCATGGTTGGCCTGCCCGGTGAAGTCGAACCGGTAGCGACCGTGCGGCCAGATCGCCGACGCGAGACCGACCGGCTCGTCGCGCAGGTCGAGGTCGCGCCCCTGCTCGACGTGCAGCTCGAGGTAGCAGCCGACCCGGTCCACCCAGCCCGACCGCCCGAGGCCCGGGTCCACGCCGGCCGCGATCATCGCGTCCAGGAGCGCGACACCGTCGGGATCACGGAGCTCAGCTGCCCGCTCGGGGGTCGTCGTACCGACGGCGAGCCGGGATCCCAGGCAGGCCAGCCCGAAGCGTGAGCCTTCCTCCTCGGCGAACACGGCGACCCCGATCGCGCGACCGGGCTGCACGCCGCGATCCCGCAGGACGTCGATCGCGGCGAGCGCCGAGACCACCCCGAGCGGGCCGTCGTACGCGCCACCGTCCACGACCGAGTCGAGGTGCGAACCGGTGAGCACCGCCGGCTCTCCGGTGTCGAGCGCCGGCTCCCACCATCCGAGGGTGTTGCCGTTGCCGTCGTGCTCGACGCGCAGGCCACGTCGTTCGCACTGCTCGACGAACCAGGCGTGGCACTCTCGTTCCGCCGAGGTGAAGGGCTGCCGGAAGTAGCCCGTGGTCCGGGCCGACCTGCCCACCGGGTCGAGATCGGCCCACATCCGCTCGAAGTCCTCAGGCATCCTCGGCCTCCCGGGCACTCGCTAGGCTCGCCGCGTGGAGTTCCAGGACGTGGTCGACCGCCGCAGGATGATCCGCAACTACGCCGATCGCGGAGTCGATCCCGAGATCGTCGAACGGGCTCTGCGCAACGCCACCCACGCGCCCAGCGCCGGCTTCAGCCAGGGGTGGGGATTCCTGCTGCTGGACACTCCCGAGGACGTACGTCGCTGGTGGAGCGTCACCACCGATCCGGAGGCGCTGGCCGACCCCGATGACTGGCTGACCGGGATGATGCGGGCGCCGGTCGTGATCGTGCCGTGCTCGAGCAAGGCGGCTTACCTGAGTCGCTATGCCGAGGACGACAAGGGGTGGGCGGACCGGGCCGAGAGCCGGTGGCCGGTGCCGTTCTGGCACATGGACGCCGCGATGGCCTCGCTGCTGATCCTCCAGACCGCGGTCGACGAGGGCCTGGGCGCCTGCTTCTTCGGGATCCCGGTCGAGCGGGTGTCCGCGGTGCGGTCCGAGTTCGCGATCGCCGATGAGTTCGACCCGGTCGGCGTGATCACGCTCGGCCATCGCGTGACCGATGCCGGCAACCCCGGGTCGCCGGCACGTCGAGCCCGGAAGTCGCTCGACGACATCGTTCACCGCGGCACCTGGACCTGACACCCGTCCAGTGCACCGTCCCGGGGTAGCCGGGTCAACGCACCGGGCCGTCGGCCCGTCTCGCATCCGAGATCGCCGCAACGGCCCGACCTCTGCGTTGCGGTCTCGGGCACGCCGACAACCTCTTAGGCTGGGGGGGTGCGCCTGTCCGACCGACCCGTGAGGCAGCCGTCCGCCACACCTGTGGGGGACGGCCGATGACCGACCGGCTGCGCAAGCGCTCGGCCCTGGTTGCAGCGGTCGTGGCCACCGTGATCGTCGGGATCTGGGCGTTCTGGCCCCACGGCGGCAGCACTGCTCCCGCGCCGTACCGGCCACCGGCCGCGCAGGCGGTCGTTCCGGGCTCGGTGTTCAAGCCGACGGTCTGCGGCACGATGGTCACCCACACGTTCCGGCCGCGCACGATCTCGGCGACGCTCATCGCTCGCGACGCCAACGTGCTGGCGCTCCCGCGCGACGCCAACAACGTCCCGCAGGCACCGCCGCTGTCCTCGGTCGGCAAGACCGAGTTCGCCTGGGACGAGCCGACGCTGGCGCCGGGAAGTCCCCGCGGCAACGTCCTGTTCAACGCGCACACCTGGCCGGATGACAGTGCGATGGGCAACCGCCTGCTCGACCACCTGCACGTCGGCGGCCAGATCATCGTGCGCGGCAAGAACGCCGAGCTCTGCTATCGCGTGACCAAGCGGATCGTCATCGAGGCCGCGAACGGATCACCGGCGTACTACGCGAAGGACGGGCCGCCACAACTCGCGCTGATCGTGTGCTCCCCACCACGGCTCGGGCCCGGTGACTGGCAGAACCGGACGATCTGGTTCGCCTCGCCCGAGAACCAGGCGACCAGCTAACTGACGTCGCCGTCGGTACGGCGGCGCAGCGGACGCTCGCTGAGCGTGCGTCGCAGGACGGCGACGCCGCAGAGAACCAGCACGACGCCGACGAACAGCGCCCAGAGCGGGAACGGCACGTGATCCGGGGATGGCGCCAGCGACGCAGCTCCGGCACTGGACGTCGCCACGATGCTCGCGAATGCGACCAGGACTGCGACCACAAGAGTTTGACGCGCGCGACTCATGATGAGTTCCTCCGAAGTTCCCATGGCGGCCTGCGCGAGCGCGCAGGCGTCACTGGTGTGACGATGGTGCCCGCGATCACTGACGCCGAAACCAGAAGAATTTCTTCTCCGACTTCCCGATATCCTCGGTACCAGGTGAACGCGATGAGCCAGGACGGGACCAGCGAACAATCCGAGCCGGGGCGCGGGACCGATCCCCGCACCGGTGAGTCGGCCGCTGCGCTGCGGATGCGGCACCAGGCCCGGTGGGTCGACCTGCAGATCCAGCAAGCCATGGCGCGTGGCGAGTTCGACGATCTCCCGGGCGCCGGGAAACCGCTCGAATCCCTCGACAGCGACCCGGACTGGTGGCTCAAGCGCCTCATCGAGCGCGAACGGATCACCGGCGTCCTGCCCGAAGCGCTCCAGCTGCGCAAGGACGACGCCGAGCTCGACGCGATTCTCGACCGGGAGACCTCGGAGTCCGTCGTACGGGACCTGCTCGAGCAGTTCAACCGACGAATCATCAACGCCCGGCGCCAGCTCCAGGGTGGTCCGCCGGTGATCACCCCGCTGCGCGACACCGACGCGGACGTTACCTCTTGGACGGCGCGGAGGCGGTAGTCCGGCACGTTTTGGCCCCCAATGGCGCTGATTTGGGGCGAGAACGTGCCGGACTATCGGTCTTGGAACCAGGGCGGAGCGTCGAGGGTCCAAGATCGCCGCGATGCCGGAAGGAACAGGGCGCGATTTCGGGCTGCGCGCATACGGCGTACGACGCGATCAGGGTCGCGGAGGTCCCCTCGCACGACGGTGAAGTACTCGAATCCATGGTCGCGGAACCGCTGTTCGCGTTCGATGTCACCTCGTCGACGGTCTCGCTCGAGGTGATCGACGCCGTCGTATTCGCCGATCACCCCAGCCACGGGATCCAACAGGTCGGGATAGCCGAGAAGTTGACCCGCGAGGTCGAACACCGGGCTGTTGCACAGAGGTGGGGGCAAACCGGCGTCGAGAATCCAGACGAGCCTCATTCGGCTCTCCTGAGGCGACCGGCTGTGGTCGTGAGCAAGCGAGAGCGCCTGACGGACCAACGGCACACCCCGCCAGGCCGGCCGAATCGCGACGTAGCCGGCGAACGACTCGACCGCCGTCAAGCCGGCAGCTATCGCCATGTCGATCGCAACAGCGCCTTCGCGTTTCGTTCCGATGGCGCGGACCTCGTCGAACAGGGCACGCGCCACGATCGAGCACCTCAAGCCGTCGACCTCCTCCATCTCCGCGGGAGGAAACTGCTCCTTGGTCACCGCCACACCGACGCTCGATCGGATGTTGTCCCCGGCACCGCCCAGCAGCATGGGCACTGGTCTGACAGAGCCGTCCAGAGAAAGACCCGTGAAGTACGAAGCGCCACGCCAGCGCAGCGAGGCCCAGCCGCTGACGGCCCCGCCGAGTGGCAGGCGAACCGCCTGGTCCACGATCCGTTGCTCCGCGGAGTCGGGCGCGCTGACCGGAACGAACCATCCCCGGCAGGCGCGCCGCCATTGTGGACCTCTCGCCTGCTTCGGCGTGGGCCCGCGAGCGCCTTCCCGGTCCGCCTTGACCGGATGGACGACCCGGATCGGCGCGCACCACGGATCCCATTTTTCGCCTGCCACTGATCCAAGATCGAAGAGGCTTTGGTGCGGCACATGGTGATGTCGCACGACAGTGGAAACGGCCGCTGATCGAGAGCCTGTGCGTGACCGACAGTCCGGCACGAATTGGCCCCCGGATGGCCAATTTCAGGGCTAAAACGTGCCGGACTATCGCTCCGTCATCGGCACCCGCACACCACGGTCAGCGGCAACCTCGGCGGCCAGGTCGTACCCCGCGTCGACGTGCCGGATGACGCCCATGCCCGGGTCGTTGGTCAGCACCCGCTCGATCTTCTCGGCCGCGAGGGCGGTGCCGTCGGCGACGCAGACCTGGCCGGCGTGGATCGATCGACCCATGCCGACCCCGCCACCGTGGTGGATCGAGACCCAGGTCGCGCCGGAGGCGGTGTTGACCAGGGCGTTCAGCAGGGCCCAGTCCGCGATGGCGTCCGAGCCGTCCAGCATCGCCTCGGTCTCCCTGTACGGCGACGCGACCGATCCGCAGTCGAGGTGGTCGCGGCCGATCACGATCGGTGCCGACAGCTCGCCCGAGGCGACCATCTCGTTGAACTTCAGCCCCGCGAGGTGCCGTTCGCCGTACCCGAGCCAGCAGATCCGCGCGGGCAGCCCCTGGAACTGGACGCGCTCCTGGGCCATCCGGATCCACTTCTGCAGCCGCGCGTTCTCGGGAAAGAGCTCAAGGATCGCTTCGTCGGTCTTGCGGATGTCCTCGGGATCACCGGAGAGCGCGGCCCAGCGGAAGGGTCCCTTGCCCTCGCAGAACAGTGGCCGGATGTACGCCGGCACGAAACCCGGGAAGTCGAACGCACGGTCGTAGCCGCCCTTGCGGGCCTCGTCGCGGATCGAGTTGCCGTAGTCGAAGACCTCCGCACCGGCGTCGGCGAATTCGACCATCGCGCGGACGTGCGTCGCCATCGAGGCCTGCGCCTCCTTGGTGAACCCGGCAGGGTCGGCGGCTGCCGCGTCGTGCCAGTCCTCGAACGCGATCCCGGCCGGCAGGTAGGACAACGGGTCGTGCGCCGAGGTCTGGTCGGTGACGATGTCGATGGGCGCCCCGGACTCGAGCAGGGCACCGAAGCCGATGGCCGCGTTGCCCAGAACCCCGATGGACAGGGGCTTTCGGGCATCGCGCGCCTCGACTGCCAGCGACACTGCATGCGCGAGCGAGTCCGCCTGGACGTCGAGGTAGCGGTGCTCGATCCGGCGCGTGATCCTGGACTGGTCGACGTCGATGCAGATCGCGACACCGTCGTTCATCGTGACCGCGAGCGGCTGCGCGCCGCCCATGCCGCCCAGGCCTGCGGTCAGGGTGATGGTGCCGGCCAGGGTCCCGCCGAACCTCTTGTCAGCGACGGCCGCAAAGGTCTCGAAGGTGCCCTGCAGGATGCCCTGGGTGCCGATGTAGATCCACGACCCTGCGGTCATCTGTCCGTACATCGTCAGGCCGAGGTCCTCGAGACGCCGGAACTCCTCCCAGTTGGCCCAGTCCCCGACCAGGTTGGAGTTGGCGATCAGGACGCGCGGGGCCCAGGGATGGGTGCGCATCACCCCCACGGGCTTGCCGGACTGGACGAGCATCGTCTCGTCGTCCGCGAGGGTCGTCAGCGTGCGGACCAGGGCGTCGTACGACTCCCAGTTGCGTGCGGCCTTGCCGGTTCCGCCGTACACGACCAGGTCTTCCGGGCGTTCGGCGTTCTCGGGGTCGAGGTTGTTCATCAGCATCCGCAGGGGTGCTTCGGTCTGCCAGGAGCGTGCCGTGAGCGTGGTGCCGCGAGCGGCACGGATGGGCAGGCGTGGGTTGTCGTTCATCGAAGTTCTCCGATCACTTCTTCGGCGGCCGCGACGACGGCGCCGCTGCGGACGAGGTCGACCGCCCGCTCGATTTCCGGGGACAGGTGGCGATCCGGGCCGGGGCCCTCGATCCCGGCACCTCGCAGCAGCGCGACCACGGCCGCTGTCGCGGGGGACGGCGCCAGCGGTGCGCGCAGGTCGAGAGCCCGCGCGGCAGTCAGCACCTCGATCGCCAGCACCCGGGTCAGGCCGTCCACCGACCGGCGGAGCTTGCGGGCAGCCGACCAGCCCATCGACACGTGGTCCTCCTGCATCGCCGAGGACGGGATCGAGTCGACGGAAGCGGGCGCGGCAAGCCGCTTCATCTCCGAGACGATGGCGGCCTGGGTGTACTGGGCGATCATGTGGCCGCTGTCCACGCCCGGGTCGTGGGCCAGGAACGGCGGCAGGCCGGCGTTGCGGGCCTTGTCCAGGAAGCGATCGGTACGGCGCTCGCTGATCGAGGCGACATCGGCGGCGACGATCGCAGCGAAGTCGAGCACGTAGGCGACCGGCGCTCCGTGGAAGTTGCCGTTGGACTCGACCATGTCGCCGACGACGACGGGGTTGTCGACGGCCGAGGCGAGCTCCCTCCCGGCAACCGCGGCACAGTGCGCCAGGGTGTCCCGGGCCGCACCGTGCACCTGGGGTGAGCAGCGCAGCGAGTAGGCGTCCTGGACGCGGTTGCAGTCGGGCCCGCGATGCGACGCGACCACACCTGAACCGGCCAGCAGCGCGACCAGGTTGGCTGCCGCCGCCGCCTGGCCCGGATGCGGGCGGATCGCCTGCAGCTCGGGAGCGAACACGCGGTCGGTGCCGAGCTGGCCCTCCACCGACATCGCAGCAGCGACATCGGCCGTGCGCATCAGGACCTCGAGGTCGTGCAAGGCCATCACGAGCATGCCCAGCATCCCGTCGGTGCCGTTGATCAGCGCGAGCCCTTCCTTCGCCGCGAGCTCGACCGGCTTCAACCCGGCCGCCGCGATGGCCTGCGCTGCCGGCATCAGGACGCCCTCCGCGTCACGGACAGTTCCTTCACCCATCAGCGCCAGCGCACAGTGCGAGAGCGGCGCCAGGTCACCGGAGCAACCCAGCGATCCGTACTCGTGCACCACCGGCGTGATCCCCGCGGTCAGGAACGCGGCGATGAGCTCGGCGGTCTCGCGACGGATGCCGGTGTGTCCGGTGGCCAGCGTCGAGAGACGCAGCAGCATCAGGGCGCGGACCACCTCGCGCTCGACCTCTGGTCCCGATCCGGCGGCGTGCGAGCGGACGAGTGACTTCTGCAGCTGAGCGCGCATCTCGGTGGGGATGTGCCGGGTCGCCAGGGCACCGAAGCCCGTCGAGATCCCGTACGCCGGGGTCGGCTCGGCGGCCAGGCGATCAACCACGCCCCGCGCCCGATCGATCGCGACCAGTGCGTCGGGAGCGAGCTCGACGGCGGCCTCGCCGCGGGTGACCGCCAGGACCTCGGCGAACGACACCGGGCCTACGCCGACCTGGACAGTGGGTGGTGTGCTCATGGGTCCATCCAACGTCGGACGAGGTGCCGGCGGCCATGGCCGAGAGCCCGGAGCCGTCTCATATGCGAGACGGCTCGGCCACGATGATTCATCCGTAATGTGAGACAAATCATCTCGTAATATGGACTCACGCTCGAAATCACGCGTACCGTTGGAGCTGTGGCCACCGTCATCGACCCTGCGAGCGTCACGGCTGCACGCCGCTGGACGATGCTCGCGGTCGGCGTCCTGGCCCAAGGCACGTCGGCCATCACGATCAACGGGCCGGCCTTCCTGATCCCGACCCTGGCCCGCCGTGACGGGCTGAGCCTGACCGACGCCGCCATCGTGGCAGCAGCCCCGACGATCGGCGTGATGCTCACCCTGATCGCGTGGGGCTACGCCGTCGACCGGTACGGCGAGCGCTTCGTGCTCGCCGTCGGACTCGCCGGCGCCACAGCGGCCAGCGCGCTCGCCACCCAGGTCCACGGAACCCTCGCCCTGGCTGCCGCGCTGTTCGTCGCCGGAGCCTTCGCCTCGTCGACCGCCTCGGCCAGCGGACGGGTCGTCGTCGGCTGGTTCCCGGCACACCGCCGCGGTCTGGCGATGGGCATCCGGCAGATGGCCCAGCCGCTCGGCGTCGGCATCGCGGCGATCTCGATCGCCGTCCTGGCCGACAGGCACGGCGTCGCCACAGCCCTGCTGGTGCCGTGCCTCGCGACCGGCATCGCACTGGTCGCGGTCCTCGTCGTCGTCCTCGACCCGCCGCGCCCGGAGCGCACCCTGGCCGCGTCGCCGAACCCGTACCGCACCGACTTCCTCTGGCGGGTGCACGCCGTCTCGGTCCTGCTGGTCATCCCGCAGTTCGCCGTCTGGACCTTCGGGCTGGTCTGGCTGGTCGACGAGCGTGGCTGGAGCGCCGGAGCCGCGGGAGCACTGATCGCGCTGAGCCAGGTCCCGGGGGCGATCGGCCGCATCGTGGCCGGGTACGTGTCGGACCGGGTCGGCAGCCGGATGAGGCCGCTGCGCTGGGTAGCCGTCGCCGCGGGGCTCACGATGCTGCTGCTCGGCCTGACCGCCCAGAGCGGCTGGTGGGTGGCGATCGCGCTCCTGGTCATCGCCACCACCGTGACCGTCGCGGACAACGGCCTGGCCTTCACGGCCGTTGCCGAACGCGCCGGCCCGTTCTGGTCGGGCCGCGCCCTCGGCGTCCAGAACACCGCGCAGTTCCTCACCGCAGCGGTCGCCGCCCCGCTCGCCGGAGCCGCCATCTCCCACTGGGGCTACACCGTGGCCTTCTCGCTGACCGCTCTCGGGCCCCTGATCGCCGTACCGCTGATCCCACGCAACGAGGGCGAGCTGCCCGACTGAGGCTGGTCTCGGATCCCAGACGCCCCTACGCTCTGCGGCATGAGTCAGGTGCCGGCCGCGACGAAGGCCATGCGGGTCCTCAAGTTCCTCGCCAGCCAGCCCGACCCGGTCCCCCTGGACCGGATCATGCGCGCCTGCGGCCTGCCCCGCTCGACGGCGTACCACCTGATGACGGCGATGACCGAGGAGGGCTTCGTCACCCACCTGCCCGATGAGCGCCGTTACGGCCTCGGGGTCGCGGCGTTCGAGGTGGGCAGCGGGTACACCCGGCAGGCACCGCTCCAGCGACTGGCCCGGCGACCCCTCGCGACCCTGGCCGACAAGGTCGGTGAGTCCGCCCATCTCGCGGTCCCGCACGGGCGCGACGTCCTGTACGTCGTAGAGGAGCGCGCACCCGGCAGGCCCCCGCTGGTGACCGACGTCGGCGTCCGGCTCCCGGCCCATCTCACCGCCAGCGGCCGGGCCATCCTGGCCGCCCTGCCGTCGGCACAGGTCCGAGCGCTCTACCCGGACAAGGAGGCCTTCGTCGAGCGGACCGGCATCGGTCCCAGCTCGCTGAGTGCGCTGCGCACGGTCCTCGGCGAGGCCCGCCAGCGCGGGTACGCCGTGGAGAACGGCGAGATCACCCCCGGCCTGGCCTCGATCGCCGCACCGGTCCTGGACCACAACGGCCTTCCACTCGCAGGAGTCGCGGTCACCTATCCGGTCGACGCCGGGACGGATGTCGCTGCTGTGGCCGCTGCGGTCCAGGCGACGGCAGCGGCGCTGAGTCGGCGCCTCGGCGGGCACTGATCGGGCACACTCAGCACATGACCGAGTCCGACCAGATCGAGGAGGCTGCCGAGACCGGCAGCCGGCGCAAGCTGCGGACCCGGGCGCGAACCCTGCTGACGGTCGACGAGACCGTCGAGCAGATCGGCCACATCACGCACGACCTCGCCGGTGCGCTCGCGGACTTCAGCACCGCCCTGGACCGGTTCAACGACTCCCTGGACCGGTTCTCGCACGCCGCGGACCAGCTCAACAAGGTGGCGGCCCGGCTCGACGACATCGTCGACAAGATCGAGCCGCTGCTCAACCTGGCCCTGTCGCCGCTGGCGATGGCGCGCCGCCTGGTGCCCGGCCTGGACCGCGAGGGCCGCAGCAGGATGTGACACATCTCGACCGTGACCCGGTGCACCGGGCGCTCGTTGAGGGGAGCAGACGCACTCACTGTGGGAAAGAGATGGCCCTGCGCGCACACCTCCGGCTCGTCCTCGTCACGTTGACCTCGATCGCCGTGGTCGCCGCGGCCTTCGCCCTCAACCGGGGCAGCGGCACGTCCGGACCACCCCAGGCCGACGGGCTCAAGAAGGTGTACGCGGCGTCGGTCAGGAACGCCGTCGCGAAGGCAAGCGGCGACAGGACCCGCTACGCCGCCGACGGCACCCATGTCGATTACCCGGGTGGGCCACCCCACAACGACCACGACCCGAGAACCAAGAACTGGCTATCCCGCGCAGCCCTGTCCCCGGGCTCAGACACCGCCGACCCGACCACACCGGCCAAGGCGGTCGCCGACGAGCGCGCCGCTGCGACGCAGCGACGCCAGCGGCCGGTCCTGCTGCGCCACGTGCGGGTGAATCCCGTCCAGCCGAGCATCCCGACGAGCCGCTACAACCTGTTCAACGCCTGCTACGGGCTCAGGTCGACCACCACCGGCCGCTACCTCGATGGTGCCGACCCGGAGTTCGCCGCCAGGACCCTGACCGGCGCCGCTCCCCTGTACTTCAAGCCCAGCTCGCTCGGCCACTACCTGCTCTACAGCAAGGCCGCGGCGTTCCTCAGTGGCAGCGACGGCCACGTGGCCTACGCGGCTGCGCCGGGTCCGGCCGTCAACTGGACGGTGACCCGGGCGGGCCCCGGCAGGTTCCGGTTGTTCCTTCCGGGCTCGGGCTACCTGTCCGCGAAAGGCGGCAACGGGGCCGGATTCGCAGCAGCACCCGACGGCAGGACCCAGTTCACGCCGTACCGGCGCGCAGGCTGTACGCCGTTCCCGGAGATCGGCACGAACGTCGTGGGCGACCCGACCGCCGGAATGAGCAGCTTCGCCGAGGTCCGCGGCCTGGTTGACGGCCACATGCACGGCATGGCCTTCGAGTTCCTCGGCGGCGACCTGCACTGCGGCCGACCCTGGTCGCCGTGGGGCGTCACCGTCGCGCTCGCAGGGTGCCAGGGCGCCGATGCGGTCGCAAGCGGCGTTGTCGGAGGCTTCCTCTCCGGCAAACCCGGCGCCGACCCCGTCGGCTGGCCGGCCTTCAAGGACTGGCCGGCGCCGGACGCGCTCACCCAGGAAGGCACGTACTACAAGTGGATCGAGCGCAACTGGCGCGCGGGCCAGCGGATCATGGTGAACCTGCTCGTCGAGAACAACCAGCTCTGCATGGTCTACCCGCTCAAGCGCAACTCCTGCGACGACATGACCTCGCTGCGGCTGCAGGCTCACGACATGCACCTGCTCGAGAACTACATCGACGCCCAGCACGGGGGCCCGGGCAAGGGCTTCTACCGGATCGTGACCAACCCCGAGCAGGCCCGCAAGGTCATCAACTCCGGCAAGATGGCCGTCGTCATGGGCATCGAGACCTCGGTGCTCTTCGGGTGCCACGACCACTTCGGCCAGGCGTCTTCAGGCTGCACCCCGGCATCGATCGACCGCCAGCTGACCCAGGTCCGCGAGATGGGCGTCACGCAGATGGAGCTGGTGAACAAGTTCGACAACGCACTGGCGGGCGTCGCCGGCGACTCGGGCACAACCGGCGACCTGGTCAACGCTGCGAACATCCTGGAGACCGGCTCCGCGTGGCACATGGTCACCTGCAGCCCGAACGATCCTGAAGTCCACGACAAGGACCAGGCGCTGGCCGGCTTCCCGTCGCAGGATGCCCTGTTCGGCGCCGTCCTCAAGGAAGCGCCGGTGAGCGTGCTGAGTCTGCTTCCGGCGCTTCCGCTGTATCCGGCCCCGCACCACTGCAACACCCTCGGGCTGAGTGGGCTCGGTGCCGACACGATCGAGGGCATGGTCAAGCGACACATGCTGTTCGACCCGGATCACATGAGCGTCAAGGCTCGCCAGGCGTCGCTCGACCTGATCGACCAGCTCGGGTACCCGGGCGTCATCTCCAGCCACTCGTGGTCCACGCCGGACGCGTACCCGCGGATCTACTCCGAGCAGGGCTTCATCACGCCGTACGCCGGTGACAGCGTCGGCTTCGTCGCCAAGTGGAAGCGCCACCTGACCTGGGCCAACCCGAGGATCTACTGGGGCTTCGGGTTCGGGTCGGACATCAACGGGCTCGGTGCGCAGGCGAATCCGCGACCGGGCGCCTCGGCGAACCCGGTGACCTACCCGTTCACCGCCCTCGGCGGTGTCCGGGTCTTCCGGCAGGTCAGCGGCACCCATGTGTACGACATCAACAAGGACGGCGTCGCGCACTACGGCCTGTACCCCGACTGGATCCAGGATCTCTCCAAGATCGCCGGGCCGAGCATCGTGGCGGACATGTACCGCGGCCCCGAGGCGTACCTGGAGATGTGGGAGCGCGCGTACGGCGCCAAGCCGGACGCCTGCACGAACGCGGGCCTGAGGCACTCGACGACCTTCTTCCGAGCCCGGTTGCACCCGGGCATGTCGTGGTGGAAGGTCCTGATGAGGGCCGGGCAGCCGCACCGACGGATCAACCAGCACTTCACCTACTGCACGAAGGGCGGACCCATGACGGTCAACTTCTCCCAGGCCGGAAAGCTGGTCTCGGTCGCATGAGGGCTCGCACCGCGCTGGTCGCGATCGCCCTCGCCCTGACGGTCCCGCTGATCGCGAACGGCTCGCCCGCGGCTGCCGAGGCCGCCCCGGCCCCGGACAGCACCAGCTCGGGCAACGTCGCACCGTTGGGCCCCGACTTCCTCTGGGGGGTGGCCACGGCCGGCTTCCAGTCCGAGGGTTCCTCGCCCGACAGCAACTGGACCCGCTACGTCGCGGCGAGCTCGAAGGACGACCCGATCGGCACCTCGGTCGACTTCCTGCACCGCTACGCCTCCGACATCCAGCTCGCCGCCAACCTCGGCGTGAAGGTGTACCGGGTCAGCGTCGAGTGGGCACGCGTCGAACCCCAGCCGGGCGTCTGGGACCCGACGGCGTTGGCGTTCTACGACCACGTGTTCGCCGCCATCAAGGCCGCCGGCATGCGACCGATGATCACCCTGGACCACTGGGTGTACCCGGGCTGGGAGGCCGCCCAGGGCGGCTGGTCGCGCCCGGGGATGCTCGATGACTGGCTGGTCAACGCCAAGAAGGTCGTCGACCGGTACGCGTCGTACAACCCGCTGTGGATCACGATCAACGAGCCGACGGCGTACATGCTGATGGAGCTCCAGAACAGCGGCCTCAACCCGCTGCTGATCCCGTACTTCATGGGCCAGCTGGTCAAGGCGCACGACGCGATCTACGACTACATCCACCGCGTCCAGCCAGGCGCGATGGTCTCCTCGAACGTCTCCTACATCCCGACCGCCGAACCCCTCCTGGACACGCTCTTCCTCGATCAGGTC
Source organism: Marmoricola sp. (assembly GCA_025964775.1). GTDB lineage: Bacteria > Actinomycetota > Actinomycetes > Propionibacteriales > Nocardioidaceae > Marmoricola. The sequence continues at coordinate 97,014 of JAOPYE010000010.1, forward strand.
GCCAAGCGGCTCGACTACATCGGGATCGACTACTACTACCCGGTCGCCGTCACCGACGTGCTGAGCCCGACCACCACCGCGCTCAACGCCTTCATCGGGACGCAGTGGAACGCCAACCTGGCCCCGGAGGGCATCTACTACGCCCTGCGGCACTACGCCGACCAGTTCCCCGGCAAGCCCCTGTACGTCGTGGAGAACGGGATGCCGACCGACAACGGCCTGCCCCGTGCCGACGGGTACACCCGCGCCGCCAACCTCCGCGACACCGTCTACTGGCTCCAGCGCGCGAAGGCCGACGGCATGAACGTGATCGGCTACAACTACTGGAGCCTGACCGATAACTACGAGTGGGGCAGCTACGAGCCGCGCTTCGGGCTGTACACCGTCGACGTCCTGCACGACCCGACGCTCACCCGCAAGCCCACCGACGCATTGGCCGCGTACCAGGCGATCACCGCCGCCCAGGGTGACCCGCCGTCGTACCGGCCGACGAAGGCGCCGCAGTTCTGCTCGCTGGTCGACTTCCTGGACAGCTGCCTGAACCCGGTCAAGGTCAACTAGAGCGTTGTTACCCCCGGGTAGCGTTTCTCACACGCTCTCCGGGTGCTCGGCAGCGCTGGGGACCAATAGTCTGTGGCCACGACTGCCCGCTCGACCGGCGACGCCGGAAGTTTGGAGTGACTTTCCTTGAGTACGACGACGACCCTGATCCTCGGTCTGATCCTGAACATCGTCATCCTGCCGCTGGCGCTGAAGAGGGTCATCTTCCTGGTCCGGTTGATCACCAGCGGCAAGCCGGCGCCGGACCGGATCGCCGGCGTCACCGGCCGGGTCAGCCAGGCACTCAAGAACCAGCTGGTCGAGGTCCTCGGCCAGCGGAAGCTGCTCAAGTGGTCGATCCCGGGCGTCGCGCACTCGTTCGTGATGTATGCGTTCCTGATCCTCGCGTCCGTGTACGTCGAGGCGTACGGCGCGATGATCTCGCGCAACCCGGACTGGCACTTCCTCTTCATCGGCACGTGGGGTCCGCTCGGCTTCCTGCAGGACCTGATTGCCGTCCTCTGCCTCGTCGGCCTCGTCATCTTCTACTTCATCCGGATGCGCAACCAGCCCGCCAAGCTGGGCCGCAAGTCCCGGTTCTCCGGCTCGCACCTCGGCGGCGCCTACCTCGTCCTCTTCATGATCTTCAACGTCATCTGGACGATGTTCCTCTTCCGTGGCGCCGTCCAGGCGCACGTCCAGGCGGTCGGTTCGGGTGAGGGCTACGGCAAGTGGGCGTTCGTCTCCTACGCGCTCGGCAAGGTGCTTCCCGACAACTCGACGCTGATCGGCATCGGCCTGCTGCTGCACATCGGCGTCATGCTGGTCTTCCTCATCGACGTGCTGCACAGCAAGCACCTGCACATCTTCATCGCGCCGATCAACGTCATGTTCAAGCGGAACCCGGTCGCACTCGGCGCGGTCAAGCCGATGATGTCCGACGGCAAGCCGATCACCCTGGACGACGTCGACGACCTGGACGAGGACACGGTCCTCGGCATCGGGTCGATCGAGGACTTCAGCTGGAAGGGCCTGCTCGACATGGCCAGCTGCACCGAGTGCGGCCGCTGCCAGTCCCAGTGCCCGGCGTGGAACACCGAGAAGCCGCTCTCGCCGAAGATGCTGATCATGGGCCTGCGCGACCACGCGTTCGCGAAGGCGCCGTACCTGATGGCCGGTGGTGCCGAGGGTGACCAGTCCAAGACGTCGCCGGTCGCGCTGGCCGAGGCCGAGCGTCCGCTCGTCGGCACCTCCGAGGGCGACTACCTGTGGCACCCCGACGGTGGCGCCGTCATCGACAACGACGTGCTGTGGTCCTGCACCTCGTGCGGTGCGTGCGTCCAGCAGTGCCCGGTGGACATCGAGCACGTCGACCACATCATCGACATGCGCCGCTACCAGGTGCTCGTCGAGTCGAACTTCCCGGCCGAGCTCAACGGGTTGTTCAAGGGCCTGGAGAACAAGGGCAACCCCTGGAACATGAACCCGAACGCCCGGATGGAGTGGGCCCAGGGACTCGACTTCGACGTCAAGGTCGTCGGCGAGGACGTGCAGGACCTGACCGAGGTCGACTGGCTGTTCTGGGTCGGCTGCGCCGGCGCCTACGAGGACCGAGCCAAGAAGACCACCCGTGCGGTCGCCGAGCTGCTCGACATGGCGGGCGTCTCCTTCGCCGTGCTGGGCAACGGCGAGACCTGCACCGGCGACTCTGCCCGACGCGCAGGCAACGAGTTCGTCTTCCAGGCGCTGGCGCAGCAGAACATCGAGACCTTCAAGGAGCACAAGGTCAAGAAGGTCGTCTCGACCTGCGCGCACTGCTTCAACACCCTCAAGAACGAGTACGCCGAGTTCGGCATCGAGCTCGAGGTCGTGCACCACACCCAGCTGCTCAACCGACTGGTGCGGGAGAAGAAGCTGACCCCGGTGGCAGCCCCCGGCCCGACGCGCCAGATCACCTACCACGACCCGTGCTACCTGGGTCGTCACAACCAGGTCTACTCGCCGCCGCGCGAGCTGCTCCAGGTCATCCCGGGCGCCGAGTTCACCGAGATGCCGCGCAACTCGGAGCGCTCCTTCTGCTGTGGCGCCGGTGGTGCCCGGATGTGGATGGAGGAGACGATCGGCGAGCGGATCAACGTCAACCGGACCGTCGAGGCCGTCGAGACCGGTGCCGATCAGATCGCCGTCGGTTGCCCGTTCTGCCGCACGATGCTCGAGGACGGCCTGACCAGCGAGCAGGACGCCGGGCGCGCCCGCGAGGAGGTCGAGGTCCTCGATGTCGCCCAGCTGCTGCTGGCGTCGGTCAAGGGCGAGGGCAAGCGGGTCAAGGTCGCCGAGCCGAAGGCCAAGCCGGCAGCCCCTGCCGCCGAGCCGACGCCGGCACCTGCCGCGGAGGCACCGGCGCCTGCCGCCAGCGGCGGCTCGCTCTTCGACACCCCTGCCCCGGCAGCCCCGGCTTCGCCGGCCCCGGCCTCGGGTGGTTCGCTGTTCGACACCCCGGCGCCCGAGCCGGCGAAGCCAGCAGCCGCCCCTGCGTCGGGCGGATCCCTGTTCGACGTCGCACCGACCCAGGCTGCTTCACCGGCCCCGGTCGTCGAGACGCCGGCCGAGACGCCCGCGCCGGAGAAGCCGGCACCCGCGGCTGACCTCGGCGGCGGTTCCCTCTTCGACATCGCAGCCCCAGCCGAAGCCCCGAAGGCCGCGGCACCGGCCCCCGCGGAGGCGGAACCAACCTCGGACGCAGAAGCAACCCCGGTGGTCGAGCCCTTCGAGACGGTTGCTGCGCAACCTCCTCAGGAGCCACCTGTCGAAACCCCTGCGCCCGAGAAGCCCGCCGAGCCCAAGACCGACAAGCCGATCAGCGAGACTGGGTCGCTCTTCGACCTCTGAGCCAGGTCGCTTGTAACCAGAACCTGTGCGGGATCGTTGATCTCCCGACACACCGGGAGGATCCACTCAATGCGCCTGCTCACCCTCACCGCCGCCGTGGCGACGACGCTCACCCTGACCGCCGGAAGCTTCGCGGCGACCGCCACGGCAGCTCCGAGGTCGGCCTCGGTCGTCCCGGCCAGGACGGCGTCGGCGTGGACCGCTCGCCCGGCGACGTACCCGAAGACGGTCACGGTGGCGAACCTGCCGATCCGGATGGACGACGGCGTGATCCTGCGCGGCGACCTGATCCTCCCCGCGGACGCGAACGGGAACCGGATCCCGGGCCGCTTCCCGGTCATCGCGACCATCACGGCGTACAACAAGGGCGTCCAGCAGTACGCCGGCGGGCTGGCCGGCGGCGATCCGACGTACCTGGTCGAACGCGGCTACGCCCAGCTCACCGTCGATGCCCGCGGGACCGGCACGTCCAGTGGCCAGTGGTGCGCGTTCTGCACCCGCGAGGACACGGACTTCACCGAGGTCATGACGTGGGCGCACTCGCAGCCCTGGAGCAACGGCAGCACGGCGATGGACGGTCCGTCCTACATGGGCATTGCGCAGATGTTCGCGGCCGCCGGCCAGCCGCCGGGCCTCAAGGCCATCTTCCCGCAGGTCCCGGGCGCCGATGTCTACCGCGATGTCGTGGCTTCCGGCGGCCAGATCGACGCCGGCTTCATCCCGCTGTGGCTGGGGCTGGTCAACTTCACCGGCCTGATCCCGCCCACCACCGTCCCGACCGACCTCAGCCCGATCAGCGTCCTGGCCGAGCACCTGATCGGCGGCGGCAACTTCACGCTCCCACTGCTGCTCCAGGCGTTCGGAGGTGGTGATCCGGCGTACGACGGACCGTTCTACAGCCAGCGCTCGCCGATCAACGTGGTCGACAAGGTCAAGGTCCCGACGTTCTTCATCAGCGGCGAGTACGACCTCTTCCAGCGCGGCACCCCGCTGCTGTTCGAGAACCTGCAGAAGCGCGGCGTTCCGACCAAGATGATCATCGGGCCGTGGAACCACCTGCAGGCCTCCGCCGGTACCAACGTCGGCAACGCCGGCCTCGGCTCGCTCGACGAGCTGAAGCTGCGCTGGTTCGATCACTACGTCAAGGGCATCGCCGACCCGACGCTGAACAGCGACATCGCCCCGATCACCTACTACGAGCAGGGCACCGGGGCCTGGAAGACGGCCCAGTCCTGGGTCGGCAACCGGCACGCGGTCAGCTACCGCCTCTCCGGATCGAGCCGGACCGCTCTGGTCGACGGCGACCTGACCACCGGTGCCGTCACCGGCGGCACCTCGGACATCTACCCGATCCCGGTCGCGGGCCTCTGCACGCGCTCGGCCGACCAGTGGACCGCGGGCCTGCTCAGCACGCTCGGGGACCAGAGCCCGTGCTTCACCAACAACAAGGCCAACGACCTGACCGGGATCGTCTTCCGGACGGCACCGGTGTCCAGTCCGATCACGCTCCAGGGCCCGATCAACGCCCACCTCTTCGTCTCCAGCACCAGCGGTGACGGGATGCTCTCGGTCGCGGTCGAGGACGAGGCACCCGACGGGACCGTCTCCCGGCTCACCGGAGGCTGGCAGGTGATCTCGGACCGAGCGCTGGACACCTCGCGGTCGCGCTACCTCGACGGCCAGTTGATCCAGCCGTACCACCCGTTCACCAAGGCTGCCCAGGTCACCCTGCCCACCGGAGCCGTGGCGCCGGTGGACGTGGAGGTGTTCCCGACCGGGGCGAAGATCCTGCCGGGCCACCGGTTGCGGATCGCGATCCAGGCGTTCGACATCCCGCACCTCCTGCCGACCCTGGCGCAGCTGGCCGGCGCGCTGACCGTCATCACCGTGCACAACTCGGCGCAGTACCCCTCCGTGCTGACCATCCCGGAAGTCGGCCCGGCAGGGTCGCCGGAGGCCGCAAGCACCGCGACCGGCGCGGCGACCGCCGGCCAGGGCCGGGCAGCAGCGACCAGGGCCGTCGCCGCCCGCCACCGCGCCCTCGCCGCCCGGGTCGAGAAGCTGCACGACGGACACCTGGCCGCACCGAGCGGGTTCCTGCAGGCGAACTGATCAGCAGGTCTCGCGGCTGAGTCGCAACGACTCCGTCATCACTGCGACCCCGTCGAGGCCGGCGTCGGTGCGGTACCTGACGTCAGCCGTGTCGAGGTGCCCGTCGGGCTGCGCGTTCACGTGGATCAGCGGGAGCACCACCTGCCCGGCCTTCAGGTGCACGCCGATCAGTCCCTTCCTCGCAGACCAGTTCACCTCATGACGCAGCTCGCCCGGTCCCGACATCGGCCAGTGAGCGATCCCGGCGGAGACCGCCGACCCTGTCAGGGCCAGAGCCAGGCCGCCGTGCACCGTCACGTCCGCTCCGGCGCCGACGCCGACCCCCGTGATGCGGAGACTCTGCGTCGCCGTCAGCACAGCGCGCCAGTAGCCGAAGTCGGTCGGAACGGTCACCGACTGGAGGCAGATCCCGGCGCCGCCGTCCTGGACCCGGAGCGCCGCGACTGGCGTGGTCGACGGCGAGGAGGGCGGCTTGGCGCCAGGCGTCGCCGACGAGCCGCATCCGGCGACGACGACGGCTCCGAGGACTCCGGCGGCGATCACGGCGGTACGCATGGACGGACTGTAGTGGGAACGGCTCGCGGTCACGCTGACGTCAGAACAGTGTTGACATGACACTACTTTGATGTCATCGTGGTGCACATGGACATCACCCCCTACGTCGAGCGCCTGCGACAGGACCTCGCGCAGAGTGCCGCCGCCGGCGACGACCGGATCCGTGACGCCGCCGAGCGCCTCACGATGGCACTCGACCCGAGCATGCGGCTCGCCCTGATGGAGGCCTTGTCGCAGGCCGCGGCCGAGATCACCACCGAGATGCGCACCGGGTCCGTCGACGTACGACTGGTCGGCCGCGAGCTCGAGTTCGTCGTCGAACAACCAGCCCCGGCCGCCCCTCCAGCCGCCGCGACAGCGGGTCCGGCTGACGAGGACGACGACTCGGACGCCGCGACAGCGCGGATCACCCTGCGGTTGCCCGAGAGCGTCAAGGCGCGCGCCGAGGAGCTCGCCAACAAGCACGGCAGCTCGCTGAACACCTGGATCGTCAACGTGCTCCGGGCCGCCACCCGCGAGAACGCGATCAACATCGACATCGACCTCTCCAGCATCCCGTTCGACAGCTTCGGCACCGGCAAGGCCCGCGCCTCCAAGCGGATGACCGGCTGGGTCTGAGACCCACCTCTGAGAAGGAGCACCACCATGCAGAAGACCTTCAGCACGCCCGACCCGATCACCCTGTACGTCGAGCTCGGAGCCGGCACCCTCAAAGCCGTCGCCACCGAGACCGGCGAGGCGGTCGTGGAGATCAACGGCCCGAACGCCGACGAGTTCGCCGTGGACCTGAGCGGCACCCACCTCGCGATCGTCGCTCCGCACGGCCGGTTCTTCAGCCGCGGCGGCTCGCACGACGTCACCGTCACCCTCCCGCACGGAAGCGATCTGGTGACCAAGATGGGCTCGGCGGACACCGCGACCACCGGCGTCTTCGGCACCGTCAAGATGAAGACCGGATCCGGCGACATCGAGATCGACCGCGCCGAAGGCCCCGTCGTGATCGAGAGCGGCTCGGGTGACGTCAAGGGCTACGAACTCGGTGCCGAGGTACGGATCAAGAGCGGCTCGGGTGACATCGACCTGGGCGACGTACGGGGCACGACCGGGATCTCGACCGGCTCCGGCGACGTGGTCCTGGGCCTGGTGCACTCCGCCGCGGTGATCAAGACCGGCTCGGGCGATCTCCAGGTCAAGCGGTCCGAGGCCGACGTCTCACTGACGACTGCGTCCGGCGACCTCACCATCGGCGTGGCGCCGCGCGGCAAGGTCACCGCCAGGAACGTCTCCGGCGACGTCCACGTCGGCATCCCGAGCGGCACGCCGGTGTGGACCGACATCAACACCGTCAGCGGCTCGGTCCGCAGCACCCTGACCAGCACCGGCAAGCCGGCCGAGGGTCAGGACTTCGTCGAGCTCCGGGCCACCACGGTCAGCGGAGACGTCCACCTCCAACAGGTATGAAAACCCTCAAGGCAAGGAGAATCCGATGTGGCAGAACCTTCAGAACACCGAGCTCGCGAACGTGATCATCACCGAACGGGTGCGCAAGGCGCGCCAGCACGAGCGGGTACGCCGGGTGCGGGAAGGCTGGCGCAGCCTTCCCTGCTAGATCTGGGTGCGGTGGAAGTTGGCGTAGGAGCGCGACGGCGTCGGGCCTCGCTGGCCCTGGTACCGCGAGCCGTACTTCTCGGAACCGTAGGGGTGCTCGGCCGGCGAGGACAGCCGGAAGAAGCAGAGCTGGCCGATCTTCATCCCCGGGTAGAGCTTGATCGGCAACGTCGCGACGTTGGCCAGCTCGAGGGTGACGTGGCCGCTGAACCCAGGGTCCACGAACCCGGCGGTCGCGTGGGTGAGCAGGCCGAGACGGCCGAGCGACGACTTCCCCTCGACCCGGGCCGCGATGTCGTCGGGAAGCGACACCACCTCGTACGTCGACCCCAGCACGAACTCCCCCGGGTGCAGGATGAACGGCTCGTCGCCCTCGGGCTCGACCTGGCGGGTCAGGTCCGACTGGTCGGAGGCCGGGTCGATGTGGGGGTAGCGGTGGTTCTCGAAGACGCGGAAGAACCGGTCGAGGCGGAAGTCGATGCTCGACGGCTGGATCATCGTCGCGTCGTACGGCTCGACGCTGATCCGCTTGGCGTCGATCTCGGCGAGGATGTCGCGGTCTGAGAGCAGCACGCGGACAACCTATCCGCTGGCCCGGTGGTTGAGGAGGGCCGTCCCGGCCCGTCTCGAAACCTTCAGCACCCAGCAGGCAGAATCGCTCCATGCCGTTCCACCGTTACGTCGCCCTGGGCGACTCGTTCACCGAAGGCGTCGGCGATCCCGACCTCGACCGGCCCAACGGGCTGAGGGGCTGGGCCGACCGGGTCGCCGAGGTCCTCGCCTCCGAGGCCGGCGACGAGTTCGGGTATGCCAACCTCGCCATCCGCGGGCGCAAGCTCAAGCCGATCGTTGCCGAGCAGGTCGGCCCGGCCCTGGACCTCGAGCCCGACCTGGTCACGATCCACGCCGGCGCGAACGACGTCCTTCGCCCACGCGTCGACCTCGACGACCTGGCGGCGACGTACGACGAGGCGGTCGGCCGGCTCGCCGCCAGCGGCGCGAGGGTCGTGATGTTCACGATCTTCGACCCCGGCGCCTCGGGGATCTACGCGGCCGTACGCGGCCGGATGGCGATCTTCAACGAGTGGGCGCGCGAGATCAGCGACCGGCACGGGACCACGCTCGTGGACATGTGGCGGATGCGCGACGGCAACCATGCCGAGGTGTTCGACACCGACCGGATGCACCTGAACGCGTACGGCCACCAGTACGTCGCGTTCGCGGTCCTGGACGCGCTCGGTGTCGAGCACGAGGTCGAACCGCTCCCCCGGCCCACCGTGCCCACGATGTCAACGGTCGAGAAGGTCAGCGCCAACGCGACCTGGACGCGCGAGTTCCTCGGCCCGTGGGTGCACCGCCGCCTGACCGGGCGTTCCTCCGGCGACTCGATCGAGCCGAAGCGTCCGGGCCTGCTGCCGATCACGCCGGCCTGAAACGACGACAGGCCCGACCCCGCGGGGTCGGGCCTGTCGCTCGGCATCACTTGGCGGCAGGGACCGTCCGCTGGATCTCGATGACGAACACGAGCGTCTGGCCGGACAGTGCCTGGCCCGAGCCCTTGTCGCCGTACGCGTACTTCGGCGGGATCGTGACGATCAGGCGGGTACCGACCTTCTGGCCGACCAGGGCAGCGCCGAAGCCCGGCACGACCGCGGTCGTGGCGAAGGTCGCCGGCGACTTGCCGTAGCTCTGGTCGAAGATCTTGCGGGTATCCCAGCTGGTGCCCTGGTAGTTCAGGGTGACCGAGTCGCCCGTGCCGACGACGGCGCCGGTGCCCTTGCGCAGGATCTTGATCTCGAGGTCGGGCGACGGCTTGCCGGCGGGCAGGGTGACCTTCGGGACGCCTTGGCCGTTGAAGGTGACCTTCGGGACGTTGGTCGTCCAGGGCTTCGCCGTGAGCGGCTTGGTGATGCCGATGACGTCGGTCACGATCACCATCGTGTCGGTGCCCTGGATGCCCAGGTTCGGATTGCCGGCCGCGCCGTAGACGTCCTTGGCGGGGACCGCGACGACCACGCGCGAGCCGAGCGGTACGCACGAGGCACCGTCGTTGAACGCTGGGATCATCTGGGAGTCGTCGACGGTCAGCGGGACCGCCTGGGCAGCGAGCACGCTCTTGCCCGTGGAACCGAGGAAGACCGAGATCACGGTGTCGACCTTCTGGCCCTTGGCAGTCGTCGCGCCGGTACCCGTCGTGACGACGCTGCGCTGCAGCGAGCTGGCTGTCAGCGGCTTGCTGAAGGTCGCCGTCACGGCCTTGCCGAACGCGCCGGCGATGGTGACGCCGCCGCTGGCGCTCCCCGACTTGAGCGAGCACGGGTCGGCGGGGGTGGTCGCTGTCGGCGACGTAGTGGGCGACGTGGTCGGGGGCTTTGCGTCCGCCTTCTTGGCGCTCCCGCAGCCGGCGAGGATCAGCGCCGCGGAGGCAAGGAGGGCGATCGGGAGCATCCGGCGCGAAGTGAGCGAACTCAACATCATTGACTCTTCCTGGGAGGACGTGCGTTCGACCCCGCGGCGGAGTCCCGGACAGTCTGCCAAGTCCCGGCAAGCGGTGAAACGGCGGCCCACGTCCGTGGACGGTTCTGTCCGGTATCGCCGTCGGCTACGATCTCTCCTCGTCGCCGTACTTCGGTGGTGCGCGGATGTAGCTCAGCTGGTAGAGCGCGACCTTCCCAAGGTCGATGTCGCGAGTTCGAATCTCGTCATCCGCTCCAATCTCCCCCGTTTGCCCCCGCGGAGCCGTAGCGTGTGAGCGGCGCAGGGGTCCCCGCTGCGCACGGATCTCTTGGGAGTCCCCATGCGTACTCGTCTTCTCGCCCTGCTCGCCATTGCCGCGATGGTCACCGGTACCGCGCTCGTCGTGACCGCATCGCCAGGCACCGCCGCCACCTTCACCTTCACCGAGCGCTGGTGCAGCGGTTTAGTGCAAGCGCCTTGCGTCATCTCGGCGACGCGCAACGGCGTCTCCATGCATGCCGGGGACCCGATCCAGATCCAGATGATCCCGACCCAGTCCCAGACCGACTTCAACTACACCGAGTTCATCGTGGGCGACCCGACGGACACCGTACACCTGGCCACGACCGACATCGTCTCGGTGTACATGAACCTCGGCACGCTCAGGCCCGACTACACCGAGGGGTACGCCGGACGCCCGACGGTGCACCGGATCAGCAGCGGCGGGGGCACCTACAAGGCCGTCTACACCGGTCACCCGGTCCTCCTGACGTCCGGCTGCACCGACACCTACCCGAACTACTGCAAGGACACCGCCCAGACGCAGAGCGTCGTGTTCAACGCGGAGATCCACCAGCTCAAGACGGACCACTCGTTCACGGGCTTCGACCGGTCGCAGAGCGCCGACACCGTGGACGGGGTGTACCTGGTCTCCACGCCGACGGGTGACTACCTCGAGTCGCACTGGGACAACTCCCGGTACCAGACCGACGGCAGCACGATTGTCACGGCTCAGGCACGGTTCCGGATCCCGTACTCGATGCTGATCAGCGACTTCAAGATCCCGAACCCGGGCACGATGGTCGCGTCCAGCCTGGTCGGCACCGTCAACGGATCCCCGGCGACGTACTCGTTCAGCCAGGACCCGCTGGGCGGCGCAGTGTTCGTCGACATCAGCCGCGTCACCTTCCCGCCGGGCAACGCCCGCGTGGCGGAGGGCGGACAGGTCGCGTCGCATCCCCGGGACATCCGGGTCAAGCGCGGAGCCATCACGCCGACCCGTCCGGTGCTCACGCACGTCACGCGGGTGGCGGGCACCCGGGCACGGGTCACGTTCTCCCGCGCGAGGGCGCGCGGCGCGATCATCACCGGCTACCAGGCCCGTTGCCAGTCGGCCGGCCACCGGACCTTGACGGCGTCGGGACACTACCCGACCGTGGTCGTCACCGGGCTCACCCGTGGGCGCAGGTACCTGTGCTCGGTGCGCGCGAAGTCCCGAGCCGGATATGGAGCCTGGAGCCTCCGCATCCGGATCTGAGAAAGGAGGTGTGCTGATGAGCGACTTCAACGCCCAGGTGATCGAGGAGTTCCGCACCCACCAGGGCCGCGTGTCCGGACCCTTCGAGGGTGCCCCGGTGGCGCTCGTGCACCACGTCGGCCGTCGTACCGGTCAGGCGCACGTGAACCCGATGATGTACCTCGCGGGGGACGACGGCGTGATCTACGTGTTCGCCTCCAAGAGCGGCGCCCCGACCAATCCCGACTGGTACTACAACCTCGTCGCAGCGGGCTCGACCCAGGTCGAGGTCGGCACCGAGACCTACGCGGTCGAGGTGACCGAGGAGACCGGTGCCGAGCGTGACCGGGTCTACGCGGAGCAGGCGAGCCGCTACCCGGGCTTCGCCGAGTACGCCGAGAAGACAGCCGGCATCCGCACGATCCCGGTGCTGCGCCTGACGCGTACCGCGTGAGCTGAGCGGCGGCCCGAGCTGCCTGCTCAGGCTCCGGCCTGCAGGCGCAGGCCCGCCAGGGTCAGCTCCAGCCCGGCGAGGAACTGGTCCTTGTCGTCGTGCCCCTCGAACTCGTCGACGATCTCGTGCATGAACGGGAACTCCTCCGGGTCCAGACGGCGCCACCTCTCGGCCCACTGACCGAGGTACTCGTCGCGGCCCACGGTGCCGTCGAGGACCTCCGGGGGAGGTTCCTGTCCGAGGTCGGCTGCCGTGCCGACCACGACGCTGATGATCGCGGAGGCCGCGTGGAACCGCTGTCGTGGCGTGAGGTCGAGGCGAAGAGTCTGCTGGCCGAGCTGCTCGTACAGCCGCAACGAGTTGCCCTGCAGGTCGGTGTTGCGCATGAAGTAGGCCGCCAGCCACGGCCGGACCACGATCGCGTCGAACAACGTCACTGCCATGACTCGCAGATCGTCGATCGGGTCGTCACTGCCGGTCTGGCTCTCGATAGCGGTCAACACCCCACCGAGCACGTGATCGGTGGCGCGGTCGAGCAGCTCGTCCTTGCTCGCCACGTACCAGTAGATGCTCGCCACACCACCGCCGAGACGGCTGGCCAGAGCCCGGAACGTGAGGGCCGGCTCCCCGGCCTCGTCGAGCAGTGCCACGGCCTCGGTCAGCACCGCCTCCATCGAGTGCGAGGCACGGCGGCGGCCTTCCGGGGGGCGGGATCGGGTGCCTGCCATGTCTGACATCCAATCAGAGATCTGCTGAGGAATTTGCGCAACATCGAACGTTGTTCTATCGTATCAAACGTTGTTCGATAACCGAACCGCGTTCGATAGGAGGGTCACCATGACCACCACCCAAACTTCTGCCTCGTCGCACACCTACCCGTCACTGCGCGCCGCCTGGATCCCGCTGACCGCTCTCTGCCTGGCCTTCTTCGTCGAGATGGTCGACAACACGCTGCTCTCGATAGCGCTGCCCACGATCGGTCGTGACCTCGGCAGCGGCACGACCGCGCTGCAATGGGTCACCGGTGCGTACTCGCTGACCTTCGGCGGCCTGCTGCTCACGTCGGGATCGCTGGCCGACCGACTCGGTCGCCGACGTGTCCTGCTGGTCGGCCTCACCGTGTTCGGGCTGCTGAGCCTGTGCGTCGTGGCCGTCTCCACCGCTGGAGAGCTCATCGCCCTGCGGGCTGGACTCGGCATCGCCGCTGCTGCCATGGCGCCCATCACCAACTCGCTGGTCTTCCGGCTGTTCGACGACACCGCGCTGCGCATGCGTGCGATGACCGTGATGATCGTCGTCGGGATGGCCGGCTTCGTCCTCGGTCCCGTGCTGGGTGGCACCGCCCTGGCTCACGTGCGGTGGGAGTGGCTCCTGGTCGTCAATGCTCCGATCGCCCTGATCGCCGGCATCGGCGTGCGCCTCGGCGTTGCGGCCGACCGGCGTGAAGACCTCACCGACGACGTCCTCGACCTGCCGGGCGCTCTGCTGAGCGTCACCACCATCGGCCTGGCCTGCTACTCGCTGACCAGCGGCGTCGAGCACGGGTGGCTCTCCGCACCGACGCTCGCGTCGATCGTCGGCTCGGTGGCTGCGCTCATCCTGTTCGTCCGGCACGAGCGCCGCAGCGCATCACCCATGCTCGACCTCAGCCTGTTCTCCAGCGGCACCGTGCGGGGAGCCGCGATCGCGCAGATCGGGACGTCGATCGCGATGGCCAGCGTGATGTTCGGCCTGATCCTGCACTTCCAGTACGCGTACGGGTGGAGTCCGATGCGGGCCGGACTCGCGAACCTGCCGATCATCGTGACGATGATCGCCGCGACTCCCTTCTCCGAGTGGCTCGCGACGCGATTCGGTCACCGCACGGCGTGCCTGACGGGCGCGGTCTTCTTGGCCGGCTCACTGGCCGGTCTGTCCTGGGGCGTTGACCACGGCTATCCGGCTATCGCGGTGTCGATGGTCGTGATGACGGTCGGGCTACGCACCGTCATGACGATCTGCGCGGTCGCCCTCGTCAACGCGATGCCCGGCAACCGCACCTCGATCGGTGCGGCGCTCAACGACACCGCGCAAGAGGTCGGCACGAGCATCGGCACCGCGGTGGTCGGCACCCTGATCGCAGCGCTGGTCACCACCCGGCTGCCTGCGGGCACCTGGAGTAGCGCCCTGGTGGCGTCGTTCTTCCACGGCGAACGGATCACCTACGCCGTGCTGGCTGTGATCGTCGGGATCGTCGCGGCCGGCGGCGCGCTCACCCTCACCGACTCCCGCGCCACCGAAGATGCGATGGCAGCCTGAGGGCCGCTCGTGGCGGTTCTCAGTAACCAGGGAAGACGGCGCGCAGCTCGTCGAGCGTGACGTTGCCCGTGACCGCCAGGTCGCTCGGCGTGTACGCCGGCCCGAGGCGGCCCGAGATCAGCCGAAGTCCGGCTTCCAGCGGGCCGGACAACGTGGCCGTGGCGGTCCCGGACGCAGACTGCAGGGACACGCTGTCAGCGATCACGATGTCGTAACCGGTGTCGCCCACGGCGAGCACCACCTCGTCGGTGACCCGATCAGCCTTGCCGATGAACCCGAGGAGAAAGCCGAGATCACCCGCGAGGTGCTCGGCGAGCACTGCCGTGCTGCTGTCGAGCAGCGCGGTTCCGGCATCGAGCGCAGTCCGGACGTCCCACCCGTGGTGCGCGACCTCGTTCAGGCGCATCCCGGCGTACGAGGCCGCCGTCAGCGGCGCAGGGAGGAAACTGACGGTGACCTCCAACGAGTCCTGCTGGTCCGGGGTGAGGGCCTCCCACGCCTCGACCAGGGCACCGTTGTGCTGCACGAACCCGGCGCGCTGGTCCGTGGGCGTCATCGCGTTCCACCGGTCCCACACCGACTGGTTGAAGCTGTCCTCGGGTGCCTCGCGTTCGCCCAGGGCGGCCTGCAGGGTCGCCAGGTTGATCTCCGAGCCACTGCCGAGGTGCGAGAGCACCTGGGCGACCGACCACTCGCTGGCGCCGGACGGGCCGTCCAGCTGATCGGTCGTCAAGGACGTCGCGACTGCAGACAGGTCGTCGTGCTCGTGGCGCAGGGCGTCGATGGTGCGGGAGGCAAGGGTGCTCATGAGGGGCCCAACCCCGACACCCGGCCCGATGTTCCCGACCACCGCGCCTAGGCTTCGGGCATGTCGGAGTTCCAAGGGTTCCCTGAAGCCGCCCTCGACTTCTACGACGACCTGGAGATGGACAACACCAAGTCGTACTGGGAGGCGCACAAGGCCGTCTACACCGAGTCGGTGAAGGCGCCGATGACGGCGCTCACCGATGCGCTCGCCGCGGAGTTCGGCACCCCGAAGGTGTTCAGGCCGTTCCGGGACGTCCGCTTCGCCAAGGACAAGACGCCGTACAAGACGAACCAGGGCGCCTTCGTCGCGGCCGGTCCGGCGTGCGGCTGGTACGTCGAGATCTCGGCCCGCGGCGTACGTACCGGCGGCGGCTTCTACGACGCGAGCAGCACCGACCTGGCCAGGGTCCGGACCTCCATCGACTCCGAAGCGACCGGCAAGCAGCTCGAGAGGATCCTCGCGAAGCTGCGCAAGGCGGGCTTCGAGATCGGTGGCGTCAAACTCAAGACGACACCGCGCGGGTACGACGCCGAGCACCCCCGGATCGACCTGCTGCGCCACAAGTCCCTGACGGTTGGGCGCTCGTACGGGTTCGAGCCGGTGATCCACTCACCCGCGCTCGTCGAGGTGATCCGCAAGGACTGGCGCGCCACCCGCCCGCTCATCGAGTGGGTCGCAGAACGCCTCGGCGACTGAGCCACGAGCCCGGTCCAACGGATACGGTCGGGACATGACCCTCGTGACGGTGAACGGGATCCAGCTCAACATCAGTGACACTGGCGCACCGGCCGGGCGTCCGGGTGCGCCGGTCGTCGTCCTGGGCCACGGCCTGCTGTTCAGTACGACGATGTGGCGCCACCAGGTCGAGGCGCTCAGGTCGACGTACCGGTGCGTCGCGGTGGACTGGCGCGGGCAGGGAGCGACTCCCCCGACGGCCGACGGCTACGACATGGACACCCTGACGGCAGACCTGATCGCACTGATCGAGCACCTCGAGCTCGGTCCGGTGCACTACGCGGGACTGTCGATGGGCGGATTCGTCGGCCAGCGACTGGCGGCCCGTCGCCCGGACCTCGTGCGCAGCCTGATCCTGATCGACACGAGCGCCGGTCCCGAGGACCCGGACAAGATCTCGCGCTACCGCCTGCTCGCCGCCGTCTACGGGGTGCTCGGGATGAAGCCGCTGCTCGGCCAGGTGGCCCCGATCATGTTCACGCCGGCGTTCATCACCACCCCGGGAGGCACCGCCACGGTGTCGACCTGGGTGGCTGAGCTGAAGTCCAACAACCGCCGCGGGGTCAAGAAGGCGATCCGTGGCGTGACCGACCGCCTCGCGATCGAGGACGAGATCGGCACCATCACTGCTCCGACCCTCGTCCTGGTCGGCGCCGAGGACGTGGCTACTCCCGTGGCCAAGGCCGAGAAGATCGCCCAGGGCATCCCGGGCGCCCAGCTGAGGGTGATGCCGGGCATCGGCCACGTCAGCACGCTGGAGTCACCCGGGCTCGTCACCGGCCTGATGACGGAGTTCCTCGCGGCTCAGCCGTCTGTCGGGTAAGCCGCGAAGAGATCTCCCTCACGGTCACCAGCCCGAGGGGCGCGCGCTCGGCGTCGACGATCGGGATGCACCCGATCGCGTGATCACGGAACGCGGCCACCAGCTCGGCCACCGGAGTGTCCGCAGTGGCGACGAGCGGCCGGTGCGCCATCACCTGGTGCACCCGCTTGGACAGCGTCGCGACGTCGCGCGAGGTCTCGCTGAGGGTCCGCAGGTGCGGGCTCAGGGCACGCAGGACGTCACGCTCGGAGAGCACGCCGACCACCTCGCGCCCGTCGAGTACGGTGAGGTGGTGGACCCCGGCGGCACCGTCGAACCGGTGCTGGACCCTGCCCAGGGTCTCGTCCATCCCGATCGTCGGCGGATCCGGAACCATCACGTCGGCCGCAGTCAGGGGCAGGTGCTGCATCGCATCAGCGTAGGGGTGCGGCACCGGAACGGCAGATGAGTGCCGAAACCCTTGCCCAGCAGCGGATTGGGCCCTTCGTCACACCTGCGGCCGTTCTGCTTGCACCGTCAACCATCGAGGCGCATACTTGTTGTTACTGGCCGGTAGCAAACCTGACGGCCACGACATTCAAGAGCGAAAAGGGTGGGTTGTGAGCCACTACAAGAGCAACATGCGCGACATCGAGTTCAACCTCTTCGAGGTCCTGAACCGCGACGAGGTCCTGGGCACCGGCGCCTTCGAGGCCATCGACAGCGAGACTGCGCGCACGATCCTGGGCGAGATGGACCGGATGGCGCGTGAGGACCTCGCCGCGTCGTACGAGGACAGCGACCGCAACCCGCCGGTCTTCGACCCGAAGACCAACTCCGCGCCGTTGCCGGCCGCGTTCAAGAAGAGCTACAAGACCTACATGGACTCCGAGTACTGGCGTCTGCAGATCAACGAGGACCTCGGCGGCACGCCGGCCCCGTCCTCGCTGATCTGGGCGATGGGTGAGCTCATCCTCGGTTCCAACGCGCCGATCTGGATGTACGCCGCCGGCCCGATGTTCGCCGGCGTGGTCTGGAACAACGGCACCGAGCGCGACAAGAAGATCGCCCAGTTCATGGTCGACAAGGAGTGGGGCGCCACCATGGTGCTCACCGAGCCGGACGCCGGTTCCGACGTCGGCGCCGGCCGCACCAAGGCGACCCTGAACGACGACGGCTCGTGGAACATCACCGGCGTCAAGCGTTTCATCACCTCGGCCGCCAACGACATGACCGAGAACGTGATCCACCTCGTCCTCGCCCGCCCCCAGGGCATCGACGGCGTCGGCGGCCCCGGCACCAAGGGCCTGAGCATGTTCATCGTGCCCGAGCACCGCTTCGACCTCGAGACCGGCGAGCTGACCGGCGAGCGCAACGGCGCCTACGTCACCAACGTCGAGCACAAGATGGGCATCAAGGTCTCCAACACCTGCGAGGTCACCTTCGGCGACTCCTCGGTCGGTGGCGGCGAGGCCGCTCAGGGATGGCTCGTCGGTGAGGTGCACAACGGCATCGCGCAGATGTTCCAGGTGATCGAGAACGCCCGGATGATGGTCGGCACCAAGGCCATCGCGACGCTCTCGACCGGTTACCTCAACGCCCTCGAGTACGCCAAGACGCGTGAGCAGGGTGCGGACCTGACCGAGTCGGCCAACAAGGCGGCGCCCCGGGTCACGATCACCCACCACCCCGACGTACGCCGGTCGCTGATGACCCAGAAGGCGTTCGCCGAGGCGATGCGCTCGCTGGTGCTCTACACCGCATCGTGGCAGGACCAGATCCAGATCGCCGAGCACACCGGTGAGCGCAACGAGCTGGCCGAGCGGATCAACGACCTGCTGCTGCCGATCGTCAAGGGCTACGGCTCGGAGCGGTCCTGGGTGCTGCTCGGCACCGAGTCGCTGCAGACGCTCGGTGGCTCGGGCTTCCTCCAGGAGTACCCGATCGAGCAGTACGTGCGCGACGCGAAGATCGACACCCTGTACGAAGGCACCACCGCGATCCAGGGCCAGGACTTCTTCTTCCGCAAGATCGTCAAGGACCAGGCCAAGGCGCTGGGCTACATCAACAACGAGATCGACGCCTTCATCAAGAGCGAGGCCGGCAACGGTCGCCTCAAGGTCGAGCGCGAACTGCTCGCCAAGGCGCTCGAGGACGGCGGCGCGCTGGTCAACCACATGATCGGCACCCTGATGAGCGCCGACGAGTCGGCCGAGGGCGGCAACATCAAGAACATCTACAAGGTGGGGCTCAACACCTCCCGCCTGCTGATGGTCCTCGGTGACATCGTCTGCGCCTGGCTCCTGCTCCGCGGTGCGGACGTCGCCCTGCAGAAGCTGTCGGGCGAGGTCTCGGCGTCGGACAAGGCGTTCTACGAGGGCAAGGTGGCCGCGGCGCAGTTCTTCGCCCGCACCAACCTGCCCAAGCTCACCGCCGAGCTGGCGATCGCCGAGGCGACCGACCTCTCGATCATGGAGCTCGACGAAGCCTCGTTCTGAGGTCTGCCTGACTGCGGGTTTCGACAGGCTCAGCCACTGGTGGTTGAGCCTGTCGAGACCCCTTTCTCGTTCCTGGGGTCGACCGGGCGCAGCGTCGGCCGCTTGGGCTGCGCCGTCGAGCCCGCAGCTCCGCGCCACTGCCGGTAGAGGAACGGGCCCACGAAGCTGACCAGCCAGGTGGCATCGCGCGCGACCACGCGCAGCGGCGAGAGGCCCTCGACGTCGATCTCGGCCCAGGAGTGGTCGGAGCCCGGCAGGCCCATCACCTCGGCCATGCCGGCCGCGGTCCGCGCATGCCCCTCGCTGCTCCCGTGGATCCGGTCGTGGCTCCACATCCGCGGATCGGCGGCCAGGCGGGTCCCGAAGAGGTCCAGCATCAGTACGTCGTGCCGCGAGGCCGCCTCGACCAACCTCGCGTTCAGCTCTTCCTCGCGCGACCGCAGCCACCCCATCACCGGCAGCATCTGGGCGACGTCGGGGAACGTCATCGACACCACGTCGGAGCCGGCGGCCCGCAGCGCCGCGAAGGTCTGCTCGACCTGGTCGACGGTTTCGTCGAGGTCGTAGTCGTGGCGCAGCAGGTCGTTCATGCCGACGACCACGGAGGCCAGATCCGGCTCGAGCGCCAGCGCCGCAGGGAGCTGGACCTCCAGCACGTGCCGGGCCCGACGGCCACGCACGGCGAGGTTGGCGTAGGTCAGGTCCGGACTGGTCGTGGTGGCGAGCAGCGCCGCGAACCGGTCCGCCCATCCGCGGAGCTCGCCGTTCTCCTCGCGGTCACTGAGCCCTTCGGTCTGGGAGTCACCGAGCGCGACGAACCGCTGGTACGCCGTTGCCATGGCCCGACCCTACTCAGCCGGACAACCCCACCGGCACCAGCTGACGGACCGGTGCCGGCAGCACCCGGACGAGCTCCGGACGCTTGGGCAGCCTGCCGACGCCGGAGCCGCGACCGCGCATCTGCCGGATCAGGAACGGGGTCACGAACGTCGCGATCCACCAGAGATCCAGCCCGACCTCGCGCGGCTCGCGCAGGCCCGGGTGCTCGGTCTGCGACCACAGGTGGTTCGAGCCCGGGAGCTCCATGAGCTCGGCCATCCCGGCCGCGATCCGGGCGTGGCCCTCGCTGCTGCCGTGGATCCGGTCGTGGCTCCACATCCGGGGATCACCCATCAGGGCCAGCCCACGGAGCTCGAGCACCTCGACGCCCTGGCGCTGGGCGGCCGCGATCAAACCCTGGTTCAGCTTGCCCTGACGGGTGTGCAGCCAGCTCAGCACGGGAAGCAGCTGGCCCAGATCGGGAAAGGTCATCGTCAGCACGCGGCACCCGGTGGCGCGCAGCGCGGCGTACACGGTCTCCATCTGCTCGACCGTCTCGTCCAGGTCGTAGTTGTGCCGGAACAGGTCGTTCATGCCGGCCGAGACGACGGCAAGATCGGGCCGCATCGCCAGCGCCGCTGGCAGCTGACGTTCCAGCACGTGGTGGGACCGGTAACCGCGCACCGCCAGGTTCGCGTAGGCCAGATCGGGACTGGTGCTCGAGGCGAGCATCTCGGCCAGCCGGTCGGCCCAACCGCAGAAGCCGGTCACGTCGTCGCCGTCGTTGAGACCTTCGGTCTGGGAATCACCGAGTGCCACGAACCGCCGGTACGCGCGCGCCATGGCTCTGAAAATATCGACGCGCCCACCGGATCAGATGGGCTCCACGGGAGTGTTGGGTGAACACCGCCTGACACCTTGGGTCGTGCCGACCGGCTGCGCTCAGGCTGCGGGCCGTGCGCGGGGACGCGAACCGAGTGCCTCCAGGAAGCTGTCGAGCACCCGCCCGAGAGCAGGTGCCGCATCCGCGTGGATGTTCACCGGTGCCTCGGTCGGCGACGGCTCGACGGGTGTCGGCGACTCGATGAACCTGTCCAGGACCAGGTAGCCGTTGACCACGTGGCGCGCCTCCATCGACGTCAGCACCGGCCGCAGGGCGTAGTCCAGAGCCAGTGCGTGGGCGGCGCTTCCGCCGGTGGCGAGCGGGAGGACGGCCTTGCCAGAGAGGCCGAACTGCGGCATCAGATCCAGCCACGCCTTGAGCAGCCCGGAGAACGCCGCCTTGTAGACCGGGGTCGCCACCACGACTCCGTCAGCAACCTCGAGCCGCTCGATCGTGTCGCGGATCGCCGGGTCGGAGAAGTCGGCGTGCAGGAGTGCCGCGGGGGGCAGGTCCCGTACGGCGAGAAGGTCGACGGTGTGGCCGTGCCCCTCCAGGATGCGGGCGACGTGACCGAGGAGCACCGCACTGCGCGAGACCTCCATCGGACTGCCGGAGATGCCGAGGACGTGAGCCATGATTTAACTGTACTATTTTGATAGACAATCGCCAAGTCGGGTCCTGCTTCGGCGGAAGCGCCCGTGCGAGGCAGCCTCTAGGCTGCCCCCATGACCGATGCATCCCGCCTGGCCGCGTACGTCGACACGTGGCGCGAGGCCGTCGCCGAGTTCGTCGCGCTGGCCCGCGACATCCCCGAGGACCAGTGGGACACACCCACCGACCTGGAGGGCTGGAGCGTCAAGGACAACGTCGCGCACACCGCTCATCTCGAAGCCGTGCTGGCCGGCACCCCCGAGGACCCGGTGCAGGTTGCCGAGGCGCCGCACATCAAGAGCCTGACCGGTTACTACACCGAGTCGGGCGTCCTCGCCCGTCGCGGGCGGCCGATGGCCGAGCTCGCCGACGAGATCGAGCAGGCCGCCGCTACCAGGTCGGCCGAGCTCGACGCCGCCCCGCCGCTCGACGCCGCCGCCGCGCCGCCGCGCACCCCCGGCGGGGTGCCGTGGAACAACGAGACGTTGCTGGGCAACCGGCCCCTCGACGTCTGGATGCACGAGCAGGACATCCGTCGTGCGATCGGACGACCGGGCGGCTACGACGGGGCGCCCGCGCACCACGCGATCACCCGGCTCGCCGCGGGTCTTCCGATGGTGCTGGGCAAGCGGGTGGGCCCGCCTGCGGGCACCAGCGTGCGGCTCGACGTACCGGACCCGGCGCTGAGCTGGGGTGTGGCCATCGGTGACGACGGCCGGGCCATCCCGGTCCAGGACCTGACCGACCCGACGGTGCTGATCAGCTTGTCGGCCGAGGACTTCGTCGTGCTTGCCGGTGGCCGGCGCCCGCTCGAGCAGACCTCGCCCACCTTCGCCGGCGATGCCGGGCTGGGCCGCTCGGTGCTGAGCAACCTGCGAGTGACCCCTTGAGTGACCCCCTGAGTGACCCCGTGAGCGGTCGCTGGACCCTGGCTGAGATGCCCGACGTGACGGGCAAGCGCGTCGTGGTCACCGGCGTCACCGCCGGGATCGGGACCCAGACAGCCCTCGAGCTCGCCCGGGCCGGAGCCGAGGTCGTCCTGGTCGCCCGCTCCGAGGACAAGCTGGCCGCCACCACCGCCCGCTTGCTCGCCGGGGTGCCCACGGCGCAGCTGCACAGCGTCCGGGTCGACCTGGCCGACCTCACCTCGGTGCGTCGCGGTGCAGCGGCAGCCGCCGAGCTGGGTCCGATCGACATCCTGATCAACAACGCCGGCGTGATGGCGTTGCCCTACAGCCGCACGGTCGACGGCTTCGAGATGCAGTTCGGCACCAACCACCTCGGGCCTTTCCTGCTCACCGGTCTGCTTCTCCCGCAGGTCCTCGAGTCCGGGAACGGACGCATCGTGGCGGTCGCCTCGCAGGCGCACCGGTTCGCACGACGGGTGCCGCTCGATGACCCCCGCACCCTGACCCGGCGGTACTCACGCTGGGGCAGCTACGCGGAGTCCAAGCTGGCCAACCTGATGTTCACCTACGAGCTCGACCGCCGGCTCAAGGCTGCTGGTGCTCCCGCCAAGGCGCTTGTCGCGCACCCGGGCTACTCGGCCACCGAGCTCGTCGGCAAGACCGGATCGTTCGGCGGCTCGATCATGACCGTGGCAACCCGCGTGATCGGGCAGCCGGCAGAGTTCGGAGCCCTCCCGACGCTCATGGCGGCGGTTGCCGATCTCCCGGGATCGACCTACGTAGGACCGCGCGGCCCGGGCCAGTTGAGCGGCCTGCCCAAGGTGGTCCAGCCGCGACGCGGCCTCGTCCGGGACCCGCAGGCGCAGGCGAAGCTGTGGGCGCTGAGTGAGGACGCCACCGGGATCCGCTACCCGTGAGCTCACTCCCCGCATTCCAGCTCCGCCCGATCCTCGCGGCCGACCATGCCGCCGTACTGGCCTGGAACGCCGAGCACGTCGAGCTGCTCTCGCCGCTGGACGCCGACGGTCTGCGCGAGCTGCTCGCGCTCGCCGACCAGGGACTGGTGATCAGCCACAACGGAGCCGACATCGGATTCGTGATCACCTTCGCCGCGGGGTCGGCGTACCAGTCGCCGAACTTCCGGTGGTTCTCTGCTCGTCGCGATGCCTTCGGGTACCTCGACCGGATCGTCGTCGAACCGGCGGTACGGCGAGCCGGGATCGCGACGCGGGTCTACGACGCCCTCGAGGAACGTGCTCGCGACCTGGGTCCGGTGATGTGCCTCGAGGTCAACCTCGAACCGCCGAACGACGCGTCCCTGGCGTTCCACGCCCGCCGCGGCTACGTCGAGGTCGGACGCCAGGAGGCCCACGGGCATGTCGTGGCTCTGCTGGAGAAGGACCTCACAGCCTGAGCGAGGTAGTCACCGGCGCCAGGGAAGTCGCGTATTCGTCGGGCCGAGCTCGATGCCCTGGAGAACGGTCTCGTAGATCTCGCCCAGGGCGAGGACCTGTTCAGGGCTGAGCTTTCCGAAGACTGCCTGCTTGACGGTTCGCGCGTGGCCCGGAGCCACCCGCACGAGCTCGTCGTTGCCGGCAGCTGTCAGCTGCACGAGGTGGCTGCGGCCGTCCTCGGGGTGGCCGGTGCGGGTGACCCACCCGTGTTTCTCCATCTGCTGGATCACGTAGGTCAGGCGCGTACGGGTGATGGTCAGCTGGGCGGCGAGATCGGTCATCCGCAGGCACCGATCAGGGGAGTCCGAGAGGACCACCAGGACCGAGAAGTGCTGGTGGGTGATCCCGGACTCCGAGCGGAGCTGCTGCTCGAGGATGTCCTCGACGAGCAGGACCACCGAACGGTAGAGCCGCCAGGTCGTCAGCTCGTCAGCCGAGAGCCACGGATCGTCGTCGGCATTCCGCTGTGAAGTCACATCTCTCCCGTCTGTCCGTCGTGGTCTCGTCCCCGAGACGGACCCTACCCCCGGAACGTTCCAAGTTTGGAGTTCCTTTGCGTATTCTCATAGTACTCCAAACTTGGAGTAACGAGGAGTTACAGGTCTCGTAAATCGTTAGACCCGTTATTGCCAGGGGGATCCCACTCGTGTTCACCATGACTGACCGCACCGACCTGGAGCTGCTCGAGGAGGCTCGTGGCGGCAACACCGGCGCATTTTCTGAGCTGTACTGCCGACACCGACCGGCGATGTTGGGCGTTGCTCGCCGGCTCGGTGGCCCCGGCCTGGCCGAGGATCTCGTCTCGGAGTCCGTGACGAAGATCTGGCTCAAGCTGCAGCAGGGAGAGGGTCCCCGGACCAGCTTTGTCGGCTACGCCAGCGCCGCGATTCGCAACGAGTTCTTCACCGAGGTCCGGCGCGCTCAGCGTCTGAGCTTCGTCGGCGATTCCGAGGACTGGATCCAGATCACCGACAGCGCCGTCGTCGCGCGGATCCCGTCGACGGAGACATCGGTGCTGCACACCCTCGACGAAACGCGTATTCACCGGGCCATCGATGCCCTGCAGCCCCGTTGGCGCCATGTTCTTGTGCGGATCTACTTCGACGACGCCTCCTCGGAGCAGGTCGCCGCGGAGCTCGGATTACAGGTCAACGCGATCCACCAGCTGGCTTTCCGTGCGCGCCGCGGACTTCGCCGGTCACTCGTGAACCAGCCCGAGCCCGTCGACCGGTCAGAGTGGTCTCGTACGATCAGCCGATGACCTCCCCCGGAGCGCGGCTCAGCGCCCTCGAGCTGATCACGCTGGTGCTCGACGAGGGTTCGTGGATCTCCTGGGACGTACCGCCGAGATACGGCGCGATCAGTACGGCGTACGCCGCTGAACTGGACGCCGCGCGCGCGAAGTCCGGCGTCGACGAATCCGTGGTGACCGGCGAGGGCCTGATGCACGGGCGTCGGGTCGCGGTCATCGCCTGCGAGTTCGCCTTCCTCGCCGGCTCCGTCGGTCAGGCCGCGGCGACCCGCCTCGTGGCCGGCATCGAACGTGCCACGGCCGAAGGCATCCCGCTGCTGGCGGCGCCGGTCAGCGGCGGTACCCGGATGCAGGAAGGCACTCCCGCGTTCGTGCACATGATCGGCATCTCGGCAGCGATCGCGGCGCACAAGTCGGCCGGCCATCCCTACCTCGTCTACCTGCGCAACCCGACCACCGGCGGCGTGATGGCCTCCTGGGGATCACTCGGCCATGTGACCATCGCCGAGCCCGGGGCCCTGGTCGGCTTCCTCGGCCCGCGCGTCTTCGAGGCTCTCTACGGGCAGCCGTTCCCGGCCGACGTACAGACGTCGGAGAACCTGTACGCGCACGGGATCATCGACGGTGTCGTCCCGCCCGAGGGCATCGCGGACCTGCTGGACCGGACGCTCTCTATCCTGCTCGCCCGGCCCGCGCTGCCCGGACCGCATACCCCCGACGAGGACGTACCGGACGTCGACACCTGGGACGCTGTCGTGCGCTCGCGGCGTCCGGACCGGCCCGGCGTACGACGACTGCTGCGGTACGCCGCCGCTGACGTCGTCCCGCTCAACGGCACCGGGCAGGGCGAGGCGGACCCCGGCCTGATGATCGCGCTGGCCCGCTTCGGCGAGGCGCCGTGCGTGTTCCTGGGACAGGACCGGCGCGGCCAGACCACCGACCGGCCGATGGGACCCGGCGCCCTGCGCGAGGCTCGTCGCGGCATGCGACTGGCGGTCGACCTGGGCATCCCGCTGCTCACGGTGATCGACACTCCCGGTGCTGCGCTGAGTCCCGAGGCGGAAGAGGGTGGGCTGGCCGGCGAGATCGCCCGCAGCCTGGCCGAGCTGGTGACGCTGGAGGCACCCACCGTGTGCCTGATGCTCGGACAGGGAAACGGGGGCGGCGCCCTGGCCCTGCTGCCGGCCGACCGGGTGATCGCCGCCCAGCACGCGTGGCTCTCGCCGCTTCCTCCGGAGGGCGCGAGCGCGATCGTCCACCGCGACACCGAGCACGCCCCGGAGATGGCCAGGTCCCAGCGGATCCGGGCGATCGACCTGGCTGAGGTCGGCGTGGTCGACCGGATCGTCGCCGAGCACCCCGACGCCGCCGAGGAGGCCGAGGCGTTCTGCCACCGGGTCGGCGCGGTGCTCGAGTTCGAGCTCTCGACCCTGTTCCACCAGGACCCGGCCGAGCTCGTCGCCGTACGGGCTCGGCGCTTCGCGACAGGCGTCTGAAGCCGGCGGGGGTAGACACTAGAACGTGTTTCAGTTCCAATAGCGCGGTGAGAACTTACGTCGTCACCGGTGCCGCGTCCGGGATCGGTGCCGCCACCGCCGCGCGCCTCGAGCGGGACGGGCACCGGGTCATCGGCATCGACCTGGCCGGAGCCGACATCGACGTGGACCTGAGCTCTGCCACCGGTCGAGCGGAAGCCGTGGGCAGGGTCGGTGAACTCTGCCCCGACGGGATCGACGGACTCGTGCCCTGCGCCGGCATCGCGGGCTACACCGGCACCGACCCGGCGCTGCTGATCTCCGTGAACTACTTCGGCGCCATCGCGCTCGCCACCGGCCTGCACCCGCTGCTCGCGAAGTCGGGGGCGGCCTCGGTGGTGCTGATCGCCTCGAACTCGGTGACGTGCCAGCCCGGTTGGACCAGTGACGGCGTCGTCGAGGCCTGTCTGGCCGATGACGAGGAGACCGCGCGCACACTGGCGGCCGGACACGAGGCCGTGATGATGTACCCGGTCTCGAAGTTCGCCCTGGCCTCGTGGGCGCGCCGGGAAGGGGTGCGGCCCGAGTGGGGCGGCGCCGGGATCCGGATCAACGCGATCGCACCGGGTCTGATCGCCACCCCGATGACCGACGCCCTGCGCAGGGACCCCGTGTTCGGACCGTTCGCCGACGTGTACCCGAACGCGCTCGGCCGCCCCGGCGAGCCCGAGGAGGTCGCCGCACTGATCGCGTTCCTGCTCTCGACCGAAGCGAGCCTGCTGGTCGGCACGATGATCCTCGTCGACGGCGGCACCGACGCGATCCTCAACACGGCACCCCCGCGCAGCACCGACCTGACGACCTTCCCGTTGGAGATTCCATGAACCGCGTTCGCCTGATCGCCATCACCGTCATCGCCGCGCTGGCGGTCCTCGTGCCGGCGCAGATCGGTGCCGCCGACGGACTGCTGCCGATCCCGTCGCTGCCGACCGACTTCCTCACCGAGTCGTTCACCGGCACCGCGGCAACCGCGAACCCGTTGCCGCACGACCCGATCCCGCAGAACCCGTACCTGTCGCCCAACGGCACGAACTCGATGCACAACGACGCCTACGGCTCGAACGCCTACGAGGTCAGCGGCCCGCTCGGGGTCCACCTCTCGGTGCGCTCCGCGTCGTACGGCGTCTCGGAGTGCGCCACCATGGCCTTCGACTCGCGGGGCAACATCGTCGGTCTGTGCGGCGGCCTGCCGGGCTTCGCACTCCGGTTGATCGACCCCACCACCTTGCGCACCCTGGGCCCGGACCTCACGACGTCGAACCGTTCGCTCTACCCGCTGACGAATCCGTTCACCGACATCTGCGGGGGTACCTACTTCTCGCTGAACAGCTCTCCGGGCCAGGACGACATCGCGTACGTCGTCACCTCGGCCCGCCAGGTGCTGAAGGTCCGCGTCGACCCGAACGGGTTCACCACCCTGGGCACCTACGACGTCTCTGGCGTCGTTGCCTCCGACGACTGCCTCGTCGCCACCCTCCCGGACTGGTCGGGTCGAACCTTCTTCGTGACCCAGAACGGCGTGGTCGGCGCCATCGACCCGACCACCGGAGCAGTCAGGACCCTGCAGCTGCCTGCAGGCGAGGGGATCTACAACTCGATCTCCGGTGACCAGACCGGCGCGATCTACCTGGTCACCGACCACAAGCTGTACGCCGTCGCCGCCGACGCAAGCGGAACGCCGGTGATCCGCTGGTCCGCGGCGTACGACCGCGGCAGCGTGCAGAAGCCCGGCCAGCTCTCCCAGGGTTCGGGCACGACGCCGACCCTGATCGGCCAGCACATCGTCGCGATCACCGACAACGCTGACCCGCGGATGCACGTGCAGTTCTACCAGCGCGACGGAGCCGACGCCGGCAAGCTCCTGTGCCAGGCACCCGTCTTCGGCGATGGAGCCTCGGACACCGAGAACAGCCTCGCCTACGCGGGCGGCAGCGGAGGCAGTGCGTCGGTGATCGTCGAGAACAACTACGGCTACGCCGGCGTGCAGAGCACCGAACTCGGCGCGACGACGACCGGCGGCGTCGCGAAGGTGACCCTGAACGCCGACCACACCTGCCAGGTCGACTGGACCAACCCGATCGTCTCGCCGACGACCGTGCCCAAGCTGTCGCTCGCCAACGGCCTGCTGTACCTCTACGCGAAGCCGAAGTCCTGGCTGCTCGACGACAGCTGGTACTTCTCAGCTGTGGACATCCGCACCGGTAAGACGAAGTGGATGCAGCGCACCGGGAACGGCATCCAGTGGAACAACCACTACGCGTCCATCTACCTCGGGCCCGATGGCGCCGCGTACATGCCCACCTTGGCCGGATTGATCCGCTTCAAGGACTCCTGAAAGCGGGCCAGATCACCAGTTTGGCCCCTGTTCTGCGCGTGACCTGCCCGTGTGCTCGGTCGTTGACCTTTCTGTGGGGTGACCTTCGGTCCCCCGCGTCATGCACCTGGTTCGGGGGAACAGGGCGCCTGGCGCGGGGGACGGTTGTCGTCCAGAGGCGTTTGCAACATCTCGGTGCGCCGAGGCGCCCTTTCACGACCGAGCGGTTGCAATAGCTAGCGCCCCAGGGTCCAGGAGCGAGCCCGCGGACTCTCCTGAGCACGCGAGACAGCCGATTTCATGCGATCCACGACCAGTGGCACGTTCGCAAGGTCGCCTCCGACGATCGTGAACATCTCGAGGCCGGCTCGCCTGAAGAGGTCCTCGCGTCGTACGTCGGACCGGTGACGCGCTTGTCCGCGGTGGAACGCGCCGTCGTACTCGCCGACGACGCCGAGCTCGGTGGACAACAGGTCGGGGCGACCGATCCAGGTACCGGAGGAGTCACCGACCGCCGGATTGCAGAGCGGCCGCGGATAGCCGGCGTCGAACATCCAGATCAGTCGCATCCTGGTCTCTTGCGGCGATCGGGAGCCGACGTCCGACAACGTCAACGCAGCCCGTGCGAGCGCACGCCCGGACCATCCGGCCCGATCAGTGAGCAGCGCATCGATGTCGCCCCCAGTCAGGATGCCGGCAGCTAGCGCCATGTCGATGACCACCACGGCAGACCGCAGGTTCCCGGCCTGCCGCAGCGCGTCGAACGTTGCGCGAGCGGGAGTAGTGCACACGATGCCGTACCGCTCGATGACCTCGCCGGGTGGCAATCGCTCCCGTCGCACCGTGAATCCGGCACCACGCCGCATGTCGCGACCCGGGGGAAGGAGGAGCGGCACGTCGAGGGCCGTGTGACCATCGTGGGCGAAGCCGTCGAAGAACCCTGCCCCGGCGAGTCGGAGCGCAGCCCATCCGGTCACGGCTCCCCCAGCGGGAATCCGCATCGATTGCTCGAGGATCCGTTGCTCAACGGTCTGCTCGACCTCGCTCGCGACGTACAGCCTGGGCGACGTACGCCGCCAACGGGGCCCTCGGGCCTGCCCTTCGGTGGGACCTGAAACCACCGGTGCACAAGCGTTGCAACATCTCGGCTGTGAACGGCGCCGATCGGCAACCGAGACGTTGCACGCAGGCTCAGAAGAGCAACGCTGCTGCCGGGTCCTCCATCATCGAGGCGACATCGGCCAGGAACCGCGAACCGCTCTCGCCGTCGACGTGCCGGTGGTCGAAGGACAGCGTGAGGGTGCAGACGTCGCGGATCTCCAGCGACTCGTTGCCGGCGCCGTCGGTGACCACCCACGGCAGGCGCTTGGTCGCCCCGAAGCAGAGGATCGCTGATTCGCCCGGGTTGATGATCGGGGTACCACCGTCGACCCCGAACACGCCGACGTTGGTGATCGTGAACGTCCCGCCGCTCATCTCCGCCGGCTGGGTCCTGCCCTCCCGAGCGACAGCGGTCAGGTCGCCGAGGGCGCCTGCAAGCTCGAGCAACGAGAGCGAATCGGCGTCCTTGATGTTCGGGACGACGAGGCCGCGCGGGGTCGCCGCGGCGATACCCAGGTTGACGGCTCCCTTGAAGACGACCTCCTGGTTGGCTTCGTCCCACCACGAGTTGATCACGGGCGTACGTCGGATCGCGCGCATGCACGCAGCCGCCAGGATCAGCAGGGGCGAGACCTTCACCCCGGCGAACTCGCGACGCGACTTCAACCTCGCCACGAACTCGGTGCTGCGGGTGACGTCGACGGTGATCCACTCGGTGACGTGCGGTGCCGTGAACGCCGAGGCCACCATCGCGGCGCCCATCATCTTGCGAACGCCCTTGATCGGCTCGCGACGGTCGGCGCGACTGCCGGACGGTGTCGACACAGGCGCCAGGGCGCCTTCATCAACCGCCGAGACGCTCCCGGCCGCTGCCTCGACGTCAGCACGCGTGACGACGCCTCCGGGACCGGTCGCAGCGCAGCTGGCCAGGTCGACCCCGAGATCCTTGGCCAGCTTGCGCACGGGAGGCTTCGCCAGGGTCACCGCCGAACCGATCGGGGTGTCGGCAAGATCGACGACCGAGGAGGAAGGCTCGGGAGCCTCCGCCACCACGGCCTCGACTAGCTGCATCACCCGGTCGTGCTGCTGCGGCGCACCGAGGTTGTAGACGTCGTGGACGTCGGCCTTCGCGGCGTGCACGCCAGCGGCTTCGGGAAGCGTCTTGCGGGCCCGTCGTACCGGGGCTCGTTCGGCCTTGTTGCGCCCGACCAGGCTCTCGCCCTCCCCGCCGCCCGACGCAGCCGGGTTGGACAGGTCGATCTCGCCCGGCGACTCCGGCGACGCAGCCGGGGCCGCGACCCCGTCGCCGATCCGGATGATCGGCGTCCCCACCGCCACGGTCTCGCCCTCGGAGACCAGCAGTGCCTCGACGGAGCCGGCGTACGGCGACGGCAGCTCGACCAGTGACTTGGCGGTCTCGATCTCCACGACGATGTCGTTGATCTTGACCTCGTCACCGACCTTGACCCGCCAGGTCACGATCTCGGCCTCGATCAGGCCCTCACCGACATCGGGCAAAAGGTATTCACTCATCAGAACTCCAGGCTCCGGTCGACGGCATCCAGCACACGGTCGAGGTCGGGGAGGTACTCCTCCTCGAGCCGGGACGGCGGGTAGGGGGTGTCGAAGCCACCGACGCGGAGCACCGGTGCCTGCAGCGAGTAGAAGCACCGCTCCGTGATCCGGGCCGCGATCTCCGAGCCCATCCCGAGGTTGGTGTGCGCCTCGTGGACGACGATCGCCCTACCCGTGCGCCGGACCGAGTCGTAGACCGGCTCCAGGTCGAGCGGCGAGAGCGTGCGCAGGTCGACGACCTCGACCGAGCGACCCTCACCTGCCGCCGCCTCGGCCACCTTGAGGCAGGTCTTCACCGTCGGTCCGTACGCCAGCAGCGTGAGGTCGGCGCCGGGCCGCGCGATCCGCGAGGAGAACAGCGGCACCGGCACGGCGGTCTCGTCGATGTCGGCCTTGTCGGCGTGGTACTGCCGCTTCGGCTCGAGGAACACGATCGGGTCGTCCGAGGCGATGGCCTGCTGGATCATCCAGTAGCCGTCGATCGGGTTCGAGCAGGTCACCACCTTCAGGCCCGGGGTGTGCGCGAACTGCGCCTCCGGTGACTCCGAGTGGTGCTCGACGGCGCCGATGCCACCGCCGTACGGGATCCGGATGACCATCGGCATCTTGACCGCACCGTGCGTGCGGAAGTGCAGCTTGGCGACCTGGCTGACGATCTGGTCGTACGCCGGGTACACGAAGCCGTCGAACTGGATCTCGCAGACCGGCCGGTAGCCGCGCATCGCCATGCCGACCGCGGTGCCGATGATGCCGGACTCGGCGAGCGGCGAGTCGATGACCCGGTCTTCACCGAAGTCCTTCTGGAGACCGTCGGTGATCCGGAAGACTCCGCCGAGCTTGCCGACGTCCTCACCCATGAGCAGGACCTTGGGGTCGTCCTCCATCGCCTTGCGCAGGCCCGCGTTCAGAGCCTTGGCCAACGTCATCTTGGTCATCAGTGGGCTCCTTCGAACGAAGCGAGGTAGGCAGCGAAGGTGTCCCGCTGCTCTGCCAGCTCGGGCGTCTGGTCGACGTAGACCTGGTCGAAGATCGCCAGCGGGTGCTGCTCCGGCATCGACTTGCAGCCCTCGCGCAGCCGGACACCGAGCTCGTCGGCCTCGAGCTCGACGGAGTCGAAGAAGGCGTGGTCGGCCAGTCCGTTGCGGGTCAGGTAGACCTTCACCCGGCTGATGGGGTCCTTGAGCTTCCAGTACTCGAGCTCTTCGCTCATCCGGTAGCGGGTCGGGTCGTCGGTGGTCGTGTGGGCGCCCATCCGGTACGTGTAGGCCTCGACGAGCATCGGACCGTTGCCGTCGCGGGTGTACTGCAGCGCCGCCTGGGTCACCGCGTGCACGGCGAGGACGTCGTTGCCGTCGACCCGTACGCCGGGGAAGCCGAAGCCGCGCGCCCGCTGGTAGAGGGGGATGCGTGACTGCCTCTCGATCGGCTCCGAGATCGCCCACTGGTTGTTCTGGCAGAAGAACACCACGGGCGCGTTGTACGACGCTGCGAAGATGAACGCCTCGTTGACGTCGCCCTGGGACGAGGCACCGTCGCCGAAGAACGCCACCACGCTGGTGTCCCGATCAGGATCGCCGGTGCCGACGAGCCCGTCGCGCTGGACGCCCATCGCGTAGCCTGTCGCGTGCAGCGTCTGCGCGCCGATGACGATCGTGTAGTTGCCGAAGTTGTGCTCGTTCGGGTCCCAGGCTCCCTGGTCGACACCCCGGAAGAGGCTGAGGATCCGGAGCGGGTCGAGGCCGCGGCAGTACGCGACGCCGTGCTCACGGTAGGTCGGGAAGACGAAGTCCTGCGGCAGCAGCGCCCGGCCGCAACCGATCTGGGCCGCCTCCTGGCCGAGCAGCTGGGTCCAGATCCCGAGCTCGCCGTGCCGCTGCAGCGCCGTCGACTCGGTGTCGATGCGGCGGGTC
This sequence comes from Marmoricola sp., assembly GCA_025964775.1. GTDB lineage: Bacteria > Actinomycetota > Actinomycetes > Propionibacteriales > Nocardioidaceae > Marmoricola. The sequence continues at coordinate 130,688 of JAOPYE010000010.1, forward strand.
AGCACCATGTCCCGGTAGAACCCGCGAACCACCTCGGCCTCGTCCCGACCGCCGGCGTCGAACGCGTAGTCGGGGTGCTCGACACGCTGTCCTTCGGGGGTCAGCAACTGGATGAACTCGGGACCGCCCTGGGCAGTCGGGCCTAGCAGGCTCATGCGTGTGTCTCCTGTGGGTCTGCGCGAAGCGGGGTTTCCGCTCACGCATCTACAACTCATGGCCCCCGTACAGCGCACCAGGGTGGGGTGCGATCTGTGGCGTGGGCCACATGACGTGTCCAAGGTACCCAGAGGGCGACCAGCGGCGCCAACCAACTCGTCAGTAACGTTGCGCGATAACCGCTCGCCACACCCGGGGCCGTGCGACAGGGTGGCGAGGTGCCCACCAGACCTGCTGGCCTCATCGCCTTCGCCCTGACGATCGTCTACCTGGTCTGGGGCTCGACGTACCTGGGCATCCGGGTGGTCGTCAAGGAGGTGCCGCCCCTGCTCGGGATGGGTTCACGCTTCCTGGTGGCGGCGATCCTGCTCGGGCTGCTGCTGGGCCTGCGCAGCGGCTTCGCCAGGCTCCGCGTGACCCGCCGCGAGCTGCTCGGGTGCACGATCGTCGGGATGTTGCTGCCCGTCCTCGGCAACGGCCTGGTGTCGGTCGGCGAGGATCGTGGCGCGCCGTCCGGGGTCACCGCGCTGCTGATCGCGATCGCGCCGCTGATGATCACCGTGTTCCGCTTCGCGTCCGGTGACCGACCGCCCGCACGCAGCGTCATCGGTATCGCACTCGGCCTCGTCGGTCTGGTCTACCTCGTGGTGGCGGGGCACCGCGGTACCTCGGGCCACGTGCCGTTGGGGCCGGCGCTGATCGTGCTGTTCGCCAGTACCTGCTGGGCGTTCGGCTCCTGGGTCCAGCCGCGGTTGACCCTGCCCGCCGATGCCTTCGTGATGACCGTCCACGAGATGTGGACCGGCGGCGTGGTGATGCTGGTCGCCGGGACGATCAGCGGTGAACGACTGCACCCGACGGCGTACTCGCCGCACGTCTGGGTCGCGTGGGGCTACCTCGTCGTGTTCGGCTCGATGGTCGCGTTCTCGGCGTACGTCTGGCTTCTCGGGAACGCCCCGATCTCCCTGGTCGCGACCTACGCGTACGTCAATCCGGTGGTGGCCGTGATCCTGGGAGCCCTGATCCTGAACGAACCCGTCACCGCGGCCATCCTGGTCGGCGGAGCGGTGATCGTGGTCGGGGTCGCGATCGTGATCTCCGCCGAACGCGTCCGGACTCCCGCGGCGCTCGCGCCGGACCCTGACTGACTGGTCAGGGCGGCATGGCCCGAATGTGCATCGGGGATGTCCGAATAGTCAGATTTTGCACCGCTCTGTTCCACGAGTGCCCTCGGGCACCTACTGTGGATCGGGCCATTGCGTTGGGGGACGCGGTGGCAGGAGGGGTTCATGACCGCGCAGACGATCGGCGCCTTGTCGCTGGCACATGCGATCCACTACGCCGTCCTGGCCGTGGGGCTCGTGGGTCTGGTCGCGCTCCTCGCGCCCCGATTCATGCCCGTACGACGACCCGCGGACGAACACGAGCTCCGGGTCCTCGCGCTTGCCGGTCAGATCTCCGCAGGGACCCTCGGCCAGTCGGGTGGATCGCTGGCGACGCCCGACCCGGTGGAGCCGGCGCGAGCCGACGTCGTCACCGGCACCCTGCTCCCGCTCGCCGTCATCAGCTGCGCCGCGGCAGCCGCCGTGCACGCCGCGGTCGGGCCCGAGCACTTCCGCGAGCGCCTCGTCTTCGGCCTGTTCTTCGCCGCCGCCTCGATCGCCCAGCTCGGCTGGTCGTGGGTCATGGTGCTCAGGCCGAGCCGTCGCCTGGTGGCGATCGCCGCCCTCGGCAACGCCGGCGTACTGACGCTCTGGCTGGTCACCCGCACCGTCGGCCTGCCCTTCGGGCTGCTCCCCACTCCCGAACCTCTCGGCACCTGGGACGCTGCCGGCACCGTGTGGGAACTCGTCGTCGTCGCAGCGTGCGTCCAGATGCTCCAACGGCTTCCCCGGACCGCACCCAGCGGGACGCTGCACCTGGCTCGATGGGTCGACTGGCACCGCGGAGTGCGCGCGTGGACCGTGGTCTCGGTCCTGCTGCTTGCCGTGCTGTCACTGAGCGGCACCGGCTCATGAGCACCGCGGGGGCCTGAGATGCACTCCTGGACCGTGGGCCTGATCGGGAACGCGGTGATCATGGTCGCGTACATGCTGATCACGCTCGCGATCATCCTGCCGCTCGCGCGCAGCCACCAGTTGCGGACCAATCCGCTGGGTGCCGCCACCGGCGCGATCTTCTTCACCTGCTCGGTCCACCACGGTGCGCACGCCCTGCACATGCTGCTGCCGAGCCTCGGCATCAGCGACCCCGATGGCCTCGCGATGCGCCAGGCCTGGGGCTGGCCGCTGGCGATCTGGGACGTCGTCGGTGCGCTCACGGCGGTCTACTACTGGACGCTGCGGCGCAACTACTCGTCCCTGATGCACGGGGCCCAGCTCTTCGAGGACCTGCGCCAGCGCGAACGCCAGGCCCTCGAGCTCAACGACACCGTCCTGCAGGGACTGGTCGTGGCGAAGATGGCCCTCGATCTCGACCAGCCCGGCCGGTCGCAGGAAGCGCTCGCGTCCTCGATCACCGCAGCGAGCCGGATCATCACCGACCTGCTCGGCCGCAGCCCGGACGGGGCCGACCTCCTGCTCCGCAGCTCACCTGCGGTCATCGACCATCCCGAACACGTCGACATCGGGGACGGGGAGCGCGGATGACGGCCGCCCTGCAGGAGTCCGAGTCGCTGCGCGTGGTGATCATCGATGACACCGCCGACCTGCGCGAACTCATGCGGATGGCACTGGTCAGGGGCGGGATGCAGGTCGTCGGCGAGGCCGGCGACGGTGCAGCCGGCATCGAGGCAGTCCGCAACGGCAACCCCGACGTCGTCCTGCTGGACCTCTCGATGCCCGTGATGGACGGCCTCGAGGCACTGCCGGCCATCCGGGAGCTGGCTCCCGACGCGCGGATCATCGTGCTCTCCGGGTTCGGTGCGAATCAGATGTCCGAGCGGGCCCTGGAGCTCGGTGCGGATGCCTACCTGCAGAAGGGCGCCTCGCTCGGACGGATCCTCGACTACATACGCGACGTCGTCAGCGGTTCCCCACTCCGGGTGGTGGCGGACGCGACCGACTCCCGACCGGCTCTCGTCGCGCCGGGTCAGGCGTCGGAGGCGACCGCACGTCCGATCGCCGCGGTCCGCGCAGCGGCGCCCGACACGGTGGCGCTGGCGCCGTACGGAATCCTCGAGGTCACCGCCGAACCGCCGTACCGGGTGGTCGCCGCGAATCCGGCGGCTCTCGACCTTCTCGAGTCCGTCCCCAGGCCGAACGCGCCGCTCGCGAGCTTCGCTCCGACCCTGGCGACCACGCTGGCCCACAATCGACTGGGCGGTGACCTGACGTTCGAGACCCACGTCGGTCCCCGGTCGACGCACGTCTCGCTCAGGCACGCCGGTGACTCCCTGCTGCTGTTCCTGCAGCCGACCGCCGACGAGGTGGCGACCCTGCGCACGGCGATCGCCACCACCGCGCACGAGATCCGCGGTCCGGTCTCCGTGCTGCGGGCGATCGCCGAAACACTGTCCGAACAACGCACGACGAGCCCCGAGGACGGCGAACGGATGCTCGCCTCGATCGTCCGCCAGGCCCGGATGCTCGAAGGGATCAGCGCCGACCTGATCACCGCAAGCGCGATCCAGCGCGGCACCCTGCTGGTCGAGCCCCGGACGGTCGACCCGTTCGACGTCATCGCAGGGGTCGTCGGTGACCGGTACGCCGACACCGTCACCATCCAGGTCATCGATCCCCGGCCGGTGGCCGCGGACCCTTTGCGGCTCGAGCAGATGCTCGGCAACCTGCTCGCCAACGCCCACAAGTACGGCCGCCCTCCGGTGAACGTGCTGGTCCGCGCCAGCAACGACCACGAGCACTTCGTCTGCATCGACGTCAGCGACAGCGGGTTCGGGGTTCCGGTCGAGTTCCGGCCGCACCTGTTCCGCGAATTCAGCCGGGCGTCCGGGACTGCGTCCGCAGGGACCGGACTCGGCCTGCACGTGGTCCGCACCCTGGCCCAGGCCCAGGGCGGCTCGGTCATGTACTCGTCCGGACCCTCGGGCGGGGCGACCTTCTCGATCACCCTGCCGGCGGGCTGATCGATTCAGTCCGGCACGCTTCCCAGCCGGGCCGTCGGTGTTTCCAGCGCCTCCGGCCAGGCCAGGACCGCTTCGCCGTGGATGCGGAGCATCTCGTCGAGGAGATCAGCCGGGTCCTCGAATTCTCGCGGTTCCAGAGGCGGGTGCAGCTGCAAGTAGTGGCCGGCGCCCTCGCGCACGGCAGTGACCACGACGACCGGGGAGTTCGTCATCGTCGCGATGCGGGCGGCGCCGAAGGAGGCCAGCACGCGACGGCCCAGGAACGTCACCTCGGTGCGGCCGGGCAGGTCGGAGGCGATGGCCATCGTCGTCCCCGGCTTCAGGTGCGAGGCGATGAAGTCGGTCCCGCCGGCGGCCGCGACCGCCCGGTTGCTCCGGTGCGACAGCACGGTGCGCATCATCTGCCGCATCCCGGGATCGACCCCGGCTTCCAGCATGGTCGGCATCGCGACGATCAGGATCGGGCCGGCACCGGCACGAGTCAGCGAGGTGAACACACCCGGGTAGTCGTTGTGGTGCATGAAATTGAGGATCACCCCCCGGTCCGGGTCCCGCTTCGTGGTCAGCCACTCGATGCCGCGCACGTCCTGGCGGCGCATCTTCCGCGGGTGCCAGCGGTCATGGGCCCGCATGGCGGAGTGGAACGCAAAGGCGTGGGCCAGCACCGGGATCTCGTGCGCACGGTCGGTGTGCCCGAGCAGGAACCTCAGCTCCGATTCCTGCATCTCGCGGAACTCCGGATCCTGCATCAGGACATCGATGTGCCTGCGCACCAGCGCGCGCAGGGCAACGAGCGGGATCACCCGTCGTACCTGGAGCAGCCCGTTGTCCACCGCGCGCACGCTGCCCAAATTACAGGTTCCCCGATGTCAGGCCACGCGGACGGGGCGGCGCGTGCCGGGCGACGAGGCCAGGCACGCGCCTTCCGAAGCCGCACTGGAGCGGGTGGTGTCGGCGCTGCCCCCTGGGGGGGTGGGTGCAAGTCGCCCGATCCAGTATCTGGGGGCTGGCTTCGGCGTCTGCGATCAGACAATCCCCCACGTCCTGGAGCAAGTGGACGACCAGGGGGGACCGCCCGGCAAGGGGTGTTCGACAGGCGGTCACCGTGGGCTAGCCCGGTGGGGCCGGGCGGTGGCCTGCCAAACCGGATCTAACCGGGATCCCCCGGACCATTTCGCAGGTGGACCTTGCGAAAATCACCGGCCAGCCCTAGCAGGACGTCGTTCGCCGCGGTCTCTCCGATCGAGATCCGCACGCCGTCGTCGACGAACGGCCTGACCGTGATCCCGGCCGCTTCGGCAAAGGTCGCGAAGTCCGTCGTACGGGCACCCAGGTCCAGCCAGACGAAGTTGCCCTGGGGGTCGGGCACGGCCCAGCCCTGGTCGCGCAGTCCGGCGGTGACCCGGTCCCGCTCGGCGACCAGCGCTTCGACCCGGGCCATCAATTCGTCCTCGACGCCCAGGCTGGCGAGGACGGCCGCCTGGGCGATCGTCGAGACACCGAACGGCAGCGAGCACGCGCGCACGGCAGCCGCGATCGGCTCCGGTCCGATCAGGTAGCCGACCCGCAGCCCGGCCAGCCCGTAGGCCTTCGCGAACGTCCGCAGCGCCACGACGTTCTCGCGCTCCTTCGCGAGCTGCACGCCGTCGAGCGGGTCGTCGTCGCGGACGAACTCGCGGTACGCCTCGTCGATCGCGACCAGGACCTGGCCCGGGACGTGGTCGAGGAACGCCACCACGTCGGCGTGGCGCAGTGCAGGGCCGGTCGGGTTGTTCGGCGAGCAGAGCAGGACGACCCGGGTCCGGTCGGTGACGGCGGCAGCCATCGCCTCCAGATCGTGCCGTCCGTCGGAGGTCAGCGGCACGGGGACCGAGGTCGCCCCCTGCGCCGTGATGCCGATCGGGTAGGCCTCGAACGAGCGCCAGGCGTGCACGACCTCGTCGCCGGGATCGCAGAACGCCTGCAGGAGGTGGTAGATCACCGCGACGCTCCCGGTGCCGGTCGCGACCTGGTCGATCCCGACGCCGGCTCGCGCGGCGAGCGCCTCACGCAGTGCGGTCGATGCCATGTCCGGGTACCGGTTCATCGAACCCGCCGCCGCGGCCACCGCCTCGAGCACGCCGGACAACGGCGGGTACGGGTTCTCGTTCGACGACAACTTGTACGCCGTCACTCCCGGCCGCGCCGTCGGCGGCTTGCCGGGCACGTAGGCGGGGATGCCCGCGAGCGCCGCACGTGGGGTCGGTGAGCTCATCTGAGCACCCTATGTCCGACCGCACATAGAGTGCGGGGGTGCTGTCGCGCCGCCCTGCCCTCGGAGTCGGGCTGGTGGTCCTCGGGGCGTGCTGCTTCACCGTCAACGCGGGCGTCTCGCGGGTCGCGCTGCGTGCCGGCGTCCAGCCGGCGATGCTCACCACGATCCGGGTGTCGCTGACCTTCGCGGTCCTGCTGGTGATCGCCGCACTCTTCCGGCGCTCGGCGCTGCGGCCGCCGCCTGGGCGGATGCTGCTGGTGGTCGTGGCGCACGGGCTCATCGGCGTCGCGGCGTTGCAGTGGACCTACTTCGTGGCGATCGACCGGCTCCCCGTCGGGATGGCGCTGCTGCTCGAGTACCAGGCACCGATCCTGGTGGCGCTGTGGGCGCGCTTCGTCCAGCGCGAACAGGTCACGCGAGGTCTCTGGTGGGGGCTGGGCCTGGCAGTGCTCGGCCTCGGCGCCGCCACCCAGGTCTGGCGTGGGGCCCGGTTCGACGGCCTCGGCGTCCTGGCCGGCCTGGCCGCCGCGGTCTGCTTTGCCGGCTACTTCCTGATCGGGGAAGCCGCGGTCGCGCGGCTCGACCCACTGCGCCTGATCCTGTGGTCGTTCGGGGTCGCGACGGTCGCCCTGAACGTCGTCGATCCGCTGACGCGCTTCGACACCGGTCACCTCGACAGGCACGTCTCGCTGCTCGGCACCCTTGACCATGGGCACCTTCCGCTCTGGGCGGTGCTCGCCTGGGTCGTCGTGCTCGGCACGGTGGTCCCGTTCTTCGCCGAGCTGTTCGCTCTCTCGTTCGTCCGCGCCACCACCGTCACCGTCATCGCGATGCTCGAGCCGATCGGAGTCTCCGCCCTCGGCTGGGGCTGGTTCGGCGAGTCGCTCGGACCCGTCGCGATCCTCGGCTGCCTGGCCGTCGTGGCGGGCATCCTCATCGGGCAGGCGTCGCGTCCGGCTCACATCGACCCGGTCGCGATCACCTGACCTCGACCGGTCATCAGGTCGCGACCCAGGGTCACGTCCAGCGGGTTGGTCAGGCAGCGGATCGCTCCACCGCCCTTGAGGAATTCGCTCACGTCCACGATCACGATCGAGAAGCCCCACGCTTCCAGCTGCAACCGCACGCGGTCGGGACACGCGGGCATCAGCACCGTCCGGCCGATCACGATCGAGTTCGCGCAGAACGTCATCGCCTCGGCCTCGGTGATGACCAAGGGGTCCGGGACGAGATCGAGCAGGCGAGCTGCGTCCTGTGACGAGAACGCGTCCGGACAGACGATCGCGCGAGAGGCGTCGAGCGGGCCGAAGGCCAGGTCCAGGTGGTACATCCCGGGGTGCACGATGCGTACCCCGTGCACCCGCACGTCGAGGTCGTGGGCCAGGTGCTTGAGCGCGAGCCGGTCGGTGCGCGGTCCGTACCCGACGATGAGGTCGCCGCGCCAGGCGAATGCATCTCCGGCCTCGAAGTGCGCACCGATGCCGTCACTGCCGATCGTGCGGACACCGAAGCCGTGGTCGGTGAACCAGGCCGTGGCCGTCGCCGACTCCATCCGGCGCTCGGGGTAGCGCATGTGCGAGACGACGGCGACAGGCTCGGGGCCGGCCAGCGGCAGGCCGAGGTTCATCGCGTAGACCATGTCGGGGGCGTCCGCGCGCTGGTCGAGCACGGTGACGGTGCCGCCGGCGTCGGTGATCGCCGCGACGATCGCGTCCCACTGGGTGCGCGTCGTCAGCGGATCGGGCTGGTCCTCGAGGTCCATGAACGGGTTGATCCGGTACTCCACCCTGAAGTGGTCCGGCACGACCATGAGGTAATCCCGGCCCCAGGACAACTCCCTGCTCGATTCCTGCCCCATGACACCCTCCCCGGTTCAGCAACATCCATGGTTGCCCGATTGTCGGACAATCTCAGTGTGCGTCATCCCTGGCCGGTTGTCCAAATCTTGTCCGACAATCAGGGAGTGCCAGATCAGAGCGCCTTCGCGAGCCTCAGCGTCGAACCGGTCAGCATCGTGGACCGGGTCGCCGACGAGCTGCGCCGCGCGCTGTTCGACGGTGAGCTCGAACCCGGCACGGCACTGCGCGAAGTGGCCCTCGCCGCCTCGCTGGGCGTCTCCCGATCGACAGTCCGCGAAGCGCTCGGCACGCTGGTCGCCGACGGCCTGGTCGACCGGATCCCCAACAAGGGCACCGTGGTGCACGCCCTCACCGCCGAGGGCATCAGTGACATCTGCCGCGCGCGGCTGGTGCTCGAATCTGCCGGCATCAACACCTGGCCGACAGCGCCAGAGGCCGACCGGGACGGCGTACGGGATGCGGTGGCGCAGTTCGACCGACTCGCGTCGAGAAGAACGCCGGCCCAGGACCTGACAGCCGCGCACCTGGAGATCCACCGGTCGATCACGGCACTGACCGGGTCTCCCCGGCTGATCGCGCTCGCCGAGACCCTGTACGCCGAGATCCGGCTCGCGCTCGCCCACCTCGACCGGGTGCGCGGCAACGTCCGTGAGCAAGCGCACTCGCACGGCGATCTCCTGGGCCTGCTCGAGAACGGTCGGATCGCCGATGCCAGCGCGGCGCTGGTGCAGCACCTCGCGGGCGCCGAGGAGTCGTTGCTGGAGTCGGTCCGGCAACCCTGAAACAACCGTTGCGACCCTCGAACCTGCGTAGGGTCGGTCCCATGATGAAGTTCGTGATCTGGGTCGTCATCAACGCCCTCGGCCTCGGTGCCGCCGTGTGGCTCTTCAAGGGCATCACGCTCGCCGGCGCCTCGGGGGACGGCCAGAAGATCGAGACCCTGCTCGTCGTCGGATTGATCTTCGGCCTGATCACGCGCGTGGTCCGACCGATCGTGAACCTGTTGGCGCTTCCGTTCATTATCCTGACCCTCGGCCTGGGGCTGTTCGTGACGAACGCGCTGATGCTGCTGCTCACGAGCAAGATCTCCGGCAGCATCGGTCTGCACTTCCACGTCGACGGGTTCTGGACCGCGGTCTGGGGCGGCATCGTGATCTCGATCGCCTCGATGATCGCCACCGCCGTGCTGCCCGACGGCGAGTGACGACTCCCTCGACGCAGCGGATCGCGCTGGTCTGCCTGGGCAACATCTGCCGGTCTCCGACAGCCGACGTGGTGCTCAACGCCCTTCTCGACCAGACCGAGCTGGACGTGGTCGCCGAGAGCTGCGGCACCGCCGGTTGGCACGTCGGAGAGCCGATGGACCCGCGTTCCGCACGCGTCCTGGCCGACGCCGGGTACGACCCCAGCCGACACCGGGCCCGCCAGTTCGGTCCCGAGTGGTTCGACAGCGCCCTGATCCTGGTGATGGACCGGCAGAACCTGGCCGACGTCCTCGCCGTGCTGCCGGCGGATCGGCACGACAGGGTGCGGCTGTTCCGCAGCTACGACCCGGCCGTCGACCCGGGCCAGCCGGTGCCCGACGTACCGGATCCCTGGTGCGGCGGCGCGGACGGTTTCGCGGCCGTCCTCGCGATGATCGAGCGGACCTCGGCGGCTCTCGTCGACGTCGTGAGGTCTGGTCAGCATGGGTACGGAGGTTCACTATGAGCCATGGCCCGGATGCGGACTCTCGCGGAGAGAGCTGAGAACCTGCTCGGCTCCGCCGTCGTCTCCACGTCTCCGGTGGCCGGCGGCGACACCTGCACCTCGACCCGGATCCGGCTCAGTGACGGTCGCTCGGCCCTGATGAAGACCCGCTCGCACGCGCCCGAAGGCTTCTTCGAGGCCGAGGCCCGGGGGCTGCGCTGGCTCGCCGAGCCCGGCGTCGCCGCCGTCGCGGAGGTGCTCGGTGTCCAGGCCGACTGCCTGATCGTCGGCTGGATCGAGCCGACCCGGCCCTCACCGGAAGCAGCTGCAGAGCTCGGCCGGATGCTCTCCCGCCTGCACGCCAGCGGCGCACCCACGTTCGGTGCCGAGCAGGACGGCTTCATCGGATCGTTGCCGTTGCCCAACCGCACGGCGCCCACCTGGCCGGAGTTCTTCGCGGTCCGTCGGGTGCTCCCGTACCTGCGCCTCGCTGTCGACCGCGGCCACGTCGATGCCGAGGACGCGGCGGCAGTGGACGGCGTCATGCACCGGATCGTCGAGCTGGCCGGACCCGAGGAGCCACCCGCGCGCCTGCACGGAGACCTGTGGTCGGGCAACCTGGTCTGGAACGTCGAACGCTCCGGGGTGCTGGTCGACCCGGCGGCGTACGGCGGCCATCGTGAGACCGACCTGGCGATGCTGACCCTCTTCGGCCTGCCCCAGCTCGCCCGGGTGCTCGCGGCCTACACCGAGGAGACGCCGCTCGCCGACGGCTGGGAGGAGCGCCAGCCGCTGCACCAGCTCTTCCCGCTGCTCGTGCACGCCGCCCTGTTCGGCGGCCGCTACGGAGTGCTCGCAGGGGACGCCGCCCGCAAGCTCACCTAGTCGTTTGCTCAGCGTGCGCTCAGGGGTAGATGGCACTCTTGGAGCGTGAGTCCCGAAGCCAAGCCGCACGTCCTCGTCGTCGACGACGACCGCGCCGTCCGTGAGTCCCTGCGCCGCTCCCTGGAGTTCAACGGCTACGCGGTCTCGCTGGCTCAGGACGGAGCCGAGGCACTCGCCGGGATCAGCGCCATCGGGCCTGACGCCATCATCATGGACGTGATGATGCCGCGCCTCGACGGCATCGAGACCACCCGCGCCCTGCGGTCGGTGGGCAACCACGTCCCGATCCTGGTGCTCACCGCGCGCGACGCGGTGGGTGACCGGGTCGAGGGCCTCGACGCCGGCGCCGACGACTACCTGGCCAAGCCGTTCTCCCTCGACGAGCTCCTGGCCCGGCTGCGCGCCCTGCTTCGCCGCGTCAGCACCGACGTCGGCGACCCCGACGAGCACCTCGAGTTCGCTGACCTGACGATGGACCTGGCCTCGCGCGAGGTGAAGCGCGGGACCCGCGCGATGACCCTGACCCGCACCGAGTTCTCCCTGCTCGAGCTGTTCCTGCGACGCCCCCGGCGGGTGCTCGAACGCTCCTTCATCCTCGAGGAGGTCTGGGGCTTCGACTTCCCGACCACCGCGAACAGCCTCGAGGTGTACGTCGGCTACCTGCGCCGCAAGACCGAGGCCGAGAACGAGTCGCGCCTGCTGCACACCGTGCGGGGCGTCGGCTACGTCCTGCGCGAAGAGCCGACGTGAGCGTCCGCAACCCGATCACCAGCGCATGGACAGGCCTGCACTACCGCCGGTCACTGGCCAGCCGGGTCACCCTGCTGACCACGGTCGCGGTGGGGTTCGCCGTCAGCGTGGTCGCCTTCGCCGCGTACGCGACGGTGCGGACCCAGACCGTGGGCGCGCTGGACGACTCCCTGCTGACCCGCGCCGATCAGGCCGCGGCGACCAATCCGCTCGAGGTGCTCGCCGGCCAGCAGATCCCGCAGTGGGCGCTCGGCGCGGCAAGCGTGAAGATCACCTTCGTCGACACCAACGTCCAGCCGATGCGTCTCTACAGCCCGGGGACCGAGGCACCGTTCGGCGTCGGTGCCACCGAGATCGCGGTCGCCCGCGGCCAGCGGAACCACTCGGCCCGCACGGTCTGGTCGGCCGGTGAGCGCTGGCGCGTGGTGGCGGTCAACGCCGGCGCGGGGCAGGCGTTCGTCCTGGCGCAGTCGACCGAGTCGACCGACCGCATGCTGGACCGGCTCGGCCTGGTGATGCTGCTCTTCGGCGTTGCCGGCATGATCACCGCCGGCCTGGCCGGCTGGGCGGTGGCGCGCAACGGCCTGCGCCCGGTACGCCGTCTCACCGACGCCGTCGAGGACATCGCCCGGACCCAGCGCCTCGAGCCGATCCCGATCGACGGTTCGGACGAGGTGGCCCGGCTGGCCCAGTCCTTCAACGACATGCTGCGTGCGCTCTCGGCCTCCCAGCAGCGCCAACGCCAGCTCGTCGCCGACGCCGGCCACGAGCTGCGCACGCCCCTGACCTCGTTGCGGACCAACCTCGACCTGCTGGTCCAGGCCGATGCCACCACCGGGCTTTCCGCCGAGAGCCGTGCCGAGCTGCTCGACGACGTCCGCGCCCAGATCAACGAGATGACCACGCTGATCGGTGACCTCGTCGAGCTGGCGCGCGAGGAACCCGTCGTCCCGACCGTCGAGCCGGTCGAGCTGACGGCGATCCTCGAGCAGGCCGTCGCCCGGGTGCGCCGGCGCGCCGATGTCGAGTTCGACGTACGGACGTCGCCGTGGTGGGTGACCGGCGACGCGGGCGCGCTGGAGCGAGCGATCACCAACCTGCTCGACAACGCCGCCAAGTGGAGCCCGCCGGGCGAGACCGTGATGGTCACGCTGACCGAGGGCACCCTGATGGTCGCCGACCGCGGGCCCGGCATCTCGCCGCGGGACCTGCCGCACGTCTTCGACCGCTTCTACCGCTCGGCCGAATCACGCAGCATGACCGGGTCGGGCCTCGGACTCTCGATCGTCCGGAGCGTCGCCGAACGCCACGGCGGAATCGTCCGCGCCGGCACCGGACCGGGCGGCGGAGCCGGCTTCTGGTTCAGCCTTCCCGGGCAGCCTTCGCCGCCGCTCGTGACGACCTGAAGCGAGCGCCATCAGAGGTGGTGCATGGCAAGGCGGAGGAGGGAAGGCGTCCTTTGGCGGAGCGCCAGCGGAGCGGACGTCGACCGACGACAACGCGGCCAGGCGCCGCGTCTGGTGGGGCTCGAAGTCTTGGCGCGGTCGTAGGGACCTCAAAGAGAGTTCTCAGACTCGGTCGGCACCATCGGAGACATGACCGACGCGAACCCGCCCGAGTACGACCCGGTCCAGTCACCGGCTCCGGATGCCGCTTCACCCGATCACGGGTACACCATGCCTCTCCCGCCGTACCAACAGCCCGCCTCCGCGACTGCGACCGCACCCGCACGTCGACCCGGAGGCATCACGGCGGGAATCATGGTCGGAGCACTCCTCCTCGGAGGGGCAGCCGGGGTCGGTGGCGCCGCCTGGTACGACGCATGGAACGGCAGCGGCACACCCGTCGCCGCCAGCGCCTCCGGCCCGGTGCAGGCGACCAACGCAGCGTCCTCGGCAAGCGGCTCGGTCGAGAAGGTGGCTGCCTCGGTGCTGCCGTCGGTGGTCAAGATCAACGTCACCGGCAACTCGGCGTCCGGGTCCGGATCGGGGATCATCCTGTCGGCCGACGGCAACATCCTGACCAACAACCACGTCGTCTCGCTCGCGGGCAACGGCGGTTCGATCACCGTGAACTTCAACGACGGCAAGACCGTGAAGGCGACCGTCGTCGGGACCGACCCGGTCACCGACCTCGCAGTCATCCACGCCCAGGGCGTCTCCGGGCTGACCCCGGCCACCATCGGCAGGTCCTCGTCGCTCCAGGTCGGCCAGGCCGTGGTCGCCGTCGGATCGCCGTACGGGCTGAACTCGACGGTCACCTCCGGCATCGTCTCCGCCCTGAACCGGCCCGTCTCGGTCTCGACCTCCGAGCAGGTGCCGACGAGCCCGTTCGGTGGCTTCGGGTTCGGCAACGGCCAGTCCCAGCAGCCGTCCGCAGGCTCAAGCACGACCTACCCGGCGATCCAGACCGACGCCGCGATCAACCCCGGCAACTCCGGTGGTGCGCTGGTCGACATGAGCGGTCGCGTCGTCGGCGTGAACTCCTCGATCCGTACGGCGGACGGCGCCTCGGACTCCTCCACCGGCGGCTCGATCGGCCTGGGCTTCGCGATCCCGATCGACGAGGTGCTGCCGATCGTGAACCAGATCATCGAGCACCAGAAGCCGACGCACGCGCGGCTCGCGGTCACCGTCTCCGACGTCTCCAGCAACACCCTCGCGCAGGGGGCCCTGGTCCGCACGGTCGAGTCAGGTGGCGCGGCAGCAGCAGCCGGTCTCCGCAACGGCGACGTGATCACGAAGGTCGACGACGAGCTGATCGACGGCTCCGAATCTCTGATCGCCACGGTCCGCGGTCACCGGCCCGGCGACAAGGTCACCCTGACCTACCTGCGCAACGGCAAGACCGAGACCACCACGGCGACCCTCGGGTCGGACGCGTCCTCCAGCACGTCCTGACGGCGAGGACCTCAGAGGAGGGCGGCACGGAGACGTGCCGCCTTCCATCTCGTCTCGGCCCATTCCTCCTCCACCTCCGAGCGGACCGTGATCCCGCCGCCGGTGCCCAGACGCCAGGGCCCGTCGCCTGATCGGAACAGTGATCGGATCACCACGCCGAGATCGGCACGGCCGTCACCCGAGATCCACCCGAAGGCGCCGGCGTACGGACCGCGCGGCTCGTCCTCGATCGCATCGATGATCTGCATCGTGCGCAGCTTGGGAGCACCGGTCATCGACCCGGCCGGGAACATTGCGCGCAGTGCTTCGACAGTGCCGACCTCAGCGCGCAGCTGACCGGTGACCGTCGAGACCAGCTGGTGCACGCTGGCGTACGACTCGACCTCCATCAGCCCGGGAACCACGACCGTGCCGGGCTCGCACACCATGGCCAGGTCGTTGCGCAGCAGGTCGGTGATCATCAGGTTCTCGGCACGGAACTTCGCGTCGGTGGCGAGCCGGCCGCGAAGGATCTCGTCCTCCTCCGGCGTTGCTCCCCGCGGCGTGGTTCCCTTGATCGGCCTGGTCTCGACCCTCCGGCTCCTGTCGATCGTGGCGAACCGTTCGGGTGAGGCGGAGAGCAGCCAGAGATCTCCGTGCCGCAACAGGCCTGCGTACGGCGCCGGGTTGTCGGTGCGCAGGCGGCCGTAGATCTCGACCGGTTCGCGCCCGGACGCCAGGTCCTCGCGATAGGTCAGGTTGACCTCGTAGGAGTTGCCGGCCAGCAGCTCCTCCTGCACCTGCTGGAATCCGCGCACGTAGCCCTCGGGAGCCACCTGCCGCAACGCCGGCTCAGCCAACCGCACCGGCTCCCGGTCCGGCTCCTCGAAGACGGCCACCGTGCGCGCCCGCATCCAGACGGCATCGGGCAGGCCGGGTGTCGAGCGTGCCGGCAGGTCCGGGCGGGCGGCGTACCCGAAGAAGCCGACCCAGTGCGTGCCGGGATCACCGTCGAGCCGCCCCTGCAGCACGGTGAAGATGTCGTCCCCGACGATGCGCCCGGACGGATGCTCGGTGACTTCGCGCCGTACGACGTCGAAGGTCAGCGACACCTCGTCGGACTCGAGCCAGCCCATGATCGAACGGCGTCCCGACCACGGCTGCGAACCACCGCCGTCGAGCCAGAAGCAGCGCTCGTGCTCGGCCGCGATGCGGGCGAACTCCTCCAGGGCACTCATCTCGTCCCCAGACTGGGCATGGTCAGAAACGTCGCGATCAGGCTCCGGCCGTGCTGCGACAGGATCGACTCGGGGTGGAACTGCACCCCGTGCAACGGCAGGTCGCGATGGACCACCCCCATCACCACACCCTGCGACGTCGCCGTCACCCTGAGCACGTCGGGCACTGCTGTTGCCGCGAGCGAGTGGTACCGCACGGCCTCGAAACGCTCCGGTACGCCGGCGAAGACACCGCTCCCGTCGTGGTCGATGACGGCCACCTCGCCATGCGCCGGCGCCACGCGCTCGACGGTGCCACCGAAGGCGTGGACGAGCGCCTGCATCCCCAGGCACACGCCGAGAACCGGGATGCCCAGGCCGAACACCCCGGCTCCCAGGGCAAAGTCGGCCGGCTCGGCCGGATGCCCCGGGCCGGGCGACAGCACCAGGTGGGTCGGTGGAGCAGCCGCGATCCTGGCCAGCAACCCGGGCTCGTCGTGCTCGAGGACCACCGGCAGCTCCCCGGTGACACCGGCGACCAGGTGGACGAGGTTCCAGGTGTAGGAGTCGTGGTGATCCACCACGATCACCTTGGCGGTCATGTCACCCGGTTGACGAGGTCGAGCATCAGCCGTTGCAGCAGAGCCACGCCGTTCTCGGTCAGGATCGACTCCGCGTGGAACTGAACTCCGCGGAAGTGCGGACCGGCGAGCAGGTGGATGTCACCGGTCGCCGGATCGGTCTCGACCGTCACGCCCTCAGGCAGGGGGTTACCGTCATGGTGCCGACCGACACCGTGCCTTCCTACAAACGTGTTGTAGAAGCCGACCACCTCAGGACGCCCACCGATCGACACCGTGGACTGCGTCCCCTGGAAGACGATGTCCTTGAAGGCCAGCGGGATGCCGAGCCGGTCGCAGAGGACCTGGTGGCCCAGGCACACCGACAGGAACGGCTTCCCGGACGCCAGCAGCCCGTCCACCGCGCCCCGGAACGTCGCGATCTTGGCGCTGGTCGGATCGCGCGGGTCCCCAGGACCCGGACCGACCACAGCCAGGTCGTAGGCATCGAAACTGCCCGCAACGAAGTCCTCGTGGCGGATCACGGTCGGCTTCATCCCGAGCACGGTGAACACGTGGCAGAGCATGTTGGCGAAGTCGTCCTCGCCATGCAGGATCGCCACCGAGCGACCGGTCAGCTCGGGCGCCGGCGCTGCCCCGGACTGGTCGGTCAGCCAGAACTTCGAGAGCCGCTGGTTGCGCGAGTTCAGCGCGATCAGCACGTCCTCGTCGTGGGTCAGGTCCTCGATCTGGGACGGCTTGCCGGTGGCCGCCGCCACCAACCCGAAGGCGCTGAGGATGCCGCTGGCCTTGGCGAACGTCTCGGCGACCTCGGACGCCGGATCGGAGTCGCGCACCAGCGTCGCGCCCGCCGTCACCTTGAGCGCGCCGGTCGGCGAGACGTCTGCGGTGCGGATGAGGATCGGCGAGTCCGCCGTCTGGGCACCGGTCTCGTCGCGTCCGATCAGGGCCAGGGCGCCGGCGTAGTACCCGCGGCCTTCCGGTTCGTACTGCTTGATCAGCCGACAGGCGTTCTCGACCGGGGCGCCGGTCACGGTCGCCGCGAACATGCTGGTGCGCAACACGTCGCGGACGTCCGACCGGGTCCGACCGGCCAGCAGGTACTCGGTGTGCACCAGGTGTGTCATCGGCTTGAGGAACGGCCCGAGCACCTGACCACCCTCGTGGCAGATGTCGCACATCATCTTGAGCTCCTCGTCCACGACCATGAAGAGCTCGTAGATCTCCTTCTCGTCGGCGAGGAACTCGAGCAGCCGTTCCTTCCGTTCCGCCGGCGCCAGCCCGCCCAGGCGGAACGTGCCCGAGATCGGGTTCATCCGCACCGCACCGGCGTGCACGCTCACGTGCCGCTCCGGCGAGGCCCCGATCAGGAACCGGTCGCCGGTCCAGAAGCAGTAGGTCCAGTAGGCGCCGCGCTCGTTCTCCAGCAGCCGGCGCAGCACCGTGAGCGCCTTGGCCGGCCCGGTCTCCGGGGTCCAGTCCGCGAGCTGGGCACGGTAGTGCCGACCGATCACCAGGTTGGCGCCCTGGCCGTGGCCGATCTCGTCGGCGATGATCCGGCCGACCATGTCGCCGTACCGGTCGTCGGAGAGTTCGAAGCCACCGCGATCGGTGAAGTCCACGGCCTCGTCCGGAAGCGCGGCGATCAGGTCCTCGAGCGCTACCTCGAACTCGTGCTCGATCTGGACGACCGCCAGCGCGGTGCCGTCGTCGTGGACCTCGAACCCGCGCTCGGCCACCTGGCGGAACGGGACTGCGACCAGGGTGTCGAAGCGCCGGCCTGCCTCCGGAACACCGTCACCGACCGGGATGTCGGCCAGCTTGTCGATCGCGGCCAGCGGTCCACCCACCAGCGTGACCGTCTCGCTGTCGCGGATCCGGATCACCGCCCACGCCTGCTGCCCCATCACCTGCGCGAGGGCGGCCCCTGGTTCGGGGCGGGCTGCATCGGCATGGGGGGACATGCTCGGAACGGTACCAACGCGAACGCTGGCCTCCGGAGCCGTTTTGCGGGGGCGAGACGGCACAATCAAGCGCATGAGTGACCGCACCCGGATCCGTCGCATCCCCGAGAAGGCGGTCACCGACGTGGCCACCCTGTACGCCGTCCTCGACGCGGCCCGGGTCGCCCACGTCGCGTTCGTCCACGACGGCGGCTGCGTGAACATCCCGGTGGCCAGCGCCCGCGACGGCGACCGGCTCTTGTTGCACGGCTCCACCGGAAGCAGGCTCTTTCGCACGCTGGCCGATGGCGCCGAAGCCTGCGTCACCGTGACGTTGCTGGACGGGATGGTGCTCGCGCGGTCGGCGTTCGAGTCCTCGATGCACTACCGCTCGGCCATGATCTTCGGCCGACCGACCGAGGTGGAGGACAAGCTCGTGGCCCTGGAGGCGATGAGCGAGGCCTGGATGCCCGGGCGCTGGGCAACCTTGCGCGCCCCGCATGCCAGGGAGCTCGCCGCCACCATGGTCCTCGAGCTGGCCCTGGACGAGTGGTCGGTCAAGGTCAGCGACGGCGACCCGGACGATCCGCCCGAGGACCTCGACGAGCCGGTCTGGGCCGGCGTACTGCCGATGGTCGCGACGTTCGGCGACCCGCTGCCGGCCCCGGACCTGCGCGGCGATCCTCCGCTACCGGACTACCTCGCGGACTGGCGGATCGGCATCGTCTCGTAGACAGGCGTGAGCTCGTCCCAGCGCACCTTCCAGGCCGACGACTCGCCGGCCAGCGAACGACCCAGGTCATCGAGGTGTGCCTGCCAGCCGGCGCCGTAGAAGTGGAGCCCGTCCAGCGGCAGCCCGCGCTCCTCGACCACGAGCCGGGTCCGGTCACCCTCCTCGCTCAGCCAGGCCTCGATCTCGGCCTCGTCGTCGGTGCCGGGTTGCATGGTCAGCAGGAGGTGGTGCGGACCGTCGCAGACCTCGATCCGCCCCGGACCGGTCCAGGTGCTGGTGAAGCTCACGTGGATCGTGCCCCCGACGCGCACGTCGCCCGATACCTCGGCGATCCAGCGACTGAGGCGATCGGTCGTCGTACAGGCGTCCCACAGGTCGAGGATGTCGGTGTCGTAGACGTCCTCGACGCGAACCGCGCCGCGCTTCTCGTCGAGCGCACGCATGCTGCCGATGGTCTTCATGAGCGGGTCCTCTTTCCTCGGGCGATTTCGGTGTGCAGGGCGTCGAGCCGGGAGTGCCACAGCGCGCGGTAGTCCTCGAGCCAGGCGTCCACCTCGGCCAACGGTTCCGGGCGCAGGCTGTAGATCCGTCGCTGCGCGTCCTGGCGTACGTCGACCAGACCGGCCTCGCGGAGCACCCGCAGGTGCCGTGACACCCCTGGCCTGGCTATCGGCAGTGCGGCGGCGAGCTCACCGGCCGTGGCCGGATGGACCCGGAGGATCTCGAGCAAGGTACGACGGCTCCCGTCCGCCAGCGCCTGCAACACCGTGTCCATGCCTCCCACCGTAACCGATCAGGTACGTAACCGCAAGGGTACAGATAACGGGTGTCAGGTCTCTGACAGGTGCTGCACCCTAGGGTGGCTGGCATGAGCGTCCTGTCCCGTGTGGCCTACGTCGTCACCCTCGCCTGGGCCATCGTGATGGGCGGCCTGGTCCCCGGCTTGCTGCTGTCGCTTGCCTACGGGCGCATCCTGGGGTTGATCGCCGGAGTCATCGGAGCGTCGATCGGCTTCCTGGTTCACCGGTTCGCCTGGGCGGAATGAGCGTCGGCGTGAACCGGACGACCGTCTCGTTCGTTCTCATGGGTGGAGGTACCTACCCAACGCCATGTCAGAGAACCCGACCGCCCTGTTGCAGCAGCTGCATGAGGAACATGCCGTCGCGCTGTGGTCTTTCTGCCTGCACCTGACCAGCGATCCGGTCCGTGCCGAGGACGTCGCCCAGGAGACGTTCCTACGAGCGTGGCAGCACTGCGAGGAGCTGGTCGAGCGGCCCGGCTCGATCCGGTCCTGGCTGTTCACCGTCGCCCGCAACATCGTGATCGACGAATGGCGCAGCAAGCGCTTCCAGAACGAGCGGCCCACCGACCAGCTGCCTGAGCCCGGCGATCCGGTCGACCAGACCGACACACTGCTCCAGGCCTGGGTCGTCGCGGAGGCGATCACGCAGCTCTCGAGCGAGCACAAGGCGGTCCTGCTCGAGTGCTACTACCGCGGCCGGACCGTGGCAGAAGCTGCGCGCCTGCTCGGCGTACCTGAGGGAACCGTGAAGAGCCGCACCCACTACGCGTTGCGTGCACTGCGGCTCGCACTGGAGGAGATGGGGGTGGGGGCATGACCGGGTGCGGGCACGACCATGAAGACGGTGCGTATGTCCTCGGCGCGCTGACCCCGGAGGACCGGCTCGCCTTCGAGCGCCACCTCCCGGGCTGCGCCGCGTGCGCAGAGTCGGTTCGCGAGCTGGCCGGGCTTCCCGGCCTGCTGGCCCGGGTGCCCGTCGGGCTCCTCGATCCAGCCGAGGTCCCGACGCCGCTGCCCGAGACGCTGCTGCCCGGCCTGTTGCGCCGGGCCGGGCAGGCGCGACGTCGGCGCACCTGGGTCGCAGGCGGGCTCGTCGCCGCGTCCGTTGCCGCGGCGGTTGCCGTCGGTGTGGCCGGGTTCGCCGGTCGCGACTCGGGATCGCCGCCGACGGCGAGCCCGCCGACCGCGGCGGCTCGGCAACTCACGCCGATCGGAGCCCAGTCGATCTCCGGCTGGGTGTCGCTGACGCCCGTGGCCTGGGGCACCCGCGTGGACCTGACCTGCGCGTACGGCGCATCGAGCAGCGACTACACCGGCGCCACGTTCGCGATCTACGTCGTGCGCTCCGATGGCACCACCGAGCGGATGGCTTCCTGGAGGGCGCTGCCTGGCCAGACCAGCCATGTCGCCGGCTCCACGGCCACGAGGTCCAGCGACATCAAGGACCTCGAGGTCCGCAACGCTGCCGGCGCGACGGTACTGGACCTCGCACACGGGTGAACCATCCGTGGTTGCCGACCGTGTCAGGTACGGGAGGGATTCAGCCCGAGCAGTGCGCCAACCCACCAAGGAGTCATCATGTCGAGACGCATCATCGCCACCGTGACACTCGCTGCAGCCCTCGGTCTGCTGTCCGCGAGCCCCGCGCTCGCAGACCGCGCCCCGGGTGGCCCCGGACAGCCGGACCAGTCCTGCCAGCTGGTCGAGCCGAACACGCCCGGACACGCCGCCAACAGCCCGGGATCGCCGTTCAACGAGCCCGGCATCAACAGCGGCGCCGGCGGGATCGGTGGCCAGCACTACTCCGAGAAGTCCCAGTACGACGTCGCCTGTTACCAGCAGTCCGTGCACTGAGGTTTGATCGGGGGATGAAGATCCCCGCAAGCACAGTGCTGGTTGCGACGGCACTGGCCGCCTTCGCGCTGCCAGCGGCCAGTGCCACCCCGCAGCCGCCGACGACGATCACGCTGAGCGGTGTCGCGGTTCAGCTGGAACCGGGGACACGACAAGTCATCACCGTGAACCGGACCTCGGGCAGCCATGCCCGGATCGCCTTCTGGCGTCGCCTCGGCGACGGTCGGTGGGTCAGGCCGATGGTCTCGGGAAACGCCCGGATCGGCTACGGCGGGCTGGTCGCGGCCAGCCAGCGCCGCCAGGGGACCGGCACCACCCCGCTTGGCACGTACCGCTTGATCTCCGCATTCGGTACAGGACCCGACGCGAGCGGCTGGCGGCTGCCGTACCGCCGGATCAGACCGCAGTCTTACTGGGTCGAGGACAACCGTTCGCCGGACTACAACCGTTGGCGCAGCCGGTACGCCGGCGGGTTCCGCTGGTGGCTGGACCCCGAGCGCGTGAACGGATCCGAGCGGCTCGCGGACTACCCGACCGAGTACCAGATGGCGATCGTCACGTCGTTCAACTACGACAACCCGGTCCGTTACCGGGGTGCCGGGATCTTTCTCCATGTCAACGGCGCCGGCGCGACCTCAGGGTGCGTGTCCGCACCTGCCGGCTTCCTGAGATCCGCGCTCCGCCGCCTGCAGCCGGACCTGCTGCCCGTTATCGCGATCGGCCCGTGACCGGAGAGCTGGCTACAGCTTCGACATCTTGGTGAACGGGCTGACGACGCGAACCGTGTGCGTCTGGAAGTCGACCGTCACCCCGCCGGCGTCGGCCCCCACCACCCGTCCGAGCCCGTGGGCGTCGTGGGACACCATGTCCCCGACCGCGAACGTCTCGATGATCGGCTCGGGATCGGGCTGGAAGGGACTGTTGGCGAGATGGCGACGCCGTGGACCAGGGAGGCTTGTCATGTACTGCCAGTGTGCGCCTCTTCGGCCCCGCAGGGAAACCAGCGCGCTCAGGAAGCCTGACGGAAAGGAACGACCTCGTCGAGCTGCGCGCGTACCCCGGGCAGCTGGTCCACGAGGGA
Organism: Marmoricola sp.; assembly: GCA_025964775.1. Classification (GTDB taxonomy): domain Bacteria; phylum Actinomycetota; class Actinomycetes; order Propionibacteriales; family Nocardioidaceae; genus Marmoricola. Next base: position 153,455 of record JAOPYE010000010.1, read on the forward strand.
CAGGAACCGGTGCCGCGCGATCACGAGTACCAGGACCGACGAGGTGGAGACCACCGTCGCGGTCCGAGGGCGACCGGTGAGCAGGGCGATCTCGCCGACGAAACCGCCCGGGCCGAGGGTGGCGACGTGGTTGCCCCGCTTGTAGACCTCAGCTGTGCCCGAGACGATCACGACGAACTCCTGGCCGTGCGCACCCTCGTGCGTGAGCTCCCTGCCCTGTGGGAGCCAGAGCTCGTCGGAGATCGCGGCGATCTCCTGGATCTCTGCCTCCGAGCAGTTCGCGAAGAGTGGGAGCTGGCGGATCACGGCCAGCTTCGGATCACGATGGATTCTCATGTCTGCACCTCCATACCCAGAGTATGTGAAGGCTCAAGCATGTCCTGCGCGTGTCACCGGGATGTGTCGGCGACATCACGTCCAGGGGTCCGAATTCCCCTACTGTTGGCTCCGTGGCGACCGTGATCTCGTTCCTCGTACTAGCCGGCATCGGCCTGCTCGTGTACGTGAGCATTCGTGCGAAGAGCCGCTACCGGCACAGCATGGACAGCGCCTACGCGATCCCCGAGGACATGCGCCGTGCCGACGACCAGCCGCCGCCGGAAGCCGACACCGGCTGGATGATCAACCCGCGCTGACGGCCGGGGCCGGTCTACGACGCGAGCGACGTGGTCACTCGATTGATTGCCTCGCGGATGCCAGCCAGAAGCTCCATGCGGGTCAGATCATCCATGTCGGCCGGCCAGTAGGGCTCGAATCGACGGAGCGCAGCTATGACGAGCTTGGCCTCGTCCGGCGTCAACGCGATCGATACGCGCTCGGTATCGCTTTCACCCATCGTTTGACGGTACGCCGACCAAGCGCACTTGGCCACGGTCACTGACGCCTGGGTGGTCAGGGTTCGGCGTCAGCTGCGGGCGCTGGCGGCGGCGCGATCCAGGTCTGTCCGTCCCACCACCACCAGTACCCGGCGCTGTTCTGGTGCCAACCGATCGGGGTGGCCGCCGCCATCAGGGCGGTCTGGTTCCGGTGATATCGGCGGATCAGCCGGCGGATCACGGCCACGATGCCCCAGATGATGAGGCCAAGCACAGGCGCAAGAAACATCAGGCCAGCGACGGCAGACGACCAGTAGACGCCGACCGTGCCTGTCATATCCCAGTACGAGTGGGCCAGGATCAGCCCAAGAATGGCGTGAAAGCGCAGGTAGATGAAGATCATCGCCACTGCCCACACGGTGAGGCCGGCGGCCGGGAAGCCGCAATACACGTGATACGCGAGGCGCAGCACGAGCCCAGCGATGATGACCTGCCACCACGGCCACTTCGCGGCCCGCAGGAACACCAGCGGGACGACCAGCACGACGATCTCCTCAACCGGCCCCGCGAACAAGGCGCCAGCCGCACTGGGCCACGCGGAGGCGGCTGCGTGACTGCGAGGGTAGGCGCCGATCCCCAGGAGATCGCTGGCAATGGAGCCCGCCAGGGTGGCACACCAGCCGAGCCCGAACGCTTTCAGTTCTGCGCTCCACCGTGCGCCAGGCACCCTCGGCTTGGACCAGGACGGGGCCTCGATTGCCAGGAAGGCGACGGCGATGACAGCGGCGACAGCGGTGAGGGTGAGCACGATGATGCTCTGGATCGACCAGCCGGTGGCGGTGTGGGCGAGGGCTCGGATGTGGGCCGACGTGAGATAGCGGATCGCGGCGTAGATGGGCAACGCGAACCCGATCACGTAGACGCAAGCGACCCGCAGCAGTGCCCCGGTCGGTCCGGTCCGACCTGTCCTCTCGACCTCGTGGGCCGTCAGCCAACCACTCAGCCGCGATGGCCAGCGTCGGACGGCGGCGACGACGGTCACTGGGACGCTCCGACGATCTCGAGCGATCGCACATCGATCATCGGGCCGCGGCCGAGACGGCGAAATTCCATGTGCTGACGCTAGGGCACATTCGCCCGGGCGACTCGATGGAATGGATCGGGGTGGTCAGGTACAACTCCGCGGCCCTGAGACCACCACCGGAGGGTTCCAAGACATCCGGATCTGCGACGACGGGTAGCCCGCTCGCGGCCCGCTCGGACCATTGACGCGCCGGAACTCGAACTGCGAGGATAATTGCGGTGATACCGGGCGTCGGTCGACGCCCCTGGTGGCGCTGTCACCACAAGCGAGGAGTCCGCGATGGGTCGCAGGTCCGGAGTATTGACAGTTCTTGCCCTCACCGCTGGGGTGGCCTTGGGCGTCGCATCGATGACGGTACCGGCCAACGCCCGGGACGCGGGCCCGGCGCCCGCGGCGTCGGCGAAGGCCGGTCCGGGCGTGGCAGGTCCGGCGAGCGGTTTGGTCCGGCCGCACGGAGCGAGGAGTGGGGGTGGGGGTAAGCCGACTCCCAACATGACCTTCCACGGTGGTGTCATCATGCCGACCGCGGCGATCAAAGCGGTCTTCTGGGGAACGACGTGGGGGACCTACAGCGGTGACAAGATCACGGGCATCGACTCGTTCTACACCGGTTTCAGCGGTTCCAATTACGCCAGGACCAGCGACGAGTACCGCGACTCGAGCGGCGGCGTCGTCGGGCCCACGTCCACCTACCAAGGCCACCTGATCGACACGTCAGCGGCGGCTGGTGGCGCAAACACCTCAGTCATCCTGGCTGAGGTGAACAAGCTGGTGTCCTCTGGGGCCATCGTGCCCGACCCGTCCGGCAACAGCTACGTCCCGGTCTACACCGACGTGCCCCGGGGGTCGGCGGGCTACTGCGCCTGGCACGCCGCAGGCACCAGCCCAACAGGAGTCAGGATCGAGTTCGCCTTCTTCTTCAAGCTGGACGGAGATGCCGGGTGCAACCCCGCAGACACGACGACCGGGCACTCTGAGGGCCTTGCCGCGATCGCGAACGTCAGCGCCCACGAGCTGAGCGAGGCGCGGACCGATCCCGCCAGCCCGGGTGCGTGGTACGACTCGAAGGGGGCTGAGAACGGCGACAAGTGCGCCTGGACGTTCGGGGCACCGTCGGTGACCTTCTCCAACGGCTCCGCGTGGAAGTTGCAGGGAGAGTGGAGCAACGCCGCCTACACGGCAGGCACCGGTTACCCCAACTCATCTGGACAACACGGCTGCCTCGGCGGCAGCTGAACGCCCGAGCCGAGCGCCCTGACCTCGACTGGCAGTACTCCATGGCCAGCTGAGGATCAGTCGTTCTTCGACGCGCGCCAGCTCCGCTCGAAGGGCAGCCGCCAGGCGTGCGGGGCGATCAGCTGGTGGATCGCGTTCGGGCCCCAGCTGCCCGGGGAGTACGCGCGCACCGGCGGAGGGTTGTCGAGCAACGGCTGCGACTTCTCCCAGAGCGTCTCGACACCGTCGGCCGTGGTGAACAGGGTGTGGTCCCCGCGCATCGCGTCATAGATCAGTCGCTCGTACGCCTCCAGGACCGAGGACGAGCTGATGGTCTCGTTGGTGGCGAACTGCATCGAGAGCTTCTCGAGCTTCATGCCGGGCCCGGGGCGCTTGCCGTAGAAGGACAACGACATCTTCGACTGGTCAGCGAGGTCGAAGGTCAGGTGATCAGGGCCATGCGTGCCTGCGTTGGATCCCGCCGGGAACATCGTCAACGGCGGCTCCTTGAACGCGATCGAGATGATCCGGGCCCCTTCGGCCATCTTCTTGCCGGTGCGCAGGAAGAACGGGACGCCGGCCCAGCGCCAGTTGTCGATCTCGACCTTGAGCGCGATGAACGTCTCGGTGTCTGAGTCGCCGGCCACGCCGTTCTTGCCGCGGTACCCGTCGTACTGGCCCCGTACGACGTTCGCCGGGTCCAGCTGGCGCATCGAGCGGAACACCTTGTTCTTCTCGTCGCTGATCGGCCCCGGGGCGAGCGAGGTGGGCGGCTCCATCGCCATGAACGCGAGCACCTGCATCAGGTGCGTGACCACCATGTCCTTGTAGGCGCCGGTGCCCTCGTAGAACGCGGCGCGGCCTTCGAGGCCGAGCATCTCGGGAACATCGATCTGCACGTGGTCGATGAAGTTGCGGTTCCAGATCGGCTCGAAGAGGCCGTTGGCGAAGCGGAACGCCAGGATGTTCTGGGCCGCTTCCTTGCCCAGGAAGTGGTCGATCCGGAAGACCTGGCTCTCGTCGAAGACCTGGTGGACCCGCTCGTTGAGCACCTTGGACGACGCCAGATCAGTGCCGAACGGCTTCTCCATGATGATCCGCGACCGGTCGACCAGCCCTGCCTCGTCGAGCTGGCTGAGCACGTCGAGGGCGGCCTTCGGCGGCACGCTGACGTAGTGCAGCCGGCCGATGTTGTCGGCGATCGTGCCCAGTTCCGCGACGAGTTCGGCCTCGGCCATCGAGACCGCTTCCGCAAGTGCCATGGGTCCGTAGGACTGCGGCACGTAGGACAGCATCGGGGAGAACCGTGCCCAGCTGTCCTCGGTCAGCTCACCCTTGCCGAACTCCTCGCACGCGTCGCGCGCCAGCTTCACGAAGTGCTCGGTGTCGACCTCCTCCAGCGAGGTCCCGACGATCCGGGCGTCCTTGAGCAGGCCGGCTTCGAACAGTCGGAGCAGCCCGGGCAGCAACTTGCGCCGGGCCAGGTCTCCCGTGGCGCCGAACAGGACGATGACGTGCGGTCGATCCATGTCCCTGACGGTAGCCCGTCGGTGTTGCCTCCGGGTTACGAAGCCGTCCGGTTCCTGATCGCCACGTACGTCCGGCACGGCTCGTTGCGCAGCACACCGCACGTCGGCATCGGCGTCGGGATGCTCAGCCCCGGTACGACGGGAAGCACCAGTCGCGACGGCATCGAGGCGGAGTGCGCGATCGCGACCGTCGCGGTGCCACGCGGCAGCGCTCCGGCGAACGCCCAGATCGGCTGGTCGCCGTTCGGGGCCGAGATCGTGATCCGGATCCGCGACCCGGCCCGGTACGCGTGGCCTTCGAAGTACAGCGGGATCGCGACCTTGACGAACCGGTCACTCGGGAGCGGACTGACATCGGCCTTCAACAGGCTCAGCACCGGCTCGAGCAGCGTGCTCCGCTGCTTGAGCACGTTGTTGGTGCCCCTCGCCAGTGCTCGCTCGTTGCCGCGCACCCAGCCGCTCTGGACGTAGGTCTCCTTGCCGTCGGGCCGCACTTCGCTGACCGTCGCCTGCACGTCGACGTTCGGTTTCGAGGACCGCACCCAGACGTAGACCGCACCAGCACCGAGCACCGTCGTGTTGCTGGTCAGCGGCTTCGTCAGGTAGGAGACAGCGGTGCCTGCCGGGCGCTGCAGCCACTTCCACGACCACTGCGACGCGTTGCCCCACAGCCCGCCGCTCCCGGTTTTGCCGGTGAAGTCGGTGGCCGCGATCGCCCTCGGATTGGCGGTGTACTTCTCGACGCGTCTCGCCCTCGTGGGCGCGTCGGTCAGTCGGCCCCCCGAGGCGAGGTACCAGGAGCGGGCAACGGTGCCCGGGACCGGGAACGTCGAGAAGTCGTGCTCGTACCCCGGGTAGGGGTTGCCCGGCTTGGTCGCAGCAGCGACCAGCGGGGTCGACCCGGCGCCGTTGTCGAAGAGCACCCGCACGCGCGGGGTCTTGTTGAACTCAGCAAGCGCAGCGCCGTACACGATCTGGCCCTGGATCGGGTCGTTCGGCAGCGTCATGATGTCGGAGTTGGGGATCCCGAACGCGGTCTGGTAGATCAACGGCGCCGTCACCTGGAGGATGGCCGAGTTGATCGCCGGCGCCTGATGGGCGACGTACAGCTCGAGGAAGTCGTACCAGCGGTTGAACGTCTCGGGATCCACCGAGTCGGTGTGGACCCCGTTGGTGAAGGTGAACCACTTCTTGGTCGTGCCGGTGAAGTGCCGGACCAGGGCCGGGCAGTGAGCTCCGGTCTGCTCGTCCTCGAACTGGCAGGCCAGGAACACCGGCACCGTGATCTTGTGGACGAACGAGATCGGGTCGAGCGGGTCCGCGACCTTCGCGATGTAGTGGCTGTTGGCCTTGATCTTCGCGAGCAGGTCGACCGCCTCACCGTGCATGGCCTGGTTCGCCTTGCAGATCGTGTCGCCTGCCTGGACCCGCTGGTAGGCCCATGCCTGGCCGCCGGTCGCACTCGCCGGGCGGGCGTCGTGGACGCGTTCCTTGGCCCACGCGAGCGCGAATCCGGTGTTGAGGATGCCACCGGGGAACAGCGTGGTCGCCACCGAGTCGATCGTCGAGAGCGGCGCGATCGCCGCGAGGTCCGGCGGGTCCGTCTGGGCCGTGAAGAGCTGGCTGATGGCGCCGTACGAGATGCCCATCATGCCGACCTTGCCGCCCTTGACCCACGGCTGGTGGGCGATGGTCTCGATGACGTCGTACCCGTCGAGGTTCTGCATCGTCTCGAAGAAGTCGAACGCACCGCCCGAGCACCCGGTCCCCCGCATGTTCACGTCGACGACGGCGAAGCCCATCAGGTTGGCCAGGGTCGCGATGCCGTTCTCCGGGCCCTTCGGTGTCGCTGTGCCGTAGCCGGAGTACTCGATCAGCGTCGGGTACGGCGGCGTGAAGTCGAGGTTGAGGTTGGGGAACTCGATGCCTGCCGGAACACCGCCGAGGTCGGCCGGACTGGTCGGCGGGTGCACCGTGTAGGCCAGTTTCGTGCCGTCGCGCGTGGTCAGGTAGCCGTACCCGTTGCTGGTGATCTTCTGGTGGTAGATCGCCGGATCCCAGGGAGCCGACGCGGTCGAGTGCACCTTGAACGCCGCCGACAACTGGCCCGTCCCGTCACGGCGGACCCGGTAGCCGGACCCGGGCCTCACGTTGCGGAAGAGCACTGCGCCCAAGCTGTCGGCGCGCTTGCTCGCAATCCGGTGGCCGGCGCTGTCGAGCAGGTCCATCCGCGCGTGCGCGGGCAGGCCGGTGAGCCAGACCTGCCGGGCACCGCCGTGAGCGACGATGGCGCCGGCAGCCACTGCTCCCGGCACGACCAGTCCGGCGAGGGCGAGGAGTGCGGCCGCCAGTACGGCGATCACCACTGGAACACGTTCGCGATGTGTCACGCCCGCAGATTACGCCACAATCACGTGCGCGTCAGGGTCACCAGGCGTTGAGTTGCGCGGGTCAGGACGACGTAGAGCGTTGCGGCACCGGTGCTCGACTCGGCCTCGATCTCACCCGGTTCGACCACGACGATGCCGTCGAACTCCAGGCCCTTGGTGTCCAGGCCGGTCAGCACCACCACGCGAGCCTCGTCGCCGGTCGACTGCTCGGCGTACCCGGGCCAGCTCGCCAGCCAGGCCGAGACCTCGGCACGCCGCGCCACCGGTACGACGATCCCGACGGTGCCGTCGACCGCGTTGGTCAGGTCGGCCAGCGCCGTCCGGGTGCCCTCCTCCAGGTCGGAGACCCTGCGCTCCTCGGGCTCGTTGCCGGTCGAGCGCACCGCGTTCGGCAGGTCAGCAGCCAGGCCGGCCCGCTCGGCGAAGGCCGCAGCGAAGGCATAGATCTCCGAGGAGTTGCGATAGTTCGTCGAGAGGTGGAACTCGTGCTGAGCCTTCTGACCGAGGGCTTCGCTGCGGGCCTTGATCGCCTCGGCCGGAACGGGCCAGGAGGACTGGGCCGGGTCACCGACGATCGTCCAGGTGGCCGTGCGGCCGCGACGACCGACCATGCGCCACTGCATCGGCGTCAGGTCCTGGGCCTCGTCGATGAGCACGTGCGCGTAGCCGTCGTCCTCGACCCGGTTGGTCGGCGGGGTCCAGGACCGCTGTCCGCCGTACTCGCGCTCTGAGCCGAGGGTGAGCTCGACCAGCGACGAGTCGGCGATCCCGAGCGGGTCCTCGTCGATGTCGTTCACCAGGGGCGGATCGCCGAGGAGGTAGCGGAGCTCGTCGATCAGCGGGATGTCGTCGACCGACAGGTCCTCGCCCCACGACTTGGTCAGCAAGCGGACCGCCTCGTCGTCCAGGACGCCTTCGGCAACCCGGGTCAGGACGTCGGTGTCGCGCAGCCAGCCGAGCACGGTCGCAGCGTCGAGGACCGGCCACCAGTTCGACGCGAAGTCGAGGAAACGGTCATCAGTGCGGACCTCCTCGGCGAAGTCCTCCTTGGTCCGTTCGCGCGCACGCTCGGACTTCACCTGGCGCCACATGTGGTCGATCAGGGTGGAGGCGACCTTGTTGGTCGACCGGTTGCGCGGACCCATCGAGAGCAGCTGGCGGCGCACCTGGCCGAGCTCGCGGGGACCGAGCGTGATCACGTCGTCGCGGTAGAACATCCGGTACTCGCGCGGGCCACCCGGAACCGACTGGCGCGACGTACGCCGGAGCAGCTCAGCCATCTCGACGGCGCCCTTGACCTCGGCCACCCGCGGGTCGTCGCGGCGCGAGGCCTTGAGCCCGTCGACGACGTCGCCGAGGGACCGCAGGGCGACGGCAGTCTCACCGAGCGACGGGAGCACGCGCTCGATGTAGCGCATGAAGACGCCGGACGGGCCCACGACGAGCACCCCGCCCGTCTCGTAGCGGCGACGGTCGCCGTACAGCAGGAACGCAGCGCGGTGCAGGGCCACGACGGTCTTGCCGGTACCGGGACCGCCGGTGATCAGGACGACCCCCTTCTCGGGGGCGCGGATCGCCTTGTCCTGCTCGGCCTGGATCGTCGCGACGATCGAGTGCATCGAGCGGTCGCGGGCGCGGGAGAGCTGCGCCATCAGTGCGCCCTCGCCGACGATCGGGAGTTCGGTCTCGACCTCGGCATCGAGCAGGTCGTCCTCGACCCCGATGACCTGGACACCCTGGCTGCGCAGGATCCGGCGCCGGATCACGCCGTGCGGATCGGCGTGTGTGGCCTGGTAGAAGACCGCTGCTGCCGGCGCGCGCCAGTCGATCAGCAGCACGTCGCGGTTGGTGTCGCGCAGCCCGATCCGGCCGACGTACCGGGGCTCGGGATCGACCTCGGCGCGCATGTCGAGGCGCCCGAAGACGAGGCCTTCGTGGGCCGCGTCGAGGGTCGCCATCCGGCGCGCAGCCTGGAAGAGCATCGCGTCGCGCTCGACGAGCCCGCCCTCGTGGCCGAGCTGTCCGCGGGCGCGGCCTTCAGCGGCGAGCTGCTCGGCCGAGCGGGCCGATTCCGCGAGTTGGCGGTAGACCGTGTCGACGAACTCCTGCTCGCTCGCTATCTCGCGGGCGGCGACGTCATCGTTCAACTTCGCTGGTCCTTCGGAACGGGAATCGGGGAGTCGTCAACTCTACCCGTGCTCAGGCAAGGTCGTGGATGAAGTCACCCAGTTGGACATGCTTCTAGGAAATAGAGCCCGGCATGCAGGAATCTCGTGCCCTACGCCAGATCGTGGATGAAGTCACCCAGTTGGACATGCTTCTCGTAAATAGAGCCCTGCATGCAGGAATCTCGTGCCCTACGCCAGATCGTGGATGAAGTCACCCAGCTGGACATGCTTCTAGTAAAAAGAGCCCGGCATGCAGGAATCTCGTGCCCTACGCCAGATCGTGGATGAAGTCACCCAGCTGCACGAGATTCCTGCACTCGACCATGGGAAGCAGCGCGGCATACTTGTTCGCCGCGGAGTCGCCGGTGTTCCAGTGCCGCGGCGATTCCGGGTTCAGCCACCAGGTGTGCCGGGCGTCGTGGGTCATCTGCTTGACCACGTCCAGCGCCAGGTCGGAGTAGTTCGACCGGGCATCGCCGAGGATCAACAGGTTCGTCTTCGGCGTGAGCGCGTCGCCGTGGAGCTCGGTGAACCGGGTGAAGGCCCGGCCGTAGTTCGTGCGACCCCAGAGGCTGGCGTACTGGGCACTGGCTGCCAGCGAGGCCATCGTCTCGATCGGGTCCGCGCCCGGACCGAACCGGTCCGAGACCTCGTGGATCTCGTCGACGAAGGTGAAGGCGCGCACCCGGTTGAACTGCTCGCGCAGCGCGAACACGAGCATCAGCGTGAAGTTCGCGAAGTTCGCCACCGAGCCGCTCACGTCGCAGAGCACGACCAGGTCGCTGCGGCTCGCCCGCCGCGGACGGTGGTGGGTCTCGAGCGGTACCCCGCCGGAGGAGACCGAGGCGCGGACCGTACGCCGGAAGTCCAGCGGGCCGCGCTGCTTCGACGCCTTGTGCCGGTTGAGCCTGGTCGCGAGCCGCCGGGCCAGTGGCCCGATCTCGCGGCGCATCTCCTCCAGGTCGCTCTTGCGCGCGGAGGTGAAGTCGAGCTGCTCGATGCTCTTGCGCACGGTGTAGCGGGCCACGTGCTCGGGGCCGCGGACCTCGGCCGCACGACGGCGGACCTCCGCGTCGACCATGGCACTGAACGCGGCCACCTGGGCCTCCACGAGGCGGCGCAGGGTCGGGTCGGTGTCAAGGTCGGCGAGCAGACCCTCGAGCACGCGGTCGACGAGCTCGCCCGGCGAGACCCTGTTCATCACGTTGTACGACGACCATCGCTGCTCACCGGGACCGCGTCCGCGGATCAGGCCGAACCGCTGGACCGCCTCGCGGGCCAGGACGTTCAGGGCGTCCGGGTCGCCGATGCCCAGAGCGTTGACGAGCTGCTCGCGGAAGTCGGCGAGGTCGGCCGGGCCGTCGCCGAGGGACTCGCTGCGCTCGTCCACCTCGGCGTCGTCGGGTTGGTCGGGGCGGGTGGGATCGCCTACCAGGGCAGGGAAATAGAGGTCGAAGACATGGTCGAACCCGGCCCGGTGCGGTTGTCGCTTGACCAGGGTCGCGGCGTAGGCGGACCGGACGATCTCGCGGTCGCTCAGGCCGAGGGCGAGGACGGCGTCGGCGGCATCGAGCCCTTCGGACAACGAGACCGGAAGACCGGCAGTGCGCAGTGCCTCGACGAACGCGATGTGCCGATCCAGGAGCGACATCGATTCACCCCTGTCGCAACCGCAGCTCGCGCACGGCGCGGTCGACGTCGCTGCTGTGCTTGAGGACGACGCCGAGGGTGGCATCGATCGTCGCCGCGTCCAGGGTGCCGGTACCCAGGGCGACCAGGGTGCGGGCCCAGTCCACGGATTCGGCGATCGACGGAGCCTTGCGGAGCTCGAGAGCACGGAGCCGGGTCACCGTCTCGACGATCTCACGGGCGAGCCGCTCCTCGATCGCCGGAACCTGGCCGACGAGGATCTGGTGCTCGCGATCGGCATCGGGGTAGTCGATGTGCAGGTACAGGCAGCGCCGCCGTACCGCCTCCGACAGCTCCCGGGTCGCGTTCGAGGTCAGCACCACGAGCGGCCGCCGTACCGCCGCCATCGTGCCGAGCTCGGGGATGGTGACCTGGAAGTCGCTCAGCACCTCGAGCAGGAGACCCTCGACCTCGACGTCGGTCTTGTCGACCTCGTCGATGAGCAGGACGGTCGGCTCCTCACGACGGATCGCCGTCAGCAGGGGCCGGGTGAGCAGGAACTCCTCGGTGAAGATGTCGTCGTGCGTCTCCGACCAGGACTGGTCACCCGAGGAGGCCTGGATCCGGAGCAGCTGCTTCTTGTAGTTCCACTCGTACAGCGCGCGTGCCTCGTCGAGACCCTCGTAGCACTGCAGCCGGATCAGCTCCGCGCCGGTGGCCCGGGCGATCGCCTTGGCGAGCTCGGTCTTGCCGACACCCGCCGGGCCCTCGACGAGCAGAGGCTTCTCGAGCGCGCCGGCGAGGTAGGTCGTGGTGGCAGTGGCGGGATCGGCCAGGTAGCCGGCGGCGGCAAGCCGCTTGTCGGCGTCAGCCGCGGAGTCGAACCAGGTCACGGTGGCCATCATGCCTGAGCGTCGTGGTCGATTACGGCGACGTGTTCATCCTCACCCGGATAGCCTGATCGGACGTGGATCAGCCGGGGAGGGCCGATGCGGAAGTTCGTGGGGGCAGTTCTGTGCCTGGTGGTGTCTGTTTTGAGCGTGTTCATACCTTCTGTGACACCGGTGGCGGGGGCCACGGCAGCAGTGCGGTCGGTCGTGGTGACCGGCAGCGGGGCCGCGATGTACCCCGACTTCGACCCCACCATCACCCGGTACGCGCTCACCACCGACGCCACCACGGCCGGGACGGTGAGAGTCGACGCGACGACGTCGGATCCTGCCGGCACCGTGTACGTCGATGGAGCAGTCGCGGTCGGCCCGACGGACGTCACCGGGCTGACCGCGGGTGATGAGATGTCGGTGATCATCGACGACAGCAGCGGCCGGACGGCGTACTCGGTGATCTACCTGCCGACCGACTTCCCGAAGATCAGCGTCACCACGAACGCGGCCGGCGTGCAGCCCGGACTGATCGCCCTGACGCTGAACACCTTCGAGCAGAACCCGCTTCCTGCGTTCGACACGATCATCGACCGCAACGGCGTCCCGATGTACGCCGTGGCAGCGGCCCGCCAGGACCTCGACCTCAAGCAGCAGCCCGACGGCAGCATCACCGTGCAGCGTCCGACCACGGACCCGGCCGGCACCGGGGTGGACGTGGTCACGCTCGATGACCAATTGGCCGAGAGCGCCCGTACCCACGGTCAGGCACCGCTGACGAACACCGACGGCCATGACTCCGAGCGGTTGCCCGACGGCAGCACCCTGCTGCTCGGCTACGAGCCGAACGCGACCACCGGCAAGACCGACGCGACCATCCAGAAGCTCGATCCGCTCGGCACGCCGGTCTTCACCTGGAACTCCTCGGCACTCGCCGATGAAACAGTCGCCGGTACGAACGCCGACTACGCGCACGTCAATTCGATCGTCTCGATCGAGAACGGCGACGTGCTGGTCTCGTTCCGGCACCTGTCTGCGGTGCTGCGGATCGCGACGGTCGCCCACGACGGCTACCAGCCCGGCGACATCATCTGGAAGCTCGGCGGCCGGGACAGCAGCTTCACCTTCGTCAACGACCCGTACGGCGGGCCCTGTGCCCAGCACGCGGCCAGCGAGCTCGCCAACGGAGACATCCTGCTCTACGACAACGGCACCAACGGCTTGTGCGTGGACCCGGCCGACCCGACCGGGCCGACGATCAACCGGGGGCAGACCCGGGTCGCCGAGTATGCGCTGGACACGACCACGCACACCGCGACGCTGGTCTGGGACTACACGCCGCTCGGGAAGTACGCCTCGTTCGCCGGGTCGGCCAGGCGGACGGCCGACGGCGACACCCTGATCGGCTGGGCCGACGACCGCAACGCGCTGGCGACCGAGATCACCAGCGACAAGCAGGTGCTCTGGGAGGTCACGGCGCCACCGGCGCTGCCGGGGCACTCGCGCTACATGAGTTACCGGGCTTCGCTGATCACCGACCTGACCGACAAGATCAAGCCGTTCGCGCTGCCCAGCGGGCCTGCTGACGGTGCGCGCTTCACCGTCGGCGACGTGGCAGCGGCCGGGGCGCACTGCACTGATCGCGGCGGGTCGAACCTGGCGACGTGCGCAGTGACCGGGGCTTCCGGCGGCCTGCTGGACACCGCGACGGCGGGTACCCGGTCGTGGGCAGTCACGGCCACGGACGGGGCCGGGAACACCACGACGGTGACCCGCAGCTACACCGTCGTGCCACCCGTGCGCTCGGCCGACTCGACGATCCGCAAGGACGGTTCGACAATCTGGGCCACGACCGTGCACCAGGCCACCCACCGCGGTCAGAACGGTACGTCGTACTGGCTGGTCCGCAACGGCGGGAACCGGGCCGATTCGTTAGCCCTGCGCGGCACCGTCGGGACGACCCGGTTCGTGGTGCACTACTGGTCTGCCGGTCGCGACGTCACCGCCGCCGTTCTCGCAGGCACGTTCCGGACCGTGAGGCTCGCGCCCGGGCAGTCACAGGTGGTGCGGGTCGTCGTCAGACCTACCTACCGCGCGCCTCGGGGGGTCGTCCGGGCGTTCATGTTGCGCAGCGTCCCGGCTGGATCGGGTGCGGCCCCGGACCAGGTGGTCGTGCGGGAGACGGCCCTGTTCTAGCTTTCCTAGCCGGCGTCGACGTTCTCGGTCGCCAGCACCTGGGAGAGGTAGTCGGTCAGCAGGTCCTCGATGGTGCGTTCCATCGACTCGGCCAGCGTCCCGATCACCGAGTTCATGGCCAGCTCGCGGAAGCGGGTCAAGGTGCCGACCAGCTCGCCGACCTCGGCGCTGGTGGGGTCGGTGGCGCCGAGGAACGTCTCGCCCACCTGACGCACAGCTTCGTTGACCAGGGCCCTGGCGATGTTGTCGACCGCCATCGAGACCTCGCTGTGCAGCTTGACCAGCGCCTCGGTGGGCATCCCGAAACCGCGCATCTCGGCGAAGGCGCGCAGCAGCTCGGGCCGCTTGACCAGGGCCTTCGCACCCTTGATCTCGACCAGCCCGACGTCGATGTAGCGCTGGAGGCTGTCCTTGTCGATGGTCAGCTCGCGCACCTCGGCCAGGGTCATCGTCGCCGGAGCGTCCTCCAGGCGCGGCGGCACCAGGGCCTTCTCCAGGCCGAGGACGTCAGCGAGGTCGTTCCCGCCCTCCCAGGCGTTGAGCATCTCGGTGATGTGCCCACTGGTGTAGCCGCGCTCGAGCATCGAGCTGATGATCTTGAGCCGGGAGAGGTGACTGTCGTCGAAGATCGCGACCCGGCCCTCCCGCCGCGGCGGGTGCAGCAGGCCGCGCTCCTGGTAGGCGCGGATGTTGCGCACCGTGACGTTGCTGGCGCGGGCCAGGTCGTCGATCCGGTAGGTCCGGCCCTCGACGTGGGCCTCACGCCCGCGCCCCAACGACAACAGCTGGCGCACCGCGGCGTCCACCGCCCCCTTCGGGTCCCGCGCCAGCTGGCGCTGCCCGCGGCGCAACGACTCGAGGACGTTGTCGACCGCTCGGAGGTTGAGGGAGGGCGCAGCCATGATCAGACCGCCGCCAGGTCCCGCGGGATGTTCCACAGCCGAACGGCGGCGTTCGACGCGACCTCGTAGTCACGGATCCGGAAGTCCTGCATCTGACGAAGATACTGGGTCGCGAACCCGGGATACATCGAGGCGTTGAAGCCGTCGGCCGTCAGGTACCAGCTGGAACAGCCCGACATCCAGGTCGTGCTCCTCAACCGCCGCTGGATCGACGCGTTGTAGGCGTCCTGGACGTCCTTCTTCACGTCCAGCCAGCGCAGGTCCTGCTCGACGATCGTGCGGATCCCCGCGACGGCGTAGTCGATCTGGCCCTGGACGTAGACCAGCAGCGAGTTGTGACCGGGACCCGAGTTCGGACCGCAGGTGAAGAACAGGTTCGGGTACCCGTGCGCGCTGGCGCTCTTGTAGGCCTGGGGGTGGCCGGACCACTCCTCGCCGAGCACCTGCCCGTCGAGCCCGGTGATCGGGTACGGCGGACCGTCGAGGTGAACGTCGTACCCGGTGGCGAAGACGATGGCGTCCACCTCGTGCTGCAAGGCGTCGCAGGTCTGCAGTCCCCGGGGGGTGATCTTCGCGATCGGCCAGGTGATCAGCTTGCAGTTCTCGGCCTGCAGCGCCGGGTAGTAGTCGCTCGACATCAGCATCCGCTTGCAGCCCGCCCGGAAGTCAGGGGTCAGCTGCCGCCGCAGCCACTTGTCCTTCACGGTCATCCGGATGTGCAGCTTCCCCGCCTGCTGGATCACCGACGTGATCGGCGTGTTCCAGACCAGGCCGGTGGCAGCCGCCTCATGGGCCACGAAGAGCGCAGTGCGCGCCGCCTGCTGTGCGATGGGGAGGCGCTCGAACACCTGCTTCACGGCTTCCGGGGTCACCAGGTCGACGCGGGGCATCACCCACCCCGGGGTGCGCTGGAAGACCTTGACCGAGCCGGCGACCTTGACCAGCTCGGGGATGATCTGGACCGCGCTGGCACCGGTGCCGATCACGGCCACGCTCTTGCCCGCGAAGTCGTAGTCGTTGTCCCAGCGAGCGCTGAGGATCCGTGCGCCTTCGAAGTCGTCGATGCCACGGATCTTCGGCAGGCTGGCGTCCGACAGGGGTCCGGAGGCAACGACGACGGTACGGGCGTGGAACGTGCGTCGCCCGGCGCTGACCTCCCAGCGCGCTTCGCGCTTGTCGAACCTCATCTTCGTGACCTCGGTGTTGAACCGGATGTCCTTGACCAGGTCGAAGCGCTCGGCCAGCTCGGTGATGTGCGCATGGATCTCGGCGCTCGGCGAGTAGGTCCGCGACCAGCCCGGGTTCTTCGCGAAGGAGAACGAGTACAGCTGGGACGGGATGTCGCACGCCGCGCCGGGATAGGTCGCGTCGCGCCAGGTCCCGCCGACCCGGTCCGCGCGCTCGAGGATCACCAGGTCCTCGATGCCGGCCTCGCGCAGCTTGATCGCGGTCCCGAGACCGGTGAAGCCGGCGCCGATCACCAGCGTCGTGTAGACCTTCGCACTCACGCGGCGTTCATCCCCTTCTTCACGCCCGTGGTCACCGGCTCGTAGGTGAGCTCCTTGAACCAGGTCGGGATCGGGCGGAACAGCGCCTTCGGGTAGTACTCCGACAGCTTCACCATGCTGTTGGCGAGCAGGTGGTAGGGGTGCTCGGAGTTCACCACCATCTTCGAGTGCACCCGCAGCACCTGGAAGAGAGGCACCCGGTGGGTGAACTCACCGCGACGGCCGAGCTTCTCGAACCGGTTCATGGCGGCGTACAGCTTCTCGGGTTCCAGACCCATCTCCACGAGGTTGTTGCGCATCCGGTTGAGCAGCGGCACGTACATCAGCGCCCCGATGATCAGGCCGGGCGAGGCGACGTTGGACACGAAGTCGATCGCGAGCTTGCGTGCCCGGGCATGGCCGATCAGGTCGAGCACCTCGAAGTCGACCGCGATGTGCCGGGACTCGTCGTTGTTGATCTTCTCGAAAACTTGGTGGCAGACCGGGTCGTGCACCTCCTCGAGCAGGAACTTCAGCAGCGCGCCGTCCAGGGCCACCTCGAGCATGGGGATGACGGTGCCCAGCACCGAGAGCGGCATGTCGTCGGCGTACGTGTCGAGCCACTCGATCGCCATCCGGATGTTGACGCTCGGCTCGGGGATCTCGTCGCCCTCCAGCATGCCCCAGCGCTTCATCAGCGCGAGCTCGGCGTTGGCGTGCCGTTGCTCCTCGGCGTGGAAGTACCGGTAGATCTCCGCGATCGTCGGCGTCGGCGCCTTCTTGGCCATCGCGGCGAACCCGCGCGCGCCGACGTTCTCGATCCAGCACAGGTCTGCCATGAACGCCTTGAGCTTGGGCTTGAAGTCCTCGCTGATCGTCTCGACACCGGGTGCGTCCCAGTCGATGTCGGCGAGCGCCCACTGGCGGTCCTTGATCTTCTGCAGCATCTCGTCCATGTCCATGGCCATCTCAGCTGCCTTCCTGTGCGGGTGCTGGCGTCTCGCGGAGTTCGACGACCGGGCTCGTCGCGGGTAGGGGATCGCCGCCGAGCGGTCCGTACCGTTCGAGCAGGCCGACGACGCGGGTGTAGGTGTGCGGCAGCGTGCGCTTGATCTGCCAGCCGATCTTGGCGTCGAGCTGGGGCATCACGTACAGGCCGCCGCGGTCGTGGGTGTCCAGGCAGATCCGAGCGACCTTCTCCGGCGACATCCCGAACTGCATCAGCCTGGTGGCCGCGGCGGTCGCCTTGTCGCTGATCCGTCCCGAGGTGACGATGTTGGTCTTCACGAAGGTCGGGCAGAGCACGCTGACCTTGACGCCGGTTCCGGCCAGCTCCGCGGCCAGGGTCTCGCTGAGCGAGAGCACACCGGCCTTGCTGACGTTGTACGCCGCCATCCGCGGCGCGGCTCCGAAGCTGGCCGCCGAGGCCACGTTGATGATCCCGCCGCCGTGTCCGTTCCAGGCGGCTTCGCGGAGCATGGGAGCGAACACGTGGCACCCGTTGATCGGGCCCCACAGGTTGATGCCCAGGGTCCACTGCCAGTCCTCGATCGGAGCGTCGCCGACGACCTCGCCGCCGGCGCCCACGCCGGCGTTGTTGATCACCAGCGTCGGGACGCCCTCGAACCAGCGACCGGCCTCGGCGGCCAGGTGCTGGACGTCCGCCAGCCTGGACACGTCGCAGTGCACGGCGATCGCCGAACCGCCGTTGTCCTCGATCGCGGTGACGGTGCGCTGCGCGCCGACCAGGTCGATGTCGCTGACGACGACCTGCCCGCCGCGCCGGGCCAGCTCGAGCGCGAACGCCTGGCCGATCCCGCTGGCCGCGCCGGTGACGACGGCACGTGAGTTCCTGCTGACCTTGCTCATGCGGTGACCTCCTGGTCGCCGGATTCTCGGGCTCGCACACGTGCGTCCAGCGCGTCGACCACGAAACGTGCGGCCCGGCGCACGGCCCGGTCCGCCTCGGGCACCATCCGGTTCGCCGCCTGGAAGACATGCATCTGACCGGGCCAGATCTCGAGCCGGACGTCGGTTCCCGTCGCCGCGAGCATGTCGGCGATGTGGTGCGCGTCAGCCGCGAGGAACTCGGCGCCGCCGGCCTGGATCAGCGTCGGCGGGAGCACCTCACCGGGCCCGACGACGTGGGTCAGTCGCGGGTGCCGCGGATCGGTCTCGCCGAGGTAGTGCGCGAACAGCTTGCGCACCCCGGCGGCAGAGATCATCGGGTCCGGGATCGCCTTCTCCCGCTCCGCAATCAGGTCGCAGGTCACGTCGGCGAGCGGCGAGAACATCACCAACCCGGCTGGCAGCTCGCGACCTTCACGCAGGAGCCTCAGGGCCAGGTCCAGGGTGAGGTGCCCACCGGCCGAGTCACCGACGACGACGATGTTGTCCGGGGACCAGCCCTGGGCGAGCAACCACTTGTAGGCGCGGTCGATGTCGTCCGGCGCAGCCGGGAACGGGTGCTCGGGCGCCAGCCGGTACTCGGCGCTGAAGACGGTCACCCGTGATTCCCTGGCCAGCCGGCTGACCAGCGGCCGGTGCGTCCTGGTCGAGCACAGGGTGTAGCCGCTGCCGTGGATGTAGAGGATCACCATGCCCGGCCGCGGAGTCACCGGACGGACCCACTCACCCTTGATCCGCCCGTGGCGCTCGGTGGTCGAGTCGACCGGGACCACCTCGACGCCCAACGGTGTCGTACCGGCGCCGGCCATCATCGTGGCCAGGAGTCGACGGGTGATCTTGACGCCGAGCTCGCCCTCCGGGACGAGGTGCTCGAGCGGTCGGATCGTGCGCATCGTTGCCCAGCGGGCGAAGCGGGCGCGGGAGGACGGGGGGCGAGGCGTGAAGGTCGGCAGCACCATTCGATGACACCACGAACTGTGCCATTGGTCAATGGTTACATTGGTCAGGCTCGTGCGGTGGCCATCAGGTCTGCCGCAGCAGCGCCGAGCTCACCGCCGACGGCGGCCGCACGGATTCGCTTCTGGTTCCCTG
Organism: Marmoricola sp.; assembly: GCA_025964775.1. Lineage (GTDB taxonomy): Bacteria > Actinomycetota > Actinomycetes > Propionibacteriales > Nocardioidaceae > Marmoricola. The sequence continues at coordinate 172,751 of JAOPYE010000010.1, forward strand.
CCGAGAGTCGGTCGAAGCGAGCGAACAACCGCTCCTGAGCGGTCGGGCTGAGCCGCTCGAACGCGACCTTGGCGGCTGCCCAGTCAGCGCCGGACGCGATCTCGGTGAAGAGGTCGTCGAGGACCGCGTCAGGCAGGTCGTCCACCACGGCGTCGATCGCCGGGGTCCACTCCAGCAGCGGTACGACGGCCAGCAGATCGGCCGCGCTCGCGACGGCCAGAGCGCCCTTCAGCATGTCAGGGGTGACGACTCCGACGAACCGCGCCATCCCGGCGTACTCGGCACGCGCGAACAAGGCCGACGCGATGCCGGCGACGGTCTCGACCGGCACCGAGCCGACGATCGGCCCCATCCGGCTCGGGTCGAGCACCATCGCCAGATCAGCGAGCTCGCTCGCGTCGAGCTCGGCCAGGATCGCCGTGACCTGCTGGGGCTTGAGCTGGGCGATCACCGTGTCGAGGTTGTCGTTCCACTCCAGCAACGGGACGACCGCGAGCAGGTCGCGGCCGCTGGCGACCCCGAGGGCAGCGTGCAGCATCTCGAGGGTCACCACACCCACGAACGCAGCCATGCCGGCGTACTCACCCCGCTCGAACAGGGCCGCAGCGATCCCCGCCACCGTCTCGACCGGCACGGCTCCGACGATCGGCCCCATCCTGCTCGGGTCCAGCGCCAGCGCCAGGTCCGCGAGCTCGCCGGCATCCAGGGACGTGGCGATCTGGGTGACCTGCGCCGCCGGGAGCTCGGCGATCACCGTGTCGAGGTTGTCGTTCCACTCCAGCAACGGCACGACGGCGAGCAGGTCGTGCGGTGACGCGGCGTGGAGCGCGGCGACGAGGGCCTCGACGGTGACGGTGCCGACGAACTCGGCCATCGTCGCGTACTCCTTCCGTCCGAAGAGCTCCTTGGCCACCTTGCCGATCGGTCCGGCCGGCAGCTGCTGGACCACCGGCCTCGAGCGGACCGGATCGAGGGCGAGGGCGATCTCGGCCAGGTAGGGGATCGAGACCCGGCCGATCAGGTCCCGCGCCTTCGCGGGCTCGAGCATCTCGGCCGTGCGCGCGGCCATCACCGGGGGCAGGAACTTCTCGGCGAGAACGCCGGCCAACGGCCCCGGGATCGTCCGGGAGAGCCCGGCGATGCGGGCGAACCGCTGCTGGGCATCACCGAACAGCGTCTTGCTGATCTGGTCGTGGAACGCGCGCAGGTCGGCGTCCGGAACGCCCTCCAGGCCACGGATGTCGCTCGGGTCGAGGCGCAGCAGTCGTGCGATCCGGCCGATCTGCGGACTCATCCGAGCAGCGCCTTGCGGACGATCCCGCGGACGGCGAACGGCACGCCCGCGATCGCCTTCTGCACCGACGTCTCCATGTCGGCGTGCTGCTGCTTCTTCGCGGTGCCGATCTGCTCGGCGAGGCGGGCCAGGGTCTCGGGCGGCAGGGCGCTGATCGACGCAGGCGGCTGTGCCCCCAGGACCTTGATGAGCTCGGCGTCGGACTTCACGGGACTCCCTTACGTTGCCATTGGCTGATGGCAGCGTTGCCGAGGAAACCCGTGGCGTCAAGCGACCGGGCTCAGTCCAGCGGCCTCAGCTCGTCGGCGTACGACAGCGAGACCCGGCTCAGTACGCCGGCGTCGTTGACGGCGTACTGGCCCATCCGCCACAGCGGCGGGCTGTAGGCGTGGACCGACACCGATCCGTGGACGGCACCGTTGAGACGGTGGATGTGATCGGCCCCGAACGAGTACACCGTGCCCTCGGTCACGCGGGTCTCGCGTGCTCCGTGCTCCAGTGTCAGGTTGCTCTCGACCAGCTCGCCGGCCACGACCGCGACCGCACCGGCGGAGAGGTCGTGGTCGTGCCAGCCGGTGTCGTTCTCCGGGGTCCAGCACAGCAACCAGATGTCGACGTGCGCGTCACGGTGCAGCGAGACGTAGACCCGCTCGTCGGCATCGAACGCGACCAGGTGCTGCCACTCCTCCTGGCGAGCGGCCAGGTCGGCGACCAGGTCTTCGAGCTCGGGTCGGGTGAGGTCGCGACCGGGCAGGTCCGCAGCCCTGACGACAGCGGTCAGCTCGCGATGGCCCATGCCGACTCACCTCCTCCGAGCGGCGTCGGCTCGAGCAAGCGCCCCGGGTTGGTGACCCGTACGGCGCGAGTCGCGGCGGCTCCGAGGAACTCCCTCACGGGCTCGCCGTAAGGACGATCACTGCCGAGGACGAGGGCGTCGATCCCGAGCACCCGCACCAGCGCATCGAGTGCCTGCGGCCCGTAGCAGGAGGTGTCGACGTAGACCAACGGGTCGATGTGGCCGGCGCTGCCGCCGCGGAGTCGCTGCCGCTCGTGGTGCACCGGCGCGAGCCCGGCCCCGGCGGCGAAGACGAGTCGCAGGTCGGGAAACAGGGAGCGTCCGCCGACGGCGTGCCAAGCCCACCAGGCCGCACCCATCTGCGCGACGTACCCGACCACCGGGTGCCACCAGTCGGGTACCGGCCCGCGCAGCGGATCGGTCGTCATGGGACCGGGATGGACCAGCACCGGCTTGCCGGCGACCTCGGCGGCAAGCAGGAGCGCCCCGACCCGCTCCCATGCTGCCGGCGAGGCCACCGACGTCGCCGGCAACTGGAGCCCGACGAACCTGTCGCGCGCGAGCAGCGTGTGCAGCGCGGCGACATCCGGTTCGACGGCAGGCACCGACGCCCACGCCCGGAAGTGTCCGGGCAGCTCCTGCGCGCCGCGATGCCAGGCATCGATCAGGGGCGCGGCTTGGGCTCGTGGCAGCGATTCGATCCCCAGCGGAGCAGAGAGGCTGAGGCACGCCGTGCCGACCTCCGATTCGTGGTCCGCGGCGATGCGCCGCTCGACGTCATGGGACAGGGGGTCGACAACGTAGGGCGGTTCGCCTGCGGTGTGCAGGGTCCAGCCGCGGAGATAGGGCACCTGGGTACGCGCACGAAGTCGATCGACGAATTCGGGCGTCCACAAGTGCTGGTGCACGTCGACAGCAACGTGGGTCATGACTCAGCCTCCTCTCTTACTGTAGTAAGTGAGTAGACTTTATCATATAGACGTCAGCCCTTGACGGTCACCAGCACAGTCGGGCTGACGCCCCGGGCGTGGCCAGCAGCGGCGGGCTTGACCACCCGCAGGACCACCACGCCGCTCCCGCCGAACAGCGGGTGGAAGGCGTAGGTCGAGGTCGAGGTCAGGGCGCGGGAGGACACGGCGCGCCAGTTGCCGTTGACGTAGGTCTGCAGGAACACCTTCTGCCCGGGTGCCGCGACCCGCACGATGCCCTTGAGCGTCACGCGCCGCCCGGCGGCGACCGACGTGGTCTGCGGCGAGACCGTCACCCGGTAGCGCGTTCCGGCCTGGGCCGGACCGGACAACCCGAGGGTCACGGCGGCGAGCACGGTCACGAGCGCCACGGACAGCGCGATACGCATTCTCATCTGGTCAGTCCCCCATCGTTCGACCCCCAGATTACCGGGCGAGCACGAAACCCCGCCCGGTTTCCCGGACGGGGTTCAATGGCGGTGGCGGTGGGATTTGAACCCACGGTGGGTTTGACCCCACACAGCATTTCGAGTGCTGCACCTTCGGCCGCTCGGACACGCCACCGCCGGAGAGGTTACCGGAGGTGGCCCATCGGGCTGAAATCGGCCAGCAGTCAGCGGTGCTCGGCGAAGAAGGCCTCGAGAAGGGCGGCCGACTCGTCAGCCAGGACGCCGCCGATCACCTCGGGGCGGTGGTTCAGTCGCCGGTCCCGTACGACGTCCCACAGGCTGCCGACGGCGCCGGCCTTCTCGTCGTACGCACCGAAGACCAGGCGAGCGACACGGGAGAGCACGATCGCGCCGGCGCACATCGTGCACGGTTCCAGCGTCACGACCAGCGTGCAGCCGTCGAGCCGCCACTCGCCACGCGCTGCAGCGGCCTGGCGCAGCGCGACCACCTCGGCGTGCCCGGTCGGATCGGCGTCGCGTTCACGAACGTTCACGCCGGTCCCGATCACCTGCCCGTCGGCATCCAGCACGACGGCGCCGATCGGGACGTCACCGCTCGCGCTCGCTCCGGCTGCGCAGTCGAGTGCCTGTCGCATCGCGGCGTCCCACGACGACACCGATCAGTCGTCCGGGTCCGTGTAGTCGTCGAACTCGTCGCCGAAGCCGAGCTGGGTCGCGATCTCGCCGAGGACGTCCTCGGGGTGCAGGTCCAGGTCGTCGAGCAGCTCGCCCATGTCAGCGGCCGGGAAGCCCATGTCGGCCAGGATCGCGAGATCACCGGCAGGAACGGGCTCCTCCTCGTCGACCTCGACGTGGACGCCGAGGTGGTCGACGGCCGAACGGGCCAGCGTCCAGTCCGGGGCAGCGGTCGCGTCCGAGAGCAGGACCCTGACCAGCGACCCCTGGACGCGGACGAGCAGCACGAACTCCTCGTCGATCGAGATCAGCGCGAGGGCACCGGTCTCGCCGGGGTAACGGCGCAGCTCCTTCGCGATCGACTCCACGTCCTCGAGCGCGTGCTCGCGCAGCTCGGCCAGGTTCCAGGTGCCGTCGTCGAGGTAGGCGACCAGGGCAAGGTCGATGTCGTTGACCTCGGCATCAGTCACGTCCGACACATCGCACCACCCTTCGAAGACCCCGTCGTCGGCACCCGCGCTGGCGGGCCACTACTGATGGTCGCAGCAAGCACGCCGGTGCGCCAAGTGCGTAACCTTCCCTTCATGCGCCTGCACGTTGTCGATCACCCGCTCGTCTCCCACAAGCTCACGACGCTGCGCGACGAACGCACGCTGTCGCCGGAGTTCCGCCGCCTGACCGAGGAGCTCGTCACCCTGCTGGCCTACGAGGCCACCCGCGAGGTGCGGGTGGAGAACGTGACGGTGCAGACGCCCGTCGGCCCGGCCGACGGCGTCGCCCTGAGCCGGCCGCGCCCCCTCGTCGTACCGATCCTGCGCGCCGGTCTCGGCATGCTCGAGGGCATGATGCGGCTGGTCCCGACGGCCGAGGTCGGGTTCCTGGGGATGGTCCGCAACGAGGAGACCCTCGAGGCCTCCACGTACGCCGAACGACTGCCCGCCGACCTGTCCGGCCGCCAGTGCTACGTCCTGGACCCGATGCTCGCGACCGGCGGCACCCTGGCCGCGGCGCTGAAGTTCCTCACCGACCGCGGCGCCGACCACATCACCGCGATCTGCCTGCTGGCTGCGCCCGAGGGCGTGGCGAACCTCGAAGCCGGCGTCGCCGATCTCACGATCCCGATCACCGTGGTCACCGCAGCGCTGGACGAGCGCCTGAACGAGAAGGGCTACATCGTCCCGGGTCTCGGTGACGCCGGCGACCGGTTGTACGGCCTGGCGCAGTAGGGGTTCCGGGAACCGGAGGCTCCCGGACTGCGTCCGATCCGTATGTCCGAGAACACTGCCCCGAACCGCAGCCTGAACCTGATCGCCGCCCTGCTGCTGGTGATCGCCCTGATGGGCGCCTTCGTCATCGGGAACCACGTCGACCGTGCCGCGGCCGACCCGGCCCCGGCCGACCCGGTCGACCCGTCGGTCCGCGGCCTCGTCACCCAGGGGACGGGTTCGATCGACGCCACCCCGAACCAGCTCCAGTTCACGGTCACCGTGTCCAACAACGCGGCCCAGACCGCCGGCGCCATCGCCCGGACCAGCGGGGATCTGCACAAGGTGAAGGCCGCGTTGCTCAAGGCCGGCATCGCGAGCAAGGACATCACGACCCAGGACCTCTCGATCCAGCCGAACTACGACTACTCCGGCGGCACCCAGCGGGTCACCGGCTACTCCGCCAGCGAGGACCTGAGTGTCCTGGTGCGCAAGCTCGCCTCCGCGGGCTCGGTGATCAGCACGGCGGCGACGGTGGCCGGCAACTCAGTCAGCGTCGGCAACATCTCGATGACCATCGGCGACAGGAACAGCCTGGTGGCCCAGGCGCGAGCCAAGGCCGTCGCGGATGCCCGGAGCGCGGCGCGGTCATTGGCCGGTGCGGCCGGACTGCACGTGGGCCGTGCCGTCTACATCGAGGAGGTCGCCGGTGGTGGCGTTCCCGTCGACTACCCCGTCGCAGCTGGCCTGGGCGATCTGGCCGCGAGCAAGTCCATCCCGATCTCGGCGGGCTCCCAGAAGGTGACCGTGAACGTGAAGGTCCGTTGGACCCTGTCCTGAGGGCGGCGACTCAGTAGTAGAAGACGGTGACCTGGCCGGTCGCAGTCGCGAGCATCACCAGCGCGACCAGCAGGACCAGGATGATGTAGCCGCTCTCGCGGGCCTGACGGTCGCGGTCACGTTCGGGGGCCGAGTAGCGGAACCCGTCGTCGGGACCCATCCGGAACTCATCGGTACGTGCTGCCATGGCGGTACCTCCACCTCCAAGGTACGCCGAATTCGGGTTTCGAGACAGGCCGTGCCGGCCTTCCTCAACCACCGGTGGTTGAGGTCGGTGGTTGAGGAGGTTGCGCAGCAACCGTCTCGAAACCGCTGCGGGTCAGAGTGCCTTGACCGCGGTCAGCAGCTTGCCGAGGGTGTCCTTGGCGTCGCCGAAGAGCAAGGAGGTCGTCGGTTCGAAGAGCAGCTCGTTCTCGATGCCTGCGAAGCCGGGACGCATGGAGCGCTTCATGAAGATGACCTGCTTGGCCGCGTCGGCGTTGAGGATCGGCATGCCGTAGATCGGCGCACTCGGCGTCGTCCGCGCGGCCGGGTTGACGACGTCGTTCGCACCGACGACCAGGACGACGTCGGTGCTCTTGAAGTCGTCGTTGATCTCGTCCATCTCGATGAGCTGCTCGTAGGGAACCTGGGCTTCCGCGAGCAGGACGTTCATGTGACCGGGCATGCGACCGGCGACCGGGTGGATCGCGTAGTCGACCTCGGTGCCGCGGGCCACCAGGACATCGACCAGCTCACGCAGCGTGTGCTGCGCCTGGGCGACCGCGAGTCCGTAGCCCGGGACGATGATGACCTTCTCGGCGTACGCGAGCATGATCGCCGCGTCCTCCGGGCCAACCGACTTCACCGGTCGGTCCGAGGCCTCACCGGCACCGAGGGTGGAACCACCCTTGAGGGCCCCGAACAGGATGTTGGCCACCGAACGGCCCATCGCGCCTGCCATCAGCAGGGTCAGGAAGGTACCGGAGGCACCGACCAGGGTTCCGGCGACGAGCAGCACCGTGTTGGCGAGCACGTAGCCGCCGGCGGCCACGGTCAGACCGGTGAACGCGTTGAGCAGCGAGATCACGATCGGGACGTCGGCTCCGCCGACAGGCAGCACCAGCAGCAGGCCGATGGCCAGGCCGAGCAGTGCCAGCACGATGCCGACGAGCATGCCTGGGCTGTGGACCAGCACCACCGAGAGGACGATCACCGCGATGAACGAACCACCGAAGGCGATCGGCAGGCCCGGGAACACCACCGGACGCGAGGTCATCAGCTCCTGGAGCTTGGCGAAGGTGACCACCGAGCCGGCGAAGGACACCGAGCCGACCACGATGGTGAAGGCGGTCGCGGCCAGGTTGAACCACGAGATATTCGCGCCGTCGCCGATCTGGTGCAGCTCCAACAGCGCGACCAGCGCTGCGGCCCCACCGCCGACGCCGTTGAACAGGGCCACCATCTGAGGCATCTGGGTCATCTGGACCCGCTTGGCGCCGATGACTCCGCCGATCGTGCCGATCACGATCGCGACGATGATCAACGGCACGTGCTTCATGTTGCTGACGTAGAAGAACGGCAGCGCACAGGCGATCACGGCCGCGGCCGCACCGACGAGGTTGCCGTTGCGCGCGGTCTTCGGGCCCGACAGGCCCTTGAGGGCGAGGATGAAGGCGACGCCGCAGAAGAGGAAGACGTACTGCGCCCAGGTGTCGATCACTTGGAGGCTCCCTCGGTCGGATCGGCCTTCTTGGGCTTGCGGACGAACATCTGCAGCATCCGGTCGGTCACGACGAAGCCGCCGACCATGTTGACCGCGGCGAGCACGATGGCGATCAGGCCGACCGTCGTGGCGAGCGCGTTGTCGGTCTCACCCGTGACGATGATCGCGCCGAGCAGGATGATGCCGTGGATCGCGTTGGCGCCCGACATCAGCGGCGTGTGCAGGGTCGAGGAGACCTTCGAGATCACCTCGATGCCGACGAAGACGCTCAGGATGAAGAACGTCAGCCACATGACCGACGGATCGATTCCGCTCACTGGTCTGCCTCCTGGTCATAGGGGAGATCGAGTTGGGGGTCGGCTTCCGCTTCCGCCGGTTGAGGAGGTTGCGCAGCAACCGTCTCGATACCCGGTGCGTCGGTTTCGACAGGCTCAACCACCGGGGCGGAGTCGGCAGGTTCCTCCACCGGTGCGGGGGCCGGCGCGGCGCCTTCGATGGCTTCGCGGGTCGGCTCGTGCACAATCGCCCCGGCGTGGGTGACCGCGGACCCGGCGACGATCTCGTCGGCGAAGTCCGGGGTGAACTCGGCGGCGGCGCCGTCCTCGCCCTTCGTGGTCATCAGGGTCAGCAGGTTGACGATGTTCTGGGCGTACAGCTTGGAGGCAGGGCCGGGCATCTGGCCGGCGACGTTCGCGCCGCCCCAGACCTGGGCGTGGCCGATCTTGACGATCTCACCGGGCTTGGAGCCCTCGACGTTGCCGCCGGTCTCGGCTGCGAGGTCGACGACCACCGACCCCGGCTTCATCGCTTCGACCATCGCGGCGGTGACCAGCATCGGGGCCTGGCGCCCCGGCACTGCGGCCGTGGTGATCAGCGCATCCGCGTTGGCGATGTACGGAGCGAGCAGGTCGCGCTGGCGGGCGGCCCGGTCATCGGTCATCTCGCGGGCGTAGCCGCCGGCACCTTCGAGGGTCTCGAGCTCCAGGTCGATGGACTTGGCACCCATCGAGCGGATCTCCTCGGCGGCCGCGGCGCGGACGTCGTACGCACGGACGACGGCACCGAGGCGCTTGGCCGTGGCGATGGCCTGCAGACCGGCGACGCCGGCGCCGAGCACGACGACCTCAGCGGGCTGGACGGTGCCGGCCGCCGTCATGTTGAGCGGGAAGAAGCGGCGCAGCAGGCCGGCCGCAACGACAGCGGCGCGGTAGCCGGAGACCAGCGCCTGCGAGCTCAGCGCATCCATCGACTGGGCTCGCGAGATCCGGGGCACCAGCTCCATCGCGAACGACGTGACGCCGGCATCCCGCAGCGCGACGACGAGGTCGTGGCTCTGGTTCACCGGCAGGAACGAGATCTGTGCGGCACCACGGCGAAGCGCGCGGATCCCGTCGAGATCGAGCGGTTGCACGCCCACGACGACGTCGGCCTCGCTCACCGCAGCCGGTTCGATCGAGGCCCCGGCCTCGACGTACTCGGCATCGGCGTACTCGGCTTGTGCTCCGGCTCCGGGCTCGACGAGCACCTCGTAGCCCAGGGCGGTCAGCTTGCCGACCAGCTCCGGGACCATCGCGACGCGGGTCTCTCCCTCACGGGTTTCCCTTGCTACAGCGATCTTCACCCGTGCAACTTATTGCACGACCGACTTGTTGCCCGAGTTTTGAGACGGGAGTCTCAAAACGGCACCCTCAGCCCGTCACGTTGCCCACGACGTGCCCGATCACGTAGGTGATCGCCATCGCGAGCACGCCACCGGCGATGTTGCGCAGGATCGCCCGGCGGACCTCGGCCTCGGCGAACCGGGCGGAGCCGAAGCCGGTCAGCGCGAGCGCCAGCACCACCGCGATCACCGTCGCCCAGATGCGGAAGCTGTGCCCGACCAGGGTGATCGTCAGCAGCGGAAGCAGCGCCCCGAGGGTGAACGCGATCATCGACGCGGTGGCTGCCTGCCAGGGGTTGGTGAGGTTGTCCGGGCTGATCCCGAGCTCGGCCTCGGCGTGTGCCCCGAGCGCGTCGTGAGCGGTCAGCTCCTCGGCGACCCGACGCGCGACCTCCTCGCTCAACCCCTTGTTCCGGTAGATCCCGGCCAGCTCGGCCAGCTCCTCCTCCGGATCCTCCTCGAGCTCGCGACGCTCCTTCTCCAGCAGGGCCCGCTCGGTGTCGCGCTGCGTGCTCACCGAGACGTACTCGCCGGTGGCCATGCTCAGCGCGCCGGATGCGAGACCTGCCGTCCCGGCCAGGAAGATCGTGTGTCGATCGGTGGTGGCGCCCGCGACACCCATCACCAGGCCGGCCACCGAGACGATGCCGTCGTTCGCGCCGAGGACGGCGGCACGGAGCCAGTTGAGCAGGCCTGAGGTGTTGCGGTGCGGCTCGTCGTCGTGGGGGCCGATCTCAGCATCGGGCGGAAGTTCGGCCTCGGTCGTCATGGGCCCAATCCACCATGTTTCAGGGCTGTCGGGCAACGAAGGCTAGCCTCGGCTGCCCGCCCGGAGCAGCCACCGGGGCAGGTGCACGGTGAACCGGTACGACGTGCGGTAGGTGGCCGGGTCGGTTCCCGTCACGGTCGCGGCCACCGAGGTCGTGACCTTCCCGAGCTGCACCGTGCAGTGCACCGACGTACCGGTCGGGCCGGCCAGGTAGGGGCACCGGACCGTCGTCGGCACCGTGCTCGTGCGTTTCGCGAGGATCGCGGTGAGGTCCGACTGCAGGCGTTGCGCCGACACGCCGAACTCGGCGACGTCGTCGTCCATCGCGACGTGCAGGTCGCCCCCGTCCCGGGTGCTGACCACCTGGACCGTCCCGTACATCCGCACCACCCGGCCGCCACTGAGCTCGGCGACCCGGACACAGCGCACCGACGCCCCGACCCGGAACCGCAGGGTCGGGCAGGTGAGCGCACCGCGCGCCATCCCGGGGTGCATCTCCTCGAGCTGGCGCTCGGCCATGACGCCGACCTGACTGCCGGCCAGGTGGTCGATGTGCGGGACCGTGCTCCCGCACCCGGTCAGCATCAGGCCGGTCATGGCAAGAGCCAAGGAGACACCCCCTTCACGCATCAGGCGGTGGCCTCCGCGGTGGTCAGCTCGGCGACCCAGGCCGGGACGAGCTCGGTGGCCGGTCCCTGGCGGGAGACGTGGAAGTCGCTGTTGGAGGCGCGTTCGAGGTTGAGCTCGAGGGTCTCGCTGCCTCCCGCGATCGCGTAGTCCACGAAGGCCGCGGCCGGGTAGACGACACCGGACGTGCCGATCGAGACGAAGAGGTCACAGCTGAACAGCGCCCGATGGATCTCGTCCATGCCGTAGGGCATCTCGCCGAACCAGACGACATCGGGTCGCAGTCCGGCGATGCCGCACCCCGGGCACGGCGGCTCGTCGGCCAGGGACCGCTCCCACGGGATCCGGACGTCGCAGGCCCGGCACCACGCGGCCCGCAACTCCCCGTGCATGTGGTGCACCCGTTGCGACCCTGCACGTTCGTGCAGGTCGTCGATGTTCTGGGTGATCAGCAGCAGGTCGTCGCCGAGCTCGGCCTCGAGGTCGGCCAGCGCTCGGTGCGCCGCGTTGGGCTCCACCCGCGCCAGGGCGGCACGGCGTTCGTCGTAGAAGCGCTGCACCAGGCCGCGATCGGCGTCGAACGCCTCGGGGGTGGCCACGTCCTCGGGTCGATGCCCTTCCCAGAGACCGTCGGAATCGCGGAACGTCGGCACGCCGCTCTCGGCGGAAATGCCGGCACCGGTGAGCACCACGACCTTCACGAACGAAGGCTATCCCCGGCTTCCCAGCGTCACCGGTATTCCGGGTTCACGTGGTCAAAGCGCTGGCCGGCGTCCCAGGCCGAGCGCTGGTTGCCGTACCCGGGCACGCCGCCGGCATCCTTGAGCATCCTGGCGAGGTGCATCAGGTTCCAGGTCATGAAGGTCGTGTTGCGGTTGGTGAAGTCGTTCTCGGGCCCACCGCTGCCCGGGTCCAGGTACGACGGACCGGGGCCGGCCTCGCCGATCCAGCCGGCATCAGCGTTCGGTGGGATCGTGTAGCCGACGTGCTGCAGCGAGTAGAGGATGTTCTGGGCGCAGTGCTTGATCCCGTCCTCGTTGCCCGTGATGAGGCAGCCGCCGACGCGGCCGTAGTAGAGGTACTGGCCCTTGTCGTTCTGCAGCGAGGAGAGCGAGTAGAGGCGCTCGATGATCAGCTTCATCTGGCTCGAGTTGTCCCCGAGCCAGATCGGACCGGCGAGCACCAGGATGTCGGCATCGAGCAGGCGCGGGTAGATCGCGGGCCACTGGTCGCTGGCCCATCCGTGCTCGGTCATGTCCGGGTAGACGCCGGTCGCGATGTCGTGGTCGATCGCACGGAGGACCTCCACCTCGACCCCGTGCTTGCGCATGATCGCGACGCTGGTCTCGACCAGACCCTCGGTGTGACTCGGCTCGGGCGAGCGCTTGAGCGTGCAGTTGATGAACATGGCACGCAGGCCCGTGAAGGCGGGCCCGCTCTGTTCGGTCTGGGTCATGGTGCCGACTCTTCCGAGCCGGCACCATGACCACAAGGGGGTAGTCCTTACGCGGCGATGACGACTGGCTTCGACCCTTGCAGCCCGAGGGCCCCAGCAGCGACGCACGCCAGCGCCACAGCGGCGGTGAACCACGGGAACACCGGCGCCAGGCCCCAGGTGGTCGCCGCCCAGCCGGCGAGGATCGTCGGCGCGGCCATCGCGGCGTACGCGAGCAGGTAGTAGGCGGACATGACCTCGCCGCGACGGTCGGCGGGAACCACGCGACCGAGGTAGCGCAGCGAGCCTCCGAAGGCCAACCCGAACGCGAGCCCCATCAGCACGGCGGCGAGGACGACCAGGGTCGCGTGGTGACTGTCGAGAGCCAGCACCCCGAGACCGAGGGCGAACGCGGTCCCGAAGTCGCCGATGATTGCAGCCCGGCGCGCATCGAGTCGCCCGCCGACAGCCTGGCTGACTGCCGCCGACGCGGCCATGGCAGCGACGACCACGCCACCGAACACCACGCTGTGCACGCCTGTCTTCTGGCCTGCGAACGCCGGGAACAGCGAGAGGTAGACGCCGAGCACCGACCACGCCGCCATCACCCCGAGGACGGCGAACCGGAAGTCGGCTGCGATCGAGGCCGGCACCGCCGGGCGCGCGATCCTGATCGGCGCCGAGGACCGGTTTCGGTGCGGCTCGGGGATCGGCAGCACGGCCAGCAGGAGCAGCAGGACGACCAGCGCGACCACGGCGTAGGGCATCACCAGCGGGTCCGGCCCGAACTGCGCCAGCAGCGAGGCGCCCAGGATGGTCGCGGCGATCCCGACGTTGAACATGATCCCGGTCAGGTGGCCGGTGCGCGCGCCGTGCTCGGGGCGCAGGTCGAGCAGCGCGGCGGACCCGACGACGACCGTCGTACCGACGGCCATGCCGTGCAGGGCTCGCGCCACGATCAGCGCGGCCACCCCGTTGGCCAGCATGAAGATCGCCAGCCCGGCGATCATCGCGACCATCGCGCCGACCAGCAGCGGCTTGCGTCCGAAGCGGTCCGAGACCACGCCCGCCACGAGGACCGCGGCCAGGGCGCCGAACGCGTAGACCGAGAAGATCACCGTGGTCGTGATCGGTGCGAGGTGCCACTTCTGCTGGTAGATGCCGTAGAGCGGGGCGGGGGCACCGGACACCCCGAGCGCGACGGCCATCAGCGTGATCAGGAGTGGGTACGCCGGGATCGACCGGCGAGGTGTCGAGGTCTGAACGGCGGTCGGGAAGGTTGTGCTCATCGCGGTTGTTCTCCTCGTGCTAGGTTCGATCAACGTCGAACACGCTGACAGTACCTACAAGTTCGATGGATATCGAACTTATTCCGATCGCGGTGAGGAGATGCAGATGGAAGCCGATCTGAGCAAGTCCAGCGAGCTGATCCCGGTCGGCCCGTTGCAGCAGGTTCTCGCAGCCCTGGCGGACCCGGTACGCCTCGAGATGGTGCGGCGACTGGCCGACGCCGAGGACAGCACGGCAGCCTGCTCCCTGCTGTACGACGGCATCGGCAAGTCGACCGCGAGCCACCACTTCAAGACACTGCGCGAAGCCGGCGTCACCCAGCGCCTCGTCGAGGAAGGCCAGACTCACCAGAGACTGCGCACCGACGACGTCGAAGGGGCGTACCCGGGCGTCCTGACCTCGATCCTCAGTTCGCCACGGTGAAGCGCGCGCGCACGTGCTCCCGGTTCTCGATCTCGTCGACCAGCGCCACCGCGTAGTCCTCGATGCTGATCTGGTCGCCGACCGGCGACTCGTCGCCGACCAGGTAGGAACCGGTCCGCTGGCCCGGAAGGATCACCGGTGCCGGGGAGAGATAGGTCCAGTCGACGCTTTCGTGCGCAGCGCGCAGGATCTCCAGTGACGCCGCGCCTTTGAGTGCCTCGGCCTTGTAGATCTCCGGGAACTCGGGGGTGTCGACCAGTCGGACCCCGCCGACGGTGAGGCTGCCCGCACCACCGACCACGACCAAGCGGCGGTCGCCGAGGGTCGCTGCCAGGTTGGCGATCGTGTCGGGGAACCTGGTGCCGTCGTCACTGGTACGGCTCGGGCCGAGCGCGGAGACGACCACCTCGTGCTGAGCTGAGACGCCGGCGCTGAAGGTCGGGTCGAACGCGTCCCCGGTGAGGTCGCTGCCACTACGGCTGATCCCGGTGACCTCGTGTCCGCGCGAGCGGGCTTCGGTGACGATGGTGCTTCCGATGGCGCCGGTGGCGCCGTACACGGCGATCTTCATGACTGCTCCTTGATCGGTCTGGAGCATCGACAGTATCTATTTGATACTGGGTACTTCAACGTGCTATAGATACCTTGTGGAAACCATGGATCTCGCACCGGATGCGTTCGCCCGCGAGTGCGCCTCGCGGGTCGTCCTGGACCGGATCGGCGACCGCTGGACCGTCCTCGTCGTCGCCGCCCTCAAGGACGGCAGGCTGCGGTTCTCGCAGCTCCGCAACCGGATCGAGGGTGTGACGCCGAAGGTCCTGACCCAGACGCTGCGCGCCCTCGAACGCGACGGCGTGCTGACCCGTGAGGTCTTCGCCGAGGTACCCCCGCGCGTCGAGTACGAGCTCACCGAGCTCGGCCGGAACCTACTCACCCCGATCGAGGCCATCCGGGTCTGGGCCGAGCAACACGCGGCGACGATCGTGGAGAACCGCGCCAGCTTCGACGCCTGACCTCTACGGTGGCGGGCATGAGTCTTCCGCCGCCGCCAGACGCCGAGATCGTCGGACCCGCCAAGACCCCACGACAGCTGACGCTGTCGATCAGCATCGACCGCGCCGCCCTGCCGAGCGCGGCGACAGCTCTCGGCGTCGCCCTGGTCTCGGCCGCCGTGGTGACCTCCGCGATCTACTCGCGCCATTCGGGCAGCCTCGACATGTCGAACTACCTGATGGGAGTGCTCGGCACGGTCGGGCTGCTAGGCATCGCGATCGGCGCGCACGTCAGGGCACCAGCCTCGGAGCGCAGCGCCACTCTGGTGTCCTGGCCCGGCGCTGCCGGGATCGTCGGAGCAGGTGCCATGCTCGCGGTCGCCATCAACGACGACCCCGGCTCTGTCTACGAGCTCGGCGGGGCTGTCCTGGTGCTCTCGGCGGGTGCGTTCCTGGTGACCCGGGCTGCGCCGTTCACGCTCACGGCGATCGCCGGGGCAGCCCTGCTCTACATCCAGGGGTTCAGCGACGTGATCGGCACCGGGAGCAGCGATATCGGCAGTGGCAGCGACACCTCGTTCATCCGGATCGGCGCCGCCATCCTGGTCTTCGTCGCAGTGGTCACGGCACTCGGCTGGGTCCTGCCCGAGACGCGAGTGCTCACCGGCGTCGTGACCGGGGTCGGCGGCCTTGTCGCGATGACGTCCCTGTATGTGGGTCTCGTGCTCGCCGGCTCGTTTGCAAGCGTCGCCTCAGGCTTCTCCAGCACTGGCGGCCCGGACGGGTCTGGGCAGGTGGTGGCTTTCCACAACCCGTTCACCCACGACATCTGGACCGTGCTGGGCTACAGCGCTGCCCTCGTTCTCTTCTGGCTGGCGTGCTCCGCGGTCACTGGCCACGTCGGCTTCCGGGTTCTGGCGGTCGTGCTCACGCTGATCGCGGTTCCGGCCACCACGTTCGCGCTCAGCGCACGGCACCCGACGTGGTGGGAGGTCGTCACCTGCGGACTGGGCGGGTTCGTCCTGGTCTGGGTGGCGTTCAGGTCGACGGGCAGGGCGGAAGCTCAGTAGGGATGAACCTTCAGCAGGTGCATCGTGCGACCGACCAGGATGCCCAGGTTCCAGTAGCGGTAGCGACTCATTCCGCGCTCGAAGTACACCGACAGCGTGAACCGATGCAGGCCTGCCTGACGGCCCGCCGGGTTCATCAGGTTGTCCGCCGGACGCGGCCTCTGCGGCACTGGCGCTGCGTCGTAGATGCGCGGTCGACCTGAACCCGGCGTGAGCGCGACCACGGTGTAGCGGCTCCCCTGGTGCACGTTGAAGGCACCGTTCGAGTACGACGCACCAAGCACGTAGAACTGCAGCAGGTGGTAGGAGACCCGAGCCGAACGCTGGTTACCGGCACGGTCGGTGGCCGTGGCGGTCACGACGACGGTGAGGCCGTGCGTGCTCCTGGTCAGCACGCAGGTCGCGATCCCGGACAGGGAATCCCTTCCGACGCACCTGATCGTCGGCGGCGTACCGAAGTACGAGCCACCATTGCGAACACCGGACACGAAGACCGTGGGCGCAACGGTGTCGAGGTTGATGCCGGCTACCACCACGGTCGCGGCGCCACCGTCGACGGCGCCGATCGTCCGGGCAACCGATTGTCCGGCGCCATCGTGGCTGAGCGTGACCGGCGAGGGACAGGGCGCGGTCAGAGCTGCACCGTTGATCGAACATTGGAAGGTGATCGTCGCCGGCGACCGGTACCAGCCGTACGACGTCTTGGTATGAGCGCTGGACAGCGTCGCGGTGATCAACGGATCGTTGCGCACGGTCGAGGCCGACGAAGCCGTGAAGTCACCGTCGCCGCTGTAGACCGCAGACACGTTGTGCGTGTGGCCCGCTGGCACGGTGTAGGTCAACGTTGCGCTACCCGACACAACCGGTGCGCTCCCCACCGGCGAACCGTCCACCGAGAACTGAACAGTGCCAGTGGGGGTGCCGGCGCCTGGAGTCGATACCGCCACCGTCGCCGTGAGGCTCGCCTGATGCACGGTGAGCTGGGTGCTCGTCGCCGCCTTCGTCACAGCGATCGACTGGGTGGCTGACCCGGGCGCGTACTGGGCGTTGCCAGCCTGGTTGGCATCGACGACACACAGGCCGGGATGATCGACGGTCACCGTCGACCCCGCCAACGAGCAGAACGCTGTGGCACCGGGATCGATCGAGAGCACGACCGGGTTCCCCGACCCGCCACCGGTCGCGACCGCCGAATAGGTACTGCCAACCACAGCACCAGTCGGCGCTGTCGAGGTGAAGGTGACCGTCTGCGGTGCGGTGCTGACGGTGAGCGTGAATGCCTGTGTCGCCGCGCTGCCGATCCCGTTGGTGGCGGTCACCGTAATCGGATAGGTGCCAGCGCTGCCCTGAGCCGGAGTCCCGGAGAGCGTCGCGGTGCCGTCGCCGTTGTCGTGCAGCTGGACGCCGCTCGGCAACGCTCCGCTCTCAGCGATGGCGGCAGCGGGAAAGCCGCCGGCGGTCACCGTGAAGGTGCTCGCGACGCCCGAACCGAACGTCGTGTGATCCGCGCTGGTGAGGCTAGGAGCCTCGTTGACGGTGAGCGCGAAGGACTGCGTCGCGTCAGGCGTCACGCCGTTGGCAGCGGTGATGCTCAAGGCGTAGGAGCCACCGGTTCCGGCCGACGGCGTCCCCGAGATCGTTGCGGTGCCATCGCCGTCGTCGACGAAAGTCAGGCCGGCTGGCACGGCTGGGCTCACGGACAGAGCCGGCACGCCGAACCCGGTGGTGGTGACGGTGAACGTCCCCGGCGTGCCGGCCAGCAGCGTGGTCTGGTTGGCAGACGTGATCTGAGGCGCCTGGTCGACGTTGAGCGTGAACGCCTGGTCGACGTGTCCTGCTGAGTTGGTCGCCGTGAGCGTGATCGGGTAGCTGCCACCGGTCGCGGCCAGTGGGCTGCCTGCGAGCGTGGCTGTCCCGTCACCGTTGTCGACGAACGTGATCCCCGAGGGCAAGGCCCCGGACTCGGTCAGGACGGTGGCTGCTGGGTAGCCGGGCGAGGTGGTCACCGTGAAGGTCCCGCTGGCGCCCACGACGAACGACGTGGAGTCGGAGCTGGTGATCGTCGGTGTGGCGGTGATCGTCAACGTGAAGCTCTGGGTCGTTCCGACACCGACTCCGTTGTCGGCGGTGATCACGATCGGGAAGGTCCCGTCACTCCCGGGCGCCGGGGTTCCGGAGAGCGCTGCGGTGCCGTCGCCGTTGTCGACGAAGGTGACCCCGGACGGCAACGCTCCGGACTCGCTCAAAGTCGTGGCTGCCGGGTAGCCGCCGCTGGTGGTCACGGCGAAGGCTCCGGGGCTGCCGACTGCGAACGTGGTGTGGTCGGCACTGGTGATCGTCCGAGGCTCATGCACGGTGATCGTGAAGGCCTGGACATCTGCAGAACCGATGCCGTTGTCGGCGGTGATGTGGACCGTGTACGTCCCGCCGGTCCCCGCTGCGGGCGTGCCCGACAGCGTTGCGGTGCCATCGCCGTTGTCCACGAACGTCAGGCCGCTCGGCAGTGCCTCCGCCTCGGAGAAGGCCGGTGTCGGGTTGCCGCGATCGGCGCTGAGGAGGAACGAGCTTGCGCTGCCGGCAGTGAAGGTGGCGCTGTTCGCGGTACTGATGTGCGGTGGTTCGTCGACCGTCAACGTCAACGTCTGGGCCGCGTCGGGTACCACGCCGTTGCTGGCCTTCAACGCGATGCTCACGGTCCCGCCCGACCCGGTCGGCGGCGTACCTGCGAGGGTCGCCGTTCCGTCCCCGTTGTCGGTCAGCGTCAGCCAGCCGGGCAGCACGGTGGTGGTGCTGATCGTCGCGTTCGGGTGGCCGGACGAGGTCACCAGGAAACTGCCTGGCGACGCCGCCGTGAAGACCGTGCTGTTGACGCTGGTGACTCCCGGCACCTGCGTGACGGTGAGCGTGGCCGGGGTCGTCGTCGCAGTGCTCACCGAGTTGGTGAAGACCGCCCGGTACTCGTTGCCGTCCGAGGCGACCGCGGCTGTCAGGCTCAGCGTGGTGTTCGTGGCGCCGCCGATGTCGGAGAAGGACGCGCCGCCATCGGTGGAGGTCTGCCATTGCACGGTCGGGGCGGGGAAACCCGAAGTAGCCGCCGTGAAGGTCACCGGTGCGCCGGAGGCGGCGGTCACGTCCGAGGGGTTCGTGACGATCGCCGGCGCCTCGTCGATCGTGATCGTCAAGGTCTGGGCCGCGTCGGGAGCAACCCCGTTGGTGGCATCCAGATCCACCGATGACACGCCACCGGTTCCGGCCGACGGAGTGCCTGCGACGGTGGCCGTGCCGTCGCCGTTGTCGGTGAAGGTCAGACCATCGGGAAGTGTCCCGGTCTTGGTGATTGCGGAGACGCCCGGCAGCCCGGTCGTGGTGACGTCGAACGATCCCGAAGCACCGACGAGGAACGTCGCAGCCGCGCTGCTGGTGAAGCTCGGCGCTTGGTGGACCGTCAGCGTGGCGGCGTTCGTCGTGGCGCTGCCCACTGAATTGGTGAAGACGGCGCGGTACTGCGAACCGTTGTCACCGGCAGCTGCCGTGAAGGTCAGGGAGGCACTCGTCGCGCTCGGGATGTCGGTGAAGGTGCTGCCCCCGTTCGTTGACTTCTGCCACTGAACCGTTGGCACTGGATATCCGTCGGCGGCAGCACTGAACGTCACCGATCCGGGGGACACCGTCTGCGTCGCCGGCTGGAGGGTGATGCTCGGCGCCTTGGTCACCGCGAAGCTGATCGTGATGCTCTGGTTGTCGACGTGTGCGATCACCTGGCCAGGGCCTGATCCGCCGTTGGCCGCGAAGGAGCAGCTGCCGGCGGCGGTGGCGCCAGAGAGCGTGACCGGCGTCGGACCACACGTGGCTGGGCTCGGAGCCGGGCTTGAGAAAGCCATCGAAACCCCGTCAAGACCGGTCTCGACCGAACCGAGACTGGCACCCGCGGAGTCATGGTCGATGTCGGCCGAAATGGTGGCGCCGCCGGTCGATGCGATCGGCCCGACGAAGCTGGAGCCCAGGACAAGGCGTGGGTTGGTGGTCACCGCGCCGCTGGAGCTGTCGCAACCCGAGTTGCCCGGCCCCGCGTTGCAGCCCCACCAGTTGTCCTTGGCGGTGGCTGTGCCACCGGACCGGTCGATGCCTCCGCCGGACGTGGCGCTGTTGCCGACGATCCGGTTGTTCGCGACCGTCGCGGTGCCGCCGGCCACCTCGATGGCACCACCGGCTGATCCGGTGCCGGACACCGAGTTGTTGGTGAACGACGATCCGGTGACCGACAGGGCGCCGTTCTGCAGCCTCAGGGCAGCGCCGCGGGCCGGGCCCGCCGTACCGGTCATCGTGTTGCTGGCGAAGGTCGACTGGGAAATCGACATCGAAGTCCCGGACGGACCTGCCAGGTCGACGGCTCCACCGTTGGCGACGCTCGGCCCGGACGAGTTGGTCCCGGTGTTGCTCGTGACCGTGGCGCCCGTCATGGAGAAGCTCTCAGTACCCAGGCCCTGTGCCTGGTAGGCGACTGCCGACCCTGGACTGCTCGCAGCACTGTTGTTACTGAACAGCGTGTTGGTGATGGTCAGGACGCCGCCGATGAACTGCACGCCGCCGCCGGGCTGGTTCGTGGCGTTCGGGGTGGTTCCGTTCGCGTGGTTGCCATCGATCTTGGCGTTGGCGATCGTCAGCTGGTCTCCCGCGGACACGCCAGCGCCTCCGGCGATGATGCCGGCGCCGCCGAAGCCGCTGTCCGCGCCTCCCGTGACCTCGAGGTTCTGTACCGAAGCCGTGATCGAGCCGACAAGGTTGGGGTCAACGTTGAGCACGCGCGAGTTGCCCTGGGCGTCGATCGTCGTCGTACCTGACCCGGTGCCGTTGAGCGTGACGTTCTGGCCGATCTGCGTGCCAATGTCGAGTTCGCCGCTGCTGAGGTCGTAGGTGCCGCTCTGCAGGTTGATGACGTACGAGCCGCCACCGTTGTTGGCGATGCAGACGGCTTCGCGCAGGCTCAGGGTCGCCGGGACCGTCGTACTCGTGTTGCCACAGTCACCCGACGTCGCACCGATATCGGTGAAGCTGTTGACGTTCAACGTCGTCGCAGCGGAGGCCGCTGGTGCCAGGGCGACCAACGCGGTGGTCACCATGAGTCCCACCACGGTCGCGCTGGCAACCGTCGATCGCCCGAGATGTCTCATCTGCTGGAACCGTCCTTCAGGAGCGTTGTCGGATGGGGTGGCGAGGTTGCCAGAGCTGCTAGCTGCGCGGCGGGAAGATGCCCTGCATCGCGATGATGAAGTTGAGCGTCAGGTACGGCGACATGTTGTTGTGCGGCTGGCTGCTCCCGGCAAGGGCCACGGCGCTGGGAGACATCGTCACCGACGGCGAGCTGGTGGAATATTGCCGGTCGAGGGCACGGCCGTAGTGAGCCTCGGCCCAGATCGTGGATTGCGGCGACGCCTGGTCACCGGGGCCGGTCACGCCGGCAGGGACGTGGCTGTGGCTCGGCATCTCCGACGCGAGGAGGGCCACGGCGTGGACTCCGCCCTGCTCGCCGGTGACCACATCGGACAGTCCGGGGCCCTGGCCCGTTCCCACACAGAAGGAGCCCTGCAGATTGGGCAGCGCGAAGGTGCTCTTGCCGTCGCCGCCGTAGAACGTGCCCAGCAGCGAGAAGAGTGCCGTGTTCTGCGAGATCGGTATCAACTGACCGTTGCAGAGGGCCCACCCTCTCGGGGCGAAATTGAAGCCGACGGCACGGATCTCGCCGAGAAAGGGATTGCTCATCGTGCTTCCGATCAGTTCTGGGAGGGAAAGATGCCCTGCAGGGCGATGATGTGGTTCACGACCAGGTATGGCTGCCTGTTCTCGTGCGGCTGACTTCCGCCGGTGCTCGACAACGCGTTCGGCGCCATCGCGGTGTTGGGCAAGGCGGCATAGGCGGGTTTGGTCCCGGCAGCCCACACGGCGCCCTGTGGTGAGCCGGTGGTGCCCGCGGCAGCGGCCGAGGCCGGGTGGGTGTGGGCAGGGAGCTCGGCGACCGTCAGCGTGTGGGTCGCCTCGCCGCCGCGCTGGCCGATCACGTACGACGCGCCAGCGGGGTCCTGGCCCATGTGGAGTGGGGTCTGCCCCTGCAGGTTGGGCAGTGCGAAGGTGGTCCTGCCGTCGCCGCCGTACTGCGTTCCGAGCAAGGAGAACAAGGCCTGGTTCTGGTTGATCGGCAGGACCTGACCGTTGCAGAGCGCCCAGCCCTTGGGCGGGAAGCCGAATGACGCGGCACGGATCTCGCCAATGAAGGGTTCGGACATGTCAGGGCCTCAATTCTGGGTGGGGAAGATGCCGAAGGCGCTGATGATGAAGCTGATCCCGACGTAGGGCGCCCGATTCTCGTGCGGCTGACTACCGCCGTTCGAACCGACCGCGCCTGGGGCGAGCGTCGTATTCGCTGACTGGTCCGAGTACTGGGCGTCGCTGAAACTCGCCCACACGTTGCCCTGCGGGTTCGGATCCGTCGCAGGACTGTTCGACGCTTGCGGCAGATGCGTGTGCCCGGGCATCGTCTGCGTCGTGAGGGTCACGGTCTCCGCCCCGCCCTGCTCACCAAGGACATAGCCGTTGCCCTGGTGCATGGACATCCGACTCCGCAGGTCCGGCAAGGCGAAGGTGCTCTGGCCGTCGCCGCCAAAGGTGGTCCCGATCAGGTTGAACAGGGTCTCGTACTCCGAGATGGCCTGGAGCGAACCGTCGCAGAAGAACCAACCCGCGGGAGCAAAGTTGCCGGCGAACATTCGGATCTCGCCAACGTACGGGTCGCTCATGTCGCACACCTCGTCGTCATCGTGATGTACCCCATCTCATCGTTGGACGGCTCGAAGCCGAGACCCGCATAGAGGGCGCAGGCGGCTTCATTGGCGGACCAGACCTGCAAGGTCGTCGCCCGGGGAGAATTTCGCGAGATCACCTGGCCCAGTACGGCGGTTGCTATCCCGCGTCGGCGATACTCCCGACCGACAGTGATGTCGACGACGTGGCAGCCAGCCAGCATGAGCCGACCGACGTCGCGGCCTTCGACGACCAGGATCTCGTTCGACGCGTGGGGATGAGTCACCAACTGCTGCGCGCGCTGTGCGACGAACTGCATGTCGATGAGCTGTTCGCGCGCATCAGGGGGCAGGAGCGCGAGATCGTCACGCGACTCGGCAAACAGCGCACGCAGGCAAGGCTCGTCTGCGGCCGTTGCCGGCCGGCGTGCGACGTCCGAGACTGCGGCGATCATCGCGTGCGATTGACCAGGGCCTGCATCGCCCGGTGACTGCCGATGCCCGACAGGAACAGGGGGTGGACCCGGACATGACTGCTTCGGAGCACGTAGACGCCATCCGGAACGTGCGCCGACCCGATCGGGACGAAGACCAGGTTGAAGGAGTGTTGCCGCTGCGCCGCCGTCGTGTGGGCGAGGTCGTGGATGTGCTCGAGCCGAAGCCGGTAGCTGTGCCTGCCGTGCCGCGCCGTGAACACCTTGCCGACAGCACGTCGGTAGTCTGACCGAGCCAGCGCTGTGCTCGCACCGGCAGGTTCGGCCAGGCCGACGTCGACGCCGAGCGCCATGAAACCTGCAGCGCCCACGCCAGCGGTAAGCAAAGCGCGTCGCGAAACGTCAGTCATCCGAGATCACCCGAGACATCCCCTGTACGGCTGTGTGGAACTACCAGCAGAACTCCCGATGCACACGCTAGCCGTCAACACCGCCCAAGAACAGGCGTTTCGACATAGTCGGTACTCAGTAGCACCAGGGGAACCGCGGCGCGCTCAGCGGGCATCGACGGTCATGGTTGGCATTGTGCCCCTGACCTGCATAAACGCGTTGGCGGGCGTTAGTCGCGGACGGTCGTCGTTGGTCGTCCTGCCACGCATTTGCCACCCATTCCAGCGACGAGCACCAACTACTGCGACGACTCAGCGTCAGGCTCGGATCCGACCGCCGCGCCTGAATCAGCGACGGCCTCAAGCGACTCGAGCAGACGCATGCCGAGCCGCCACCGCGACTCCGCCGGTAGCTTCATCGCGCCCTCGAGGAACTCCTGTGCGCTTGTCGTCACGATGTCAACGTAACGCGGGTCGTACGACGGACGCTGCCCCGAACGTGAAGGGTCAGGGTGACGCTATGTCTCTTAATAAGTGACAGATGGGCGGCGCTCAACGTATCCTTGGCACTTAATAAAGGACATACAGACATGACTCAACTCTTCGTCATCCCAGACCCAGACCTTGAGGACCAGCGGGTCATCACCGAGATCCACAGCATCCGTGCTTCGCTCGCGGACTTCCTACGCGCGCCCAAACGCTGGAACGGACTTCTTCGCCGTACCTCGACAGCTCGGGCGATTCAGGGCTCGAACACTATCGAGGGATACACAGTCAGTGAGGAGGACGCGGTCGCCGCCGTCGACGACGAGCCCCCACTGAGCGCGGACGAAGCGACCTGGTTGGAGATCCTCGCCTATCGCCGGGTCCTGACCTACGTCCTCAACGTGGCGACCGAACCGGACTTCGTGATCGACGAGGCAGTCATTCGCTCAATGCACTTCATGCTTCTCGACCACGACCTCTCGAAGATGCCGGGCCGGTATCGCACCAACGAGATCTTCGTCCGCGACGACAAGCGCGGAATCAATGTCTACGAAGGCCCGGACGGCCACATTGTTCCCGATCTGATGCGCGAGCTCTCCGCGTCCCTCGCCAGCACCACATCGGATGATCCACTTGTTCGTGGAGCGATGGCACATCTCAACCTGGTGATGATTCATCCGTTCCGGGATGGCAACGGCCGCATGGCTCGCGCCCTGCAGACGATAGTGCTCGCACAGGACCAGGTCGTCGAGCCGACCTTCTCCAGCATCGAGGAATGGCTTGGCAACAACACGCAGGACTACTACGACGTGCTCGCCGCCACGGGACGCGGGTCCTGGAATCCTGGCAACGACGCCACGCTGTGGGTGAAATTTAACCTGCGCGCTCACCACATGCAGGCCCAGACCATGCGGCGCCGTTTCGACGAAGCCGAGACCCAGTGGCGCAAACTCGACGAACTCCTTGCCGACTCCAAGCTGAACGACAGGGTCGGAGCGGCTCTCTTCGATGCCCTCATCGGACTTCGAGTCACCCGGCCTTCCTATGTGAAACTCACGGAGCTCGACGAACGGACCGCCACCCGCGATCTGGTGAGCGCTGCCGAGGTCGGCCTGCTGGACGCGCGCGGCGAGCGACGCGGCCGGCACTACGTTGCCGGCGAGCCCCTGCGGCGGGTCCAGGAGCAGATCCGCTCCGGGAGAGCTCCGCTCGCAGATCCCTATCCCACTCTCGTCGGCGAGATCCGACGAGCACTTCCGTAGCACATTTGGCCGCCTGAACTGCAGGCATACGGGATTCAGTAGTTGCCTAGTAGTACCAGGGGAACCGCGGCACGCTCAGCGGCCGTAGACGGTCATCGTCGGCATTGTGCTGCTGACCTGCACGAACGCGTTGAGCGTCGTTGATCGACGCCGGTCGCGGCTGGTCGTCCTGCCACATATTTGCCACACACGAATGCGTCCGTCATTGGCTCACCTTCCGATCGCCCGGCTCCTCGGCGAGCGACGCCTCCCAGCCCGGGCCCACATCGAAGATGCCGAGGATGTTTACCAAGACCCGAAGACACAGCCGGTACGACAACCAAACGAGGCTACCGCCACAAAACACGGCTTGGAAGGGAACCGAAGCGCGACAATGCGCTGGCAGGAGGTTGCGGCAAAAGTTCCTCAGTGCATCGGCGGTTCTGTTTTCGTGCGGACTTCGTCTTCGGTGACGTCGGGGGCGAGTTCGACAAGGTGGAGGCCGCCAGGTCGGATGTCGATGACGGCGAGGTCGGTGATGATGCGTTGTACGACGGCCCTGCCGGTGTAGGGCAGCGTGCAGTCGTTGACGATCTTGAACTCGCCGTCCTTGGAGAGGTGTTCCATCAACACGATCACCCGTTTTGCACCATGGACCAGGTCCATCGCACCGCCCATGCCCTTGACCATTTTCCCGGGGATCATCCAGTTCGCGATGTCCCCACCAGACGAGACCTGCATGGCGCCGAGGATGGCGGCGTCGATCTTGCCGCCCCGGATCATCCCAAAGCTGGCGGCCGAGTCGAAGACCGAGGCGCCGCGTCGCAGAGTGACGGTCTCCTTGCCGGCGTTGATGAGGTCCGCGTCGACGTCTTCGTCATAGGGGTATGGCCCGACGCCGAGGATCCCGTTCTCGGACTGCAGCACCAGCTCCACGTCATCCGGGACGTAGTTCGGCACCAGAGTGGGCAACCCGATCCCGAGGTTCACGTAGCTGCCGTCGACCAGCTCACTCGCTGCTCGGGCTGCCATCTGCTCACGAGTCCAGCTCATCGTGGGCTCACCGTCCGCTTCTCGATCCGTTTGTCCGCGGCCTGCTCTGGGGTCAACGCCACGACCCTCTGCACGAACACTCCGGGAGTGTGGATGTCGTTGGGGTCCAGCTCGCCTGGTTCAACGAGGTGCTCGACCTCTGCGATCGTTAGCCGACCGCACATTGCGGCCAGCGGGTTGAAGTTGCGGGCGGAGTCGCGGTAGATCAGGTTCCCGTGCCGGTCGCCCTTCCAGGCCCGGACCAGTCCGAAGTCCGCGACGATCGCCTCCTCCAACACGAACTCACGCCCATCAAATAAACGGGTCTCCTTCGGTGGCGACGCCGTGATCACCTTGCCTGCATCGTCGTACTTCCACGGCAACCCACCTTCGGCAACCTGGGTGCCGCCACCGGTTGCCGTGAAGAACGCCGCAATCCCCGAACCACCCGCACGCATCCGCTCGGCCAACGTGCCCTGCGGTGTCAGCTCGACCTCGAGCTCACCTGAAAGGTACTGCCGTGCGAACTCCTTGTTCTCCCCCACATATGAGGCGACCATTCGTCGGATGCGGCCGGCGGCCAGGAGCAGGCCCAGCCCCCAGTCGTCGACGCCGCAATTGTTCGACGCAGCTTCGAGATCTGAGGCACCAGACGCGAGAATCGCGTCGATCAGCACCGACGGGACGCCGCAGAGTCCGAAGCCCCCGACGGCGAGTGAGGCTCCGTTCGGGATGTCCGCAACTGCTTCTGCTGCGGAGTAGACAACCTTGTCCATGCGGTGTCCTCAGGCGTAGCACGACAGCGGTTTGCCGCCGTTGTAGGTGATCATGTCGCCCAGCGCAGCAATGAGATCAAGCTGGTCGCCGGTCCCGTCGAGGTCGCGGTAGGCGCGGTGCAGGTTGCCGACGATTCGCTCGCTGTCGAGCCAACCGGCGTACTCGCCGAGGTCGACGTCGCGCGCCACCTCGAGCGGAGTCAGCCCGGCGGCACGACCAGCCTCCGCGGTCGCCAACACGAACTCCAGGTAGCCGACCATCGTGGTGATCAGCGCACGATCCGACGGGGCACCATGTCCGGAGACGATCGTCTTTGCCGGGATCGGCGCAACAACATTGGTGAGTACGTCGATGGCGCCGACGACTGAACCCATCAGCACGAAGGGTGTGCCGCCGTTGAAGAGGAGATCTCCACAGAACAGGACCTCCTGCTCAGGCAGCCAGACGAGGGCATCGTTCGTGGTGTGCGCGGCCTGCCCGACGTACGACACCTCGATCGGGGTCTCGCCCGACCACAACGTCAGGCGCTCGCCGAACGTGATCGTCGGCGGGGCGAGCTCGACATTGCCCCACTCGACCGGGTCCCAGATGCCGCGGTTGGCGGGCAGGCCCGACTTGATCACCTCGGTGCGGCAGTTCTCGTGACCGACGATCGTTGCCGCGCCGACCACCGAGTTGCCGTAGGTGTGGTCACCGTGATGATGGGTGTTCACCAGGGTCGAGATCGATGCAGTGCTCACCGAAGCGATCTGGTCGCGGAACGCGCGAGTGCGCCGTTCGGTCGAGCACGCATCGATGCAGATGATCGAGGAGTCGCCGACGACGAAACCGGCATTGTTGATCCACCAGGAGCCGTCGGGCTGGAGGTAGGCGAACACGCGATCGGCGACCTCGACGAGGCTCGGCGGACCGAGCTCGGGATGGTCGTGACTGCTCGAGCTCACGGCTGCACACCGTTCAATGCCGCCACCTCTACCGGGTGGGTTTCGACATAGCCGGCAAGCAGTTCGGTGGTCTTGTTGATGTGGTCACCGATCAGCTTCTCGGCCAGGTCGGACCTCCGGTCGAGTGCCGCCTGCATCAACGCCTCGTGTTCGGCCGGGATGTCCCGCTCCGGCTGGTCAACCGCGAGAGTGCCTGACCAGCGCCGGTAGAGCTCGGCGGTGTCACGCAGCCCTTCGGCGAGCTCGCGCAGCCGGGGGCTCGTCGACGCGCTCAACAGCGCGCTGTGGAACTGGGCGTGCGCGGTCGACCATTCCTCGCTGACCGTGTGGGTTTCCTCATCGGACCAGATCGGGGTGCGCACCAGCCGGTGATGGGCCGCCAACACTCGAGTCTCGTACTCGATGTCGGCGTGCTCGATCGCGTCCTTGAACGCGGCACCCTCGATGACGATCCGCACCTTGGAGATGTCACGTACGTCTTCAAGGTCGAGGCTCACCACCGAGAAGCCCAGCTGGGGCGCGGCGTTGACCAGGCCCTGCTCGGCCAGCCGGGTCAATGCCTCGCGGACCACCGAGAGGCTGACGTCGGACTTGGTGGCGATGGCCCGCGGGCTCAGTTTGGAACCTGGCGGGTAGACGCCGGCCAGGATCTCGGCGCGTACGTCGGCGAACACCGCGCGCGACAGGCTGCGGGCGCCAGCTGCTTGCTCTCGCATCAACGCTCCTCGAGACGTGGAATTCCAGAATGCCGACCGTAGCACGACACAAACGATTAAGACCATGGATACCGCCTTTTTGAAGAGAAATCGATTTTGTTGTGGAAAATCCTTGACACCGGTTCTGTGATTTCACACACTCGTTGCAACGAACCCGGGATGACCAAACCGAATCGCGGGTGCCCACCACTCACCCCACCACTCACAGGGAGGCGTTCCCCGATGACGCATCAGTCCCGCACCTCAAGAAGCCCGTTTCGACCGCTGCTCGTCGTCGCCCTGGCGGTGACGAGCTTCGCCGTCACCGCGTGTGGCAGCAGCGGTTCGACGACCAACGCCAACGTCTCGGACGCCGGCGCAACGACGAGCAATGCAGTCGCTGCCGCCCAGACCGACCTCGCGAAGTTCACCGGCGAGGTGAGCAGCTACGCCGCCCTCAAGCCGGTCTCCGGGCTGAGCGCCCTGAAGGGCAAGACCGTCTGGTACGTGCCGATCGGGTCCGCCGTACCGATCCTTAACTCCTTCGGCGTCGGCATGAAGGGCGCCCTGGACAAGCTCGGCATCACACTCCACGTCTGCGACGGCAAGTTTCTGCCGACCACGATCGCCTCCTGCCTGAACCAGGCCGCGACCCAAGGCGCCGACGGTGTCGTGACCGGGTACGTCGACTACAAGCTGGTGCCGACCGCCTTCGAGAACCTGGTCTCCCACCACATCCCCGTGCTGGTCGCCGGCGAGGCCTCCGACAGCGGCAAGCCCGACTCCCCCGAACTCGCCTTCGACGACACCACCCCGTCGATCGAGGTGCTGCAGCGGCTGGCCGCCGAGTCGGTGATCACCGACAGCAACGGCAAGGCCAAGGTTCTCTTCGTCGGCGTCACCGACTCACCGCAGACCCTCGCTGGGGCGGCGTACGCCAAGAAGTTCTTTGCCGAGAACTGCCCGGGCTGCACCTTCAACGAGATCGACTACAACACCGCGAGCTTGAACAAGGTGCCTTCCCAGGTCAGCGCGGCGCTGATCTCGCACTCGGACACGACCCATGTCCTGGTCGAGCTCGATGCCGCGGCGGCCAGCGCGGTCTCGGGAATCCAGACGGCCGGTTTCTCCAACAAGGTCAAGCTCGTCTCGACCAACGGTGGCCTCGACTCGCTGCAGCGCATCAAGGCCGGTCAGGTGCAGGTCGCCGACATCGGCCTCAGTGCGACGTACCTCGGCTGGCAGTTCACCGATGGCATCGCCCGGATGATGGTGGGCCAGCTGCCGGTCAACGGTCTGGGCACCTTCCGGGTCTTCAACAAGTCCAACGTCGGTGACCTGACGCTGACGCCCGATGTCTATGCCAGCAACGCCTGGTACGGCTCGGATGACTTCCAGCAGAGCTTCCTGACCGCCTGGGGAGTTGCATAACAATGTCGTCCACCGCCGCTCGACTCCAGGTGCGCTCGCTGAACAAGACCTTCGGGTCGGTCCAGGTGCTCACCGACGTTGAGCTCACCGTTCTGGCCGGCGAGATCCACGGTCTCGCGGGCCAGAACGGGTCGGGCAAGTCGACGCTGATCAAGATCCTGACCGGCCTCTACACGCCCGATCCGGGTGCGGACTACCAGGTGAACGGGCAGCCCATCCGGCTCCCGGTCCGCTGGCAGCAGGTCAGGGCCGCCGGCATCTCGGTGGTCCATCAGGATCTTGGTCTGCTCGACCAGCTCACCGTTGCGGAGAACATCTGCGTCGGCGGGTTCCCCACTTCACGCGTGACCGGACGCATCGACCGGCACAAGCGCGACCAGCTCGCGGCTCGCACGCTGGACCGCCTTGTGGTCGAGCTCGAGCCGACCCGATTGGTCGGAACACTGAGCGCTCCGGAACGGGCCGAGATCGCGATCGCCCGGGCGATGCGCGACCACGCCAAGGGAGCCGGACTGATCATCCTCGACGAGTCGACCCGCGCGCTCAGCGGCGACGACCTCACCCGCGTGCACACGATGCTCCGGCGGATCACCGCCGACGGCAGTGCCGCAGTGATAATCAGCCACAACCTCACCGAGCTGATGGACGTCACCGACCGGATGACGATCTTGCGCGACGGCAAACTCGCGGGCTCCGGCCTGGCGACTGCCGAGCTGAGCGAGGAAGAAATCGCTCGCCGGATGCTCGGCAGCAACCTGGCCCAGACGGTGGCCCGACCGCCGGTACCGGCCACCCCGAAGGCACCCACGATCACGGTGACCGGTCTGGCCGGCAAGCGCGTCCACGACGTCGAGTTTTCCCTTGCTGGTGGCGAGATCCTCGGCATCACCGGCCTGCCCGGCAACGGTTACGAGGAGATCCCCTACCTACTCACCGGCGCCCAGTCGGCTAGGTCGGGCACGATCAGCACCTCCGACACGACCGTCGATCTGACCAGAGCCGGTGTCATCGGCTGCCTGCGCGCCGGGGTTGTCCTGGTACCCGAGCGTCGTGACCGCGACGGGCTCGCCTTCGAGCTGAGCATGCGAGACAACATCAGCCTGCCGGGACTGCGCACGCGCGGACGCCGGTGGTATGTCGGACACAAGTGGCAACGCGAAGACGCCGACTCTGCTGTCGACACCCTCGACATCCGGCCGCGGACTCCGTCGACATTGGTGAAGCAGCTCAGCGGCGGAAACCAGCAGAAAGTCCTGCTCGCCAAGTGGCTCACGATGGGACCGACCGTATTGGTCCTCCATGAGCCGACGCAGGCCGTCGACGTCGGCGCGCGACTGGACATCCTGCATACGCTCCGACGGGCTGCCGAGAACGGCATGGCCGTGATCCTCGTCAGCAGCGAGACCGAAGACCTTGCCGCCGCGTGCGACCGGGTCCTGATCTATCGCGCCTCAACCGGCGCAATCGAGACCGCCGTACGAACGCCCGACGGTCTCATCAACCAGATCTACGCGGTAGAGCACCAATCCGCAGGGAGCACATCATGACGCTGTCCGATCAGAGCAACCACACCCAGACCCGGGAGTACGCCGTGAACGGACTCGACTCACCCGAACCGATCCCGACAATCCCACCCGACCAGCGAGCCGATCCAGCACCGGCCACGGCCACACCAACTGCCCGACGTACTCCGACAGCGACGCTGCGCGAGCAGCTCGGCTCGCTCGGATCGCGCTATGCGCTGATCGGCGTCTGGCTCGTGATGGCCGGGTTCTACGGCGTGATCATGCCGGACAAGTTCCTCAGCGTCTCGACTGCGCAGGCGATTTTCGGCTCGCAGTCGGCACTGTTGTTCCTCGCCGTCGCTGCCCTGTGCACGTTCGTCGTCGGCGAGTTCGACCTCTCCTTCGCCAGCGTGATGGGGCTCTCGGCGACGATCGTCCCGGTGCTCACGGCGCTCCACCACGTCCCCCTGGCTGCGTCCTGCGGGATCGCGCTGCTGGCGGCACTGGGCTGCGGCGGGATCAACGCGTTCTTCATCGTCAAGCTCGGAGTGCCGTCCCTTGTGGTCACCCTGGGTACGGCGAGTCTCTTCCTCGGTCTCGCCGAGCTGATCTCGTCCTCGACGATCGTCTCGGTGTCGAACCCGACGTTCTCCAACCTCGCGTTGCGCAACTTCCTCGGGTTGCCTCTGTCCTTCTACTACGGGCTGATCCTCTGCGCCGGCTTCGCCTATGTCCTCACCTGGATGCCGATCGGGCGTCACATCGTCTTCGTCGGCGCGAACCGCGAGGTTGCCCGGCTGGCCGGGATCAGCGTCGACCGGATCCGCGCCGGCAGCTACGTCGCTGCGAGCCTTGTTGCCGGCATGGCGGGACTGCTCCTGGTCGCGACCGTCGGTGGCTTCGACCCCACCGCGTCCTCGAGTTACCTCCTGCCGGCGCTTGCAGCCGTCTTCCTCGGCACCGCGATCGTGAGCCCAGGTCAGTTCAACCCCATGGGGACGTTCCTGGGCATCTACTTCCTTGAGACCGGAATCCTCGGCCTTCAGCTCCTCGGCTACACCGGCTGGGTCCAGGACGCCTTCTACGGCGCCGGCCTCGTCGTGGCTGTCACGGTCGCGTCCGTCGTACGCAGCAGAACCCAACGCGCCTAGCCCACTCTCCCTCGCAACCAGACGTTCCAACCCAACCCACTCCCCTGGAGGAATCATGCGTTTCGTCAAGGCACAAACGGCAACCGGGCACCGGATCGGCGTCCTGCGCGCCGACGACATCGTCGAACTCGCGGCTGAAGAGACCACACTCGAAGCCCACTTCGGCGACGACGGCGAGGCCCTCAACCAGCTCGGTGAAGCGATCCACGCCAACCCCGCCGGCGAGCACCAGCTGGAAAGCCTGCAACTGCTCAAGCCGGTCGAGCCCGTCGCCATGCGGGACTTCATGATCTTCGAAGAGCACGTGCTGCCGGCCTGGCAGATGCAGGGCATGAAGCGCGGACCTGACGTCTGGTACGAACAGCCGATCGGCTACTTCAGCAATGCCGCCACCATTCGCGGCCCACGCGACACGATCGAGATCCCGGGCGGCTGTATCAACATGGACTTCGAGCTCGAGGTCGCCGCGGTCATCGGGCGCGACGCCGTGTCGGTGAGACCCGAGCAGGCGGCCGGTCACATCGCTGGCTTCGTCGTACTCAGCGACTGGTCCGCGCGCGACCTCCAGTTCCGCGAGATGGACGGACGCCTCGGCCCGTTCAAGGGCAAGGACTTCGGCTCTTCGCTCGGGCCGATCTTCGTCACCCCCGACGAGATCGAGGGTCGCCGCCACGGAAACGGCTACGAGCTCGAAATGACCTCAACGGTCAACGGTCAACGGTACGGCGGAGACCGCTGGACGTCGGCGTACTGGTCGATGGAAGAGCTGATCTCCTACTCCTCCTGGAGCTCGCGCGTCGAGGCCGGCTCGATCGTCGGTAGCGGGACGTGCCAGGGCGGCTGCATCCTCGAGCTGTCGATCCGGCATGGGCAGGACAAGTACCCCTGGCTCGTCGCAGGCGACGAGGTGACCCTCGGCGTCGAGACTATGGGCGAGATCCGCGCGACCGTCGCGGCGTCCGCGCAAGGCGTGTGGCCTGGCAAGAAGGTCATTGAATTCGCCGAGGACGTCCCCGCCTGAGCCAGTTGACCAGGCCAGCACGCCAGCGGCCCCTGTCCCGCCGAACCGGGTCAGGGGTCGCTCCTGCGTTCGCGATCGTCGAGCAAAATGCTAGTATTAAACACTAGTATTAGAAGGCCCTACGTCGTGAGGAACAGCATGTCCGCAACGTCTTTCGAGATGCCCCGACGGGCGTCACGTGCTGATGGGGTCGCACGCGCTGTCGAGCAGCGAATCACCGAGGACGACCTGGCGCCGGGTTTCCGCCTGGGCACCCGGGCTGAGCTCGTCGCTTCCCTCGGAGTCGCGCCCTCGACGGTCAGTGAAGCCATCAAGCTCCTTGAAGACCGCGGGCGAGTCACCACCAAAACCGGTCCTGGCGGCGGGGTCTTTGTCGCGGAGCCGGGAGTCACGATCCGCCTCGCGCGCAGCATCATGTCGGTCACGGGATCGGCGAGCGAGGTTGCCGACGCCCTGGAGGTGCGCAACGTTCTCGAGCCAGCGGTCATCATCAACGCGGCCGAGACGACGCACTCAGGGAAGGATCTCGAAGGTCTCATTCACGCAATGAGCGCCTTGCGCGCTGCGGCGAACACAGCCGAGTTCTTTCGGACCAACCTCGAGTTTCATGGCGAGGTCGCCCAGTTGTGCAGCAACGACGTACTCCGCAAGATGTACACCGCGCTCCTTGAGATCGTGCAGTCTCACGAGCCCCGACTTGCGTTCCGCTCCGACCAGGATCAGGCAATGGTGAATGCGCGCCGGGTCCAGGTGCACCAGGACATTGCGGACGCCATCGCAACTGGCGACGTACCTGCTGCACGCAAGGCTGCCCAGGTCCATGGCAAGCAGCTCGTTCCTCACGGGCAAGGCACCAGCCGGCCTGCTTGAGGATTCGTCAGCTCCGCGAAGGAAAGTAGCGAGCAGCCGCCAGCAGCAACGCCTCTGCTTCGCTCACCGACGCAGCGGTGCCGTGCACGTACCGGTCCGGCCGGATCACCGCGACCTGGGCCGCGTGGCGATCAAACCATTCACTGAGCTGCGGGTCGCGTATGACGGCATCGAACGACGGCATCTCGACGTCGGAATCAGTCGGATCGAGGACTCCCACGACCGGTACTCCAAGTTTGGCCGCGAACGCCTTGATGTCGGGGACGATCGAATGGTGAGCCGCCACAACGACCTGATGTTCGAACGCATCATCGAACAGCGAACCACGACGACCTCGCTGGTTGACGATCGGCTGCTGGAACAGCTCGCCGGCGCCAGGCGTGTCACTGAAGAGTCCACCGCGCAGCGGCGGCATCCCCTGAAATGTGGTCGACGGTAGCTTCCCCCTCGCCGCGGCTCGACGCATCCTCCGGTCCCGATCGACGGCAGCGACCGGGTCCAGCAGGCAGATCTCGCGACCGGACGTGACAGCCATGTGGATGATCTGCTCGACGTGTGGGCGGCGCTCCGTCTCATAGCTGTTCAGGAGCTCGTCGGGTGGTCCGCCGGAGAACACGGCCAGAACCTTCGCGACCACGTTCTGTACATCGCGGATGCCGTGACACATTCCCTGGCCGAGAAACGGAGGAGTCTGGTGTGCGGCGTCGCCGGCGAGGAAGACACGGCGATCGCGCCAGCTCGCGGCGACGAGCGAGTGGAATCGGTAGACCGAGGCGCGGAGCACCGTCACCTCGTCCATCGAGACCCACGGGGCGAGCAGCTCTTCGATCGACTCGGGTCGCTGGATCTGCTCGGCCGTTTCGCCCGGAAGCAGCATGAACTCCCAGCGATGATGGTTTCCCGGTCCGGGCACCCGCGTTGAGGGTCGCCGCGGATCGCAGAACATCTCGGACTCGTTCGGTCGACCGATCTGTTGCTCGCAGATGACGTCGACGACCAACCAGGGTTCGTCGAACGCCCCGTCGATGAGTTCGATCCCTGCGTTCCTCCGGACAGAGCTCGACGCCCCATCTGCCCCGACGACGAACCTGGCTTCGACCTGTCGGGTATCGCTGGTGCCGATGTCACGAACGGTCACCGACACGTGGTCCTGGTGCTGGGACAAGCCGACGAGTTCCGTGCTCAGTGCGACGTCGACGTTGTCCAGCCGGCTGAGACCACCACGCAGGATCCGCTCAAGAGTCGGTTGGTAGAACAGGTAGTGCGCTTTCCATCCGAAGAGATCAGTCTTGGGCCACTCGTGGACCCGGATGGGCTTGGAGTCGGCCCCGTAGAAGGTGCTGCTTCTCCACTCCCGGACGTTGGGCAACACCTCATCGGCCAGTCCCGCCTGCTGCAGGATCCGCATGATGTGCGCGTCGAAGTGGATGGCTCGCGGCAGGGAATACACCTCTGGCGACCGATCCAGCACGAGTGTCGTGAGACCAGCTCGCCCGGCAAGATTTCCCGCGACCGCGCCCACTGGGCCGCACCCGACCACGACCAGATCGAGCATCGGCCCTAGCCCCGCGTCACAGGCGTCTGGGTGTAGAGCGGGTCGTCGTCACCGAAACGACCGCGCAGCAGCTTGGACTCGTCGAGACCAACCAGCTCCCAGTACGGCGTGCTTGCGGGATCGCTGCGGCTCCAGTCGAAGACCACCGTGCGATGCATGATTGCCCACCGTCCATCCAGGTGCGCCATGGTGTCGAGGTAGCGGCCACCGATCCAGGACTGAACGTCCCCGTCGTCGCCCCGACGCTCGACGAGCGCGATGTGGTAGCTCTCGACCTCGGCCTGGTCGCCGTGCAGATCGATCAGGACGTTCGAGATGAAGTGCCACAGCCCCTGGACAGGTGCGGTCGAGTCGGGCGAGATCATCGAGACGTTGCGGATGAAGTCCGCGGCGCTGCCGGTGAAACCTTCGTGATCCTCGGTGGCTCCGGGGTGATAGCACCGCAGCGCCAGATCGACATCACGGCGGTCTGCTGCGCGAGCCCGTTGATAGAGGACCTCGGTAATCTGCTGCTTGGCCAACAGCTCTGCCAACACCTCGTGCTCGCCAACAGGTTCGTCGAGGCGGGTTCCCTCATTGATGCTCATCGGTGTCCAGCCCTTTCGTCGTCTGGTGTCCGCGGGTCGACCGGCCAGGATCGCGACCAGTCATAGATGACGGAGCGTTCTGCGATCAGCCATTTGCCCGTCTGTTTCTCGCAGACATCGAAGTAGCGCCCGCCAATCTGTACGTCGAAGTTCTGCCCATCCAGAACCAGCCGGTGGTAGGCCAAGTGGTACGACTCGACGCGAGCGCGCAGTGGACCGTCGAACTCGATGACGGCATTCGAAATCGTGTGCCGCTGGGTTCCGTACCGGCCGTTGCTGTAGTGGTTCTGGCGTAGGTACTCGGCGAACTCCTCGATCGTTCCGTCGAAGATTCCGTGCGTGTCGCGGGACCCGGGCACGTGAAGGGTGACGATCGCGTCGGCGTCCTTTGCATCGGCAGCTCTACCGCGCTCGATGAGCAGCTGCTCGAGCTGCCGTCGGGCGAGAAGGGCCTCGGTCGGTGTCACCTGGTCGTCTACTCCCATGGTCCGAGGAACACCTGCCCACCGAAGACGTCTGGCGGTGCGTCGATGACGTCGGGCCACGAGTGCGCGGCACCCGCGACGGCCGGGGGTACCGGCCCGTCCGGGGCGACCTGGCGCTGGTAGTAGTACAGTTGGACAAGGTTGCCGTCGGGATCGCTCAGGTGGGCGACGTAGTCGAAGCCAGGAACGAGCTCCGGTGCCACGGACACCTCCTTTGCGCCACGGGCAACCATGTGCGCGACTGCGGCGCGCAGTTGGCGGTAGTTGGCGAGCCGGAAGCCGAGCGCCATCGAGTCGCAACGGGCGGCCATCCCCAGTGCGTCGCGCAAGCTGTCCTCGTAGAGGGCAAGGGCGTGGTGGTCAGTCCCGCAGCTGAGCAGTACGCCACGGTGGCCGGCCCATTCGACCTCACGACGCACGTCGAAGCCCAGGACCTCGGTGTAGAAGCGTCGAGCATCGTCCAGCTCAGCAACGAACAGGCTAACCGGGCCGATGCCGACGATCTTGAAAGGCCGTTCCATCGTGACGCCGTCGACGTCGTACGACTTCTGGGCCACCCGGTGAGGACGATGTCCCGAGGAGACGTCGACGCCGGCCGCTTGGGCGTGGGCCACCTCCGTCGCCTCCGATGGCTGCGGCAGTGAGGGCCGCTCGTTGAGGACCCCCGACCACATTTCCCGGGGCTTGCTCAGCCCGTCCCAGCCGATCTGTTCCATGCCGTAGAACAGCTCGTTGATGTGGCCCTCGGGGTCGAAGAGGTAGGTGTGCCAGTTGGATCCGGGCATGTCCCGGCCGGACCGCAGGATCCGTTCGCCCTGGCCCCAGATCCACGCGGCCCCATCGACCACCTCGGCCAGGCTTCCGACCTGCCAGGTGACCTGGTTGATCGACGCTCCTGCCGAGCCGTTGCTCTGCCCCACCCAGTCCCACACCTTCGAACTGATGAACACCAGCTGGTGGTGCTCGCTGCCGAACCGGGTGAAGTGCAGGAGTCTCTCGTTGGGCGTCAACTGGTCCTGCTCTTCGGCGGGTAGCCGGGCCGGCATGGTGCCCGACTGGTCGGAGATGATGAGCCCGAGGCCCTCGACGTAGAAGTCGAGGACGTCGTCGAGGTTAACCGCGTTGTAGCCGAAGTGGCCCAGACGGCGGATCTTGAACGGCCGGGCCAGCATGACACCGCCGACATCGTGGAGTGCGCTGCTCGCATCCTGTTTCGCAGGTTGGCGCTCGTAGGTGTCGGTCATGGGCTCAGTCCTCCTCGAGAACGATGGGATTGGTGAGTCGGCCGACGCCCTCGATCACCACTTCAATGACGTCGCCTTGGCCAAGGAACACTGGCGGGTCATGGCGGATACCGACGCCACCGGGCGTGCCAGTGACGACTACATCGCCTGGCATCAACTCCACCATGGTCGACAGGTAGTTGATCAGCTTGGGGATGCCGAAGATCATCTCCCCGATCTTTGCCTGCTGCATGATCTTGCCGTTGAGCAATGTCGAGAGTTCGGAGGACTCGATGTCCGGAACCTCGTCCTTTGTCGTGAGCCATGGACCAAAGGGGCCCGTCTGCGCGAAGTTCTTTCCGGAAGTGATCTGCGTCGTATGGCGTTGCCAGTCCCTGACTGATCCGTCGTTGAAGCAGGCATATCCCGCGATGACGTCGTAGGCATCCTCTTCGGCCACGTGGCGTGCCCGCTGTCCGATCACGATGGCCAGTTCGCCTTCGTAGTCCAGCCGATCAGAGACGGTCGGGAGAACCATCGGCGCGAGATGGCCACAAAGGCTGGCGCCGACGCGAAGGAAGAACGGCGGCCACGACGGGCGCTGCCAGTTGCCTTCGTCGATGTGGGTGTTGTAGTTCAGCGCCGCGCACCACAGCGCGTGCGGATCAGGAACGAGCGGAAGGAAGGCCACGGTCGCCGGGTCGAGCCGCTCGGTGATCCCCGCGCTGCGCGTCTGGACTTCGGCCAGGGCCTCGGGCCCGAGCTCAAGGAGCTGACGCATCCCTCGCGGGAAGTCGTCGCCGAGGTGGCACAAGTCGATGATCGAGCCGTCGTCGTCCAGGAGTCCGAGTGATGGTCCATCGCCAGGATCGATTGAGGCGATCTTCATTGCGAATGGCCTTTCTGAGGTTGGTTGGGAGGGTTGGCGTCGATAGGTCCGGTCATGGCATCGACGCCGATGCCGGCGCGGAATCGGGTGCGGGTACGCGTACTGGCAAGGTCGTGCTGATGCCAGGTTCTCGCGCGTCCGTCATCCGAGCCAGCAGGTTGGCCCCGATGAGGTCCGTGCTTCCCTGAGTCACGTGGCAAGCCACTCCATGTCCGGCCGCGTCGATCAGGAGCGGCGGCTTCTCGCGGGCGCAGATCGGCTCGGCCAACGGGCAGCGTGGATGGAAGGTGCATCCGGACGGGGGGTCGACAGGCGACGGCGGATCGCCGCTCAGGACGATTCGACGACGGACGCGTTGAGCGCGAGGATCGGGCGCAGGTACGGCCGAGACGAGCGATGCAGTGTAGGGGTGTCGGAACTCGCGCGCCACCGTCTCGGCGTTGCCGATCTCGACAACCGAGCCGAGGTACATCACGGCGATCCGGTCGCTGACCGACTCCACGATGCCGAGGTCGTGTGAGACGAAGAGATAGGTAAGGCCGAGGTCGCGCTGCAGGTCCTCGAGCAAGCCGATGACCTGGGCGCGGGTCGACACGTCGAGCGCCGACACGGGTTCGTCGCAGAACACCAGCCTCGGCCTCGTGATCAGGGCCCGCGCAATGACGATGCGTTGGCGCTGTCCTCCGGAGAAGGCGGCCGGCCGCCGATGCATCGCATCAGCGTCGAGGCCGACCCGTGCGAGCATGTCCACCACTGCGGAGTGGGTCTCCTCGCGCGTCGACGACCCGTTGATTCTCAAGGGCTCTGCAATGCTCCGGCCGACTGTCCACCGGGGATTCAACGCCGAGTAGGGATCCTGGAAGATCATCGTCATCTGCGGGCGAAGCTGTCGGAGGTCCTTCGGCGACAGGCGCCTCAGATCTTCGCCGGAGAAGTCGATTTCTCCTGCGTCCGACTCGATCATCCGAAGTGCGAGCCGTCCGAGTGTCGACTTGCCCGATCCGGATTCCCCGACGATCCCCAATGTCGTACCCGGTTCGACGTCGATGCTCACGTTGTCGACGGCACACACCGACTGTTGAACACGACCCAAGAAGTCCCGGCCGGTGACGAACCTGCGGCTCACGTTCCGAAGTGTCAGCAACGGAGCGCTGCCGGCATGCTTTGTCACTCCGTTGACGCCACTCATGCGCCGACTCCCGTTAACTCAAGCTCTGCTTCGCGCAGGCATCGTGCAGCGTGGTCGGTCTGGACTCGCGTCAGTTCGGGGTCGTCGGCGGAGCACCCGGGCCGGGCATACGGGCAACGCGGAGCGAACCGGCAGCCCTGGGGGAACCGGCCCGAGCGCGGCGGCTGGCCAGGGATCCCTTGCAACCGCCCGGCCCGAACGCCAGGAAGGGACTGCAGCAAGCGCTCGGTGTAGGGGTGCTTCGGCCGGTAGAAGAGCTCGTCGGTGGTTGCGCACTCGACGATCTGGCCGGCGTACATCACCGCGACCCGGTCGCAGACGTCAGCGACAACACCCAGGTCGTGCGTCGTGATCACGGTCGCCATCTCCATGGTGGTTGCCAACGAGGCGATCAGCTCAAGGATCTGCGCTTGGGTCGTCGCGTCCAGGGCGGTGGTCGGTTCGTCTGCGATGAGGACCTTCGGCTCGCAGGCGATGGCCATCGCGATCATTACCCTCTGCCGGGTGCCGCCGCTGAGCTGGTGCGGGTACTGGTCCACTCGTCGACGTGGGTCTCCGATGCCGACGAGGCCAAGGAGTTCGAGGACCCGGTTTCGTGCTGCGGCGCGAGTGAGATCGGTGTGCCAGCGAAGTCCGCAGTTGAGCTGGTAGCCGATCGTGAACGCGGGGTCGAGAGAGGTCATGGGGTCCTGGAAGATGATTCCGATCTCCTTGCCTCGGACCCGACGCATCTCGGCTTCGGGAAGGGTGAGGAGCTCCTTGCCGAAGAGCTTCACGGAGCCGGCGGTGGTGCGCACCACCCGAGGGTCGAGAAGTCTGGTGGCAGCGAGGCTGGTCAGCGACTTCCCTGAACCGGACTCGCCAACAAGGCCGAGGACTTCCTTCTTGTTGACCGAGAGGTTGACACCGGTGACGACCGGCACGGGCCGGCCGCCCTGCACCAACGAGATCTCCAGTCCACCGATCGAGAGCGCTGCGACGTCGGCTGTCCGATTCATCGCACACCGACTTCGTCTGAGGTCAGGTACTCCAGCGCGTTGCTGACCTGGGAAACGCATAGCGCGAGAAGGATGATCACCAAGCCGGGCAGCAGGGTCAGCTGCGGCGACGTGTTGAGCAGGATCGCGGCGCTCGTGAGCATGCTGCCCAGGCTCGCGGCTGGAGGTTGTACGCCTAGGCCCAGGTAGCTCAGCGCCGCCTCAGCCAGGATCCCGAACGCGAACGTCGTGGAGATCTGCACAATCAGTGTCGAGGCGACGTTTCCGATGATGTGGGAGAAGACGATGCGGGTTGTCCGCTGGCCCATCGAACGGCTGGCTTCAACATAGGTCTCCCGCGAGACCGTGGACGCGGCGGCGCGTGAGACGCGATAGAACGTCGGAGAGAATGCGACCCCGACTGCGACCATCGCGGGGGTCAGTTGCCGGCCGAAGACAGCGACACTGGCGATGGCCAGCATCAGGGCCGGCATGCTCTGCACCGCGTCGAACAACCGGCTCACGACCCCGTCGAGGCGGCCGCCGAGAAGGCCGGTTGTCAAGCCAATCGGTACACCGAGGGCGACTCCGACGACTGTTGCCTGGAGCGCCGCCCACAGCGATATCCGGGTAGCCGCCAACAGCCGCGCCAGCTCGTCGCGACCGAGCTCGTCGGTGCCCAGCCAGTGGTGCCAGGTCGGACCCTGAAGCCGGTCGATCAGGACCTGGGCGTTCGGATCCGCCAACGGCAGGAGTGGTGCCAAGAGCGTCGCCGCGACGATGAACACAAAAACGATCAATGCGACCAGGCCGAGGCGTTGCCTAGCGAACGAGCGCCAGGTTCCGACCCCTGCGGACGTCAGGACTTCGGCATCCGTCCCCAGACCTGGGTGCAGCCGGAGCGGCAATTCCGAGCTCATGAGTTTCGCGCCTTCGGAGCGAGGTAGTACGTTGCGATGTCCGTCAGGAGGTTTGCGGCCATGACGACGGCGGCGGTCACCAGTACGACACCGAGCACCACGGGTAGATCAGAGGTGAGTGCGGCCTGGACTGCAATCGAGCCGATTCCGTGCAATCCGTAGACTGATTCGACCACGGCTGCAATGCCGATCATCCTTCCGAGTTGAAGGCCGAGCAGGGTGACCGGCGCGACCAGTGCATTTTTGGCAACCCGGGTGCGCAGCAGCGACCACTCTGAGATCCCGCCGGCACGCGCAGTTCGCACGTAGTCCTGCTGAGCCACGATTGCGGCCGAAGCCCTGGTCTGCCGATAGAGCGCGCAGATCTGTGGCAAGGCAATCGCGACCACCGGGATGATCAGGTGCCGGGCGGCCTGCCACGGGTCTCCAGACAGGGTCAGGGCGCCCGTGCCGGGCAGCACCCTCAGCTTCACCGAAAGCAGCAGGATCAGGACCAGCGCCACCCAGAACTCGGGCATCGCCAGGCCGATCGCGGCCAGCGAGTTCGCGATCGTGTCGACCTTGCCGCCGCGACGCATACCGGCGTACAGGCCGAGCGGAATGCCGACGACGGCAGTGAGGATCATGGCCGCGAGCACCAACGAGATCGTGGTCGGCAAGCCCTGGGAGATCTTGGTGAGAACGGGGATGTTGCCGTACCACGAGTTGCCCAGGCCGCCGT
Source organism: Marmoricola sp. (assembly GCA_025964775.1). Taxonomy (GTDB): domain Bacteria; phylum Actinomycetota; class Actinomycetes; order Propionibacteriales; family Nocardioidaceae; genus Marmoricola. Next base: position 216,226 of record JAOPYE010000010.1, read on the forward strand.
GCGCCACACCAGACAACCAGTCCCAATACCGGTGCAGGAAGGACTGATCCAGGCCGAGCTGATGGCGCAGCTGCGCCACGGACTGAGGAGTGGCTCCCTCTCCTAGGATTGCCCGCGCCGGATCGGCAGTGGAGATCGATGAGATCGCAAACACCGAGAAGCTCACCAGGACCAACAGCGGTACGGCGATCCCGACCCGGCGCGCCACCATCCGCAGCAGCGGCGCCGCCTTCTGGACGAACCGATTCGCAGGCTTCGCGCCGCGACCGGCGGTGGCTCCCCCGACGAGAGCCACCACCGGACCGCGACCTGAGATGCCGCTCATCGCACGGACACGCCGCGGGCGTCGAGGATGAGCGGGTCGTGTGGCGTGACGCCCGAGACGCCCTTTGCGGTCGCATACTGCAGCTTCTGGTTGAGGATGCTGACGTTGAACACCGACTCCTGGTAGGCAGCCGAGACCTTCTTGTAGGCTGCCGCCCGCTCCTCCTGAGTCGAAGCGCTGGTAGCGGCGGCCAACGCCGGCATCAGGGTCGGGTCCGTGTACGGACCCGGGTTGTACGCCGGTGCAACCAGGCTCGCGAGCTGGATGGCCGGGTCTGCTCCTCCGGTAGTGACGGAGTAGTAGGCCTGGGCCGCGCCACTGTCGAAAGTCGGTACGAGTTGCGTGACAGGCATAGGCGAGGTCGACATCTTGATGTTCACCTTCGCGAGCATTTGCTGGATCGCAGAGAGCTCCGTCTGCAACTGCGTGCCCGTTGAAGAGACGATGGCCTTGAACGAGAACCCGTTCGGGTGGCCTGACGCGATCAGCAGCGCTTTCGCCTGAGCGATGTTCTGCTCCGGGGCGGCAAGCGAGGAGTCGTACGCCCAGGAGTCAGGCCGTAGTGGCTGGCCAGTCACCGTGCAGGCGCCGGCCAGCAAGGACGTGCAGATCGCGTTCCGATCGATCGCAAGAGAAACGGCCGCGCGAACCCTGGGGTCTGCGAAGACACCGGACTTGTTGAGGTAGAGCAGATGGAGGTAACTGATCCCAGTTCCGGCGACCGGCAGACCGGCATCCGTCAGGGTCTTCGCATCAGTCGCCGCACCGGTCAACATCACAGCCTGCGCGCTGTTGCCGACCAGGCTGGGAATGAACGTCGACTCCGTTCCGATTCGCACGTGCACAGTGTCGACCTTCTGGACCGACGGGTCCCAGTAGCCCGGGAACGCCGTGTACACCATGTCGCTGCCGGGCGTTGACTTGTCCGACACCTCCCACGGACCGGTCCCGATCGGGTGCGTCGCGAAGTCAGCGTTGGCCCATGCCTTGGGGCTGGCCATCATTCCCGCCGGACCCGCGAGGAAGCCGAGGAGCGAGCCGCTCGGCTCCTTGAGGTGCAGGGTGACCGTGTCCGGACTCGTCGCGTCGACCGAACCGACCGCCGCAAACTGGCCGACAATCACGGACTTCGGATCGGTCTGACCGCGGACGATGTTCTTCTTCACTGCGTCGGCGTCAAACGCGGACCCGTCCTGGAACTTCACGCCCTTTCGCAGCGTGAGCGTCAAGGTCAGCTTGTCCGGCGAGAGAGTCCATGCGGTTGCCAGGCCGGCCGAGATGCTGCCGTCCGCCGCCTCGTTCACCAGGGTGTCAAAGACCGGCATCCGGAACTCGCCGCTTGAGGGGGCGGCATTGGTCTGCGGGTCGTAGTTCAAGCCGCCATCCCCGGCGACAAGGATCGTGAACGAACCTTTGCCGTTCTGCCCGGCACCGGACGACGTGGAATCAGTGGCCCCGCACCCACTGATCAGCAGAGCCGAGACAGCCACTGCTGTAACCGCGAGTTGGGTCCTCATCGACAAACTCCCTGTGATTGAGGTCACGACGACGGATCGAGGTGACCGCTGATGGCTTCTAAGCATGTTTAGCATGCGTAATTAATAACCCGCAAGACCCCACGGCAATTTTTCGAACTGCCTATGCAACTGCCCAGGCGACCTGCAGATCGATCTACGACAACGCGGTGACGTGGCGGTGGAGGGCCACTCGCAGTGGTGCTGACCTCCCTGCGGTCAAGTTGCACGACCTTCGCCACTTCTTCACTTCCGGGCTGATCGCAGCCCGGATGTGACGTCGTGGCCGTCCAGAAGGCGCTTGGTCATGCCTCGGCGACCACCACGTTGAACACCTACGCCCACCTCTGGCCGACCGCCGAGGACCGCACCCGGAAGGCAGCTGCTGCCCTGGTGCGCGAATCTCTTGCGGACTGTGTGCGGACTGAGGAGGTCGTCTAAGCCCTGAACTGCGTAAACGTGTCGACTCAGTAGTACCAGGGAAACCGCGGCACGCTCAGCGGCTGTCAATGGTCATCGTTGGCATTGTGGGGCTGACCTGCGCAAACGCGTTAATGAGCGTTGGACGCGGGCGGTCGCCGTCGGCTCTCCTGCCACGTTTTTGCCACGCACGAACGGGTCACAATCTTGTCTCCGACGCGCCGACGTTGTCACCTGCCTTTGCGAGTCACCCAACCTTGAGCTGACCAATCACCTCGGTACTGGCGCCATCAGGCAGCGTGCTGTTCGTGGAGTTCGTCTGACCGCAAATGGACGGCATCGGCCAGTACGATACGGCGACCAGGCTATAAGTCCCGGGCGCCAACGAGCTCGGCAACTGCATCTGGGCTGTGACCGCGACCCCTGAACCCGGCGACTTAACGCTTGCCGTGGCCAGTTCGTTCTCCGAGCTCAGCGGCTGGGCCAGGTTGTTGTCGGCTGACAGCGCTGTTGGCGCGACCAAGGCAAGCTGGACATTTGTCAGTTGGCGGTCCGCCTGCGCCTTGGCGATGGTGAGCGGCACAGTCACGGTCTGGCCCGCCTTGGCCTGAAGCACAGAGTTGACCGCGCCTTGAGCGACTGCCGTCCGCACGTCGAGTCTGGCTCCGGGTGGTGGACACGCAGGTGCGAAGCTGTGACCCAGGTCAGAGCCTGTCCGATGCGAAACACCTACCTGGTGACTCGCCGCCGGTGAGCCGCCGCTCGTCCAGGGGTGCGTTCCGAGAAGGGTTGCGCAGGCGACTGCGCCGACTCCCAGTCCGACTGTCATCTGCCGCCGGCGACTGACCCTCGCTCGCGCAGTGCGCGCAATAGCGGACGCGCTGAACATGCTGCTTGGCTGGGTGTCTGAACCGAGGTTACGCAGGCGACCTTCGACGTCGTTGTCATTCATTGTGAAATCCTTTCGGAGCGTAGGCGCGGATGTTGACGCAGTGTTGCTAGTCCTTTTGACGTTTGACTCTTGACCGTTCCGGTCGTGCAACCGAGCAGTTGCCCGACCTCTTCAACAGACAGGTCGACGACAAAACGTAGGACAACGGTTGCGCGTTGACGCGGGGGGAGGTCACGAAGCGCGGCAGCTAAGTCTGGGTCTTGATTGGACCCCTGAGGTTGCTCACCAACTTCGTGGTCGGTAATCCATGTCGGTATCTCCGAACTAGAGCGACGACGAGCACTGCGTAGATGGTGTCTGACCAATGTCTTCCGGGCGTAAGCCAGCCGCGCGCTAGGATGCACACGGCCCCAAGCCAGATAGAGCCGGACAAGGCTTTCCTGGACTAGGTCGTCGCTCAAGTTTCGGTCGCCGGTGAGCCCGTACGCGGTGCGCACAAGACTGCTGGCCGAACCTGTCACGAATGAGTCAAAGTCCTCGGGGTCTGTCACCATTTCACCTCCCTCGGTGTCTCTCACCTAGTAAGAGGCATCGAGGCCCGTCTCAGGTTGCCCAGCATGAACGTCAATCTACGGACCACCACCGATTGCAAGGTCCGTGGCGATGTCGCCATTACTGACACTCGAGAAGCCCGAGTTGGCAAACTTGGTCGTGTCCCAGTAGTTCCACGTGTTCGTCACCGGATTCAGGTACTCGAGGGTCCGCTTTGGCGAATTGGCGTGCGATGCCAGGGCCAACATCGTCACGCACTGTAGGTCGACCTCGCCGTTGAATCCCGGAATACCTATGCTGTGCAGCGACTGGGACGAGGCGACCAGGCTGCCTTGGAGGTAGACGCTGTAGACGCCCGTAGAACTGGTCTTCTTGATTTCGAAGACGTAGTAGGTGTTCCAGCTCAACGCCGTTCCAGTATGCAACTGTTCGCCACCAGGCTGGTTCTCGCCCCAAATCAATCGGGGAGTGCTGGAGTACGGGAAATAGCTTCCGTCGGTTGCGCCTTCGTTGCCTCCCAGGTACCACCCAAGTTGCACAAAGCCACCACCGCCATTGGCGAGATAGACGTCGCCAAGGGAAGCGTCGTAGTGACTGGTGCCCAGGATGTATGAAGCACTAGGCGGAGTTCTGAGGACTCCGAGGACTCCGTCAGCGATAGTGATGTCCTGAGAGAACTGGCCCGCACGCCATTGGGCGCTGCTGCATGGATATGCATCGCTAGAAGCCGGCACTGCGACGACGTACACCGCGATTAGCCCAAAGATGACAAGAAGTCTCCGCATGTCGTGACAATGGCCCGCCATTACGGATATGACAAGTCTTGCGCCGGGCACTAGTGGGTGGTCCAATGCGCCGATGATTCGCAAAGGGTCAGGATGGCACTCGCTCGGCCGGTGCAATCGGGCGCTTCGCCGCTCATGCTCGCCCACTCCCAGGAGGACCTGAGTGGATTCGAACCCGAATGCCGGCGTACCCCCGCGCCGCGATCGCGCCGTGATCGCCCTGGCCGATTTGCACCGCGAACGCTTTAGGTTGGCGGCGCCCGATTCGCCTCTCTTGAACTGCTCGAACGCCCCCAACCATTGACCGACGTTGATCGTCGACGCCACCAAGAATCTCGTCGAGATGGGCCTTCGAATACGCCCGATCGACCTTTAGAACTGTCGGCACGCATGCTACGAATGAAGGAGATGGGCCGCCCCTGGTGAGGCGGCCCATGATCGATTTTCAGGGTAGTTGTTGGACGTTGTTGGCAGTTGCTGTCGCCTCGTCCGGGCCGGATTCGAGGTGGTCGTGTGCGTGGCGGGATGAAGTTCTACCGCGGCTCCGCAGCCGCTGCGCGCGCCTACGTCGAGGCCGATCACTCTCGGGCTGACGACTACTACCTGACCGAAGGCTCCGGCGTCGCCAGCCGCTTCGTCGTCGGTGTGAGGCACTTGGTGAGCCCGAATGTGAGCCAGGCTGCAGACCTCGACGGCGAGACCTACGAGCAGTGGGTCACCGGGTACGACATCGACACCGGCCGAGCCAAGGGCCGGCTGCGAGACGACGGCAACGCGTTGCGGTTCGTCGAGGTCACTATCAACGGGCCAAAGACTTGGTCGCTCGCGGCAGCACTACATCCGGCGATCTCCTCGGCGTTGGATAGTGCCCAGGATCGCGCTGCGGAACAGATCATCAGCTGGGTTGCTCAGCACGCGACCACGCGCGTGGGTCCGCGTGGCCGTCAGGTCCAGGTACCCGTCGAACAGATCGAGGCGGCTGCAATCCGGCACTACACCTCGCGCGCTGGTAACCCGCACCGACATCTGCATCTCCAGATCAACGCCAGAGTCTTCGCCGACAACGCATGGCGCGGTATCCACTCGGTGGGAATGCGGGACTCGCTGGAAGCGATCAACGGCATCGGCCATGCGGCGGTCGCGACCGACCTAGGCTTCCGTGCGGCGCTCGCCCAGCATGGGTTCACTTTCGATCCAGCGACGGGCGAGATCGCCGAGCTCGCACCCTTCGCGGCTCGGTTCAGCGCTCGGTCGGCACAGATCGGCCGAAACGTCGACCGCTACGAGGCCGAGTGGCGTGCTGAGCATCCCGGTGAGGAGCCCGGACCGCGGCTACGGCAGGTATGGGATCGGCGGGCATGGTCGGAGGCTAGGCCGGACAAGGTCGTCCCGACCGACGGCGCGGCGATGGTCGCTGCGTGGAACGAGGAGTTGCGCCAGCTCGGCTTCCGTGGTCCGAGCGCGCAGGCATCCCTGTCGACACCCACGATCGGTGGATTGGAACGTGACGCGGCCGCGGACCTGGTGTTGTCCCGACTGGGAGCGAAGCGGTCGGCGTGGAACTCAGCCGACATTCGTGGGCAGGTCGAGCAGTGGCTCGCACAGACCGGAATCGCCACTGAGGCTGCCGTGCGGGTCGAGTTGGCCGAGGACCTGACCGCTCGGGCGCTAGCGGCCAGCACTCCGCTCCTGGCTCGTGGCGATGTGCCAGAGCACATCCGCGCTCTCTCCTCTCCTCGAGTGATCGGAGTCGAAGACCGGATCGCACGGCTGCTGGGACTCCAGGCCTACATCGGCGGCGATCACGCCGCCCTCGACGCGAGGATTGCCCAGGGTCTTGACTCTGCACAACAGACGGCAGTCTCCGCACTTGCCGGGACGAAGTATCTCCTGGTCGTCGAGGGCGCGGCCGGCGCCGGCAAGACGACCACACTGGCCGCGACGAAAGCCAAACTCGCGAAACAGGGCCGGCAGATGATGGTCGTGACGCCGACGCTGAAGGCAGCCGAGGTCGCGGCCACAGAGATCACCGCGCCAGCGTTTTCAGCCGCCTGGCTGGCCCACCAGTGGGGCTGGCGCTGGGACGACGACGGACACTGGACCTGTACCGGAGACCTCCCCACCGACCCTTCCGCGATGCTCACTCGCGGCGACCTGCTCGTCGTCGACGAGGCCGGGATGCTCGATCAGGACACGGCTCGTGCCCTGTTGGAGATCGCACGAGGGTGTGAGGCATGGGTGGCGCTCCTGGGTGACCGCCACCAGCTCCCTGCTGTCGGCCGCGGCGGAGTCCTCGACCTTGCCGCGCAGCAGACCGGACCCGACGCGTCCGTCTCCCTCGACGTGGTGCACCGGTTCGCGGACCCGGCCTACGCAAAGCTGAGTGTCGCGATGCGCTCCGGCGAATCGGTCTTCGCCGAGCTGCTGGACCGGGGTCAGATCAGGCTGCACGCCAGCGAACCCGAACGTATCCAGGCACTAGCCACCGAGGCTGCCGATGCGTTCCTCGCGGGACACCACAGCAGGGCGCTGATAGCCGACAGTCGCGAGCAGGTCGCCGCCCTCAACGCTGCCATCAGAGATCGATTGGTCACGGCCGGCCTGGTCGAGCACGACCGCGTCGTCGTGAACGAGACCGGGGAACGTCTCAGCGTCGGCGACCGCGTCGCCACTCGCCGAAACGACTGGCAGCTCGGTGTCGCGAACCGGCAGGCGTGGACCATCACCGACCTCAGCGATCAAGCGCTTACCCTTCGCAACGATCATGGGCTCACCCGCGAGGTCCCCAGCTGGTACGCCCTGGGCTGGGTCGAGCTCGCCTACGCGACGACCGTGTACGGCGCCCAGGGCGAAACCACGACGACCGGGCATCTGGTCATGGGCGAGACCACCTCGGCCGCATCGGCGTACGTCGGCATGACCCGCGGCCGACACGACAATGTGGCCCATCTCGTCGCTGACAACGCCGAGCAGGCCCAGGCGACCTGGGAGGCAGCCTTCTCACGCGATCGCGCAGACCTCGGGGTCGCTCACGCCCGTCTCCAGGCCGTCGACGACATCGACCGCTACGGCCCCAACGCTCCCGCCCGAACTCGTGCCCAAGAGCGGGCCGGGCAGCTCCATCCACGGAACCAGCGGAAGCAGACGGAGCCCTCGCGAGCAAGCACTCCCGAACTGCCGCGACCGCCAAGGCGGGCTGGCTCGGGCATTCGCTTCTGAGTACGCACTGGATCACCACGGACGCAATTTGGTGCGCCAGCTGTCCACTCGCACGCCGATCGGTGGCTTGAAGTACCAGCACCATCCATCCGCTACCGCAGGAGAAGCGATGTCGATTCACACAGATTCCCAAGCACTCGACCCCGACGAGTACACGCGGCGCGTGAAGGCTGGAGACGAAATCCTCTACCTCAAAGAAGCGGCTGCCCTCGTCCGCAAGCCCGAGAGCATCATGCGCTACTACCGGCATCTCGGTATCGGCCCCCGCAGCTTCCGGCACGGCCGCAACGTCGCGTACTGGAAGACCGACCTCATCCTCTGGATCGCCGAGGAGAGTCGTCAGCCGGGCGGCCGCGACAGCGGCGCCCACACGAACGCCCGTCCACAGGTAGGACGGTCGCGCACCCCACAGCGTCGTAACGGCAAGGCATCATGAGATATGGGCTGGATATTGAAGGACCGTCAATCTTGGCGAGGCGCGTATCGCGACGAGAGCGGCAGGCAGCACACCAAGTCCTTCAAGCGACAGATTGACGCGAAGCGGTGGGTCGCCACCGAGGAGTCGAGGGTCGTGCGTGGCGACTGGATCGACCCTTCGGCTGGGAAGGTCACCTTCGCGACCTTCTACGCCGACTGGGTGCCCCGTCAGGTGTGGGTGTCGTCGACGCGGGAGAACGCAGACCTCGCTGTGGCCGGAGCGACCTTCAGTGACCTTCCGCTTCGGTCGATCCGACGCTCACACGTCGAGGCATGGGTGAAGCACATGACTGCCACGCTTGCGTCGACCACGATCGACACCCGGTTCACGATCGTGCGGGGCGTCTTCCGTGCATCGGTCGCGGACCGCCTGATCGCCCGCGACCCGTCTGTCGGCGTCGTGCTGCCCCGAAAGCGCAAGGCCGAGGCAGCCATGAGCATCCCCACCAACACAGACGTAGCAAAGGTCCTGGACGCAGCTGAGCCGGAGAAGAGGCCGAAGTCACGACCCGGTTTCACGGCCTACGTCGCCCTGTGTGCCTTCGCCGGCCTACGCCGCGGCGAGGCGCTCGGCGTGCAGGTCGGTGACATCGACTTCCTGGCCCGCACCCTTCGGGTCACCCGCCAGCTGCAACGAGCTAAGTCCGCCGACATTGAGGCGGACAAGGATCTCGTCGATGCGACCGCTGGGATCACGGTCATGGTCCGGCCACCGAAGTACGAGTCAGAGCGCACGATCTACCTGCCCGACGAACTCGTCACGATTCTCTCTGAGCACGTCCGCCAGCACACCCCAACAGGCGAGTCCTCCCGGTGGCTGTTCGATGAGGGCGGCAAACCTTGGCACGACAACCTCGTCGATTACCGCTGGCGGTCAACCCGCACCGACGCAGGGGTTTCGTACAAGCTCCACGAGCTTCGGCACTACTACGCCAGTGGACTCATCGCCGCCGGATGCGACGTTGTGACTGTCCAGCGGGCCATGGGCCACACCTCTGCAACGACCACGTTAAGTACGTACGCGCACCTGTGGCCCACGGTCGAGGACAAGACCAGAACAGCTGCATCCGAAATGGCGGCGACAGTTCTTGCGACGCGTCTGCCACGCAACAAGGCCAAAGTGGGCCTCTGAACTGCGCAAACGCACCAAATCCGTAGTACCACGGCTACCACGCTCAGCGAGTATTGCTGGCCGTTGTTGGCACTGTGTCCTGACCTGCTAAGACGCGCTGCGGTCGTTGGCCGCGATCGGTCACTGCTGGCAGTCCTGCCACATTCTTGCCACACCACCGCGCTCCTCAGAAAGGCGGAAAGGAGGGCTGTAGCCCGACCGGCACGCCCTTTCGTACTGCGGCCGAGAAGCGCGTGTGCGCTGCAGCCATACGCTGCGCCCAAGCTCTCTGCTACGAATCCTTGATCAACTCGCTGAACCTGTTGGTCAGGCTCTCTGGGTCATCGAGCTCGAGGTCGAGGTCTGCCTTGAGCGCGGTCCGCAAGTCCGGTAAGTCGGGTCCGGCGTACGCCGGCTGATCCATGAAGCTGGCAACCTCGCGGATCGCGGCATCCCACCACGTCTGAGTGCCACGCTCACGGCGCTGCCCTTTGCGGTCGCTAAGCAAGTCCTGCCAAACCCGCAGCTCCCAACTATTCCGAGCTGCGTCGAGCGAGACATCGCCCCCGAGCAGCTCGCGGAGCCGGTGCTCCAGGTTCGCTGCTCGCTTGGATGTGTGCTCCCAGGTGTCCGTGGTGAAGTTCCACCAGACCTTCCGACGCAGCCGGAGGACTCGGAAGGCTAGGTTCTGCAGTGAGTCCTCTTGCAGTTCCTCGACAACCTCCCGCAGATCTCGGACCAGACGCTGGACGTGTTCGACCTCGGACTGGACCGAGTCAGCAGAGGCAGCAGCGGAGTCTGCCGAGGACGACGCGGACGACGCTGCGGCGGCAGCCTCCTCGGTCGTCCCGATCAATCGATGGATCGGCTCGGCAATGTGTTTCTCGATACCCTCTGCGATCTGATCAACCTGACTCCCCACGGCCCCAACTGCCGCCCGAAGGTCTTCGCTCGTTTGACGGAAGCGAGCAGCGAAACTACCCGCCTCGCGGTCGAGATATATCCGCAGCAGCTCATCGTCCGTCAAGGCACGGGTCGACCGACCTTGCCGTGTTTGGCGGCGACCTTGGTCATCAAAGTGTGGTGGCATGCTGGGTCTCACCTCGACCCGAACGAACGGAGTAGCTTCGGCAACGCCTTCCTCCACGATGAAGACATCGACTGGGACAGGCCTCGTCTTGCTAGCCAAGTCCTGTATTCGGGACACCGTCCTGTCGAGCCCCTTCGGCAGTCCGAACGGCACGCCCGAGACCAGGCCGGTGGTCTTGTCCTCAACCTCATCCACACCGACGAGCAGATGGGCAACATCGCGCTCTGGGTTGACGGCCACCCAGTTGGCAAGGGCAGCCAGGAGCCCCGCCGTGACGGCCTCGGCGTCCCGTTTGAACTCATACCGTCCCGACTCACCGAGCGCCAGCATGGCCTGTGCGGCCTTGCTGACCACCTGAAATCTCGATGGGTGAACCTGGTCCGTCACAGACCAGTTCTAGCAGCGAGCACCGACGAATTCGGGCACCTTGAACGGTGCTACAGATCCCAATGTCGTGGCGATTCGGCACCGCCAATGGTGGTCGTGTCGTACGCGTCGAGGATTTTCACCAAACGCTCCACGCTCGACTCGTACTTCGACTGTCGGACGTAGGCCAAGACGAGGTCCCGATCGTAGGCGCCGAGCGCGGCAAGGTCATCGAGGAAGCTACGAACTAGTCGATCCGAAATGCTGTCGGTCCAGCCTTTGTAGCCCTCGAAGACGATGCGTTCGAGGATTTCCACAGCCTCGTCGTTGAGTCCGGCCCCCATGATCTCGCCGGTCACGACGTTGTATGCCTTCTTAAGCTTCGCCCAGGCTTCCATCTCGCCCGGAACCCACTCGACCAGCACAACAACACTCTTCTCCAGGTGCTGCAGCTTCTCCATCGTTTTGTGCCGTGGACACCACGCAAGGACGACGCCACCGTCAGGCACCGATCCGCTGCGCTCCGTCACAATGGCCTGCTTGGCCAACTCGGAGTGGAAAATGGCACCGCTCTTCTGGACGGATAACACGGTCAGCCGGGCACGGCGCTCCCGTGCGACCGCCAGGCCGAGCATCTTGCCAAGCTGAAGGGTGTCCTTCTCAGTGCCCCGCGGCACGTAGACGTACTGATATTTGAGCGACTCGGTCAGTCGGTCGGCCATGTCTTCCTCCAAGGTCGATCCCTTGACAGGAGATTAGGAGGGGCCTCCGACAAATGCCGACGTCCGCCTCGTTCTCGACCTCCGGCCGCCCCATCAGTCTGCGAAGTAGTGATCTGGAAGCGCACCTCATAGCAAGAAGGCGGCCCGAGATCGGTCACGTAGTCGACAAGGCTCAGCGAGCAGCGAGCCCGTACAGCGGGGGCCAGCAACTGATCAGAGAGATGCAGGGGTGGTGCTCTATCAAGCCACGTCGTCGCACCGCGATTACAGGTGAGGTGTCGGTGGGTGGAGCGACAATCAAGACATGAACACCTACGTAGTCAGTTACGACCTCCATCAGCCGGGGCAGGACTACGCAACGTTGAGCGAGTTCTTGAAGTCTCAGTCAAATTGGTGGCATCACCTCGGGAGCACCTGGGTGATTGTCACCAACCTTTCCGCCGTGCAGTTGCGCGACGGGATCAAGGAGCACACCGATGCCAACGACAAGGTATTGGTGGTGAAGTCCTCAGGCGTCGCCGCATGGAAGGGCTTCAACGAGAAGGGAAGCGCCTGGCTTAAGGAACACCTGTGAGCCTCGGACCACCGATTGGAGGTGACCGGACCGATGGGCCCTCTAAGGCTCAAGTGCGGCAAGCCCTTCGAAAGCGCTGGTCCGGGCGCGCTCGAGGCGCTCGATGGCACGGGCAACATGGTGCGGAATATCAGCCGGGTCCGCGTCCTGACGTGAGGCCGTCTGTAGTGCGCCGAGCGTCAGCCCCACTTCGTGGAGCAGCGACACCAAGAGGTTGTCGGCCCAATCAACTGGGGCGGGCTGAGGTTGACCTCCGGCCGACGCGCTTGTCAAAGGGGCGGGCGTAGATGCGGTCTGAGCCTTCTGCGGCGGGGACTGTGACCGGGTACCACTCTTGACAGCGCTTTCGACTTGAAGGGCTACCGACCATTCGTAGCGTTCCGCGATATCGACCGCCTCAGCGAGCTGGCGTTTCGCCCTCTTCCGCTCGGCCTGATAGGTGAGCTGACAGTTGCCCGGCCCAGAGCAGAAGTCGGTCGGCCTGCCGGCCCGGTCTCGCTCGGCGAGGTTGCTGCAGGTGGGCCGTTTACACGGCAGCCCCAACTCCTGGTTCGGCTTGGGTACGTCCGGGACGAGGATGAGGCGGGTAACGCTTGCGTCGGACTCGGCCATGAGCGTCACCTCCTGTTAACGGAATCGATCTCGTGCGGCACTAGATTCCGCACTGCCTTAAGGGCCAGTCCCAATGAGCGTGCATTCGTGCGGCATGAAACCAACATGAATATCCGACCTAATCCGGCGTGCCTAAGCGTAGAACAAGGGACCTGATCGGCACTATGGAACGAGGCAACGCGTAGTACCAGGAACAGAACTGGCATGACACGGCATCTGTTCGAACATATGTTCGACAAATGAAGAACTTCGGGTCACCATAAGACTGGGTGACGCGGGACTCGAACAGCGAGAGGATCAACGCGTGTGGCGACGAGGGAGCAGGTGAAGATGGAAGCGGAGGTTCTCCGTCCCGGACCGGTCGTAGGCACAGGCCAGCGTGCGCTGGCCCTGCAGACCGCCACTTTGGCCACGCGTCTGAGCAGTTATGTATCCGTGGCGTCGGCTCTGTTCCACGGCCTCTCGCGAGAAGGCGTCGACCCCGAACGGCTCCAGGGCCAGCGCCGGCGGGCGCGCGAACTGGCCATGCTCATCCGGGAGATCGAGCATGCCGACGTAACGAGCTTGTACGAAACGAGCCAGCTGGTTCCCCGAAGGCTGTGGAGCGACGTGCGCGGAGCCTTGAACATTCCAGAGGACCTCGACGCGACCCTCTTGAAGCTCCTGAAGAAGATCGACGATCGGACGTTTGATACTGCCGAGATGGCTGCGCAAGCAGCCACTATGAAGCGCCTCGCGCAGCGCCTCCAAGAGGCTGGACGGGGCGAAATCAGCGCCGCGCTGGAAGACTCCCACGAGGTCCTGACAACACCAAGCGTGTAGGTCCCACCATTTGGGCTGACCGCAGGCAACATTGTGGTTGCCAACCTGCTAGTCATCACACCTTGGGACCCCATACATGTTCGAGCAGCTCCTCGTGCTTTCCAGCGCGGCTGACGTGCGTGAGCGCTTCTTGCGCATGCTCGCCGGCCTCGATGAGGCGAGCGCTGCGGCCGACGCAGGCACGAGGACAGTGCTCCAGACCTACCGAGGTCGCGTCAGCGAACTCCTCGTCGAGCAGCAGGGAATCCTGGCTGATCACATCGAGGGCCTTCGAGCCGGGTTCGGCGACCAGCCCAGCGAGTGGCCTCCAGGCGAGCTCGGGGAGATGAGTGCAGCGACCGTCGCCATGTTCGACCTGCTGTCCATCCAGCACTACGAGGTGGCCACACACTTGCCAGGGCGATCGGCCGCCCGCGAAGACCTCCTGTACCTGCTCATGCGCTCGATGCGATTCTCGTTGATGAGTCGCGAACACACCCGACTCCTCAGCGTCCAGGAGTCGCGGATGCTGACATGGGAGGCGACGCGCTTCACTCAGCTACAAGCAGACGGCCCCAGCGCCGCGGCGATCGCCGTCCCCTGGTTGGAGACCCTCACCCCTCTACGTTGGCCCTTGGCAGTCCACGAGCTCGGCCACTACTTCCTGCCTGACGCGGCGCTTGTGTACCCGAACGTCCTCCGCATCGCCCAGGACCACGGATGGCGCGAGGCCGACTTGACGAGCTTCAAGGAGATCGTCGCGGACGCGATCGCTCAAGGTGCACTCGGTGATGCGTACGCGTACGCGCTGGCTCGCGAGGGCTACCTGCTTTCGTACAAGACCCACCAGGGTGGGGGTGTCTCCGTGGCGGACCGCCTCCGGCTCCTCGGCGGCCCGATCGCCCTTATCGACAACTTGCCGTCCGTCTGGCGTCTGGACGAACGCTCGCCTGTGCCTACTTCAGGGTCCAAGCCGCCCGCACCTCCCCCAGACCCGACGGAGGAGGACGAGCGCGCCAAGATGCGTGCCGAGGCGCTCAAGCTCGTCGGCGAGCCATCGACCAACGATCCCGAACGGGTTGCTGAGGCCCGCCAGTTGATATCCCGCGGTGAGCCACCGACCGCCGTATTGAGTTCGCGCGCTCGTAGTGTCGACGGTCTCATGGGTCTCGTCGAAGCGCTCGACGAAGCTCACCAGTCGCCGGTCTCGCGCCTTACGCCTGAGCAGGTTGGTGACCTTACTAACCTGGCCGTGCACCGCCCGCTAACTGACGGGGAGATCCTTGAGGCTGCCTGGCTGGAAGACTGTGAGCGCGATCCGACGCAGTTGTTGGACAGCCTGTGTGGCGCTCTGGACGACAAGACCATCCACGAGGCGATGCGCGACGTCGTCGAACGTGACACCTGGCTCGCTCGTGCGCTCCAGTCTGCCGCCGTTCACCGGTGGGTCGACGATGGCGAGCGCCTCGATGCACAGCAGCGCGTGGCCGTCGGTCAGGAGTTGGCATGACGACGACCATGGGGCCGGTGGAGCCGGTGGAGCCGGCCGAGGACCCAGGGTTGGCAGAGGCTCAAGAACGGCTCGCGGCCGGCCACGACCACGCGCTGGAAAGCAGCCCGCTCGGCAGCCTTGCCTTGATACGGCGGATGCTGCTCCCACCTGAGCACCCGAGTCGGCTGGTCATCAGCCCGATCGTAAACGATCGCCAGATCGGGACGAGTAGTATCGACGTACGCTTGGGGACCGAGTGGGAGGCCATGCGTCCCTACCGGTTCGGCGCTATGGATCCGGGCGAGAACCCAGAGTCGGCTGCTGAACTGTTGAGGAACGGTGTCGAGGAGTTTCGGCTCACCGCCGGCCAGCGCCACGGGGTGGTGCTGCACCCCGATGAGTTACTGCTGGCACTGACCCTTGAGTTTATGCACCTACCCGGCGATCTGTGCGGCCGGCTCGAGGGGCGCAGTACCTGGGCTCGTCAGGGCCTCCAGGTACACGCGACGGCGGGGATGGTCGATGCCGGTTTCAAGGGCTACCTCACTCTTGAACTACAGAACACGGGCCGCGTGCCACTCGTGTTGTACCCCGGCCTTCGAGTCGCCCAGATGGCCTTCCACCCGGTGACGATGACTGCCTACTCCTACCAGGCGAAGCCTCACGCCGGATACAGCGGTCAGTCGCGTGCACGGTCGCGCTTCGTTTACGAGCCCGAGCACAGGTTCCGCTACGCATACATGGAGCACGAAAAGCAGGCCGAGCGTGAGCGCCTCGAGGCCCGGCATCAGATCGCGCCCGCGGGCGACGATGAACAGACTGCGGTGCTGGCTGAGTCAGCAAACTCACCTGCGGCAGGGGCGGTTCCACCCGAAGGGGGCAGGCAGGTGCTCCTAAGAGCGTCGGACCCGGGGGCCACCCCTGCAACTGACAGCGACCCTGGCGAGGGTCACAAGGACGGCGACAAGGCCGGCGATGTCGGATAGGAACGACGTCGCTCAGCGGTTCGCCGAACGACTGGAACATCGCCGTGAGCGCATGCGGGCAGAACTCGAGCAGGAGGACGTCCCCATCCTCGGGGGCGCGCGATACCCCGACAAACTCGCCGGCGAGGCGGTAGCTGTGGACGCGATGCTGCTGGAAGAGATCGTCTACGCGCGGCACGCGCCTGTCCATGAGGGATTGCGCCCACGGTACGGGTGTGTGCTTGTCGCGGACCTGGGTGAACTTGGCGCCGATGAGAAGTCGGCCCTACGCGAGATCGTCGATCACGATGTGTGGAGTATGCGTCCAATGGTGGACGGCTCCTCGACGATGCTGGTGCGCGACCTGACCGGCGGTCTCGGGATCATCCCCGTCGAGGTCGAGGACGAGTTGGCACTCGTCGACTTCCTGTCCCGAATGCGAGGTGTCTCCGTTCAACGGCTCGCCGATGGGCGGCTCCGCCTCGGCACTCGCGCGGGCATCGCGTTGAACGACGGCGGCGACTGGTCGCTCCGCCCGGCGACGGGATCGGTCATCCGCAGCCTGACAGGCGAGCTTGCACTGCCCGATGGCTCGGCCTCGCGATTGGAGCGGATGCGCGAGATCGGGCGTCTGCTCGAGCTCTGCTACCACGGCCTTAGCCCCAACGGGATCGGCGCGACGATTATCGTCAACCTGAACGGAGAGGCTGCAGACCTGTACGGGGGAATCTCGGACAAGGGCGCTGTGCCAGCAATGGCATTGAACGTCTTTCGACGTGAGGACCAGGTCTTGCTGCGGAACATGCTCGCCTACGAGGACGGAGCGTGTCTGGTCGATGCCGATGGCGGGCTGGCGCACTATGCCTCAAAGCTCAAGTTCAGCGACAAAGCCGTCGACGTAGCTTCCGAACACGGCGGGTCTCGACACACGTCAGCCAAGCGGTTCAGCTTCGACCACCCGGGGGCGCTCGCAGTGGTCGTCTCCGCCGACGGACCCATCACGCTGTTCTGCGGCGGCAGTGCGCTGGCCCGCATCGACACCTCGTCTGCACGCCCTTCCTGGCTGTCGACGTCGCCCGCGGACGTCCGAATGCGCGTTGAGAACGCCAACGAGGCGGTGATTTGCGCACGGTGCGGCACCTCGTATCGGGTCTCCCTGGTTCTCGACGAAGAAACGGGTACCAGGATCGAGGTGACATGTGTGGTCTGCAACGAGGTCGTCTTTTCCCGGGATGGAGTACTGGACTGCAGGCCCCGGGTCGTGCGTCCCTGGGAGGAAGAGTGAGCATCGCACGCTGTACTGGAGCTGGCGGCACTAACTCCACGAGCTTCGGCACTACTACGCCAGTGGACTGATCGCGGCCGGATGCGACGTCGTGACAGTCCAACGGCCATGGGCCACGCATCGGCTACAACCACGCTGAACACGTACGCGCACCTATGGCCCAAGGTCGAGGACAAGACGAGAGCAGCCGCGTTGGAAATGGCGGCGGCAGTTCTTGCCACGCGTCTGCCACGCGTCCGGGCCGACTAGGCCTCTGACCTGCACAAACGTGTCGACTCAGTAGTACCAGGGATACGGCGACCAGTCCGGGTCGCGCTTCTCCAGGAACTGGTCGCGCCCTTCCTGGGCCTCGTCGGTCATGTACGCCAGCCGGGTGGTCTCACCGGCGAAGAGCTGCTGGCCGACCAGGCCGTCGTCGATGAGGTTGAACGAGTACTTGAGCATCCGCTGGGCCGTCGGGCTCTTGCCGTTGATGACCCGGCCCCACTCGAGGCCGGTCTTCTCCAGCTCGGCGTGCGGGACCGCTCGGTTGACCGTGCCCATCCGGACGCCGTCGTCGGCCGAGTACTCGGCGCCCAGGAAGAAGATCTCGCGGGCGATCTTCTGACCGACCTGGCGTGCCAGGTAGGCCGATCCGAAACCCCCGTCGAACGAACCCACGTCGGCGTCGGTCTGCTTGAAGCGCCCGTGCTCGGCGCTCGCCAGGGTCAGGTCGCTGACCACGTGCAGCGAGTGGCCGCCTCCAGCCGCCCAGCCGTTGACCAGGCTGATCACGACCTTCGGCATGAAGCGGATGATGCGCTGGCACTCGAGGATGTGCAGCCGTGCCATCTTCGCCTTGTCGATCGGGTTGGGGGGCGCTCCCGCGTCGACATGACCGTCGAGCTCGTACTGGTACCCGGCCTTGCCGCGGATGCGCTGGTCGCCTCCGGTGCAGAACGCGTGCTTGCCGTTCTTCACGCTGGGACCGTTGCCGGTGAGCAGGACACAGCCCACGTCGCCCCAGGTGCGCGCGTGCTCCAGGGCGCGCAGCAGCTCGTCGACGGTGTGCGGCCTGAAGGCGTTGAGCACGTCGGGCCGGTCGAACGCGATCCGGACCGTGCCGTGCGCTTTCGCACGGTGGTACGTCAGGTCGGTCAGGTCCTCGAACCCGCCGACGTCGTCCCAGTCGGCCGGGTCGAAGATGTCCGAGACTCCGTCGAGTGCGCTCATGCGGGCAATCTATCGGGGGGTTTCGAGACAGGCGCTGCGCGCCTTCCTCAACCACCGTGGTGGGGGCTGGAATCGGTGTGGCCTGCCCGTTGTTGTGGCTGACATGACGCTTCAAGGAACGTATGTCCCCAGCAAGGCGGCCTGGGTCCGCGAGCAGGTCGAGGCCTTCGAGGCCTCGAACGGCAGCGAAGCGAACACGCTGCGCGACAGCGGCGACCCGATCGTCGTGATCACCTCGGTCGGCGCCCACTCCGGCAACCTGCGCAAGAACCCGGTGATGCGGGTCGAGCGCGGCGGCCAGTACGTCGCGATCGCCTCCAAGGGCGGCGCGCCCGAGCAGCCCGAGTGGTACTACAACTTCATCGCCCATCCCGAGGTCGACCTCCAGGACGGCGCGCTCCGGAAGACCTACAGCGTCCGGATCCTCGACGGTGACGAACGGGCCGACTGGTGGCAGCACGCCGTGGACACCTGGCCGACCTACGCGTCGTACCAGCTGAAGACCGACCGCGAGATCCCGGTCTTCCTGCTCACGCCGATCGACTGATCAGCGAGCCAGGCGGTCGGCAAGTCCCGAGGCCCGCTGGGCCGGACGTCCGATCGCGGCACGCCAGGACTCCTCGGTCCCGACGACCCGTACGACGTTGCGCGCCCGCGTGATCGCCGTGTAGAGCAGCTCCCGGGTCAGGATCAGCGAATCCGGATCGGGCAGCAGGACCGTGGCCTCGGTGAACTGGCTGCCCTGGCTGCGATGCACGGTGATCGCGTGCGCGGTGCCGACATCGGCGAGCCGGGACAGCGCGATCGCGCGCTCCGTGCCGCCGGCGTCGAAGACCGCGACCCGGTCCCCCTCATCGACGCCCACCACGACGCCCGTGTCGCCGTTCCAGAGGCGCAGTCCGTAGTCGTTGCTGTTCACGATCAACGGCTGGCCCGCGTAGTGCAGGCCGAACCAGTCCCGGCCGTCGTGCTCCTGGAGCCAGCGTTCGATCCGGTCGTTCCAGCGAGCGACACCGAAGGGGCCGTGCCGGTGGGCGCAGAGCAGCCGGTGCGACTCCAGGGCGTCCAGGGCACCGCGGGCGTCTCCGGCGCGGGCGCACTCCCGCGCCCGGATCGCGGGTCCCGCCAGCAGCTCCTTGATCCGCGTCTCGTCGGCCGGATCGATCAGCTCGATGTTCTCCGAGCCCGTCGAGAGGAGGTGCCAGGCGACGTCGGACTCGTCGTCGCGAACGGCGGCAGCCAGGGCACCGATCCGGTCGCCGAACCGGTGGGACGTGACCAGGTGGCTGACCGGCGAGGGTGACCGTTCGGCGAACCCGCGAACAACGTCCTGCAGCACGGCACCGGCTTCGACCGACGCGAGCTGGTCGGCGTCGCCGACCAGGATCAGCCGGGCATCGGGCCGGACCGCTTCGACGAGTCGGGCCATCAGCGTCAGCGACACCATCGAGGTCTCGTCCACGACCACGACATCGTGCGGCAAGCGGTTTCCCCGGTGGTGGCGGAACCGGGTCGCGTTGTCCGCGCGGGTACCGAGCAACCGGTGCAGCGTCGATGCCTCGAGCCCCTCGATCGCCACGCGATCGGTGAGTGGGAAGTCCTCCGCCCGGGTCGCTTCGACCAGGGCCTGGGTCATCCGGGCCGCGGCCTTGCCGGTCGGCGCAGCCAGGGCGATCCGCAACGGGCCGTCGGCCAGGTCGACGAGGACGGCGAGCAGTCGTGCCAGCGTCGTGGTCTTGCCGGTACCCGGTCCCCCGGTGATCACCGAGGTCCACCGGTGGGCCGAATCGAAGGCTGCCGCCCGCTGTTCGGCGTACGAGTCCCCGGCGAAGAGCCGGGCCAGTCCCGCCTCGAGGCTGGCCTCGTCGATCACCGGAGCAGTGCGGCCGACGCGGGCCAGCAAGTCCTCGACGACGTCTCCCTCCTGGTGCCAGTACCGGTCCAGGTAGAGCAGACCCGCCTCGATCCGCAGCGCCGTGCCACAGAGCGGACTCGCGGCGAGTGCGGCCAGCCACGCGCCCGTCTCGGGCCAGGTCCGCTCCGGATCCAGCTCGGCGACCCGTGCCAGATCCAGGCAGACCGAGCCCTGCCGTACCGCACGGACCAGCAGTGCGATGGCGAGGACCACCTGCGGATCCGTCTCTCCGCCGAGCCGGGCGACCCGCGTCGCGACGTGCACGTCGGCCGCGGTCAGGACTCCGGCGCGATTGAGGTCGGCCAGGTCACCGGTGGCGCCGAGCGCGAGGCGGTGGTCGAGCGCGTCGAGGGGTTCGAACAGCTCGGTCATGCTGCGTCCACCTCACCGTCGAGGAGGTCGGAGAGCGCGAGCACCAGGGCCACCGGCGGGCGCCACGAGAACACCCCGCACGGGTGCCCGCCCTCGCCACGATGGGTGAGCAACGGAGTCTGCGGCCCGCACATCCCGCGGACGTAGAGATAGAGGACACCGCCGATGTGCGTCTCCGGGTCGTAGTCCGGCACTCGCCAGCGCAGGTACCGGTGCAGCACGGCCGCGTACAGCAACGCCTGGAGCGGGTAGTCCGAGTGGCTCATCGCACCGTCCAGGGCAGTCGGGGTATAGGAGAGGGCGGTCAGCTCGTCCTCGCGCGGGCCGAGCCAGTTGGTCTTGTAGTCCACGACCAGGAACCGGCCGCCGACCCGCAGGACCACGTCGATCGAGCCGGTCAGGTAACCCAACAGCCGTTGACCGCCCAGCTCCGGATCGGTCAGCGCCTCGGCGTACCCGCGGACCGGGTCGTCGTGGGGAAGGTGGCGACGCAGCAACGGAGCGAGGTCGGCCAAGGTGGCACCGGCCGTCCGGTCATGGGTCAGGTCACCGCCTGCCAGCGGCATCTCGAAGTCCAGTTCACAGAGCCGGTCGGTACGGGCGATCGTGTGCAGCGTGGCATCGCCCACCAGTGGCCCGAGCGGGCTGTCGAAGACAGCGACCAGCGCGTCGGCGAGGACCTCGGTGTCGACCTCCTGCGGCCAGAACTGCAGCTGCTCGATCACCTG
This sequence comes from Marmoricola sp., assembly GCA_025964775.1. Taxonomy (GTDB): domain Bacteria; phylum Actinomycetota; class Actinomycetes; order Propionibacteriales; family Nocardioidaceae; genus Marmoricola. The sequence continues at coordinate 237,655 of JAOPYE010000010.1, forward strand.
CGCCACGATCTCTGCCCGCAGGTCGCCGCCGTGCTGCGGAGCCGCGGGATCGGTGTGTTCCAGGACCGCGTGGACCAGCGACCCGAACGTGGCGCCCACGGGCAGGTCAGCCATCGGTGAGGGGACCACGTCGGCGTCCGGTTCACTGATCGGCACGGCTTCCGGGCCGACCTGCTCGTCGTCGCGCGGGACGGTCTCTGGCTCGCTGCCGACGCCCGGCTCGGCGCGCGTGCCGGCCGACAGCGACGAGTACGACGTGCGGCGCCACACGGTGTCGACCACCCGGTCGAACGTCCTGACCTCGAGCAGCCGATCGTCGAGGCGGAGCGGCGCCGGGTCGACCGGGACCGGGGAGGCCTGCACGATCACCGGGCCGCCACGCCCCTCCCAGGCACGCATCCACCGGATGACCTCGGCGTCGGGTGGCGGCTCGACCGTGCTCGGCGTCGGCCCCTCACCGGGACGGCGGCCGAGCAGCACCCGGTTCAACGGAGATGCCGTTGCGTTGTTGCCGGCGGCCCACCAGGCGATCACCCTCGACCGGGCACGCGTCATCGCGACGTACAGCAGGCGCAGCGACTCGCCGTCGTCCTCGGCGCGGGCCCGTCGATCGAGCTGAGCAGGCCTCACGTCGGCTCCGCCGACGTGGACCACCCGATCCCCGGAGTCGTCGTGGTAGCGGAGGACCGGTGCCTTGCGTCCGGGGAACCGGTCCGAGACGAACGGCAGCAGCACGACGGGATACTCCAGCCCCTTGCTGCCGTGCACCGTCACGAGCTGGACCGCGTGCGCGTCGCTGTCGAGCCGACGGGTCCGCTCGGTGGCGATCTGGCTGGTGTCGGCCGACATCTGTTCACGCGCCCAGGCCAGCAGTGCGACCAGGCCCAGGTGCTCGCGACTGGCGACGTCGTGCAGCGATTCGGCGACGTGCCGCAGGTCGGTCAGGTGACGCTCGCCTCCGACCAGTCCGAGGACCCGCGCCACCAGTCCGTCCCGGGCGATCGCGGTCTCGAAGACCGCCGCCACTCCGCGCTCGGACAGCAACGCCGCGGCGTCGCGGATGGTGTCGGACAACGTCTCGGTGAGCGTCTCGCCGCCAGCCACGAGGTCGGCGACCGAGTATCCGAAGAACGAGGTCAGCGCGGCCGCACGCACCCGGCCGGACCGGTGCGGCTGCTCCATGGCTTCGAGGAACGTCCGCCACTCGGCAGCAGCTGCCGTGGCGAACACGCTCCCGCCACCCGCGATCACCGCCGGTACGCCGACCTCGGCCAGGGCATCGCGGACCAGGTCCAGGTGGGACCGCTTGTGCGCCAGGACGGCGATGTCGCCGGCTGTCAGGTCGCGATGCTCGCCGGCGTCGGCGAGGGTGGCGCCGGAGGTGAGGAGCATCTTGACCTGGGCCGCGACATCGGCCGCGATCCGTGCATTCACTCCGGCGACCTTGACCAGCTTGTCGGGCGGACCGTCGAGGTCGGCACGGGTCAGCACCCGCACACTGAAATCCGGCCCCGGGGCCGTCAGGCGCGAACCCGGCTGACTTGCCTGCACGGGGAGCACCACGATCTCGGCACTGCCGAGCTCGGCGCCTTCGAGAACGACCTGCATCGCTGCCAGCAGGCCGGCGTCACTGCGCCGGTTGACCGCCAGGGTCTGGTGCAGGTCAGCAGCCTGCTTGGCCGCCAGGTACGTGAAGACATCACCGCCCCTGAAGGCATAGATCGCCTGCTTGGGATCACCGATGAGCACCATCGTCGCCTCGCCGGTGAAGGCACGGTCGAAGACCTGCCACTGCACCGGGTCGGTGTCCTGGAACTCGTCGACCAGGACCACCGACCAGCGCTGCCGCATCCGGAGCCGGGCCGGCGCGGACGGGGTCTCGAGGGCGTCGGCGAGCTGGCCGAGCAGGTCGTCGTAGGAGAGCACGCCGAGACGCCGCTTGCGCAGGTCGAACTCCCCGCGTACGGCGTCGCAGAACCGGACCCGGACACCCGCCGGCGTCTCCGGACCTGCGTCGCCCGGCTCGAGCCGGGCCCGCGGATCGCGGACCGCCTCACGCCCGAGGGCCAGCGCCTCGCGCCGGGGGAACGAATGTGCCGAGGCGGCGTCGGCATGGTCGCGCAGGTACAGGTCGTCGACGACCTCGACCAGCAGGTCGTCGAGGTCCTCGACCAAGGTCGCGCAGGCATCGGTGTCACCAGCGATGCCGAGGCCCTTGAGCACCATGTGGCAGAACTGGTGGATCGTGACGATCGCGGCCGAGTCGAAGGCTGTCAGGGCATCGCGCACCCGGCCCCGGCGGGCCAGCAGCTCCTCGGGCCCGACGTCGACCAGGAAGTCGACCAGGTCGTCGCGGTCCCTGGTCGTCGTACCGGTCAGGACCAGGTCGGCCAGGATGGCTTCGAGTGCGACCAGGCGTTCGCGGACACGTTCGCGCAGCTCCTGGCTGGCTGCGCGTCCGAAGGTGACCACCAGGAGCTGGTCGAGACTCGCCACGCCCTCGGCGACGTACCGGGCGACCAGGGCGGCGATGGTCCAGGTCTTGCCGGTCCCGGCGCTCGCCTCGAGCAGCACGGTCCCGGTGGGCAGCGCGGCGGTGATCGAGAACCCCTCCACCTCACCACCCGCGTTCGTGGGGCAGCAGCGGAGTCCAGACGGCGGTGGCGATCGAGCCGAGGCCGACCAGCTCCTCCAGCGGTGCACGCTCACCGAGAAGACGGACGAACGCGACGTCGTGGTCGTCTCCGGGGACCGGCGAGGACTCGGTCGTCCGCCAGGCATCGCCCGCCTGCCATGCCGCCTTGCGCGGACTGTTCTGCTGGCCGGTCGCCCAGGCCCGCCCGGTCGCGAGAGGCAGCGGGGCCAGCTCGGTCAGGCCCCGGTCGCGGATCTCGACGAGCCTTCGCAGGTGCGTGCGGGCGAACTCGGCGTCGACCGGGCCGACCTGCGCCTGGCCGCGCTGGTTGCGGTTGCCCTTGCCGAAGGCGTGCCCGGTCAGGACCCGGTCCGGCGCGCAGGCCTGGGCGGCGAGCAGGTCGAGCCAGAGCCCGAGCGCCGGCTTGGCGCGCAGGGACGAGTAGGTCAGCCGGACCACGGCGTCGCCGTAGACGCCGGGTACCGAACCGATCAGGCGCCGACCTGCGCCCAGGTCGAGGAGGACCTCGATCGAGGCAGGCTCACCGTCGCGCAGGGACGCGCTCGCGTTGAGGACCTCCTGGGCGACCCGCAGGATGTCGGCCAGCTTCTCGGGCGCGAGCTCGCCGGGCGGCAGCGACCCACGGCTGAGCTCGGCGTCGACGCAAACCTGCGGATCGGCACCCGAGACCAGTGCCGAGATGATCCGGTCGCCCACCGACCAGGTCTCCAGGCTGTCGAGGTCGATCGGGATCGCGTCGCGGATCTCGTCGGCGTCGTAGGTGGTCGCGACGTCCAGCCGGCGCAACAGCTCGCGCGCCGGGTTGCGGTAGAAGGCGAGCAGCTCGGCCAGGGTGACGTCATCGGGGGTGACCGGCGGCAGCGGTTCGGTGAGGAACGGCGGCACGGCGACCGGGCGGCGCGCGGCCAGGGCACCGGCCCGCGCCGCAGCGTCGAAGCTGAAAGGCCCCGCGGTACCGAGCTCGCCCGGCACCAGGTTACGCGGATCGAAGGACTGCAACGGGTGCGCGACGAGGACCTGGTGCCGGGTCGGCTCCGGCGTGGTCCGGTCCAGGGCGTCGAGCAGCTCCCCGACCGGGACGGCCGGCGGACGCGGTTGGCCGGTGTGCTCGCTGGCACCCGCGTAGGTGATCACCAGCGTCTGGGTCGTCGCGAGGATCGCGTCGAGCAGCAGCTGCCGGTCCTCGCTGCGCTGGTCGCGCTCCCCGGTCAGCGGCTCACGAGCCAGGACGTCGTCGCCGTCGGCGGTCAGCATCCTCGGGAACACTCCGTCGTCGAGGCCGAGCAGGCACACGACCCGATGGGGCACCGACCTCATCGGCACCAGGGTGGCGACCGTCAGGCTGCCCGTCCGGAAGTTCGACCGGGTCGGTCGGCCAGCGAGCCGGTGGCCCAGCAACGACCTGACGTCGGCCAACCGCAGCTCGACCTCACCGTCGCCCCCGACACTGATCCCGGCGAGCTCACGCTCGAACTGCACGGTCTGCCAGGCGTCGTCGCGTTCCAGTGAGGTCAGCGACGTGACGGCGTCAGCCAGTGCGGTGACCCAGTCGTCGACCTTCCTGGCCGCCTGGAGCGCGTCGACCCCGCGCTCCATCCTGTCGAGCGCCTCGGCCAACCGCCCGGCCAGGTCGATCGCACCGGAGGCGACATCATCCAGCGGCAGGGTGGTCCCCAGCAGGTCCTGGTCCTCGGCCATCGCAACGCCGAGCAGGATGCGGTCGAGGCCGGCACGCCAGGTGTTCTGCGCCAGCGCACCGAGGTGGTACGGCGTCCGGTGCTCCTGGCTCAGACCCCACCGGATCCCGGACTCGGCGACCCAGCGGGTCAGCTGGGCGAGGTCGTCGTCGTCGAGCCCGAAGCGCCGACGTACCGGTTCCTCGGCGAGCAGGTCGAGCACCTCACTGGCCCTGGCACGCCCCTCGACGAGGTCGACGAGCTGGCCGGCGACCGACAGGAGGGCGTTCGTGTTCGCCAGGCCGCGGTCGGCCAGTCGCACCCTGAGCCGGTGAGCGGGGTGACCGCCGTCGGCGACCTCGCCGAGACCGAAGCCCGACTCGATCAGCGGCGCGAACGTCTCGACGTCCGGACACATCACCAGGATGTCGCGCGGCTCGAGCGTCGGGTCGTCCTCGAGCAGGCCGACCAGCACCTCGCGCAGGACGTCGACCTGGCGGGCCGCACCGTGGCACGCATGCACCTGGACCGAGCGGTCCTCGACCGTCAGGCCGCGGGTGGCGAGGACGCCTGCGTCGGGGACCGCGTTGGCACGCAGGTCGTGCTGGAGCCAGCCGAGCAGGGTGGCTGCCTCGGGGCGGTGATCCTCGTGGGTGGTCACGGTGAGCTGCCCGGCGCCGGCGAAGGCGCGCTGCAGTTCACGGGTGTCCCGGCCGAGCGAGGCGAGCAGCGGGTGCCCGACGACGCGCGCCGAGCGGTCATCGGTTCGGGGAACGGGGCCGCCGGCGACCACCTCGCTCAGCGCCTCGGCCAGCGGGGCCGAGACCTGCGGCAGCCACAGGTGGACGTCGCGATGGTGACCCAGCGCCGCGAGGAGCTGGATCTCGGTGACCGGAAGGCGGGTGTGACCGAACATCGACACCCGTCCCGGCAGCTCAAGGGTCTCACCGGCCAGCAGCGCGGCCACGGTCTCGGCGTGCCGTACGTCGGGCGCAGGGGCGTCCACCCGGTCGACGAGCCGGCGCCAGAGCTCGGGCTGCCAGGCGAGATCGCCGGCGACCGGGTGGCCGAACCCGTTCTCGTCGCGCCCTTCGCGCCAGGCCGTCACCAACGACGGTCGCTGGACGGCGTACCCCGCGAACAGGCCGGCCAGCCGGCGCGCGACCGAGTACCGGCGGCCCCTCCGCAGCTCGGCCTCGACCCCGGTCTCCTCACGACCGAGGTGGCGGGCCAGGGTCGCGCACCAGTCCTCCTCCAGGCTCGCGTCGATCACCTCGAGCAGCGGCCAGACCAGTCGATCGGGATCCCAGGGGTCGGTGCGTTCGGTGCCGGTCAGCAGGGCGACCAGCGACCGCGGCGACACGAACCGCACGCCGGCACACACCCCGTCCTGACCACGCTGGCCAGCGCCCAGCCGGTGGGCGAGCCGCTGGGCCAGCCAACGCTCGACGCCCTTGGCCGGGACGACCACGACCTCCTGCTCGAACGGGTCGGCAAGCGGCACCGCGAGCACCTGCGCCAGAGCCCCCGCAAGCACGTCCGTGCTGTCGGCGCGGTGCAGGTGCAGGGTCACCTCGGCAGGCTAGCGGTGCCCGCCGACGCGCACGGCGCTCAGGCGTTCCTTCGGAGCGAGGCGGCCATGGCGACCAGGTGCGCGAGCCGGGCGATCTCGGAGTCGAGGAACACCGGGCCCCCGCGACGACCGACCACGACGAGCTCGTCGGCGTTCAGCGGTGAGGCCGCCACCACCAGCTCGGACCATTCGTCGACCTCGATCACCTGGGCCTTCTCCAGGTTCTCCGGCCAGCGCACCCCGGTCGGCACCTCGGTGGGGGCGGACACGGTGCCGTGCACGATCGCCGCACCGTCGCCGCTGCGGACCATGTGCATGCCCCAGTCCACCCGGAACACGTCCGGCACGGCGTCGACGAGCGTCTCGACGGCGGTCGTCGGATCCTGGGTCATCGACTCGACGGCCTCGAGGTCGAGGAACAGGTTGCCGCCTGCGGCGTAGCGCGAGATCCACAGCACGCTGACCCCGTCCAGCGCCGTACAGGCCGAGACGATGCTGTCCGGCATGATCCCGTCGGCGGCGATGAACACGTCGTCGATGGCGAAGCCGCCGGCCGGGTCCTTGGCAACGATCTCGATCGCCTCGATGTTGGCGCCGGCCTCACCGATCGCGCTCGCCAGTCGACCGAGCGAACCAGGAACGTCCGGCAGTTCGACGCGCAACAGGTACGACATGTCCTCGACCTTACTGAACTGGCGTTTCGGGATCGTTTCCCATCTCAGCGGACCAATTTGAGGTTGAAATCAGCCGTTCCGAGCGCGCCCATCAACCGCACCCAGAGCGGCAGCCACATCTCCAGTCCGCGGGCGGCGTCCAGCGCCGGGAACTCCACGATGTCGCTCCAGCCGAGCTCGACGAGCAGGTCGTGCACGACCTGGCGGGCTCCGGCATCGTCGCCGGCGACGAAGATCGTGGTGGGTTCGCCCAACCGGGTCGGGTCCACCATCACGGCTCCGTTGACCGTGTTCAGCGCCTTGACGACCCGGGCCTCGGGATGGGCGCGCTGGATCTGCTCGGCCAGGCTGTCGGTGTCCTTGACGCTCAGCGTCGGTGGGAACCCGTGCGAGAAGTCCAGCGGGTTCGCGACGTCCAGCAGCACCTTGCCGTCCAGGTCCACCTCGGCCAGGGCAGCCAGGCTGACCTGGCCGCCGGTCGCGTTGACGACCAGGTCGGCACCGGTGGCCGCGTCCGCGTAGGCCGCCAGCGCGCTGTCACGCCATTCGTCCCGCTGCCTGGTCGTGTCCGGGTCACGCGTGCCGTTGACCACGTCGTGGCCGATCAGGCTGAAGCCGTCCGCGAGTGTCCGACCGACCGGTCCCGTTCCGATGATGGCGATCCTCATGGGATCGACCCTAGGGCGTATCTGCTTGTCCGGGGCCGCGCAGCAGGCCCCGGGATAAGCAGACGCGTCCTAGCCCCGGAATCAGAAGCCGAGATCGCGGCCGATGAGCTCCTTCATGATCTCGTTCGACCCGGCCCAGATCTTGGTGACCCGGGCGTCACGCCAGGCCCGGGCCACGCGGTACTCGTTCATGTAGCCGTAGCCACCGTGCAGCTGGACGCAGTGGTCGAGCACGTCGTTCTGGACCTGCGAGGTCCACCACTTCGCCTTGGCGGCGTCGACCGGGGTGAGCTTGCCCTTGGTGTGCGCGAGCACACACTGGTCGAGGTAGGACTCGGTGACCTCGATCTTCGTGACGAGCTCGGCGATCAGGAACTTGTTCCACTGGAAGTTGCCCACGGACTGGCCGAACGCCTTGCGGTCGTGGGCGTACTGGATCGTCTCGAGCAGGATCTGCTTGGCGTGGGCGATGTTCGCGATCGAGCAGTTCAGCCGCTCCTGCGGCAGGAACTGCATCATCGAGATGAAGCCGGTGTCCAGCGGCCCGATGAGGTCGTCGTTGCTGACCCTGACGTCGGTGAACGCCAGCTCGGCGGTGTCGGACTCGGGCTGGCCGACCTTGTCGAGCTTGCGGCCCAGCGAGAAGCCGGGCTTGGTGGTCTCGACGCCGAAGAGCGAGATGCCCTTGGCCTTCTTCTCCGGAGTGGTGCGGGCCGCCACGACCACCAGGTCGGCGCTGAAGCCGTTGGTGATGAAGGTCTTGGACCCGTTGATCACCCAGTCGTCGCCGTCACGGACGGCGGTCGTCGTGAGGTTGGCGAGGTCGGAGCCGACGCTGGGCTCGGTCATGCCGATCGCACCGAGCAGCTCGCCGCTGGCGTAGCCGGGGAGCCAGCGCTTGCGCTGCTCGTCGTTCGTCAGGTGGACCAGGTACGGCGCCACGATGTCGGCGTGGATGCCGACGCAGCTCGCGAGGGCCATGTTGACCTTCGCCATCTCCTCGGTCAGGACGGCGTTGAACCGGTAGTCGCCGGCCTCCGAGCCCCCGAACTCCTCGGGGATCTCCAGACCGAGGAAGCCCTGCTTGCCTGCCGAGAGCCAGAAGTCGCGGGGAATGGCGTGAGCCTCGGCGTAACCCTCGACGTCGGGCAGCACCTCGCGGTCGAGGAACTCCTTCACCGACGAGCGGAAGGCTTCGTGGTCGTCTTCGTAGATCGTGCGCTCCATGCGGGAATCGTAGTTCCACCCGGTCACGTTGGGCACTGGCCTCTGGCTACAGTCGAGGTGTGCGGATTCGTGTCCTGATCACAGTGCGAGCACCCGGATGAGCCTGACCAGGCGCAACCTGCTCGTCCTCGGTGCAGGCGCCGTCGTCGCCGGGGGCTGCAGCAAGGCACCGGCTCCGGCTCCGAGCACCCCCACCACCTCGCCGGCGGCGCCGGTCACGCCGGCCGCGACGCGGACCGCCACCTCGAGTCCCGTTTCGCGCGGCGTGCCGTGGGCGGACCTGCGGCGACACGTCGGCGGCACTCTGCTCCAGTCGGGTCCGGCGTACGACGCTGCGCGGCTGACCGAGAACCCGCGCTACGACAACGCCCGGCCGCTCGCTGTCCTGACGGCATCCGGACCAGCCGACGTCGCGACGGCCCTCGCGTTCGCCCAGGACCATGCCGTGCCGCTCTCGATCCGGTCCGGTGGCCACAGCTATCCCGGCTGGTCGGCCGGTGGTGCTGCGGGCACCGGCGTGCCGCGATCGCTGGTCCTCGACCTGCGCCGGCTCGAAGACGTGACGTGGTCGGGAACCTCGGCGACGATCGGGACCGGGGCAGCGCTTGCTCCCGTCTACGCGGCGCTCGCCGGGCGCGGGCGTGCGATCGCCGGCGGCTCCTGCGCCACGGTCGGCCTCGGCGGCCTCACGCTGGGCGGTGGCGTCGGCGTCCTAACCCGGGCGCTCGGACTGACCTGCGATGCCGTGACCGCGATGCAGGTCGTCACGGCGGACGGACACCTGCGCTCGGTCACCGCCAGCCAGGACCCCGATCTCTTCTGGGCCCTGCGCGGCGGCGGCGGCGGTCACCTCGGAGTCGTCACGTCCTTCACGTTCTCGACGACAGCGGCTCCCGCGCTGCACACCTTCTACGCGAGCTGGCCGATCCAGGCGGCCGCCCAGGTGATCCACGCGTGGCAGAGCTGGGCTCCCTCGGCCGATGCCCGACTGTGGTCCACGCTCAAGGTGCTCGGGGGTGCCAGCCATCCGTCCGGGCCGAGGATCCTGCTGTCCGGCACCTGGACCGGCTCGGGGTCGGCGCTGCCCGGTCAGCTCGCCGGTCTGTTCGGCCAGGTCCCGCCGCCGTCGGCCCGGTCGACGGCGAGCAGGACCTACGGCCAGGCGATGGCGTCGTACGCCGGCTGTGCGAACATCCCGACCAGTCGGTGCCACACCGGTCCCGGAGGCGCACTGGACCGCGAGGCCTTCGGCGCCACCTCGCACGTGGCCTATGCCCCCCTGTCACCGGCCGGAATCTCGACCGTGCTGGACCAGGTGCACCGCGCCACCGGCAGCGGGTTGAAGGAAGCCGGCCTGTCGATGGATGCGCTGGGAGGACGGGTGCGCGATCTCGGTCCCGGTGACACCGCCTTCGTGCACCGGCTCGCCCTGATGACCGTGCAGTACACCGCGACCTTCGTCGGCGCCCGGGCTGCGGCAGGCGACAGCTTCGTGCGCGGGTTCCGGTCGGCGATGACGCCGTACTGGGGGAACCATGCCTATGTGAACTACGCCGACCCGACGTTGCCCGACTACCGGTCGGCGTACTTCGGCGCCAACGCCGCGCGGCTCGCCGCGGTCAAGAAGACCTACGACCCGCACGGCTTCTTCGCCCAGCCCCAGGGGTACTGAGGGCGCTCAGGCGAACGGGTTGGGCGTGGCACCCGGCAGCTGCCGGAGAAGCTCCTGGGCTTGCGCGAGGAACTTGTGCTCGACCAGCACTTCGTAGCGCGTTGCGACGACCGCGGTCACCGAGGAGAAATCACGCTGTCCGCGCGTGGCCAGGTAGCCGACCAGTGCCCAGATCGAACCGAACACCGCACCGAGCAGTGCGGTCGAGGCGATCACGCCGAGCGCACTGCCGTTCTTCCCGAAGAAGGAGAAGATCAGCCCGACGAAGAGGCCGAGCCAGAGTCCGGACATGGCACCCAGGCCGGCGGCTCTGCCGTTGGTCAGTCGTCCGGTGATCCGTTCGACCTGCTTGAGCTCGGTCCCGACGATCATGCAATTCTGGACCGGAAAGTGGTTGTCGGACAGGAAGTCGACGGCCTTCTGAGCCGCGCCGTACTCGTCGTAGACCGCCAGCGACTGGGGAAAGTCCAGGCTCAGCAGGTTCATCGCACGGGGATTCTGGGAAGCGGGCATGGATCCATTGTGCTCCTGGGGGTGCAGCGCTCAACCGTTGAGCAGGTCCTCGAAGTCACCCATCGCGGCCAGGTCACGGTCGAATTGGTCGAGATGCCCGGCCCTCGCGCGCGCGAAGACCAGTGCTGCCAGCTCGCCGGCGGCGCGCTGGACCCGGCCCTGGAGCGAGGTGGAACCGAAGTCCTCGCTTGCGGCGAAGACAGCGGTCGGTACGACGACCGCGTGCAGGTAGGAGAAGAGCGGGCGCAACGCGTGCTCGAGGACCAGGCTGTGCCGGGGAGTGCCCGCCGTCGCGGCCACCAGCACCGGGGTCCCGTCGAGCGCGCCGTTCTCGAGCACGTCGAAGAAGGTCTTGAACAACCCGCTGTACGACGCGCTGAAGACCGGTGTCACGGCGATCACGCCGTCGGCCTCCGCGACGACCTTCAGCGCCGCCGCCAGGTCGCCCTTCGCGAAACCGGTGAGCAGGTGATCGGTGAGGGCGTGGGCGAGTGGCCGCAGCTCGACCACCTCGATCCGCACCTCCTGGCCGCGTTGGGCCAGCGCTGTCGCGGTGGCGTCGGACAGGAGGTCGGCGAGGAGTCGCGTGGACGAGGGGTCGCTGAGCCCTGCTGTGACGACGGCGATGGTCTTCACAGCGAACTCCGTTCAGACGTCTCGGCAAGCTCGACGACCGGGGCGTCGTGGGTGCGCAGCTCGGCGACGACCTCACCGAGCAGGTCGAGCTGGTGCAGCACCGTGTCCAACGGCAGGCCTGAGTGGTCCACGAGGAACAGCTGACGCTGGTAGTTGCCGGCGTACTCCTTGAAGCCGAGCGTCTTCTCGACCACCTCGGCCGGCGATCCTACGGTCAACGGCGTCGTGGCCATGTACTCCTCGAGCGACGGGCCGTGCCCGTAGACGGGGGCGACGTCGAAGTAGGGGCGGAACTCGCGGATCGCGTCCTGGCTGTTCTTCGCCATGTAGACCTGTCCGCCGAGGCCGACGATCGCGTCCTCGGCCCTGCCGTGGCCGTAGTGCTCGAACCGGCTGCGGTAGAGGTCGACCATCCTCGCGGTGTGCTCGGCCGGCCAGAAGATGTGGTTGGAGAAGAACCCGTCGCCGTAGTAGGCGGCCTGCTCCGCGATCTCCGGGCTGCGGATCGAGCCGTGCCAGACGAAGGGCGGGGTGCCGTCCAGCGGCCGCGGGGTGGAGGTGAAGCCCTGCAACGGCGTACGGAACTTTCCCTGCCAGTCGACGTTCTCCTCGCGCCACAACCGGTGCAGGAGCGCGTAGTTCTCGATCGCCAGGGCGATGCCCTCGCGGATGTCACGACCGAACCACGGGTAGACCGGCCCGGTGTTGCCGCGGCCGAGCATCAGGTCCATCCGACCGTCGGCCAGGTGCTGCAGGTAGGCGTAGTCCTCGGCGATCCGGACGGGGTCGTTGGTGGTGATCAACGTGGTCGAGGTGGAGAGCTTGATGCGGTCGGTCTTCGCAGCGATGTGCGCGAGCAGGACCGGCGGACTGGCCGGGGCGGCGAACGGCGGATTGTGGTGCTCGCCGGTCGCGAAGACGTCGAGCCCGACCTCTTCGGCCTTCATCGCGATCGCCACTGTGTTCTTGATCCGCTCGTGCTCAGTCGGCGTGCGACCGGTCGTCGGATCCGTCGTGACATCACCCACGGTGAAGATCCCGTACTCCATCAAGGCCTCCTGTAGTTAGTTAACTATTCAACCACAAGCCGTTCGGGTGCATTCCCGGCGCGTAACCGGCATCCTCCCGGAATCGTTGAGACACCGTGCGCCGACCCTCAACCCGCCGTCTGACAGCCCTTGCCGTGGTCGCCCTGGCGGCAGGATCGCTCGGAGCTCTCGGGCCCGGATCCTCGATCGCGACAGCAGACCCCGGCTACTCGGTGCAGACCCTGCACTTCAAGGTGAGCGTCGGTCCGACCCTGTCGAAGACCTGCGACATCATCGGTGACCTCTACCTGCCCAACACGGCCACCAGCACCACCCGGGTGCCGGCGATCCTGACCACGAACGGCTTCGGCGGCTCGAAGAACGACCAGGCCGGCATCGGCAAGGCCTTCGCGCTGCGTGGTTACGCGGTGCTGTCCTACTCGGGTCTCGGGTTCGGCGGCTCGACCTGCCAGATCACCCTCGACGACCCCACGTACGACGGCGTGGCCGGCTCGCAGTTGGTCAGCTACCTCGGCGGCGCGGGTGGCATCGCCTACACCGACGCGGCGCACACCACTCCTGCGCCGATCCTCAACGTGATCAAGCTCGACGGCGTGGACGACCCCCGCGTCGGCATGATCGGCGGCTCGTACGGCGGTCAGATCCAGTTCGCCGTCGCCGGGGTCGACCCGCGGGTCGACACCATCATCCCGATCATCACCTGGAACGACCTGTCCTACGCGCTCGCACCGAACAACACCGACCAGACCAGCGGCGTCTCCACCTCGAACTCGGGAGCGACCAAGCTGACCTGGGGCCTGTTGCTCACCGCGGACGGTCTGGTGAGCGGCCTCCAGGGCGCCCAGGCCGATCCGGCCCGACTGTTCCCGTGCCCGAACTTCGCGACCTTCGTCTGCCCGGCCCTGGTCAACGCCGGCGTGCTCGGCTTCATGGACCCTGCGTCGGTCGCTGCCCTGCGCCACGCCTCCGTGTCGTCGTACATGTCCCACATCACGATCCCGACGCTGCTGCTGCAGGGCGAGACCGACACCCTGTTCAACCTCAACGAGGGCATCGCCAACTACCAGGCGCTCAAGGCCCAGGGCACCCCGGTGAAGATGATCTGGCAGTCGTGGGGCCACTCGGGATCGCCCGCGCCCGGCGAGATCGACCTGACCAACCCCGACCCGTCCACCCAGTACGAGACCGGCAGGATCCTCGACTGGTTCGACCACTACCTCAAGGACAGCCAGGTCGGAACGGGTCCGGAGTTCGCCTACTTCCGCAACTGGGTCAGCTACACCGGCAACGCCGCTCCGGCGTACGCGACGTCGGACACCTTCCCCGTCGGAACGAACCAGAACTACTTCCTGTCCGCGGGCAAGTCGCTGGTCTCCTCGCCGACCGGGATCGCGAAGAGCACCCAGGTCTTCGTCAACCCTCCGGCCGGTGCGCCGCTCGAGTACGCCTATCTGGACGCTCTGCCTGTGTTCCAGCCCAACCAGGCCGAAGTCGACTGGGCGGGCACCTACGCCGACTGGCTGACCCCTGCACTCACCCACCAGGTCGACGTCGCCGGATCACCGAAGGTCACCCTTCAGGTCTGCGCACCGGTCGCGGCATTGACCCAGGCACTGGGCGAAACCGGCCAGCTGGTCGTGTTCATCCGGATCCAGGACGTCACGCCCGACGGTCAGGGTCACGACATCAACTACCTGACCGCGCCGGTACGGCTCGCCGACGCGACCAAGCCGTTCACGGTCACGCTTCCCGCGTTCGTGCACCGCTTCCCTGCCGGCGACAAGATCAGGCTGGTCGTCTCCGGCAGCTCACTGAACTACCGCGGGGGCCTTGTCTCCCAGACGGTGACCATCAGCACCGGCAGCGCCGCCCAGGTCCTGAGCCTGCCGGTCGTCAACCAGGGGTCGTGATGGACTGCTTCCGTCTTCACGGATCCCGTACCGCTCCCAGAACCGGCGCATCGGTGCGGGTGCCCACCAATTCCATCTGCCGAGCAGCTTCATCGTCGCGGGAACGAGCAGCGCGCGGACAATGGTTGCGTCGACGAGGAGCGCCACCAGCATGCCGACGCCGATCATCTTCATGAACACGATCCCGCTGGTGGAGAAGCCGCCGATGACCACGGCCAGCAGCAGCGCGGCCGAGGTGATGATCCGCCCCGTCTTCTGAACCCCCACCGCAACAGCAGCGGCGTTGCGGTCGTTGGGGCTCAGGTCAGCTTGTGCGGAGCGGTCCCACTGCTCGCGCACGCGGCTGAGCAGGAAGACCTCGTAGTCCATCGACAGGCCGACCAGGATCGCGAGCATGAAGATGGGCTGGGTGGCGTCGAGGAACCCGGTCGAGGTGTAGCCGAGGAAGCCCTGCAGGTGGCCCTGCGCGAAGATCCAGGTGATCACGCCGAACGAGGCACTGATCGAGAGCAGGTTCATCACGACCGCCTTCAGGGGCAGCACGAGCGATCCGAACGCCAGGAACAGCAGCACCAGCATCACCGCCACGATGATCCCGCCCATCCAGGGCAGGTGGTGCTTGATCGAGGCGAGCAGGTCGACGGTGTTGGCCGAGAGGCCACCGATCAGGACGTGATCGCCCCCGGGGCCACCGATGGCGCGCAGGTCCTGGACGATCGTCCGCGATGCCGTCGTCTGGCTGTTGCCCGACCAGGTGGCACGCAGCAGGGTGTCGCCGTGCTGCTGGTCGACCGTGCGCACATCGAGGACGCCGGGCACCTGCCTCGCCGCGGCCGTGTAGGCCGTGACGGCTGCCGGATCCGTGCTGGGCAGCAGCAGGTTCGCCGTCGACTTCTCCTGGCCGAACTCGGTGTTGAGCTTGACCGCGGCGACGTGTGCCGGCTGGCTCGGAGGAAGTACCCGGTAGTCGACCGAGCCCCACCTGACGCCGAGGAACGGGGACCCGACCAGGAGCAGGAAGCCGACGATGACCACGATGACGATCGCCGGGCGGGCCATCACGGCATGCGCCAGGCGGGCCCAGGCGCCGTGGTCACCATCGACCGCGACCGGCTTGCCGCGCCGCCACGGCAGCCGGCCTGCGTCGATCCGGCGGCCGAGCAGCAGCAGCACCGCAGGCAGCACCGTCAGGGCAGTGGCGACGCCGACCAGGACGGCCGTGACGCCGCCGTACCCGAGGCTGCGCAGGAAGTTCTGCGGGAAGACCAGCAGCGCCGACATGGCTGCGGCCACGGTGAAGCCAGAGAAGAGCACCGTGCGGCCTGCGGTCTGCATCGTGGTGGCCAGGGCCTTGCCCGGGGCGTGCGCGTCGTCCTCGGGCAGGCTCGCGAGCTCCTCGCGGTAACGGCTGATGATGAACAGCGCGTAGTCGATCGCCAGACCCATCCCCAGGAGCGAGATCACGTTGATCGAGAAGACCGAGACCTCGCCGAAGTTCGTGATGATCCGCACCAGCGCCAGGGCGCCGATGACCGAGACGCCGCCGACCATCACCGGCATCAGCGCCGCGACCAGGCTGCCGAAGATCAGCAGCGAGAGGATCAGGACCAGCGGGAGCGTGATCAGCTCGGACCGCTGGAGGTCGGAGGCCACCGTTTCGTTGACGCCCTTGTAGACCGCCCACGGCCCGGCGATGTCGGTCTCCAGGCCCTTCGCCTTCAAGGCCGGTTCGACGAGGTCGTTGCTGTCCGACTGCCTGGCCTGGTCGGCCCCGGCGAGGGAGATGAGCACCTGGACCGCGTGGTGGTCGGTGCTGATCATCGCGGGGTCCTTGGTCATCCACGGTGTCAGGACGGCGGTGGTGGTGCCCTTCGGGATGCGCGCGAGGGTCGTGCTGACAGCGGCCTTGAAGGCCGGGTCGTCGGCCGTCATCGTGGTGCTGCGGTAGAGCACCACCAGGTCGATGTTCTTGCTGCCGAAGACGGCCCGCTCCTGCGCGAGCTCCCGGGCCGAATCGCTGTTCTTGTCGTCGAATCCGCCCTTGCCGAGGTGGCCGAAGACGCCGATGCCGTAGCCGCCGGCGATCAGGACGGTGATGAACGCGGTTACCACGACGTAGCGGGCCCGGTGGATGAGGACCTGGGTCCAGCGATTCAACATGATGGCTCCTGACGAGGTACCTGGAACGAAGCGAGGGGGTTTACACCGTTTACTGTAAACGGTGTAAACTACGATCTGTCAAGTCAGTTCCCCGAAAGGCCCCGATGACCACACAGACGCTCAGCCGGCAGCAGAGCCACGCCGCGATGGTCTCCCGCATCGTCACCGCGGCCCGCACGCTGCTCGTCAACCGCGGCGAGGTCACGCTGCGCGCCGTGGCCCGCGAGCTGGGCATGACCGCGCCCGCGCTGTACCGGTACGCAGCCAGCCACGAGGACCTGGTGCGGATGATCGCGATCGCGATCGACGGGGACGTCGCGGACCGGATCGCCCAGGCGGCCGACCGTCAGGACCCGGCCGATCCGGCAGCACGGCTGATCGCTGCGTGCGTCGGGTTCCGCCGGTGGGCGCTGGACAACCGGGAAGAGTTCGCGCTGGTCTTCACCAACGTCGACGTCGACTGCCTCAAGGAGTACGACGATTCCTGCGGGATGGTGTTCTTCGGGCTGCTGTTCGCGCTCTGGCAGGACCGCCAGTTCCCGGTGCCCGCTCTCGATGACCTCGACCCCGGCCTGGCCGAGATCCTGCGGCACCCGGACGCGCCGGTCGATCTCGACGTCCTGCCGGAGGACCTGCACGGCCTGGTCTGGCTGATGCAGCGCGGCTGGTCACGTCTCTACGGCACGGTCACCCTCGAGGTGTTCTGCCACGTCGACCAGCGGATCGTCTCGGAGGCGCACCTGTTCCGAGCGATGATCGAGGACCAGGCCG
Source organism: Marmoricola sp. (assembly GCA_025964775.1). Lineage (GTDB taxonomy): Bacteria > Actinomycetota > Actinomycetes > Propionibacteriales > Nocardioidaceae > Marmoricola. The sequence continues at coordinate 254,840 of JAOPYE010000010.1, forward strand.
GTCCGCTCGGCCTGACCGAAGACCTCCCGCGGTTGCAGGTCCTGATCGACGGCCTGCTCGCACGCCCCTAGCTACGGGCCTGCCACAGCCCCATCAGGTTGCCCTCGACGTCCTTGAAGTACGCCGCGTACCCCATCTCCCCGACGTTCTGGCGGCCGAGGATCTTGGTCCCGCCCAGCGACTCGATCTTGGCCAGGGCCTCGTCGATGTCGTCGACGTCGATCGTGATGACCGGTCGATCGGTCGGCGACTCACGCTTCAGCATGCCGCCACCGATGAACCCGGCTTCCGCCGGCCGGCCGTCCTCGGCACTCGGACCGGTCTGCACGATCGTGTAGTGCATCTCGGGGATCTCCATGACGTTCCAGCCGAAGGCCTCCGCATAGAACCTGCGGGCCCGGTCCCCGTCGTCGAAGGGGATCTCGAAGTGCACGACGCGTCCAGTCATGGCGACAGAGTAGCCCGGCGCTCGGTGCGGGGAACATGCACAGCCCCTGCTTATGGGCCATCTCTCCACCATGGGTTCGGTTGTGCATGTCGGTCGTTGCACTACCGGCGACGTTGGGCAGATGAGAGTCGAGGAAGCCCTCGTACGTCTGGGCGGAATGGCAACCCACAAGTCGCTCCGTCGGCTGGTGACGGCTCGGTCGCTACGCAAGGCGGTCGAGGACGAGCGAGTCGTCCGTGATGGTCGCGGCCGCTACTCCCTGCGCTCCGTGGACGACGCGATCCATGCCGCGAACGCGCTCGCCGGCACTGTTTCGCACTCGAGTGCAGCCCATCTCTGGGGCTGGGAGCTCAAGACTCCGCCCGATCGTCCGCACGTGACTGTGCCGCGGAATCGCAAGGTCGACCCCCGCCGCCGCCGAAGCGCACACGTCCACTGGGCCGACATCTCCGCAGGTGACGTCCGAGCGCCGGGGATGACGTCGCCGATGCGCACCCTGACCGACTGTCTGACCACTCTCCCTTTCGATGCCGCTCTCGCCGTTGCCGACTCCGCACTCCGTCACGAGGCGGTGACTGCAGCGTCACTCGTCGCGGCTACCACTGGGTTGCGCGGCCCCGGTTCCGGCGCAGCAAGGAGAGTCGCCAGACTCGCCAACGGCCTGGCGGCAAACCCGTTCGAATCAGTCCTCAGGGCCACGGTCCTCGATATTCCGGGCCTCAGCGTGGTGCCGCAGTCCTGGATCATCGATACCGGGCTCGAGGTCCGACCAGATCTAGTCGACGCTGACCTGCGCCTTGTCCTTGAGGCCGACTCGCACACCTGGCACAGCAGCCGCGAAGCACTGCGCCGCGATTGCCGCAGGTACAACGCACTGGTCCTTCGTGGATGGACAGTGCTGCGGTTCACCTGGGAAGACGTCATGTTCAACCCGCACTACGTCTGCGGAGACGTCACACGTTTCGTGCAACATGCACAACGCTCATCAAGACGGCGAAGAGTGCCTTGAACCGCAGTTCAGCATGTTCGTCGGTCAGCCGATCGCCTTCGCGGCTGCCCGCCCCGCGGTCCGGCCCGAGAAGATGCAACCACCCAGGAAGGTGCCTTCGAGCGCGTTGTAGCCATGCACGCCACCTCCGCCGAAGCCTGCGACCTCACCCGCCGCGTACACGCCCGGCAGCGGGGTTCCGTCGGGCTGCAGCACGCGGGCGTCCAGGTCGGTGTGCAGTCCGCCGAGGGTCTTGCGGGTCAGGATGTTGAGCCTCACCGCGATCAGCGGACCGTTCTTCGGGTCGAGGAACTTGTGCGGCGTGGCCGTCCTGATCAGCCGGTCGCCGCGGTAGTTGCGGTGGCTGCGCATGTACGTCAGCTGGACGTCCTTCGTGTACGGGTTGTCGAGCTCACGGTCACGCTCGGTGATCGTCTTGCGCAGTCCCTCGACGGTGATCAGGTCCGAGCCGGCGACCTTGTTCATCCCGGCGACCAGCTCGTCGAGACCGTCGGCGACGACGAAGTCCTCACCGTGCTCCTTGAACGCCTCGACCGGAGCGGGAGCACCCGAACCGATCCGGGACAGCAGCAGCTTGACGTCCTTGCCGGTCAGGTCGGGGTTCTGCTCGGAGCCCGAGAGTGCGAACTCCTTCTCGATGACCTTCTGGGTCAGCACGAACCACGAGTACTCGTAGCCGGTGCGCATGATCGCGCCCAGGGTGCCCAGGGTGTCGAAGCCCGGCAGGTACGGCGCACCGAACCGCTCGCCGGTGGCCGAGAGCCATAGCGACGAGGGACCCGGCAGGATCCGGATGCCGTGGTTCTCCCAGATCGGGTTCCAGTTCCGCAGGCCCTCGGTGTAGTGCCACATCCGGTCGGGGTTGATGATCTCGGCGCCGGCTGCCTCGGTGATGAACTGCATCCGGCCGTCGACGTGGGCCGGGACGCCGGCCACCATGAACTTCGGCGGCTGGCCGAGCCGGTCGACGGGCCACTGCTTGCGGACCTGGTCGTGGTTGCCGCCGATGCCACCGGAGGTGACGATCACGGCCTGGGCGGCGTACTCGAAGTCGCCGACGGCGTCGCGGTTGGAAGGTCGACCACGGTCCATCGTGTCGGGGGCGAGCAGGGTGCCGCTGACCCCGATGACCGCACCGTCTGTCTTGACCAGCGCGTCCACCTGGTGGCGGTGCCGGATCTCGACCAGGCCGTTGGCCACGGCTTCGCGGACACGGCGCTCGAACGGGGCCACCACGCCGGGACCCGTGCCCCAGGTGAGGTGGAAGCGCGGGACCGAGTTGCCGTGGCCGCCCGCGAGCCCGCCGCCACGCTCGGCCCAGCCGACGACCGGGAAGATCCGCAGCCCCTGGTCGTGGAGCCACTGCCGCTTCTCCCCCGCCGCGAACGCGACGTACGCCTCGGCCCACTTGCGCGGCCAGTGGTCGGAGTCCCGGTCGAACTGGGCGCTGCCCAGCCAGTCCTGCAGGGCCAGGTCGTAGGAGTCCTTGATACCCATCCGGCGTTGCTCGGGGGTGTCGACCAGGAAGAGGCCGCCGAGCGACCAGAACGCCTGCCCGCCGAGACTCTGCTCCGGTTCCTGGTCGAGCAGCAGCACCTTCTTGCCCGCGTCGGCGAGCTCTGCTGTCGCGACCAAGCCTGCGAGCCCGGCACCCACGACAATGACGTCAGCATCCATCGACTGCACCCATCCAGCCAGCGTGACATCTCGGTCATATGTCCTACAAGAGACAGATCCTGTGGGTGTCCTCACATCCGTTAGGGTTTCGCCATGGCGAGCCCTCCCGATGCTTACGCGGCCGCCACCCGGACCTACCTCTCCGGGCAGCGGGTCGACATGCGTGAGCTCGCCCGCGAACTGGACATCTCGCGCAATACGCTCTATCGCTGGACGGGCGGTCGGGAACGGCTGCTCCAGGACGTGATCTGGGCTCTCAGCCAGCTGGTCATCGACGACGTCTGGGCGAGGACAGCCACGCTGTCCGGCGCGGACCGGGTCGTCGAGGCCCTGCGCCTGTACGTCGAAACGGTGACCGGCTCCGAGGCGTTGCAGGAGTTCCTGCGCAACGAGACCTACGCAGCCCTGCGGCTGCTCACCTCGCGCGGACCGTTCCAGGACAAGCTCGTGGCCGAGGTCAAGCGTCTTGCCGACGAGGAGGCTGCCCGCGGCACCTACGTCCCGCGCGGTGACACCGGTCTGCTCGCCTACGCGGTGGTCCGGCTGATCGAGGGCTTCGTCTACAACGACGCGATCGTCCAGCGGGAGACCGCGATCGACGAAGCGCTCGAGGTCATCCGCCTGCTGATGGACTGACCGGGCGCGCCCTAGGGTGAACCCATGACCGAGAACGCACTCGGGGCGCGGTTGCGGGACCCGCAGAACGTGGTCTCCCCGAGGGCCCGGACCGTCTGGCGCGTGAGTGCGGCCGTCCGCGCTGCGATCCCGGCCCTCATCGCCGGGTGCTTCGCACTCGGCGGGGATGACCTGCCGCTGTGGGTGTGGATCACCTATGCGGTGATTTCGCTGGCCTACGTCGGCGTCATGCCGGCGTACCGGTACCGGGTGCACCGCTGGGAGAGCACAGCGACAGCCGTCTACACCCAGCGCGGCTGGATCACGCGGGAACGCCGGATCGCGCCGATGTCCCGGGTCCAGACCGTCGACCTCGAGCAGCATCTCATCAGCCGGCTGGTCAGGCTGGCGACCGTCACGGTGACGACCGCCTCGGCTGCAGGACCCCTGAAGATCGAGGGCCTCGACCTCGAGGTCGCCGAAGGACTGGTCGAGGAGCTGACCCGGCGTGCCGAGGCCGAGGTCGGCGACGCGACGTGAGCGCATGTACGGAGGAGGGCGGGCAGCGCCCGTCTCGAAGTGAGCTTGCCCGCGATGCCGACTGGCGCCGACTCGACACCCGGATGCTCCTGGTCCACCCCGTCATCGAGCTCGTGCGTTTCCTTCCACTCGTGATCGGCGTCTTCGTCCTCGGTTCCGGTGGCGACAACGGGCCGTGGCACTGGCTCGGCTTGGCGTTGCCCATCGCGATCGGCCTGATCCGCTTCGCGACCACGCGCTTCCGGATCACCGGCGGACAGATCGAGCTGCGCCGCGGGATCTTCGGCCGCAGCGTGCTCACTGCTCCCCTGGACCGTGTCCGCACCGTCGAGCTCACCGCCTCCCCGATCCACCGCCTCCTGGCGCTGGAGAAGGTCGAGATCGGCACCGGAAGCGCGAACCGCGGCAAGGACGGTCGACTGGTGCTCGACTCGCTCGGCTCGGCCGAGGCTCGCCGGTTGCGGTCCGACCTGTTGCACGAGGCGCATGCCGAGAGCACCCAGCCGGCGCCCGCCGTGTCGGTCCCGGTGTCGCTGATGGCCTTCGACCCGGGCTGGGTCCGGTACGCGCCCCTGACCACCTCGGGCTTGGTGATCGCCCTGGCCGCGCTCGCCGCCTCCAGCCAGTTCCTCGGGACCCTGATCGCCCGGACGGTCAACACCTCGCAGGTCGGCCACGACGTCAAGGCGTTGCCGCTGTTCGTCACGGTCCCGGCCGGGATCGTCACCTTCCTGATCGTGATCTCGATCCTCGCGATCGGCGGCTACCTGGTGGCGAACTGGGGCTTCACGCTCACCCGCGACGCGGACGCCGGCAGCTTCCACATCCGTCGCGGCGCCCTCACCACCCGGGAGATCAGCATCGACCAGGACCGGCTGCGCGGCCTGGAGATCCACGAGCCCCTCGGGCTCCGCCTGGCCGGAGGCGGGCGGCTGACCGCGATCGTGACCGGCGTGAACCGGCGCTCGCAAGGCAGTACGCCGATGGTCCCGCCGGCTCCCCGGTCGGTGGTCATCGCGGTCGGCGAGCGGGTGCTCGAGGAGAACGGTCCGTTGTACGCCGACCTCATCCAGCACGGTCCCGCCGCCCGCCGACGCAGGCTGGTCCGCGGGATCGTTCCGCTCGCCCTGGTTCCGGCAGTCCTGCTGCTGCTGGAACTGACCGCGTCCTGGCCGTTGTGGCTGGTGCTGGCCACGGCGCCGCTCCCGGTGATCGGGTTGCTGCTCGGCCTCGACCGCTACCGCCGGCTCGGCCATGCGCTGACCCCGTCGTACGTCGTGATGAGGTGGGGATCGCTGCGCGGCCGGCGCGACGCCCTGCAGCGCACCGGGATCATCGGGTGGAACGTCCGGCAGACCTTCTTCCAGCGTCGGGCTGGACTGGTCAGCCTGACGGCGACGACCGCGGCCGGACGGCAGTCCTACGAGATCCTCGACCTGCCCGAGGAGTGGGCGGCCGGGTTCGCCGACGCGGCCGTGCCCGGGCTGATCGGGCAGTTCCTCGCGACTCCCGTCGCTAAATGAGCCTCTTGAAGACCGGCATCGGTGCGTGCTTCATGACGACGCCGAGCGGACCCCAGGGGAAGCCCGGCACGGCCGCCGAGCCCTTCTCCTTCTCGATCGCGTCGACCATCGCCCGGACGCCCTTCTCGGTGGTGGCCATCAACGGCGTCGGATTCTCCACCTTCTCGTTCATCTCCGAGGCGATGTAGCCGGGGTAGAGCACGGTCACCTTGATCGGCTTGCCGTACAGCTCCGCACGAAGGCCCTCGGCGAGGTGCGCGACGCCGGCCTTCGTGGCGGCGTACGTGGTCAGCGCCTTGGGCATGCCGCGGACCGCAGACATCGAGCTGATCATCACGAAGTGGCCGGCGTTCTGCTCCCGGAAGATCTCCATCGCTGCCTCGGACTGGGCCAGCGCCGCGACGAAGTTGGTCATCGCAGTCTCGCGGTTGGCGTCGTACCGGCCGGTGCCCAGGGGCGCACCCTTGCCGAGGCCGGCGTTGATGACGATCCGGTCGATGGTCCCGAAGTCGGCCTTGAACCCCCGGAACACCTCGAAGACCTGGTCGTCGTCGGTGACGTCGAGCTCACGGATCTCCACCCGGGCGCCGGGCTGCACCGCGGCGATCTCGGCCTTGAGCTCGTCGAGCTTGGCGATGCGACGCGCACACAGCGCCAGGTCGTAGCCCAGGGCTGCGAACTGCCGGGCCATCTCGGCGCCCAGCCCGCTGCTCGCGCCGGTGATGAGGATTACCTTGGCCATGGTCGGGCCTTTCAGCGGTAGGAGAGCGCGCCGGGCACGCCGTCGAGGTGGGACTGTTCGTTGTACGAGAGCAGGTTGAGGCCGCGCGATCCCGAGATGAGCCGGGTCAGCGCGGAGTTGACGGCCATCCGGTTCAGCCGGGTCCAGAGGCTGGCCCGGAAGTCAGCACCGCCACCGTCGACCAGCACGCCGGCCACGGCCCAGGCGATCGGTCCGCCGGAGGTGAACACCGCGACGTCGCCGTCGGCAGCCAGCGCGACGGTCCGCTGGAGGGCCGCATCCACCCGGGCGCAGAAGCCGGCGAAGGTCTCGGCGTACGGCCGGTCCTCGCCGGCGATCCAGGCAGCGGTCGCCTCCTCGAAGAGCTGCTGGAACTCGGCCTTCGTCGGCTCGGGTCCGAACTCGTGCGGGTGCACCGCGAGGACGGAGAGGAAGTCGAACTCGTCCCACCCCTCGTCCACCACCGGTACGACGTCCCAGCCGGCCGACGCGGCACAGGTCTCCGCTGTTTCCCGATGACGGCGCATGGTGCCGTGCACGACCTGCGTGGCCTCGATCCGGCGCGAGGCCAGGCCGAGGCCCAGCAGGCGCGACTGGTCGAAGCCGAGCGAGGAGAGCGCGTCGTAGTTCTCCGACCCGAAGGACGCCTGGCCGTGCCGCACCAGCAAGATCTGTCCCATCCTCAGGCCGTGCCGGTACGGATGATCGCCAGGCAGCGGGTCTCGAGGTGGCTCGCCGCCGGGCCGAAGATCGCGTACGCCTCGTTGGTCGTCTGCTTGTGGAAGTACCGGTAGTAGATCTGCTGCGCGATCACGCCGAGCCGGAACAGGCCGTAGACCTCGTAGAAGCGCCACTGCTCGGGAGTGACCAGATGACCCGTGGCGGCGCAGTAGTACTCGACCACCTCGGCACGGGTCATCATCCCGGGCAGGTTGGTGGGCTGGCGGCGGAAGAGCCGGAAGAACTCCTCGTCGTCGTCGGTGACCCAGTACGCCAGGGTGCCGCCGAGGTCCATCAACGGATCGCCGACGGTCGCCATCTCCCAGTCCAGGACGGCGATCGGCCGGGTCGGGTCGGCGGCCGAGAGCACCAGGTTGTCGAAGCGGAAGTCGTTGTGGATCATGCAGTTCGCGACGTCGGCCGGGCGGTTCGCCTCCAGCCACGCCATCACCTCTTCGTAGTCGCCGATATCGGCGGTGTGGGCGTTGCGGAACCGGGTCGACCAGCCGGAGATCTGCCGCTCGACGTACCCGTTGCCCTTGTTCATCGACGCCAGCGGTGTCGCATCGATGTCGACCCGGTGCAGGTCGATCAGGACGTCGAGCGCGTTGGTGCACAGCTGCCGGGTCTGCTCAGGGGACAGCACCACCTCGGGCGGGAAGTCGCGCCGCGGAATGATCCCGTCGACGCGCTGCATCACGTAGAACTCCGAGCCGATCACGGTGTCGTCCTCGCAGTACGCGACCATCTGCGGCACCAGGTCGAAGACGTCCTTGAGCCCGTCCTGGATCCGGTACTCGCGGCCCATGTCGTGTGCGCCCTTGGCCTTCGAACCGCTCGGCGGGCGGCGCAGGATCAGGTCCGCCTCCGCAGTGCGCAGCGAGTAGGTCAGGTTCGAGGCGCCGCCGCCGAACTGCTGGACCGCGATGTCACCGGTCAGCGCCGTGCCCCGCTCGGCCAGCCAGCTCCGGACCGCCTCGACGTCGAACGCGTCCTCGTCGCGGACCGCGGAGGCTCCTTCTATCGGGCTCATCTCACATCGCATTCAGTCGTGCGGCCTGCTTGCGCATCACCGCGTCGTACGACGCCCGGTCGGCGACCTTCAGCCCGTACGCCGCCCGCGCGGCCTCGTCGGGAAGGATCACCTCGTCGCCCGCAGCGAGTCCCGCGAGCACGGCGGCCGCGATGTCGTCGGCGCTGACCGGCGAGTTCGCCACCAGCGCGCCGATCACCGAACCGACGGCGGTGTCGGTGCCCTGCAGATGGTCCAAGAGCCTGGTGCGGAAGTACGACGGGCAGACCACCGCGACCCCGATGCCGTACTCGGCGAGCTCGTGTCCGGCCGTCTCGCTGAACGCCACGACCGCGGCCTTGACCGCGTTGTAGGAAGCCATGCCTGCTGGGTGCACCAAGCCGGCCAGCGAGGCGGTGTTGACGATGGTCCCGCTGCCGGCCGCCTTCATCATCGGCACGAACGCCTTCGTCCCGCGGACCACGCCGAACAGGTTGATCTCGGTGATCCACTGCCACTCGTCCAGGCCGGCCACGTCGATCCGGCCACCCCCGGCCACCCCGGCGTTGTTGAACAGCAGGTCCAGGCCGCCCCAGCGTTCGGTGACCCGGGCAACGGCAGCGGCCCAGTCGTCGTCGGACCGGACGTCGAGAGTGAGGTACTCGACGCCGTCGATCGGCTCGAGCGGCTGGTTCACGTCGGCGCTGACCACCTCGTCGCCGCGCGCGAGCAGGGCCCTGCACAGCGCGGCCCCCAGGCCGGACGCACCGCCGGTGACGAGGGCGCGAGCCGTCACTGGTGCTTGCCGATCTCGAGCCGCGCGACCATCCCGCGGTGCACCTCGTCGGGACCGTCGGCGAGCCGCAGGGCACGGGCGTTGGTCCACATCGCTGCCAACGGGAAGTCCTCGGACATTCCGGCGCCGCCGTGCAGCTGGATCGCCATGTCGATGACCTGCTGGGCGACGTTCGGGACGATCACCTTGATCTGGCTGACCTCCGAGAGGGCGTTCATCGGCCCACCGGTGTCGAGCTTCCAGGCAGCGTTCTGCACGAGCAGGCGAGCCTGGTCGATCGCGATCCGAGCATCGGCGATCCGTTCCTGGTTGCCGCCGAGCTTGACCAGCGGCTTCCCGAACGCGGTCCGCGAGAGCCCACGCTTGATCGCGAGCTCGAGGGCGACCTCGGCCTGCCCGATCAGCCGCATGCAGTGATGGATCCGGCCCGGACCCAGCCGTCCCTGGGCGATCTCGAAGGCGCGCCCCTCGCCGAGGAGGATGTTGGCTTTCGGCACCCGGACGTCGTTGAAGGACACCTCGCCGTGGCCGACCGGCTCGTCGTACACGTTCATCGTGGAGAGCAGCCGCTCGACCTTGACGCCGGGTGTGTCCATCGGGACGAGCACCATCGTGTGCCGGTGGTGGCGATCGGCGTCCGGGTCGGCCAGGCCCATGAAGATCATGATCTTGCAGTCCGGGTGCCCGACTCCGGTGCTGAACCACTTGCGTCCGCTGATGACGACCTCGTCACCGTCGACGATCGCCGTGGCGGCCATGTTGGTGGCGTCCGACGACGCGACGCCGGGCTCGGTCATCCCGAAGGCGGACCGGATCCTGCCGTCCAGCAACGGCTCCAGCCACTCCTGTTTCTGCGCCGGCGTCCCGTACTTGAGCAGGACCTCCATGTTGCCGGTGTCGGGCGCGTTGCAGTTGAAGACGTACGGCGCCAGGAAGGTCGCCCGGCCCATGAGCTCGGCGAGCGGGGCGTAGTCGCTGTTGCTCAGCCCCGCGCCGCCGTGGGTACCGAACTGCTCGGCGTAGGGCTGGTCGTGACCGACCGGAAGGAAGAGGTTCCACAGGCCCTGCGCACGCGCCTTGGCCCGCAGCTCGCCGAGGATCGGGGACTCGGCCCAGGTCCCGGCGGCTCGGGCAGCGGCGACGTCGCGGTGGTACGCGTCGTGGACGGGCTCGATCTCGTTGCTGACGAACGCCGAGACGAGTCCGGCGAGCTCGGCGGCCCGCGGTGAGGGAGAGAAGTCCATGACGCTGACACTATCGCTGTCACGGTTGAGGCGGCAGTGCGCGGTCAGTGGACTGACGGTGTCCGGTGCGTGCGATGGCAAGGCGGAGGAGCGCGGGCGTCCTCTTGCGGAGCGCCAGCGGAGCGGACGTCAAGTGACGACAACGCGGCCAGCGTGCGTGCCGGGCGCCGTCAGTTGCAGGCGCTGACGATCTTGACGCCATTAGGTGCTGCGACCATGCCCGGGGTGAAGTCGAAGACGCCGTCCCCGGACTGCCCGTTGGCGGTCTGGATGTCGGCCGTGACGAGGGTGTGCTGGCCCGGCTTGAGCGAGATCGGCAGGAAGGCGACCTCGCGGCCCTCGTGCTTGTTGGCGGTCACCGAGTGGTCGACACCGTCGACCTGGAGTCCCGTGACCTGACCGCCGTACGGGGCGTAGATGCGGAGGTTGTCCGCGATGGTGCCCTGCGGTGAGTACGCGCCGGTGCCGAGGACGTAGACGCCGAGCTTCGAGAAGTCGGTCGGCATCCTGGAGACCAGGTCCACGGTCACGCGCAGGTCCTGGCTTCCGTGCTGACGGCAGTCCACGGCCGCGACCGAGGTCCGGTACTGCAGGTAGTAGTCCATCTTCGACGCGCTGCTGTTGTTGAGGTACATGCCGACGTGCGGCACCTTGGCCGAGGAACTGCTCAGGTCACCGGCGATGGCGGTGCCCGCGATCCGGTTCTCCTCGTCGGCATGGCTGGACCAGAGCAGCACCCGGTGCTCGGAGGTGGAGGTGGCCAGTGACCTGATCGAGTCCTGCTGGCTGCCCTGCCCACTGGTGACCGCGTTGAAGATCTTGCGGGCCACGTCGGCGAAGAACGTGTCCTGCAAGCCCGGGTTCTGGATCAGCTGGTAGGTCTGGCTCAACAGCACCGGTACGGCGTTCGCGGCCGTCAGGGTGACGCCGTTGCCGACCGGGACCGGCCCCGTCCCGGACAGCAGTCCGGCCAGCGCGATCGGGTCGATCGAGACCACGCCGTCGACGTCGGTGCGCTGCTTCTCGCGGACCATCACCCGGGCGATCTGGGCGGCCTCGGGGAAGTCCGGCGTGAAACCGATGTCACGAAAATCGGTCGCCAAGGTCGGCCCGTACTGCTGCATGGTGTCGCTCGGCAGCTTCACCACCGGCGAGGTGAACGGGTTGACGTCGGCGGCCGAGCCCTGCCAGCCCATCGTGATCCGACCCTTGTCGGCGTGCAGGATCGCGAGGGAGCCCGGAAGCCCGCCGGTTGCCCGGAGCTCGGCCGGGTTCTGGATCATCAGCAGGTAGTTGCGGGCGCCCGCGTCGCCGAGCATCGCAGGCAGCAGGTCGAACGCGCTCGCCGTCGCGGTGGCGCTCCCCCGGGCCGTGTCGACCCGGTCCTGGAGCTTGCCGACCAGGTCGTTGAACGGGAACGTCAGCGTGTTCGCCCGGATCGCGTCGAGGTCCTTGCCGGCCTGCGCGATCGACGCGGCCGCGCGATCGACCGACGGGGTCAGCCGCTTGATCTCGGCCAGGTCGATCTGGCCGTTCACCGGCTTGAAGCGGCCCTCGTCGAGCGCCTTGCTCAGCTCGAGCGCGATCGGGGCGTTGATCCGGGTGGCGGTGTCGAGCACCGCGGAGACCGTCTGGACGGCTCCCACGTCGCGTCCGAAGTACGGGATGTGGCGACCGATGTCCCACAGCACACCGCGGGTCCGGCTGTGGGCGACGTCGGTGTCGTGGCGCAGGTGGTCCAGCTCACGGCTGGCGCCGGCGAAGTCCCCGGCCTGGATCAGTGACTGGACCCGCCCAGCACTGTCACGCGCGTCCTGCAGCGCCCGGGAAGCCGTGAACGCCTGCCAGCAGAACCACGCGACGAGTACGACGACCAGCACCACGAAGCCGATACCGGCTCTGCGACGCGTGACTAGTGAACCGACCTCGAACCCCACGGGGGAAGACTAGGCCGTCTGGCCGGAGAGTTCCGCGTCCTCGGCCCGACGACGCGCGAGTGTGACCGCGCCGGCTCCTACCACGAAGAGTGCCAGGCCGCCGAACAGGACGACCTCGTCGGGACCGCCGGTGCTCGGAAGGTTGCCGCTGCGGCCCTTCGGAGCCGCAGCACCGCTGCTGCGCGGAAGCACCGTGACCACGATCGTGCGGTGCCAGCTCGACATCGCGGTCGCGGCGCGCGTGCTCGTCCGTCCGGTCGTCGGGGCCGCGTAGAGGCAGGTGCCGTCGAGCGGGATCCGGGTGATCCGGGTGACCGTCGGCGCGAGGTAGGTCGTCACGTAGGTCGGGCTGGCGTTCTGGCGGGTCACGCTGTCCCAGGCCAGGGTCCAGTTGCAGGTCACGTTCGAGGTCGCCGTCGCGGTGAACAACTCACCGGCGTAGAGGACCTGGCGGTCGACGTTCACGTCGAACCGCACGTCCGGGTACGCGGTCGCGGAGGGAGCGAAGACGAGCGTCACCATCACGGCGGCGACTGCCGCTGCGAAGGCGAAGGCGAACTTCTTCATGATCGGTCTCCCAGAACGACGACATGAGATTCAAAGGAGCCCCCCGGATCCTTCGAACGACTTGCACGGGGAATAACGAGACTGATCGGGGGAGGTTACGGAACGTTGGGCTACATCGGTGTTAACTCCGTGTTGCACGCTCAGCACGCTCAAATGACCCGTTTCACAGGTCAATAGGGCAGGGTTGAGCCGTTCCGCGCCCTGTCGGCGCACCCCCGACATCGGAGAATCCATGAAGAAGGCAGTGCCGGCCCTTGCCGCCCTCCTGCTCCTGCTGACGGCCACCGCGTGCGGTGGCGGGTCGCTCAGTTCCGACGAGAAGCCGGTTGCTGACAAGATCTCGACCGCCCTGGCCAAGCCGGCGGACAGCATCCTGACCAAGTCCCAGGCCACGTGCGTCGCCGACGCGTTCGTCTCGAAGCTCGGCCTCACCAAGCTCAAGTCGGCGAAGGTCGTCACGGCCAAGGGCGCCTACAACACCAACGGCGCGAACGTCGACAAGGCCACCTCGGCCGCCTACACGCACGCGCTGCTCGGGTGCCTGGACGAGGCCAAGGCCAAGAAGGCCGTGCTCGCCAACGTCACCAAGGCGTTCACCGCGTCCTCGGCCGGCGTGCTCGAACCGACCTCGGTCATGTGCTTCTCCAAGAAGTTCGTCGACACCCTCGGCGTACCAGGCCTGATGGCCTCGCAGATCGTGACCGACGCCGGCGAGTTCAACACCCAGGGCTCGATCCTGGACGCCCACACCTCGGGTGCGTACGCCGACGCCTTCCTCGGCTGCGTGAACTACCAGCAGCTCCAGGCCGAAGCGGTCGCCAAGTCCAACCCGAAGATCGACGCCGTCAAGCTCGAGGCCTGCCTGACCACCGCAATGCCGACGGCGTACGTCCGTGCGCTGATCGTGGCGAACCAGACCCAGTCGCCCGACGCCGCGACGCTGAACAACGAGAGCAACGCCAAGGCCGCAGCGTGCGCCAAGCAGGCGACCGCGGTCACGAAGAAGAAGTAGCGTCGCGCTCCTGGGCCGGGTGCTCTGCCACCCGGCTCAGGACGCGACCACGGCGATCACCCGGGACCGGACCGCCGGTTCGGACCAGGCTGCGGCCGTTCGCGCCAGACGCCACCCCGACCAGCACAGCAGCGGGATCGCGAGCAGGATCGCCGGGCCGGGGCCAGGAGCCAGCGAGGTGGCTGAGAACAGCAGGCCCGTGACCGTCGTCACCACGGCGAGACGGGCGCTGTAACCGGCCATCACCACCGGCGGCGCCGGGGTCGCACGGGCAGAGCGCAGGTCGACGGCGTACGGACTGCGCACCGACCACCCCAGGCACGCCGCCACGACCTGGGCCGAGACCACCACGGTCGCGCCCAGGACTGCGGCCAGCTCGGCCCGGTCCGGCAGGCCGGCACGCACCGCGGCGAGCACGATCGTCAGTCCGGCCGCGGCCAGCAGCACCTCGAAGAGCACGATCACCTTCGCGGCGTACGCCAGGCCGGGTGCGACCGGCAGGCTGTCGCGCCACAGTGCGCCGCGACCGTCCAGGCACCAGGCGTTGACCCCGAAGAGCAGCGCACCGCCCGAGGCGACCAGCCCGGGCAGGATCGTGATCAGCCGCCACTCGAGGTTGCCGGCCAGCGCCACCGCCCCGGGCATCATCGCCAGGACGAGAAGGCCACGGCGCAGCGGAACCGAGCGCCAGATCGACGCCCGGTCCAGGCGCAGCATCGCGGCCAGGTCCGAGCGCGGATTCGCGACAGGTTCGTGCCGCTCACCTTCGAGCCTGAGCTCGTCCCGCAGAGGCCGGTGCAGCGCCCACCGGGCCGGAACCAGCCCGGCCAGGACGGCGAGGGCGATGAGCGCGAGCAGGACCGCGAGCGAGATCGCCCAGCGGGCCCAGTGGCCCGTCTGGCCTGCCAGCGAGGCGAGGTAGACCGACACGGTGGGGCTGTGGTCGAGCACGGTCGTCAGGTGATCGTCGAGAACGAGCACGGCGACGCCGGCGAAGGAGGCCGCCGAGAGCGATCTGGTGACCAGGAGCCCGTGCCGGCCTCGACGCAGACCCTCGAACGTCCAGCCCACGACCTGGCCGATCGCTGTCGCCAGCACGATCCACAGCAGCACCGGCACCACCGTCGCGGCCAGGGCGTGCGGCCCGAACACGTAGCTGGTCGCACCCAGGATCGCCCAGGCCTGGATGACCCAGGCCACGTTGAGCGGGGCGAGCAGCAGCGCCGCGAGGTGCTCTGTGACCGAGGAGACCGGGAAGGCGACGGCTTCGTCGCGTGGAACCAGCTCGCGCCCGCCGCCCGAGGTGACCGACGCCATGATCGCGAGCACTCCGAAGCCCAGGTAGAACGACGGCATCACCGCAACCAGGTGCCCGACGCGGTCGGACGACAGCGCGCTGCGCAGGTAGGCCGGCACCACGATCGCCGAGACGGTCAGGGCGACGCAGACCAGGCCTGACGCACGCAGGCGTCGGCGCGACGAGTCGGCGAGCCCGTGCCGGCGGAACGCGAACAGCGCACCCAGGTCCCCGGCTCCGCGGCTGAGCTCGGGCCAGGAGAGCTCAGTCCAGGAGGGCGCGGTACGCACGGGCGCCTTCCTCCCCGACCAGGTCGGCGGCGTCGAGGGCTGCGACGGCAGCCCCGCCGCGCAGCACCAGCACGTCCTCGCACGCCTCCATCGCCAGGTCGCGCAGGTGGGTGGAGACGAGAACGGCCGCACCGCGAGCCTTGGCATCGGCGATCACCTGCTGGGTGGCCTCGACCCCGAGCGGGTCGACGCCGTCAAAGGGTTCGTCCAGCAGCAGGATCCCGGGTTCGCCGAAGGCCGCGAGCACGACCGAGAAGCGGCGCCCCATCCCGTGGCTGAAGCCCCCTGTGACCCGGTGCGCCGCGGCCGCGAGATCGAAGCGTTCGAGCAGGTCCTGGGCACGCAGCTCCCAGGCGTCGAGCCGTCGTAGCCGTGCGGCCAGCTGAAGGTGTTCCCACGGTGTGGCCCTGGGAACGAGGCCGCCGACGTCGGGGCAGTACCCGGTGATCCGCTTGACCGACAACGGAGCCGAGGCGACGTCGATCCCGTCGACCTGGACCTCGCCCTCGGTCGGGGGGATCACTCCCGCCAGGACGCGCATCGTGGTCGACTTGCCCGCACCGTTGCGGCCGAGCAGGGCGGTGCCCCTGCCGGCGTACGCCACCAGGTCGATGCCCCGGACCGCCTCGACGGCACCGAAGCGGACCCGAAGACCCCGGACGCTGATCCGTACGCCGTCCTCGGCCTCCGGGCTCCCCATTCGGACATTCTGGGCCAAAAACGACGGAACCGGCGCGAAACCAGGAAGTTTCGCGCCGGTCCTCACCTCGATCTGTCAGGCGGGGAAGGACTCGCCCTTCTCAGCCATCTCGACCAGGCGGGCAGTCGGCTTGAAGCGGTCGCCGTACCTGGCGGCCAGCTCGTTGGCCCGGTTGATGTAACCCGTCAGGCCCTTGCCGCCCTTGCCCTCGTAGCCGGTGATGAACTGGGCGGCGCCACCGGTCAGCGCCGGGAAGCCGATACCCATGATCGAGCCGATGTTGGCCGCAGCCGCCGACTCGATGACGCCCTCCTCGAAGCACTTGGCGGTCTCGAGGGTCTCGATGAACAGGTAGCGGTCCTTGAGGTCCTCGAGGTCAGCCGGCTCGGAGTTCGACGGGAAGATCTCGGTCAGACCCTTCCAGACGTCACCGCGGTTGCCGTTCTCGTCGTAGTCGAAGAAACCGGCACCCCGCAGACGGCCGGAGCGGCCGAGCTCGATCATCTTGTTGATGATCGCGGTGGCCGGGTGCGGCACGTAGCTCTCGCCGGCGGCAGCCGCTGCATCGGCGGCCGTCTTCTCGATCTTGGCCATCAGCTCGAGGTTCAGCTCGTCGGAGAGCTGCAGGGTGCCGACCGGGTACCCGGCCTGCGTGGCTGCCCGCTCGATCGACATCGGGTGCACACCCTCACCGAGCATCGAGATGCCCTCCATCACCATCGTGCCGATCACGCGGCTGGTGTAGAAGCCACGCGAGTCGTTGACCACGATCGGCGTCTTGCGGATCGCGGTGACGACGTCGAGCGCCTGGGCGACCGCCACGTCGGTGGTCTTCGCGCCCTTGATGATCTCGACCAGCGGCATCTTGTCCACCGGGGAGAAGAAGTGCAGGCCGATGAAGTCGGCCGGGCGGCTGACCCCCTCGGCGAGCTCGGTGATCGGGAGCGTCGAGGTGTTCGAGCAGAGCAGGGCGTCGGCGTTGACGACGTCCTGGATCTCCGCGAAGACCTTGGCCTTCAGGGCAGGGTCCTCGAAGACGGCCTCGATGACCAGGTCGCAGCCCGCGGCGTCGGCCGGGTCAGCCGTCGCCGTGATCAGGCCGAGGATCTCGGCCTTCTTCTCCTCGGTCATCTTGCCGCGCTCGACCGCCTTGCCGAGGAGCTTGTCGGAGTACGACTTGCCCTTCTCGGCTGCCTCGATCGAGACGTCCTTGAGGAGGACCGCGATCCCGGCACGCGCGCACGAGTACGCGATGCCGGCGCCCATCATGCCGGCGCCGAGCACCAGGGCCTTCGTCGGCTTGAAAACCGGTACGTCGGCCGGTCGCAGCGACCCACCCGCGATCGCGGACAGGTCGAAGAAGAACGACTGGATCATGTTCTTCGCGTTCTGGCCGGTGACCAGGCTGGTGAAGTAGCGCGACTCGATCGTGCTCGCGGTCTCGAAGTCGACCTGGGCTCCCTCGATGGCCGCGGCCATGATCGCCCGCGGCGCCGGGTACATCGCGCCCTTGGTCTGCTTGCGCAGCAGCGCCGGGAACGCCGGCAGGAAGCCGGCCAGCGCGGGGGAGGACGGCGAGCCGCCGGGCATCTTGTAGCCCTTGCGGTCCCACGGCTGGGTGGCAGCGTCCGGGTTGTCCTTGTTCTCCAGGATCCAGGCCTTGGCGGCCGTGACCAGGTCGTCGGTCGACGCGACGAGCTCGTCGACCAGGCCCTTCTCCTTGGCTGCGGCCGGCTTGAAGCGCGGGCCCTGCAGCAGGAAGTCCATCAGGCCGGACTGGATGCCGAACATCCGGATGATCCGGGTGACGCCGCCGCCGCCGGGCAGCAGTCCGAGGGTGACCTCGGGCAGTCCGATTTCGATCTTCGGCTTGTCGACAACGATCCGGTGGTTGGTCGCGAGCGCGATCTCGAGTCCGCCGCCGAGGGCAGCACCGTTGATCGCGGCGACGACCGGCTTGCCGAGGGTCTCAAGGCGACGCAGGTCCTTCTTGATCTCCTGGCTGAGCGCGAAGATCTGGTCGGCATCCTCGCGGGTGGCCGACATCATGTTCTTCAGGTTGCCACCGGCGAAGAAGGTCTTCTTGGCGCTGGTGATGACAACGCCGGTGACGTCGTCCTTCTCGGCGTACAGGCGGTCGATGGCCTCGGCCATCGACGCCTTGTAGAGGTCGTTCATGGTGTTGGCCGAAGCGGTCGGGTCGTCGAGGGTGAGGATGACGATCCCGTCGGCTCCGCGGTCGTACTTCACTGCCGATTCTTGGGTAGCACTGTCAGACATGAAGGTTCCTTGAAGTTGGGTCGAGCCGGGGCTCAGACGAGTTCGACGATCGTGGCGATGCCCATGCCGCCGCCGACGCAGAGCGTGGCGAGGCCGCGCTTCTGGTCGCGACGCTCGAGCTCGTCGATCAGGATGCCGAGGATCATCGCGCCGGTGGCACCCAGCGGGTGACCCATCGCGATCGAGCCACCGTTGACGTTCGTGATCTCGTCGTTGATGCCCATGTCACGCATGAAGCGCATGGCGACAGCGGCGAACGCCTCGTTGATCTCGAACAGGTCGATGTCACCGACCTCGAGACCGGCCTTGGCCAGTGCCTTGTGCGCCGCCGGGGCGGGACCGGTCAGCATGATCGTCGGGTCGGCACCGGACACAGCGGTCGCGATGATGCGCGCACGCGGGGTCAGGCCGAGGTCGACGCCGACCTGCTCGTTGCCGATCGCGACCAGGGCCGCGCCGTCGACGATGCCCGAGGAGTTGCCGGCGTGGTGGACGTGGTTGATCCGCTCGACCCAGTGGTACTTCTCCAGCGCGACGTCGTCGAAGCCGGCGTCAGCGCCGATGCCGGCGAAGCTCGGGTTGAGCTTGGCCATGCCCTCGACCGAGGACTCCGGCTTGATGAACTCGTCGCGGTCCAGGATCACGACACCGTTGCGGTCCTTGACCGTGACCACGGACTTGTCGAACAGGCCGTTGGCCCAGGCCTTGGCGGCACGGTGGTTCGACTCGACGGCGAAGGTGTCGACGTCGTCGCGGCTCCAGCCCTCGAGCGTGGCGATCAGGTCGGCGCCGATGCCCTGGGGCACGAAGCCGGCAGCGAACGCGGTCGCCGGGTCAGAGGCCCACGCGCCACCGTCGGAGCCCATCGCGACGCGGGACATCGACTCCACACCACCGGCCAGGATCAGGTCCTCGAAGCCGCCGCGCACGCGGCTGGCGGCCTGGTTCACTGCCTCCAGGCCGGAGGCGCAGAAGCGGTTGAGCTGGACGCCGGCGACGGTGTCGGGCAGGCCGGCTGCTAGCGCGGCGGTCTTGGCGATGTCGCCACCCTGGTCGCCGATCGGGGAGACGACACCGAGCACGACGTCATCGATCCGGTTCGGGTCCAGGCTCGGGTTGCGCTCCTGGACGGCGTCGATCAGACCCACGACGAGGTCCACCGGCTTCGTGCCGTGGAGCGAACCGTCCTTCTTGCCCTTGCCGCGCGGCGTGCGGATGGCGTCGTACACAAAAGCTTCGGGTTGTGCCATGACCGTCCCAACTGATGCTGTGAATGAGTGGAGGCGCGGCCGGGAAAGGGGCTGCGCCGCCTCCCATTGTGACAGTAAGACTGTCAAGGTCAATGGGCAGCTGGTTGTGGCCTGGGTCACCCGGGCCACAAACGCGATAGTCCGGAGCAAGAAGCACCACGTGAGCTCGTCAAGGGGGTGCTTCTTGCTCCGGACTATCGGGTTCGGTCAGGCTGCCTCGGCGCGCCTGCGTGCTTCCTGGCGGCTACGGGCCTCGATGGCCCGGCGGACCTTGGGTCCACCGGTGGTCATCTTGTAGAGCTTCGCGAGCTGCTTCGGAGCGTTCGCCGGGGTCGTCTCGGCGAGCCACCCGTTGGGCAGGGACAGCCGGACGATCTTGTGCCAGGCCGAGTAGACCTGCTTCGGGAGCGGCGCCGAGATGTAGTTCAGCTCGTACTTGTCGAACAGCGCCTTCACCTTCGGGGCGATCTCGGCGTACCGGTTGCTCGGCAGATCCGGGTAGAGGTGGTGCTCGATCTGGAAGCTCAGGTTGCCGGTCATCATGTGCATCGCGGCGCTGCCGGAGATGTTGGCCGAACCGAGCATCTGGCGCAGGTACCACTCGCCGCGGGTCTCACCCTCGATCGAGGCCTTCTCGAAGGTCTCGACGCCCTCGGGGAAGTGGCCGCACATGATCACCGAGTGCGTCCACAGGTTGCGCACGACGTTGGCGGTGAAGTTCGCGGCCAGGGTCGGCACGAACGAGCCCGTCGGGATCGACAGCGCCGGGTGGACGAGGTAGTCCTTGGCCGCCTGCTGGCGGATCTTCCTCAGGGTCTGCTTCGCGCGGGCCTTGAAGTCCTCGCTGCGCTTGTCCTTCGGGATCGCGAGGTTCTTGCCGAGCTCGAGGTCGTACGCCGCGATGCCGTACTCGAAGAAGCAGGCGTTGATGAAGTTCCACAGCGGCTGGCCCAGGTAGAACGGCACCCAGCGCTGGTCCTCGTCGACGCGCATGATGCCGTAGCCGAGGTCGTTGTCCTTGCCGACAACGTTGGTGTAGGTGTGGTGCAGCTCGTTGTGCCCGTGCTTCCACTGGTCCGACGGGCTGGCGTTGTCCCACTCCCACGTCGTCGAGTGGATCTTCGGGTCACGCATCCAGTCCCACTGGCCGTGCATGATGTTGTGCCCGATCTCCATGTTCTCGAGGATCTTGGCGATGCTCAGGCCGGTGGTGCCGGCGATCCAGGCCGGCGGGAAGATCGAGAACAGCAGCAACGCTCGGCTGCCGGCCTCGAGCCCGCGCTGGGTCTTGATCACCGTGCGGATGTACGCCGCATCTGCGGCACCGCGCGAGTCGAGGATCTCCTGGCGGATGGCGTCGAGCTCGTGACCGAGGGTCTCGATGTCCTCGGCACTCAAGTGCGCGGTCGGGTTGACGGCCTTCTTCTGGATGGTGGTCATCTCGTGGCTCCTTCGTCAGCGTTCGATGGTGCACGCGCCAGCAGCGGCGTTGATGCAGGTCTGGATCGGGACTCCTCCGTTGGCGGAGCTGATCGGGTCAGCGGTGGTGATGGCGCCGTTGCGGAGGTCGCGCACCGCGCCTTCCTTCAACGACAGGACGCAGCCGAAGCAGACGCCCATCCGGCAGCCGCTGGGCATCAGCACGCCGGCCGCTTCGGCGACGTCGAGCAGCGGGGTGGCGCCGTCGGCTTCGACGGTGATGCCGCCGACCGTCAGGGTGCCGCCGTCTCCGGCTTCGACGAAGCCGGCACGGAACTGCTCGGTGAAGATCTTCAGGCCGGCTTGCTCGTGGTGCGCGGTGAGCGCGTCGAGCAGACCGCCGGGGCCACAGGCGTAGGTGGTGCGCTCGGCGATGTCGGGCACCAGGTCGGTCAGGTCGGCCACGTCCAGGACGCCGTGCTGGTCGTCGTACCGGGGCACCAGGCGGATGGCGCCGTGGGTGGCGAGCTCGCGCAGGTTGTCGATGAAGATCGACTCCGGCTCGGTCGGGGCCACGTGCACGACAACGATGTCGAGGTCCTTGCTGCGGGGCAGGTCCACGACACCGGAGTCGGTGACCGGGAACAGGTTGCGCAGCATCCCGATGACCGGCGTGACACCCGAGCCGGCGGTGATGAACAGCAGCTGGGTGACGGACTGGTCGAGGACGAAGTCGCCGGCGGCCTGCTCGAGGTGGACCAGCGTGCCGGGACGGGCGGCGTGCACCAGGTGGTTGCTGACCTTGCCGTCCGGGACGGCCTTGACGGTGATCGAGATCAGGCCGTCGTCGCGAGGACCGTGGGTCAGCGAGTAGGCGCGCCATTCGCGGACGCCGTCGACGTCGATGCCGATCCGGATGTATTGGCCGGGCACGTGTCCGGCCCAGTCAGCGCCGGGCTTCAGCACGATCGTGGCAGCGTCGCGAGTCTCGGCGTGGACGTCAACGATGCGGGCCCGGAGGTCGGTGCCCGACCGCAACGGCGCGACGTGATCGAGGTAGTCGGCCGGCACGAGCGGGGTGGTCGCCGCCTCGGCGAGGCGCACCAGCCGGTGGCGCAGCGTGCGCTGCACCTCGGTCCCTTCGAGACGGGCGCTGCGCGCCCTCCTCAGGACAGGCGGCCGAGCAATTGTGTCGGTCATGGTGCAAGCCTGACCGGAACGCGTGTTAAAAGCATGACCCCAGAACGTGAATCTGGATGTAGTATTTGTTCTCTACGAACAAAGGACGCCGATGGCCACCGACCGCGACGAGGTCGCCCTGCGGCTGCCCGGTGCGATCGCGACCCAGATGCGGCTCGACATGGCGGGTGTCGCCGAGCAGGTGATCTCGGCCGTCATCAGCGAGGTCCCCAGCTACCGCGACCCGTTCCAGGGGCAGATGGGCCGCAACATCGAGGTCGCCGTGAAGGTCGCCCTCGACGGCTTCCTCGACCTCGCGTCCCGGCGCGAGGGAATCGACGCCGGGGAACAGGTCGAGGCCGTCCTGGAGGCGGCGTACGCGCTGGGCAGGGGCGAGGCGCGCAGCGGGCGCACCATGGACGCGCTGGCCCAGGCCTACCGGGTCGGCGCCCGAGTGGCCTGGCGCGAGATGAGTGCAGCGGCCGTCAACAACGGGCTGGCCGCCACCCAGCTCGCCCGGCTGGCAGAGCTGGTCTTCGCCTACATCGACGAACTCTCCGATGCCAGCGTCAGTGGCCACGCCGACGAACTGGCCACCTCGGGGCGACTGCGTCAACGCCGGCTGGACCTCCTGGCGGTTCGCCTGGTCGAGGGCGCGCCCGAGGCTGATCTCGTCGCTGCCGCAGAGCGAGCTGACTGGAATCCGCCGGCACTGCTGACCGCGGTGATGCTTCCGGATGCGAGGTTCCGGGCACTGCGGAGCCAGCTCGACGCCCGCGCGCTCCAGCTTCCCGAAGAGGCGGCTGCGGTGGACCTCGACCCCGGGTTCACCGTCGTCCTGGTCCCGGTCGGTACCGGTCGTGGGCGAAAGGCGATGCTGCGCGTACTGAGCGATGCCGACGCGATCGTCGGGCCGGCACGTCCGTGGGCCCGCGCGCGAAGCTCCTACCTGCGGATGATCCAGACCCACAGCCTCGGCCTCCTCGGCGACACCGACGACCATCTCGCCGCGCTGGTCGTCGGGGCGGATGCCGATGCGCGGGACGACCTCAGGTCCCGGGTCCTGGCGCCGCTGGGTGAGCTCAGCGCGACATCGCAGACCAAGCTCAGCGAGACCCTGCGGGCGTGGTTGCTTCACCAGGGCCGTCGTGACGACGTCGCCGCGGCGCTGTTCGTGCACCCCCAGACGGTGCGGTACCGCATGGGCCAGCTCCGCGACCTGTACGGCGACCGGCTCACCGATCCCGACTTCGTCCGGGACGCGGTCATCGCGCTCGGTTGACCGATAGTCCGGCACGTTTTGGCCCCCAAAAGCACCGAGAAGGGGCGTAAACGTGCCGGACTATCGCTCCACCTGGACCGCCGCGCCGCTCTCGATCAGGGCGTCGACGTCGGAGATGCCCCAGGCGGTGAGGGCTTCGCGCGTGTGGACGCCGGCTTTCGCTGCCGGCCCCATCGACAGGGTGGCTCCCGTCCGCGAGAAACGCGGCGCAGGTGCGGGCTGCACGTAGCCCTCGTGCTCGACGAACACCTCGCGCGCCTTGATGTGCGGGTGCTCGAAGGCTTCGGTCAGCGGGATGACCGGCGCGACACAGGCGTCGGTGCCGTCGAAGATCGCGCACCACTCGGTCTGGGTCAACGTCAGGAACTTCGCGCTGATCACGGCGCGCAGCTCGTCGTACCGGGCCAGGTCGTAGCGGTCCGGCGCGGTGGCGCGGATGTCGAGGAGGTCCAGGAAGATCTCGTAGAACTGCGGTTCCAGCGCGCCGACCGACATGTGCTTGCCGTCCGAGGTCTCGTAGATGTCGTAGTACGGCGCCCCGCCGTCGAGCAGGTTCGAGGCACGCGTCTCCTGGAAGTTGCCGCCGGCCAGGAAAGCAGCCGTCATCGCGTTGAGGTTCGCGGTGCCGTCGACGATGGCCGCATCGATCACCTGCCCCTGGCCACTGACCCTGGCTTCGAGCAGGGCCGCCAGGACCCCGATGACCAGGTACGTCGATCCACCACCGAAATCGCCGACGAGGTTGGTCGGGAACTGGGGCTTGTCGCGCACTTGGCCGAGGCCGTGCAAGGTGCCGGTGATGGCGATGTAGTTCATGTCGTGGCCGGCGACCTGGGACCAGGGCCCCGTCTGGCCCCAGCCGGTCATCCGGCCGTAGACCAGCCGTGGGTTGCGGGCGAAGCAGTCGTCGGGCCCGATGCCCATCCGCTCGGTGACGCCGGGACGCATGCCCTCGATGAGGACGTCGGCACCCTCGACGAGTTCGAGCACCGTCGCCACCGCGGCCGGGTCCTTCAGGTTGAGCGCGACACTGGGACGACCGCGGTTGAGCAGGTCGTGGCTACCGCCGGTGAGCATCTGCCCGCCCGGGCGCTCGATCCGGATGATGTCGGCGCCGAGGTCGGCCAGGATCATGCAGGCGTGCGGGCTCGGCCCGATGCCGGCGATCTCGACGACCCTGATTCCCTTGAGCGGGCCGGTGCCCTGTCCCAGCTGAATAACCATGCCGGGATCATGACAGATTCACTGTCACGGTTGGGGTCGGGGCCTTCCCGGTCGCGCCACTCGGCGGCGGCACGGCGGCACGCGGGGACCTGACGGGACGGCGCGGCCCCTAGCATTCGTCGCGTGAGCGAGCCGCCGGAGTTCCCGTCCGAACCCAACCAGCCCCCACCGACGGCGCTGACGCGCCCGCGCCGCCGCCGCCGACCTACCCGGCACCGACGCCGTACGGGACACCGCAGAGCCCGTTGCCCGAGCAGCCTGCGGCGCCCTCGCCGTATCCGCCGTCCTACCCGGCACCCGCCTACCCGCAGCAGCCGCCGTGGGGCCAGTCGGCATACGACTACTCGCCGCCACCGAAGACCGGGACGAACGGGTTCTCCATCGCGGCACTGATCTTCGGCATCCTCCCGATCTGCTTCCTCGGCGTTGTTTTCGCCATCGTCGCGCTGGTCCAGATCAGCAGGTCGCGCCAGAAGGGCAAGGGACTGGCGATCGCCGGCCTCGTGCTGAACGGCCTGTGGATCATCGGTCTGGTGACGGCCGTCGTCATCGGTGCACTCAGCACCGCCGATCGCAACAAAGCGGGCGCGATCACCAGCGGTGGACGGCTCTCCGTGGCCGAGCTGAGGGTCGGTGACTGCTTCAACGGCGATTCCAGTCCGGGATCGATGACAGCATCGGTTGATGCGGTCCCTTGCTCGGAACTGCACGACGAAGAGGTGTTCGCGGTGATCCCGACAGCTGGCGACACGTTCCCCGGAGACAGCTCGATGTCGAAGCAGGCCGGAGGTGCCTGCGTGGCGCAGAAGGACCGGGTCGACGGCCGGCTGCTGCCGGAGACCGCCCAGCTCCACTGGTACCAACCCTCCCAGCAGATGTGGGACCAGCACCACCGCAATGTGATCTGCATGGTCTACATGCCGGTGAAGCACATCGGTTCGGTCAGGAAGTAGGCCGCTTCACCGCGATCCGCGGCGGCTGCGCCAATGACTGCCCCACGACGCAGTAACGCTCGGTCGACGTCGCAAGACGTTCCAGGGCGCCGTCGTCGGCGTCGGTGTCGACCACGAAGCTGACGGCCACGTCCTGGACGCCGACCGGCACATCCCGATCGATCCCCAACGTTCCGCGGGCGTCGAACAGGCCGTCGGCGCGACCGGTCACCGACCGCAGCTCGACGCCCATCGCGGTGGCGACCGAGTGCAGTGTCACCCCGGCGCACGCGAGCACGGCCTCGAGCAGCATGTCGCCCGAGCAGGCATCCGAACCGTCACCTCCGGTGGCGCGGTGCAGCCCGGCACGACTCACGCCGGCGAACTGGTCGACGTCGAAGGTGACTCCGGGCGACGCGATCCGGCCCTGCGCGGTCAGCGGCGTCCGCGCTGTCGACGGGTCCTGGCGGTAGCGCTCCTTCAGCGGCGCCTGTGCGGCTCTGAGTTCGGCGGCATCCATGGCGAGACGGTACTCCGGGCGTGACCGAGGGCACTGTTGCAACTAGTTGCATAGGTACCGAATTCCATGCAGGATGCTCCACGTGGCCCTCGAACACGCACTCCTCGTCGCCCTGAGCGAACGACCCGCCGCCGGTCTGGAGCTGGCCCGCCGGTTCGACCGGTCCATCGGCTTCTTCTGGAGTGCCACGCACCAGCAGATCTACAAGGTGCTGCGCCGGATGGAGGACGACGGCTGGGTCACGGCGCAGACGATCGAGCAGTCCGGTCGGCCGGAGAAGCGCGAGTACACCGTCACCGACGTGGGCCACAAGGTGCTCGCCGACTGGATCTCCACCACCACCCCGCGCGCCGGGTTCCGCAGCGAGATCGCGGTCAAGATGCGAGCCGCGTCGTACGGCGACCGCGACGCCCTGCTCGCCAACATCGCCGAGCTGATCGCCGACCACCGCGTCCGACAGGGCCACTACGAAACCATGTCGGCACGCGACTACCCCGAGCCGCAACAACTTGCCGGTCACGAGCTCGACACCTACCTGGTGCTGCGCGGCGGCATCCTCCAGGAGACCTTCTGGATCGCCTGGCTCACCGAATACCTGGAGGCACACGCATGAGCACCCCGTACCCGCACCTGCTCGAGCCGATCACGCTGGGCAACCTGACCCTGCGCAACCGCGCGGTGATGGGCTCGATGCACACCGGGCTGGAGGACTACGTCTGGGACCTGCCGAAGCTCGCGGCCTACTACGCCGAGCGCGCGGCCGGCGGCGTCGGCCTGATCATCACTGGCGGCTATGCGCCCAACAAGCGCGGCTGGCTCAAGCCGTTCGCGAGCGAGATGACCACGCGGTTGCAGTCGCAACGCCACCACCAGGTCACCGACGCGGTGCACGAGGCGGGTGGCGCGATCGCGATGCAGGTGCTGCACGCGGGCCGCTACGGCTACACGCCGTTCTCGGTGTCGGCCTCGGCCGACAAGGCCCCCATCAACCCGTTCAAGCCGAGCGCGCTGTCGACGAGGGGCGTCGACCGGACGGCCTCCGACTTCGCGCGGTCGGCAGGCCTGGCCCAGAAGGCCGGCTACGACGCGGTCGAGATCATGGGCTCCGAGGGATACCTCATCAACCAGTTCCTCGCCGAGCGCACCAACAAGCGCACCGACAAGTGGGGAGGCTCCGCGGAGAACCGGATGCGCTTCCCGGTCGAGATCGTCCGCCGTACCCGGGAGAGGGTCGGCGAGGGCTTCCCGATCATCTACCGGCTCTCGCTGCTCGACCTGGTCGAGGGCGGTCAGACCTGGGACGAGGTGATCACCCTCGCGCATCTCGTCGAGGAGGCCGGAGCGACGGTCATCAACACCGGGATCGGCTGGCACGAGGCGCGGGTTCCCACGATCATCACCCAGGTCCCGCGCGGCGCGTGGACGTGGACGACAGCGCGGCTCAAGGACGCCGTCTCGATCCCGGTCTGCGCTTCGAACCGGATCAACACCCCGGACCTCGCCAACCAGCTCATCGCCGACGGCACCGCGGATCTGGTCTCGATGGCCCGGCCGCTGCTCGCCGATCCCGAGTTCATCAACAAGGCGGCTGCCGAGCGCGCCGACGAGATCAACACGTGCATCGCCTGCAACCAGGCCTGCCTGGACCATGTGTTCAAGAACCGAAGGGCCTCCTGCCTGGTCAACCCGCGCGCGTGCCGGGAGACCGAGCTGGTCCTGATGCCGACCGTGCGCCCGCACACGGTTGCGGTCGTCGGAGCCGGCCCGGCTGGTCTCAGCGCCGCGGTGTCGCTCGCCGAGACCGGCAACCGGGTGACGCTGTTCGAGAAGAGTGCGCACCTCGGCGGACAGTTCCGCCTCGCGATGCAGATCCCCGGCAAAGAGGAGTTCGCGGAGACGCTGCGCTACTACGCACGACGACTTGAGGTGCTCGGGGTCGACGTACGGCTCGAGACCGCGGCCGACGCCGCTGAGCTTGCTGCGTTCGACCAGATCGTGATCGCCACCGGTGTCGAACCCCGGATGCCGGCGATCCCCGGCATCGACCACGTCAAGGCGGTCTCGTACGCCGACGTGCTGAACGGCACGGTCGTGGTCGGCGAACGGGCAGCCGTCGTCGGCGCCGGCGGCATCGGGGTCGACGTGTCGGTCTTCCTGACCCACTCGCCCGAATCGGTCGAGGACTGGTTGGCCCACTGGGGGGTCGGCGACCCGGCCCTGCACCCGGGCGGGCTGACCTCACCGAAGGACCGGGAGCCGGCTCGCGAGGTCGTCCTGGTCCAGCGCAAGACCGGCATGATCGGAGCCGGACTCGCCAAGACCTCGGGATGGGCGCACCGCGCCGTGCTCAAGCAGTCGGGCGTGACCCAGATCAGTGGCGCGACCTACGACCTCATCGACGACGCCGGCCTGCACATCACCGTTGACGGTAAGCCCCTGGTGCTCGAGGTCGACCACGTCGTGATCTGCGCCGGCCAGGAGTCGGTCCGCGGCCTGTACGACGACCTCGTCAGCGCCGGCCGGGACGTGCGGATCATCGGAGGCGCCGACGTGGCCGCCGAGCTGGACGCCAAGCGGGCGATCGAGCAGGGAGTGCGGCTGGCCGCTAGTTGAGCAGATAGTCCGGAGCAAGCGGCACGATCGAGAGTCCCGGAATGTGTGCTTCTTGCTCCGGACTATCGCCGCCTACGGATGTTCGGTGTCGGGCTCGTGGTCGCGGTGCGACTCGGGCTCGACCTGGAAGGTCGCGTGGTCGATCCCGAAGTCGGCGCGCACGCAGCCGGTCAGGTCGTCGAGGATGCGCCCGACCCCGCGTTCGGCCAGCGCCTGATCGGTGACGGTCACGTGCGCCGACAGCGCAGGCATCCCGCTGGTGATCGTCCAGGCGTGCAGGTCGTGGACGTCGAGCACACCGTCGGCACGGCACAGGTGGCGGCGGACGTCTTCGACGTCGAGGCCGGCCGGAGTCGCCTCGAGCAGCACGCCTGCGGCTTCGCGCAGGAGTGCCCAGGCCCGCGGAAGGACCAGGACGGCGATCACCAGCGAGGCGATCGAGTCGGCGCGCTGGAAGCCGGTCGTCAGCACGATCAGGCCTGCGACGATCGCCGCTGCCGACCCGAACGTGTCACTGAGCACCTCGAGGTAGGCACCCTTCATGTTCAGCGAGGTGTCCTTGCGCCGCGTCAGCACCGAGACCGAACCGAGGTTCGCGACCAGGCCGATACCGGCGAAGACCAGCAGCCGCGACGCATCCACCTCGGTCGGATCGACCAGGCGACGCGTGCCGGCGTACGCGAGGTAGCCGCACAGCGCAAGCAGCACCAACGCGTTGAGGACCGCGGCCAGGATCTCGGCACGGTGGTACCCGAAGGTGCGGCGCGGACTCGGTGGCCGGGTCGCCAGCAGCGAGGCGAGCAGGGCGACCACGATGCCGGCGGCATCGGTGAGCATGTGGCCCGCATCGGCGAGCAGGGCCAGCGAGCCGCTCCACCACGCGCCGAGGGCCTCGACGACCACGACGGACGAGGTGATCGCGAGCACCACGCGGAGCCGGCGACGATCCTCAGCACGCCCGCCGGAGTGATCGTGCCCGTGACCCACGCCCATGCTCGCAGCGTAGGGGAGTCGGTCCAGCGCGGTTCGGCGATACCGTGGCCGCGTGGACACTGCGTCGCTCGCCGGCTCCTCATCCGCTCCGTTCTCGATGCCCTTCACCGGGCTCGTCGTACCGGTCCGGGAAGCCGAGACCCTGGTGAGGCAACGAGCCCTCCAGATCCAGCCCGAGCTGCTCCCCCAGGACCGCAGCGTGGCCGCGCACATCACGCTGCTCGTCCCTTTCCTGCCCCGCGAGCGCATCGACGACGGGGTCATCAGCGACCTGGCACGCTTCTTCTCCGACGTCACCACTTTCCGCTTCGCCCTCACCGAGGTCTGCCAGTTCCCCGGAGGCATCACCTATCTCGCGCCCGATCCGGCAGCGGCGTTCCGCCGGCTGACCCTCGAGCTGCACCGCGCCTTCCCCGAATTCCCCCCGTACGGCGGAGCGTTCGACGACGTCGTACCGCACCTGACCGTTCCACTGGCTCCCGGTGAGGACACCGATTCGCTGCGGGTCGCGCTGGAACGCACCCTGCCGCTGCAGGCCCAGGCGATCGAGGCGACGCTCGTGCACGTGGAGGAGGGCGGCACCCACGTGATCGCGACACTGCCCTTCGGAACCACGGCTGCATGACGATCGCGGTACGTCGTGGCGACGACCGGTTCCTCACCGAGGCCGAGGGACGGACGACCTGGCACTCGTTCTCGTTCGGGAGCCACTACGACGCCTCGAACCTCGGGTTCGGCGCGATCGTCGCGCTGAACGACGAGATGCTGCCGCCCGGGACCGGGTACGACGACCACGTCCATCGCGACACCGAGATCGTCACCTGGGTGCTCGAGGGCGTGCTGCGGCACACCGACGCCTCCGGGGAATCCACGGTGCTGACGGCCGGTGACGTCCAGCGGATCAGCGCAGGCGACGGGATCGTCCATGCCGAGCGGACCGAGCCCGGGGTCCGGACCCGCTTCGTGCAGACGTGGCTGCGTCCTGACGAACCGGGCGGTGTTGCGTCGTACGCGATCGAGCGCGGCGGCACCGGACTGGTCGAGCTCACCACAGCCGGCCTCGGCCTCGGTGTCGGTGACGCCCGCCTCCTGGTGGGCCGGACCGGTACCGGCGACCTCGTCCTCCCGGACGCGCCGCTCCTCCACCTGTTCGTCGTCGACGGCCGGGCTGCCCTCGGTGACCGGCCGCTCGCGACGGGCGATGCAGCCCGGATCGTCGACGAGGGCGGCCTGACGCTGAGCGTCACCGCCCCTGCCACCGTGGCGGTCTGGGCCTTCGGCACCTGAGGTAGGACGAACGCCGGTATCGTTCGCCCGACCGCACCTGACCGAGGAGAACGACTGTGACGAACCGTGCCGAAGGCCGCACCGGCCGGCTGGTTGACCAGGCCAAGGTGGCGCTGCACTCGGCGCTCCAGAAGCGCAATCTCGACCTGGTCCGCAACCCGTTCCCGGTGCAGGTGGCGACCGCGATGAAGTGGCTCGAGCTCGGAACCGTCCTGGACATCGGCGGCAACATCGGCCAGTACGGCGCCGCCCTGCGCGCCAGCGGGTACACCGGCCGGATCATCTCGTGCGAGCCGCTCAGCGACGCGTACCCCCATCTCGCCCGCCGCGCTCAGGGCGACGCCGGCTGGACGACCCTCAACACGGCTGTCGGTTCGGAGTCCGGGGAGATCGAGATCAACGTCTCCGCGAACTCCTACTCCAGCTCGATCCTGCCGATGACCGATGCCCACAGCCTCGCGGCGCCCGGCTCGGAGTACGTGCGCTCGGAGAAGGTCGCGATGACCACGATCGCCGAGATCATCACGTCGCAGCAGGCCGACCCCGAGCGGAGCCTGCTCAAGATCGACACCCAGGGCTACGAGGGAGCGGTCCTCGACGGAGCCGGTGACGCGCTCGCGCGCTTCGCCGCGGTCCAGCTCGAGCTCTCGATGGTGCCCCTGTACGACGGCGCGCCCCTGTTCGAGGACCTCACCGCCCGGATGGCAGCGGCCGGGTTCGGCATCTTCGCCCTCGAAGGCGGGTTCGGCGATCCCCGCACCGGACGGATGCTCCAGTGCGACGGGTTCTTCGTGCGCAACGACCTCATGCCCGATCCCAGCGGCCAGTTCTGAGGTCGTTCCGGGCTAGGGAATCAAAACGCCCGGGTTCAACACTCCGGTCGGGTCCAGCCGCTGCTTGACGGCACGCAGCATCTCCACGCCCACCGGGCCGATCTCCTCGGCCAGCCACGGCTTGTGATCGCGACCGACGGCGTGGTGGTGGGTGATCGACGCACCGTTGCGGACCATCGCGGCTGACGCTGCTGCCTTGGCGGCGGCCCACTGCGCGAGCGGGTCGTCGGCCTGCTTGGTGGCCACGGTGAAGTACAGCGAGGCGCCGGTCTCGTAGACGTGCGAGATGTGGCAGAGCACCAGGCTTCCCTCGCCGAGGGACTCGGTCACGGCCGCCTTGACGGAGGTGTAGACGTGGTCGAGGTTCGACCAGAACGTCACGGTCTCCATCGTCTCGGCGAGGACGCCGACGTCGAGCAGGGAATCGCGCAAGTACGGGCCGTGGAACCGACCGGCGGCCCACGCCTCACCGCCCTCGGTGCCCAGTGCCGTACCGCCGAGACTGGTCAGCAGCGCGGTGACGGCAAGGCGCTTCGCGTCGACCGCTGCCCGGGTGCCTTCGTAGCCGGTGATCATCAGGCAACCACCCGCGCTCTCGCCGCCGACCTCGCTCGGCCTGGCCAGGTTGATCGCGGTCTCGTTCTCGTCCGAGAGACGCAGCACCGTTGGCAGCACGCCGGACTGGGCCAGGGTGCGCATGGCAGTGACGCCCTCGGCAAAGCCGGCGAACTGCCAGGACTCGTACGTCTTGACCACCGGCACCGGGCGGACCCGGACCCGGACGGCGGTGACTACACCGAACGTGCCTTCGGAACCCATGACGAGTTCGCGCAGGTCCGGCCCGGCGGCATTGGCGGGTGAGTTGCCGAGCTCGAGGGTGCCCAGCGGCGTCGCGACCCGGAGCCCGACGACCAGCGAGTCGAAGCGCCCGTACCCGGCCGAGGACTGGCCCGAGGAACGGGTCACGGCGAAACCGCCGATCGAGGCGTACTCGAACGACTGCGGGAAGTGGCCCAGGGTCACGCCCTCGGCACCCAGCAACGCCTCGGCCGCCGGGCCGCGCAGGCCGGGTTCGAGCACGGCGGTCATCGAGGTGCGGTCCACCTCGATCAGCTTGTCGAAGCGGATCAGGTCCAGCGAGATGACGCCGGCGAATCCATCGCGCTCGGCGGCCAGGCCGCCGACGACCGACGTACCGCCACCGAAGGGGACCAGCGCCACGTGGCGTCGTACGCACCAGCCGATCAGGGCGATGACCTCGTCGTGATCAGCCGGTCGCACGACGGCGTCGGGCGAATCCGAGCCGTCACCCATCCGGATCTTGAGCATGTCCGGCGTGGACTTGCCGCGGGTCCGGTGCAGCCGGGTGTCGTGGTCGGTCAGGACGTGCTCGGGCCCGACGATCTCGGCGAGCTCCGCGAGCAGGTCAGCAGCCAGCGGCTCACTGAGCCGGACGTCAGCCGGGTCGACTGCCGGGGTATCGCTGGTGCCGATGAAGCCATCGACCAGGGCGAAGGCGCTCTCAGCCAGCGGGCCGGCCTCGGCGGGGTCGCCCCAGCGGGACCAGTGCATCTCGCGGGCGCCGGGGTAGGTGTCGGGGTGAGGGGCTCGTCCTGAGGAGGGCGGTCTGCGCCCGTCACGAAGGGTCATGTGTTACAGTGTGACACATGACGTCACTCCGTAACAACCCCCAGAATGCCAGGTCCTCCGAGGACCTCGCCCTGGACGCCGCCCGCGAGGCGATCCTCGCCGTCGGCTGGAGCCGTACGACGCTCACCGACATCGCCCGCCGGGCAGGCCTGAGCCGGATGACGCTCTATCGCCGCTGGCCCGAGATGAACGCGCTGCTGGCTGACCTGATGACCCGCGAATGGGCGACCCTCGTCGATCTTGGCGCTCGCTCGGCGAACCACCGCGACCGCCTCGTGGACGGCATCGTCTCGACGGTCCGTGCACTGCGGGCCAACGAGCTGTTCACCCGGATCATCGAGCTCGACCCCCAGATGCTGCTCCCCTACCTGCTCGAACGACCGGGCCGGTCCCAGGAGCTCGTGCTCGGCCTGCTCGTCGGAGAGATCACCGCAGGCCAGGCGGCCGGGCAGATCCGCGCCGGCAACCCGCACCTGCTGGCGCGTTCGATCGTCCTGGCAGCCCACGGCTTCACCCTGTCGACCCAGACCATGACCACCGACGAGCTCGATGACGAGGCGTTCGACGCCGAGCTGGCTGTGCTCGTCGAGCGGTACCTGGCGCCATGACCCTTCGAGACGGGCGCGTCCCGCCCTCCTCAGGACTGGCCGCGACCGACCTCGGCCGGATCACTGCCGGCGCGCACGGCATCGGCGAACGGACCGACGTCCTGGTGATCGGACTCGGTGTCACCGGTGCCGGCGTCGCCCTCGATGCGGTGACCCGTGGCCTCGACGTGGTCGCCGTAGACGCGTTCGACGTCGCCTGGGGCACGTCGCGCTTCAGCTCCAAGCTCGTGCACGGCGGACTGCGCTACCTCGCCCAGGGACAGCTCGGCATCGCCCACGAGAGCGCGGTCGAGCGCGGCATCCTGATGGAGTCGACCGCCCCGCACCTGGTGCACGCCCTGCCGATGGTGATCCCGTTGACCTCTGACATCAGTGCCGCGGACGCCTTCCTGGCGCGCCGCGGCGTCGGGGCCGGCGACCTTCTGCGCCGGGTCGCGCGGACCAGCCGGACCACCTTGCCCAAGCCGCGACGCATCAACGCCACCGAGACGCGTGCGCTCGCTCCGGTCAGCCGGCACGACGTGCGGGGAGGGGTGCTGTCCTGGGACGGGCAGCTCGAGGACGACGCCCGCCTCGTCCTCGGCATCGCCCGGACGGCGGCGTCCCGCGGTGCGCACATCCACACCCGGACCCGGGTCGTCGAGGTCACCGGGACCGGCGCCCTGCTGCGTGACGAGCTCACCGGCGAGGAGCGCAGGATCGAGGCACGCACCGTGATCAACGCGACCGGCGTCTGGGCCGGACAGCTCGTGCCGGGCATCACCCTGAAGCCGAGCCGCGGCACCCATCTGGTGCTGCGGGCCTCCTCGCTGCCGGGGGTCCGGTGCGCGGTGATGGCTCCGGTCCCCGGAGCTTCGAACCGCTTCGTCTTCGCCCTGCCCCAGCCCGACGGCACCTTCTACCTCGGCCTGACCGACGAGGAGGTCGAGGGCGAGATCCCCGACGTCCCGAGCGTGCCGGAGGCCGACGTCACGTTCCTGCTCGACGTGATCTCCCGGGTGCTGGACAAGCCGCTGGCGCGCGCCGACGTCGTCGGGTCCTACGCCGGTCTGCGACCGCTGCTGAGGAGCGAAGGCTCGACGGCCGATCTGTCGCGCAAGCACGCAGTGCTGATCTCCGAGTCGGGCGTCGTGACGATCGTCGGAGGCAAGCTCACGACCTACCGCCGGATGGCGCAGGACGCGGTCGACGCTGCCCTGGCGCACAGCGGGCTGACCGGGAGCGCCTGTGTCACCAGGTCCCTGCCACTGCTCGGAGCAGGATCGCGCGAGGCGTTGACCACTCTCGACGCCCCTGACCGTCTGGTACGCCGCTTCGGCACCGAGGCACCGGCAGTCGTGGCCAACGCGCTCTCCTTCGGGCTGACGCTCCAGGAGGCGTTGACCCCCGTCAGTACCGCGATCCCCGCGACGCTGGCCGAGTTCGTCTTCGGCATCACCCACGAGGGCGCGGCCGATGTCGACGACCTGCTGGACCGGCGTACCCGGATCGGGTTGGTGCCCGAGGATCGCGCCGTTGCGGTCGACCTGGCCGAACGCGCGTTCGCCGTGGTTTCCCGAGCGCGCACGTAACGACGTTTCGGAAAGCTCAGACCGCGGGCCGGACCAGCCCGTGGTCGTAGGCGTAGACGATCGCGGCCGGGCGGTCGCGCAGCTCGAGCTTGGTGAAGATCCGCCCGACGTGGCTCTTGACCGTGAGCTCGGAGATGAACAGTCGTGCGGCTATCTCACCGTTCGACTGGCCCGCTGCCATCGCGCACAGCACCTCGAGCTCGCGCGCGGTCAGCACCTCGTGGCCGTCTCCGCCCAGCACCGGCTCGGCGCTCTGCCGGTAGCTGAGGAGCACCCTGCCGGTCACGGCCGGATCGAGCCAGGAGTCTCCCGCTGCCACGGCGCGCACCGCACGGATCAGGTCGTCGGCCGAGGAGTCCTTGAGCAGGAAGCCTGCTGCTCCGGCACGCAGCGCTCCCGACAGCATCTCGTCGTCGTCGAAAGTGGTCAGGACGAGCACCGGCGGAGCGCCGTCGCGTCCGGACAGCTCCCGCGTGGCGGTGATCCCGTCGACGTCGCGCATCCGCAGATCCATCACCACGACGTCCACCCCGTCGACCGCGGCGTCGAGGGCGGCCGGGAGCTCGGCGCCGTCGCCGCACTCGGCGACGATGTCGAAGCCGTCGCGGCGGCGCAGGATCCTGCGCAGTCCCGAGCGGACGAGCTCCTGGTCGTCGACCAGGACCACCCGTGTGTCTGGCCGGGCCTCGCCGTCGGGCGTCACCACGCCATCCTCCGGCCGGGACCCGAGCGCAGGGGGCAGGACAGCACGCCGTTGCGCTCGCGCAGCGGAACCCGGAGGTCGACCAGCCAGTCCGAGCCCGTCGGTGCGGCGGCGAGCGTCGCGCCGAGCTGCTCGGCACGTGCCGTCATCCCGGCCAGCCCGGACCCGGCACCGTCCCCGGTGAGGCCGGCCGGCAAGGCGTTGCGCACCTGGAGGTGGGCCTGGCGCGAGGTGACCGTGAACCGGACCCGGGCCGTGCTGGCCGGTGCGTGCTTCGCGATGTTGGCCAGCGACTCCTGCGCGATCCGGTAGAGCCCCAGACCCGTGGCCTGGGCCAGCCGGCGCGGGTCGCCCGACTCGACGTAGTCCACGGCGAGGCCGGCCCTCTCCATCTGCGCGACGAGGTCCGCGATGTCGGCTCCCCCGGGCAACGCATGGACAGCGGCCGGGCCGTCCGCCAGGGTGCTCACGGTCTGGCGGATGTCGGCCATCGCCTGGCGACCGACCCGCTCCGCGTCGGCGAGGGCCTCGTCGACCTCGTCGACCGCCGACGTCGAGCCGGCCACGTCGCGCAGCGCGTGCCTGGCGCCGGTGATCTGGAGCAGGGTGACGCTGAGGGAGTGAGCGACGAGGTCGTGGATCTCGCGAGCGATGCGTTCGCGTTCGGCCAGGGTCGCGCGGGCGTACTCGCCGGCGCGCGCCGCACGTTCGGCCGTCAGTGCCCGCATCTGCCAGAGCAGCATGTAGCCGATCACGAAGCCGAGCAGGACGTCGACGAGCTGGACCGGGGTTCCGGCCAGCCCGGGACCGATCGCCGCAGCACCGATCATCGCCACCGACGTCCCAGCCACGAACAGCCCGTTGCGGACGCCATCGCGGGCCACGACCTCGGCGGTCACGAACGCTAGGAGCGCGGGTGCGGTGTCCAGCGCCGCACCCGCACTCGGCGGATCCGTGAGCAGCCAGGCCGCGGCAGCGAGCCCGGCGAGCGTCTCGATCAGGTGCGGCAGGTGTCGCTGGAAGCCGATCATCATCACACCGGGTAGCAGCACCATCGGGATCGTCAACGCGATGACCCCGGGCGGCGTGAGCTGGTGGCGCAGGCTCAGCGCACTGACCACAGCCCCGGTCTGCCCGGTGATCGAGAGCACCGGGATCCACCACGGATAGGCAAGTCCGTGTGCCTCGACGTGTTCCTCGATGCGCGCGCGCAGCCAGCCCGGACCGGAGGTCACGGTCTCGGCGAGCGAGGAGTCTGCGAGGGCGCGCACGGGTCCAAGACTAGGGAGCCCGCGCGTTTCCGGCATCCGTCCCCGGAGCCGGGGGGACTCCTACCAGGGTCGTAGGCCCGATGGGTACCCGAGGGCGATGTCCACAGCGCCGCAGGCCCGTAGTTTCGAAGACACCACGAACAGAGCCGACCGGCTCGACCAAAGCAAGGGTGATCCCCATGAGCTGGACCGAGACGCACCGCCGCTGGCAGGTGTTGCAGGAGATCGAGGCGCTCGCGAACGCGGGCTGCGACGAGCTCCCCTGGAACGACGAGTACGCCGCAGTCTTCGGCGACCGTGACCAGCTGGCCGCTGCCCTGCAGTACCGCTGGGAGCTGACTCGCACCGCCCAGCTCGACACCCACCTTCCCGAGCAGGTGCTCGAGGAGCAGCGGACGAGGTTGGTGGCGCGCAACGCAGGCGTGCTCCGGTTGCTGCGGCGTCATGAGAGCGGCCCGCGCCCTGCGCTGAGGGTGGTCGCCGACCACGACGACAGCTGCTCCGGCGAGACCGGGCGCGTGTCCGCCTGAGCCTGCGCACCATCCGCACAACGGTTCTTGCGAACTGTTTGCAACAACCGTTGTAGCCGTCCTAGGGTTGCCGAGTGACTCAGCTCTGCGATCCAGCCGCGCCCACCCGGGCCGCCAGGTTCTCGATGAGCCGATCGCAGAAGGTCGCTCTCTGGCGTTGTCTCGGGTTCGTCGCCTTCCTCCACCTGGTCGGCTGGGGGCTGCTGATCGGCGTCGCGGCCGGTCACCTCGCCGCCGGCGGCGGGGTCCTGAGCGTCGGGCTGGGCGTGACGGCGTACACGCTGGGCATGCGGCATGCCTTCGACGCGGACCACATCGCGGCGATCGACAACACCACCCGGAAGCTCATCACCGACGGCCAGCGCCCGATGAGCGTCGGGTTCTGGTTCAGCCTGGGCCACAGCTCGGTAGTCTTCGTGATGGTGATGGGGATCGCCGTCGGGGTCCGTGCGCTGACCCATGGTGTGAGTGACGGTGGTTCGAACCTGCGGCACCTCACCGGTATCTGGGGCACCTCGATCAGCGGGGTCTTCCTGCTCCTGATCGGGCTCATCAACCTGGCTGCCCTGCTGGGCATCCTGCGGGTCTTCCGCGGCATGCGTCGTGGCGAGTTCGACGAAGCCGAGCTCGAGCGACAGCTCGACAATCGCGGGCTGCTCAACCGGGTGCTCGGCCGGGTCAACAGGACGGTCACCCGCCCCTGGCACATGTACCCGATCGGCTTCCTCTTCGGACTCGGCTTCGACACGGTCACCGAGATCGGCCTGCTGGTCATCGCCGGCGGCGCGGTCGCAGCAAGCCTGCCCTGGTGGGCCGTGCTGACGCTGCCGGTCCTGTTCGCCGCCGGGATGTCCCTGCTGGACACGGTGGACGGTGCGTTCATGACCCTGGCGTACGACTGGGCGTTCTCCCGCCCCGTGCGCAAGATCTACTACAACATCACCGTCACCGCGCTGTCGGTCGCCGTCGCGCTGATCATCGGGGTGATCGAGCTGGTCGGTCTGCTGGCCGACCGTGCCGGCATCCGGACCGGACCGGTCCACGCGATTGCGACCGTGGACCTGACCCACGTCGGCTACGGGATCGTGGCGCTGTTCGTCCTCACCTGGGCCGGCTCGATCGGGATCTGGAAGTTCGCGCGGATCGAGGAGCGCTGGTCGGCGGACCTGACCTGAGCCAGCTCCGGCGGTGACCGGAGAAGATTGTCCGACTCCGGCAATACGGACACGCAGGTTCGGCTACCGTGGCTCGGTGAGAGGGAGACTGGCACTGATCGGCGCTGTCGGCGTCGCGTGGCTGATCACCTTCGTGCTCCTGGGCGGGAACGTGCTGCCATCGATCGGCGGGCACCGGCAGGCGTCGTCGCCGCCGACCAACGCGACGCCCGGCGCGCTCTACCCGAACCCGACCCCGATCGGACCACCGACCGCGACTCCGAGCCCGAGTGCGGGACCCAGCGGGTCCGCCAGCACCGCGTCCCTGGCCGAGCTGATCGCGCGCACCACCCCACTGGCGGGACAGACCCTCGTGGCCCGGCCTGCGGAACGCCGCTCGACAGCCCCCGTCCTGCAGTTCCGGATGGCGACGTACAACGTGCAGGGCAGCTCGCACACCCAGGGCAACCCGAGGCGGGCCTCCGGCGTCGCCCGGATCACCCGCGGGGCGCAGTACGTCGTGCAGAACGGCCTCACGATCGTCGGCTTCCAGGAGATGCAGACCAACCAGCGGGCCGCGTTCACCCAGGCAACCCAGGGAGCGTTCGGCCTGTACCCGGACAACCATCTCCGCAACTCCGACGGCGACAACTCGATCGCCTGGCGACTCGACACCTGGGACCTCGTCAAGGCGGCATCGATCCGCATCGAGTACTTCGGAGGCGCGAACCGGAACATGCCGATCCTGCTGCTGCGCAACA
Organism: Marmoricola sp.; assembly: GCA_025964775.1. GTDB lineage: Bacteria > Actinomycetota > Actinomycetes > Propionibacteriales > Nocardioidaceae > Marmoricola. Next base: position 295,029 of record JAOPYE010000010.1, read on the forward strand.
AGCAGACCGGTATCGAGGCTTATTTCACGAACTTCCACAACCCTGCCGACGTCTACGGCCCGGCCGGGCAGTACCGCGCGGTCGACAAGCTCCGTGAGATCGCGTTGTTCAACCAGCTCGCCCGAACCGGGCTCCCGGTCTTCGTGACCGGCGACATGAACGAGCACCGGACCTGGGCCTGCGACATCGTCACGGCGACCACCCTGCACGTCGCTGCCGGCGGAGACGGCCGGCACGGCTGCACCGTCACCGACGACCAGACCATCGACTGGATCGGGGCGTCGGACGCGGTCGGGTTCGAGAACTACTACTCCGACCGCAGCGCGCTGGTGCGCGCCCTCACCGACCACCCGATCAACTCGACCGACGTCACGATCAACGCCGCCGACTTCCCGCGTTCGCTGCACTGACGCCGGTCACTGCCCGGTGCGGGCCATCCTGAGGAAGTCGAGCAGCACCGGACCGGCCGTGCCGGAGCCGGACGCCCCGTCGGCCACGAACACGGCCACCGCGAGATCGCCCTGCGCACCGATCATCCAGGCATGGGTCGGCAGGGGCGGAGTGCTGCCGTACTCGGCGGTTCCGGTCTTGGCGATGACCTGCGGCGGTTGCAGGACCTGGAGCGCCCGGCCCGAACCCTGCTCGACGACCCCGTGCAGCAGGAGCCGCAGCTGCGCCGCCTCCGTCGCGCTCAGCGGGTGCGCGGGAGCCGCCGAGGGCTGCTGGCCGCCGATGAGTTCCGGTACGACGGTGCTGCCGTGCACGACGCTGGCCAGGACGGCTGCCATCGCCATCGGGGACGCCAGGATCCTGCCCTGCCCGATCAGGTCCGCCGCCGCCTCGACGGGACTGGCCGGCGCCGGTACCTGACCGAAGTACGCCGGGAACCCCAGGTCGTGGTCGACGCCGAAGCCGAGCGCCGCAGCGGCATCGGCAAGGGCGGTGCCCTGGATCCGGCCGTGCTGGGAGATGAAGGCGGTGTTGCACGAGTTCGCGATCGCCGTCGCGAGGCTGATCCGGCCGATCCGGTTCGCCGGGTAGTCGGAGTAGTTCTTGAACTGCTTGCCGTCCACCACCAGGGTCGGGGTGCACGGCACGATCGAGGTCGGTCCCAACCCGGAGCGGAGCAGGGCGAGCGTGCTGATCACCTTGAACGTCGAGCCCGGTTGGTACTGGCCGAACGTGGCGGTGTTGTAGCCCTTCGAACCAGGGCCGCTCGCGGCAGCCAGGATCTCGCCGGTCGACGGCCTGATCGCGACCAGGGCGCTCGCCGGACCATAGCGAGCCAGCAGCTGCTGGGCCTCCGTCTCGAGGCGCAGATCGAGGGTGAGCCGCAGCGGCGTGCCGGGTTTCGGACCGGCCTCGAACAGGGTGCGTCGGGTCGCGGCTCCGCCCGCCGCGGACGGTACGGCGCTCACCGTGGTCCCCGGGATGCCGGCGAGCTGTGCGTCGTACCGGAGCTCGAGGCCGGACAGGCCGGTGTCATCGCCGATGTGCAGGCGGCCCTTGCTTGCCTTGATCAGCTCGGCGGTCACCGGTCCGACGGTCCCGAGCAGTGCCGCCGCGAAGTCCTTGGACGGCGCCAGCGGGAGGTGGTCCGAGATCGCCAGGGCACCGGGGATCGCTTCGACCCGGCCGAGCAACGCACTGGAGACGTCGCTGCGCCGCAGCACGATGGCGGGGACGAACTCCTTCGCGCCTGCCGCTGCTGTTGCCTTCACGAACGGTGCGACGTCGATGCCGACGATCCGGGCGAGCGCGCGCGACGAGGCGACCAGTGCAGCGGCGGGTGTGTGCGCCTTGTCGAGGCCGAACCGCACCACCGGGCGCGGCTCGACGAGCGGCGAACCCGTGGCGCCCAGGATGTCGCCACGCTCGGCGGCGATCCGGGTCACGGCCAACGTTTCTCCGACAGCCAGGGAGGACTCCAGGATCGACGGCTTCCAGACGACCCGCCACGCGTTGGCCCGCCGTTCCAGGGTTGCGGTGGTGCTGCGGGTCCACGAGTGCCCCTCCAGGTCGGTGCGCCATCCGAGGGTTGCCGTCGCCGTCGCCCCGGACGCCGTCACCTTCAGGACCCGGACCGTGCTCGGGAACTGCTTCAGGCCCGCGTCCAGGGCGGTGTACCGGGCCGCAGACCCGGCGGTGACGAACGGGACGTTCGCAACGTCACCGCGCTGCAGGGCAGAGGCAAGCACCGAGGCCGCCTTCTGCGGGTCGGGACCTGAGCTGCCGGACAGGCTGCATCCCGAGACCACCAGGCCGATCAGGACGAGGGCCAGGGCAGGTCTCCGAGACGTCATGTCCTCCATCCGACCAGACCGACCAGTGGCGGACAAGCGAGCCCGCTCGCGTAGCCTCGACCCGTGCAGATCCGGGGCCTCTTCGCCGATACGACCCCCCTGCGCAACCCGCACTTCCGTCGACTCTGGACGGCCAACATGGTCACCGTGGTCGGTGCCCAGCTCACCGTCGTGGCGGTCCCGGCGCAGATCTACTCCCAGACGCACTCCTCGGCGTACGTCGGCCTGACCGGCCTCTTCGGCCTGGTTCCGCTGGTCGTCTTCGGACTGTGGGGCGGCGCGCTCGCGGACGTGATGGACCGCCGGACGATCCTGATCGTCACGACGTTCGGACTGATCGGGACCAGCGCGGCCTTCTGGGCGCAGGCCGCCGCGCACGTCGACAACGTCTGGTTGCTGCTCAGCCTGTTCTCGATCCAGCAGGCGTTCTTCGGGATCAACCAGCCGACCCGGAGCGCGATCCTGCCCAAGCTGCTGACAGCCGCAGAGCTGCCGGCCGCGAACTCGCTGAACATGACCGTCCTGCAGGCCGGCGCGATCGCCGGTCCGATGGTCGGCGGCGTGCTCATCCCGATCGCTGGCTACTCGCTGCTGTACCTGATCGACACCCTGACCCTGTTCGCCACCCTGAGCGCCGTGGTCCGGCTGCCGAAGCTCCCGGTCGAAGGAGCCGCCGGTACGCCGGGACTGCGCGCCGTCATCGACGGCCTCGGCTACCTGCGCGGCCACCCGGTGCTGCTGATGTCGTTCGTGGTCGACCTGATCGCGATGATCTTCGGCATGCCGCGTGCGCTGTTCCCGGCGATCGCCCACCAGAACTTCGGTGGACCCTCGGGCGGCGGGCTCGCGTTCGCACTGCTGTTCGCCGCCATCCCGCTCGGTGCGGTGATCGGCGGCGTGTTCTCGGGCTGGGTCAGCCGGGTCCAGCGCCAGGGGCTTGCGGTGGTGGCGGCGATCGTCGTGTGGGGAACCGCGATCACCGGGTTCGGCCTTGCGGTCTCGCAGGCGGCGGGCAGCGCCCGGAACTGGATGCTGGCGCTCGCCGTGCTGATGCTCGTGATCGGTGGCGCCGCCGACATGGCTTCGTCGGCCTTCCGGATGAGCATGCTGCAGACCTCGGCGGCCGACGACGTACGCGGTCGCCTCCAGGGCGTGTTCATCGTGGTCGTGGCGGGAGGTCCGCGCATCGCCGACGTCGCCCACGGCGGAGCAGCTGCCGTCGTCGGTTCGGCAGCGGCCGCTGCCGGCGGTGGCGTGCTCGTGGTCGTGCTGGTCGTCGTCGCCGCGTTCCTGGTGCCGCGATTCGTCCGCTACCGGTTGGTGCCCGTGCACTAGGCATCGCGTTCAGCCAGCGCGGACGATCACCGTCCGAGGCGCTCGGTCACGACGACGTGGACGGTGTCGCCCGCTTGCTTCGCGATCCTGACCCGGATCGCCGACTTCACCGGCAGCTTGTGGTTGCCGTCGCCCAGCGCCATGAAGGAGGACTCGAACGGTTCGCCGTCGACAGTGCCGCGTACCTTGACCAGACCCAACGTCTTGAAGAACGCCGCTGACTCCGGCCACACCACGTACGACCAGCCGCCGGGCTTCTCGCTCTTGACGATCTCGGCATCGAATTCGACCAGGGGCTCAGGCACGAGCAGCTGGTTCCTGAGGAGGGCCGCCAGGCCCGTCTCGAAGGGCGCTCTCGTTGACGAAGGCGCCGACGAGCTCAGCGAACGCGGCTGCCTGCTCGACCTGGGGCATGTGACCGGTATCGGCGAAGAGGTGGGTGCGCGCCTGTGGGAGAGCCGCCTTCGCAGCGTCGAGCTGCCGCGGCGGAAGGATCTTGTCGGCGTCGCCCCAGACGACGAGGACCGGGATGCCGCTGGCGGCCACCCGGGCAAGCAGCGCTCTGCGCCAGCCGGTCCGTACGCCGACCACCGGCGCCCCGAGGGTCGCGGCGGTGCCGAGGAAGGTGGCGCGGAAGTCGGGTTGCCTGGCCAGCTTGCCGGCGTGCCGGAGCTGCTCGGTCGTCGCCAGCGCGGGATCGAAGAAGAGGTCCCGGATCGTCTGCGCGCCTGCGGCCCTGGCCCGGGGGCCGAACGTCCCGCGCAGACCGGGAAGCGAGGCGAGTGCGCCGTACGTCATCGGGAGTGGTGAGATGTTGACCTCGGCGCCGAACCCGATGCTGTTGACCAGGGTCAGGCTCGCAACCCGGCCCGGGTGGTCGACGGCGAGGGTCATCGCGACTCCCCCGCCGAGCGAGTTGCCCATCACGTGCGCAGGTTCGGTGACACCGGCAGCGTCGAGCAGTTCCGCCATGGCGCGGCCGAAGGCCGTTAGGCCGGGCCGTTCGCGGCCCTTGCGGCTGAAGCCGAACCCAGGCAGGTCCGTGCTGATCACCCGGTGGGTGCGAGCGAGCAGGTCCTGGGTCTCGGTCCAGTCCTCCAGGCTGCGGGCGATGCCGTGGATCAGCAGGATCGGGACCCCGTCGGGAGGGCCACTGACGCGGACGCGGAGCGGGACGCCGCCGACGGTCAGGGTGCTGGTGCCCGGCGCGATCATGCGCTTGCCTTCACCACATCCTTGGCCACTGCGCCAGAAGCTGGCGTGAACCGCAGCGTCTTGTGCAGGTCGCGGCGCATCGTCGTGGCCGAGTCGATCAGGTAGTTCTGGCGCACCCGCCAGGCCCCGCGGTGACCCTGTTGCGGGAGGTCGCTGAGGGCGCGCTGGACGTAGCCCGAGGCGATGTCCAGCAACGGGCGCGCCTCGAGCGGCCCCTCAGGAACGGGTACGACGGAGGCGGCGCCCACCTTGGCCATCTCGTTGAGCACCTTGCACACCAGGCGCGAGGTGAGGTCGCCACGCAAGGTCCAGGACGCGTTGGTGTAGCCGACGCACAGGGCGAAGTTCGGCATCCCGGTCAGCATGCAGCCCTGCCAGACGAAGTTCTCGTGCAGGTCCACCGAGGCGCCGTCGACCGTCGGCTTGACGCCGCCGAACAGCTGGATCTTCAGTCCGGTGGCCGGGACGACGATGTCGGCTTCGAGGACCTTGCCGCTCTTGAGCCGGATGCCCTCGGGTACGAAGGTGTCGATGTGGTCGGTGACCACGTCGACCCGGCCCTTGCGGATCGCCTTGAACAGGTCGCCGTTCGGAACCGCGCAGAGCCGTTGGTCCCACGGGTCGTAGGTCGGGGTGAAGTGCTCGGCAACGGCAGCCTCGTCCTTGAGCGCCTTGGTGGTCAGGCCGAGGAACAGCTTGCGAGCGAGCTTCGGCTGGCGCTGGCAGAACTCGTACACGCCCATGTTGAACATGATGTTCTTCGTGCGCACGACCTTGTGGGCGATGCCTGCGGGCAGGGCGGAGCGGAGTGTGTCGGCGACCTTGTCCGTCTTCGGCACGACCCCGATCCAGGTCGGGCTGCGCTGCAGCATCGTGACGTGCGCGGCGTCCTCGGCCATCGACGGGACCAGCGTGACCGCGGTGGCACCCGAACCGATGATCACCACCTTCTTGCCGGTGTAGTCGAGGTTCTCGGGCCAGAACTGCGGCTTCACGACCAGGCCGCTGAAGTCGTCGATCCCCGGAAACACGGGCTCGTGGCCCTGGTTGTAGTCGTAGTAGCCCGAGCACGCGTACAGGAACGATGCCGTGATCGTCCGCACCACAGCCTTGTTGGAGCTGCGGTCCTCGACCGTCACGGTCCAGACGCTGTTCACCGATGACCAGTCGGCAGAGATGACCTTGGTACGGAACTGGATCTTCTCGTCGATCCCGAACTCGGCCGCGGTGTCCTTGATGTAGCTGAGGATCGCGGGACCGTCGGCGATCGAGTCGTCGTTGCTCCACGGCTTGAACGGGAAGCTCAACGTGAACATGTCGGAGTCCGAACGGATCCCGGGGTAGCGGAAGAGGTCCCACGTGCCGCCGATCGACTCACGCGCCTCGAGGATCGCGTAGGTCCGCTCGGGGCACTCGGTCTGAAGGCGGTAGCCCGCACCGATGCCCGACAGTCCCGCGCCGACGACGAGGACGTCGAAATCGGGGGTGCTCACCTGCTGGCGTGACGCCATGGATCCTCCTGGCTCGGCGGACCGGTACCCGGCCCGATGGCTCCGAGCGTAGCCGCGAACCGGTGGTCGGTAACTGTGAGTTACATCTTATTGACAGATGTTCAGTACGCAACCCGGCTCACTCGCCGACGCGGCCGTCGATGCACTCACGCAGCAGGTCGGCGTGCCCGTTGTGCCGGGCATACTCCTCGACGATGTGCACCAGGACCTCGCGCAGGCTCACCCGGCCGCGCGGGTACTCGGTCACCTTCGCCAGGTCCTCGGAACCCTCGATGAAGGCATCGGCGAACGCCTGTTCCTCGCGCAGCCGGGCCCACGCCTCGTCGACCACCGCCTGGTCGCCGACGGCGCCGTCGAAGTCAGCGTCCGGTTCGTCGGCGGTGCGATAGATCCGGGGCTCGTCGAGGCCGGCCAGAGTCCGCCGGAACCAGCTGTGCTCCACGTCGGCCATGTGCCGGACCAGCCCGAGCAACGACATCGTCGAGGGTGGCACCGATCGGCGGGCCAGCTGCTCGGGTTCGAGGCCGGAGCACTTGAGCTCGAGGGTCTGGCGCTGGTAACGGATGTACTCCACGAGGTTCTGCTTCTCGTCGCCCTCCCCGGTGCCCTCCGTCTGTCGCGGGTCGTCGGCAGGGTCGACGAACATGTCGGCACGTCGTGTGGTCATGCCCCGATCATGGCGAGGAAGCGGACCGGGCGGAACCGAATATCGCAGGCGAGCGTCGGCGGCGCAGCCACCCCCGGGCGTCAGAGCGAAGCGGCCTGTGGGTGCGCCGGTAGGACACACGCGACGTCGAGACCCAGGACCCGGTTCAGCCGTCCGAAGGCGATCCAGGAGCCGAGGCACATGGTCAGCTCCACGACCTCTGCCTGGCTGTAGTGGGCGAACATCCGCTCCCAGAAGGCGTCGTCGAGATGGTGGTGGTCCTCGGCGAACCGGCGTGCGTACTCCGCAGCGAGGCGACTGCGGTCGTCCAGGACGGTGGAGGTCTCCCAGTTGCGGACCTCCTCGTCGTACCCGGCCTCGACCGTGACGCCGTCGCGTTCGGTGCGCCAGTCCTTGCAGAAGACACAGCCGTTGACCTCGGCGATGGTCAGGCGGGCGGCTTCGAACTCGTGCAGGCTCAGCGTCGAGTCGGCGTACACCGCGCCGGAGAACTTCGCGGCGGCCACGCCGATCTTGGGGACCATCTCGCCCCACACGTAGGCGATCGGGTCCTTGCCCTCGGGTACGTCGACCAGCATGGGATGCCTCACTGTCCGTGGCCCCGTGCTACGCCCGGGTCCGGGACCAGTGTGCCGCAGGATCGCCGGTGCGCGCAGTGGCCGGCGTCTTCTCCTCAGCAACCGCCACGACGGGCCGATCAATTCAGTGGAGCACCGCGGGGCCGGTCCGCGCGCCCACCGTGTCGTCGACCTGTCTGGAAGTCCTGCCGTGCCCGTCACCCGTCCTTTTACCGCACGCGTGCTCATCGGCGTCCTCGTCGGCATCGCGGTCACGGGCAGCCTGGGGTCGCCGCAGGCGGCGCAGGCCCTCGGTTCGGTCAGCGTCGTGGACGCCTTCTCGCCGTACGAGCCCCAGGTCACCTGCACCACCAGACCGCAACCCGGAACGATCGCCCTGGCGGCGTGGCTTCAGCGGACCTACCCGGTGACCGGTTCGCTCGGCATGATGCGCGGTTGCCACGACGGCGGGACCAGTGAGCACAAGGACGGTCGCGCGTTCGACTGGGCCGCGGACGCACGACACCCCGCCACCCGGCGAGCTGCCTACGCCTTCATCACCCGGGCGCTGGCCACCGATGCGGCCGGCAACCCGGACGCACTCGCGCGCCGCCTCGGCATCATGTACATGATCTACAACGACACGATCTGGTCCTCCTACCGCGGATTCGTGCCGCGGCGGTACCTGAACGCCGCGTGCCGGACGATCAGGAGGTGTTCGCCGACGTTGCGGCACCGCAACCACGTGCACATCTCACTCGGGTACGCCGGCGCCGCGGGGCAGACCTCCTGGTACCGGGCACGGGGCGTCACCTCGCTGCCGGTGCTGTATCCGCTGACCAACGAGCTCAACCCGGACGAGACCGCAGTGACCGGGCTGAGGTTGTCCCCGTCCGGAACCGGCACGCGCTCGTCGTACCTGCTCAAGGCCGGACTGACCTACCGGATCGTGGTTACCGGCACCGTGACGGGACCGACGGGGCAGCTCGGGGACGCCAACTGCGTCCGCGCCGACGACGGAACCTGGGCCCCGACGTCGCGCGGCGCCCTGGTCGATCCGAATCCGATCACCAGCGGTTGGGGCCGGTCCTTCGGCACCTGGGACGGCCAGAGCCAGGGCAGCGCCCACGACCAGAGCCCGTACGCACTGCCCCTGCCGGACAGCCAGGGGGTCCTGGTCGACGGCGCACTGCGCTGGGACGCGACGACCTGCAGTCCGGACCACACCTACGAGTCCTGGTTCCGACCGACGATCGACCGCCGACTCGTCCTCACGTACGCCGACCCGGTGCCCCTCGGCACCGTCGGGACGTTCACGGCCTACGTGGCGCGCGACGACATCACCCTGGCCTCGCTCGCGCGCTAGGGCGAGGTCACTCGTACCTGGTCGAGCTCCCAGTACGCCCGCATCGACGTGATCAGGCCGGTGTGGTCGACCCGATAGACGGTGACCAGGTCGACGTCCGCGCGCGTTCCGTCGGGGAAGGTCGTCGTGAAGGTCGCCTCCTGCGCGGAGGAGTCGCCGCACGCGTAGGACGTGCGGACCTCGACGTCGAAGCGCTCGACGGGCGCGATCGCCACGTCCCAGAAGTGCGCGATCCCGTCAGGACCGTGGTGACCGGTACCGCTGGCGTCGAAGATCGACGGGCCCACCGGATCGTGGATCTCGCAGTCGGCCGCCCACAGGTCGAGCCAACCCTGTCTGTCACCGGCGATCGCGCACCTCAGCGCAGCCTGCTGCGCGACCCGGGCCGGGTGCGGCTCGGTCGCACCCAGCCAACGCACCGATCCGTTTCCATCAGTCATGGCGGGCACGCTACCCGGCCGGGTGCGGACCCCAGCGGCGTTCCATCTGGCGCAGCAGCGCGGGGTAGACGACCAGGTAGCGGAAGGGCTTGATGAATCCCATGTACACCCGACCGAACAGTCCGCGGGGCTTCACGTAGACAGCCATCTGTGCCTGGAAGCGCTGGTCGTCGCTCGGTACCCAGGCCAGGTGCAACACCGCATGCACGGTCGCGTTAGACAGTTCTGCGGCGAACTCGTCCGCCGTCCGGAACAGCGGCGAGAACGGCAGCGAGGAGAACGAGAGACCCTCGACCGTTCCGAGCAGGTCGGCCGGGAGCCGGCCGACCAACGACGTCTCGGCGCTGTCGGGGACCGCTAGCGGTGGGTCTCCGGCTGACGCCGTCGAGACCCGGCCGAGGTTGAACAGACGCCCGAGCAGGTCCCGGGCCATCCACAGCATCCGGGCGGCGAACCCGAGCTGGTGCTCGGGATCGGACGTCGTCATCGCCTCGAGGACCTGACCGAAGTCGTCGGCAGTTCCCCAGACCGGGAGAGCCCAGACATCCTCGAGCTCGAAGTCGCCGACGATGGCGCGGATGCGCCAGGGCCCCGCCTCGTGGATGGCGTTCGGGATCCGTCCCGGCTTCACGGCGTACGGCGCCGGGTCGCGCCCCACAGTCCGACCCCGATCCCGACCACGGCACCGCCCAGACCGATGTACTGCTGCGACCTCGACATCTCGCGGTGCGTGCTCCAGCCGCCGAGCAGGTCGGACGCATCGGCGCCGCCGGAGGCGAGGAACCAGCCCCGGGTGTCGCGACCGCGCAGGGCGGCGTGAACCAGGAGGCCGCCGATCAGGGCATCGCGATAACCCATCGACCTCAGCAGCAGCCGGGTGGTGGGTACCGGCTTCTCCTGGTCGCCCCAGAGCTTGTTCGCCTTCTCCGGCGAGACCAGGAAAGAGATACCGGAGGCCAGGCGGATGCTGCCGGCGGTGAGCGCGGCGCGATCGATACTCATGTCGCGATCGTAGGGCTCGGTGCCATCACCGAGCCTGCGGATCCGTTCGCCCGCGACCGCGACGCCTCCGCCGAAACCGACTCGTCCTGCGGCCCGGGGTCGGGTTCAGGATTCGGCAAGGCGCGCCCGGACGACATGCCGAGCAGGACCAGCAACGGCGCGAGGACCAGGAGCCCGGTGGGCGGGATCCCGGTACCGGAGTCGTTGGAGAAGAACGCGATCACCCAGCAGAAGAACACGGCCCGCAGACCGGCCTTGAGGAACGGCACCGTGGTGACCGCGGGCGCGACGGCCCGCGCGTACATCCCGGGCCGCAGTGCCACCACCGCCACCATGACCAGCAGCACCGGCACCGCGCGGGTCAGCCAGCTCGACGTGAGCATCGTCCAGTTCTGGGTCCAGATCGAGACCACTCCGTTCCACCGTTCGTGGCCGATGACCTGGGCCACGAAGTCACCGAGGTGGGTCCGGTACTGCGCGGGACCGAGGTAGTCGAAGAGTGCGAACGCCCCGACCAGCGCGAAGGTCGCAACGCCCAGCGACATGATCCGCCGCACCGTCACGCGTTCACCGCCGGCCTTCAGTGCGAGGTACCCGAACGCCGGCACCATCGCCAGCGGACCGCCACCATCAGCACCCCACGACGGCGATCCGTCGATGACGACCGCGGTCAGGCCGACGAAGACGACCACGACGACCGCGGACCGCCGCTGCCCCAGCTCGACCAGCCGGCCCGCGACGATCACCGCGATCATGATCGCCGTCGTCGCGAACACCGCGTAGGCGACGTTGCCCTGTCCGTAGAAACGTCCGCCGTAGACCGGCTGGAGCCCGATCAGGGAGATGAACTGCAGGCGCGAGCCGTGGACGACGTCCTGGGCGAGGACGAAGAAGGTCACGATCACCATGAACGCGACCGTCCCGGAAGGTCGCCGACGCCACGGGCCGAGGACCGCCAGGCTCGAGATCACGCCCGAGATGCCGATGATCGTCAGGCACAGGGCGATCTCCGGGTGCCAGGCGTTCCACCACGGAACCAGGCCGGCCAGGAACGTCGCGGCAGGCATGGCGGCGCACATCGCGGCGATCCCGGAGAGCCAGGCACGCATGGAGGGGGTCATCTCGGCAGAGCCGCCGCGGGCCAGGCGCCGACGGCGCGCGAGGTACCAGCAGAGCAGACCGATCAGGCCTGCCAGGGCGCTGCCCCCGAGGAAGAGGACGAAGAACACGGGCACGAAGTCGTACTCGATGTCGAGTGCCCGGGTCAGGCCCATCACCCGTGCGAGCGGGGCGTCGGTTGCGGTGATCGGTCGGACGACCGGTGGGCGGCCGTCACCGAGGATCGGAGCCCGCGAGCCCAGTCGCGAGAGCACCAGCGCCGAAAGGTCCGCGGTCTGCAGGACACCGGGTTGACGGGTCGACAGCGAGGTGAGCAGGCCGTGCGGGACGCCCGGTCCGGTCATGATCACCGGACGCAGCGTCGGGGTCGCACCATCGGCTGCCATCCCCGTGACGACGAGGGTCGTGTTCACCGGGAGGTGCCTGATCAGCCGACCGAGGGTCTGGTCGTCAGGTGTCCCGAGGTCGACGAGGGACACCGGGCAGGTCGTGAAGTCGACGGCTTCCGGATTGAGGGCGTAGTGCCCGACCACGCCCGCACGGTTCGCTGCACCGAGTCCGGCGTCCGGCCCTGCGGCTGCGACGCACTGACCGGCCGCAGTGAGCTCCGAGGCCACGGCACCGAGATCTTCCGGGGTGTTGACGGCGAGCCCCGCGTCGCGCCACTTCGCCCACTGCGGGAACACGGCGGAGCCGTCGAAGTTCAGCAGGGGCGTGACATCGGCGCACCGGCCCGGGCCGACGTCGGTCGGCGTACCGGCAGCGAAGATCAGCCAGGCCTGCACCGAGCAGCTCCGCCCGGACGGACTGCGGGTTGCCTGGGCTCCGACGGCTCCCCGTTCGGCCAGGTGCCAGAGCACCGGCGTGCCTTCGCGGCTGATGTCGGCCCAGCTCAACGACGGCAGCGCGACCACGACGAGAGGCCCCGGCTGGGTCACCGGCTGCACCCGCGGATGCGAGAGCCACGCGGAGATGACCAGCGACACCCCCACGAAGGTCACGCTGGTCAGTGCCAGCAGGGACAACCACCGTCGCAGGCTCACGGGGTCAGGCCAGTCAACGGGCCAACGAGCTCGACGCCCGGCGCGGCACTCGGCTCGACGCCCTCGTCCCTGCGCGCTCGAGCGCAAGGTCGTACATCAACTCGTGCTGGGCGGTGACCGTTGACCACTCCATGTCGACGGCAACGGTGGTGTTGTGCCGACGGATGTCGCGCGCGAGGTCCTCATCAGCGGCCAGCCGGTGCAGGCAGGACGCGATGTCGGAATCGTCGCGGGCAAGCAGGCCGTCGACGCCGTCGGTGATGAACTCGGAGACGCCGCTCGATGCCATGCCGATGATCGGTACCCCGGCGCAACGCGCCTCGAGGGCCGCGATCCCGAACGACTCGAGCGTCGCGGGGGCCACCAGGACATCGGCGCTGCCCAGCAGCGACCTGATCTCTCCGCGTTCCAGCCTGCCGGGCAGGGCGATCCGGTCCTCGAGCCCGTGTGCGCGCACCGCTGCGGCGACCTTGGCGCGCTGGGCTCCGTCGCCCACGAACGTGGCGGACCACGCCAACTCGGGCGCACGGTCTGCAAGCTCGGCGAGGGCATCGACGAGGACCAGCGGGCGTTTGCGGGCTGCGAGCCGGCCCACGCACAGGATGTTGAAGTCCTCGGTCGGCACGTGCTTCACGACCCAGTCCGCGGCGTCGACGCCGTTGTGCAGGACGTGCACCTGGTGCGCCGGACCGAGAATCGCGCGAAGCCGATCAGCGGCGACGTCGCTGACCGCCGTGTGGATCATCTGCGACGTCGGCAGGCGGAGCACCTTGATGCCGGCACCGATCAGGCGCGGAAGTTGAGGAAGCAGCGAGTGCAGGCTGATCACGATCGGGATCGAGCCGGTGTTGCGCAGGACTCCCCAGGTGAAGGGCGACCCGACGGTCAGGTGAGCGTGGACGATGTCGGGTTCGAACCCGGCCAGGACCCCGGCCAGTCGGCGGCCGATCCCGACCCCGAAGAACCCGGTCCCCATGCGCTCGACGCGGATCCCGTCGAGACCCGGTTCCGTCGCACTGTCAGCGTCCTTCTGGCCCGTCAGGATCATGACGTCGTGCCCTGAGTCCCGTTGACGTGCTGCCAGGTCGGCGACGTGCAGCTCGATTCCGCCGAGCCTCGGCAGGAACGTGTCCGTCACGTGCAGGATCCTCATGCAGCCACCCCGTCGGCAGCGGCCACGACCGCCAGGTCACCGCCGGCATCGAGGGCGGCCTGGATCTCGGCCTCGGCAGCCAGGGCCAGTCGGGTGCGTCGCGCGCGGCCGAGCCAGGTGAGCGCGATGGCGCCGCCGATGGGGATCTCGATCGCGAACATCAACGTCCGGTAGAGCAGGACGCCGGTGGCAGCAGCGAGCGGGTCGACGCCGTACGAGTGCAGCGCGGCGACGGTGCCGAGCTCGGCGACCCCGGCAGCGCCGGGGGTGATCGGTGCCAGGCTGATGAGGCGCTCGATCGCGAACGCGATCAGGACCACGTTCGGTGAAGCTCCGGCGCCGACAGCGGCGAGACAGGCATACAGCAGCGCCGCCTGCAGCGTGAGGTAGACCAGAACGCCGATGCTCATCCGTCCCCATCCGGTCCTCACCGTCGCGACCAGCTGGGCGCGGCTGTCCACCAGCCAGGCGGAGCAGGCTGGCACCTTCCGCGTCGGCGCGGCCCGGGCGATCAGCGACTCTGCCCAGCGTCCGGCGAGCAGAGCCGTGCGCTCCGTGCGCATGACACCAAACGCGGCGACCACCAGGAAGAGGATCAGTACCGAAGCGCTGATCATGACCGAGCTGAGGCCGGAGGGAAGACCAGCTCCGAAGACGGCGGCGACGGCCAGCACCGTGATGCCCATCACGAACCTGCCGAAGACGTTCCACAGGTTGGTGGTGAGGGTGTACGCCGCAAAGCTGTCGGAGCGGAAGCCCCAGCTCTTCGTCATGGCGTAGCCGAGGCCCATCCCGGCGGGGCCGCCGAAGGGCAGCAGGCTTGACACCGAGGATCCGGCGAGGCTGAGGGTGAGCGCCTGGCGTGCGGTCAGCCCGGGCATGGCCGCCATCAGGACCGGCATGTAGAGCAGGAGCCCGGTCAGCCACAGCGCGAAGAGCCCGACCAGGACGATCACTGGCACGGCCGTCAGACTGGTGCCGATGTCGCTCCAGGACACCCCGACGAGGGAGGGGAACACGACCAGGAGGCCGACTCCGAGCGCCGCCACACCGAGGGAGCCGGTCAGCTTTCCCCAGCGCGCGCCGGTTCGCGTCGTCGTGTCCATCGGGCTATCCTCCTCGATCTGGGCGCCGATTTCATCTTCTGTGCAGATACCACCATGCCTGCTCTACCTGACCGTGGGCTGACGACACCACGTGAGCTCTGCGACTGGAAGGCATGATGCGGGGGTGCCGTTCACGCTGGTCGCCTTCCATGCCCACCCCGATGACGAGTCCTTGCTCATGGGCGGGACGATCGCCCGAGCGGCTGCGGAGGGCCACCGGGTCGTCGTGGTCACAGCGACCGACGGTGCTGCCGGGCTCGCGTCAGCCTCGATGGGCGAGCGCGAGGAACTCGGTCGCCGACGCCTCGAGGAGCTCGAGCGCGCGGCAACCGCCCTCGGCGCGGCTCGCGTGGTGCACCTGGGTTATCCCGACGGCGGTCTGCCGTCCGTGGGCCTCGAGGAGGCCGTGGCAGCGTTGGGGACCGTGCTCGACCAGGAGGCTGCCGACGTACTGACCGGGTACGACCCCTCGGGTGGCTACGGACATCCGGACCACGTGCAGGTACACCGGATCGCTCGGGCCGCAGCTGCTCGCGAGAAGTCCCTGGTCCTGCTCGAGACCACTGTCGATCGAGCTCTGGTGGTCGCGGGCGCCCGTGTCGTGCACGCGATACCGGGCGGCCCCCCGGTCGACCTGGAGCTGATGCGCGCGTCGTACCTGCCGCGTTCCGAGATCACCCACCGGGTCCCGGTGAGTCGGTACGTCGATGCCAAGGTCCGCGGTCTGTCTGAGCACGCCAGTCAGCGGACCGGCGGTTCGGGGTTCCGGACGGTCTCGATGCTCTGCGGACTGCCCCGGCCGCTCGCGAGGCTGGTGCTGGGACGCGAGTGGTTCCGCGAGGTCGGTCGGGAACCCGGAGCCGGTCCGATCGAGGACATCTTCGCGACCTGCCGCGAGGTCACGCGACCGTGATCAGTGGGCCATGTCCACGAAGCGCGAGTAGTGGCCCTGGAAGCTGACCGTCACGTCGCGGATCGGGCCGTTGCGGTGCTTGCCGACGATGATGTCGGCCTCGCCGGCACGCGGTGACTCCTTCTCGTACATGTCCTCGCGGTGCACGAGCATCACGATGTCGGCGTCCTGCTCGAGGCTGCCGGACTCACGCAGGTCGGAGACCATCGGCTTCTTGTCGGCGCGCTGCTCCGAGCCTCGGTTGAGCTGGGCGAGGGCCACGATCGGGACCTCGAGCTCCTTGGCCAGCAACTTGATCTGCCGGGAGAACTCCGAGACCTCGACCTGACGGGACTCGACCTTGCGTCCCGACGTCATCAGCTGGATGTAGTCGATGACGATGAGCTTGAGGTCGTGACGCTGCTTGAGGCGCCGGGCCTTGGCCCGGATCTCCATCATCGTCATGTTCGGGCTGTCATCGATGAACATCGGGGCGCTGGAGACCTCGCCCATCTTCTTGGCGAGCCGTGACCAGTCGTCGTCGTTCATCTGGCCGTTGCGGATGTGGGAGAGCGAGATCCGTGCCTCGGCACTGAGCAGCCGCATCGTGATCTCGGACTTGCCCATCTCCAAGCTGAAGATGCAGCTGGTCAGGTTGTTGTGGATCGACGCGGCCCGGCAGAAGTCCAGGCCCAGCGTCGACTTCCCGCTACCGGGACGCCCAGCCACGATGATCATCTGGCCGGCCTGGAGGCCATTGGTGAGCTCGTCGAGATCCGCGAGCCCGGTGGGAACCCCCCGCAAGGATCCGTCGTGGTTGGAGATGGCCTCGATCTCGTCGAGGGTCCCCTCCATGATCGCGCTCAGCGGCGTGTAGTCCTCCGAGGTGCGGTTCTCGGTGATCGCGTAGATCTCTGCTTGCGCCCGGTCCACGGTGTCGTCGACCTGGCCCTCACCGGCGTACCCGAGCTGGGCGATCTTGGTGCCCGCGTCGACCAGGCGCCGCAGGATCGACTTCTCCCGGACGATCTCGGCGTAGTAACCCGCGTTCGCTGCGATCGGGACGCTCGCCGAGAGCGTGTGCAGGTACGGCGCGCCGCCGACGCGGGTGAGCTCACCGCGACGGTTGAGCTCGGCCGAGACCGTCACCGGGTCGGCGGGCTCGCCACGGGCGTACAGGTCGGTGATCGCGTCGAAGATGGTTTCGTGCGCCGGGCGGTAGAAGTCGTGGGCCTTGGCGACCTCGAGCACGTCGGCGATGGCGTCCTTGGAGATGAGCATCGAGCCGAGCACGCTCTGCTCGGCGTCGGTGTCCTGCGGGGGCATCCGCCCGGCCCAGTGCTCCTGGTTGCCGTGCTCACCGCCGGCCCCGCCGAGCGAGCCGAGGTCGGCGGGGTACGGCTCCGGGAAGCCGGATTCGCCGATCCCGGTGGACTCGATGATGCTCACGCCAGCTCTCCCCTTCCGCTCTCGCCGTACGCTCGGACATTGGTGCCCGCTGGCTTCTCACGGTAGGGGGAACCACCCCCACGAATGTGTCGCCGCACCTGGTGGCCCGGGGCATTTCGACCCCGTTTGCGGGCCCCGGACTGCGTGAGGTTATGTCCCGTTCGGGCCGCTCGCCTAGTCGGTCATCCACAGGTACCTGTGGAAAACCCTGTGGGCGGTGTGGAACACCTTGAAATTCCTGTGCACAGGGTGGTGACTACGCTGTGGACCCAGAATTGGTGAACACCCGATGCCCGTCTCTGACCTGCGGAAACGGTCGTCCACCTCCTGTGGACAAAAGATTCTGGTCCGGATTCCGTTCATCGTTTCGTCATCTGGGACGGGTCGGTCCCTAAGTCGACAAATCCTCCGGGAATTGCCATTACCCACAGGTTCTCGTTGTTATCAACAGGGCTAGATCGGGGCATGGCACTGCGCGCTCCGATGGTGTAGGCACCCTAGGATCGACGCGTGTCGCCCCTCCAGAAGATCGCGATGGGACTCGTCGTCATTTTCATCCCCGCGGACTTCAGGATCGCCGGACAGGTGTACGACGCCCTGCCCGATCCGGTCGGGTGGGCATTCGTGCTCTCGGGGCTGGCGGCCCTGCGCAGCAGGATCGACGTCGACGTCGCCTACTGGTTCGCCTGGGTCGCGCTGCTGGTCAGCATCCCGCTGTGGGTCCCGCAGCTCGCCCACCACCTGCCCTCGATCCCGGACCACCTCCGGACCCAGGCCGAGCTCAATCAGGCGACGAAGGCGGCCTCGATCGGGTGGGCGCTCTCGCTGCCGCAGTCGGTGATGAGCCTGTTGCTGGCCCGTCGGATCGGCGAGACCGGCGTCGTCCAGGAGCCTCGCGACGTCTTCGTCGCCGGCCGCTTCGGCGTGCTGACCTGGGGCCTGGCCGCGATCATCGTGCTCCCGCCGATCGCGTACGGCGGCGATGTGGCGAACCTGATCAGGCCCACCTTGCTGGCGATCGGGCTGGTCAACGTGGTGCTCATCTACTACCTGTTCCGGGTGCACCGTCGCGAGTGGCTGGGCGGGCCCGGGCCCCTGCTCATCCAGCCGCGGCCGCGATCGGGCCGTGCGAACCCCGGGAACGACGAAGGTCGCCCTCCCGCGTAGGGAGGACGACCTTCGTTCGAGTCTGGTCAGCCAGAGACGACGTTGAGGCTGACCTTCGCCTCGACGTCGTCGTGCACCTTCACGGTCACCGTGTGCGGGCCGAGCGACTTGATCGGGTTCGCGACCACGATCGTGCGCTTGTCGACCTCGCCGCCGGCGTCGACGATCGCCGTGGCGATGTCAGCCGTGGTGACGGCGCCGAAGAGGCGGCCACCTTCGCCGGCGCGGACCTTGACCTGGAAGACCGAGCTCTCGAGGCGGGTCTTGACCTCGGCAGCGTGGTCGGCGTCGCGGACGGCACGCGAGTCGCGGGCCTTCTTGATCGACTCGATGGTCTTCTCGCCACCACGGGTCCAGCGGATGCCGAAGCCACGGGGGATCAGGTAGTTGCGGCCGTAGCCGTCCTTGACCTCGACGACATCGCCAGGAGCGCCGAGACCGGTCACTTCCTGCGTCAGGATGAGCTTCATAGTGTCAACTCCCCCTTCTCAGCGAGCCGTGGACGTGTACGGGAGCAGGGCGACCTCACGGGCGTTCTTGACGGCCGTGGCGACGTCGCGCTGGTGCTGTACGCAGTTGCCGGTGACCCGACGGGCACGGATCTTGCCGCGGTCGGAGATGAACTTGCGCAGGAGGTTGGTGTCCTTGTAGTCGATCAGGGACGCCTTCTCCTTGCAGAACTGGCAAACCTTCTTCTTCGGCTTGCGAATCACTGCCTTTGCCATTGTGGTGCTCCCTTTCGTAGAGCCCGGCGTCTATGCCGGAATGGTTGGCTGGACATGGACTGGTGAATCAGAAGGGCGGTTCTTCAGAACCACCGGGCACGGCCCAGGGGTCCTGCGCCGGCGCGCCGCCGGCGTTCGAGCCACCCTGCGGGGCGCCTTGCTGGCCGCCCCAGGAACCGCCGCCACCCTGCGCAGGCGCAGAAGCGGGGGCCGATGCGGGCTGCGACGCCCACGGGTCGTCTCCGCCGGAGAATCCGCCACCACCGCTGCTGCGGGTGGCGCGGGTGACCTTGGCAGTCGCGTACTTGAGGCTCGGACCGACCTCTTCGACGTCGAGCTCCATCACGGTGCGCTTCTCACCCTCGCGGGTCTCGTAGCTGCGCGCCTTGAGGCGGCCCTGCGCCACGACGCGCATGCCCTTCTGCAAGGACTCGGCCACGTTCTCGGCCGCCTGACGCCAGACCGAGCAGTTGAGGAACAGCGTGTCGCCGTCCTTCCACTCGTTGGTCTGCCGGTCGAAGTTGCGCGGGGTCGACGCGATCGTGAAGTTCGCGACGGCTGCACCCGAGGGGGTGAAGCGCAGCTCCGGGTCACCGGTCAGGTTGCCGACGACGGTGATGAGGGTCTCGCCTGCCATGGAATCTCCCTTGGAATTCGTACTACTGCGTCACTGAGCTGGGCTCAGTGAGCGTCGGGACGAAGGACCTTAGTGCGAAGCACCGACTCATTCAGCGTGAGCTGACGGTCGAGCTCCTTGACGGTGGCCGGTTCGGCCGAGAGCGTCACGACGGCGTAGATGCCTTCGGCGTTCTTGTTGATCTCGTAGGCGAGGCGACGGCGTCCCCAGACGTCGACGCTGTCCACGGTGCCTCCGTCGTTGCGAACGACGTTGAGGTACGTGTCGAGGGACGGTGCAACCGTCCGCTCTTCGAGTTCAGGGTCGAGGATGACCATGAGTTCGTAGTTACGCATAGCGTTCTCCACCTCCTTCGGACTTGGCGGCCACGGCGTTTCCGTGGCAGGAGGGCTGTGCGGTGTCGCCCCCTCATCGGGAGAGGGAGACGGGTCAGGGTACCCGGGGTCGTGCCCGGGATGCCAATCGTGGCTCCACAGGGGCGTCGGGAGGTCCGGGCTAGGTTGGCCGCATGGACACGGGACACCTGAGCAGTGCGGCCCTGATGCTGTCCGGCGCTGCGGGCGTCGTCATCCCCGCGCGGGTGGCCGACGCCCTCGAGCTGCACCCGCTCTCCGCTCGAGCGATGACCGAGACCCGGGCAGGGCTCGGTGGCACGTACGCCGCTCTCGGGGCGTTCGCCCTGCTGAGTGGATCGGCCGGTGCCCAACGGGCCGTCGGCGCTGCCTGGCTGGGTGCGGGCGTGGTCCGGCTGGCCGGACTCAGGCTCGACCGGCCGAAGACGGACCCCGCCTTCTGGGCCTACCTGGCCGCAGAGCTCGGGTTCGGTTCCGCGGCGATGGTCAAGGCCCGAAAGCGCCGCTGACCTGCAGGTTCGTAGCCTGTGGATTGGTGTTTGACTCGAACATGTGTTCGACCCAGGATGGGTTCATGACCTTGCTGGCAGCACCGCCGACCACCGATGCGGTGGCGCAGTTGGATGCTTGCCTGGACGTTCTCGCTGCCGAGGATCCGGGCGGCCTGAGCCCTGATGAGCAGCAGGAGCGGTTGCGGTCGCTGGGTCGTGTCGAGGCCAGGATCGCTGCGATCAAGCTCGCCACCCTGGGCGCGGCGCACCGCTGCGGTGCCGCCGCTGTCTCGGGGGCCGCGAGCACTGATCAGTGGGCGGCACGGGCCACCAACGCGGATCCTGCCGTGGTGCACCGGCAGGTACAGCTCTCGGCGCGGCTCGAGCAGCGCACGATCACCCAGACCGCGTTGGCTGCTGGTCGGCTCAGTGCTGAGCATGCTGCGGTGATCGTGCACGCCGATTCCCAGCTCCCAACCAGCGTCTCCGCCGCGCAGCGGGTGGTGATCGAACAGGCACTGGTCGAGAAGGCACAGACGATGCCGCCGACACTGCTGCGCCGCGCGGCTCGTCGGGCGCTGGTCGAGGTCGAGCCCGATCCGGTTGTGGTCGACGCGCACGAGAACGCCTTGGTCGTCTGCGAGGAGCACGCTGCACGATCCCGGACCCGGTTGAGCCTGCACGACAACGGTGACGGCACGGTGACCGGTCACTTCACGGTCCCGACCCTGCACGG
>JAOPYE010000021.1 GCA_025964775.1 Marmoricola sp.
AGGTCGACTCGATCCTCATCGACGAGGCCCGCACGCCGCTGATCATCTCGGGCCCGACCGAGGACGAGGTCAAGTGGTACGGCGAGTTCGCCAAGATCGTCGGCCGGATGAAGATCGACGTGCACTACGAGGTCGACGAGAAGAAGCGCACCGTCGGCATCCTGGAGAGCGGCGTCGAGAAGGTCGAGGACCAGCTCGGCATCGAGAACCTCTACGAGTCGGTCAACACCCCGCTCGTGGGCTACCTCAACAACGCGCTCAAGGCCAAGGAGCTCTACCGCAAGGACAAGGAGTACGTCGTCATCGAAGGCGAGGTCCTGATCGTCGACGAGCACACCGGCCGCATCCTGTCCGGTCGTCGTTACAACGACGGCCTGCACCAGGCGATCGAGGCCAAGGAGGGCGTGGTGGTCCGCGAGGAGTACCAGACCCTGGCGACGATCACCCTGCAGAACTACTTCCGGCTCTACACCAAGCTCTCCGGCATGACCGGTACGGCGATGACCGAGGCGAGCGAGTTCGACAAGATCTACAAGCTCGGCGTCGTCCCGATCCCGCCGAA
Organism: Marmoricola sp.; assembly: GCA_025964775.1. Classification (GTDB taxonomy): domain Bacteria; phylum Actinomycetota; class Actinomycetes; order Propionibacteriales; family Nocardioidaceae; genus Marmoricola. The sequence continues at coordinate 563 of JAOPYE010000021.1, forward strand.
CAAGCCGCTCGCCCGGCTCGACCAGCCCGACCTCGTCTACCGGACCGAGGAGGCCAAGTTCAACGCGGTCGCCGACGACCTCGAGGAGCGCCACCGTGCCGGCCAGCCCGTGCTCGTGGGTACCACCTCGGTGGAGAAGTCCGAACTGCTTTCGGCGCTGCTGAAGAAGCGCGGCGTCGCGCACACCGTCCTCAACGCCAAGCAGCACGAGAACGAGGCCAAGGTCGTCGCGATGGCGGGCCACAAGGGCGCGGTCACCGTGGCTACCAACATGGCTGGTCGTGGAACCGACATCATGCTCGGTGGTTCGACCGAGTTCCTCGCCGACCAGGAGCTGCGCAGCAAGGGCCTGGACCCGGTGGACAACGCCGAGGAGTACGAGGCCGCCTGGTCCGCGACCCTGGAGAAGGTCACCGCCCAGGTCAAGGCCGAGCACGACGAGGTCAAGGAACTCGGCGGTCTGTACGTGCTCGGGACCGAGCGCCACGAGTCGCGCCGGATCGACAACCAGCTGCGCGGTCGTTCCGGCCGTCAGGGCGACCCGGGCGAGTCCCGGTTCTACCTGTCGCTGGAGGACGACCTGCTGCGGCTGTTCAACGCCGCGTTCGTCGAGCGGGTCCTGCTGGCCCTGCGGGTCCCTGACGACGTTCCGATCGAGAACAAGTCGGTCACCCGGTCGATCGCCTCGGCGCAGGGCCAGGTCGAGGGTCAGAACTTCGAGTCCCGCAAGAACGTCCTCAAGTACGACGACGTGATGAGCCGGCAGCGCGAGGTCATCTACGGCGAGCGTCGCGAGGTGCTCGAGGGACGTGACCTGCACGAGCAGATCCGCACCATGATCGACGACGCCGTGTCGACGTACGTGACCGCCGCGACCGGCGGTTTTCCCGAGGAATGGGACCTCGAAGCCCTGTGGACCGCGCTGGGCACGTTCTACCCGATCTCGCTGCGCTACCAGGACCTGGAGGCCGAGGCCGGAGGTCGCGACGGGATGGAACGAGAGAGCCTTCTCGAGGCGCTCAAGGCCGACGCCCAGGCTGCCTACGACACCCGTGAGGCCGAGGTCGGCGAGGAGGTCATGCGTGAGCTCGAGCGGCGCGTGCTGCTCTCGGTCCTGGACCGCAAGTGGCGCGAGCACCTGTACGAGATGGATTACCTGCGCGAGGGCATCGGCCTGCGGGCCTACAGCCAGCGCGACCCGCTGGTCGAGTACCAGCGCGAGGGCTTCGACATGTTCGCGGCCATGAAGGAAGGCATCCGCGAGGAGACGGTCGGGTTCCTGTTCAACCTGGAGATCCAGCTGGAGGCCGACGAGGCTCCCGTCGACGTCGAGATCCCGGAGGGGATGGAGGTCGAGCCGGGCCACGAGGGGCACGACCACGCGCCGATCCTGCGTCCCGTCGGCGGTGAGGCCGCTGCCGCAGCCGAGCGCGCCGCGGTGAACTTCCGTGCCAAGGGTCTCGACGTTCCGCGCGCACCGCAGAACCTGACCTACGCCGGACCGAGCGAGGACGGCGAGGTCGAGTTCAAGGGCCAGACCGTCAACAACGCCGACGATCCGTACGCGAACGTCGGGCGCAACGAGCAGTGCCCGTGTGGTTCGGGCAAGAAGTACAAGCAGTGCCATGGCGCGCCGAACGCGACGGGGCTCACGACCAGGGCTGGTGGCTAGCGTGTTGAACGGGCCCTAGTTTCAGTCGAGGTGAAGCATTTCGACTGAAACTAGGGCCCGTTCAACGGTCAGCCGAACTCGAGGTCGGTACACCGCCAACGGTTCTCGATCAGTTCGATCCGGGCAGCGATCGCTCGGGAGCGCTGCCCGTGCCGGACGTGGATGCTGATCTCGGCCACGTCCTCGGTCGGGCGCGAGAGGTGCACGCTGCGCACCTGCGCGCGCAGGCGGCGCTGGCGGCGGTCCGGCGGGAGCGTGCGCTGAAGCAGGTGACTGCGGCGTTGCAGGTCGGCGTACACCCGGGTCGTGGTCCAGCGCATCAGCTGGTGGATGCCCCGGTCGCCGGCGATCACCTCGACGACCGCCTGGGCGAACCGGGTGGCGAATCCGTCCAGCTCGGGCTGGTCGCTGGTGACCAGCCGGAGCCGCGGGCGGACCCGGATCGGGGGTGAGGGATCGATGTCGAGGGCGAGCTGGGTCGCCGCGAATCCGACCGGGATCAGGGCAGTGCGCGTCATGGGTCCTCCGAGTAGGTAGCGCGTCCGGACGTTGTCGACGCATCGCTACGTCGTCACCCCTGGCAACACCACACCGGGGCGACGAGCACGCGGGATCAGGAACCGAAGAGCAGGTACAGCCCGGTGGCGGTGTAGCAGACCATGATCACGAGCATGCCGAGCTGGCCGGTGATCTGGTGCTTCTTCGGCAGCAGCGTCAGGGCGCGGTCGTGCGCCGCGGTGACGCCGACCACGTGGCCGGTGACGACGGCGAGCACCTTGACGCTCGCAAGCAGGGTCGGATGGAAGGACAGGAAGTAGTTGACCGACCAGTTCGCCGTACCGAGGTAGTTGTTGCCGCGCACCAGGGGGTCGGAGAGCTCCAGGATGGTGGTCTGCCCCTGCTCGACGAAGTAGCTGAGGTAGTGCGCGGTCATGTACCCGACGATGATCGGGACGACCGAGTGGGCGAACGCCTGGGGCAGCAGGCGACGCAACGAGGCACCCGACCCGGTCTCGCTCGGTGCCTTCTCGGTGGCCGTCGTCATCGACGCGAGCGCGAAGGTGACGCCGATCGTGGCGCAGAAGATGATCAGCGCGACGGTGTTGACCACCTGCAGGTTGCCCCCGATGCTGTTGGCGATGCGCGCCCAGCGGACGGAGTCCTTGTAGGAGTCGAACGCCGTGGACCCGAACAGGACCGCGACGACGGCCACGATGCCGGGCCGGGGCTTCACCGACGCCAGGTTCGACAACGGGCTGCGGATGACGAGCACCCCGTCCGAGCGGCGGGCCCAGGGTGACAGCTTGGCCACGAGGTCCGAGTACACCTCGAACGGGTCTGCCCGCGACAGCCAGGTCTCGCCGAAGATCGCGGAGCCGATCAGCGTGATGCCGAAGTACAGCGCCAGCCAGACCCGGACGGGTCCGATGTACGCCGAGTGCGGGTTGACCAGCTCCTGCCACACGAACGCCAGCAGGCCGAGTGCTGCGGGCCAGTAGCCGAGGCGCTCCGGGTAGGTGAACAGGCCCTTGGCGGGATCCGCGCCGGTGGCCTTCGCGAACAGCAGGTTCAGGGTGCGCACCGGACTGACCGCCCGGAAGAAGCGGCCGAAGAACAGGCTGGACGGCACGATGCCGACCCACAGGATCACGTAGAAGGTGCCGAAGATCGGGTTGGTGACCAGATCGGGGCCGGCTATCAGCGCCCAGGCCAGGTACACCGTGAAGACCATGCCGAGAGTGCGCAGGAGCCCGCGGTACCAGGCGCTGTCGAGCACCCGAGCCACCCGTGTGGGCAGCGGTCGACCGGGATCGGGCCGGTTGTAGCGAGGAGCGCGCCAGGCGAGCACCAGGATGCCGAACGAGACCACCAGGGCCGCCGTACCGCCGGCGATGGCCAGCGGAGCCGGGATCGGGAGGTCGCGCGCACCACCGAGCCCGTGCATCGGGGCGAGGGGGCCGATCAGCCCCGGCGCCAATCCCACGTCAGTGCCCCCCGCCCGGGGTGATCGCGCGCCAGTCGTCGATGCGCACCGCACCTCGCTTCGTTGTCGTCGGCCAACGGCCAAACCCGGGCCGTCGACCTTCTCCGCCTTGCGATGCACGCCACCGGACGACGACTGGCATCACGCCACCCCGAGCGGCGGGCACTACTGGACCTCGAGCTGGGCCACCGGCTTGCCGAGGTTCTCGATCTCGACCTCGATGATCCCGGGCTGGGTGAGGGTGATGGAGGCCTGCGAGGCGCCGGCTGGGTAGAAGATCGCGGTGGCCGGGGAGCTGTGCACGTGGACCTCACCCTTGGCGTCGGCCTGGATCTTGAAGATGACCTGCTGGCCGACCTTGATCTGGATCCGGCCACCGTCCGGGGTCACTGTGGTGCCGGTGACGGTGACGTCGATGACCTTCGCGCCTGACGCGGGGGCAGAGGTCACCTGGGCACTGGGCGTCGCGTTCATCTCGTGCTGCGCGAGCGTGCCGGGTTTGCTCGAGTCGCTGCACGCGGACAGGGATCCGACGAGGGCGAGGGCGGCGAGCGCAGCGCCGAGGGCGCGGGGGCGGGGCGTCATGGATCCTCCATCGACTGGAACGTGCGGCCAGGGCCATGGGTGCTCTGTCAGAATCCCATGGCAGGGCATACCTGCCCCAACCGGCCCCGGAACTCTCCGGGACTTCTCAGATAGCGCCCATCGTGGAGAGGTCAGGCATGAGCGAGCGACTGCGAGCCGCCGATCTGGCGGTGCTGAGCGCGGAAACCTCGCGTACGCCGATGCACAACGCGACGCTCGAGATCTTCGACCCGGGCGATTCCGGGTTCGACTACGACGCCCTGATCGCCCACATCGAGGACCGGATCACCTTCGTCCCGCGCTATCGCCAGGCGATCCGCGGTGTCCCCGGGCGGCTGGCGAACCCGGTGTGGGTCGACGACCCCGACTTCGACGTCGGCTACCACGTACGACGCTCGGCCCTGCCGCGGCCGGGCAACATCGACCAGCTCCGCGAGTTGACGGCGCGGATCATGTCGAGGCGCCTGGACCCCTCGCGACCGCTCTGGGAGGTCTACTTCGTCGAGGGGCTGGACGGCGGTCGGGTGGCAGTCCTCTCCAAGTCGCACCAGATCCTGGTCGACGGCATCGCGACGGTCGACCTCGGTCAGGTACTCCTCGACGTCGACCCGGGCCCCCGGATGATCGTGCACGAGGACTGGCACCCGGCGGGGGAGCCGTCCGGGGCCAGCCTGGTGCTCGATGCGCTCGCCGAGACCGCCCGCAACCCCAAGGCGCTGGCAACCAGTGCGCGCGGTACCGCCGGAACCGTGGCCCGTACGGCGGGCGCCGTCACCGGCCGGCTCGCCTCGATCGCCGGCGCGCTGTCGAACCGCCGCTCGGCCCCGGACAGCCCGTTCAACGTCGACCCGTCCGAGCAGCGGCGGGTGGTGCTGGTGCGTACGGCGCTGAAGGACTACCGCCGGGTGCGGCGGGTCCACGGCGGCACCGTCAACGACGTCATCCTGGCCACCATCACCGGCGCGATCCGGGCCTGGCTGATGACGCGGGCCGAATCGGTCGGCACCGGCCGGCGGATCAAGGCGCTCGTGCCGATGAGCGTGATCGACGAGGACCTCGAGCCGACCTCGCTCGGGTCCCAGGTGATCGGGCACCGGCTCGACCTGCCGATCGGCGAGGCCTCCCCGGTGATCCGGTTGCACCAAGTCTCCTACGCGTTCAAGGCGCACAGCGAGACCGGTCGCGCCCTGGCCGCCGACCGGATCGCTGGAGTCGCCGGGTTTGCGCCGACGACGTTCCACGCTCTCGGCTCGCGAGTGGCCGTGGACGAGTCCCAGGGCGTGAACCTGGTCATCACCAACGTGCCGGGACCACAGTTCCCGATGTACATGGCCGGCGCGGAGATGATCGAGACCTACCCGGTCCCGCCGCTGCAGCCCGGCTTCGCGCTGGCGATCGGCGTGACGTCGTACGACGGCGGGGTGTACTACGGGATCACCGCGGATCGTGACATCCTTCCCGACGTCGATGTGCTCGGGCAGTGCGTACGCGAGGCGCTCGACGAGCTTGTCGACAGTGCCAGCGACACCCGCCCGCGCGCGCCCAGGGGTCGGAAGAAATAGACCAGAAGGGAGGCTGTGCCGATGAGGATCTATGTGCCGACCACACTCGCCGGCCTCGCGGCGTACGTGCGGTCCGGAGCGGTACCGTCGACCGCAGAACGGATCGTGGCCACCGACGACACCGAGGAGTCGGAGTACGAGGCACTCGCCGAGGCCGCCGAAGCCGCGGCGGCTCTGCTCGACGAGGCGGGGCGGCGGGTGGTGCTCGTGGCTGACGTCGAGGACGAGGACGCTGCCGTGCCGATGGAGCTGATCGAGGCCGTGCACGCGGACACCGACGACATCGACCCGGCCGATGACGACCTTCCCGATCTCGGGTGGTTCGCGACCCAGGAGATCGACGACCTCCTGGGTTGAGGGGCGGTTCGACAAGGGTTCTGAAACGTCCGGGTGTGGTCGTACGCAGCTCGTTGTGAGAGCCGGGCGTTTGTGATGCTCCACCGGGGCGGGTTCGCGATCGTTGAGGACGACGGACGACCCGTCTGAAATAGTGCGGACATGCTCAACGCTCGGCTTCGCTGGACAGGTGCATCAGCGCTTGGATTGATCGTCATTGTCGTTGGAGCAACTCTGATCTACGTCTGGCTGACGGGACGGCAGACTCGTGACGTTGCCATGCCGTCCCAGCAGGCCACTCCCGAGCAGGTCGTCACCGCCTACCTCGACGCTCTCAACGCCCACGACTGCAAAGTCGCGCAATCCCTTTACACACCCTCATGGCAAGCCGACGGCCGCAGGTGGTGCGAGGACGTTCAGCACCTCGGGCAGGTGCGAGTTCACCAGGCCATTCAAGAGCCCGGGAGCAGCACGGCGACGCAACTAGTTGATGTGGCCGTGTCGTTTGACCTGAACTGGCGACCGTTCCACGACGACGGTTCAATGCCTGAGGGCCCGACAGGGTGGGGCTACATCCTCACCCGAGCATCCGCCCGCGCACCTTGGCGAATCAGCGACCAGGGTGTTGGCTGACGGACGCACCAAAGCCAAGCCCAGCAGTCCGTTCAGAACCCTCCGATTTCCCCCGGCTTGGAACACCGATCAAACGGCGCTCCGCCAGGCGGCTAGTTCAGTCATGAGCAGCATCGTCCCAAGGGCGAATACTTCTAGCGGCGTGAACACGAGCACTCCGAACCAGGACTGGCCCGTCTCGTCATAGGCCATGACCGCATGGGCCCAGGGGATGGATAGGCCGACGGGGCCCGCAGGTTGGCACCAACCCTCAGACGCACCGGCGCCCCCACCGCGAATTGGCGGGGGCGCTGGTCGTTGAGCCTCGCGGCCCTATACCCGAGAGCGTCCGTTGAAGATTGACACGCCGCCGGGTCCGACCAAGCACCCCACGATGATCAGCAGGATGCCGAACAGCAGTGCCCCGTGAAGCAGCTCGATGATGCCGAGAATCACGAGAATGACCGAAGCGATCCACAAAAGTGTGCCCATGATGAACTCCCTTACTTAGGTCCCCATCGCTGTCCGGGGAGCGATCTGAATTTGTCGCGAATCAGGTGTATTTGACGGCTCCGCAGTCGCATTCGAAGCGGCAGAGAACTAGCCCTGAGTCGTTGAACTCGGTGTCGCGAAGCGCCCACAGGTGGTCATGGGTTGGCTCCAAGGACTCCGGAACCAGTGCGAGACGCCGCGGGCTCATGAGCCCGGTTGCCCGGCCTCTGCCGGTACCCGGCATCGAGATCACCGGATGTGTCGTTCTTCCACGACCGGAGGCTCGTCTACGACGACGCTGCGGCCGGTGCGGTAGCGGTCAGTCACTACCAGGGACAAGACGATCGCGAGGACGCCTGCAGCAATCAGAATCGCCCCGAGCCCGTGGGCGTTGACGTGCGGGATGTTGACCGTGATCACGTCGAGATCGAGGATCAGACCAGCAACCAACAGCACGATTCCAAGACCGATGTACATGAGCGTTCCTTTCGTACGGCGGGGTCCGTCAGCCCGAGCTAGCGGCTTGGTCGAACCACCGTTTGCCCAGTCGTCCTCGCCGTCAAACGTGCAACTTTTGACCTCCGTCACGTCCTCGCAGGACAGTGACAAAACCGGATTCAAAAACGCTGTCCGGACTCCGGAGAAGACTGGTCCACCTGCTTGAGCGGTTCGCGTCCATGCCGTGATCGACGTCGCCGAATGGGCAACGCGGTCAACACGGTCCAACAGCGTGAGCGCCATGCACCTTCTTCTACGGCTTCGGGGCTGCGTCGTACTGGATCTGATCGGCAAACACACCCTGCCGCCCGTTACCGCTCAACAGACGGGTCGTTCCGCGACGCGCGTCGATCGAGCGCGCATACTCACGGCCTACAAGGCCGAGGTCCGCGCAGAGGCCGCGCACCTCGTAGCGGACGACCACGAACCGAGCACGGCAACGATCCACAGAAACGAAGCCCGTCGCAACTATTTGCAACGTTCCCATGCGGCGCTCCGCGCGGTTTCGCGAACGGACGGAATTGCACGGTGGGCGAGACCTTGGCAGGTACGTGAAGCCTCACAACCGGAGGATGCACCAGACGCCAGGATCCTGGCGACCATCCAGTCCGCGAGCGAAGACGCCGCCCGATATGCCCATTTCGGTCACCCGGGGCAATCCCGGCTGTTAACGTGCAAATCGCCCTCGGCTGATCACTGTCCGTGCTCTGGGGGGTCCATCACGAGGGGTTCCCATGTCGAAGGCTCTGCGATTCCTGCACCGGCCAGCGTTCGCCGTCGTCGCGCTCGTGCTGCTCACAGCCGGTGGTGCTTATGGGCTCGCCCGCCAGGGCGGGGTCCAGGACACGTCCCGGACAACGCGGATATATGCCTGCGTACAAGAGGGCACGCGTCTGATGCAGAAGACGACTGCGACACGCCCCTGCCCCGAGGGCGCCACGAAGATCTCCTGGAACATTGTCGGACGCACCGGCGCGACAGGGCCTGCCGGTCACGCGGGCAGTCCGGGCGCCGTGGGCCCATCCGGTGCGCCCGGCCCCAGCGGAGCACCGGGCGCTGCCGGGACTATTGGTCCCAGCGGGGCACCCGGTCCCAGCGGAGCACCGGGTCCCAGCGGGCCGCCGGGTCCGGTCGGGTCGCCCGGTGCGGACGGGTCGCCCGGTGCGGACGGGTCGCCTGGTGCCGATGCCATCTCCGCCTACGCCGAGTTCTTCGCCCTTGCCCCGCCCGACAACGCGGCCACGGTGGCCCCGGGTACCGACGTCGCCTTCCCGCAGGACGGCCCGAGCAGCGGAACCATCGCGAGGACCGGTCCAAGTTCGATCAATCTGCCCGCGATCGGCGTCTATCGGGTGTCCTTCTCGGTTCCGGTCAGTGAGGCCGGCCAGCTCATCGTGACCTTGAACGGCGCGGATCTCGCGTACACGGTCGTCGGACGGGCCACCGGCACGACAGCGATCACCGGCGAATCCCTCGTCCAGACCACGGTGGTCAACTCGATCCTCACCGTGAGGAACCCCGCCGGAAACTCGACCGCCCTCACGATCACTCCGCTCGCCGGGGGAACCCGCCCCGTCGGGGCCACGCTCATCGTTGAGCAGGTGGGCTGAACGGTTCGTGACCACCGATGGCGGCCGCCGATCGCGTAGAACACATGAGGCGGGCTATGTCCGCGAACGGGGAGTTCTGGAACGGCGTCCGGATCCGCAGGTTGCTGGGTTGGTTCAACTCCCGGGCTCTCGCCCACGTTGAGCCACTCCGTCCACATCCCGGCTCATCCAGCCGCACAGGGCGCTGTGACCGACCTCAGCCGGTTAAACCCACCGCCGGAGCGAGACCTGGCGCATCCCCAACTGCTCCGCCATCCGGAGACCTGTCGCGGCTCGTTGCCTCGGATGACTCCGGTGTTTGATGTGCCCGAAACGCGATAGTCATGTGACGCGCGGACCATGGAGGCATGAGAGAGACACATGAACATGCCGAGGCTGAGGAGCTTCACGAGTTCTACGTGCTGCAGATCAACACGCTGGTCGCCGAGGACCGCGAATCACTGATCCCCCACCTGGTTGCCGACTTCGACCGCGAACAGCGGGGCAGGTATCGGCATCGCGAGGCGAGAAACGGCACCTGCAGCCGCATTTGACCGCCTTGCTTCAGACTCGGTGAAACGCGGAGGAGCGCAGTGACCCACCGGATGCTACGCGAGTGAGTTGACCGCGATCGGAGGGTTCTGGCCGGTCACAGGGTGAAAGAATCCCTACGTGACGCTGTCCCGCAGCATCCTGACCGCTGTCGGCGGGATCTTGTTCCTGTGTGTCCGAGGCGTCCTGCTTTGGTTGTTCCTCATTCCCTCGGTCGTGGTGTGGCTCGTCGGGCTCGTAGTCTGGCCGTTCCTCCGGCCGCTTGGCGTTCGGGTGCCGTTGAGTCTCCTGTTCTACTCACGGTGGGCGACGTACCTGCTCGAAGGGATCCTCACGAGAATCACACCGCTTCCGGCCACTCAATGGCCCTGGCAAGCAGACGTTCGGAACTCAAAGATCAGTTCCTGGAACGACGCATTCGACTTGCCGCTGAGTTGACGCGTCCGGATTCGGACGTTTCTGAACATGTGCTGCTGTAGCCGATCGAACGCGGCAGGCCCACAATGGGAGCGTGACCGACTCTGATTGGCAAAGCGCCGAAGACCTCCTGCGCATGGCCAGGAACACGAAGCACGGTGACCGCTGGCCAACCGAACCTCCGGCGCCAGAGTTGGGTCCCGACGGCGGTGTACGCGAGCCCCGGAATCCATGCGACCCGACCGCCCCCGCCACGGCAGAACTGAGTGAACCGAACGAAGGCTGAGGGAGCTCAACCATCCTGGGCCCGGCGTCTCAAAGTCGGAGGGTTGTGCACGGTCTACCCGGTCATGACGTCGAACAACCTGAGCATCACGTACGCAGTGCCAGCTACCACGACGACTGCGGCGACGGCCGTGTTCAGCACGGAACGTGATCGAGAGCCACGGCGCAACCAAACGCCCGCGGTGCTTGGCAGAACGGCGAGCCCTGCAAGCCCGACGAGGATCTGGCCGCGGGAGATCTCAACGCCTCGCGTTGTGTCATCAGGGAGCGTCAGTCCATTGGGCCCACCAGAAGATCCCGAACCCAAGGAGCACAGCACCGCCGATGAAGCCCACGACTGCGTTGCGAAACTCACCGTGCTCCATGGTGTCAGAGTCTCGCACGCAACCGTGCTCGCCCGACCGAGCGACAGCCAGGGCCACCTGCGCCCGCGCGGTGCTCACAATCGGACGTTTCTGAACGCCTTGTTCCGCCGATGCGAACCACTCTTACTAGGTTGTCGATCGACGGCGCTTGGCTTGCCTACTGGGTTGCATGGCTGTTGAGGACCTGTTGGACGTAAGCGGCTCGCTGCGCGATCTGCGATCGTTCCGAGGCGAGTGCGTCGGCGTGAAGTGCGATCTCTTGGTTCTGGTAGGCGCTCTGTACGTTGAACCAGGTCTGGACAAGGCCGACTCGAGCCGCGCACGTCCATGAGGCGACGGCGATCGCGATCTCATGAGCCGACGCGCGGTCACCGGTATCGACTACAGCGGTAAAGGTCGTCTTGTAGTTGTAGCCGATACCCCTCATGCAAGCTGACCAGCGGGTTTGGGCAGCGACTACCCGAGGATCCGCCAGGGACTTCGTGAACGAGTCTGCGTCGATGGTCGCGGCAACCGGGTTCGCGGGCAACGGGGCAGCAGCGTTCACGCGGTCCGGCTGCCTCACGCATCCACCGCTAGGAACTTGCATCCCATTGAAGGACCTGACGTAGCCGTACATCACATTCTTCTCGTCTTGGGTTAGGGCGGGGTTGTCCCCGACCCGTGTTCCGTAGGAGACGAAGTGGAAGCCGTAGGTGCGAGCGATCTCCAAGGAGCCCGGTACCCCGTACAGGCGCGTATTCGGCCCCCCGCCACTGTTGGGGGCGGTAATAGTCGGAGGTGCCCAGTTCAGGCCGAAGCCCTTCAAGCATTGAGATTCAAGTTCGTACTCAGCTCGCTGCTCAGCACTGATCTGTAGGGCCGTGGATTCATAGGAATCGATGGGCAGGACCATCGACGCTGGATCGGTGATGTTCGCCTTCGTCGAGTCGATATTTGGACTGATCGAGGACGAAGGGCCATCGGATGCACTGTTTCCATTTAGCGGCGAGCCAGGCCGCTGGTCTGGTGTCGGGTTGCCCGCGACATTGGGCAGGAGGAATCCAACGATTGCTATCGCTGCGATCCCGGCACTTGCCCCGGAGGCGGCCATGGCACGTCGCCTACGACGCACTGCGCGGCCTTTGGCGATCACTTCGGAGGCGGGGTAGATCGGAACCGTCACCCGTTCGCCTGTCTGGCGCAGGGCGTTGCTCAGGTCTTGGTCGATCATTTGTAGCCTCCTTCGAAACCTGCAACCTCGGTTTGAAGTTGCGTTCGCAATTTGGACAGGGCCAGCGCGGTCTGACTCTTGACGGTGCCCTCTGCGCATCCAAGGATGTGTGCCGTTTGTCTGACGTCGAGGTCCAGGTAGAACCGCAAGACGACGACGGCCCGTTGGCGCGGCGTCAGCGTCGAAAGTGCGTCGCGGACGGCTGGACCCGTCGAGTAGTCCTGAACTACGGATACCTCTGGAACGACGTCCACTGGAACTTCTCTGATGCGGCGCCGGCGCCGGAACGACGACATCGACGTATTGATCAGGGTGACCCGGGCGTAAGCGTGCACCGACCCGATGTCGCGAATGTGACTTCGCGCCGCATAGGTCTTGCCTAAAGCGGTCTGCACGAGGTCCTCGGCGTCGGCATGATTGCCGCACAGCAAGTACGCGGTCCGATACAGCGACGGCCATATTGCAGCCGCTACGTCTGTGAACTGCTGATCAGACGTCTCGCTCACGAGGCTCCTCGGGACGAATCGGTTGGGTCACATGAGTAGACGACTTGGAGCATCGGTCGGTTGGAGGTGCGACCACCACTTTCTTCATCCTTCCCCGTCTATGAAATCGCTCCAACGGGCTGAAACCTCTGACTTGAGGTTTGACGGGGCAGGTTCTTTGGCAGGCGTGCGCTGCCAACTCAGGGAAGCCGGTCGATCGCGCACGGCAACAGCTTGTTGGCAAAGGGTTTCGGGTGTCTTCCCTCAGGATGCCCTGATCACCCGAAGCAGGTCCGGTCCGGTCGCGACTAGCGCCACGTCCTCCGCCAGCCCTTCGGGGAGGTCGGCTCGGTGGGCTTCATCCGTAATGCATGTCGCGAACCCGATCGGCAGGATCACCCATCGAGCTGCGCGGGCTCCCTCGACAAGCAAGTCCCAAGGCATCTCACCTACGATGTGGTTGGCCATCATGTCGTTGTCATCCAGGTAGACGTCGGCCGAGCCGTCCCCGAATTCGATCAAGGCGAAGTTGTGTTCCGGTTCCTCGCGGACGATGTAGGGAGCAAGTACTTCACGCATCCGCTCACCGCCACCCGCGATTGGCTCGCCACCAACGAAGCCCTGAAAGAACACATCGAACGACACGGGTCGACCCTCCCACGATCCGCGGCGAGCCTGCTGGAGCGACGGTCCACAAATCAGGTTGTGACAGTGCTGCATCTCCGGACGTCGACCGGGTGGCTCCCCCTAGAGTGCGGCCATGGGAGTTCTCTATGACTGGTTCGTCGCTCCAGACGATGACACTGCAGCTGCCACGATCGATCGCGCAGGCGGACCTGGGCAACCGGCCCCGCTACCTAGTAAGGCCGGTCGCGGCCTGTTTAACCGCCGAACTACGGAAGCACCGAGTGCGAGTTCAGGCTTGACCTACCCGACCGTCCACGACACCGGAATCGATCCAGTAGTCCAGGGCGGGACGTTGGAGGAACTCTTGACCGGACGGGCCCACGAAGAGATCGAGCAGGATCCACGTTGGGGTCAATCGGTAGCGGTCCGCGATGGCGGCGAACGCTTGGTCTTCACCGTCACGGACGCCTTGATCCAAGCGCTGGCGCAGGCAAACCCGGAACAACTCGCGGCCGCCGCAATCCCGTGGGCCCAAACCGAGGAGTTCTGGGGGACTGGCGATGCTCAGCAACTCACAGGCTTGCTCGTAGATCTCTCCGGCCTAGCCCGAGAGGCTCGCTCCCGCGGAGAGTCCGTGTACTGCTGGGTGTCAGTCTAAGAATCGGATCTTGGCCGGTTCACAACTGGCCGGATCGGGGTGTCGCGCAACCGGTTCTGAGACGGCATCCGGATCTGCCGATTGGCGAACGGCGGACTTCTAGAAGCTGTGGCCGAAGCGCAGGAAGTTGTAGGCAGCGAAGAGCGTGGCTGCCGCAAACGCCAAGCACACGACTAGCCAGAGAACGATCACCACGGGGTTCTTGAGTTCGTGAACTGGGCGGTCTTTCGTCGGATCTTCGCCAGAAGCCAGTTCAACAATGATAGTGACGGTGGGGCCAAGAGGCATCCAGCGGAGCGTGTTCCGAACTCCAAGGCTGCCGTCACGCCGCCACGCGATCAGCGACTTCACGACGTACCAGAGCCCATAAACCCCGAGCCCGCCGAACCCGATGAACGGCGCCAAATGATTCTTGAACTCCATGCGCACAAGGTAGCCTTGAGACTGCTGCGCGTTCGGATCGGCGACGATCCGCTCGGTTCGCAAACGGAGGTTTGTGCAACGACCATCCGGATCGCCGACGACGGTTAGGACCAATACCGGATCGTGCAGGATGGTGGGCATGTCGAACGGCGAGAGCTTGAGCACCGTGCGGGCGATGCTTGACGGCTTCGCCGAAAGAGTCACCACCCGTACGGCCTGGCCGCAATGGCACATCGAAGAGGTCCCCGCCAGTCCGGTTCACGGCGCGTCCGCGATGTTGATCTTCGCGTCACTCACGGACCGGACCGTCGAAGAAATCGTCGTCACTGTCGAACTCCACGAGAAGGAAGGGCTATGGAGCATCGACGTGATCGACCGCGAAGCGCTCCCGCTGGTGGAGCCAGCCGAAATGCAATCAGGCGGAAACGAGCACCTTCAGTCCGTTGGACTCTTGGCGGAAGCAGTCGCCCGACTCGAAGGCCGAATCGTCGAAACGCTGAAGGACTTGCGGCACGAGTTCTGATGGACAGCGTGGTGTCCACAACCGGCGGGATCTGGCAGAAGAGCTGCCAGACGTCACAAGCGGACGATTGTGAGACAACGCCCGTCGCAGTGCGACTAAGTCGACGGAGCACTTTTGAGGAACGCCTCGTACGCCTGGATCGCGAGCGCCAGGTAAGTCGCGCAAGCGTTCGCTATTGCGATCTCTGCAGGGTCAGTCATACGCCTCGCGATCTCGCCAGCCCTCTGCTGGAATTGACGAGCCTCGCTGACAACATCGGGCACCGCCGGAGAGTACGTCCCGTGCGACAGGAAGGGGAGCACGGACTCGGCGACCCAGTGATCGATCAGGGCTACGTCAGCTTGCAGCTCTGACGTCTCGTCGTCCCGAGCTCCAGACGGGAACGGCTCGCTCCGCCAAGCGTCTACCGCAGCCGAAAGATCCGTCATGCCATCGACTCTACGCAACTGCGTTGGTCAGCAGCCGCGTCGCCAAATGGACGGTTTCGCACGCGGCGGATCTCCTGGCCGAGTTAGCAACTACCGACCGTTGCTCGATCTGCTGCTGCCCAATGGAAGACTGACGTTCGTAGTCACGACACGGAAGGCGCAGGCGGTGCCAATGTCGATCAGGTTCGATCCTTCCCGACCTGCGACGGTTCGGCGGGTACGAGCAGCGATCCGCAAGGACAGCGATATCGATCCCAACGACTACAAGGTTGCGAAGTGGTACGTCGAGAGTCAGATGGACCTGTACCACTCGCTCGCCTTTACCTTCCTGGCCTACGTGCCGGGGACGGCATTCGCTCTCGCAGCTGGCCTACATGCGCAAAATCAGATGTGGGCACAGGTCTTCTGGTTGACCGGTGGGCTCATGTGCCTGATCTCCATTCCCACGAGGGTCATTCGCCGACTGCGAACAGCACGCTGGCTCGGCCGCCACGAACTGACCGAGATCATCTAGCGGCCTGGCCTGGCGCTCACAGCCCTGACCTAAACCGGAGGGATTCGAGACACCTTGCCGCAGTTGGAGTTGACGAGGAGCCGCTGGACTACGATCGCAACCCGATCGGTCCGGGCGTTTGTTCGGATTCCAGCGTCAGGAGCCAGATGCGAACGCGCCGCCACGTAACCGTCAGGTCCTGGCGTCGAGTCGCAGGTCTCGGCGGTGTCGGAGCACTGGCGACCTTTGCGGGACCATTCGTCGGCGACCCCGTGGCCTCGTTGTTGATCGTCCCCACCGGACTGTTCGCCATCGCGTATGCCTGGTGGCCGCGCCTGCGCATGACAGACGAGGGCATCGAGATCCGCAATCTCCACAGCCGGCAAGTCCCATGGCGCGACGTCGTTCGCATCAAGGTCGCGGACCAGCTTCCGCACCTTCCGAAGGGATGGCGCACGCTCCACCGCTGGACCTGGCGCTCGACGACGAACGATGTCGGCTATCTCGGCGTATGCGTGCAGACACGCGTCCAAGGCATACCCGCGGTTGGGCTGCAAGTGGCATCACCGTGGTGGAACCTTCGTTCGACGCCGCCGACGTGGCTCAATCAGATTGAAGAACGCATGCGTTCTGCGCTCCGAGCGGCACACCGTGGGGACTCAGCGGTGGACGGCTATCTCGCCGACCTACCTGACAGAGCCTGACGTTTGGCTCTCTCGACTAGTACCCGTACGCGTCGATCGGAGCGTTGCCCGCATCCGGACCATTGTGAGACTGCATGCACGCCAATGCACCCCCCTGCCGAGAGCCGAGCGAACCGGCCGTTTGTGCTCAGTTCTTGACGGGTGAGGCCAGTGCAGTTCGCAATTCCCGTTTTGCGTGCTGGTAGTGATTTCGTGCCGTCGATGCCGGGATCTCCAGGATTTCGGCTGCCTGGGCGAGGGTAAATCCTTCCCAGTGGACAAGTCTGACGAGTTCGGCAAGCCCAGGGTCCAAGCGGCTAATTGCGTCGCGCACGTCGAGCCCTGCGTCGGCGGCTGCAGTGTGTGCAGTAGATCCAAGTGTGTGGCGAATCCGGTCGGCCAGTCGATGCCGCCGCCGCTCGCTGCGTTGGTGGTTGAGAAGGATGTTGCGCGCGATACCAAAGAGCCAACTTCGCGCTTGCTCCGGCTCCTGAGGCAGCGCATGGAAACGGCGCCATGCCGTGAGCAGGGTCTCGGTGAGGAGATCAGGCGCAGCGTCGTCGCCAACTCGACGCCGGAAGTACCGAAGGAGGTCATTGGCGTTCGCGGCCAATGCGGCCCCGGTTAGGTCGTTCACTTGAGCCATTCCGGCACGCTCGGCGTGGGGTTCGAGCCCGAGCATCGGAGCTCACCACCCCACGTCACCGGCACGTAGGTGGCGAATCCCTCCTCGGCGAGCTTGGCATTGATCGCTCCGGAAAGTGCCTGCATCACCGCATCGACGTACTCGTAGTCGGCGTCATAGTGCTTCGTGCCGTAGCCGACTGGGATCTCGATGCCATCCTTGTCCCACATCTGCTTGCTTGAGCGGATCGTCCGCAGAGATGCATCGGCATCGACCACTTGACTCAGCGGATGACCTGAAAGCCAACTCTGAACTATCGATTGCGCCTTGGCGTTCCCCACGTGCAGGTCGCCAATCCGTTGCTCACACTGTCCTCCGCTGGGCAACTCGAAGGTGATCGAACCAAGCGGCCGGTCGGCCCACGGCGCATGCCATCCACCGATTGTCGCTGCGGCGACCGCTGTGCCGCACGCGACTAGCATGGTGGTGGATGTGCCGATCAGAACTGCGCGCCGTGACTTCTTCCGGCGAGGCAGCGCTACGCGCCGAGTGGACTCGACCAAATCCATGATGGCACTCGGAAGGTCACTCGGCTCATGGAGCTCTGGCGCCGACCGGTTGAGTAACTCATCTACATCAGGTCGCACGAGCTCTCCCTAGGATCGAGTCTGTTCCTACACCTCTACATGTCCAGCACGCACCAAAGCGTCCGGGAAATGCACCACCAACTGACACAGACAAGCTCGGTCACCTAGTTTGCGCGAACTGAGATCAGCTCAGCCGATGCCGGTAACGAAGGTCGACAACTCCACGAGGGGGTCCCCCTTCACAGAAACATTCGTGCAGCCCCCGCGGCCTGAGCGACTGGTCTGTTTGAGATGTTGTCGTGTGCGCTATGGGATCCTTGGCGCGTGTCAGATCGCGCGGGTGAGACGTCAAGTCCGCCGTTGGGCGTGTACCGCGTGTCTAGCGATCCACGTGTGATCTGGTGCTACGCGGCGATCGGGCTTGTCGTCTCGGTTGCCGGGTCCGCTGGGTCCTTGCTCGCCGGCAAGGACCAGGGCGTGCCCATTTCTGCCGGTGCGGGCATTCTGATTTCCTTGCTCAGCGTTGTGCTCTGGTTCGAAGGCGGTCAGACGACGTACTTGTGCGATGGACAACGGCTCCAAGTCCACAAGGGGTCGAAAATCGTCTTCGATCACCCGGTCTCAGAGATCGCTTCAGTAGGCATCGAGCCCCTGCTCGGACCAGCCGAGTTCATGACTTCTACGCCGATCGCGCCTCTTCCCGCCCTTTGGGTCAGATTAGTTAGCGACAACAGGTGGGCTGAGCCCGTCCGAACCAGGGATTGCGCTATTTGGGGGCACGAACGGATCTTCGCTGTCGAGAAGGCTTTGGCAGCGGCGTGCGGCCCGACCACGAAGGTCACGCGCGACACACAGGTTGAACCCAGTCGAGTCGTGGGCGAAGCGTTCGAATCTGGAGGGTTTCGGACAGACACAACAGCTCGATGGCATGCTCGAATGGTCGCGTGCCTTCCGAATCCGCTAAGCATCCGCGACTTGTGGATCTAGTCGAGCGTTGGCGTGCAGACCTCGGCGCGGGCTACTTCGTCGAGGTCCCATGGTGGGACGACGATCTGATTGCGATGGGTCTCGGGCGGCCCGATGACCCCGATGTGCTGGTCTACGTGGCGCTACAACTAGAAGACCTTCATCGGGGCGAAACGGCCTTGTACTACGAGTGCGAGGTTCCAACGACCGACTCGTATGAAGTCGTCGGCAGGGCGAGGACGCTGCCTACGAGGACGTACTGAACGCCATCCGATCGCACCTGGCTCCTGCAATCGACCGACGCAACTGATTCAAGGCCTCCAGACTCAAATCGGGACGGTTTCGGGCAGTCGGGCCGACCGGGTCGTTTTATGCGGTGGATCGTCTACTCCAACGGACACTCATTGTGCTGGGTCATGGGGAGGTCTTCATGAGGATTAGCGCGGCATCCACGTCGGCATGATGACGAACCCGCAGGGCAGGTGTGTCCGAAGGGTGACCGGAGGATCGCAGTACCCGGCGCCCGGGTCCGGTGCATCATCAAGGTGATGCCGTTGTTGATGAAGCCGTAGGCTCGGTTCGGTTCGCGGTGGCCGACGATGTGCCAGGTCGGATGGGTGCAGACAGTCCCATCCGGACGAATGCCGCGGTCCGTGTACACGGGTCCGTACCACGCTCCAGCGGGAATCTGCGACACGCGGATACGGGTCGTCGGCAACAGCACCGACGCGTGACCGTCGGGGTAGCGCCAGTCCGCGACAATGTGGACAGGTCCGGTGCGCCGCAGGCTCTGATCGTCGCGGGCCCGTTCAACACACATCACCTTCGACCAGCCGCTCGTCACTCCCCAACTGTGCTGCCGAGCGCGAGCGCACAGGATGCGGCCCGAGCCGATGGCGAGCGTGTGGTAGCGCACCGTGGTGTTCGTGATCGGAGTGGTCCACGATGGCGGGGCCGGAGCTCGCATGCCGACGGACTGGACTTCCAGGTCCCACGACAGGTCCTCGGGACCCTGCGCATTCGGGATGTTCACCTCGCCAGGGTCCAGTCGGAGTTGCACCTGGATCCTGGTGGTGAAAATGTTCCCGCGGTTGCCGACGAGATAGACCCCCGGTGGCCCGACGGTGGCGACGTCGGCAGCCGCTGGACCAACAACCCCGGAGGCGCACAGAAGGGCCGTCGTAAGCAAGAGAACGAATCGTCGCATTGCGCTGCCCCACTCAGACTTGACGGACGAACTCAGGTCGCCGTGCGTTGAGTATCGCAGTCGCGTCCGAAACCTGAAGTTTCTGCAACACGGCTCGCTGGAAATCCCTAGCTGGGACCCGGAGCCTCGTTATCCATCGCGCCGCGGCGCGCAAAGCGGCGTTTCAACCAACGCAGCAGCACAAGGGGCATTAGCACGCTGAACACCAGGAAGATCACCCCGAGGACGACATCGGGCCCGTAGGACGGGATTGACCCGGCGATCAGCCCGCACCCGATGCCAAAGGTGACGTAGGCGGGAACAATGACGGTGTTCCGCAGGCGTCTGCGCGATGCAGCTCGTTGCCGTTGTTCTGGGTTAGCCGGAATGCTGGCGAGCCATCTACGCGTGATGGTCTCGTTTGCCGCGACTCCTACAGCGACGACCAGGAGCGCCGCGATAAATGGCCCCCAAGCCCATTGCTTGCCCACCTCAACCGCGAAAGTGGAGCAAGCGAAAAGGACCAACGCGTCACTGACGTACTGCATTACCCGGTATCGGCCAGTATAGATGCGATCCCCAGCGTCGGACATAGAGGCATCCTGCCTGAACTTCTCGGCATGTGAGCAGGAACCGAGTAGCGTCGCGCAACCGGACGATTTTGAGACATCGCGCCCGTGCCCAGCTCTAAGTGATCCGCACGATCACGCGGTTCGAGTAGATCGCTGACGGAACCGTGCCTTTGTAGGCGCGAAGTCTGAAGGCGTAACGGTGGTGGTGCCGAAGTAGCTTCGCCCAATAGTGGTGGGCGCTCGGCCCTGCGTACGCGATCAGGTGCCAGTGGCCGCCGACTGTCAGGTCTCGTTTCCAGATCGCTTCCTTGGTGGCGCCTGCGGGCGTGGCGAAACTGAGTCTCGCCGCCCGGGTTCTGGCGACAACCGCGACTTTGGCCGCGCCGGTAAAGGTGACCGGCGCTGGCGCCGGGATATTCGGCAGCGGCAGCGTGGCGAGCACGTCGGAGAACTCCTTGCCTATTTTGACCTCACCAGCTGCGTTTGGATGCGCCGGGTCATAGGTATCGACGTACTCCACGTAATCTGCTGGCCGTGGAGCAGCGATCACGCGTGCGCCGGGTTGGTCGAGGCTGACGGCAAGGGCGCCGAGCATCGTGTTGTACTCGGTGACGACTGGCTCCGCGGAGCCGTTGGTCAACCAGGTCTGGGTGAGCTCGCCGAGGATCACGCTGACATGCGGATTGACTGCGCGAACGTCGGTCACGAACTGCGACATAGCGGCAATGAGCTGGCTTGGGGTATCCACGAACTCGAGATCATTGAAGCCGAGGTTATTGATCACGACATCGGGCTGATCACTGATCATCAGGTCGTGGACATTGACCCGGTCGGCAATGTGGGTCATGGACATCCCCCACCAAGCAGCGTGGTCTTGATCGAAGTTGGGGTCGGCGTAGCCCGGGTTGTCGTAGGTGTTGGTGGCCGAGTCGTACAACCCGGTATGTGGGCCAACGAAATCGACCGACTTGCCTGCGGCCTTCAACGTCTTCCAAAGGCGGTAACGCCAGGTGTAATCACCGACCTTGCCCTGGGTCACAGAATCCCCGACGATCAACACACGCGCCGGTGCATACGTGGTGGCATGAGCGGCGCCTGGGACCAGCGCGAATGTGGCGGCAGCGAGCGCGGAGGCAAGGGCGGCCACCGTTCCGTTGCGCATAGGGTCTAGGACAACACGGATACCTGGCTGGCGCGCCAACATCGGGAATCACGTACGTCCGATACCGGACGGTTCCGGACGCATTGAGGAAGGGCCGCTACGCAGACTTGACCCATGCCGACTTGATCGCCCACCCGGCCAGTACCAATGCCGCGACCACGAGTACCGATGCGGTTGCGATGACGCCGCCCGACACTCCGCCGTCGAGCCAACCCAGGCAGAAGACGAATCCAAGTGACACGTACGCGGCCACGTTGCCCGCGAGGTTCCGAACCAACTTCTTCTTGAACTCAGGGTCGGCAGCGATCGCGCTTCGCTGTTCCTTGAACACTGTCCAAAGCGACTTGAGCAACATGACGTTGAACAACAGCCCCAGCGTGTACACCGGCAGCAAGATCAGCCAGTTTGCCCATCCCATGAGGCCAGTGTGCACCCCAGTCGATCTGGGTAGCCCGGTGTCGAAACCGGACAGTTCTGTGCAGGACGCCAACCGTGGAGGTCGAGGTGTCTTCCCTCATCGCCAGGCCCTCTGGCACTGTGAATGGCAGCGACCGACGACAGGTGACCAATGTTCAGAGCCAAGGCATCACGTACTCGCGGTTGGGTGCAAATCGTCGCACTTGCTGTGTCGGGCGCGATGGTTCAATCCTGTTCCAGCGGGTCCGCACTGCCGGCGCACGCCTGGAGGCCGACGTCGGCCCAGCTCGCTGGGCTCCAGATGACCGCGGCCCAATTCGCGTCGATACAGAAGCAGCTGATCCAGGTGGCAACTGCTGATGACCCTCAGATCGCCGATACGGCGGCGATCAATCTAGCGTCGAACGCCGCCACGTGGCCACCAAACGTCACGAAGGCCGAGATACGGCTAACTGATCGGCAAACTGCGCTCAAGGCGATGGGCTCGCCAGGTGCCGCACCTGGCGACAGACGCAGGGTCTACCTGATCAAACTCAGTGGCTCGTTCATCCCGCGCGGGGTTCCAGCCCCACGCGGGGCGATCTTCCACGCCTCGCCCTATCTCGAGGAAACAATCGACCCGGTCAGCGGCGATTCGCTCGACTTCGGAACATCCGATAGCTCGATGGACATGTCCTCACCGACCACAGTCCGACTCTCGCTGCAGCCCTGAGACGTGACTGACAATCGGACGGTTGCGCGACAGATCCTGGTCTGCGCGCCTCGTTGCGCGGCGTAGCCGGATTTTCGCCGTCGAATGGTGGAACTGCGGCGCGGGCTGCCGAGAACCCTGGGGGTGGCCGTTCTCGGCTATTAGGGCAGGAGGTCCAGGTATTTCTTGCGAGCTGGCATGGCGTGGATGAGGATCTCATCGCCGCTCCCGAAGACCAGGACCACCGTCTCCAGCAGCCGGGTGCGCGTATCGAAACCCAGGCGCAACTCCCGGCTGGGCGGGCCGCCTTCGTCGAGGGGCTCGATCCAGAGCGACCACTCGGCAGCTTGGATCGCATCCTCGGAGGAAATTCCGTGCTTGAGCGCGCTCGGATGGATCTTCACGCAGCGAAATGGGCCAAGGCAGCCCGGATCGCCTCGGACCTGCTCATGTCGCTCTTCGCTGCCACCAGGTCAAGAGCTTCGAGCTCCTCGACAGTCAGCCGCACCGCCACTACCTGCATCGGTTCAGCTCCGCGACCAGGACGGCCACGACCCCGACGTTTCAACTCATCAACGTCGTATCCCGCTTCGGCCTCGTCGGCCCACTTCTGGATCTGTTCCTCGCTCACCATGCACATATCGTATAACGAAAATGTGGGGGGATCCAGAAGTCTTCCGGGCACGCGCAGGGACTCGGCTCTTCTGGACCTCTGCTCTCGGCGCTGACTGCGTCTAATCCCGGGCGACTGCTTCTAACGCGACCCCGGACACGTCGCAGAACCGGAGGTTTGTGACGTCGAGCGCCTTAGTGAAGCCGTCCGAGGTCGTATTGGGCGGTGAACTCGGCGACTGTTGATGCCGCCAACAACCCGTTCACCTTCGCAAGTCGCTTGTTCGCGGATCGTCGGTTGGTAGCGACCTCAACGCCAACACCGTGGGACCGACCATGCCGCCCGACGAGGACCCTGTACTTCGGTTCTGGCCCTTTGTTGAGGGGGCTCCTGCCTAGGCTGATGTAGTCCAGAGGCCGGGTGATTCGGTCGAGCCAATCAAGGTCGATGACCGCAATCCTTGCCCAATAAACCTCGGATGCTGGGCGATCTCCCGAGCCGTCGGCGGTCACGCGGCGACCCTACGTGCGGGATGACGATCGGACCAGCGGGCGGCTCGCACCTCACAACCGGACGGTTCTGCGACTACTCTCGTGACGCCCGAATCCAATGACCGGCGTGCGCGCCCATTTGAGGGAACGCCGGGTGGCTGTCACCTAGTGGAGCGAGTTGACGGCGTCGAGGAACTTGTGTGTGAGTACGGCTGCGGCAGGAACGCCCGAGTCGCGATACCAACTCAGAGCGCGGAATCTGCCCGCTCTGCACGACTGGGCTGAGATAGCTACGGCATGCTGCTTGTCAGGCACATATCCGACGACTGTGTCGGAACCCGGCTGGAGTCCCGGGTACTCCAACACGATCAAGTCACGGAACATCGAGCACGCCTCGGTGTTGGTAGAAGGAAGCCCCTTCGCAAGGAGACTTTCGATGACACGGAGTCGGTCGGACTTGAACAAGGGGACGTGCTGCTGCTTGATGGCTGCCAAAATCGTCGGAAGGCTCTTCGCCCATTCGGTCGCCTGGATCGACCCGGCTGACAATCGTCCCTTGCCGTCGGCCTGGGCCCAGCCACAGACGGATAGGCCTTCCAGCGAAACGATCTGGGCTTCGTCCAGGGAAGTTCCGACTAGTGCCTCACCATCTGCTTGGGGCAGCAACTCATCGCACTTACCAGCCGAGTCCGGTGTCGCGCTCACAGCCGGTTCGTGACCGTCGTGGTTCATCGCGAGGACAGCAATGGCCATCGCGGCGCTAACGATAGGCACTGCAAGTCCATAGGCCCACCAGTTAAATCTACGCTTGCTGCCTCGTACCACGAGGGCTACGAGGGTCGTAGCGATCGCGGCAGGCACCAGCAATTGGCCTGCTCCATACGCTGAAGAGCCATCGAGGTGGGGGTTTACGAAGACCAGTAATCCGATGTACGAGATGACCCCGAACGGTATCGACGATCTGATTGGGTGCTCGTTCGGCCGCACCAGTAATGCGTCCCTTGGCTGACTAAATTGGCCAGTCCACGCTGTGCCGTCCCAATACCGCAGCCCTTCACCTTCAGGATTGGTGTACCAGCCTGGCGGGGGATTGCTCACAAGCCAGAGTCTATGGCGAAGCGACGTCGCGGGAGCGATTTGTTGGCCCGCCCGGTAGCCGCACGCGAACCATGCCGCGCGAATGCGGCGCACGAATCCGGAGGGTTCTGCAAAAGGCTGTCAGCGATTCTCGCGGTAGCCGACGCTGAACTGGCGAACGACTTTGACTGCGAACGCAACCCAGTAGGCCAGGACGAGCGGCACTAGGGCGGTCCCGACGGGAATCGCTAGCCATCTCGGACCGAAACTGACCACCGCGACTGCCAGAACAAATGCCGCGACCCGGGTCGGTGAACTTCGCAACCCGGGCCAGCGTAGAAAGCCGAGCGCGTCAAGAACCTTCTGCTCCCAGCGAAGCTCGGGATGGCCTGGCGCACTGGACTCAGTCACGCATCTAGTTTCACATGCTGCGGAGAAACCTCGGACCCGTTCTGTTCAGAAGCGGACGGTTGTGAAAGGTCACCCGTCGTTGGGCTGACGGCTGCGTCGAACGGCAGTCCAGAGTGCGATCGCCGCCCACATGACAGCGGCCTCAATGCCTGCGCGAGGCCAGGTTTCTGGAATCCAGTAGTGGCCAACGACGGCACCGATCATGCACATAATGGCGACGAGCAGAAGCCCGACAACTGGATCACCACGCCGAAGTTGCACCAGCGAAGACTAACAACTCACGGGCGCCGCGGTCGGGTCCTGCCCGGAACGGGAGGTTTGTGCTCGGTTCTTCGACTGTCCGGAACGCCTACTCTGTCCACCGTGATCGATCGATTCGTACGCCGCTTCGGTGCTACCCCTCTCCAGCGAGCCCTTGGCGTCATTGCTACGGCTGCGGCGCTCGGCGTAATCGTCTTCATGGTGACCGGACACCAAGGCTCGTTCTTCATCGGTCTGTGGGTCGTGGCCTTCTCGGCGGCTATCGGATACAACGTCGCCGGCCGACGGCAGAGGTGACCCGTGGGCGAGCGGGTCGTTCGCAAACAGACGTTTGTGTTCACCGTTCGCCACGGTTGTAGCGCGTGATCCGATTGGATGCGAGCGTCCAGCAGGCTATGGCGGAACCTACGAGCACGATGGCTGAACATGCGAACACGATGGACCAAACCCGAGCGT
>JAOPYE010000030.1 GCA_025964775.1 Marmoricola sp.
CGGAGATCGTCACACCCGACAAGGTCACATTGCCGGTGTTGGTCGCCTTGAACGTGTACGTCACCGGAGTCCCGACCACGTACGTCGCGCTCGAGGGCGTCTTGGTCAGCACGATCGCCGGAGACGACGTACCCGGCACGGTGACCTGTGACGTATCGGTCACCGGTGGACCAGTCGGCGGATTGCCAGTGACGCCGGCTGCGTTGGTCACCTTTCCGGCATCGACGTCCGCTTGGGACACCACGTAGGTCGCCGTACACACCAGCGTCGCGTTCGGAGCCAGCGTCGCCGGCTGGGACGGCAGACAGGTGAGCCCACTCATCGATCCCGAGCCGGTGAAAGCGCCCTCACTGATCGTGACCCCGGTCAGGTTGGTGTTGCCGGTGTTGGTCGCCGTGAAGGTGTACGTGATCGTCTGACCGGCCACCAGGGTGTTGGTCGAGGCGGTCTTCACCAGCTTGACGGACGGGTTGGGAGCAGGGGCGATGGTGAGCGCGTAGTCCTCGACCTCACCAGCATCGGAGGGTCCGGTCGGGGACTGGGTCTGCGCCGCGTTGTAGCCGATCCGGAAGCGGGCATAGGTAGGCCCCGTCGTCAGACCGGAGAGCCCGCTCCAGGTCAGGGTCGCGCTGGTCGCTCCGGCGGCGAAGGTGCTACACGCACGTTCACCCGGGTTGTCGAAGACGCCGTTCTTGTTGAAGTCGATCCAGCCACACGCCGTGCCCGCCGCACTCGCGGCGTTGATCGCGACGGTCGTCGAGTAGGTGGTGTCAGCAGCCGTGAGGGTGCCCAGTGTCACGCCGTCATCGAACGTGTCATTGGTCGCCGTCGGACCCGCGTTGGGATCGACGACCGCGTTGGCCACGTTGGTGTTGTCGGCCGAGATGCCCGGGCCCAGGGTCAGGTCGGAGATGACGGCGCTCGCGGCGTTGCCTTGATCGTAGGAGGCCGGCGCGTCGCCGAAGTCCTCGTCGAACGTGAACGAAACCGGAAAGCCGTCCGGTCCGTGTGCAGAAATCGGAGGCCCACTCACGAGCGCCGTGAACGAGGAGACGTTGAACGTCAGGGACGTCACCACCCCGGTGAAAGCAACCGTCCCACATCCCGGGGGCGGTGGCGCGCCTGTGGAGCAGCTCAGGTTCATGGCCTTGTTGGTGGCCTCGATCGTATTGCCGCCGGTGATCGAAAGGTTGCGTCCGGACGCCACAGCCATGGTGACACCCGGGGTGGTCAGCGTCAGACGAGTCGAGGTCGCATTGAGTGTTGACACGCCATTGGTCGAGGAGCCGACCGCCCCACCGAGCTCATCGAGGTGCATCCGAGGATTGCGCACCGGCCGGGAGAACGTGAACGTGAATGTCCCCAGGTTCGGGCACAGCCCGTACGCCGGGCAGCTCGCGGTGACGGCCTGGCCTGGCACCCAGGGAGTGATGCCGGGGCTGCCGTTGGGCGGCGCGGGCGTGTAGTCGCTCGCCACGTACCCGTAGCCACAGCAGCCGAAGTCGGTGCTCGATGCCGAGATCGACTTGCCACCCGGGCCGGCCTGGCTGCCGGTGACAGTCACCCCGGACGGATAGGTGATGGAGGCTCCCGCGCCCGAAGTGGGCAGTTGGTAGGCGGCAGCAGGATCGACCACGTGGAGCGGGAGGACCAGCAGCGCGAGGGCGCCGGCCACCGCGAGCGCTCGATGGACGCGTGCTCGCCGGGCCATCCTGACCGGAAGCACCACCAGAGCGGCAACGAGCGCCATGACGTCCATGAAGAAGTGGCCGAGGCGCGACGAACCCCGCCTCTTCAGGTGCTTGAACCCAGGCGCGCCCGAACTGCTTCTCACTCACGTCTCCTGTCGATATCCCCACGACAAAGGCCAGACCTCGTCGGCAATAGACGGCCGAGCGAGTCGTGGCTTTACGTGGCGAATCGACAATTCGTTTGGGCGTGATGAAACGGGCGCCCTGCATGTTCTACGGCTCCGCCGCGCTCTACCTTTGTCGCGGCTCCACCGCGCTCTACCTTTGTCGCGGCTCCACCGCGCTCTACCTTTGTCGCGGCTCCACCGCGCTCTACCTTCGTCGCGGCTCCACCGCGCTCTACCTTCGTCGCGGCTCCGCCGCGAAGTGCAACCGCCCGAACGCAAGCGACTCGAGCAGGTCCGCCTCACGGGCTTCCCGGGTGCCGGCCCGGCGGGTGTTGATCTCCATCACGATGTGGCCGGCGAAGCCCTGGTTCGCCAGCAGTTCGAGGAATTCCCCGCACGGCTGCCCGCCACGACCCGGGACCAGGTGTTCGTCACGCGCCGATCCACTGCCGTCG
This sequence comes from Marmoricola sp., assembly GCA_025964775.1. Lineage (GTDB taxonomy): Bacteria > Actinomycetota > Actinomycetes > Propionibacteriales > Nocardioidaceae > Marmoricola. The sequence goes on from JAOPYE010000030.1 coordinate 2,314, forward strand.
GTCATGTGGATGTGGCGCAGGCGCTGACCGAGTCGCCGCGCCATCTCGATCGGGTCGGAGTGCGCGGTGGCCGCGTGCGAGAGGTCGATCGTCGTGTTGGCGTAGTCCTCACGACTCGGATCCCAGTGCGGTTGGTACACGTCCATCTCGCGGCGCGGGGTCGCCCGCCACGGGTACATGTTCTCCACGGCGAACGCGATCCCGGTGCGCTTCTCCAGGTCGGCGATGCCCTCGACGAAGCCCTCGGCGTACTCCTTCTGCCACCGGAACGGTGGATGGACGACGACCACGTCCGCGTCCAGCTCGTGGGCCATCTCGGCACTGCGTTCGAGCTTGGCCCACGGCTCGGTGCCCCACACACGTTGGGTGATCAGCAGGCACGGCGCGTGCACGGCGCAGACCGGGACCTCGTGGTAGTCGCGCAGCCGCCGGACCTTGTCGATGTCCTGGCTGATCGCGTCGATGCTGACCATCACCTCGACGGCGTCGTAGCCCAGCGCCGAGGCGTACTCGAAGGCGTGCGCGACGGTCTCTGGATAGACCGACGCTGTGGAGAGGGCGAAGAGCGGACCCGCGGGTGCACCCACGCCTCAGCCCAGCACGCTCAGCTTGTCGAGCCGGTCCAGGATGATCCCCTCGCGCAGCGCCCACGGGCAGATCTCGAGTTCGCTGATGTCGAAGATGTCCAGCACCGCCGACGCCACGAACGCGCCCGCGACCACCTGGTGCGCGCGATCCGGGGAGACACCGGGGAGCGCGGAGATCTCCTCGCGCGACATCTCGACGAGCTTCGGGAGCCAGCTCTCGAGCACGTCTGCTTGCAGCATCCGACGGACGTAGAGTCCCTCGCTGGACGGTGCTGAACCGCAGATCCGGCCCAGCGAGCGGAACGTCTTCGACGTCGCGACCGCGTGGTCGAGCGGACCACCGCGCAGGAGGCTGCCGGCCTGCCGGGCGATGTCGGCGCGGATGGACCGGCGCAGCTCCCGCAGCGCATCCTCGTCCGGGCGGCCCTGGGCGAACCAGGTCCGGGCCAGCCGGCCTGCACCCAGGGGCAGGGACCACGCGACGTCGGGCGCCTCGGCCGAACCGGCGGCGATCTCCAGGGAGCCACCGCCGATGTCGAAGACGCCGAGGCGACCCGACGACCAGCCGAACCAGCGGCGTACGGCGAGGAAGGTGAGCCGCGCCTCGTCCTCGCCCGACAGCACGGCGATCCGGGCTCCCGTGTTGGCCAGGACGTGCTCGAGGACGGCATCGGCGTTGACCGCATCGCGGACCGCCGAGGTCGCGAAGCCGTAGATCTCCTCGCAGCCCTTGTCCTCGGCGAGCTCGAGGGCGTCGCCGACGAAGTTCGTCAGCGCAGCGATGCCGGCTTCGGTGATCGCTCCGTCGGAGTCGAGGTGCTCGGCCAGCCGCAGGGGCTCCTTGTACGACGACGCCGGGCTCGGCGCAGCACCACCGTGCGCATCCACGACAAGCAGATGCCCGGTGTTGGAGCCGATGTCGAGCACACCCAGGCGCATACGACGAGGTTAGCCGCTTCCGGTCGTCGAGCTTGTCGTGGCGGGGCCGCAGGGGAGCCGAGCGACCGACTGCAGGACGGCCGACCCCGGAGCGCCTAGGCTGTGCCGGTGCCAGAAGTAGATCTCGTCATCCCGCGTGCCTGGTTCGAGTTCGCCGACCCTGCCGACGCAGAACAGGTCTTCCGTTGCGACCTGACCTGGCTGACGTCGAACTGGACGTGCATCTTCGGCAACGGCTGTCAGGGGATCTACGAAACGTCGCCCGACGCGGGTTGCTGCACGCTCGGCGCACACTTCTCCGGGACCGAGGACGAGGAGCGGGTGGCGGTCTGGGTCGACAAGCTCGATGACAGCCTCTGGGAGCGGCGTGGCGAAGCGCTGTCGGCCAAGGGCAAGGTGTCGCGCAAGAAGTGGACCGAGGTCGAGGACGGCGAGCGGAAGACCCGCGTCGTCGGGGGCACCGGCAAGAACGGAATCCGCGACCGGGCCTGCATCTTCCACAACTCGCGCGACTTCGCAGGCGGCTACGGCTGTGCCCTGCACGCCCTGGCGTTGCGCGAGGACGTGCACTTCGTCGAGACCAAGCCGGACGTCTGCTGGCAGCTGCCGATCCGGCGTACCTTCCGCGACGTCGAGCTCACCGACGGCACGACGTACTCCGAGGTCAGCATCGGCGAGTACGACCGACGGGGCTGGGGTCCCGGTGGTCACGACCTCGACTGGTACTGCTCGGGAAACACCGAAGCGCACGTCGGCGCGGAGCCGGTCTACCTCTCCAACGCGACCGAGCTGATCGCCCTGATGGGACAGCCTGCGTACGACGTCCTGGCGGTCGGCTGCGAGCGCCACCTGCGTTCGCGTTCGCTTCTCGCACTGCACCCGGCCTCGTCTCCCAGAGAGTGACCCAGAGAGTGGCGCAGAGAGTGATCCGACCCCGGTGTGCGACCCGCATTCCGGCAGGGTGAGAATCGACCCATGCGCCTCGACCACATCATCTTCGCCGCCGGACCGGACGGCATCGCCGCGACCGCCGATCGCCTCTCGAAGGTGCTCGGCGAGGACTTCACCGACGGTGGTGTGCACCCCCGCTTCGGGACCCGCAACCGGATCCTGCCGCTGACCGACGGCACCTACCTGGAGCTCGTCGAGGTCCTCGACCATCCCGCTTCGGACAAGGCCCCGTTCGGCCAGGCCGTGCGTGCCCGTTCAGAGCTCGGTGGCGGCTGGCTGGGCTGGGTCGTCTCGGTCGAGGACCTCGCGCCGGTGGAGGCACGACTGGGTCGCGAGTCGGTCAAGGGCAACCGTCACCGCCCCGACGGCACCGAGCTGCTCTGGCGACAGGTCGGCGTCAAGGGCCTGCAGTCCGACCCGCAGCTGCCGTACTTCATCCAGTGGCAGACCGACCCGCACCTGCACCCCTCAGCCGGGGCGAGTGGGCAGATTTCCCTTGCGTCACTGGAGATCGCGGGCGATCCGGCCCGTGTCACCGAGTGGCTCGGCGCCCCGGTGGAGCAGCCGCTGGAGGACGTCAAGGTCGAGTGGGTCGCGCCCAACGGCACCCCCGGCATCGTCGCCGCCCAGTTCCAGACGCCGTCAGGCCTCGTGCGCCTCTGAGCTCGTGATCCGCCGTAGCCCCAACATCTGGGACAACCCGGCGACGTACGAGATCGAGAACCGCGGCGTCGACCCCGATGGGCTGATCGCTACGGCGATGGCCGCACGCGCGGACCTGACCGGCACCGTCGTCGACATCGGTTGCGGCACCGGGTTCCACCTACCCGGATTCGCTGCCACGGCCGCCCGCGTCGTCGGGGTCGAGCCGCATCCGCCGCTGGTGGCGATCGCCAGACGACGGGTACGCCGGTACCCGAACGTCGAGGTCGTCTACGGATCCGCCGCCGACGTTCCGCTGCCGGATGCTTCGGCCGACGTCGCCCATGCCCGGTGGGCCTACTTCTTCGGGCCCGGCAGCGAGCCCGGCCTGGCCGAGCTCGACCGGGTGATGCGACCCGGAGGGACCGCCTTCGTCATCGACAACGACCCGACGAGGTCGACCTTCGGCGGTTGGTTCCGGCGCGGCTTCGCCGAGGTCGACCCGGTGGCCGTCGAGAGGTTCTGGGACAGCCACGGCTGGGAACGCGAACGGCTGTTGATCCGCTGGGAGTTCGGGTACCGGCAGGACTTCGAGGCCGTCGTACGGATCGAGTTGCCGACGGCCGTCGCCGAGGAGGTTCTGGTCGAGTATCCCGATGCCACCGGCACCGACTACGCGATCAACCTGTGGTGGCGCAGGTTCTAGGAGCCCCGGTTCTAGCGTGCACTGTCACGCAGGGTGGACCGCCGGACGACGAGAGTCGGCTCGAGCATGCGGGCCGGCTCGGTGACCGTCTTGTGCGACAGCACGGTGTGCAGCAGGTCGACGATCTCGATGGCGACCTGTTCAAGCGGCTGGCGCACCGAGGTCAGCCCGGGCCAGGTCACCTGGGCCCCGAGAGAGTCATCGAAGCCGACGACGCCGACGTCGACCCCGGGGCGGAGCCCGCGCTCCGCCAGGGCGTGCAGGACCCCGATGCCCAGGGTGTCACTGGCACAGGCGAAGGCCGTCACGGTCGGATCCTCGAGAAGTTCGTGGGCAGCCATCCGGGCGGCGTCGACGTTGTCGGTGATCCGGACGCCGAGCCCGTCGGTCGACGTCCCGGCCGCGGCCATGGCGGCTTCCCAGCCGGCTCGACGGTCCTCACCGATCCGCGAAGCGGCCTCCCACCCGAGCCAGGCCACCCGGGCATGACCGACCTCGAGGAGGTGCTCGGTGGCCAGGCGGGCACCGTGGGCGCCGGCGACATCGACCCAGGGGTGCCGGGCACTCGGGTCGTCCCAGGGCCGGCCGAAGGTGACGTAGGGAGCGCCGACGCGACTGAGCAGGTCGGCCGCAGGGGTCCCTGCATAGGTGTCGGTGATGACGAACGCATCGACCGCGGTGGCTCGCAGGAGCTCGTCATAGCCGTCGAGCGGGTCGTCGGGGTCACCGGCGAAGAGCACGATGTGGTGGCCAGTCCGGGCCGTCGCCTCGACGAGGGTGTGCACGAACCGGTCCATCGTGGCGTTGCTGGTGCCTTCCTGCGCCTCCTCGAAACGCAGGCCGATCATGTGCGAGGACCGGGTCCGCAGCTGCCGAGCCGCCCGGTTCGGGGTGTAGCCGAGCTCGGCGATGACCGCCCGGACCTTGGCCAGCGTGTCCTCGCGGAGCAGCTCGGGGTTGTTCAGCGCGTTCGAGACGGTCTGCCGCGACACTCCGGCACGTTCGGCCACGGTGGCGAGCGTCGGCTGCGGGTCGCTGTGCCGTCGGCTCGGACTCATCGGGCCTCCCTGGTGTGCGGCCTGGCCGGTCTCGTGTGGAACGTTCCAAGACTAGATGACTGAGCGCGCCTGACTCATCCTGTCGGCGTTAGCACATATGTTCGAGTCATGGCGAAGGCAAGGGTGACCACGGCTCCGTACCACTGCAGCGAATGCGGCTGGGAGGCTGCCAAATGGGTGGGCAGGTGCGGTGAGTGCCAGGCCTGGGGCACCGTGATCGAGCGCGCTGCCCCGAAGAGCCGGGTGCAGGCCGGCCCGGTGACCCAGAAGGCACTCCCGATCGGCGAGATCCCGATCGAGGACTCCCAGGCCCGCACGAGCGGGGTACCCGAGCTCGACCGGGTCCTCGGCGGCGGCCTGGTCCCAGGTGCAGCGATCCTGCTCGCCGGTGAGCCGGGCGTCGGCAAGTCCACGTTGCTGCTGGAGGTCGCGGCCCAGACCGCGCGCGGCGGCCATCGCACCCTGTACCTCACCGGCGAGGAGTCAGCGGCGCAGGTGCGGCTGCGTGCCGACCGCACCGGCGGCATCCAGGACGAGCTGTACCTGGCCGCCGAGACCGACCTCGGCGCGGTCCTCGGCCACGTCGAGCAGGTCAAGCCGACCCTGCTGGTCATCGACTCGATCCAGACCATCAGCGCCGCCGACATCGACGGTGTGCCGGGTGGTGTCACCCAGGTCAAGGAGGTCGCCGCCGCGCTGATCCGGATGGCCAAGCTGCGCAACATCACCCTGGTCCTGGTCGGACACGTCACCAAGGACGGGTCGATCGCCGGCCCGCGCGTCCTCGAGCACCTCGTCGACGTGGTCCTGCACTTCGAGGGCGAGCGGTCCTCGCGGCTGCGGATGGTGCGGGCGATGAAGAACCGGTTCGGCCCCGTCGACGAAGTCGGCTGCTTCGATCTCTCCGCCGCCGGCATCGTCGCGATCACCGACCCGACCGGCCTGTTCCTCGACGTCCGGCACGGCAACGTCGCCGGCACCTGCGTCGCGGTGGCCATGGAGGGCCGCCGCCCGCTGCTCAGCGAGGTCCAGGCTCTCGTGACGCACACGGCCTCGGAGCGACCGCGCCGCACGACCTCGGGAGTCGACTCGTCGAGGGTCGCGATGATCCTCGCGATCCTGCAGCAGCACGCCGGAGTCCGGCTGCACTCGCACGACGTCTTCGTCTCCAGCGTCGGTGGCGCCCGCCTGGTCGAGCCGAGCAACGACCTGGCCATCGCGTTGGCCATCGTCTCGGCGTACCGGGGCCGACCGCTGGGACGTCAGGTGGTCGCGGTCGGCGAGCTCGGCCTGTCGGGCGAGCTGCGCCGGGTTCGCGACGTCGACGTGCGGCTCTCGGAGGCCGGACGGATGGGATTCCGCTCGGCCGCAGTACCGGCCGAGGCTCCCGAGCACATCGGACGCAGCCGGGTGATGGACGGGATGCGCGTCGTGGACGTCGACAACATCCGGCGGGCGGTCGACATCCTCGGGCTCTCCGAGGAGTACGACGCTGTGGGAACCTGCCCCTAGACTCGGGCCCGTGGTAGCCACCGACGACGCGAACGAGGCCGAGCGCCTGCGCGCGACCCTCGCCAGCATCGCTCCGGGCACGTCCCTGCGCGACGGCCTGGAACGGATCCTTCGCGGGCGGACCGGAGCACTGATCGTCCTCGGCCTGGACAAGACGGTCGAGACGATCGCCACCGGCGGTTTCACCCTCGACGTCCCGTTCACCGCGACCGCGCTGCGTGAGCTGGCCAAGATGGACGGCGCCATCGTCGTCGACGCCGAGGTCACCCGGATCCTGCGCGCCAACGTGCACCTGATGCCCGACCACACCATCCCCAGCGAGGAGACCGGCACCCGCCACCGCACCGCCGACCGCGTCGCCAAGCAGACCGGGTTCCCGGTGATCTCGGTCTCGCAGTCGATGCAGATCATTGCGGCGTACGTCGGCGAGACCCGGTACGTGCTCGAGGACTCCGGATCGATCCTGTCCCGGGCGAACCAGGCCCTGGCCACCCTGGAGCGCTACAAGCTGCGCCTCGACGAGGTCTCCTCCACGCTCTCAGCCCTCGAGGTCGAGGACCTCGTGACCGTCCGCGACGTCGCCGTCGTGGCCCAGCGGCTGGAGATGGTCACCCGGATCGCACGGGAGATCGAGGACTACGTGCTCGAGCTCGGCACCGACGGTCGCCTGCTGTCGTTGCAGCTCGAGGAGCTCATCACCGGCGTCGACGCGGAGCGCGAGCTCGTGGTGCGCGACTACCTGCCCTCCGGTCGCCGCAAGCGGACCCCGGAGAGCGTGCTGGCGGATCTCGAGACCCTCTCCCCCACCGACCTCGTCGACATCTCGATGGTTGCCAAGGCCCTGGGGCTGGGCCAGACCGAGCACCTCGACGGCGCGGTCACGCCGCGCGGCTACCGGCTGCTGGCCAAGGTCCCGCGGCTTCCCAGCACCGTCGTCGACGGCCTGATCGCCCAGTTCGACACCTTGCAGAAGCTGCTCTCAGCCGGCGTCGAGGAGCTCCAGATCGTCGAGGGCGTCGGCGAGCTGCGCGCCCGCAGCGTCCGCGAAGGCCTGTCCCGCCTCGCCGAGTCCAGCATCCTCGAACGTTACGTATAGCCCCGGCCTCAGTGACCCGTGCTCGGGGTCTGGGTCGTCGCGACCGTCTTCTTCGCCTTCGGGTGCACTGTCTGCGTGACGACCGGCCGCGGCGGCGACGTCAGCGTGAACGCCGCCGTGGACGGTGCCGAACCGATCGCCGCGGCCTCGACCGAGTAGCTGCCGGGCAGGGCCCAGTCGGTGGCCCGGCTGCAGGTCGAGTCGGAGCTGCGTCCGCTCCAGGTCACGACGACGGTCGTCGGTACGGCGCTGCGCACGACCACCGAGGCCGTCTGGATCGAGCTCGGGCAGTCCTGCGAGGACCAGATCCTGTTCTGGCTGCGGGTGATCTTGGCGACCAGCGAGTACGGCGTCACCGCAAAGGTGCAGGCGGGCTGGATGCCGGTCAGGTGCAGCGACAACGGAACCGGACGGCCGGCGAGCTGGGCACCGACCACCGGCGTCACCGTGATGTCACTCGCAGCACAGGCTCCGGTCGGCTGGGCGAGGCCGGCAGCAGGCGGCGTACCGGTGGCCGAGGGGGTGCCGGGACCGGCACCGGAGACCGGCCCGACAGGCGCGGTCGACGTCGCCGTGGGGGTCGTCCTCGCGGCGGTGACCCGGGCGCGCGCCGGTGGCGGCGTGCTGCCCGTCCCGCCCAGCAGGTGGGCGATCGCGACGACCAGACCCACGAGGGTCAGGATCACCAGTCCACGGCGGAACCAGTAGACCCGGGCGGGAAGACGGCCGCGCGGACGGGTCACGTTGGTCATGGAGCAACGGTAGGAAACTTCGCGTCACCGATGGGGAAGGCGCACCGTAGGGTGGCGCCATGAACGCGCTGCTGGAGCCGATCCTGGCCTGGTACGCCGAGAACGCGCGGGACCTGCCGTGGCGACGCCCGGGCACGAGTCCGTGGTCGGTGATGGTCTCGGAGTTCATGCTGCAGCAGACGCCGGTTGTCCGGGTCCTGCCGGTCCACGAGGCCTGGTTGACCACGTGGCCGACACCGGCGTCGCTGGCTGCGGCCACGACCGGCGACGCCGTACGAGCCTGGGGGCGACTCGGCTATCCGCGGCGAGCACTTCGCCTGCACGCGTCGGCGATCGCCATCACCGAGCGACACGCTGGCGAGGTGCCCGACACCTACGAGGACATTCGCGCCCTGCCCGGGGTCGGTGACTACACGGCCGCCGCGATCGCGTCCTTCGCGTTCGGGCGCTCGCACGCTGTCCTCGACACGAACGTCCGGCGGGTGCTGGGCCGCGCCGTCAGCGGCGTCGAGTTCCCCGCGCCCTCGGTCAGCCGCGCCGAAAGCGAGCTGGCCGGGGCACTGGTCCCCGAGGAGGCACCCGAGGTCTGGGCCGTTGCGGTGATGGAGCTCGGCGCGCTGGTGTGCACGGCCGCGGGCCCGGCGTGCGGCCGCTGCCCGGTGAGTGCCCTGTGCGCCTGGCAGCAGGCCGGGCGGCCGGCGTACAGCGGACCGGCACGCAAGGTGCAGGCCTGGGCCGGCACCGATCGCCAGTGCCGCGGCCGCCTGCTCGCGGTCCTGCGCGAGTCAGCCGGCTCGGTGCCGCGAGCCAGGCTCGACGCGGTCTGGGCAGACCCGGCCCAGCGCGAACGAGCGCTGGCCTCCCTGCTCGACGATAGTCTCGTCGTGCAGGAAGGCCAGCGCTACATGCTTCCCGGTGGTTGAGGAGGTCGCTCGGCGACCGTCTCGAAACCGGCTCAGACGGAGGCTTCCTCGCCGCCGCCGGCCACCTCGACCGGCGGTGAGTCGGGCAGCTCGACCCGCGGTGTCCCGAGGAAGGTGAAGGTCTGCTCCTTGCCCTCGCCCTCGATCCCGACGACCACGATCTGGCCGGGGCCGACCTCGCCGTACAGCATCTTCTCGGCCAGGACGTCCTCGATCTCGCGCTGGATCGTGCGCCGCAGCGGACGCGCACCGAGCACGGGGTCGAAGCCCTTGGTGGCGAGCAGGTCCTTGGCGGGCTGGGTCAGCTCCAGCGACATGTCCCGGTCCTTCAGCCGCAGCTCGACCGACGCGATCATGTTGTCGACCATCGAGATGATCTGCTCCTGCGAGAGCGGCGGGAACACGATGGTCTCGTCGACACGGTTGAGGAACTCGGGCCGGAAGTGCTGCTTGAGCTCCTCCTGCACCTTGGCCTTCATCCGCTCGTAGGAGCCCTGGACGTCCGAGGCGTTGCCGAAGCCCAGGCTGACGCCCTTGCTGATGTCGCGCGACCCCAGGTTCGTGGTCATGATGATCACGGTGTTCTTGAAGTCGACGACGCGGCCCTGGCTGTCGGTCAGGCGACCTTCCTCCAGGATCTGCAGCAGGCTGTTGAAGATGTCCGGGTGCGCCTTCTCGACCTCGTCGAACAGGACCACCGAGAACGGCTTGCGCCGCACCTTCTCGGTCAGCTGGCCACCCTCTTCGTAGCCCACGTAGCCCGGAGGCGAACCGAACAGCCGCGAGACGGTGTGCTTCTCGGAGAACTCCGACATGTCCAGCTGGATGAGCGAGTCCTCGTCACCGAACAGGAACTCCGCCAGCGTCTTGGAGAGCCACGTCTTACCGACACCGGACGGACCGGCGAAGATGAACGAGCCGCCGGGACGCTTCGGGTCCTTCAGGCCGGCACGAGTACGACGGATCGCCCTGGACAGCGCCTTGACGGCTTCGTCCTGACCGATGACGCGCTTGTGCAGCTCGTCCTCCATCTTGAGCAGCCGGGTCGACTCCTCCTCGGAGAGCTTGACGATCGGGATCCCGGTCGCCACGGCGAGCACCTCGGCGATGAGCTCCTCGTCGACCTCGGCCACCACGTCCATGTCACCGGCGCGCCACTGCTTCTCGCGCTCGGCCTTGGCCAGGATCAGCTGCTTCTCCTCGTCGCGAAGGCGAGCGGCGGCCTCGAAGTCCTGGCCGTCGATGGCGCCTTCCTTGCGACGGCGGACGTCGCCGATCTTCTCGTCGAACTCGCGCAGGTCCGGCGGAGCGGTCATCCGGCGGATCCGCAACCGCGAGCCCGCCTCGTCGATCAGGTCGATCGCCTTGTCCGGCAGGAACCGGTCCGAGACGTACCGGTCGGCCAGCGTCGCCGCGGCCACGAGAGCCTCGTCGGTGATGGTCACCCGGTGGTGCGCCTCGTAGCGGTCGCGCAGGCCCTTGAGGATCTCGATCGTGTGCGCGATCGTCGGCTCGGCCACCTGGATCGGCTGGAACCGGCGCTCGAGCGCGGCGTCCTTCTCCAGGTGCTTGCGGTACTCGTCGAGCGTCGTCGCACCGATCGTCTGCAGCTCACCACGCGCGAGCATCGGCTTGAGGATGCTGGCAGCGTCGATCGCGCCCTCGGCAGCGCCGGCGCCCACGAGGGTGTGCAGCTCGTCGATGAACAGGATGATGTCGCCGCGGGTCTTGATCTCCTTGAGGACCTTCTTCAGCCGCTCCTCGAAGTCACCGCGGTAGCGCGAGCCGGCGACCAGGGCACCGAGGTCGAGCGAGTAGATCTGCTTGTCCTTCAGCGTCTCGGGCACGTCGCCGCGCACGATCGCCTGGGCAAGTCCCTCGACGCACGCTGTCTTACCGACGCCGGGCTCACCGATCAGCACCGGGTTGTTCTTGGTGCGCCGGGAGAGCACCTGCATGACCCGCTCGATCTCTTTCTCGCGACCGATGACGGGGTCGAGCTTGCCCTCCTTGGCGGCCTGCGTGTAGTTGCGGCCGAACTGGTCGAGGACCAGTGAGCTCGACGGCGCAGCCTCGGGAGCGGTGCCTGCGGTCTGGGCCTCCTTGCCCTGGTAGCCCGAGAGCAGCTGGATGACCTGCTGGCGCACGCGGTTCAGGTCGGCGCCCAGCTTCTGCAGGACCTGGGCGGCAACGCCCTCGCCCTCGCGGATGAGGCCGAGCAGGATGTGCTCGGTCCCGATGTAGTTGTGGCCGAGCTGCAGGGCCTCGCGCAGGGACAGCTCGAGGACCTTCTTGGCGCGGGGGGTGAAGGGGATGTGGCCGCTCGGCGCCTGCTGGCCCTGGCCGATGATCTCTTCGACCTGGGCGCGGACGCCTTCGAGCGAGATGCCGAGGCTCTCCAGAGCCTTGGCCGCAATGCCGTCACCTTCGTGGATCAGCCCGAGCAGGATGTGCTCGGTACCGATGTAGTTGTGCGAGAGCATGCGGGCCTCTTCCTGGGCCAGCACGACAACACGACGGGCACGGTCAGTGAACCGTTCGAACATGGGCATCGCTCCTTGACTACGCGGGCTGATCAACGTGCGACCCGCACGCCTCTCAAACCCTCCTTCCACCCTACGTGTTCCACCGAAAGCCCGTCTTCGCTAACAGCGAACATGGGCATCGCGCTCTCAGCGAACAGACCGGGTGCTGACCTGTTCATCGGCGGATGCAACCAATTCGTCAGGAACAGCGTCGAAGAAGCCGTCAGGGCCGCCGGGGCCCCGGCCAGAGGTCCCCAGAGAGGTCACCGTGGTGGCACGTCAATTCCGTAGGATCGTCCCCGCAGCAGCCGTCGTCGGCGCACTGTCCCTGAGCACCATGGTGGCCACGGCCGCCACCCGACCGGAGGCGCCCGGAGTGCGCCTGTTCAGCCCCGATCACAGTGTCGTCTTGACGATCCACAACTCCGGCCCCGACGAGTGGGTCGAATTCAACCCTGCGGCGTACCTGGAGTCGCCCCTGCACCAGTTCGAGATCGACGTCAGACGGCGGAACGCCCACCAGCCGATCACCGCGACGGTCCGGATCGGGAACCGCACTCGCACGCTGAGGACCTCTGCCCTCGCCGGCTGGAGCGGCCTGAAGAACGCCTTCACGCTCACCTGGCTCACCCCGACCGGAGGGCTGATCTCCCGGTCGCGCTCGTCGTGGTGCCCGAACGACGGCACCGAGAGCCGGCTGGGCCCGCAGGCTGCGACCACCACCCACTTCATCTTCGGGTGCACGACCAACCCCTTCACCCGCGGCGAGCGCTGGGGTATCGACAGCGGCTGGTCGCGCCAGCTCCTCCAGTACGGGATCACCCCGCCTCCTCTGAACGTCGGGAGTCACGTGATCTTCGACCTCACGCTGCGCACGGGCCTGGCCGAGGCGTTCGGTATTCCCGCCGGACAGCGCAGGCTGCGGTTCCAGGTCACGGTCCGGCACGTCACCGACCCGGTCGACCCGCCGGGACCGGGTCCGGCAGCGACCGGTCCCGGGCTGGCAGCCGCGAGTTCCACAGACCGTCAGTCCGCGCCGGTGGCCGGCAGCTCCGGCCGCCTGGAACGGGGGCTGTTCCCGGACCTCATCGCCCTGCCTGCCTGGCAGATCGCCACCCACGACGAGAACGGCCGCGACCTGCTCGACTTCGCGGCCACGGTCTACAACGGTGGTCCCGGTCCCCTGGTCGCCGAGGGCTTCCGACGTGGCAGTACGCCGGTCATGACGGCGTACCAGTTCTTCTACCGGGGTACCCGGCAGGTGGCCTCGCGCCCGGTCGGGACGATGCGCTACGACGCGCGCCCGACCCACATGCACTGGCACTTCAGGGACTTCGCCCGGTACGACCTGGTCAACCGCCGCCAGCACACGCTGCGCACCAGCGGCAAGGAGGCGTTCTGCCTGGCCCCGACCGATGCGATCGACCTGCTGCAGCCCGGGGCCGTGGTGAACCCCGGCGACGGCGACCTGTCGACCGCCTGCGGTGACGTCACCTCGATCTGGGTGCGCGAGGTCCTCGCCTCAGGCTGGGGCGACACCTACTCGCAACAGCGCGCCGGCCAGTCGATCGACATCAGCGGGTTGCCCAACGGGACCTACTGGATCCGGGTGACCGCGAACCCGGCCAACCGCCTCTACGAGACGACCCGCAGCAACGACGTCTCGCTGCGACGGGTGATCCTCGGCGGGACCCCCGGGCACCGCACCGTGTGGGTTCCGAAGTACGGCCGCATCAACAGCGAGGCCGGGTTCGGCGGGTCCCACCCGCCGGTCGACTGACCTCAGTGCGCGGCGACGTACGCCTCACGCACGGTCGAGGAGACCCGGCCGCGCTCAGGGACGTCGAAGCCGTTCTCGCGCGCCCAGGCGCGGATGTCGGCAGGGCTCGGGCCCACGTCGGTACGTCCGCGCTTGCGGCCGCCGGCACGACGGGCGTGGCCGAGGTAGGGCGCCACCGCGTCGCGCAGCTGGCTGGCGTGCTTGGCGTTGAGGTCGATCTCGTAGTCCTTGCCGTCGAGGCCGAAGTTCACGGTCTCGACCGCATCGGACCCGTCGATGTCATCGACGAGAACGATGTTCACCTTTTGCGCCATGTTGAAATCCTATTCCTGGTACCCGATTGCCTATTTAGGAACAATACCCGAAATACCAAACGCGGATACCGGGGAAGAATGCCGTCCTACTCTGGGCGCAACAGCGGAAATAGGATGGTCTCGCGGATTCCGGCGCCGGTGAGCAACATGATCAGGCGATCCACACCCATGCCCATGCCTCCGGCCGGCGGCATGCCGTACTCCATCGCCTTGAGGAAGACCTCGTCGAGCTCCATCGCCTCGGCATCACCCGCCGCCGCGAGCAGCGACTGGGCGGTCAGCCGGTCGCGCTGGACGACCGGGTCGTTGAGCTCCGAGTACGCCGGCGCGAGCTCGACACCATTGATGATCAGATCCCAGGCCTCATTCAGGCCATTCTTGGATCGGTGCGCCTTCGCCAGCGGCTTGACCGCAGCGGGGTAATCCATGACGAAAGTCGGATTGATCAGGGAATCCTCGACGAGTTGTTCGTAGAGTTCCACGACGATCTCGGCCGCTCCCCATTTCGGCTGCAGCTCGACGTCACGATCCGCCGCATGCTTGCGCAGGGAATCGACCGAGGTCTCGACAGTGATCTCCTCGCCCAGCGCGTCCGAGACCAGTCCGAGGATCGGGGCCTGGCGCCACGGTGCCTCGAGGTCGATCTCCGAGCCGTCGCGTCCGGGCACCACGGTCCGGCCCACCTCGCGGGCCGCGCCCAGGACGAGGTCGCGGGTCAGCTCCATCATCGTGAACTGGTCGCCGTAGGCCTGGTAGGCCTCGAGCATCGAGAACTCGGCCGCATGGGTGGAGTCCAGACCCTCGTTGCGGAAGGTCCGGCCGATCTCGTAGACCTTGTCGACGCCGCCGATCATCGCGCGCTTCAGGTCGAGCTCGAGCGCGATGCGCAGCAGCATCGGCTGGTCCAGCGCATTGAGGTGGGTCCTGAACGGCCTCGCCGCCGCACCGCCGTTGGTCAGCTGGAGGATGGGTGTCTCGACCTCGAGGTAGCCCCGGGCGTCGAGGGTGGTGCGCAGGCTGCGGAGCACGGCGGCCTTGGTCCGGACCATGTCGCGGGCCTCGGGCCGGATCATCATGTCGACGTACCGCAGCCGGATCCGGGCCTCGTCGGAGAGGGGTCGGTGCTCGTTGGGCAGCGGCCTCAGCGTCTTGGCCGCGATGCTCCACGTCGCGGCCTGGACCGAGAGCTCCCCGCGCCGCGAGGTGACCACCTCGCCGGAGACTGCGAGCAGGTCGCCGAGGTCCACGAGCGCCTTGAACTCGGCGAGCGACTCCTCGCCGATGTCGGCCAGGGACAGCATCACCTGGATCTCCGAGCCGTCGCCCTCCCGTAGGCGCACGAAGCAGAGCTTGCCGGTGTTGCGCAGGAAGATCACCCGGCCGGTGATCGCGACGATCTCGCCGGTGTGGGTGTCCGGCTCGAGCTCCCCGGCCTCCAGCTTCGGGTCGAACACGGCCCGGAGGTCCTTGATGGTGTGGGTGCGCTCGACGGTGACCGGGTAGGCCTCCTTGCCGGCGGCGAGCAGCCGGGCACGCTTGTCCCGACGGACCTGCATCTGCTCCGGCACGTCGTCAGCGGGCGCGTCACCAGGCAGGGCGTCGATCGCTGGCGCATCGGGCTGGTCGGTCATGGCTGAAGGCTACCGATCCGCGCGTGGGCGGGGAGTCACCGGTTGCGATCGAAGGCGAGCTCGAGGCCGCGCAGGGTGAGCCAGGGCTGGTGATCGGTGATCGAGCGGCACTCGTCGACGACGACCGGGGCCAGTCCACCGGTGGCGATCACGTTCACGTCGGCGACCGGTACGCCGAGCTCCTCGATCATCCGGGCGACGATCCCGTCGACCTGGCTCGCGAAGCCGAAGACCATGCCGGACTGCAGTGCCTCGACGGTGTTCTTGGCGATCACGGTCCGGGGACGGAGCAGCTCGACCTTGCGCAGCTGGGCGCCGCGGCGGCCTAGCGCCTCCAGCGAGATGTCGATGCCCGGCGAGATCGCGCCGCCGATGTACTCGCCGCGGGGGCTGACCACATCGAAGGTGGTCGCCGTCCCGAAGTCCACGACGATCGCCGGACCGTCGTACAGGGTGGCGGCGGCCAGCGCGTTGATCACCCGGTCCGCGCCGACCTCGCGGGGGTTGTCCATCAGGACCGGTACGCCGGTGCGCACCCCGGGTTCGATGACCACCGAGACGACGTCGCCGAAGTAGCGGGCGAGCATGTCGCGCCACTCGTGCAGGACCGAGGGCACGGTGGCACAGACAGCGATCCCGTCCGGGACTCCGTCGTGGCCCAGCGTCACCGAGTCCGAGAGCAGGCCGCCGACCAGCACGAACCACTCGTCGGCCGTCCGGGTCTCCAGGGTCGAGACCCGCCAGTGGTCACGGACGTCGCCGTCGCAGAGCAGGCCGAGAGTGGTGTGGGAGTTGCCGATGTCGGCGCACAGGAGGGTCACGACCCACGACCGTCTTCCGGCAGGTCCAGGCCGAGGTCGAAGACCTTCACGGAGTGGGTCAGCGCGCCCACGGAGATGAAGTCGACACCGGTCAGCGCCACGTCGCGGGCGCGGTCGACGGTGAGCCCGCCGGAGGCCTCCAGCGTCGCCCGCCCGCCGGCCAGAGAATCACGCAGCGCCACGGCCTGGGTCATCATCTCGGTGCTCATGTTGTCCAGCAGGATCTGCTGGCAGCCGGCCTCGAGCAGGATCCGGAGCTGGTCGAGGTCGGTCACCTCGACCTCGACCGGCAGGTCGGGGTAACGCTCCTTCACGGCGAGGTACGCCGGCAGCACCCCTCCTGCGGCGACCACGTGGTTGTCCTTGACCAGCGCCATGTCGGAGAGGCTGAAGCGGTGGTTCACGCCGCCCCCGCAGCGCACCGCGTACTTCTGGAGGGAGCGGTAGCCGGGCAGGGTCTTGCGCGTGTCCAGGACCCGGGCTCGGGTTCCCTCGAGCGCGCTCACCCAGCAGGCGGTCGCGGTGGCGATCCCCGACAGGTGGCAGGCGAAGTTCAGGGCGGCCCGCTCGGCGATCAGCAGGCCCCGTACCGGACCCGTCACCTGCATCACGACGTCGCCGGCCGTGACCCGGGTTCCGTCGGCGAGGCGGTCGGTCACCTTGACCTCGGCGCCGAGCACGTAGACGAAAGTCAGCTCGGCGATGGCGAGGCCGGCAACGACTCCGTCATCACGGGCACCGAAGGAACCGGTCACCTCGATGTCGGGCAGCGTCGCCTCGCTGGTCACGTCCACCCCGGTGCCGTCCGGCGGCAGGTCCTCGGTGAGGGCAGCCGCCACCGCGGCATGCACGGCCCGGGCGTCGAGCCCCGCGTCGGTCAGCTCGGCGACCAGGCCCGCGGGCAGGTCCTCGTACGGCGTCGCGGCGATCGAGTTCATTCGGGCACCGTCACGCCGTCGGTCGCCGGGGCCGCGCGGAACGTCGCCACCGGGGCGCCGTGACTGAGCACGACGTCGAAGTGCCCCGAGAACCCGGCGTCGTCACGCACGCCGAAGTCCTCGCGCCAGTGCGATCCGCGAGTCTCCTCGCGCAACAGCGCCGCCGTGGCCAGCGCGGTGCTGATCGAGACCAGGTTGGTGGTCTCCCAGGCCGGGACTCCCTCGACGCCGGGAGTGCCGGCCAGGTCGTCGAGGGACGCCAGCGCCGACCCGAGGCCCTCAGCGCTGCGCAGCACACCGACACGATCGGTCATGGTCGCCTGCATTGCCGTACGGACGCCGGCGTCGATGACGCCGGGCACCCGTGGGTCCGGGGCCGGGTCGGTCTGCGGGCGCAGCTCGCCGGGCAGCACCTGCGCGATCCGGCGCGAGAAGACGAGACCCTCGAGGAGCGAGTTCGACGCCAGCCGGTTGGCTCCGTGCACGCCCGAGCAAGCCACCTCGCCGGTGGCGTAGAGGCCCTGGATCGTCGAGCGGCCCCACAGGTCGGTGGCCACTCCTCCCGATGCGTAGTGACATGCCGGCGCGACCGGGATGAGCTCGGTGACCGGGTCGACCCCGTGGGAGCGCGCGGTCGCCAGGATCGTCGGGAAACGCTTCTCCCAGAACTCACGTCCCAGATGGCGAGCATCGAGCCACATGTGCGGCTTGCCCTCGGCGAGCATCCGTCGGGTGATCGCCTTGGCGACGACGTCGCGCGGCGCGAGGTCGGCGAGCTCATGCTGGCCCTGCATGAAGCGGTTGCCCGCGAAATCGACCAGGAACGCGCCCTCACCACGAACCGCCTCGGAGATCAGCGGCTGCTGGCCCCGGGACTCCGGACCGAGGTACATCACGGTGGGGTGGAACTGGACGAACTCCAGGTCGCGCAGGACGGCGCCGGCCCGCAGCGCGAGGGCCATCCCGTCTCCGGTCGAGACCGCCGGGTTGGTGGTCTGCGAGAACACCTGTCCCAGGCCGCCCGACGCCAGGACGACGGCCCGGCAACGGACCGCCCCGACGCCGTCTCGCTGACCCTCGCCGATGACGTGCAGGGTGATCCCGGCAACGGCACCGGCGGCGTCGAGCTGGAGGTCGACGGCGAGGGCGTGCTGGATGACCTCGATCTCCGGCGCCGCTTCGATCGCCGCGACCAGAGCCCGCTGGATCTCGGCGCCGGTCGCGTCGCCGCCGGCATGCGCGATCCGGTCGCGGTGGTGCCCGCCCTCGCGGGTCAGCGACAGCTCACCGTCGGCGGAGTGGTCGAAGTTGGCACCGAGCGCGATCAGCTCGCGGACCGCCTCGGGACCCTCGTTGACCAGGACGTGCACGGCCGCGAGGTCACAGGCTCCTGCACCGGCGACCAGGGTGTCGATCTCGTGCTCGGTCGGGGTGTCCCCCGGTCCGAGTGCGGCGGCGATGCCGCCCTGGGCCCACTGCGTCGAGCCCGCCGAGAGGACGTCCTTGGTGACCACCAGGATCTTGCCCACCTGGCCCCGCAACCGAAGCGCCGCCGTGAGGCCCGCGATGCCGGTGCCGACCACGACGACGTCGGCCTCGCGGGTCCACCCGGGTGTACCGGCGGCGAGGCGTTCAGGAACTCCGATGCGCATCCCGACGCCGATCAGCGACGGCTGGCGTCGGCGAGGTCGCCGCGGACCAGGCCGGTGCCGGGCAACGCCTCCGCCGGGTCGGACCCGGTCCCGATGATCGCGTTGTCCGCATCGACGAAGACGACGTGCGGCTGCAACCCACGAGCCTCAGCGGTCTCCATCTGGCCGTAGGCGATCAGGATCACCACGTCGCCGGGGTGCACCAGACGGGCTGCGGCGCCATTGATGCCGAGGATGCCGGAGCCGCGCTCGCCCGCGATCGTGTAGGTCTCCAGCCTGGCTCCGTTGGTGACGTCGACGATGTGCACCAGCTCGCCGGCGAGGAGATCTGCGGCATCGAGCAGGTCTTCGTCCACGGTGACAGAGCCGACGTAGTGCAGGTCGGCCTGGGTCACGGTGGCGCGGTGGATCTTGCTCTTCATCATGGTGCGCAACATCATGTGTCTCCGGGGGTGAGGGCGGTGTACTGCGGGGTGAGGACGAGGGCGATGTTGTCGATCAGGCGGGTGGTGCCGACCCGGGCGCCGATCAGCAGGCGTGCGTCGCCGGACTCGGGGGCCGGGCCGAGATCCGGTGCGGTCAGCTCGAGGTAGTCGAGCTCGACGCCCTCGCTGGCGTCGAGGACGTCGGTGGCCGCCTGCAGTGCCGCTGCCGCCGAACCCGCCGCGTTGCGGGCCGAGAACAGCGCTGCGGACAGGGCCACGGCCCGCCGACGCTGGTCGACATCGAGGAAACGGTTCCGGCTCGAACGTGCCAGGCCGTCGGGCTCGCGCACGGTCTCCGCGCCGATCAGCTCGACGCCCAGGCACAGGTCGGCCACCATGCGCCGTACGAGGGTGAGCTGCTGGTAGTCCTTCTCGCCGAACACGGCGACATCGGGTCGGACCAGCCCGAAGAGCTTGGCGACCACGGTCAGCACGCCGGCGAAGTGTCCCGGTCGCGAGCTGCCCTCGAGGATCTCGGCCAGCGGGCCCGGGGCCACCGTGACCTGAGGCTCGCCACCGGGGTAGACCTCGTCGACCCCGGGGGTGAAGACGATGTCGGCGCCGGCGACGGCGCACGCCTCCAGGTCGGCTTCCAGCGTGCGCGGGTACCGGTCGAGGTCCTCACCGGGCGCGAACTGCAGCGGGTTGACGAAGATCGACACGACGACGGCGCCCTCGAACCCGACTTCGTCGCGGGCACGCTCGATCAGCGCGAGGTGCCCGTCGTGCAGCGCCCCCATGGTCGGCACGAACGCGACGCGGCCGGCACTGCGTTCGGCGAGCGCACTTCGCAGGTCCGCGCGGGAATCGGCGCGGACGAGGGTCGACCTCACTGGTGCTCGGTCCGTTGGCCGCGGGTGAGGTGCGGCTCTTCGACGCGGGCCAGCGCCTCGTCGAGGAGCCGGACGATCTTGACCGCGCGGATCGGCATCAGGCGTCCGTCCAGCACGGCCCGGTCGGCCGTGGCCTTGGCCATCGCGACGTACGACGGGATCGTGGCCGGTGCGGTCTCGCCGATGGCGGCCAGGTGGGCGCGCACGGTGTTGACGTCGCCCCGGACGATCGGACCGGTCAGGGCCGCGTCCCCGGCGACCAGGGCGTTGTCGAGCGCTGCGGAGAGGAGGGGGCGCAGAGTGGCGGCCGGGTCGTCGGCGCCCGAGGCCGCGAGCAGCTCCATAGCCTGGGCGACCAGGGTCACGAGGTGGTTCGCGCCGTGCGCAAGCCCTGCGTGGTACAGCGCCCGCTTGTCCTCGGCCACCCACATGGCGACTCCGCCGAGATCGGCGATCAGGCCCTCGGCAACCCCTCGGTCCTCCGGGCCGACGGTGGTGCCGAAGACGCAGCCGCGCAGCCGCTCGAGGTCGACGGCGGTCCCGGTGAAGGTCATCGCCGGGTGCATCGCGATCGGGCGCGCGCCGACCGAGGCGGCGATGTCCAGCACGGCCAGGCCGTGGCGGCCCGAGGTGTGGCAGACGTACTGGCCCTCGCGGATCGCACCGGCGCCGACCATCGTGGTCACGACGTTCTCGAGCATGTCGTCCGGAACGGTGAGCAGGAGCAGGTCGCAGGAGCGCGCGACATCGGTCGGCTTCGCGATCCCGACACCGGGCAGCAGCGTGGAGATGCGGGTCCGCGACGCCGTCGACTCACCGGCCGCCGACACGATCTCGTGACCGGCAGCGCGCAGCGCAGCGGCAAGGACAGCGCCGACCCGGCCGGCGCCAACAACCCCGATACGGGTCATGTGGGCTCATCGCCTTTCGTTGCAGTCCCTCGCGGGTACCGCACTACTCAATGACACCGGAAGCCTACGTCGCCCGGACACCGGGCGGTAACCCCCGAGGCAGGGTGGCGTGTGTCACAGGACCGAGACCGTGACCCCGTCGAGCTCGATCGTGCGAGCCTCCCCCGGCGCGTCCAGCCCCGTCGACCGCAGCTGCAAGGCGATCGGCACGCCGGCCCGTTTCGCGGCGCACTCGGTGCGGGTCCAGCGCCCCCAGAAGTCCCCGGTGCCGTACCGGGCCGCCAGCGCGGCCGGCACCTCCTGGTCGCTCAGTTCGGCATCGATCACGACACCCGGAGCGCCGTACCAGCCGACCGCCCGACCGTCGGCCAGGTACGACCTGGTCTCCGCGTCCGCCAGCTCGGCCGGGGTCCCGATCCGCAGCCCGGCGACGAGCTCAGATGGAGCCGGCACCGTCGATCACGATCGCCTGGCCGTTGATGTTGGTCTCCTCGAGCAGCAACATCCGCACCACCGGAACGACCTCCTCGGGGGTCGTCAACCGGCCCGACGGGGTCCGACGCAGGATGGCGTCGAGCTGGGTCTGGCCCAGGACCGCGGACATCTCGGACGCGAAGAACCCGGGCGCGACGGCGTTCGCGACCACCCGCCCGGAGAACTCCCGCGCGATCGATCGCGTGGCACCGTCGAGTCCGGCCTTGGTCGCCGAGTAGGCGACCAGCCCCGGGTACCCGCGCTGGCCGCAGATCGAGGTGATGTTGACGAGGCGACCGCGTCGGCCCTTGCCGAGCAACCGGCGCAGCCAGAACCGGGTCAGCACCAGCGGCGCCGTCAGGTTGGTGGCGATGATCTGCTCGATCCGGTCCGCCGGCGTGTGCACGTGCAGCGAGTCCTGGCCGATCGCGGCGTTGTTGACGAGCGCGTCGATGACGCCGAGCTTCGCCTCGACCTCCTTGACGAACGCCTGGCAGGCGCTGTCGTCGGTGATGTCGACCGAGCCGAAGTGGCTGGTCGCGGGGTAGGCCGCCGCGAGCGCGTCCAGCTCGGGCGTGACGGTGCGCGCGAACGCAGCCACCTTCAGGCCGCGGCCCAGCAGGTCGGTGACCATCGCCAGGCCCAGGCCGCGCGAGGCGCCCGAGATCAGGACGACGGTCGCCGGCGGAACCGGGGTGAGCTCGGGGGAGGACTCAGACATCGCTCTTCAGCGTCTCCTTCGCCGGAATCTCTTCCAGCAGCTTGATCATCCGCGGCACGCCGTAGTCGGGGAGGCGGTCCGCGGACCACGCCTTGAGCGCCTCGACGACCTCCGGCGCGGCGGTCTCGCCCGAGGTGAGGACGACCTCGGCAACCACCAGGTTCCCGACCAGCGGGGACTTCCGGCCCCTGACATGGGCCCAGGCGACGTCGGGGTGGCTGGTGAGCACGCCCCGTACGACGCCGGCCGAGACCTTCGCGCCGCCCACGTTGATCTCGTCGCTGTCGATCCTGCCGGTGATCACCACCCGCCCGTCAGCGATGACGACGGCATCACCGGTGCGCACGGCCCCGTCCAGGCCCGCGCCGTGGTGCGGCGAGCTGATCACCAGCTCGTCGCCCTCGACGAAGAGGCGGGGGCGGTCCGGAGCGTCACGATCGAGCCACTCGACCGGGAACCCGGCCCGGCCGTCGTGCACCACGATCGAGGCGCCGAGCTCGGAGGACGCGTAGATCCAGGAGATGCGGGCGTCGGGGAAGAAGGTCCGGAGCTGGTCGAGGACGGCCTGGTCGACGGGCTCGCCGCCGAGGCTGATCTGCTGCAGCGGTACGTCGGCCAGCCGGTCCTTGTGCGCCATCATCGTCTGGCGCCAGAACGTCGGGGTGCCGGATGCCGCGGTCACGCCGTACTCGATGCCCGCGGCGACCCAGCTGTCCAGGTCGGACGGGTCGACGACGACCAGGTCCTGGCCGGCAGACCCGAGGGCGAGCGTGACCACCTGCCACCAGGCGTAGGTGCCCGGCGAGTACGGGCACAGCCAGGTGCGCGCGGACATGTCGCCCGACACGGTGGTGAGCGAGGCGAGGGTGTGGCCGATCTGCTTGGGGCGACCGGTCGAGCCCGAGGTCAGCAACCAGAGCCGTCCGTCCTGCGCAGGACGTGGCACCAGGGCCGCCTCGACGCCACCGTCGGGATCGACGATCGCGAACCCTGCGCTGCGCAGCTCGGTCCGCAGCGCCTGCTCCATCCGGCCGGCCGCGACCACGAGGAACTCGGCACCGGTCTCGGCGTGTGCCTTCACTGACGGAAGCGCGGCGAACGAGGAGTCGACGACGACCGCCGCCGGCGCAGGGATGTCGACGTGACGCAGGTCCGCCCAGGTCGTGGTCCGGCCGCTGCGGACGTCGATCAGGCGGTTGCTCGAGGCCGCGCCGCTCACTGGTCCTGGATCTCGGTGAGCAGGTCGAGCACGTCGGCGATCGTGGTGATCTGGCGCAGTCCGGCGGCCTCGAAGTTGAGCTCGGCGTCGATCTCGTCCTCGACCCGCAGGGCCAGCTCGCTGAAGTCCAGCGAGCGGAACCCGATATCGGCGAGAAGCGCTCCGTCGTCGTCGGGAAGGGCCTTCCCACCGGTGGCGAGGACCTCGCCCATCAGGGCGCGCAACTGCTCGCGGGACACGGAACTCATGGCAGGGAGACTACCGTTGGCATGCTTCACCACGACCACCCGACTGCACCCACACGAGACTGCCGAGGAGTGAACCGATGCTGCGTCCCGTTGCGGACACCGACGTCGAGCCGATGCGCGAGTGGCGCAACCAGCCGGCGAACCGTGCGGTCAGCATCGCCCAGCACGAGATCGGTCCCACCGAGCACCTGACGTGGTGGTCCCGGGTCAGGGATGATCCCACCCGGCGGGTGCTGGTGTTCACCCAGTCGGACCGGCCGCTGGGCATCGTGACCTTCTTCGACCTCGACCTCGCCGGTCCCGGGCCCCGTTCGGGCTCGTGGGGCTTCTTCCTCGACAACGAGACCGTGACCGCCGAGGGCGTCTCGATGACGGCCTGGATCGCGGTGATGAAGGATGCGACGGCGTACGCCTTCGACGAGCTCGACCTGGACCTGCTGCGTGCCGAGGTGCACGAGGACAATGCCGCCGTACGCCAGATGAACCGGCGGTTCCGCTTCACCGAGGGCGAGCCCGAGACCAAGGACGACGGCCGGGTCTTCTTCCCGATCACGCTGCGACGCGAGGACCGTCGCAACCCGAGCACGAGAGGCCAGCAGTGAGCCCCCAGAAGAGCGGCCAGAAAGGCGCCCTGAAGAGCGCCGGCACGATCACCGTTGCCGGACCCCGCGGCCCGGTCAGCATCGGCGCCGACCACGAGCCGTTCGTGATCGCCGAGATGTCCGGCAACCACAACGGTGACCTCGAGCGCGCCCTCGCCATCGTCAGGGCGGCCGCCGAGACCGGTGCGCACGCCGTGAAGATCCAGACCTACACCGCCGACACGATCACCCTGGACGTGGACTCGCCACGCTTCCGGCTGAGCGCGGATCACCCGCTGTGGCCCAACCGCCGGCTCTACGACCTCTACACCGAGGCGCACACGCCGTGGGACTGGCACGAGCCGATCTTCTCGCTGGCGAACGAGCTCGGGCTGATCGCGTTCAGCGCTCCCTTCGACCCGACCGCGGTCGATTTCCTCGTCGGACTCGGCGTGCCCCTGATGAAGCAGGCCTCCAGCGAGATCACCGACCTGCCCCTGATCCGGGCCATCGCCGGGACCGGGCTGCCGACGATCATCTCGACCGGCACGGCCACGCTGGGCGAGATCGACGCTGCCCTGCGCGCTGCCCGGCAGACCGGCAACGAGGACGTCGTGGTGCTGTCCTGCACGGCCTCCTACCCGGCTCCTCCCGAGGCCTCGAACCTGCGTGGCATCCCGGTCCTGCGTGACGGCCTGGACGTTCAGGTCGGGCTGTCCGACCACACGCTGGGGATCGGCGCGTCGGTCGCCGCAGTCGCCCTCGGCGCCACCGTGATCGAGAAGCACCTGACCCTGGACCGCGCCGATGGCGGCGTCGACGCCGACTTCTCCCTCGACCCGGGCGAGTTCGCCTCGCTGGTCACCGAGACCCGGATCGCCTGGCAGGCGATGGGTGAGGCCACGGTCGGACCGAAGGAGATCGAGGCCGAGGGCCTGCGGTTCCGGCGCTCGCTGTTCGTGACCCGGGACGTGAAGGCAGGCGAGCTCGTCGGTCCCGACAACGTGCGGTCGGTGCGACCTGCCGACGGGATGCCCCCGGACTCGTTCCGCGACATCGAGGGCCGGGCGTTCCGGGTGGACGTCGAGATGGGGACGCCGATGTCCCTGGACCTGCTCTGATCCCAGACCGGATCAGTCCTCGGGCGGCACGACCTTGATCTCGGGACCGGGTTCGTAGGCCGGCGGGATCAGGTTCGACTCGATCTCGATCGGGCCCTCCCGCTGCGGCTCGGGCGGCCGGGTCGCCGGATCACGCCACTCACCGGGTCGGTCCGCGGCCTCGGCGCGCGCACGGCGGCGCCGGCGTACCAGTTCGTGCACGAAGAAGATCAACCGGCCGGCGCGCATCTCGCGCGAACCGTTGACGGCGTTGAGCTGGCCGCGCAGCTGACGCAGGGCGCGCTGGCGGCCCTGGAGCCGCTGCAGCAGCCAGACGACGTGGGCGTCGCTCTGGGAGACGCGCTGGCCGAGGCCCTCGGCGATCTCGACGAGCTCGGCATGACTCAGCTGCGAGATGCCCGCCGGTTCGTCGTAGTCGGGTGCGGTGCCGGCCGGACGCAGTCGCGCGTCCAGAGCCAGTGCCTCGACCAGGACCGGGGCGAGGTCCTCGATCCCTGCCGCCGCGGCCAACGCCGTCGTCAGGTCACGCGCCGCCGAGCCGGGCGACCACGGGTGCCGGATGCCGCGTGCCAGCAGGTCGGCGGACACGTCGAGCAGACCACGGACGAGGACGACGTCGCGCGGCGCGGACTCGAGCGCGGTCCAGCTCGCATCGAGTACCTCGAGCCGTTCGTCACCGACGACGAGCCGGGGCAGCAGCGCCACCCGGTCGGCCGGGACCGGCGTACCGGGATCGGAGCCGAGCCAGTCGCGGTACCGCCGGACAACGACTCCGGCCGCCGCGACGTCGTGCGCGGCACAGCAGGCCGCGAGCTGCTCGGCGATCGTCTCGCCGGCCGCGACCGGGCCCTCGAGGGCTGCGGTGTCGCGGCTGAGGAGATCCGACACGGAGAACTGCGCCGGCTCCGAGAGCAGGGATCGCACCCAGCCGGACCCGGTGCGGGTGAGCCGGTAGGCCACCGAAGGCGCCCCGTCGTGGACGGGTTCGCAGACCAGCGCACTGAGGTCGGGCGCAGGGGTTGCCGTCCGGCTCAGGTGCAGCACCGCGAGCGGCGCCGTCGCGGCGCCCAGGCCCGCGCGGACCAGATCGTGGACCGTAGCGGCCGGGTCCTTGAGCGGCATCGCGGAGGCGTCGGTGACGTCGTAGGCGCGAGCGAGCTCGCGGAGCAGCACGGTGTCTGCGCGCCCCGCCGACAAGGTGGCCACCGATGCAGCCGCCAGGGGATCGCTGCGCCGGCCGTGGCAGAACCAGGTCTCGACCGGAGCGAGACCGTGCTCGGCGAGGACGGCGATGACCTCCTCGACGGTGAGCGCAGCCGCAGGCACCAGATGGCCGTCGGGCCAGTCGGCGTCATGGTGGCGACTTCCGGCGGCCAGGGACAGCAGCCGGTCGACACCGACCGGGTTGCCGACGCCGAGGTAGAGCTCCCCGGCCCCGGAGACCAGGCTGACCAGATCGGCCAGGACCTTCGCTGGCCCCGGCGTCTCGTCCTCGGCACTGTGGAGTCTGTCGGTCCCGGCAACGGCGACGACGGCGTCGTACGTCGCACCCGTCCTGGCCATCCGATCCAGCGGCCCGCAGAAGACCCCGACAGCCTCGGGCAGGGAGGCGCGCAACGTCTGAGCATCGGCCCAGGACCGGACCAGGACGTCGGCCCCTGCAAAGCGCGCCGCGACATCGGCCACGACCGGCGCAGCGGTCGGGCCGACCACCAGCACCCGCCCGCGCTCGCCCCCGAAGGCGTGCAGGAGGTGCGGAGCGAGCAACCCGCCGAAGGCGCCCACTTCGCCGTCGAAGTCGGACCAGGTCAGCATCTCCGACCCGAGCAGGGTGATCCCCTCTGTCGATGTCGTCATACCTCGCCCTCCGAGCCCGGTCGTGTCCAGTTGAAAAGGTCCATGATCTCGCTGGGCTCACGGACGTGCCTCAGCCCGAGCTCGGCGTCCGCCAACGGTGCGACCAGGTCGCGCGGGACGAACGGCTGGTGCAGCTCGGGCCAGTTGCGCTGCTGGCGCTCGATCCCTCCGTAGACCGGGTCCTCGCCGGCGAGGACCATCGGGTCGCCGTACACCCCCACCTCGCAGCCGACGGAGGCGCCGTACAGGATCGCCGAGCCGAGCCTGTTCGAGACGACCCGCTCGTGGGCGCGCAGCTCGGCGTACTGCTTGCGCAGGAACTTCGGGTCGGTCCCCCGGTACGCGAAACCGCGGGAGCCGTGCGTGATCACCCGGCAGCCTGCCCTCTCGTAGACCTCGCGGATGGCAGGGTTGCGGTGCTCGACCCAGTACAGGCAGACGGTGATCGGACCTGTCTCGACCTCCTGGAGCTGGCGGAGCATCGACTCGTGGTCGCCGGTCACCTCCTGCCCCTCCCAGCCGTGGAACGGGTAGAAGATCGTGCCTGCGCGCTCCGGCGCCGGCTCCGACGGCTCGTTGCGCTCCATCTCGAGCAGGTACGCCCAGGCGGAGCCGATCACGTGCATGTTGCGGCGACCCATGGCCCAGCCTCGCCGCAGCACCGAGTCGGACCAGACGAACAGCTTCGTGCCGGGAACGAACTCGGTGCCGACTGCGAACCCGTCATGCAGGTTCCAGCCGTGCTGGAGGTAGCCGTCCAGCATCACCGGGAACGGGATGCCGACGTACTCGGCGAAGAGGTGGGCGTGGCCGTAGTAGTGGTTGGCGGTGTGCACGCGTCACGCCCCGCCCAGCGCACGCAGCACGACATCGGTCGCGTCGGCGCCGTCCTGCCCGGTGATCCGGACGATCGCCGGGGCCGCACCGGCAGGGACGGTGAACGAGACGGTTCCAGACTGGTTGCGACTGAGGTCCGCGACGGTGACCGCGGTTCCGGCGGCGTCGGTCACGTCGACGGCCAGTGCCGGCACCCGACTCCGCGCGAGCCTGCCCGCCAGGCGTCCGGTCGCTGCGGCCGCTCTGGTGACCTCGACCCGGACCGGGGACTGATCGTCGGGAGCATTGACCACGGCGAAACCGGTCTGCGGGTCGTACGGCGCCCAGTCGCCGTCGGTGTCGCTTCCGGTCGAGACGTGCCCGGGCAGCGGCCCGTCGGCGAGCTCGACCCGGATCCGGCGTACGTCGACCCCCACCAGCGGTTCAGGCAGACCGCCCGCGACACCGGCTCCGAGATCGGCCGGGCCGAAGCTGAGGAGCAGCAGGCCGGAGCCGTCGAGCTCCTCGGTCGCCACGTCGACCGCCATCCGGTAACGCGCCCACGACTCGCGGTCGTCCTCGCGGCGAAGCAGCACGAGCGCACGCCTCCTGCCCTGCACCCGGATCTCCACGAGCCGGTGCCGGCGCTCGATCTCCGGCACCGCACCTTCGGTGGCGATGCCACGCACTGCCCGGGCCTTGAGGAGGCGCTGGGCGCGTTCGGTCCACTTCGTGTCCGCGAGCCAGTCCGTGCGCACCACCAGCCGGAGGCGCAGGACTGCCGGCAGGGTGCCGCCGAGCTGGATGCCGGCCAGGCCCTCGGGTTGCACGAACCGGCACACGCTCGTCGGCGGGACGTAGCCCCCCGCCAGCACCGCCAGGGCGGGATTCTCTCCGGCG
Source organism: Marmoricola sp. (assembly GCA_025964775.1). GTDB lineage: Bacteria > Actinomycetota > Actinomycetes > Propionibacteriales > Nocardioidaceae > Marmoricola. Next base: position 31,307 of record JAOPYE010000030.1, read on the forward strand.
TCGAGCGCACCCGGGACCGCGAGCTCGCCGGGGGCGTCCTCGAACGCGCTGGCGAGGTCCAGGCTCGGCAGGCGGAAGTTCCTCGTCATCAGCCGGTCACCTCGGCGAGGTCGTCGGCCAGGGCGGCGGCATCGCGACGCCAGTCCATCCGGGTCAGGAACGGTTCCCGGCGCCGCCACATCCGGCGCACCGCGGAGAAAGCAGGGTCGCCGTCGGACTCGACCTGGCGCATGCTGACCTCCAGGTTCGAGAACAGCTGGTCACCCTCACCGAGATCCCAGTGGCCCACGAACACCGACGACACGTCGCTCGCCGAGCGGTAGAACCACGCCCACAGCCGGGCACGTTCGACCTGCTCGGGAGTGATCAGGACGTCCCCGACCAGCAGGCCCTTCAGGTGGGTGTCGAGCAGGGCGAAGTAGTCCGGGACCGACTCCGCGACCGTCGTGAAACCACACGTGCTCCACTCCGACCAGCCGGCCTGCAACGCCGGGATCCCGAACGCCGGATACTCGTTGCTGACACTCCCGCGGACGGTGAGGACCAGGTCGGTCAACGCCGTCAGGTAGGTCTTCGACAGGTCGAGGCTGGAGTGGAAGGCCATGTGCGGACGATCGGCGTACTGCGCAGCGACCGCCTCGAAGAAGCCGTGGTCGTCGTACAGGTCCTGCTGCGGGTGGTCGACGAACAGCCAGCCGACCTGGTCGTGGTCGGCGGCGAAGGCCGCGGTCTCCTCGAACCACGCGCCGAGGTCGGCGAAGCACTCCACGTTGGTACCCAGGGCGTCCGAGACCGCGTGGTTGAAGACGGACACGATCGGGAGCGCCGGGTCGAGGCCCACCCGGGCCGCCGCAGGCGTCCGGACCGCCGTGCGCTGGTCGGAGTTGCGCAGCTGGATCTGGGAGTGGATCCCCTCGGCACGCCACCAGGCCGGTCGGCCGAGACTTGCCTTGAGCCGGTAGAGGACAAGGTCGCGGCCGGCACCGATCACCTCGCGGTTCGGCCAGAGGTGCTCCTCGAAGAACAGGCCGATCTCCTCGGTGAGGTTCGCCCGGATCGGGAGTCGCGGATCCTGCTTCTCGGGGTACATGGCATAAGCCTTCAGGCCGCCGGTCGACTGCGGGAAGATCACCGGGACGTCGTGGCGCAGCGCAGCCTCCACCGCCAGGCCGAAGTTGTTGTAGTCCACGTGACTGGTGATCAGGGCAACCACGTCGTCGGCGCGGAGGTGCGCGTCGTAGACGCGGGCGAACTCCCGGCTGCGGACCTCTGCCCGAGCCAGGATCTCGCGGTGCTCGGCCGAATCGCCTAGTCGGGCGATCTTCGCCATCCGGCACGCCGTCGCGTACACGATCTGGTCGAACGTCTCGGCAGGGATCCCCGACTCGGGCAGGTCACCACCGAGGTCGACGCCGTCGACCAGGGTCGGCTCGGCATCGCCGGCGACCCGCCGATCGACCAGCGCGTGGATGTCGTAGACCACGTCCGCGCCGTACGCCTCGGCCAGGGCACGGACCTCCTCGATCTCGAAGTAGGTCCAGATGTTGTTCCAGCCCTCGTCGGCTCCGCTGAACACGACCAGTCGGGCCGGCTCGATCCTGCGGAGCGCGTTGGCGACCGTGAGGTTGCGCAGTGTGACCCGCAGGTCCTGGCTCATCGCCTCGACGAGGATGACCCGCTCGCCCACGGCGGTGTTGGTGCGCCAGAACACGCTCGCCGTCCTGCAGAACGGCACGAAGTCACTGAGTTCCCGCACGTGAGAGTTATATCAACCGGGTCAGCGCCTCGAACCGGTCGAGCACGCGCGCACGACCGCCGCCGTCGACCCGGCGCCAGGCGCGGTCGCGCAGCGCGGTGCGAAGATCTCCGTCCAGCAGCGCGGCCTTGAGTACGGCGGCCGCAGCGGCCTCGCCGCCACCGACGAGGTCGCCCAGGTGGCCCACGCCCAGGGCGAGCTCCGCATCGATGACACGCCCGTAGGAGAGCTCCTGGTTCCCGGCCACGCAGACGAAGGCGCAGGCAGCGCCCAGGCAGAGCAGCTCCCAGCCCGACGTCCCGGCCGCGCTCACCACCAGATCGGCGTCCAGTACCTCCTCCGCGATCCGGTCGGTCGGACCGATCACGGTGATCCGCTGCCCCGCGCCGGCCTCGACCGGATCCGGCCACGGCGTGGGTACCACCACGCGCAGGTCGAACGGCACTCCCGTGGCCACCAGCACCCGGGTGAGGACTGCGCCGGCGCCGTACGTGTCGGTGCCTCCGAAGAACGCGAAGACCCGGGGCGTCGGGGCGTCTTCGGACCGGGGCCGCTGCGGACGCCGCACCAGGATCTCGGTACGCATCAGCGCGTAGTCGAGCCCGGCAAGCCTGAGGGTGGCCTCGGGCAGCGCCCACGAGTCGCCCTCGGCGCCGATGTTCTGGTCGACGACCAGGAGGCCGACGCGGCCGGCAGGGTCACCGTCGACCAGGGCGATCGTGGGGTACACCGCGGAGACGGCTGCGTACAGCGCAACCGGCTGGTGGTAGCTGTCGATGACCGCCGCAGTCGCTCCCAGCGCACCCAGCACCTCGAGGTGATCCTCGACACCTGCCGGAGCAGGAACGTGCCGCAGACCCCGGCTCTCGACCTGGGTGCGGGCGAAGTCGACCGAGGTGACATCGGCTGCGAACACGACCTCCCAGCCGCGCGTGCCGAACTCCTCGGCGAGCGCGAGGCACCGCATCACGTGACCGATTCCGTATTCGGGCCCGACGTCGCAGAACACGACGAGCACCTCACCGGACCGTCCCGCCATGAATCGCTCCTCGATGACTGTTCGACGTGCCCCTCACGGTATCGTCAGGCCGGTTGTCAACCGCGGCGTCGCCCGCGAAACGGAAGGCTGGCTAGACGTGTCCGTTCTCAAGGGATCCAGCATCCTGATCACCGGGGGCACCGGCTCCTTCGGCAAGGCATTCATCCGTTACGCGCTGGACAACCTCGAGCCGAAGCGGCTGATCATCTTCTCGCGCGACGAGCTGAAGCAGTACGAGGTCCGCGGGTTGTTCGCCGACGACCCCCGGCTGCGCTTCTTCATCGGCGACATCCGCGACCAGCAGCGGCTGTTCCGTGCGATGCACAACGTCGACTACGTGGTCCACGCGGCGGCGCTGAAGCAGGTCGACACCGGCGAGTACAACCCGTTCGAGTTCGTGAAGACCAACGTGATGGGCTCGCAGAACGTGGTCGAGGCCGCGATCGACGCCGGCGTGAAGCGCGTCGTCGCACTGTCGACCGACAAGGCGTCCAGCCCGATCAACCTGTACGGCGCCACCAAGCTGACCGCCGACAAGATCTTCATCCTCGGCAACAACTACGCGGCCTCCTACCCGACCCGCTTCGCCGTGGTCCGGTACGGCAACGTCACCGGGTCGCGAGGCTCGATCATCCCGAAGTGGCGCGCGATGCACGCGAACGGCGAGAAGCTCCCGATCACGGACCTGCGCTGCACCCGCTTCCTGATCACGCTGCCGCAGGCGGTGCAGATGGTCGTCGACACCTTCGAGCTGATGCAGGGCGGCGAGCTGCTGGTGCCGCACATCCCCTCGCACAAGGTGGTCGACCTGGCACACGCCGTGGCTCCCGGGGCCGAGTTCGTCGACATCGGCCTGCGGCCCGGCGAGAAGCTGCACGAGGAGATGATCAGCCCGGAGGAGGGCCGACGCGCCGTGATCATCGCCGACGGCAAGTACTACGTGATCGAGCCGGAGACCCCGCAGTGGGGCTACAAGCCGATCACCGACGCCGTACCGGTACCCGAGGGCTTCCACTGCGCATCGGACAAGAACGACATCTGGTGGGGCGTCGACGAGCTCCGCGAGGTCCTCGAGTCGGGGATCTGACCCGTGCTGCCCTACGGTCGCCAGTCGATCTCCGAAGCCGACATCGAGGCCGTTGCTGCGATCCTGCGGGGCGACTGGCTCACGACGGGACCGACCGTCACCGCCTTCGAGGAGGCGATCTCGGCGGCCACCGGAGGGCACCGCGCTGTCTCCTGCACCTCCGGTACGGCGGCGTTGCACATGGCGTACGCCGCCGCCGGCGTCGGACCCGGTGACCAGGTCGTCACCACGCCGATGACCTTCGTCGCGACGGCCTCGGGCGCCTCGATCCTCGGAGCCGAGGTGGTCTTCGCCGATGTCGAGGAGGACACCGCACTGCTCGATCCCGCTGCCGTGGAGGCCGTGGTGACCGAGCGCACCTCGGTGATCGCCGCGGTCGACTACGCCGGTCATGCCGCCGACTACGACGCCCTCCAGCCGATCGCGGACCGCGTCGGCGCGCTCACCCTGGACGATGCGGCCCACTCGATCGGCGGCACCTACCGGGGTCGCCCCGTCGGGGACCTGGCCGACATCACGACGCTGTCTTTCTTCCCGACCAAGAACCTGACCACCGGTGAGGGCGGCGCGGCCGTGTTCAAGGACGACGCCCTGGCCCAGCGCGCACACGAGTTCCACTTCATCGGCCTGGTGCGCGACCAGACCAGGTTCGCGATGACCGATGAGGGCCCGTGGCACCAGGAGGTGCACGAGTTCGGGATCAACTACCGGCTGACCGACGTCGCCTCGGCCCTCGGCCTCTCCCAGCTGTCACGACTTGCGGGCTTCAAGCAGCGGCGCACCGAGATCACCGCGCGCTACAACGCCGCCCTCGCCGATCTGGACGGCGTGCGGATCCCGACGCAGCGCCCGGACGTCGACCCGGCCTGGCACCTCTACCCGGTGCGGATCCTCGAGAGCCGTCGGCGCGAGGTCTTCGAGAAGATGCGGGAGCACGGCATCGGCGTCCAGGTGAACTACATCCCGGTCTACTGGCACCCGGTGTACGCGAACCTCGGCTACCGGCGCGGGATGTGTCCGAACGCCGAGGCCTTCTACGCCGAGGAGCTCTCGCTGCCGCTGTACCCGGACCTCACGGACGCCCAGGTCGACCAGGTGATCGACGTACTGGCCCAGGTCCTGACGTGAGCGGTCGCGTCGGGGTCATCACCCAGGCACGCACCACCAGCACGCGGCTGCCGGGGAAGGTCCTGCTCACCGCCGGAGGGCGGACGCTCCTCGACCACCACCTCGACCGGCTCGAGTCCGCCGGGCTCGACGTGTACGTCGCGACCACCGTGAACGCGAGCGACGACCCGATCGTCGCGCTCGCCGAAGCGCGGGGACTCGGGGTCCACCGCGGCAGCGAGGACGACGTCCTCGCCCGGTTCACCGGCTGCATCGAGGAGTTCTCCCTGGGGACGGTCGTCCGGGTGACGTCGGACTGCCCCCTGATCGACGGTGCGCTGGTGGCCCACGGCATCGAGATCTTCCTGGCTGCCGACGACCCGTGGACCTATGTGTCCAACGGCCTCGAACGCACCTACCCGCGCGGCTTCGACTTCGAGGTGTTCAGCGCGCAGGCCCTGCTGGACGCGGGAGAGCACGCCCACGAGCAGCCGCAGCGCGAGCACGTGACGCCGTATCTGTACACCAACAGCTCGGGCAGGATGTCGCTGCGCAACCTGTCCCGTACGGCGAACGCGTCGGCGTACCGGGTCACTCTCGACACTGCCGAGGACCTGGTGCTGATCCGGACGCTGATCGAGGACTACGACGCAGCCGGACTCGACGTCGACCAGATCATCGCGGTCCTCGACGCGCACCCCGAGCTGGTCGCCGTGAACGCGCACGTCGAGCAGAAGAAGCTCGGCCAGTGACCACGCCGCGCAAGACCCTGGTGATCCATTCCGGCACCTACAAGACCGGGTCGAGTGCCATCCAGCTGTACCTCGCCCGCGCGCAGCACCACCGCAAGCTCGGCGATGCCACCTACCCGATGACCGGGCGGGGCCTGGGCGTCCAGCACGCCAACCTGACCGCCGAGATCCGTGGCGGCTGGTCGTTCGACCCCGCGCGAGGCAGCTGGGCCCGACTGCTGGAGGAGATCAACACGGGCGATGCCCTGACGACGGTCATCTCCTCGGAGAACTTCGCCAGCTTCACCCCGGACCAGCTGGACCAGGTCGGCCGGCACACGTCGGCGGCCGGGGTCGATGTCCGCTGGGTCCACTACGTGCGCGAGCAGTCCGGCTTCTACAACGCCTTCTACGTCGAGCGCCTCGTGTCGATGCGACCGGAGTTCGCCAACCGGATCGACCTGCCGGTCGAGGACTTCGCGACCTGGAGCCCGATCGACCTCTCTGTGCTGGACTACGCGAGCTTCGCCGACCAGGTCCGCGCGTCCGTCCCGGGCGTGGACCTGCGCCTGCGACCGTTCTCCCGCCCCCACCTGCGCGACGGCGACGTCGTCGCCGACTTCTGCGCGACCGCCGGCATCCCGCATGCGCCCGGGCACGCCGAGGTGACCAACGTCGGCACCGGCTGGCGCACCGCGGAGACGGCACGGCGTCTCACGCCCCTGATGAAGCTGGCCGAGATCGGCGGCCGGGTTGCGGGCATGCAGAACGCCGATGCGACCCGGATGCGCTGGATCGCCCTGGTCCGCAGTGAGCTCGTCGCGGCGACCGACGAGCTCGGCTGGAACGCCGAGTCGGCGATCTACCTGACCCCGGAGTTCCGCGAGCAGCTCCTGGCCCGGTACACGGCCGAGAACGAACGGGTCGCCGAGATCGGTGGCTTCGACTGGCCCGCGATCGTCGCCGCCGAGAAGCCCGAGGCCCGCAACGTCGGCGACTTCGCCGCCATCCCTGCCTCGGAGTTCGCCTACGTCATGCAGCGCGTGGTGGCGCTGTTGACGGACCCGCCCGAGGAGATCGCGGCGCTGCTGGTGCCGCGTCCGGTCCCGTCGATCCCCCGACGGGCCCTGCAGCGCCTGCGTCGCACGTTCAGCCCGTAGGGCCGTCGGTCGTCGAGTCGATCCCGGCCCGGGTCTCGAGAACGCGCAGGCGCTCCTCGAACACCACAGCGGCGCTGATCCGGGCACGCACCTTCGCGTGCTCGGCGCGGACCTCGTCGACCAGGCTGCGAGCCTGGCCCCGCTGCTCGTCGTCCGCCTCGAACGCGGGATCGTCGAGCCGGGCGCGCAGGTCCTCGACGCGCTCCTCGAGGGCAGCGAGCTGCGGCGCGATCCGGATCAGCTCACGCTCCACCGTGCTGATCCGGGCGCCCTGGGCGCGGACCTCGCGCAACGCCTCCAGGAACGACCTGAGCTTGGACATCACATGTCTCCTGTGAGCGGGAGGAACCTCATCCGACCCGTGGCGAGCCAGCCGGAGATCAATACTGCCTCAGCGGCGATCCGGTGCTCGGGACCGACCCCGACCGAGTCGCCCCACTGGTGCTGCCACGAGGTCTGGGTCGGGTCGTCGACGAACGAGATCCCGGTCAGCAGGACCTCGGCCTCCGCGAACAGGTTCATCGCCAGCCAGGCGGCCGTCGTCCCGGTCGTGGGCGCGAGCTGTTCCTCACGCCAGGGCAGTCCCAGCTCGGTGTTCAGCGGGATGGCCACCGCGTCGTTGCGGGCGACCGCGAAGCCGAGGTCGGCCGGCCACGAGGCCGGCCACAGCTCGGGCCTGCCGTACATGCGCATCGGTTCGAGCAGCACGTAGAGGCGTTCGCGGTACCGGTCGAACAGGTGCGGGGTCGCCGGCACCAGTCGGCTGAAGAGCACCACGTCGGTCCTCGAGCCCTGGGTCGCCGGCTGGCCCGGACGGTCGGTCACGAACGAGTTCACCCGGAAGACGAGGTCGGCGCCGTCGATCGCCGCAGCCCGGGATGCCGACGGTTCCATCGGGGCGTTGCCGACGACGGCTATACGGCGTACGGGGCCGCGCGCGTAGGCCTCGGCCAGCTCCCGCAGGGGAGCCAGCCGAGGGTCCGACGTCACCGACGGACTCAGATGAGTCCCTTGCTCTTGAGGAACGCGGTGGCCACGTCGGCGGCCTTCTCGCGGTCGATCGAGACCGAGGCGATCATGCTCGCCAGGTCCGAGGTGGTCAGCATGCTCGAGAGCTTGTTGAGCGCCGTCTCGGCCTGCGGGTGCTTCGCCAGCCACGCGGAGTTCACGATCGGGACCAGGTTCTCTGCGTTCTCCAGGCCCTTGTCGTCGGTCAGGATGACCAGCCCGTCCTTGGCCAGGGTGGCGTCGCTGGTGCCCACTTCACCGAGCTGGGTCGCCCCACTCTTGAGGTCGGCCTTGGTCTGGTCGGTCCCGAACCCGGTAGGCACGACGGCGCTGATCTTGAGGCCGTACGTGCCAGCCAGGCCGAGCTTGCAGTCCGGCCGCTGGTCGCAGTCGGGCGCAGCACCGAGCTTGAGCTTCATGCCGAGCGCGGCGAGGTCGCTCAGCGTGCTGAGGTGGTGGGCATCGGCGAACGCCTTGGTCACCGCGAACGCGTTCGCGTCCTGGGCGGCAGCCGGCGTCAGCGCGGTCAGGCCCACCGGGCCGGCCAGCTTGTTGAGCTGGGCGAGCGTCGCGGTCGCGTCGTGGGAGGCGACGAGCTTGGCGTTGTCGCCGTTGGCCTGCCGGTTGAGCGCCTCGGTCATCGAGGAGAGGTAGTCCGTGGAGATCTGGACGGTGCCCTTCTCCAGCGGCGACAGGTAGAGGTCGCGGCCGCCGAGCTCCTGCACGGTGGCCTGGAAGCCGGCGTGGTCGAGGAGTCCCTGGTAGAGCGCCGCCATGATGTCGGCCTCGGGGAACTTCTGGCCCACGATCGTGACCTTGCCGCCGGTAGCGCCCTTGTCGCTGCTGCCGCATGCCGCAGCGAAGAGCAGCGTGGGTGCCACCAGAGCGATCGCGAGTCGTCGTACGAGCTTGGTGTTCATGTGTCCGCCTTCTGTGTCCCGCAGCCGACGTGGCCTGCGCGTGTCCGGGGTTTCACGCTAGCGCATGGCGCCGACACGACTCCGGCGCCTGGGATCGACCAGCCGCTGCAGACCCAGGAAGCCGATCTCCATCAGCAGCGCGCAGAGCGCCACGATCAAGGATCCGGAGACCACCTCGGCGGTCTGGTTGTTGGCGTACCCGCGGGTGATGATGTTGCCGAGTCCCGGCCCCGCGACCAGGGCCGCGATCGTGGCGGTGGCCCAGACCTGCACCACGGCAAGGCGCAGGCCCGAGATGATCAGCGGCGCCGCGAGCGGCAGCTCGACCCGTCGCAGCACGCCGAGCTCGGCCATCCCCATCCCGCGGGCGGCTTCGACGACGTCGGCATCGACCTCGACCATCGCGTTGTAGGTGCTCGTCACGATCGGCGGCAGCGCGAAGAGCGCGAGCGTCACCAGCGTGGACAGCCCGGAGCGGCCGTAGGGCCCCAGGTAGCCGCTGCCGAGGATGCTCAGCGAGAACAGCGAGAGCAGGGCGACGATCGGGACGGCGCGGCCGATGTTGGTGATGTTGATCGCCAGCACGCCGCCGCGGTGCCGGTGACCGAGCCAGAGCGCCAACGGGAAACCGAGGAGCCCCGCGAGGACCACGGACGTGACGGTGAGCAGGACGTGCTGACCGAAGAGCACGGGCACGCCGTAGTCGCCGTGCCAGTTGCCGGAGTCGCGGAACCAGCTGATCACGCCGTTCATGCGCGGGTCCACGGGGTGAGCAGGCGCTGGATCACGACCAGGACGATGTCCAGGCTCACCGCGAGCGCGACGCACAGGACACTGCCGGCGAGCACCTGGGCCTTGAAGGTGGGGTCCTCGAGGATCAGGTTGCCGAGACCTCCGTAGTCCAGGATCGAGCCGACCGTGGTCAGCGCCACCGCGGAGACCATCGCCACCCGCAGGCCGGACATGAACGCCGGCACGGCCAGCGGCACCTCGACCCGGAGCAGCATGGTGCGCGGGTTGTAGCCCATCCCCAGCGCCGACTCCCGCACCTCGTCAGGCACGGCGTCGAGGCCGTCGAGCACGGCCCGGACCAGGATCGTCAGCGAGTACAGGCCCAGCCCGATCAGCACCGTCCGGTGACCCAGCCCGGTGAACGGCACCATCAGGGAGAACAGCGCCAGCGACGGGATCGTGTAGATCGCGGTCGTCGTGCCGACGATGATTCCTTCGAGTCTTCGGTAGCGTCTGGCCACAAGGGCCAGCGGGATCGCCACCACCAGGCCCAGCGACACCGACGCGAGCACGATGCCGATGTGCTGCACCAGGGCGGTCTGGAGATCACCGGCGCGCGTCGAGTAGTACAGCCCGCAGATCCAGTCGTTGCGGGTCAGGCAGTTGTCCAGCGACGTGGGAGCGAGCAGTGGGACCACAGGGCGAACCTAGCGCGATGATCCGGCTCGACGGCGTAGGCAAGACCTACGAGGACGGCACGGTCGCCGTCGTCTCCCTCGACCTCGACGTCGCGGCGAACACGCTGGTGTGCCTGGTCGGCCCGTCGGGATGCGGCAAGTCGACGATCCTCAAGATGGTTAACCGTCTCATCGAGCCGACCGCCGGTCGCATCTACCTCGACGGTGCCGACGTCACCGACACCGACCCCGTCGAGCTGCGCCGCGGCATCGGGTACGTCATCCAGCAGGTCGGCCTGTTCCCGCACCAGGACATCGCGACGAACGTCGCCACCGTTCCCAGCCTGCTCGGCTGGGAACGCAAGAGGGCTCGGGCGCGCTCGCTCGAGCTCCTGGAGCTGGTCGGGCTCGACCCCGAGGTCTTCGCGAAGCGGTACCCGCACCAGCTTTCCGGTGGTCAGCGGCAGCGGGTCGGGGTCGCGCGGGCCCTGGCCGCGGACCCGCCGGTGCTGCTGATGGACGAGCCGTTCGGCGCCGTCGACCCGATCGTGCGCGCACGGCTGCAGGACGAGTTCCTCCGGATCCAGCGCGACCTGGGCAAGACCGTGGTGATGGTCACCCACGACATCGACGAGGCCGTGAAGATGGGCGACCGGGTGGCGGTCTTCGCAGCCGGCGGCCGCCTTGCCCAGTACGACGCGCCGGCGGCGCTCCTGGGTGCTCCGGCGGACGAGTTCGTCGCCGAGTTCGTCGGCCGGGCACGCGGGATGCGACGACTCGCCGTGACCCCGATCGACCCGGCACACCTGGAACCGATGGACGGCGTCGCCGCCTCGGAACTGGCCGGCACACTCGATGTCGGCGCCACCCTCGAGGAGGCGATGGCGCTGCTGCTGCGCGAGGACAAGGCGATGGTGGGTGTCACCCAGGGCGCACGGTTCCTCGGCGTGCTGACGCCGAACGGCATCCACCGGATGCTGCGGGCCGACGTCCGGTCCCAGCAGGAACGGTCCTGAGGAAGTCTCCTAGGCGAGCCTGGCCTCGGCGGCTGAGTGCTTCCCGCTGGCGGCGTCGGCGATCTTCTCGTCGAAGGAGACCAGGTCCTCGACCGAACCGGGCTCGACGTCGCCGACGACGAAGTCCTCGGCCGCACGTTCGGCCCTCATCAGCTCGATCGACCTCTCGAGCTCGGCGACCCGGACCAGGGCGGCGGCGTGCAAAGACTGGGAGGCCTCAGCGCGGGCCGTCATCACCGCGGCTTCCTCCTGGGACTGGACCAACGCCCCCTGGAGCTCACGCATGGACAGGTTGGACTCCGCCAGCCGCTCGGTCATCGCGGTGGTGAACTCGGCGTGCTCGGCAGCCCGTTCGGAGAACAGCGACCGGTAGGCGCTGGCCGTCGCGGCACGGTCGGTCGCGTTCTCGCGACGCGACTGGAGCACCTCGGTCCAGCAGATGCGCAGGGCGGCCCAGCCGAGCAGGATCGCCGTGACCGCTCCGGCGCTGAGCAGGGCCGGCGACTGGGTGGGCAGGGTGGCGAGAACGGCGACCGTGGCCACCGCGAGCAGCGAAACCGAGACGGTGACACGAACGCTGCGTTGCCGACGCCGGTGAGAGGTCAGCCGGACGGAGGAACGGGAACTGGCCATGGAATCAGCGTAGGTCGCCGTTGCCGCCCGGCGGCACGCGACACGCGTGCTCGAGGAGCAGGCCCGCAGCCACCCCGCCTCCCGCTCCCACGGCGGCGAGCAGGGCGCGCAGGATCACATGGTTCGCGTTGTCCCCGTCGACGCCGAGGTTCGAGATCACGATCCCGATGAAGCCGCCGAGGACGAACGCGGAGAGCCGGGCGATCGTCTTGCCGAAGACGAGGCGTGCCACCGCCTGCTCGGCTGCGACCCCGCGACGTTCACGCTGAACCGTCGACCAGGTCAGGTACGCCGTCCCGGCGGTCACGGCCATCACGAACCAGATCACCGCGATCGTCAGCCACGAGACCGACGGGGTCGCTGCTCCGGCGCGGATCGCGATGCCTCGGGAGGCCCAGCCGGCCACGAGCCCGAACGCCCACGAGACCACCAGGATCCCCGGGCCGGTCGGCCTGATCCGCCCGCCGGGTTCGGGGTCTGGCTCACTCGGCAGGGGAGGTTGGTCGCGACTCACGTCACGAGCCTCGGAGCGTCGCGAGGATCACTGAACCTCGAGGATCAGGTCATCACGGCGTACGACGCCGTCCCGACCGGTCTTCTCCAGGAGCTCGGCGACGAGGCCGTAGCCGGGGATCTCGGCGTCAGGTTCGAGGTCGTTCCACGGGATCAGCACGAACGCACGCTCGGCGGCACGCGGGTGCGGGAGCTTCAGGGACTCGTCGTCGGCGTGCCTGTCGCCGACCACGATCAGGTCGACGTCCAGCGTCCTGGGCGCGTTGGGCTCGCCGCGCTCCCGCCCGTACGCCGCCTCGACGGCGTGTGCCCGGTCGAGCAGCGTGCGGGCCGACAGGGTGGTGTCGAGCAGGACGACCGCATTGAGGAAGGTCTCCGAGCCTGCCGGCGCGTCGACCGGCTCGGTCTCGTAGACCGGTGAGATCCCGGTGACCCAGACCTCCGGGGTGTCGGAGAGGGCGTCGACCGCGCCCTGGAGCGCGTACATCCGGTCGCCGAGGTTGGATCCGAGGGAGACGACGACGCGGCGGATCGGGTGCATGTCACCGGTCAGGGTGTCGGCATCGATCACGGCGGGATTGGGGGACTCGGTCACGTGCGGCTCCGGTTGATCGTGAGGGCCACGTCGCTGAACGTGGCCTCTATCGGGGCGTGCGGCTTGTGGACGGTGACGTCCACCCACTCGACCAGCTCGTGACCCAGGCAGACATCGGCGATGCGCTGTGCCAGGGTTTCGATCAGGTCGACCGGGTCCTTCTCGGTTGCGGTTCTCACATCGGCGACCAGGGTTCCGTAGTCCACGGTCCTGGCGAGATCGTCGCTCGCGGCTGCCGGTTTCGTGTCGATCCCGAGGACCAGGTCGATCACGAAGACCTGGCCGTCACGACGCTCGAAGTCGAACACACCGTGGTGTGCATGTACTTCGATGCCGCGCACCGCCAACTGGTCACTCATGCCTCGATGACCTTACCCGTGGCGCTCGACCGACCAAACTGGTGGCCCAGCAAGCGGGCGGAGACCCGGAGCGCGTCCGCGCTCGACCGGGTCTGGTGCACGCGGACGGCCCACACCCCGAGCATTCCGGCGAGGGTGGTCAGTGCCGTCGTCGCGTCCTCGCGATCGTCGACCGGGCGCGGCACGCCGTCCGGTCCGGCCAGCAGGGTTCCGAGGAACGACTTGCGGCTGGAGCCGACCAGGATCGGCATGCCGAGCACATCGAGCTCGTCGAGCCGCCGCAGCAGCTCCCAGTTGTGATCCGCGGTCTTGGCGAACCCGAGGCCCGGGTCGATCGCCAGCCGGTCGGGCTCGATGCCGGCCGCGAGCGCCGCGTCGATCCGCGCTGACAGCTCGTCGCGCACCTCGCGCACCACGTCGTCGTACGTCGCACGCTGCTGCATCTCGGTCGCATGCGCCCTCCAGTGCATCGCGACGTACGTCGCACCGGAGTCGGCGACCACCCGCAGGATCTCCGGGTCCGCCAGTCCCCCCGAGACGTCGTTGACGACGGCCGCGCCCGCGTCCAGTGCTGCCCGGGCGACCTCGGCGCGCATCGTGTCCACCGACACCACCGCGCCCTGGGCGGCCAGGGCGGTGATCACCGGGACCACCCGGGCGAGTTCCTCGGTCACCAGCGGCCGGGTCGCGCCGGGGCGGGTCGACTCACCGCCGATGTCGAGCAGGTCCGCGCCGTCCGCGAGCAGCTCGAGGCCGTGCGCGATGGCGACCTCGGCGCGGTCGAACCGGCCCCCGTCGGAGAACGAGTCCGGCGTCACGTTGACCACGCCCATCAGCAGCGGGCGGTCGGCAACGGGCAGCCCGCGGACGTGCCGCGGTGTGAGTCGGGTCAGCATCGGCCCTCCCCTGGGCTACCGGCGGGCTGCGTTGATGTGGGCCATCGCCTCGGAGCGGGTGGCCGCGTTGTGCATGATCCCGCGCACGGCGGAGGTGATCGTGCGGGCGCCTGCCTTCTTGACCCCGCGCATCGTCATGCAAAGGTGCTCGGCCTCGATGACCACGATCACGCCGCGGGCTTCGAGGATCTCGACCAAAGCGTCGGCGATCTGGGTGGTCAGCCGCTCCTGGACCTGGGGGCGCTTGGCGTACACGTCGACCAGGCGGGCCAGCTTGGAGAGGCCGGTGATCTTGCCGGACTCCGCCGGGATGTAGCCCACGTGGGCGACACCGGTGAACGGCACCAGGTGGTGCTCGCACATCGACCACAGCTCGATGTCGCGGACCAGGACCATCTCGTCGTGGCCGAGGTCGAAGGTCGTGGTGAGCACGTCTTCAGCGGTCTGCCGGAGGCCGGCGGTCAGTTCGGCGTACGCGCGGGCGACCCGGTCGGGCGTCTCGCGCAGGCCCTCGCGCTCGGGGTTCTCACCGATCGCGATCAGCAGCTCGCGGACGGCGGCCGCTGCCCGGTCGTGGTCGAACTCGCCCGCGGGCGTCGCCGCGGTCGTGACCGGACCAACGCTCACGGGGTGTTCCCCGGGTTGGGCGCCTCTCCGAACGAATCCCCGTCCGTGTTCGGCGGCGTCAGGATCAGGCCGCCCTCGGGTTCGGAACCGTTCTGCGTCGCCTTCGGGACGTTGACCGGCGGGATCGTCGACGGGATCCGGTCCGGCGACCCGGTCCAGGCCGGCCGGGCGGCCCGCCGGCGCAGCGGCACGAAGATGTCGGCGACCTCGGCCTTGTCGAGGGTCTCCTTCTCGAGGAGCTCGTTGACCAGGGCGTCGAGGACGTCCCGGTTCTCCTCGAGGATGTCGAAGGCCTCCTGGTGCGCGGTCTGCAGGAACTTCTTGGTCTCGTCGTCGACGATCGCGGCGACGTCCTCGGAGTAGTTCCGGGTGTGGCCGATGTCGCGGCCGAGGAACGGCTCACCCTGGGTCTCGCCCAGCTTGATCGCACCCAGGGTGTCGGTCATGCCGTACTGGGTCACCATCGCGCGGGCCAGGGCGGTGGCCTTCTCGATGTCGTTGCCGGCGCCGGTGGTCGGGTCGTGGAAGATCAGCTCCTCGGCAGCGCGGCCACCGAGCATGTAGGCAAGCTTGTCGAGCATCTCCGAACGCGTCTGGGAGTACTTGTCCTCGTCGGGCAGCACCATCGTGTAGCCCAGGGCACGGCCGCGCGGAAGGATCGTGATCTTGTGCACCGGGTCGGTACCCGGGAGCGCCGCGGCGACCAGGGCGTGCCCGCCCTCGTGGTACGCCGTGATCAGCTTCTCCTTCTCGCTCATCAGCCGGGTGCGCTTCTGCGGGCCGGCGATGACCCGGTCGATCGCCTCGTCGAGCATCGACTCGTCGATCATCTTGCCGTTCAGGCGCGCGGTGAGCAGGGCAGCCTCGTTGAGCACGTTGGCCAGGTCGGCACCGGTGAAGCCCGGCGTACGGCGTGCCACCGAGAGCAGGTCGACGTCGGCCGCCATCGGCTTGCCGCGCGCGTGCACCTGGAGGATCTGCTCGCGTCCCTTGAGGTCCGGGGCGTCGACGCTGATCTGGCGGTCGAAACGACCCGGTCGCAACAGGGCCGGGTCCAGGACGTCAGGCCGGTTGGTGGCCGCGATCAGGATGACCCCGCCGCGGACGTCGAACCCGTCCATCTCGACGAGAAGCTGGTTGAGCGTCTGCTCGCGCTCGTCGTGGCCGCCGCCCATACCGGTACCGCGGTGGCGACCGACGGCATCGATCTCGTCGATGAACACGATCGCCGGCGCGTTCTCCTTGGCCTGCTCGAACAGGTCGCGCACCCGGGAGGCGCCGACGCCGACGAACATCTCGACGAAGTCCGACCCGGAGATCGAGTAGAACGGCACGCCGGCCTCGCCGGCGACGGCGCGGGCCAGCAGCGTCTTACCGGTTCCGGGCGGGCCGAACAGCAGCACGCCCTTGGGGATCTTCGCGCCGATGGCCTGGTACTTGACCGGGTTCTGCAGGAAGTCCTTGATCTCGTGCAGTTCCTCGATGGCCTCGTCGGCGCCGGCGACGTCGGCGAACGTCGTCTTGGGGGTGTCCTTGCTGACCACCTTGGCCTTGGACTTGCCGAAGGCCATGACGCCCCGGCCGCCGCCCTGCATGGAGTTGAACAGCCAGAACAGCAGCAGGAGCAGCAGGACGAAGGGCAGGAAGCTCACCAGCAGGCTGACCAGCAGGTTGTCCTGGGTGACGTTGGTGTCGAAGGACGTCGTCCCCGAACCGTCGCCGCCCGCGCCGCGGACCGCGTCGAACACCTGGTCGGCCG
>JAOPYE010000035.1 GCA_025964775.1 Marmoricola sp.
TGACCACCACTGCGACGACGCGGGCACCACTCGTCGTCATGGGCTCAGGCACGTCGGCACCTTATCCGTGGCCGACCGCGGCGGTGAGGAGCGAGATCGGGGAGCGACTCGAGACCCTCTCGGCAACGGTGGATCGGGTCAGCAGGCGGAGGAGAGGTCGGTGGCCTGGTTGGCGGCGTACCCCTCCTTGAGGTTGCAGATCGAGCCGCCGGTGGTGCCCGTGCTCGGGGCGGGGGCGGGCTTGGACTCCTTGGTTGACTTCTTCGCCGACTTCTTGCCCTCGGAGCGGTCGATGGCCTTCTTCACCGCGGCGTGGATCTTGTCGATGTCCGGGTTGCCCGTGGAGATCATCGGCGGGACGAAGGAGACCGTGCGGACCGGCTGGCTGCGCGCCTTCAGCGAGAGCTCCATGAACCGGTCGACCTCGCTCTTCGGCAGGTCGGTGGTGATCAGCGCCTCGCTCGCCTTGGCGATCTTCTCGAAGTTGAAGACCACGGTCTGCGGGCTGAGCTGCTGCAGCATGGCGTTCATCACGCACTTCTGCCGGGCCATCCGCGAGTAGTCGTCGGCGGTCGCGCGCGAGCGGGCGAACCAGAGCGTGTCGAAGCCGTTCAGCTTGCGGGTGCCCGGCTGGATCCAGCCGGTGATGGGCGCACCGATGCCACCGATCGCGATCCGGTCGCGGATCTTGAGGGTGACGCCGCCGACCGCGTCGACCATGTCCTGGAAGCCCTTCATGTTGACCATCGCGAAGTAGTTGATCTTCAGGCCGGTGATGCCCTCGATGCCCTCGGTGGTCGCTTCGACGCCGGGGTACTTCACGCCCCGGAACAGCGGCCGGTGGTCGCCTGCCCAGGTGGAGAGCGAGTTGAGCTCGCAGGTGATTCCGCAGTTGTACCCGTCCGGGAACTGCTGGGCCATGATCGAGCCCTTCGCGAACGGGAAGTTCAGCATGTTGCGGGGAAGACCGAAGAGGATCGTCTGACCGGTCCGCGCGTCGATGCTCGCCACCGTCATGCTGTCGGTCCGCAGACCCCACCGGTCGGCGCCGGAGTCGCCGCCGAGCAGCAGCACGTTGTAGCGACCGTCGGTCGCCGCGGTGACCTTGCCGCTGTGGAAGACCGAGGTGAACAGGTCCCGGTTCACCGCCACGATGTGCGACGCGAAGAGCAGCGAGCCGGCGACCGAGAAGCACAGGACGCCGTTGATCCCGACCATGGCCAGGCGCTGCTTCTGCTGCAGCGCGAGCGGCTCACCGATCCGCCACGCGTCGATGAACAGGAATGCCCAGCCGACGGCCAGGCCCATGAGCACGAACCTGATCAGGTCGAGCATCCACGGGGTGGTGGCGAGCCGGAGCGCGAAGGACTGCGACATCAGGCAGAGCACGACGAGCATCAGGCCGGAGAGAACCGTGAGGAACCAGATCCTCATCGCGATGCGGCCGGTCTGCTTGCGGCCGGCGACCAGCTGCGCGGAGCCCGGGAGCACGAGGGTCATCAGCATCAGGGTGACAGCTCGCCGGAACCGGATCCGGCCGAGCTGCGCGCGGGTGTCGACGGCGCGTTCGAGCTGCATGGCGCCCAGTATCACCAGTCACACGTGCCACACAGGCAACGCCGCGCCGCGCAGCGGCTCAAAACGGTGGTTGAGGAAGGCGCGCAGCGCCTGTCTCGAAACCCGCCGCGCCGATCAGGCGCCGAGCTCACCGCGGCGTCCGTCGAGGATCTCCCGCTTGCTGGCGAGGCGGTGGGCGCGGCGAATCTCGGCCTCACGCATGCGGCGTACCTCGTCCTGGGTCGCGGCCGCGAGCGGTGGAACCTCGCGCGGGCGGCCGTCGGGATCGATCGCGACGAAGACCAGGTACGCCGAGGCGACGTGCACCGGAGCGGTCCCGGCCTGGTTCCACGGCTCGGTCTCGACCCGTACGCCGACCTCCATCGACGTGCGCCCGGCCCAGTTCACCTGCGCCGTGGCCCGCAGGATGTCGCCGACCTTCACGGGCGCCAGGAACGCCATCTCGTCCATCGCCGCGGTCACCGCCGGGCCACCGCTGTGCCGCCCGGCCGCCGCCCCGGCGGTCGAGTCGACCAGGCGCATCACCTCACCACCGTGCACGTTGCCCAGCAGGTTCACGTGGTTCTGACCCGCGAGCAGGGTCAGGGTCACCTGCCCGTAGGACGGCGGCAGCGGCTTCATGCAGCGAACGGTAGCCATTCAGGGCCATTCAGTGGCGGTTCTGGTTGCCCTGTAGCGTCGTGGCCATGCCTGAACGCCCTCCTGACTCGCCGGAGTTCGACTGGCTGTACGGGCAGGACGTGGGCGACAGAGGAGTCACCCCGGTCCCGATTTCCGGGGCCGACGACATCGAACACACCCGCGTGATGCCCCGTGGTGGCGGCACGATCCAGCCCCCGGTCAGCCCTCCAGCGGCCCCTCCTGCGGCCCCGCCGGCCATCCCTCCGGCCACCCCCGGCCGCACCGCGCCTGCGGGACCGCCGCCGACACCGCCGGCGAAGACCAAGCGCCGGCGACCGCCGTACGGGCGGATCGTGCTGGTCCTGCTGGTCGCCTGGGCTGCCTACCTCGTCGCCGTACCGGTCTCGGCGTGGAAGAACGTCGACAAGGTCAACGCCTTCCCCAGCTCCGGTCGCCCGGCAGACCAGCCGGGGACGACCTACCTGCTGGTCGGGTCCGACAGCCGCAAGGGTCTGACCCCAGCACAGAACCGCCGGCTCGGTACCGGTGGCGTCGGGCAGATCGGCGGGCGCACCGACACGATCATGATCCTGCACACCGGCGGCGGGAAGCCGCTGCTGCTGTCGATCCCGCGTGACTCCCTGGTCCCCATCCCCGGTTACGGCACCACCAAGATCAACGCCGCCTTCGCGTACGGCGGACCGAAGCTGCTGATCCAGACCATCGAGCAGGACACCGGCCTGCGGATCGACCACTACATCGAGGTCGGGCTCGGCGGCTTCGTCAACGCCGTCGACGCGGTCGGCGGCATCACCATCTGCCCGGAGAAGCGGATGGTCGACCCGCGCGCCAACCTGAACATCAAGAAGGGCTGTCAGCAGGTCAACGGTGTGACCGCTCTCGGCTACGCCCGTTCACGGCACACCGAGGTCCTCGGCGACATCGCCCGGGCGCGCCACCAGCGCGAGGTGGTCAGCGCGATCGGCGCCAAGGTGAAGTCGATCTGGAGCGTGCTCAACCCGTTCCGCTACTCCAGCCTCATCCACGCGGCCACCGGTTCCCTGATCGTCAGCAAGGGCACCGGCGTGTGGGACATGGCGAGCTTCGCCCGCGCGATGACGCAGGTCAACGGCACCAGCGGCCTGACCTGCTCGATGCCGATCCGGGACCTCGCGGTGCACTGGGACCACACCCGTGCGCTCGAGCTGCTGACGTACATCAAGGAAAACAAGACCGACAACATCCCCTCAGGCCTCTGCACCCCGACAGGACTGCCCCAATGAGCGACCCCATGAAGACTGACCACGCCTACGAGACCCTCGCCGTCACCGTCGACGCGGACGGCATCGCCACGCTGCTGTTGAACCGCCCTGACGCCCTGAACTCGTTCACGGTCACGATGGCCGGTGAGCTCGAGCAGTTCTTCCGCGCCGCCGCAGCCGACGACGCGATCACGGCGATCGTGGTCACCGGTGCCGGGCGCGCGTTCTGCGCCGGCATGGACCTCTCCGCGACCGGCAACGTGTTCGGACTCGACGAGAACGCAGCACCGACTCCGGCCGATCTGCGCGACCGGTTGACCGAGGAGCCGTTCGCCTCCGGGGTGCGCGACACCGGCGGGAAGGTGACGCTCGCGATCCACGACTGCCCCAAGCCGGTCATCGCCGCGATCAACGGACCGGCAGTGGGCATCGGCGCGACCATGACGCTGGCGATGGATCTCCGGCTCGCGTCCTCGAAGGCGCGCATCGGCTTCGTCTTCGGCAAGCTCGGCATCGTCCCCGAGGCGGCCTCGACCTGGTTCCTGCCGCGCATCGTCGGCATCCAGCAGGCACTCGAATGGGTCTACTCCGCTGAGATCCTCACCGCCGAGCAGGCGCTGGCCGGACGGCTGCTGCGATCGGTGCACGAGCCCGACGACCTG
>JAOPYE010000002.1 GCA_025964775.1 Marmoricola sp.
GAGAACCTCGCAGACCTCTGCCAGCACCACCACAACCTCAAGACCCACACCACCTGGACCTACACCCAGCTCGAACCCGGCATGTTCCTCTGGCGCAGCCCGCACGGCTACACCTACCTCCGCGACCACATCGGAACCAGCGACCTGACCCCACCACCCCTCGACCCACCCGGCGGTTAGCACCCCGAACCCATCAGCCGAACCGACCGTGCGACGGGGTAATTCGCACACGGGTTTTGAGACGCGCCGTCGTGCCGAAGAGTTCTGTTGCGAGTGAAATGTTCAGAACCGGCCTTGTGACTCGCGGTCGACCGCGGACGCGGCGTCAGGCCTCGATGGCTTCGACAGGAGGGGCCGATGTACCTGCCCGACGGTAGCTGCATCACCACGTCGGCCTGTCTGCACCTCGGATCGTGCGGCAAGGGTGCCAGCTAGCAGCCACCACGCACCGCGGATCACGACCGCGGCAGAGACCATGCTCACCGAAATGATCAGCGCCACGTAGCCGAAGTGACGCTGATGGTCGTTGATGCCATCGCTCCGGTGAAGCGTGCCGATCAGAGGGAACGAAGAGAAAATCAGCAGGAGATCCGCGGAGTCGCGCACGCGAACCAGGTGCTGGTCTCGGGGCTTCGAGCCGCTCTGGTGGCTGCCCGAGTACTTGGCCGCGAGCATTAACGATCCCCAGATTGTCGCGAAGAGCGCGACGCCAAACTCCTCCGGATGGTCGTACGCGAACCGCACAGCCCCGACCCTAGCCGGGGTGCTGCTTTTGTATTCCGGTGATCGGCCGCACGAATCCGTTTGCTGGCGCCGGGGCGGGCTCTGGAGATCGGGCCGGCTCAGTGACCCCGGGCAGACTTTCTGCCTCATGGTTACGCCGTGAAAGCGTCAGCCAGTGGGTCTGAACCTTCGTATCAGTATGCCGAGGCCGTACCCGACCGTAACGAGTAGCGCCACGACGACGAGCCATGGAATCGCCAAGATGGCGGCGCCTGCCCCGGCTGCGTCATCTTGGGCGCTCCCTGGGTTCGGGTCGTCCAACATCAAGACCACGTACGCGACCATGCCGAGAACCCAGAGATACCCAACCATCCGAAGCAAAGAGCCTCTACGGATCATTGCGACCGCGAACCCGCTGGCAACCATGAGCAGCCCTGTCGCGAGCGCGACATCTACGGCACCCCAGCCGAACGCAGCACTCGGGGAGCCGTGGCGAGGAATCGCGATTCTTTCCCAAACCAGAGCTGCGACCACCCACGCGCACCAGAATCCGGCGACCGCCCCGTCGAACCTCGTGAGCGAGGGCCGCCGTGTCGGCGCCGCCGTTGGTCGCCAACCCTCGCCGTCGAACCACCACCGACGGTCAGGTGAGTGGGCAGGTAGCCATTCCGAGCCGGACCACCACCAAAGCCCGTCGGAGGAATGAGGCCCACGCATGCCTGCCACGCTTCCAGTATCGCAACCCGAGGCACCGCGACCTGAGAAGTAGTGCACCAGCGTCCGATGGTGATTCGCAGGACGCGTCTCATGCCCTGCTGGGTTCAGAGCGCGGCGATCTGTTCGATCATGACCGCTAGTAGCACCGTCGACCCCAGTAGAACAACAGAAGCACCGGCGGATTGCCGTCGCACCTGTTCGTCTGTCCGCACACTCGGTTTCCTACTCACCCGGCGTCCGGTTATGGCCTGGTAGGCATTGAGGGACCCGAGAATCGCAGTCGCCATCGCGAGAAGAATCAACACCAGCAACAAGATCGACATCCGGAGAACCCTACGCCAGCAGCCACCGCTGCCCGAATCCGATTGCGCGACGTGCAAGGTCAGGGCTGGCTCAGGACTCGGGCGCCGAGCTCACCCAAACGACTCCGATCCACGTCAGGCAAGACACGAACGCCGTTGCCGGTATGCGAGACCAAATCCTCCAGCGGCCCTGCTCCTACCAAGCTGAGCAGGTCTGCATCGCCGTTCGCTGTCTCAGCCAACACGATCAAGGCGTCCACGACGCCGTGGACTGCGTCGTGGCAGGCGGCATCTGTGAACTCATGTGCCTCGCCGTACTTCTCTGCTCGCCACTCATCGAGCATGGCAACCGCCCACTGCTCGACCGTTGCCCACGACACATCGATCCCCATGACGGCGTCGGTCAGGCGTCACGACCCATCAGTACCAAAGGTGACGTCAGAATCGAGCATGCTCGCCAGCCTAGAGATGAGCAGGCCAGGACGCTGGCGGAAAACCTCCCCTAGTGATCCCGTGGCCCGTCCGGGATGGCGCGGCACTTGCCCGCGACCCGGTGCCCGTCGATACGTCCGCGTACAGGGCCGAAGCCTCAGAACTCGAGTTCCGCGAGCGCCCGGGCCCGGGTGAAGACCGCGTCGAGCATGTCCGGGGTCAACCTCCCGGTGAAGGTGTTGTGCTGCGAGGGGTGGTAGCAGCCGAGCAGGGTGGCCGATCCGTGCTCGCCCTCCAGGACCACCTCGCGGGCGTGCGCGAACTTCGGCTGCGGCTTCGGTACGGCGTAGCCCGCGTCCCGCAGTGACCTCAACGCGGCCGCCCAGCCGAACGCGCCCAGGGTCACGACGACCCGCAGGGTCGGCGCGACCAGCTGCACCTCGCGGGCGATCCACGGCGCACAGGCATCCCGCTCGGCCGGGGTCGGCTTGTTCTCCGGGGGCGCGCACCGCACCGCGGCTGCCATCCGGGCACCCAGCAGGCCCTGACCATCACCGGCGTGCACCGAAGCCTGTTGCCGAGCCAGGCCGACGCGGTGCAGGGACGCGAACAACCAGTCCCCCGAGCTGTCACCGGTGAAGATCCGGCCGGTTCGGTTGCCACCGTTGGCAGCAGGTGCCAGCCCGACGATCAGGATCGGCGCGTTCTCCGCACCCCAGCCGGCGATCGGGCGGCCCCAGTACGGCTGATCGGCGAACGAGGCGCGCTTGGTCGCGGCGACGTCCTCGCGCCAGGCCACCAGCCGCGGGCAGGCCGAGCAGACCGAGACCCGGGCATCCAGGTCGGCCAGCGACGCGACCTGGGCCAGCGCGACGACGTCGGCCGCAGTGCGCGCCACGGGCGTGGCCGGCGTCGCCGGGTCGTCGGGCCACCCGGTACCCGGCGGCACCGGGCTGGCGAACGACTCCCCGGTGACCGGGTGCGGCAGCACGCTCAGTCCTCGTCGGGGACCGGCTGGGTCACGGGCCCGTACGGCGGCATGCCCGGCCTGCGCGGGAACATGCCGACGACGACCCGCTTGTCGTCGACCACAGACCCGACGGTCGTGACCCGCTCGGCGATCCGGGCGTCCCGGGCAGCGTCGAGCTCGGCACCGAAGAGCAGGGCCGCGTTGGTCAGCCAGAGCCAGACCAGCGCGATGATGCCGCCGGCCACCGAGCCGTAGGTCTTGTTGTACGAGCCGAAGTTGGTCACGTAGTAGCCGAAGCCGACCGAGGCAGCGCCCCAGATCAGCAGCGCGGTGAACGCACCGCGGGAAAGGAACCGGAACCGTCGTACCGAGGTGTTCGGCGTCGCATGGATCAGCAGCGCGACCACGATGATGACGACCAGGACCAGGACCGGCCATTTCGCCAGGTCCCAGATGTGCACGGCGGAGCGTCCGATGCCGAGTTTGTCACCGACCGACCGGGCGAGAGGTCCGGTGACCGTGATCATCACCAGCGCCAGCACGTTCAGGACGACGGCGACCAGCGTGATCAGCAGCATCACCGGGCGGAGCTTCCAGAACGGCCTGGTCTCCTCGATCTCCCGGACCGTGTTCATCGCCCGCGAGAACGCGCTCACGTAGGCCGACGCCGACCAGAGCGCGCCCGCCGTACCGGCGGCGAAGGTCCAGGTGGCGCCACTGGCTCGGCTGAGCTCGCGGATCGTCGGCGTGATCGAGTGCAGTTGGTCCGCCGAGAGCAACGGGCGCAGCACGTCGAGGACGGTCCTGCTGGTGTCGTCGGGATTGCCCAGGAACCCCATCAGCGAGAGCAGCGCCAGAGCGGCCGGGAAGATCGCCAGCACGGCGTAGTAGGTCAGCCCGGCGGCCAGGTCGGTGTCCTTGTGGCGCAGGAAGTTCCTGGCCGAGGTGACGATCAGCGTCATGTCACGCAGCTCCACGCGATGCCATCGAGGATGTCGGACTCCGAGACCGTCAGCGTTCCCACTCGGGTTCGCTTCAGGATCCGGTCGAGGATCAGCGCACCGGCACCGATCACGTCAGCCCGGCCCGGATGCATGTAGCCGAGCCCGCGTCGCTCGGCCACCGACATCGAGACCAGGGCACTGATCGTCGCATGCACGCTCGCGACGTCAAGATCCGCGAGGTGGATCCGGCTCGGGTCGTAGGCCGCGAGGTCCAGCACGCCGGCAGCCACGGTCGTCACCGTCCCGGCCACTCCGACCACGGTCCCCGCCAGCGCGGGGTCGACCCGGCACCCGTCGAGCGCGGCGTCGACGTCGACGCACACGGCCTCGATCTGCTCCGGCGTCGGCGGATCGTCGCGCAGGTGGCGCTCGGTCAGCCGGACCGAGCCGATGTCGAGCGAGTGCGCGGTCCGCACCGTCCCGTCGGCCTCGCCCAGGATCAGCTCGGTCGAACCTCCCCCGATGTCGAGCACCAGGAACGGCGTGGGGCGTTCCTGCGACCCGCCCCTCAGCGCCCGGGTGGCTCCGTCGTACGACGCCCGCGCCTCGGCGTCACCGTCGATGACCTCGGGTTCGACGCCGACCCGGGTCCGGACTCCTGCCTTGAACTCCTCGGCGTTCTCCGCGTCACGGGCCGCCGAGGTCGCGCAGAACCGGATCAGGTCCGGCTGGTGGTCGGCGACCAGGACGGCGTACTCGTCGAGGGCGGCGAAGGTGCGCTCCAGCGACTCCGCCGAGATCCGGCCCGTCGCCTCGACGCCCTGGCCGAGCCGGACGATGCGCATCTCGCGGACCAGCTCGACCATCGACCCGTTCGCCGGATCAAGGTCCGCGATCAGCAGGCGCAGCGAGTTGGTCCCGCAGTCGAAGGCGGCCACGCGGGTGCTCATACGCACGGGCCCGGGGCCCACCAGTCGCCGAGGGCATCGAGCACCTCGTCGCCCAACGGGTTCACGCCGCGCCCCTGCGCCAGCGACTGCCCGGCGAGCACGTGCAGGCACTTGACCCGGTCGGGCATCCCACCGGCGGAGATGCCCTCGATCTCCTCGACCTCGGCGATCGCGGTTCGCGCGGCGAGGTAGGCCTCGTGCGCCGACCGGTAGGCCGCGGCGAGCTCAGCGTCTTCGGCGAGCCGGGCTGACATCTCCTTCATCAGCCCGGAGGCCTCGAGGGTGCCGATCAGGGAGGAGGCCCGAGGACAGGTCAAGTAGTAGGTCGTCGGGAACGGCGTACCGTCATCGAGCCGCGGCTCGGTGGTCACCACGTCCGGGTTGCCGCAGGGGCACCGGTGCCCGATCTCGTGGATGGAGCGCGGGAGGCGTCCGAGCTGGGCCTCGATCGCCTGGACATCGCCGTCGTCGATGCTCACTGCTTCGTGGACGGCGGGGTGATGACGGTGGCCGGCGTCGGCTTGACGAGCTTCTCCGGGTGGTCGGCCGCGTCCAGCGACTGCTGCACCTTGTTCCACCACGCCTCGGGCTTCTTCGGGTCGATCGTGGTCGGATCGGTGAGCTCGTTGCCGCCGGTCAGCGGGTTCCCGTTCTGGTCGAGCACCTGGTACGCCGTCTCGCCGGGCAGCACCCAGCCCAGGCGCGAGCGCGCCTGCTGCTCGACGTACGCCGGATCGCGCCAGCGGTTCTTCTCCCGCTGCAGCGCCTTGATGTTGGTCTCGGCCTGCGCGATCTGCGCGTTGAGTGCGTTGATGTGCGAGCGCTGGGTCAGGTAGGCCCGCATCGAGGACGCGTACGAGATCACCAGGATCGCGAACACCACCACCAGGATGGCGGCCCGGTTGGTGAACCGGGCACGCGGTGCCGCCTCCGTCGCCGAAGGCACCCGTGAAGCTCCGCCCCGTTGTCCGGGTCGGGTGTTGCGCGGGCCCAGTTCACGCTGGGGCCCCCGCTCCGGAGTGCGCTTCTTCGGCGGCATCGCCAGCTCAGCCCTGGTATCTCGGGAACGCACCCCGACCGGCGAAGCGGGCCGCGTCGCCGAGGTCGGCCTCGATCCGCAGCAGCTGGTTGTACTTCGCGACGCGCTCGGAGCGGGCCGGCGCACCGGTCTTGATCTGGCCGCAGTTCACCGCGACCGCGAGGTCGGCGATGGTGACGTCCTCGGTCTCGCCCGAGCGGTGGCTCATCATGCAGCGGTAGCCGTTGCGATGCGCGAGCTCGACCGAGTCGAGGGTCTCGGTCAGCGAGCCGATCTGGTTGACCTTGACGAGCAGCGCGTTCGCCTGGCCGCCGTCGATGCCGCGCTGCAGGCGCTCGACGTTGGTGACGAACAGGTCGTCCCCCACGAGCTGGGTCTTCGCCCCGAGCTGGTCGGTGATGGTCTTCCAGCCTTCCCAGTCGTCCTCGTCGAGCGGGTCCTCGATCGAGACGATGGGGTAGGCCGCGACGAGGTCGGCGTAGTAGGCCGACATCTCGGCGGCCGACTTCGAGGCGCCTTCGAAGGTGTAGACGCCGTCGGTGCAGAACTCGCTCGCGGCCACGTCGAGGGCGAGCACGACGTCCTTGCCGAGCACCAGACCGGTGGCCGCGACGGCCTCCGCGATCAGGTCGAGCGCGGCGCGGTTGCTGCTCAGGTCCGGCGCGAAGCCGCCCTCGTCACCGACACCGGTGGCCAGGCCCTGCTTCTTCAGCACCGACTTCAGCGAGTGGTAGACCTCGGCACCCTGGCGCAGGGCCTCACGGAAGGTCGGCGCACCGATCGGCGCGATCATGAACTCCTGGATGTCCACGTTGGTGTCGGCGTGCGCGCCGCCGTTGAGGATGTTCATCATCGGGACGGGCAGCAGGTGCGCGTTCGGGCCGCCGACGTACCGGTAGAGCGGGAGGTCGGCGCTGGCGGCGGCGGCGTTCGCGACGGCCAGCGAGACGCCGAGGATCGCGTTCGCACCGAGGTTGGCCTTGTTCGGCGTTCCGTCCAGGTCGAGCATCTCCTGGTCGACCATCCGCTGGTCGGCGGCGTCGAGGCCGATGATGCGCTGCGCGATCTCCGACTCGACGGCCTGCACGGCCTTCTCGGTCCCCTTGCCGCCGTACCGGTCCCCGCCGTCGCGCAACTCCATCGCCTCGAACGCTCCCGTCGACGCACCCGAGGGCACTGCGGCGCGACCGAAGCTGTCGTCCTCGAGGATCACCTCCACCTCGACGGTGGGGTTGCCGCGGGAGTCGAGAATCTCGCGGGCGATGACGTCTTCGATGGCTGCCAAGGGGTGCTCCTGGATCGGTGTGAAACAACCCCGCCAGCCTAACGGTCAGCCGCCCTGGACCGTGCGGCGCACCGCCGCGCGCAGCGCCTGCTCAGGATCGATCCCCTCGTGCCGCGCCTCCGCCGCGAGCAGCAACAGCCGGTCGCCGAGGTCGTCCGAACCAGCCGGCAGTTCCGGGACCCGTCCGGCACGCTCCAGCCGGTCGAGCGCCTTGACCGCCCGCAGCAGCGCGGGCAGCTCCTCGGGGACGCCGTCCATCAGTCCGCTGCGCTGCTTCTCGGCGGCCTTGATCCGCTCCCACTGGTCGTTGATCGACTCTGCGTCCATCTGGGGGTCCTCCACGTCCGTGCCGTCGGGCGCGAAGACGTGCGGGTTGCGGCGTACCAGCTTGGCGACGAGGTCGCCGGCGACGTCCTCGATGTCGTACTCGCCGTTCTCGGCCGCGATCTCGGCGTGGAACCAGACCTGGAGCAGCAGGTCGCCGAGCTCCTCGCGCAGGTGCGCCGCGTCGCCGGTCTCGATCGCCTCGACGACCTCCCAGGTCTCCTCGAGGAGGTAGCGCACCAAGGAGGCGTGCGACTGCCCGGCCTTCCAGGCGCACTCGCGCCGCAACCGGGCCATCACCTCGGTCAGGTCGACCAGTGCAGAGGTGCGCCCCGGATCACTCACGGGCGTGGACTCAGCCGCACTTCTGGTTGCCCGGCAGGCTCGCGACGTAGGACGCCGGGGGCGTCGCGGCCGACGACTGCTTGGCGAACGACGAGACGGCCACCGACAACGACGGGTCGACCGCGCCGGCAGCGCCGTTCTTGTCCGGCCCGTAGACCGGGTTGATCTTCACGGGCGTCTTCTTGCGCATCGCGTCCTGCAGGCTCCCGACCGCGCTCTGGAGCTGGGTCTGGGTCGGCTGGGTGAGCCCCTGGGCAGCGAGCAACTTCGTGGCGATCGCGTACACCTGGAGCTGGCCGCGGTAGAAGCTGCCGACCAGGTTGCGGAAACGGGCCTGGTCCGCTGCCGGGGCCTTGAGCACGACCGGCTCGAACTGGTCCATCACCGAGCGGTACGTCGTCCGGTCGTAGTCGGTGCCGAGCTTGAGGGCGAGCTGGTGGTTGAGCTGCGCCTGCACGAGCGCGTTGACCATGTCGGCCTGGACGAGCCGCGTCGGCTCGGTCTGGACCTGCGAGGCCGAGGCCGGGTCCTTCGCAGCCCGGTCGAGCGCGTCGCACTGCATCCGGGTCAGGAACGAGACGTCGGACGTGCTCACGGTGTCGCTCCCGACCTGCGCAGCCGAGGTCCCGGACTGGGCGCAGCCGCTCAGGGTCAGTATCGAGGCGCTAGCGACGGCGAGGAGGACCAGACGGTTGGCCTTCAACTAAGACTCCTGAGGTTCCTGGGGGTCGATGACCCGATCGATGACCCGTCCCGCCCACGCCAGCAGTTCCTCGTCGCGGAGCGGTTCAGCCCCGAACGTCGCAGGTTGCGGACGCGGCACCAGCATCGTACGCACTCCGGGCTTCAGGACCGTGCCGGGGTAGACCCGGTTCACGCGTACGACGCGTGAGTCGGGGAGCTCGACCGGAGCGAAGCGCACGTACTTGCCTTGGACCGTCACCTCGGCGACGCCGACCCTGCGCAGACGCGCCCGGAAGCGGGCGACCTCGAGCAACCGGCCCACGGGCGCCGGAGGCTCGCCGTACCGGTCGACCAGCTCCTCGCGCAGCACGCTGACGTCGTCGTCCACGCGCACCTCCGAGAGGCGCTTGTACATCTCGAGCCGCAGCCGTTCGCTGGGCACGTAGTCGTGCGGCAGGTGAGCGTCGATCGGGATCTCGATGCGCACCTCGGCGTACTCCTCGGGCTGGTTGCCGTCCTGCCGGAACTCCGAGACCGCCTCGCCGACGAGCCGGACGTAGAGGTCGAAGCCGACGTCGGCGATGTGCCCGGACTGCTCGCCGCCGAGCAGGTTGCCGGCTCCGCGGATCTCGAGGTCCTTCATCGCGATCGCCATGCCCCCGCCGAGGTCGGAGTGCTGGGCCAGCGTCGCCAGCCGTTCGTGGGCGGTCTCGGTCAGCGGCTTGTCCTCGGGGTAGAGGAAGTAGGCATAGGCGCGTTCGCGGCTGCGGCCGACCCGGCCGCGCAGCTGGTGCAACTGGGAGAGCCCGAGGGCGTCGGAGCGCTCGATGATCATCGTGTTGGCGTTCGACACGTCGAGCCCGGACTCGACGATGGTCGTGCAGACCAGCACGTCGAACCGCTTCTCCCAGAAGTCGAGCATCACCTGCTCGAGCTG
This sequence comes from Marmoricola sp., assembly GCA_025964775.1. Lineage (GTDB taxonomy): Bacteria > Actinomycetota > Actinomycetes > Propionibacteriales > Nocardioidaceae > Marmoricola. The sequence continues at coordinate 9,653 of JAOPYE010000002.1, forward strand.
GTGCTCGCCCATCTGCCCGTGCGCGGTGGCGACCCTGGCCTCGGGGACCAGCTGCTTGATCTTCGCGGCAGCCTTCTCGATCGAGCCGACCCGGTTGTGGATGAAGAAGACCTGACCCTCGCGCAGCAGCTCGCGCCGGATCGCAGCGATCACCTGGCGGTCCTCGTAGGCCCCGACGTAGGTCAGCACCGGGTGCCGCTCCTCGGGCGGCGTGGTGATCGTCGACATCTCCCGGATGCCGGTGATCGCCATCTCGAGGGTCCGCGGGATCGGCGTCGCACTCATCGACAGCACGTCGACGCTGGTGCGCATCCGCTTCATCTGCTCCTTGTGCTCGACCCCGAAGCGCTGTTCCTCGTCGACCACGATCAGCCCGAGGTCCTTGAACCGGATGTCGGGATTGAGCAGCCGGTGGGTGCCGATGACGATGTCGACCGAGCCGTCGGCCAGACCGGCGATCACGGCCGCTGCCTCACGGTCGGTCTGGAAGCGGCTCAGCGGCTTGAGCACGACGGGGAAGCCGCTCATCCGCTCGGCGAACGTCGAGAAGTGCTGGGTCACCAGCAACGTCGTCGGGACCAGGACCGCCACCTGCTTGCCGTCCTGGACCGCCTTGAAGGCGGCGCGCACGGCGATCTCGGTCTTGCCGTAGCCGACGTCACCGCAGACCAGCCGGTCCATCGGGACCGTACGACGCATGTCCGCCTTGACCTCGTCCACGGTGGTGAGCTGGTCGGGTGTCTCGTGGAACGGGAACGCGTCCTCGAGCTCGCGCTGCCACGGGGTGTCCGGACCGAACGCATGTCCCTTCGTGGCCTGCCGGGCGGCGTACAGCTTGATCAGCTCGGCAGCGATCTGGCGCACGGCCTTGCGTGCCCGGCCCTTGCGCTTGGCCCAGTCGGCCCCGCCGAGCCGGTCCAGGCTCGGCTGCTCACCACCGACGTACCGGGTGACCTGGTCGAGCGCGTCGGCCGGGACGAACAGCCGGTCCGGCGGATGACCCTTCTTGCTGACGCCGTACTCGAGGACGAGGTACTCGCGCATCGCGCCGTGCACCTCGCGCTGCTTCATCTCCAGGAACCGTCCGACGCCGTGCTGCTCGTGGACCACGAAGTCACCCGGCTTGAGCTCGAGCGGGTCGATCTGCTTCTTGCGCCGGGTCGGCATCGCCCGCATGTCCCGGGTCGAGGCCTTCTGCCCGGACAGGTCCTCGCCGGTGATCACGACGAGGTCGTCGAGCACCAGGCCGGTCGTCAACCCGCCCTGGGTGACCTGCACGACGGTGGCCGAGATGTCGTCCACCTCGTCGACCAGCCGCGCCGCGATGTCGCGCTCCCCGAGCACCTCGACGGTGCGCTGGGCCGGCCCGTGCCCCTGCTGGACGACGACCACCCGACGCCCGTCGGCGAGGTGCTTGCCGATGTCGAGGACGGCGGCCTCGATGTCTCCGCGGTAGGGCTCGACCGCGGCGGCACCGACGGTCCGGGATTCGACCGACCCGTCCTCGTCAGCGCCTTCGGACTCGATGCCGAACGGGCTCAGTCCCCACCACGCCTTGCCCTGCCCCAGCGCGTGAGCTCGTACGTCGGCCAGCGACTGCAGCGACGCCGCACCCAGGTCGATCGGCGCCTTGCCCCCGGACGCCGCCGCGGCCCAGCTGGCGCCGAGGAACTCCTCGCTGGTCGCGACCAGGTCGTGGGCCCGGGTGCGGACCCGCTCGGGGTCCAGGACCAGGACATGGGTCCGCGTCGGCAGCAGGTCGAGCAGCAGCTCCATCTCGTCGACCAGTGCCGGCGTCAGCGACTCCATCCCCTCGACCGCGATGCCCTCGGCGAGCTTGTCGGTGAGCTCGCTCAGCTCGGGGTGCCGCGCACCGAGCGCGGCCGCGCGGCGGCGGACCTCCGTCGTGAGCAGGAGCTCGCGGCAGGGCGGCGCCCACAGGCGCTCGACCTTCGCCAGGGTGCGCTGGTCGGCCACTGCGAAGGTGCGGATCTCGTCGACCTCGTCGCCGAAGAACTCGACGCGGACCGGGTGTTCCTCGGTCGGCGGGAACACGTCGACGATCCCGCCACGGACCGCGAACTCGCCGCGCTTCTCGACCAGGTCGACCCGCGAGTACGCGGCGTCGAGGAGACTCCGGACGACGTCATCCAGGTCGATCTCCTGACCGGGAACCAGCTCGACCGGGACGAGGTCGGCGAGGCCCTTGACCTGGGGCTGGAGCAGGGAGCGGACCGGCGCCACCACGACCTGCAGCGGTCCGTTGCTGGACTCGGCCCCAGGGTGGACCAGGCGACGCAGGATCGCGAGCCGGCGACCTACCGTGTCGCTGCGTGGGCTGAGCCGCTCGTGGGGAAGCGTCTCCCAGGCCGGGAAGTGCGCGAGGGTCTCGGTCGGCACCACGTCGGCGAGCTCGATGACCAGGTCCTCGGCCTCGCGTACGGTCGCGGTGACGACCAGCACGGTGCGGCCGGTGCGGGCCAGTCCGGCGATCACGAACGGGCGCAGGGCGCCCGGCCCGGTCAGGTCGAGCGTCGGGACCGACGGGTCGCCCGCCTCGGCCATCGCGCGCGCGAGGACCGGCTCGGCGAGGACCGCATCAGCAAGGCCGGAAAGACGCACCACCGGAGACTACCCGCGGGCTGCGGACCGTTCTGCATAGGTGTTGGCAGCTGCCAGCACGTTGGTGACGTAGGCCTGGTCGTGGTTGAAGGAGTGGATCGCTGCCTGCCACCCCTGCGGAGTCGCCAGGTCGTGACCGTCTGCGCAGAGATACCTGCCGGCCGTCAGGGCGGCATCGGCGATGTCGCGGGGATCCGCCTTGCCGTCGCCGTCGCCGTCCGTACCCCAGCGGTCCCAGGTCGAGGCGATGAACTGCATCGGGCCGACCGCGTGCTCCCAGACGGGGTCGCCGTGCCAGGCCTGCGACTCGGGCGTGGAGTGGATGGCAGCGTAGGTGGTGCCGTCGAGCGCCGGACCGACGATCGTGGTCGAGGAGTACCCGTCAGCCAGCACGGTGCGCCCGCCGAGGGTGCCGTGCTGCGACTCGATCCAGCCGATGCCGGCCAACGTGTTCCAGGACAGGTGACAGCCCGGATCCCGTTTCGCCATCGCGAACTGCGCATCGCCGTACGCGACCATCGCCTGCGCCGGAATACCGACCTGCGCACCCATGCGTGCTGCCCAGGCCGGGTCCACCCTGACGGCCGTGTCCCGCACAGTCGACGGCACGTGCACCGGGCTCGTCTGGACGACCTGCGGCGCCTGCACCGCGTCGACGACTGGTGGCGACGCCGTTGCACCGCCGAGGATCACGACGCTGAGTCCCAGCGCCGCGAGCAGCACCAACCCGGCCAGGATCCCGATGACCATCACCCGGGTCGTGGCCACGGTCGGCTCAGCGACAGCAGGCAGCAGGGTGTCGGAGTCGGCGGGCGGCACGTCGACCATCATGCGGGTACTGAGCAAGACCTCGGTCCCGGTCCTGATCCTCGGACGGTTCGGGACAGCGTCGGCGAACTCAGCCGAAGCGGCCGTTGACGTAGTCGGCAGTGCGCGGGTCCTGGGGGTTGTCGAACATGGCGACGGTGTCGCCGTGCTCCACGATCGCACCGGGAGTTCCCTGCGACGCGAGGAAGAAGGCGCACTGGTCCGAGACCCGCAGCGCCTGCTGCATGTTGTGGGTGACGATGACGATCGTGACCTCTTCGGCCAGCGTCCGCATCGTCTCCTCGATGACGCGCGTGGACGTCGGGTCCAGGGCGGAGCAGGGCTCGTCCATCAGCAGCACCCGCGGCCGGATCGCCATCGAGCGAGCGATGCACAGACGCTGCTGCTGACCGCCGGACAGACCGCCGCCGGGCGCGTCCAGCCGGTCCTTGACCTCGTTCCAGAGTCCGCCGAGCTTGAGGCAGTGCTCGACGAGGTAGTCCTTCTCGTCGTTCGACGCCTTCGTGCCCGTGAGCCTGAGGCCGGCCAGCACGTTCTCGCGGATGGACATGGCGGGGAACGGGTTGGGCTTCTGGAAGACCATGCCGATGTCGCGGCGAGCCCGGGTGATGCGCACCGTCGCGTCGTAGATGTCTTCGCCGTCGAGCATGACCTCGCCGGCCAGGGAAGCACCGGGCACCAGCTCGTGCATCCGGTTCAGGATCCGCAGGAAGGTCGACTTGCCACACCCGGAGGGCCCGATCAGGGACGTGATCTTGCCCGCGGGCATCGTGAGCGAGACGCGCTCGAGGACCTTGTGGTCGCCGAACCAGGCCGACACGTCGATGGCCTTCAGCTCGGCCAGGGAGGGGTTGGACGGGTCTGCCGGTACCTTCGCCATCTCCGACTCGAAAACGCGTGTTTCCTCGTCGATGCTCGGTGCGTAGGTCATGGGCTTCCTTCCAATCGGATGCAGCAATTATGCGGTGCCGCCGACCCACGAACTGGCACAGATGGGACGGGTGGGGCGAGTTGGGCAAGTGTTCGGGTCTGGTTCACCTTGCGTTCAATAAAGGTTGGGCATAACGACCACGACCTGCTTGGCCATCTCGACTCCGACCAGTAGCGCGAGGGGCACTCCGACGATCCAGGTGTGCCAGCGACCCCACCGACGCAGCGACAGGATGACTCCCCCGACGACCAGCAGGGCGAGTTCGCCCCAGAGGAAGAGGGGCAGCCAACCGCTCGAGTCGGACGCGAGTGCGTCCTCGGCCGGTGCGAGTGTCCCGGGCCGCAGGACCGGCTGGGGCGTCGGGAACGCCGTGCCGACCAGAGCAGCGTCGACTCGCGTGACCGCGCCTGCCATCAACGGGGTCCCGTCGGCGGTGACCAGCGTCAGGCGCCCGGCCGCCGCAGTCGGCAGGACCGCCGCCTTGTCACCGGCGTGCCTGACGTCGATGACCCGGTACGTCGCCCGCCCCTGGCCCGTGGTCGTGACGATCCTGTCACCGGCCTTGAGCTGACCGACGTCGGCGAACGGACCGCCGTACGCGAGCTGTCTGCCGTACACCACGCTCACCCCCTGCTGACCCGGGAGCGGGGTGTCGCGTCGATGACCGGGACCGGCGAGCAGCACCCGGCCGGAGGTTCCCTCCACCACGGTGTCCTTGATCCCCAGCGAGGGGATCGCGAGGATCGCGACCGGAGCGCCCGGGTTCAGGAGCGCGCCGCTGGTGTCGACCTGTCCGATCGGTGCCGTACCGAAGGCGAGCTCATTGCGGAACTGGCTGAAGAGAACCGTCTGGCTGCGGTGCTCGGCCAGGTTGGACAGCACGAACAGGTGCAGGGCCAGGCCGAGCACCAGCACGGCGAAGACGACCATGGCCCAGCCGGAGGCCCTCAGCAGGGTCTGGTCGCTGGGACGCCGGATCGCGCGTCGGAGGTCGGCGGGCGCGGCCGTGTCGACGACGCGGGGAGACCCCGATCGACGCGCGCCGACACCTGAGCCGCCGAGGCTGCGGACTGCGTGAAGGGAACGGCGAAGCACCGCCCCGGCCTTGGCCGGGACGGTGCTCGCTGTACTGATGGATTCAGACAACTGATCAGGTGACCGTCAGAGTCGTCAGCCTGGTCGAACCCTTCGACGCCACGTCACTGCTTCCGGAGTAGGAGACGTACACGTAGTACGTGCCCCTCGGCAGCCTGATCAGCGTCGCGGTCGCCCTGCCGCCGCTGAGCGCGACGGTGCGGGTGACCTTGGTGGTCGTGCCCTTCTTGATCACCACGGTGACGTGCCCGGTCGGCGTGAGGCCGGTGGCCGAGACCGTCACGACGACCTTGCCCGCGACGGTGTGCGAGACCCGTGCCGCGGTCGCCCTGACGACCGGGGTCGCCTTGGCCACCGGGAAGGCCCCGGCTCCGATCGGTGAAGGCAGGACACCAGCGAGGTTCGGCGTGAAGCCGTCCGAGCCGGCGCCACCGTAGTTGATCGTGACGGCGTGCGGGGTGGCGATCACGAACGAGGTCGACGTGGCACCCGGAGCAATCGTGCCCGTGTGCTGGACGCCGGCGATCGTGATCTTCACCGTGCCGCCGCCGTTGCCGATCGACTGCACCGTCACCGTGACGGTCGTCGACCTGCCGGCCACGGCAGCCGAGTGGGAGACGACCGGCGTGGAGGCCGATCCGACGTCCGCCGTGCGGGTCGTGTTTCCGCAACCTGCTCCGCCGTTCGCCACGGTGTCGGCGACGAACCCGTAGGCCTGGATGGTCTTGGTGTCGAGGCAGAACTTCGACCCAGGACCGGCGAAGGTGTCGAACAGCTCGCGGTACTTGACGCTGGCGTTGGGGTTGATGATGGCAGCGGTCGGGACGATGTTGAACACCTCACGGGTCAACGTCGCTGTTCCTTCGTGGCCATCGGTCGAGTACGCGGGGTTCGGCGCGAAGGTGCCGCTGTTGTCGACGTACGGGAGCACGGCGCCCGCGGACACCGTCGAGTCGAACGGAACCAGGACGTAGTCCGTGCCGGCCACCTTGCCGGTGTCCGGGTCAGCGACGACGCCGTTGTGGTAGCCGATGAACTTCGCGGCCGAGAACGGCGCGATCGCAGCAGCCTTGGTCTTGTCGACCGTGGTGAGGACCGTGCCGTCGTGCTCCTGCACAGCGGTGCCGTCCGGCATCACCGCACCCACGTACGGCGTCGGAGTAGTGCCCTCGGTCGGCGTACCGGCGGTCGAGAAGTCGCTGTCACCCTTGTCCGAGCCGTAGGCGACTGCAGGGTTGACCTGGTTGAGCTGCTTGAGGAAGAACTGCCGGCTACCGGATCCGGGCTTCGGCACGAACGCCTGGATCGGCAGGAAGCCTGCGTCCACGGTGCCCAGAACCGTCTCGGCCTGGAGCGCACCGGTCGTGGTGCTGACCTCGTTCACCGAGCCGGAGTAGATGTTGGCCAGGTCGGAGACCTTGAGACCGGCACCGCTGTTGGTCAGGAGGAAGGGGCTGCCGGCCGGCGCTGCGAAGCTGATCGCGTCGATGGCGAACGGGATCTCGGTCACCACTCCGGACTGGCCGGAGGCTGCAGTGCCCTGGAAGCCGGAGGCACGCGAGTAGTCGACGTCACCGATGGCGACGCCGTCGGCACCCGCCGCGGTCTGACCCAGCGACTCCCTGAGTGCGAGGTACCCGGGGCCGCTGCCGTTCGGGTGCGCGGTCGGTACGGCCGGGGTGCCGCCGCTGCGGTAGGACATCGAGGTCGTGCCGGTCGCGGTCCACGACGCGACGTTGGCGAAGGTCCCCGTCGGGTCGGTGTAGCTACCGAGGTCCTGGCTGATGCCGTACTCGACGTCCTGGATGGTGTCGGAACCGACGCCGACCAGCGTGTACTTGCCGATGTTGGCAACGCTCGGGTCCTCCTGCGTCGCAGTCAAACCGCCTGCTGCGTTGGCAGCAGACACTCCCAGAGTGACGGTCAGTGTGACGGCCGTAGCGAGACCCAGGGAGGCCCTGCCGAAGGTGGTGACCTTCATCAAAATGTCCTTTCATAGGGTGCCGTTTCGCCAAGGGACAGCGTGCGGCCTTCTGGAATTTAGGAGCGCCGTGGAGACGACCGGGAACCGTTGGGTGAACACACCGTGAACACCGGATGGCATCAGGACCGGCGTCGAGAAGACACCAACAACGTCGGCCCGAACACCGCGCACGGCAGGAGGAACAGGAAGGCGGCAAGCAGTGCGTAGCGCGTGGCCGCCGTCACGTACGCGTCCGGCGTGATGCCGGCCGAGCCCACCGTCACAGGCGCAGCGGCCTCCTGCCCGCTCGGCACCTGCGGCGATCCCGGCGGGGACGTGGTCGTCGACCCTGGGGTGCCCCCCGAACCGGAACCGGAGGCGCTCGTCCCGGAGCCGCCGGACGACGTACCGGTTGGCGTCGATCCCGATGACGGAGCTGGGGACGGGCACTTCGGACTCGTGACCTCCGACCGCAGCGCAGCCGCCACCTTCGCGGTCTGGGCCTGGTCGGCCGAACTCAGCGGGGCATACCCGAGAGGGAGCTGGCCCAACCTGGTGCCCTGGTCCTGTCCGCTGCCCGCCGCGTAGTCGAGGAAGGTTGCATCGGCGCTCAGGTCGGACCCAGCGGTCGCGCACAGGTTGACCGCTGCATAGGTGCGCATCGTCAGCGGATAGCCGCCGGCGACCGCGATCGACGGGTCGATCGCCTGGACCCCGGTGGTCGGCGTTGCCACCGAGGCACCCGCCAGCTCCTTCGCGATCGACGAGGTCGTGGCCGTCACCCCTGGCGAGGTGTCCGAGGCAGAACCGACCAGCGCGGCCGTCGGCAACCCGTAGAGCGCCGCCGCCTGGGAGGTGGTCAGCGCGAGCTCGAAGCGGGTGCCGGGGACCTGCGGGCCGACGCTGGTCGCCTGCGGAGGAGTGAGGGTCGCGTCCCAGTTGGTCTTCTTGCCGGAGTTGGCGGCCACCGTCTTGACCGCGCCGTCGGTCAGGTCGGCGCCGTACGGACGCATGTCCAAGGTTCCGTAGCCGGGCGCGGGCCAGTCACCGGTGCGGAACGTCGACGCGTCGTTCTTCGGGAACGAGTTGACGGTCGTGTCGGTACCGAGGTTCAAGCCCTGGTAGGCGGTGTTGATCGTCGCGCCGTCGACGGTCTGACCGTTCAGGAAGTTCCTCGCGTCCGGGTCCGAGCGAAGCCACGCCCAGACCTGGCTGGCGGCATCGGAGTCGCCGAAGGGCACGATCAGGCCATCAGGCACCTGCGTCGGGTAGAAGTACTTGAAGTCCGGGTTGAGCGCGAGGAAGTCCGGGTCCTGGAGCAGGCTGTCCGGATTGGACGACGGCACGCTCGGGTTGACGCCGTGACCGTCACCCGGGGTGTCGGTCCGGTAGGACTGGGTCAACAGCTTGGCGATGATCAGCGGGGTGAGCCGGAGATTCGTGACCAGTGTCCCGTCGGCTCCGAGGTCCGGATTCGCCGAGTTCGGGGTGTAGTGCTTGTCGATCAGGTAGCTCACCACGATCCCCGAGGCCGCGACGGGCGCGTAGTCGATGGTCCGGGTGCCGGCCGTGGCCGCGTCGACCGGGCCGGCCAGGAAGCTCATCGCCGTGCCTCCGGAGATCAGCGCGGATCGCGAGAGGCTGTCGGTGATCTCGGAGTAGCCGAGCGTGGTGCCCTTCCCGCACAAGGCCGCCTGCCACGAGTTGAACGCGGCCGAGACCAGCTCACTGCCGGCGGTGCGTACCGCGGCCGCGCCCAGCTGGCAGCTCGCGCCGATCGGCGAGAAGGTCAGCGGAACCTCCACCCGGTCCTGCCAGGCGGTCGACGACAGCGGGGACCCGGCGACGTAGTTGTAGTTCGCGCCGTACCCCGCGGATTGCGGTTCGGACGAGGCGAGCTCGCCGTTCAGGTTGTACTCGCCGCGCGGTACCACCACCAGCCAGCAGGTATCGCCGGCAGCCGCGTAGGCCGGGTTGCCGCAGCCCAGGTACGGCGCCGACAGCGCGCTCTGCAGGCTGAAGATGTACTGGCCCGAGCCGTCCGAGGCAGTCCGTGCGTACGACACCTCATTTGACTGGGCGGTTCCGTACGGGGGCAGGTTGTACTGGTCGTTGGTCCAGCCGAGCGCGGACTTGTTCGGATCGGTGATCGACCAGAACGGGACCGTGCACCCGGGACTCTGGCCGAACTGGGCGTGGGTGAACTCTGCCGTGCAGTTGCCCGACGGCAGCTGCTTCGGGTCGGTCTGGGAGCCGGTGAGCAGGTCGCGGGAGGCTGCGGACAGACCCATCTGTCCGGCGAGCGATGCGTTGGGGGTGCCCCACTGGCACTGCTGGGGCGTCGGACCCTTCGAGTTCTTGCTCGCCCAGCACTGCATGATCTGCATGTAGTTCTGCGGCGCCCCACTGCCGCCGGTCGGTGTCGCGCCGGTCCAGGACACCTGCAGACCCTGGTCCGTGAGGTCCTGGGTCTGGGACACCGATACCTGGAGGTTCCCGTAGAGCGACTGGTTGGGGTCGCCCGGATCGGTGTGGGTCGCGTCGACGTAGGCGGGGTCGTACGTGCTGCGGCCCGTGGTCCATCCGACCGTGGTGGCACTCGACGTCGTCGTCGTCGCAGGGTGCTGGGCGCCGCGGGAGCCCACGGCCATCGCTGAGGAGAACCCGCCGAGGCAGAGATCGGCCACGAGCAGGACCGCGGTGATGTACTTGCGACGCCCGCGCATGAGCCAGGACGTCGAGATCAACGTGCGGCCCTCCGCCGCAGCAGCACGACTGCGGGCGGTGCCACGACCATCAGGAACAGGCCGACGAGGGCAATCCACACAGCCCATCGGGAGAACGTCGAACCCTGGTTCCCACCGACCTCGACGGGCGAGGCCGCCAGGGCCGTGCACTGTCCGGTGTCCTGATCGCACGAGGTCTTGCCGTCGGGGTTCAGCAGGCTGACCACGTTCGAGCCGCCCGCCGCGGGGCCGGTGGTGCCGGACCCGGCCCCGGTCCCGGTCGCTCCGGGAGTGGCACCCGCTGTCGGAGTGCCTCCGGTCGAGGTGGGGGTCGAGCCGCTGCCAGTACTGCTGCCACTGCCGGTGCTGTGGTTGCCCACCGAGTTGTTGTCCGACTGACCCGACGTGCTGGAGGACGCCGCGCCCTTGACCGGCTTGCCGTAGACGCAGCCCGCAGCGGCGCCCTTCCTGTCGCACAGGTCGGGGTAGAGCGCGTTGACAGCCAGCGTGTTGACGCCGGTGGAGGAGAACGTCGGGTTCTTGCAGGACTTGATGTCGATGCTCTTCACGACCGCGCCCGGGATCGCCTTCACCTGGGCCAGGCCAGCCTGCACCAGGTTGATCGGCAGCGGCGAGTAACCCAGGGTGGGCGCCGACTGCTGGCCCGCGCAGAGTGCGTAGTCGACGAACGCGCCGAGCGTCGCACCCTTCGCCGAGGTGAAGCCGTTCTGGAGGGCGGTCGGCACCACGAAGTACGAGTAGGAGGAGATCGCGTAGGCCCGCGGGTCGGTGTCGGTGTAGACGGCGTCGAGGTCCTGGGTGAGATAGGTGTCCGGGTTGGTCTTGTCGGAGTTCACCTTGGCCTTGAGCAGCGCGACCGCCACGTTGGACGCCGTCGGGAGCACGTAGAACCCGGCCGCGTTGAGCACCTTCGCCACCGGGTAGCCGCTCTGCAGGGCGTAGGAGTACTCGACGTAGCCGATCGAGCCGACGTTCCCGGCCTGCGCCACGAATCCGGCGACGCCGTTGTCTCCGGACTTCGCCTGCTGCACCGTCGGGTCGTAGCTCGGGCACTGGGTGAAGAACGACACCTCGCCACAGGTCCACACGCTCGGGAACTGCTTCTTCATCCAGAGGGTGAACTGAGCCGTCGAGCCTGAGCCGTCTGCTCTCACCACGGGCGTGATCTTCAGCGGGGGCAGCGCGACACTCGGGTTGTCGGCCTTGATCTTCGCGTCGTTCCACAGGGTGATCGAGCCCTTGAAGATGCCGGCGATGGTCGGGCCCGACAGCTTGAGGTTGGTCAGCCGCTTGCCGCCGACCGACAGGTTGTACATCAGTGCGGTACCGCCGGCGACGTCCGGGACGTAGGCGAAACCGCGGCCCGGTACACCGGGCGTCGTCCCCTTCACGCCGTACGGAACGTCCGAGGCAGCGAAGTCGTCGCTGCCGTTGGCGTAACCGGTGAGACCGGCGACCGATCCGGTCGGGGCGAAGTTCACCTTGATGCCGGAGTTGACCACGCTCGCGCGCCAGTCGTCGATCGCGTTCGCCGCCCAGGACGAACCCTCACCGGTGATCGGCGTGTAGGAGGCGGCCTCGGCAGCGGGGAACCCTGTTCCCAGGCACACGGCGGCCGCGCAGCTCAGCGCAGCGATCAGCAGGACGGACAAGTGGCGACTACGCATCGGAGCTCCGGGTGGCTGTCGGTGATGGTGTGGCAACGTCGGACGTCGCTGGTCTGAAGCTGGTCACCAGGCCGGCGACGAAGCCGCGTACGGCCTTGCGTTGCTGCCGGCGCCGGGCCCGCTTGGCGACGTCCTGCGAGCCGACGATGCGGGCGGAGACGAAGAGGATGAGCACCAGCAGCATCAGGACGACCGCCGTGCCGAAGCCGCGAGCGACCATGGTCGGCTCGGGGGACTTCACGAACTCGAACACAGCCAGCGGCAGCGAGACCATCGGGCCGGTGAGCGGGTTGCGGTTGAGGGAGGCGGTGTAGCCGGCGGTCAGGAGCACCGGCGAGGTCTCACCGATGCCGCGTGCCGTGGCCAGGATGATCGCTGTCGTCAGGCCGCCGCGGGCTGTGGGCAGGACGACGTTGAGCACGGTCCGGAACTGCCCGGCGCCGAGCGCGAGGCTCGCTTCCTTCAGTGTCGAGGGCACCAATCGGAAGACGACGTCGGCCGCCCGGATCATGATCGGCAGCATCATCACAGTGATCGCCAGGCCGGCAGCAAGGCCGGACTTGTCGAATCCCAGCACCAGGATGAACGAGGACAGGATGAACAGGCCGGCGACGATCGAGGGCAGCGCGGTCATCGCCTCGACGATGGTGCGGGTGAACCGCGCGAACGGGCCCGGGACCTCGGTCAGGAACAATGCCGCGGTGATGCCGAGCGGGATGGTGATGGCCAGTGCGATCGAGATCTGGATCAGCGTGCCCACGATCGCGTGCGACACTCCCCCGCTGGTCAACGGGTCGAGCGGGCCGGTCGTGGTCATGTCGCGGGTGAGCAGGTTCGAGTGCACGACCGCCGAGCGGCCACGAATGACCGTGTAGGTCAGCACCGAGGTCAGTGCGAGCACCAGCACGAACGCGCCCGACTGCACGAGCACGGCGACGACCCGGTCCACCACGACCGAGGGCGGCTCGTCGAGCCAGACCAGCAACGCGTAGATGGCGAGGAACAGGGCGTAGGTCACCAGGAAGAAGGCCAGGAACCCACGGATCGGTGCGATCTGGCCGGAGATGACCGTGGCCAGCGCGAGGGCGGCGAGAACAGCGCCGATCAGCGACAGCGCGTCCCCGATCCGGACACCGCCGGTCTGCCGGCGTACCTGTGGCCCGCTCACGACCTCGGCGTCTGCCTGCGGCAGGTACGTCGTCGGCTGCTCCACGTCCGACCGCTGCTCCGCTGCCGGTTGCTGCGGGATCGTGCTCAACTGCTTGCTCCCGACCGTGACCGTGCGACCACCGAGGAAGCAGCGAAGTTGATCAACAGGGTGATCAGGAACAGCGTGAGTCCGGCCGCCATCAGCGCCGAGAGACCGAACGAGTTCGACTCGGCGAACTGCAGGGCGATCAGGGACGAGACCGAGATCGCCCCGGACTGGAGGATGTGGGGCTGGATCGTGAAGACCGGCGAGATGATCATGTACACCGCGATCGTCTCGCCGAGTGCGCGACCGAGCCCGAGCATGGTGCCGCCGATCATGCCGCCCTTGCCGAACGGCAGCACGACAGTGCGGATCACCCCGGCCTTGGTGCCACCCAGGCCGAGCGCTGCTTCGCGCTCTCCGACCGGCACCTGCGAGAAGACCTCGCGCATGATCGAGGTGATGACCGGCGTGATCATCATGCCGACCACGAGCCCGGCGATCAGTGTCGAGGAGGTGAACAGGGTCAGCGAGGAGATCGGTTGGTGCCCGTCGACGCCCTTGACCTTGAAGATCGGGATCCACCCGAAGTGCTGGGCGATCCAGGCTGCGACCGGCGCCAGGCGGCTCTCCAGGAAGAAGAACCCCCACAGCCCGTACACGACGGACGGAATTGCTGCCATCAGGTCGATGACACCGATCAGGATCGTCTTCATCCGGCGGGGTGCGTACTCGGTGATGTACAGGGCGGTGGCGGTGGAGAGCGGGACGGCGATCGTGACCGCGACCAACGCGATCAGGACGGTGCCCACGAGCAGGGCAGCCACTCCGAAGTGCCGGCCGTCCGGGTTCCAGGCCTGGGTGGTGAAGAACGAGAAGCCTGCCTGGTGCAGGGCCGGGGCCGCCTTGATGGCCAGGAACGTGCCCACCAGCAACATGATGAGCAGGACGGTCACGCCGCCGGCTGAGGCCACGCCACGGAACAGCTTGTCGGGAAGGTCCCGGACAAGCTTGATCTTCCTCGGCTGATCGACTTGTTCCTCGACCGCCCCCTCAGTCACCCCATGCACTGGTGCAGCATGGGGAAGTGTGGATACCAGTTGGGGGGTGATTGGTAAACGGAGGGTGAACTGTGCCGCGCACGAGCGCGGGAACTCAGGTGATCTCGTGCACCTTCGTGCGGACGTGGGCTCCTGCCACCAGGGCGGCGAGGCTGGCGCGCGGGTCTGTCACGCGGACCAGGTGGTGATGGGGAAGGCCCACGAAAACAGGCACGTCGTTGTCGCGCACCACCCACTTCGGAATGGGCTCGGAGGGGGCGAACCCGAACGAAACCGTCAGCGCTGCGGCCCGGCTGGAGACCTGACGGGCACTCTCGATCGCGTCGGCGACGTTGCCGCGCGGCTGTGCGGTCAGCGCCAACGATCGTTGACGGACCGCTATCCGCCAGAAGACGCGCGAACTCCCCCGATCGGCGTCAACACCCACCGAGCCCAGGTGCTCGACCCATTGCTGGATCAGCGGAACCGCCGTGTGGTTGCTCTGGGTGAACATGAACCGCACCTGTTGGTCGCCGGTGCCGAGCGGGTGGCCCAGCCGACTGTGCGCGACCGCCCAGCCGTGCAGCAGGCCACCGTCGACCCAGAACAGCTCGTTGTCGGCAACCTCTGCCGGCACCGACGGGGCAACACCAGGTAATGAGTTCATCCGAACCGTCCTTCCACGTAGTCCCGGGTCCGTTGGTCCCGGGGAGAGCCGAACATGTCATCGGTGGGTCCTTGCTCGACGATCACGCCGGGCTGGCCCTGCGCCGCGAGGAAGAACGCACAGCGATCCGAGACCCGGGCTGCCTGCTGCATGTTGTGGGTCACGATCACGATCGTCACCTGGCCGCGCAGCTCGCCGATGGTGTCCTCGACGCGCCTGGTCGAGGTGGGGTCCAGCGCCGAGCAGGGTTCGTCCATGAGGAGGACATCGGGCGAGATGGCCATGGCCCGCGCGATGCAGAGCCGCTGTTGCTGCCCGCCCGAGAGACCGCCGGCGGGCTGGTGCAGCCGATGGCGGACCTCCTCCCACAACGAGGCCTTGCGCAACGAGTCCTCGACCAGGAAGTCCTTGACCACGCGGTCGGCCCTCACCCCGGTGAGGTCGAGTGCCGAGATCGCGTTCTCGTAGATCGACATCGCCGGGAAGGGATTGGGCTTCTGGAAGACCATGCCGATCCGCCTGCGTGCCGACGTCACCCGCTGATCAGCGGCGTAGATGTCCTGGTCGCCCAGCATCACGCGACCCGACATCGACGCTGCCGGCACCAGCTCGTGCATCCGGTTGAGGATCCGCAGGAACGTCGACTTGCCGCAGCCCGACGGTCCGATCAGGGCACTCACCTGGCCGGTCGGCATCGTCAGGGACACCCTGTCCAGGACCTTATGATCCCCGAACCACGCGTTGATCTCCTCTGCCCGCAGCTCGGTGGCCACGCTCGAGCCGCGAACTGCGCTCAGCACCGCCAGGGGCGACGTGTCCGCCGGCCGCCAGCCCGACCGGCGCGGGGCAACGCTCGACGGCGGCGCCGGCGGCAGCGCGATTGCGGTCTCGGAAGGCAGTGACATGACAGGACTCCAGGGTCAGAGAAGATTCGGGAGGAGGTCGCAGGCCCGATCGGCGCATGCCAGGGACGTGACCAGGATCAGCGGGGTGAAGACCAACCACGCCGCGCGCCGGTCCCAGAGCTTCCAGGCGAAGGCGGCACCGACGGCCAGCAGAACGAGCAGCTCCATCAGCCAGGACAAGCTGACCAGACCGCTCCTATCGCTCGCGAGAGGCTTCTCGCTGGCTCCGACGCCATCCGGGGCGATCGCCGCCGTCGGCCGCGGAAAGCCCTTGCTGACCAGGGCCGCGTCGACGATCAGGTCGCCGCTGGGCATGAACGGCACACCGCGCGCCGTGACGAGGGTCAGTCGCCCTTGGTCGCCGCTGAGCCCGGGCAGCTTGATCGTGGCAGTGCGCTGCCCGATCACTCGGTACCGGGCGATGCCCTGGCCGGTGGTGATCGAGATCGAATCACCCGCGACCAGTCGATCGAGATGAGCGAACACTCCCCCGTACGCCGCCTGGCGCCCCATCAGCACGACGACCCCGGGCTGCCCCGGCAGGGGCGTGTCGCGGCGATGCCCGACACCCTGCTTGGTCTGGGCTGACCCGGTACCTTCGACCACGACCTCGTTGATGCCCAGCGTGGGGATCTTCAGGAGGGCCACCGGGGTGCCGAGCGCGACAAGCTGGCCCCTGACGTCGGTCTGGCCGACCGGGGTCGACCCTTCCGCGAGCGACAGCCGGAGCTGGCCGTAGAGCCGGTGCTGGGCCGTCCAGTGCTGGAACTGACTGACGCAGGTCAGGTTGAACACCACGCAGAGCAGCAGGAGTGCGAGCAACGAGAGTGCGTACGACACGACCATCGTGCCTGCACCCGGTGGGGTGCGCGGGACTCGTTCCAGCCGGATCCGGCGCCGGCCGCGGTCCTCCTGGGCCGTGTCCACGGGCCTCTCATCCGTCGCCTGGAGGGTCATGCCGGATCCGTCGGACGCGTCGGCGCGCCGTTGCCGCGACGCCTGCGAGCCGCGCTGCCGGCGCCGAGCCCGAGCCCGATCAGCGGCGGCAGGAAGACAATCAGCACGATGCAGAGAACACTGAGCACCATGGCCAACTGGGCAACCCCCCAGGTCGGCTGACCCGACAGCACCAGTGGGGTTCCCAGGACCGGACCACCCGCGGTGCCCGAGCCGCCAGCAGTCTGCGCCGCAGCACAGGTGCCGGTGACCGCGTCACAGTTCTGGGGCCCGCCCGGCCCGGTCGCCACGGCCGGCGTGGCCCCGCCGGTCTTGCCGCCTGTCGCGCCCCCGCCACTCGTCGAGGCACCTCCCGGCGAGGTGGCGCCTGTCGCCGACCCGCCTCCGGTCGCCTTGACACCCTTGGCGAGCCACGGCGCCTCGCACGCCGCGTTGCAGCCGGCGGGGAACGGAGCGGTGTCGGTCAACAGGTTGTGTGCCGGGTTGTCACCCGGACGGAACGTCGGGTTGTTGCAGGGGTTCGAGTTCCCGGCCTTCACCCCGGCCTCGGTCCTCGCGATGGTCTGCTTGGTCGCCGCGTCGATGCCGGGGACGCGTTTGACCTGGTCCATCGCATCCAGGACCAGGTTCATCGGGAGCGGCGAGTACCCCAGCGCTCCCATCGTCCGCTGGCCCTCGCAGAGCGAGAAGGTCTGGAAGTACGCCAGGGTCTCGCCCTTGGCGGTGCTGAAGTTTCCGTGGGTGACCGTCGGCTCGATCATGTAGGAGTACGCCGAGATCGGGTACGCCCGCGGGTCGCGGTAACCGTAGACCGCCGTCAGGTCCTGGCTGAGGTAGTTCAGCGACGACTTGTCGTGGTTGATCCTGGCCTGGGTCAGGGCCACGGCGACCGCACTCGCGTTCGGGACCGTGTAGAAACCGCCGGCGTTCTGGATCTGGGCGACCGGGAAGCTCACGCCCAGCGCGTAGCTGTACTCGTCGTAGTTGATCGTGTACGGCGTGTTCGCCGTGTACGTGGTCACGCCGTTCGAGCCCGACTGCGCGGTGAAGTTCGACAGGCCCTGGGTCGGGAAGTACGACGTCGCCGAGGCGGGGTTGCAGCCGGCCTTCGCGCACAGTGCCGCATAGGCCGCCGGGAACTGGTGCTTCATCCAGAGGGTGAACTCGGCCGTGGCACCGGATCCGTCCGAGCGCACCACGACCGTGATGCGCTGGGCCGGCAGGTTGACGCCCTTGTTCGTGGCCGCGATCGCCGGGGCGTTCCACTGGGTGATCTGGCCGGAGAAGATCCCTGCCAGCGCCGCCTGGCTCAACCGCAGGTTGGTGTAACGGGACCCGTTGACCGGGAGGTTGTACATGAACGAGGTGCCACCGGACACGACGGGCAGCAGCCCGTAGCCGAAGTTCGGTCGCGCGGTGTCCTGCGGGTCCGAGGTGTCACCGGTGAACGGGATCTCCGACACGGCGTAGTCGGACAACCCGCGCGCGAAGTTGCTGCGACCCGAGGACGAGCCGTCGGGGGTGAAGTCGACGGTGACGCCCTGGTTCTTGATCGCAGCGACCCAGTCCTGCAGGGCGTTGCCGGCCCACGACGAACCGTCGCCGCTGATCCGTGCGGTCGGCAGCGATGCCGTCGACGCACCGGCCACCGGACCCAGGGCGAGGGCACCGAGCACCGGCACCACCACCAGAGCGACGAGGAGGCGTAGCGATCGAGGCTTCATGACGATTCTCCAGACGACAGGTAGCGCGAAGGACCAGCAGGGGCTGCCGTTGACGGGCTGGCCGTCTCGGCCAGCAGCTGGGAGATGGCGAGGTAGTTCGCTTCGACACGTTCCAGGTCGTGTTCCGAGCGCGCCGCGCGGCGACGACGCTGGCGTTCGGTGAGCTGCCCTGCCTGCTGACCACCGAGCAGTCGCGCCAGCAGGAACAGGACAAGCACCAGGAGCAGCAGGGTCGCTGCCGTGGCGAACCCGCGTGCACGCATCACGGGCTCCGGGCTCTTGACGAATTCGAGCGCCGCGAGCGGCAGCGAGATCTGCGGACCGTTGAACGGGTTGAAGTTGAGATTGCTGGTCACACCGGCGGTGAGCAGCACCGGAGCTGTCTCGCCGATGCCGTGCGCCGTGGCGAGGATGATCGCCGTCATCAGGCCGGAACGCGCGGTCGGCAGGACCACCCGTCGTACCACGCTCCACTGACCAGCACCCAGCGCGAGGCCCGCCTCGCGCAGGTTCCCGGGCACGAGCCGCATCACGACATCGGCGGAACGGATCATGATAGGCAGCATCAGCACGGTGATCGCCAGCGACGCGGCGAAGCCGTTGAACTGGCGGGTGACCAGCAGGATGACCGCTCCGTAGATGAACAGGCCCGCAACGACCGAGGGCAGTGCCGTCATGGCTTCGACCACGGTCCGGACGATGCGGGCGTAGCGACCGCCGATCTCGTTGAGGAAGACTGCCGTCGCGATGCCGAGGGGCACCGTCAGGAACAGGGCGATCCCGATCTGCTCCAGGGTGCCGACGAGGGCGTGCAGGATGCCGCCCTTCGTGATCGGGTCCAGCGGGCCGGTGATCCCCATGTCAGTGGTGAAGAAGTTGTGGTTCCACCCGTGCCAGCTGAGGTGGCTGAAGACGCTCCATCCGCGCAGCAGCACGAAGCCGATCACCATGAAGAGGACCGTGACCACCACGCCGCCCGCGCTCCACAACAGTGCCGCCCAGAAGCGGTCGCGCACCGTCGTACGGTTCTCGTAGAGGCTCACCAGCACGACGAAGAGACCGAGGAACCATACGAAGCTGACCAGCGGCACCCAGCCGGGGGAGATGAGGCCGAGCACCGGGCCGAGCAGCAGCCCCAGGGCGACCGAGGCAGCCATCGCACCCGGTGCGGTGATCCGCTGGTCCAGCGACATCCCGATGCGGATGCGTTCCTGCTCGGACGTCACCGGCGAACGCTCGGGAACCACGGTGCGGAGCTCGCGAGGCTCGGCCTCGTCGGAGGTCTTCTGCACTGCCGTCATCTCAGACCTCGCTCTCGGCGCCCGAGCGGGACCGGG
The DNA here is from genome assembly GCA_025964775.1 of Marmoricola sp. Lineage (GTDB taxonomy): Bacteria > Actinomycetota > Actinomycetes > Propionibacteriales > Nocardioidaceae > Marmoricola. Next base: position 29,328 of record JAOPYE010000002.1, read on the forward strand.
AGATGATCATCGACGCGGTGAAGTTGATCGCCATCGTCAGCAGGAAGAGTGCGAGGCCGGCAGCCATCAGCGCGCTCATCGCGAAGCTGTTCGCCTCTCCGTAGCGCAGCGCGATCATCGCGGCCACCGAGTTGGAGCCGTTCTGCAGCACGTGGAAGCTCACCGAGAACACCGGCGAGATGATCAGGTAGATGGCGATCGTCTCGCCGAGCGCGCGACCCAGGCCGAGCATCACCCCGCCGATGATCCCGCCCTTGCCGAAGGGCAGCACGACCGAGCGGATCACGCCCCAGCGGGTGGCGCCGAGGGCGTAGGCACCCTCACGTTCACCCTGCGGCGCCCGCGAGAACGACTCCACCATCATCGACGTCTGGATCGGGATGATCATCATGCCGACGATCAGCCCGGCGATGAAGGTCGAGGAGGTGTAGAGCGCGGTGTTGGGCAACGGGTTGCCCGGCTCCGCGCCGTCGACCTTGAACAGCGGGATCCAGCCGAAGTAGGTCGAGATCCAGTACGAGAGTCCGACGACGTGGTTCTGCAGGTACGACAGCCCCCAGAGGCCGTAGACGACCGACGGTACGGCTGCCATCAGGTCGATCACCGAGGTCATGATCTTCTTCAGCCGCGGCGGCGCGATCTCGGTGATGAACAGCGCGCCGCCGAGCGAGAGTGGTACCGCGACCGTGAGCGCCACCATCGCGATCAGGACCGTGAACGTCAGCACCGCGGCGATACCGAAGTGGTTCGTCTCCGGCGACCACTCCTGGGTGGTGACGAACTTGACCACGCCGACCGACGAGATGGCCCGGACCGCGTGCGCGGTGAGGAAGCCGCCCACCAGCACCATCACGAGCAGGACGAAGGTGCCCGCGCTGCGCGAGGTACCGCGGAAGATGCGATCGGTCAGCGAGTAGCGGGTGGTGAGGGCGCGCGGCTCACCGAAGTCGCCCGGATCCAGGTCTGAGGTCAAGGTGGTCATCCGAGCTTCACCCCCGAGCGCCTGCGGAGGAACGGCCCGGCAAGGCCTGCCAGCAGCGTGATGCCCAGCCCCAGCGGCATCGTGAACCAGGCCCAGCGCTCGTGCCCGGGCCCGACCTTGACCAGGGCGACCGGCTGCACGCCGGCAGTGGCCGGCGCGCTCGGAGGGGAGACGACCGGACTGCTGCCGCCGCTGGGCGAACCAGTCCCGGACACGCCGCCGCTCGACGACGGACCGTTACCCGCCATCGACGGTGGCAGGGGCTTGGACGGTGGGTGGACAGCTCGAAGGGCGGCGATGCCGGTGGCGGCGATCGATCGCAGGTTCGCGGTCAGCGGTGCGTAGCCGGGCGGAAGGTTGCCGACGCGGTACCCGGGTCGCTGCCCGGTGTTAACGAGGTAGTCGAAGGCCGAGGCATAGCTGCGGCGGTCGGTCAGGTCGAGGGAGGGCGCTACGACTCCGTACACCGGGACGGTCAGCGGATACGCGCCGTCCGCGTAGTCCGCTGTTGCTGCCGGGCCGAGCAGATCTCCATGTCCGGTGGTGGTGAAGCGTTCCGCGGCCTTGCGCAAGGACGTGGCGTTCGCACCTACGCAGTGCGTGCCGGCGCTGTCGCACAGGTTGGCGGTGGCGAGCTGGAAGCGCGCGGCGGTGCCGGCGTCGCTCACCGCCATCAGGCCGAGGCTGCCCGTGGACTGACGGACCTTCGGATCCGACCACTTCCCGGGTAGCGGCCCGCAGGTGGCGGCGTCCACGGTCGAGTCACACCAGTTCCCGTTCTGCGGGATGTAGCCGATCGCAACGTCCCGACCGGCATCCGACTGGGAGTTGACCGTCGGAAGCCAGTCCACCACCGTGAGCGGGAGCTCGTTGGAGTTCGGTGCCTGGTAGGTCTGCCAGGTGGGCAGCGGGTACGGCGATCCGTCGGGCGGGTAGATCAGCGGTTGGTCGACGTAGTTCGACGACACCGTGGTACTGGCACGATCCGCGGCGTTCTTCGCCGCCAGCGTTGCCTTCTGGCCGTCGCAGCCCTCATAGGCGCGCGTGGAGTAGAACGGATCGACGACGTGGCCGTCCGGGTCCGGACACCCGTTCAGGAACGCGCGCGCGTCGGCGTCGGAGAGGATCCAATTCCACACCTGGACGGCGGAGTCCGACCGGATCGACTCGAGGACGAGGTGGTCGATCTTGAGCGCAGGGCTCCCGGCCGTCACACTCTCGTGCACGAGATCCGGGTTGAGGCGCAGGAACTCCGGGTCGCTGGCCAGGTTCGCCGGCTCCGCCAACATCCACGGCGCCGAGACCAGTCCGCTCTTGTTGATCAGCGCGTTGTCGTACGACTGGGTGACCAGCTTGGCGACCAGGCGAGCATCCAGGTTCAGCGACCGTACGGGCGTTCCCGCCCGTTTCCAGTCCCTCTGGAGGGCAGTCAGGTCGGCATAGCCGCACTTCTGTGCGGCCGCGTCAGTGGCAGGCGGCGGGTTCAGCTCGACGCAGGACGGCAGGTAAGTCATGGAGTACGCGAAGACCGGTGCGGTCAGCGCGATCGGCACCTGCACGGCCGGCGTGCTGCTGGGGATCGGCTGGCTGGTCAGGACAGCCTGGTTCGCGCCGGTCTCGAACTGCGTGCGCGCAACCTGGTCGCCGAGCTTGGTGTAGCCGAGCTCGATCTTCGCCGCATCGCAGATGCCAGGGGTCCAGGAGGCGGCGGCGTCACGGACCAGCTCCGAGCCGGCGATCAGCGTCCGCGCCTTGCCGCCGGGACAGGTCGAGGCCGCCTGCCGGAAGCCGAGCTTGACCTGGAGGCGCTGCGCCCAGAGCGAGGGCGCGATCGGTCCGCTGGAACTCATCAGGCCCGAGATCCTGGGGACGATCACCAACCAGCAGGTCGGCGTACTCGCGATGTTGGGCCGGACTCCGCAGCCGAGGCCGGGGGCCTCCTCGCCGGTCTGGGTCTCGAACGGCCGGTTGGCCGTGCCGTCCGGGCCGATGTTCACGCTGGAGAGCTCGTTGGTGGTGGTGGTGTTGAAGTACGAGTTCTCCGACAGCGAGGTGCTGCCCGAGACCGCGCCGCTGATCGTCGTGAACGGGAGGTCGCCCTTGGCGTTGGCGTAGTACTTGAGCCAGTCACCGTCCAGGATCAGCGGGTCGGTCCCGACGAACCGACCCTCGCTGAGCGTCGCGCTACCGCCCCGGGAGTCGGCGCCGGTTGCGCCGACCTGACAGGTCGCGGGGTCCGGCTCCGTGGCGCCGGGATCCGGGTGACCCGTCGAAGTGAGGCCTCCCCAGCACTGGAAGATCTGCAGGTAGGTGCTGGAGTTCCCGCCGAGGACGTTCGTGCCGCCGTCGACGCCGCGGATCGAGAGGTTGATCGTCTGGTCGACGAGGTTCTGGGTCTGCGAGACCGTCACGCTCATCCCGTTCAGACCGTTCTGGTCACCGAGGGCCGCGTCGTAGGCGTCGTTCACGGACTGGGTGATGCCCAGGTAGTTGGCCCCTCCACTGTGCGGAATGATCTGGCGGCTGTCCCGGTAGACCAGGCTCGACGCGGGATTCCCGGTGTTGTCCCACCGCACGGTCACCGCGCTGTCACTCCCGATCACCCCGGACGAGCCCCAGTCCGAGCCGTCGACGACCGGGCCGGTCGCCGCCACACCCGGGGGTTGCAGGAGCAGCACCGCCACGCTCACCAGCGCGAGCGCCATTCCGGCCAGGCCGATGGTCAGCCGGAGTCGGGCGGCGGGTACCCGTCGATGGTGGGACGTCATGGCAGGTGCTGTTCCTCGGGGTGGTGGACGTGGCGGAAGCGGTTAGCGGGTGACCCTGAAGCTGAACACCTTGGTACCCGCTGCCACCGTGCTGCTCCCGGAGTACCTGATGGTGACCTTCGTGGTCCCACGCTGTACCGCCGGAAGAGTGATCGTCGCCTTGCCCGAGCTGAGCCTGATCCTGAGAGTGGTGATGTGCCTGTTGGGAGCCACCACCACGATCGTGAGTGTTCCCGTCGCGACCAGACCCGGGGCCCTGACCGTGACCGTGAGCCTTGGGCGTTGTCCGTGCGACAGGCGCGAGGCAGCCGGACTGAGGGTGGGCGTGATCGTCGGCGTACCCTTCGCGATCGTCACAGCCCGGGCCGCAGAGATCGACGTGCTGAAGCCGGTCGCGCCGTTGTAGCGCGCCGAGATCGAGTGCGATCCGATGGCAAGGCCCTTGCTGAGGCTGGCGTGGCCGGCCGAGAGGTTGGCCGTGCCGATGCTCACGCCGTGGTCCAGGAAGGTCACCGTGCCCGTCGGGGTTCCGGCACCCGAGGAGACCGTGGCACCGAACGTCTGGTGGTACGGGTAGCGAAGGGTTCCGGAGACCGCGAGGACGGTCGAGGTTGCTGCCGGGGCGAAGACTTGATCGATACCCGACGTTGCCGAGGTGTAGGTGGTCGATGCCGCCGAATCAGGCGTGTAAGTCGCCTCGAACTCCTGGAACTGGCCGCTCGTCAGACCCGAGATCGGCAGGCTGGCCGTACCGGTGGCACTCACTGCGACTGGCGACCCGACTGCGCTGAACGCCCCGCCGGTCGCATTGACCGCACGCGCCGAGAACTGGATCGTCCCGCTCGCGTTGGTCAGCGCGACGTTGGAAGCATTGGTCAAGGACGCGTGCAGGGTGCCGGCACCGCTGGTCCAGGTGTCGCTGATGTGCACGGTCGGCGCCACCGCTGCTCCGGCGACCACGTAGCCGGCAGACGTGCGCACGCTGTCGTAGCTCGCCGGGAAGCTCGAGCCGACCGGGTCACGGCTGTGGTCGCTAGGCAGGCCGGCCGTCGTGAAGGTCATCCACGCCGTCTCGGCGTGACCATCTGGTCCAACGGTGACGATCGGCTCGTTGTTCGCGTTCGTCGTTGTCGACACGTAATAGACCATGCTGACGTTGGTGCCGGTCGGCCACGTGTTCAGGATCGAGGTGCCGATCGCGTGGGCTCCGGAGACCGGGTTGCCAGGTTGAGTCGCATCGTGAGCGACGAGGTTGTCGTCGAAGCCGTACGTCAGCTGCCCGGCGTTGAACCAGGCGTTGTAGCTCGTCTCGGTCGAGAGCGCGTCGACGTAGTCGTTGGAGCTGGCATTTCCTGCTTCAGAACCCCCCAGCGTCGCGGCGTCGAACCAGGTGAAGGCCTGGCCCACCGTTTCTCCGGCGCTCACGGCCGGCTTCTCCGCGGAACCGTCCGCCGAGGTGACGACGAACGCGACATGGAGGTCGCCCACAGTGGCGTCCGGACCGATCTTGGCGAGCTGGGCAGCCAGCGTCTGCGACGTGGTGGAACCAGCGCTGCCCTTGCCGTCGACGGAGAAGACACTGGTGCCGGTGCGCCCGGCACCCTCGTGCCCCCACCAGCCCGTGGTGATCGCGTTGACCGGATCGGCCGTGAAGCCGCCGGTTTCGACCAGGACCGGAACGGGCGATGCGGGGGCTGCGACCGCAGGCGACGTGAGGCCGAGCACGGTCGCGGCGACCGCACATGCGGCCGTCCCGGCAACGAGCTTGGCGTGACGACCGACGAACGAGGAGAAGATCATGGCGAACCTTTCAAGGGCTGAGGCTGAGTGTGTGGGTCAGGGATGTGGTCGACGGGAGGGCAACGTGAACGGGGGACGAACCTTTCGGAGGAGCAGCACCGCGCCGACGATCACGACGAGGCCGATAACGATCCAGATCCACATAAAGGCGGCGCCGTGCCCGGAACTGCTCGATGAACGCGCCGTCGTTGCGCCGGATGAGGTCGGCGCACCCGCGGTCGTCGGGGAGGTGGTGCTCGGGCTGGCTGCCCTGCTCGGAGTGGATACCGGTTTCGGGTCGAACTTTGCGGATGCCGGTGGAAGCCCGTTCACCAGCTTGGAGCCCTCACCCGGGCTCGCGGTGAGCACGCGGTAGCCGGCCGACGTCCGTACCGGATCGCCGGGCTTGGCGACGGTGCGCAGAGTCAGCCAGGCCGAGAGTGCCCGCCCGTCGGGACCCACCTTGACCAAGGGCTCCAGCTCGCTGTTGTAGCCAGCGGACACGTACAGGACGACGCTGATCCGGGTACCCGCGGGCCAGGCGTTCATGATCGACGTACCTTCCGGCGTCGCCGAGACCGCGTTGTCGCTGATGTCGTGCAGCACCAGACGGGAATCGAACGCCTGAACCGGACGACCCGCGTGCCAGAACTTGTCCCACTGCTGCTGGGTGGAGACGAACGTGCCGGAATCGTTGGCGGTCCTGGATCCGGCAACAGCCGAACCCATCCCCATGTCGGTCCACCACGTGAAGGCTTCACCGGCGGGCTCGCCGGCGTGGACCCGAGGGCGCTCGGTCGAGCCGTCGCTCGAGGCCGGGACGAACGCCACCCGCAGCTTGTCGAACGACCCGCCGTCGGACAGGAGTCGATGGAGAGCGGCCACCGACGCAGTGGTGACGACCCCCTGGCTGTTGGCTGCGTTCAGGGAGAAGTAGGTGGTCCCGGTCTTCGGGCCACCTTCATGGCCCCACCACCCGTTGACGACGGCATAGCCAGGGTCGCCGATCGGGCCCTTGGTCCCGGTCTCGAACATGACTTCGGCCACCGAGCCGCGGGGAATGGCTGCCGTCGCGTTCGCCGCCCATCCGGCGACAACTCCGGTCACCAGGCACACGCCCACCGCGACCGCAAGGCCCAAGCGTGCCCGGGATCTCATGCTCGACCAGCTTTCGAGGTGGCGAGAACGCGCTGCTTGCTGCTCCGCTGCCCCTTGACCGGGGGGTGTTCCTTGCGGTGTCTACGCCAGCGTCGGTAGCGGCGTTGAGCCTCGTAGGTGAGCAGGATCAGCCCGACGACGATCGCGATCAGGATCCACGGCACCGGCCACAACCCGACACTCTGGGAGGCGGGCGCGGTGGTGAGCACCACCGCCGGATCGACGGGCGTCCCGAAGGCGCTGGCAACGGTGTGCCACGACCCGAAGCCGAACGCCTTGGGCACCGTCACCGAAACGGTGACGCTGCTCCCCGGGAAGAGGTTGGAGAGCTCACCCGGGTAGCTCCGCACCGGGCCCAGGAACCATCGCGTCGTGTTGATCAGCGTTGAGGCGTTCAGGCGAACGTTGCCAGTATTGGTCACCGTGAACGTCACCGCGAACTGGCTCTTGCCCCACGCGTTTCCCGGTTCCTTCCAGCGGGCGGAAAGGTGGCTGACCCGCAGGCCGGAGCGGAGTTCGCCAGCCAGGTGGATGTAGACGGCGACACCCAACCGCTGCACCAGGGTGATGTTGGCGCCCTGGCGGTTCTTGGCCGGGGCATCCAGTTCGGCCACGATGGCAGCCGCGTGGTCCCCCGGGGTTGCGGTCGACGGGACCCGGGCGTTGAAGGGCACGAGCACCCGCCCAGGGACGTTGCTGTTGTTGGCACCGGCATGACTGGCCGGGATGGTGACGCGCAGCAGCTTCCGGCCCTTGAGGGTGAGCCACGATCCGGCGGCGGTCAACTTCTGGTTCTTCGTGGTCAGCTGGAACGTCGTCGACCCGTTCTGGCTGGCGTCGGCGGGGTAGACCAGGACTGTCACCGGCGTACGACTGACGTTGACGAGCGCGACCGCGTCGCGGACAACGCCACCCGCCTGGGTCTGGGACGAGATGTAGGGGCGGCCGTCGAAATAGTGGTCCTTGGGGACCTGAACGGCCGGGCCGATGGCGAACGTGAGCTTCTTGTCGTTCTTCGCCGATTGACCTGGAGTCGTCGGCGCGCTCGTCACCGTGGTGTGGGGGCTCGGCGTGGCAGTGGTGGCACTGCGCGCCGGGACGGCGAGTGCAGGAGCAGAAAACGCGGCCGCACCCGGGAGGGCGATCGCCAGCAATGCGATGAGTATTCGGATGGAGGGGCGCATGGGGGCTTTCTGGTTGGGGATGTACGCCCAGGGGCGGCGTGCCGGTGGGACGGATGCCGTGGCATCCGCCCCACCGCGAGTGACGCGTCCGTCTCTCGCCGCCCCCAAGGCGGTCTGGTGCTACTGGGACAACGCGGTGAAGGTGACCGTGCCCGCGTAGTGGCCAGCCTCGGTGTCGGCCGGAGCCAACACCGTGAGCGTGCCGCCGAACGTCCACGAGCCGACACCGTGCGCGGTGTGAGCGATGGTCTTCGCCGGGAGACCAGCGAGGCCGAGGGTCCCGCTCGCGTTGGCCTCAACAGCAGGACCTGCCGCGGCTGCGCCAGGAAGCGCGTCAGCCGGGACATTGGTGTAGGTGATCAGGCCACCGGTCGGCGTGAGCCCCGACAGCAACCCGGTGATTCCCACGTTCTGAGCGTTGATCACGCCCAGTCCGTCGGTACCACCAGTCAGGATGCTCGACTGAGCGGTCACCGTCCACGGAAGGTCACCCGCCCGCGTGTCCGTCACCGAGATTCCGGCGAACGGCGCGCTGCCCGAGTAACCCGTCGTCGGGTCGGTGTTAGGCGACAGGGTTCCGACGTTGATCGGGTTGGTGCTCGTGTACGGCGTGGTGATCGCCAGCGAACCGGCCGGGATGTCAGCCGTGACGTTACCGATCGCGGTCGGGTTGGCCGCTGCTGCCACCGTCAGTGCACTCGAGGAGTTGTTCGAGGACTGGTAGTTGACGTTGTCGGTCGGGGTGAAGTCGGCCTCGACCACCCAACTGCCGGCAGCCGGGAAGCTGATGACGGTCTGGGCGTTGTTGGTACCGGTCGGCACACCGCTGGCGAAGGTGTTCGCCGTGGTGCTGCCGTTCAGGAAGCCCTTGTAGGTGACCTGACCGGGGAGCTGCGTCGAGCTGGCGTCACCAGTCCGGAACGAGTTGGCCGTCAGCGTGACCGAGTCACCCGCGTGCAGGTTGGTGTTCGGGTTGACGGCGAGCACGGTCGTGGTGTTGTTCGCGGTGATCGTGAACGACTCGGCGGCAGCGTTCGACGACGAGAGCGACACACCGGTCAACGGTCCGGTGTAGGTGGCCGTGATGGAGTGCGGACCCGGGCTCAGCGAGCTGACCGGGAGGGTCGCCTTACCGCTCGCGTTCGGGGTTGCCGAGCCGAGGGCGGTCGAGGAACCGTCAGCGAAGAACGAGACCGAACCGGTGGTGACCGGCGAGTTGCCGTTGTCGGTGTCAGTGACGGTGGTGCTGAAGTTCACCGTGGCACCCGGGCTGGCGGGCGAGGTGACGTCGGAGGTGACGGCCGTGGACGCGGTGCGATCGCCGGCTGCCGTGTCGATGTAACCGGCCGAGGTACGGACGGTGTCGTAGCTGGCCGGGAAGCCAGCCGCAGGGTCCTTGCTGTGGTCAGCCGGGAGCGCGGCCGTCGTGAGCGGAACGTACGCCGCCTCGGCGACACCACCGGGACCAACCTTGACGGTCGGCTCGTTGTTACTGGGATCCGTGCCGTCCGAGACGTAGTAGACCAGGCCGATGGTGGTGCCTGCCGGCCAGTTGTTCAGGATCGACTTGCCGATCGCGTGGGCCCCCGAGAGCGGCGCACCCGGTGCGGCAGCGTCGATCGCGTTCAGGTTGTTGTCGAAGCCGTACGTCGGCTGGCCAGCCGCGAACCAGGCGCTGTAGCTGGCGTTGGTCGAGATTGCGTCGACGTAGTCGTTCTGGCTGGTGTTACCGCTGAGCGAGGCACCGAACGTCGAGGCGTCGAACCACTGGTACGCCTGACCGACGGTCTCACCAGCGGTGACGGTCGGTTTGACGTTGGCCAGGGTCGGGTTCTGGACGAACGCCACGGTGACGTTGCCTGCGGTCGCGTCCGGGCCGATCTTGGCCAGGGTGGCGGCCAGGGTCGAGCCGGAGGTGTTGAGGCTGAAGAACGTCGCCTGGCTGTGGGCGGCACCTTCGTGACCCCACCAACCACTGGCGAGGGCGTTCGCGCCGGACCCGGTCAGAGAACCGGCCTCGAGGATGATTTCAGCAGCGCCCGGAGTGGGTGCGTGGGCACTGGCAGCGGTGGCCGTGGCGAGGATCGCTGTGGGGATCGCGAGCGCCAGGGCACCAGCCACGATGCGGCGGCGCCGCATCAGGGGGGAACGCAACATTGACTTCTCTTTCTAAGAGGTAGTGGTGCGAGGTTGAGGAGAGGTGAAGAGTCAGACCTGCTGTGTGGGTCCCGTGGTGCAGACCCGGGACCCACACAGGTGGATCAGTAACCAGCCGGGCAGGTGCCCGGGAGCGCTGAGCCCGTGCCCGTGGAGTACGACAGGACGCCGAAGCCGAACTTCTTGATGATCGTCTTGCCACCGCTGGAGAAGATCTGGCCGGTGCCACCACCCGACAGGGTGCTGACGAGGGCGCTCTGCTTCGGGGTACCACCGATGAACGACGCGGCGATGATGTCGTAGGTGTCACGGTTGAAGACGCCGACGCCGGGCACCGGAGCAACGTTGAAGTTGCCCGAGAAGTCCGTGCTTCCGAACATCGGGCCCTGAGCAGCCGAGCTGCCGGAGCCGATCACGGCCGCGTTGACCACGTTGCTCGTGTCGATGAAGGACGCGATCGCCATCGTCGTGTTGTTCAGCGTGTTCGTCGCAGCACCAGTCTGCTGCGAGATCCACTGCGCAGCCGAGAACGGAATGATCGCGCCAGCAACGGTCAGCGCACGACCGTTGTTCTCCTCGTACGGCGCCCCGGTACCGGTGACCGAACCGGGCGCATCGCTGACGTACGCCGCGTTGGCACCCTGGGTGTTGCTGATGCCTGCGGCGCTCGCGAAGAACTTCCGGGTTCCGGACGCGCTCTGCGGCAGGGTCGGGAACACCTGGAAGGAGGACCCGACGGCGAGGCCGTTGTTGTTGCCTGCGACACCGTTGAGGAATACCTGGGCAGTCGCATCAGCGTGTGCGTCGCTCTCGGCCACGCCACCCGCGGTCTCGAAGGTGACGACGCCGTCCGCGCTGGGCAGGCCCTTGTAGAGCGCAGTGATGTCAGCCGTCGTCAGGGCGAGGCCCGACGGCAGGCCGCTGGAGGCAGCGCCGACAACCTGGGTGTTGTAGCCCATCGACACCGCGTCACGAGCGAACGGGAGGTAGGTCAGCGGGCCGGAAGTGCCCGAAGGACCGCTGGAGGAACGCGCGAAGTCGACCTCCTGGTTGTTCAGGTTCCAGCTGGAGGCGGGCGTGCTGATGTTCAGCAGGTGGGTCGGGTCGCCGGTCGTGTCCCAGGTCGCGCACTCGGCCTTCTGGCCATCGCCCGAACCGTTCGGCCGCGAGAACCAGGTACCGGCGGTCTTGGTGTGGATCGTGTTGTAGGCGACACCGTTGCTGGTGGCGTCGAACGAAGCGATCGACGGCACCACGGCAGTCGAGTCGTTGGTCAGGCCGTTCCAGACGTCCTGAATCGTGTCGGAGCCGACGGTCGCGTAGGGGCGAACCGGATCGGCGAACGCGGGGACCGCGGCCATGGAGACCAACGCGGACGTGGCAAGGACTGCCACGCCGCTGGCCACAAACTTCTTGCTCAGCTTCATCGAGGTTTACCCAGGTCTTTCTGTCTCGGTTCGTCCGTCCGCACATGCGAGACGAACGCAAAACGGGCATCCGACGCCGCAAGGAGATTCAGACAGGGCTATGTCCCCCAGCGCCGCGAGAAGTCTCGCCAAGAAGGTGGTCGAGCGCGGTAGTGGAGCCGAGAACGAAATGCGAACAGCAGGTAAAACCGGCTACGGCATTGAGGTTTGCGCTACGACGCGTCGGGGTAACCTGCCCCGCCGACGGCGCGTCTGACGCAGAGATCCGGGGCCTGGTCAGCCACGTGATCGGTCAGGCATCGGCTGACGTCGCAGCGTATTCCGCCAGGCTGCGCAGGATGCAGAACTCGTTGCCCTCGGGGTGCCCCGGCAGGTTCGGTTTTCTACCCCGCCCAGGGCCCCTCGGGCGCCTGCACCCGGGCCTCGTCGGCCTCCTGGTCGGTGAGCTTCTCCTGGGACTGGCGCTCGGCTTCGACGCGACGCAGGTAGTGGTCGACCTCTTCGTCGATCCGGGCCCGGTCCCAGCCGAGGACGCCCGCCATCAGCTCGGCCACCTGCTGGGCCGAGAGCGTGCCGCGGTCGAACATCTCGATCGAGATCCGGGTGCGCCGGGTGAGCACGTCGTCCAGGTGTCGGGCGCCTTCGTGGGTCACCGCGTAGACAACCTCGGCGCACAGGTAGTCCTCGGCATGGATCAGCGGCTCGGCCAGCGACGGGTCGTCGGTCATCAGGTCGAGGAGCTCGTCGACCATGCCGCCGTACCGGCCGAGCAGGTGGTCGATCTGCGCCAGGTCCAGCCCGGAGGCCCGCGCGAGTGTCGCGCGCTGGTTCGTCCGGGTCTCGAAGCCGTGCGCCCCGAGCAGCGGGATCCGTTCGGTGATGCTCGGCCGTACGCCGTCCAGGGAACGTGCCGCGAGGTCGACGGCGTCCTTCGCCATCACCCGGTACGTCGTCAGCTTGCCGCCCGCGATCAGGACCAGCCCGGGCACCGGCGCGACCACGGTGTGCTCGCGCGAGATCTTCGAGGTCGCATCGCTCTCGCCCTTGAGCAGGGGGCGCAGCCCGGCGTACACGCCCTCGACGTCGTCGTGGTCGAGGGGATCCTTCAGCAGCGTGTTGACGTGGCCCAGGACATAGTCGATGTCGGCCCGGGACGCGGCCGGGTGCGCCAGGTCGAGGTTCCACGCGGTGTCGGTGGTGCCGATGATCCAGTGCCGCCCCCACGGGATCACGAAGAGCACCGACTTCTCGGTCTTGGTGATGAAGCCGGTCTCCGACCGGATCCGGTCCCGGGGCACGACCAGGTGGATGCCCTTGCTGGCCTCGACGTGCAGCGCCCCACGACCGCCGACCAGCTCCTGGATCTCGTCGGTCCAGACCCCGGCGCAGTTGATCACGACCTTGGCACGCACCTCGAGGTTCACGTCGTTCTCGAGGTCCCGGATCGTCGCGCCGCAAACAGCCCCTTGTCCTGAGCCTGTCGAAGGGTCCCGCAGGAATCCGATGACCTTGGTCCGGGACGCAACATGGGCTCCGTACGCCGCCGCGGTCCGGGCGATGTTCATCACCAGACGGGCGTCGTCGACCTGGCAGTCGTAGTAGCGGATCGCTCCGGTCAGCTCGTCGGTGCGCAGGTCCGGGGCCATCCGGGCGACCTGGCGGCGGAACAGGTGCTTGTGCTTCGGCACCCCCATGTCGTACTTGCCCGTCATGGCCATGCCGTCGTACAGCACCAGGCCGGCACCGACGTACGGGCGCTCCCAGGTCTTGTGCAGCGGATAGAGGAACGGGACCGGCCGGACGAGGTGGGGTGCCAGCCTGGTCAGCAGCAGGCCGCGCTCCTCGAGAGCCTCGCGGACCAGGCCGAAGTCGAACATCTCCAGGTAGCGCAGGCCGCCGTGCACCAGCTTGCTGCTGCGCGAGCTGGTACCGCTGGCGAAGTCGCGCTGCTCGACGATCGCGGTCGACAGTCCGCGCGAGACCGCGTCGAGCGCGACACCGGCGCCGACCACCCCGCCGCCGACCACCAGGACGTCGAGCTCTTGGGTCGACATGCCGGTCAGGGCGGCCGCGCGCGAATCGGGTCCGAGGTCCGCGGTCAACGCCATGGAGCCAGTCTTCCAGACCTGCGGACCCGATCCGCCGGGCGTTCAGCAGCAGCCGCAGCAGTCGCAGCACTCGTTCTCCGCCATCGCACACCTCCTTGGAGACATCGACATCCTTCTATGTCTCAGAGTGGTCCAGGAGATCGAAGTCTGTCAATATAGATCCATGTCGAAGTCTGTGTCCGTCCTGAGCCCGGGCGAAACAGTTGCCTGCTGCTCGCCCCTGGTCTCCTCCCCGCTCCCGCAGGAGACCGCCGAGCAGATCGCACCACTGCTCAAGGCGCTGGCCGATCCGGTCCGACTCCGCCTGCTCTCCCTGGTCGCAGCCCACGCCGACGGCGAGGCGTGCGTGTGCGACCTGAACGACGCCTTCGACCTGTCCCAGCCGACGATCAGCCACCACCTCAAGGTGCTGCACGAGTCCGGCCTCCTCGAGCGGTCCAAGCGCGGCGTCTGGGTCTTCTACCGGGTGCAACGCGCAGCACTGGCCGACCTCGCGGCGCTGATCGGCGGCGGGCTGTGAGCCTGTTCCGCAAGGCCGGCGCCGAGTTCGTCGGTACGGCGTTCCTGGTGATGGCCGTGGTCGGATCGGGCATCGCGGCATCCCGGCTCTCGCCCCACGACGTCGGCCTGCAGCTGCTCGAGAACAGCCTGATCACCGGCGCTGCCCTGGTCGCGCTGATCCTCACCCTGCAGCCGGTCTCCGCGGCCTTCAACCCGGTGGTCAGCCTCGTCGAGGCCGCCCTCGGCCTGATCCGCTGGTCAGAGGCCGGGATCCTGGCCGTCGCGCAGGTCCTCGGCGGCATCGTCGGTGCGGTGGTCGCGAACCTGATGTTCAACCTCGGCGCGGTTCACTGGGCCACCCACCATCGCACCGGCGGTGGCCTCTGGCTCGGCGAGGTCGTCGCGACCCTCGGCCTGGTGGTCGTGATCTTCGGCGCGGTCCACAGCGGCCGCACCGAGACGATCGCCTATGCGGTCGGCGGCTACATCACGGCGGCGTACTGGTTCACCTCCTCGACCAGCTTCGCGAACCCCGCGGTGACCGTGGCCCGGATGTTCTCCGACACCTTCGCCGGGATCGCACCCTCGTCGGTGCCGATGTTCGTACTGATGCAGCTGATCGGCGGCGCGCTGGCCCTCGGCCTCGTCCGCATCCTGTTTCCGACCGCCACCGTGGAGGCCTCATGAGTGAGAACCCGACAGTCCTGTTCGTCTGCGTGCACAACGCCGGCCGTTCCCAGATGGCGGCCGGGTTCCTGCAGCACCTCGCCGGGGGCCGGATCGATGTCCTCTCCGCGGGTTCGGAGCCGGCGGACCAGATCAATCCGGTCGCGATCGAGGCGATGGCCGAGGTCGGCATCGACATCGCCGGCGAGCAGCCCAAGATCCTCAAGGACGAGACCGTTCAGGCCTCCGACGTCGTGATCACCATGGGCTGTGGCGACGCCTGCCCGTTCTTCCCGGGCAAGCGCTACGAGGACTGGAAGCTCGACGACCCGGCCGGTCAGGGCATCGAGGCGGTCCGGCCCATCCGGGACGAGATCCGCGCACGGGTGGAGGTACTGATCGCCAGTCTCTGACCGGCGACGTCCTACTGGACGACGACCTCGATGCGCTGGAACTCCTTGAGCTCGGTGTACCCGGTGGTGGCCATCGAGCGGCGCAGGGCGCCGATCAGGTTCATCGTTCCGTCGGCGACCCGGGAGGGCCCGAAGAGGATCTCCTCGAGCGTGCCGACCGTGCCGATCTCGACGCGTTCGCCACGAGGCAGGTTCTCGTGGTGCGCCTCGGCGCCCCAGTGGAAGCCCCGTCCCGGGGCATCGGTGGAGCGGGCGAGCGGCGAGCCGATCATCACCGCGTCGGCACCGCACGCGATGGCCTTGGCGATGTCGCCGCTGCGGCCGATCGAGCCGTCGGCGATCACGTGCACGTAACGGCCACCGGATTCGTCCATGTAGTCGCGGCGGGCAGCGGCGACATCGGCGACAGCGCTCGCCATCGGCACCGAGACCCCCAGGACGGCTCGGGTCGTGTGCGCAGCACCGCCACCGAACCCCACCAGGACACCAGCCGCTCCGGTCCGCATCAGGTGCACGGCCGCCTGGTGCGTCGCGCACCCGCCGACGATCACCGGTACGTCGAGCTCGTAGATGAACTCCTTGAGGTTCAGCGGCTCGGCCTGGCCCGAGACGTGCTCGGCGCTGACGGTGGTGCCGCGGATCACGAACATGTCGACCCCCGCGTCGACGACCGTCTTGGCGAACTCCTTGGTCCGCTGCGGCGACAGCGCGCCGGCGACCGTGACGCCGGCGTCGCGCACCTGGCGCAGCCGCTCGGTGATCAGCTCGGCCCGGATCGGCGTGGAGTAGACCTCCTGCATCCGCTCGACGGCAGCGACCTCGTCGAGCGTGGAGATCTCCTCCAGCAAGGGGACCGGGTCCTCGTACCGGGTCCAGAGGCCCTCGAGGTTCAGGACACCGAGGCCGCCGTACTGGCCGAGCGCGATCGCGCTGGCCGGCGACATGACCGAGTCCATCGGTGCCGCCAGGATCGGCAGGTCGAAGCGGTAGGCGTCGATCTGCCACGCCGTCGACACTTCCTCCGGGTCGCGCGTGCGCCGGCTCGGCACGATGGCGATGTCGTCGAAGGAATACGCGCGGCGGCCACGCTTGGCGCGGCCGATCTCGATCTCAGTCACCGCAGGAGTCTAGTGGCCGCTGTAGTTCGGTGCCTCTACCGTCATCTGGACGTCGTGCGGGTGGCTCTCCTTGAGCGAGGCTGCCGTGATCCGAACGAACTGGCCCTTCTCCTTGAGCTCGGTGATGGTGCGCGCGCCGCAGTAGAACATCGACTGGTTCAGGCCGCCGATGAGCTGGTGGGCAACCGCCGAGAGCGGACCGCGGTAGGCGACCTGGCCCTCGATGCCCTCCGGCACGATCTTGTCGTCGCTGGTGACCTCGGCCTGGAAGTAGCGGTCCTTGGAGTACGACTTCTTGCCGCGGCTCGACATCGCGCCCAGCGAGCCCATCCCCCGGTACGCCTTGAACTGCTTGCCGTTGACGAAGACCAGGTCACCCGGCGACTCCTCGCAGCCGGCCAGCAGGGAGCCCAGCATCACCGAGTCGGCACCCGCCACGATCGCCTTGGCGATCTCACCGGAGTGCTTGAGCCCACCGTCGGCGATCACCGGTACGCCGGCAGGACGGGCAGCGAGGGAGGCCTCGTAGACCGCGGTGACCTGCGGAGCCCCGACACCGGTGACGACGCGGGTCGTGCAGATCGAGCCGGGACCGACACCCACCTTGATCGCGTCCGCACCCACGTCGACGAACGCCTGGGCGCCGGCACGGGTCGCGACGTTGCCGCCGATCACCTGGACGTGCCGGGTGGCCGGGTCGGACTTGAGCCGGGCCACCATGTCGAGCAGGAGCTTCACGTGACCGTGCGCCGTGTCGGCGACGAGGACGTCGACACCGGCGTCGATCAGCGTCGTCGCCCGCTCCCAGGCGTCGCCGAAGTACCCGATCGCGGCACCGACCATGAGGCGGCCGTCGGCATCGTTGGACGCGTGCGGGAACTGCTCGGACTTCACGAAGTCCTTGACCGTGATGAGACCGGCGAGCTTGCCGCTCCCGTCCACGATCGGCAGCCGCTCACGCTTGTGCTGGCGCAGGATCGCGGTGGCGTCCTCGCGCGAGATCCCGACCGGCGCGGTGATCAGCGGCATCGGGGTCATCACCTCGTCGACCTTGGTGGTCGCCCACTCGGCGACCGGGGTGAAGCGCAGGTCGCGGTTGGTGATGATGCCGAGGAGTCGGTTGTCGACGTCGACGACCGGGAGGCCGGAGACCCGGTACTCACCGCAGGTCTGGTCGAGCTCCTCCAGCGTGGCATCGGGACCGATCGTGATCGGGTTCGAGATCATCCCGGTCTGGGTCCGCTTGACCAGGTCGACCTGGTAGGCCTGGTCGGCGATCGAGAGGTTGCGGTGCAGGACGCCGATGCCGCCCTCACGCGCCATCGCGATGGCCATCCTGGACTCGGTGACGGTGTCCATCGCGGCGCTGATCAGCGGGACCCGGAGGGTGATCTCACGGGTGAGCCGGGTGGTGGTGTCGATCTCGTTGGGATTGAGATCCGAGGACCCGGGCAGGAGGAGGACGTCGTCGTAGGTGAGGCCCAAAGCGGCGAACTTCGCGGGGTACTGTTCGGGGACTTCGGAGGTCATGCTCCAGTCTAACGGGGTACCAGCTGACCGATCGGACGCACCCCGGCAAGGCTCACGTGAACACTGAGCCCCTGTTCGGTCAACCGGATCCGGCCACGCATCCCCGATGCGGCCAGGACTGGGACGACGCCTTCCTCGGTCGGCGGCGCCTGCATCACCAGCTCGGTGGCTCCGCGGCCGGCGGCGAGGCCGCTGATCTGGCGAAGCAGCTGCCGGCCGATCCCCAGTCGCCGCCACGCGGGCGCGACCTCCAGGCTCGCCTCGACACAGCCGTCGACGATGGCGTGCAGCCTGGCCGCCCCGACGACGTGCGCCCCGATCTTGGCCAGGACCGATCCGTCCTCGACGTCGTAGGTGACCACGGCGGAGCCGGCCGCAGATGCGGGGGGGATATCTGCGGCCGACCGCGCACGATCGGCGAACTCGGTCAGCGCGGTGGCGCGGACCTGTTCTGTTGCTGACCAACTGACCCGAGCGCCCAGCAGTGCCGTCAGCTCCGACGGCAGTGATGCCGGATCGTCCAGCACGGCCTTGGCTGCACGCAGCCAGGCAGTCGGTTGGTCCACGAGGTCGTGAGTGGCACAGGGGACGACGCTCACCTCGTCTCCTCCCGCGCCACTCACGAGTTCGATGACCGCCGCGGCGGTCCAGGCATCGGGTGTCTCGACGACGAGGTCGTCGGTCACCGCACCCAGTTCCGGGTAGATCTGCAGCGCAAGGATATTCACCCCGGCATCTCCACACTGCTGGGCCAGCAATGCCAGAGCACCCGGGGTATCAGTGAGCCTGGTGCGAACCCGGTAGAACATGTCCTCATCGTGCCGATCGCGTGTTGCACATCGGCTGCGCCCCCGTTACGGGCGCGTCAACAAGCGCTCACAGACGTCTCGATCGCGATCGCGCCCTAGCATCGGGTCATGAGTGAGTGGATCTACTTCATCCACCCGCCCGAGTTGCGCGCGATGCGGGTCTCGCACCTGCGCGGCCGGACCTGATCGCCGCTAGCCGACCGGGGCCGGCGGCCGGATCGGCACCAGGTCCGGGTTGTTCGCGTGTGCTGGGGGCTCCCAGCCCGGCGGACCGAACAGGTACCCGAGCTTGTCGCGCAGGGTGTCGGACGCCCGGACGTTGCGGACGATCTGGGCGTAGTCGCCGTACTGGAGCTTGAGCAGGTTGTGCGTCTGGACCGGCTTGGTCAGCCCGTACGTCGGCTTCTGCTTCTCCTCGGTGAAGGTGCCGAACATCCGGTCCCAGATGATCAGGATGCCGGCGTAGTTGCGGTCCAGGTACTCCGGGTCCGAGCCGTGGTGCACCCGGTGGTGCGAGGGCGTGTTCATCACCAGCTCGATCGGGCGCCAGAGCTTGCCGATCATCTCGGTGTGGGTGAAGAACTGGTAGATCAGGTTGAAGCCGAAGGCCAGGTAGATGGTCCACGGGGCGAAGCCGAGGAACGGCAGCGGCAGCCAGAAGAAGAACTCGAACCAGGGATTCCACTTCTGCCGCAGCGCGGTCGCGAAGTTCATGTACTCGCTCGAGTGGTGCGCCTGGTGGGCGGCCCAGCCGATGTTGACCCGGTGCACGAAACGGTGCGAGCAGTAGAACGCCAGATCGACGCCGGCGATCAGCAGCACCCAGTACCACCAGCGGTCGGTCGGCAACCGCAGCGGAGTGAGGTAGACGAACACCGCGGTGTAGACGAAGAACGACCCGACCTTGAGGGCCAGGCTGAACACCAGCGAGACCAGGCCCATGCTCATGCTGGTGCGGGCATCCACGCCGTAGTAGCCGGTGCGCCTGGCACCCAGCCTGCCATGCCGATCTTCAAAAACAGCCTCGTGGTCGAGCCACTTGAGCGCGGCGAGCTCGATGGCGATCGAGATCAGGAAGAACGGGACGGCGTACGTCACCGGATTCTTCATCGGGTCGAGCAGCTCGTGCATCAAGTCCTCCGCAACACATCCTGATATGACTCATGAGTAAGTTACCACAGGTTCATATCTGGCGCTAGGATCGTTCCGTGGCCACCTCGACGCGCTCCAACGCCGGTACCAAGGGTGTCGCACGTGCGGTCCGGGAGCAACAGATCGTCGATGCCGCCTGCCGCGCGTTCGGCGAGTCCGGTTTCGCGGCGACCTCGGTGGCCGACATCGCCGAGGCCGCGGGGATCTCCAAACCGCTGATCTACAACTACTTCGGCTCCAAGGAAGGCCTGTACGCCGTCTGCCTGCACCACGCGGCCGGCACGCTGACCGCCGAGATCGAGCGCACTGCCGCCAGCGGCACGGTCGGGCTGGCCCGGGCGATCGTCACCCTGGACGGGATGTTCCGCGCGCTCGAACCGCAGCCGTGGATCTGGCGGCTGGTCAACGACTCGACCGCAGCGCGTGAGGGCGCCATCGATGCTGAGCTCGCCGAGTACGAGCGCCGGATCTTCACCTTCGGCCACGACGGCGTCGCCGAGCTGATGCAGCTGGCAGGCAACGACGATGCCCGCGACCTCTCCGCGATGCACGCGGTCTGGGAGCACACCTTCCGCGCCCTGGTCACGTGGTGGCTCGACCACCCCGGCGAGACCCCCGAGCAGATGACGCAGCGCTGCATCCGCCTGTTCAGCACGGTGTTCGGCGAGATCGACATCTCAGCGCTGACGGCTCCCTGACGGTCCGCCGGTCAGAAGACCGCGACCGTCTCGCCCGACCTGGCACGTCGGCGCGAGAAGATCGTCCACGGCAGGACCTGCAGGAAGATGCTGACCACCAGTGCCGAGACGAGCGGGCCGGGTGCTCCCCAGTCGCGCGCCCAGATGATCGACAGACCCAGATTGGCGGGGATGGCCAGCACCGAGGTGAACGCGACCAGGCGCGCGCCGGCCGGATCGATCATCGTCATCGACAGCGGGAAGACGATCGCCTGCAACAGGGTGACAGCGGCTCCGAGCAGCGGCAGCAGGTACCCGAGGTCGATCTTGCCGGCGCTGATCGTCCGTGCGAGCGGGTCTGACAGCACCACCAGCACCCCGCTGGCGATCAGGGTGCCGACGATGAACGCGGTGAAGATCAGGGCCAGCTTCGGGCCGCTCCCGGCCGCGACCCGGGCCTTCGTGACCATCGGCCACAACGGCTGGGACGCGGCGATGATCAGCCCGGTGACCGGTGCGAAGATCTGCAGCACCAGGGCGTACCGCGCCAGCTGGTAGCTGGTCGAGACGTGGCTGAGGACGATGCGGTCGGCCAGGAAAGCCGCCGGCATCGCCAGCGAGGTGATGAAGACCGGGATCGCAAGACTGCGCACCGAGGCACCCGGGTAGCGCCTCCGGAAAGGCGCACGACGTACGGCCGTCGCCCACGGGAACCGGTCCAGCCGAGAACTCACCATCATCGTTGCGACGTTGATGCACAGGATGGCCAGCGACGGGATCGCGACCAGTGCCCGCGCGTCGAGGTGCAGCAGGTAGAGGAGCCAGACAAAAACCGCGGACAGGATCGAACCGAGTGCGCCGACGGCGATCGCCAGGTGGTTCCGCCCGGTCGCGAGCAGGACGCTCTGGCCCAGGGCAGGTACGAAGCTGACGGCATAGAGGATCACCGCGATGGCCACGAACTCGTTCGATCCGGAGGCGTTGCCCAGGAGCCTGGGCCACAGATCGAACAGACCGAGAACCAGGGCGAACGCGGCCAGGACCACGCCCGAAAGGCTCAGCACCCGGATGGCGGTGGTCGTGGTTGCGAGGCTCTGCTCGTCGTCGACCCCGCGCGCCGAGATCACCTGCGTCACCGAGGCGCCGGCGCCGAGGTTGTTCAACGGAATCAGCACGAGCACCGAGACGATCAACGCGTAGCTGCTGAAGGCGTCCTCGCCGTAGTGCTTCAGGATCAGGTGACTGACGACCAGTCCCGCGATGCCCTGCGGAAGGAACGCGAAGACGCGCGCGAGGACGCTGTACGCCAGGGCTCTCATCCCGTGCTCACCCTGGCGCCGGCGTCAGTCATCGATTCTGCCGAAGAAGTTGGTCAGCGGCGTGTCGATGGCTTCGGGCCAGGCCAGGACAGCGACCTCATGGATTGCCAGCATGGCGTCGAGCAAGTCCTCAGGGGTGGCGTAGTCGCGGGAGTCCAACGGCGCGTGGAGCTGGAGGTACGGGTGCCCGTCGTCGTCGCGGTGCGCGGTGACAGCCACGACGACGCTGTCGGTCTTCGTGGCGAGCCGGGGAGCCCCGGAGGCGCCAAGCACCCGGCGGTTGAGGAACGTGACTTCGGTGCGACTCGCCACGTCGGACGCGATCGCGACAACCGCCCCGGGGACGAGGATCTCCAGCAGTGCCGCACTGCCGCCGTCGGTCGAGACGAGCTCAGCGCCGCGCCGGACGTTCGAGAAGTGCTGGCGGAACATCTCCATCTGACCAACGGGGTTCAGCACCTGCTCGAGGGCGAGTGCCTTCATCTCGACGCCGTGACGCGCGATCGACCCGAACATGCCGTCGTACTGCCAGTGGTGCATGAAACTGAGGACCGTCGGCCTGCTCAGGTCCCGCTGGGTGAGGTGCTCGATGTTCCGGACCGGCTGCCGGGTGATGTACCGGGGCTTGTAACGCAGGTACCGACGGCGTACGTCGTGCTCGAGCAGGCCACGGGCCAGCTCCGGGATCTCGGGAGCGCGCTCGGTCTCCCCGACGACGTAGGTCATGCTCTCGAGGAAGTACTCGCGCCGTTCGTCGGAGGCCCAGATCTTGTCGGCGCGCGACCGCACCATCGCGTCGATCGCCACCATGGGGAACAGGCCGCGCACCCGCTCTAATCTGTCCCGCATCGCCGACACGGGGGCACTTTATCAGCCGGAGGTCGGCCCCGAAGCCGGTCTCTCCTCGAGGTGTCCCCAGCGGGTGAGGGGCTGGTCGACCGCCTCCGGCCAGGCCAGCACCGCGGGTTCGTGCACCGCCAGGATGGCGGCGAGAAGCTCTGCCGGATCGGCGTGGTCAGCAGGCTCCAACGGCTGGTGCACCTGCAGGTAGCTTCCCGCCCCGTCGCGGTGCGAGGTCACTGCTGTCACCGGGCTGTTCGTGAGCATCGCGATCCGGGCGGCGCCGAACGAGCCCAGCACCTGCCGCCCCAGGAACGTCACCGGCGTGTGCCCGGCGACATCGGAAGCGATCGCCATCGTCACCCCCGGCTTCATCTTCGCGACCACCGAGTCCGTGCCGTCGCCGGCGGGGAGGATCGCCCCACCTCGGGCGATCACCTGCATCTGCTGGCGGATGTAGGGCGGCGCCTCGGCCGTGAATGCCCAGGGCATGCTCAGCACCGTCATGTCCAGGCCGTGGCGCCGCAGCGAGCCGAACATGCCGTAGTACTGGTGGTGGTGCATGAAGCTGAGCACCGTGGGGCGGCTCCGGTCGCGGCGGGTGGTCAGCCACTCGACGTCGCGGACCTGCTGGCGCATCATCAGCCTCGGGTGATAGCGCAACCAGTTGCGCAGCAGCGAGTGCTCGGCATGCCCGCGGGCCAGCGACGCGGCCTCGTCGGCCCGGTCGGTGTGCTCGAGCAGGAACGTCATCGCTGCCTCGTTGCTGTGGCGGAACTCGTCCCACTCCCACAGCTTGTCGATGCGACGTTGCACCAGTCCCGGCAACGCCCTCGCCGGCACCGCGGCGCGTACGTGGTGCAGAGAACCGAGAATCCCTCCCATGCGTCAGAACCTACCGTCCGCCCAACGGTCCCGCAGCCGGAACGCAGCGACCCGGCACGGCATCGCGGATGAGCGCGATGCCGTACCGGGTCAGTGTCAGGCGAACCTCAGTGGCCGTGGCCGTGGCCGTGACCGGCAGCGGCCGGCTCCTCGTCGGCAGGCTTCTCGACGATCAGCGTCTCGGTGGTGAGCAGCATGCCCGCGATCGAGGTGGCGTTCGTCAGCGCCGACTTGGTCACCTTGACCGGGTCGAGGACGCCCTGGGCAACCAGGTCGCCGTACTCGCCCGTCGCGGCGTTGTAGCCGGTGCCGACTCCGCCTTCGCGGACCTTGGCGACGATGACGTAGCCGTTCTCGCCACCGTTCTCGGCGATCCAGCGCAGCGGCTCGTCGACGGCCTTGCGCACGATGCGCACGCCGACCGCCTCGTCACCGGTCAGGCCGAGGTTGTCGTCCAGCACAGCGGAGGCGTGGATGATCGCGGAGCCACCGCCGGGGACGATGCCCTCCTCGATCGCGGCGCGGGTCGCGGAGACAGCGTCCTCGATGCGGTGCTTCTTCTCCTTCAGCTCCACCTCGGTGGCAGCGCCGACCTTGACCACGCACACGCCGCCGGCCAGCTTGGCCAGCCGCTCCTGCAGCTTCTCGCGGTCCCAGTCGGAATCGCTGGCCTCGACCTCGGCCTTGATCTGGTTGACCCGACCGGCGACCTCGGCGGAGTCTCCCCCGCCCTCGACGATCGTGGTGTTGTCCTTGGTGACGACCACGCGGCGCGCGGTGCCGAGGATGTCCAGCCCGACCTGGTCCAGCTTGAGACCGACCTCAGGCGCGACGACCTGGCCGCCGGTGAGGACGGCGATGTCCTGCATCATCGCCTTGCGACGGTCACCGAAGGCCGGGGCCTTCACGGCGACCGCGTTGAAGGTGCCACGGATCTTGTTGACCACCAGGGTCGAGAGCGCTTCGCCCTCGACGTCCTCGGCGAGGATGAACAGCGGCTTGCCGGCGGCGATGACCTTCTCCAGCAGCGGCAGCAGCTCGGAGATCGCACCGATCTTGCCCTGGTGCAGCAGGATGTACGGGTCGTCGAGGACGGCTTCCATCGACTCGGGGTCGGTCACGAAGTACGGCGACAGGTAGCCCTTGTCGAACTGCATGCCCTCGGTGAACTCGAGCTCGGTGCCCATGGTGTTGGACTCCTCGACGGTGATGACACCGTCCTTGCCGACCTTGTCGAAGGCCTCGGCCAGGAGCGCGCCGATCTCCGAGTCACGGCTGGAGACGGTCGCGACAGCGGCCATGTCCTCGACCGAGCCGACCTCGCGGGCCGCCTCGGACAGGGCGTCGGACAGGGCAGCCGCAGCGGCGTCCATGCCGCGCTTGAGGCCCATCGGGTTGGTGCCGGCCGCGACGGCGCGCAGGCCCTCGTGGACCATGGCCTGGGCCAGGACGGTCGCGGTGGTCGTGCCGTCACCGGCGACGTCGTTGGTCTTGGTCGCGACCTCCTTGGTGAGCTGCGCACCGAGGTTCTCGAAGGGGTCGTCGAGCTCGATCTCGCGAGCAACGGTGACACCGTCGTTGGTGATCGTGGGGGCGCCCCACTTCTTGTCGAGCACCACGTAACGGCCCTTGGGGCCGAGCGTGACCTTGACGGCGTTGGCGAGGGCGTCGACGCCCCGCTCGAGAGCGCGTCGTGCGTTCTCGTCGAACTCAAGAATCTTGGGCATTACTACCTCTCAAAGCAGTTGTGTGCCTGAGGACGCGCTTGCACGCTTCCTCAGGCACACGACCTGTTGTTGATCAGACGGAGTGATCAGGAAACGACGGCGAGGACGTCGCGCGCGGACAGGATGAGGTACTCCGCACCCGCGTACTTGACCTCGGTGCCGCCGTACTTGCTGTAGATGACCTTGTCGCCGACGTTCACGTCGAGCGGGACCCGGTTGCCGTTGTCGTCGATGCGGCCGGGGCCGGTCGAGACGACCATGCCCTCCTGCGGCTTCTCCTTGGCGGTGTCCGGGATGACCAGGCCGGAAGCCGTGGTCTGCTCGGCTTCGAGGGGCTGCACGAGGATGCGATCCTCGAGGGGCTTGATGTTGACCGACACGTTGTCGACCTCCACTTTCACACTTCGTTGGGGTAGATCACGTTTGTCGCCTGCAGTCTCGGCACGCCGTCGCGGGGGTCGTGACTCGAACACAGACGCTGGCACACTCACGGGGAGAGTGCCAGCCACGAACTTAGCACTCGCCCCCAACGAGTGCCAACGGGGGTCGGCAGGGCGTGCCCCCGGCCCTCGCCCGGCGTCGGCCATGATGAGCGCGTGGACCTCGACGCCTTCCGGTGGCTGCTGACCGAGCGGGGCCAGCACCTTCTCGACCGGGCGGTCGACGCCGGCGAGGACCCGATGAGGGCGAGCGCCGCCCTGCGCCGCGAGGGCACCGCCGAGCACGTGGCAGCCGCGCTGACCCAGGCCTCCTTGCGCCGGCGTGCGGTCGACAAATTCGGCGAGGACGCCGGGCGGATGTACTTCACGCCCGAGGGCCTGGAGCAGGCGACCCGACGCCCGGTCGCGCGCCACCGGGCAGCGCGACTGCACGCGGCGCAGGCGACCTCGCTGATCGACCTGGGTTGCGGGATCGGAGGCGACCTGCTCGAGGTGGCCGCCGCCGGCATCACCGCGGCCGGGATCGACCTGGACGCGGTCCGGGTCGAGGTGGCCCGCGCCAACCTCGCCGCCCTCGGTCTCGCCGGCGCCGTCAGCGTGGCCGATGCCACGACGGTCGACCACAGCGCGTTCGACGTCGCATTCGCCGATCCCGCCCGGCGTTCGGCGCGCGGACGGACGTTCAGCATCGACGACTGGACGCCACCGTGGTCCTTCGTCCTCGACCTGCTGGGCCGTGCCGCCTGCGTCAAGGTCGCGCCGGGAATCGCGCACGACCTGGTCCCGGACGGAGTCGAAGCCGAATGGGTCAGCGACCGCGGCGAGGTCAAGGAGGCCGCCCTGTGGTCGGGCGCCCTGGCCTCGGTACGCCGTCGTGCGACCGTCATCGGTGAGGGCGGGCTGGCCACGCTGACCGACGAGGACACGCCGCCTCCCGGGGACGGCGCGGCTCAGGTTCGCCCGGTCGGCGGATTCCTCTACGAGCCCGACGGCGCGGTGATCCGGGCAGGCCTGGTGACCGCCGTGGCGGCGGGAGTCGACGGCGGGCTCATCGACGAGCACATCGCGTACGTGACCGCGGATGCCGCGTTCCGGACCCCGTTCGCCCGCTCCTACCGGGTCGTCGAGGAACTGCCGCAGCGGGAGAAGCCGTTGCGGGCGGCCCTGCGCGAGCGCGGCATCGGACGCCTGACCATCAAGAAGCGCGGCGTGGCCGTCGTACCCGAGGAGCTGCGCAAACGGCTCGCCCTCACCGGAGACTCCGAGGGCACCATCGTGCTCACCCGGGTCGCCGGCAAGGGCGTGTGCCTGCTGGTCGAGCCGTTCTGACTACTTCCACACCTTCACGTAGTCGATGCTCATCGTCGCCGGAATCGGAGCCCTGCCGTCGTACTCGTTGCCGGCGCCGCCGAGGCCCTGGGTGAAGGCCATGATGTAGGCCTTCTGGAAGGCCGAGTCACCTGAGGTGTTGATCAGGCACGTGTTGCCGTTGACGAACACGACCAGCTTGGTGGGCGTCCACTCGAGTCCGTAGGTGTTCCACTGGCCGCGATTCGCGGTGCAGTTCCAGGCCGTGTTCAGTCCCGGCTGGGCGCCGCCGGCGTCGGCGCTGTAGTGCAGGAACGGGATCGCCAGCGTCGGGTACGCCGAATAGGTCTCCGCGATGTCGATCTCACCCGCGTACGGCCAGACGGTGTTGTAGGAGACCCGGTCGTCCGGCCAGAGCCAGAACGACTCCTGCAGGCCCGGGTAGGTGGTCGCGGTGCTCTTGACGCGAGCTTCGAACCGGCCGTACTCCTGGCTGAAGGTGTGGTACGTCATGACACCGCCGCTGACGTAGTTCGTCGGCCCGCTCATCCCACCGAAATCGCAGGAGACCGGCGTCGAGACCTTGTGGACCGTCAGGTTCAGGCTGCCGTTGGCGACGGCGATGGTCGACGGGTCGTCGGCGTAGCAGGCATGCGCTGCCTGGGTGCCCATCGCGAAGTCTGTCTGCGGAACCCAGACCGCCCGGTTCAGCGTGGTGCCGTCGAACTCGTCGTCGAAGGTGCAGGACCAGGGGGTGCCGTCAGCCTTGTCCAGGATCGTGCCGCACGCATCGGTCGTCGGCGTAGGAGTCGGACTCGGGGTCGGCGAAGGGGTCGGTGAAGGGGTCGGTGAAGGAGTCGGCGAAGGAGTCGGCGACGGGGTCGGCGACGGGGTCGGCGAAGGAGTCGGCGTCGGACTCGGGGTAGGCGTCGGACTCGGCTTGGGCCACCTGACCCGGGCCGCACTGATCGTCACCGTGCGGCTGGAGCTGCCTCCCGCGGTCGCCCTGAGCCGGGTGACCGGAGCCGTGGTCCGCAGGGTCGACCGGTACGCGCCGTGGTGGAGCCTGGCGGTGCCCACGAGTACCCAGCGGCCACGTTCACGCTGCTCGATGCGAACCACGCGGGCGTTGCCGCGGACCCTGCCGGTCACCACGATCTGTCCGGTCTGGTGCACCGCTGGCGCGACGAGGGTGACGCGGGCCGACGTCTGCGCCTGCACCGGTGCGGTCACGAGCGCGACCCCGAGCAGACCCGTCAGCAGCGCGACGACGTACTTCATCTCGACTCCTCCCGTAGGGGAGGAAGACGCGAGTACGGGTCACCCGATTACGCGGTGCGTTGACCCTTCGCCATCGATCGTCCCCCCATCGATGAGTCGAGTTTAGGGGGTTATGTCCTATTTGTCCATCTTGTCGCGAAAGTCGGTATTAGCCGAGGAGCTCGTCCAGCCTCTCGTAGCCCTCGCGGATGCCACTCTCCATCCCGCTGGTGACCAGGGCGTCCCGCTCCTCGACCGAGGAGCCGGTGCTGCGGATGGCCAGGCGGGTCCTCCCGTCCGGGAGCGCCTCGAAGCGGGCGATCTCGAGCGCGACGGCATCAGGCGCGCCGCGGTAGGTGAAGGTCTGGACGATCCGCTCGTTGGTCCGGATCTCGTGGAAGGAACCGTAGAACTCGAACACGTCCTCGCCGCGGCTCGACGAGTAGGCCCAGCTGCCGCCGTTGCGCGCGTCCCAGTGGCCGACGCGGAACTCCAGGTCCCGCGGGCCGACCCACTTCGCCACCAGGTCGGGATTGACGTGCGCCTCGAACACCCGCTCCGGTGGCGCGTCGAATTCCCGGGTGATCTCGATCCACGGCAGCCCTTCCGGCGCGTGGACGGTCGTTTCGTGCTTGGTGGTCTTCTCGGTCATGGCGTTCATGATGCTCCTCGCTCGGTGTCGGTGAGGTCTTCGGAGATCGTCCCTGAAAATGTCGCTGGCGAGCCCATCGCGTCCAGGACCGCGTCGAGACGACGGAACCGCTCCTCGGCCTGCCGGCGGTAGCGCTCGATCCACTTCGTCATCAGGTCGAACACCTCCGCCTCCAGGTGGACCGGTCGGCGCTGCGCGTCGCGGCTGCGACTCACCAGGCCCGCGTCCTCGAGCACCTTGAGGTGCTTCGAGACCGCCTGCAGCGAGACCTGGTACGACGAGCCGAGCTCGCCGACCGTGGCGTCGCCGTCGGACAGCCGGGCGACGATGTCGCGCCGGATCGGATCCGAGAGTGCGCTGAACACCCGCGTGAGCCGGTCATCCGCCTGGGCCATGGCTTCTCCTTTATAAACCTCTTGGTTGAATAAGAGTGCCACCGACTTCCCCCGTTGTCAACCGATTGGTTGCAGATACAGTCACCGGTCGAGCCGGACCTGCTCAGCACCAACGGTCGTGTCCTCGCCGTGCCCGGTGTGGACGACGGTCTCCGGCGGCAGCGTGAAGAGCCGCTCGCGGATCGAGTCCAGGATCAGGGCGGGGTCGCTCCAGGAACGTCCGGTGGCGCCGGGACCACCGTGGAAGAGCGTGTCACCGGTGAAGACACAGCCGAGCTCTTCGGCGTACAGGCACACCGCGCCCGGGGCGTGACCCGGGGTGTGCAGCACCCGCAGCACCGTTCCTGCCACGGTGAGCTCCTGGCCGTCGTGCAGGTCGACGTCCCACAGCTCGTCGGGGTGGGTCAGCTCCCAGAGCGGCCGGTCGTCGGGGTGCAGCAGGATCGGTGCCACGACCGCCACTCGCAGGTCGGGCGCGACCCGGACGTGGTCGTCGTGGGCATGGGTGCAGACGATCGCGCGCACCGTGCGGTTCGCCACCACGGCCAGGATCGAATCGAGGTCGTGCGGAGCATCGATCACGAGGCACTCGGCATCGTCGCCGATGACCCACACGTTGTTCTCGACCTCGAACGTCTCTCCGTCCAGACTGAAGGTCCCGCTGGTCACGGCGTGATCGACCCGCGCCGACATCATCAGAGGATCACCACGGACCGCAGCACTTCTCCCCGGTGCATCTTCTCGAAGGCGGCCTCGATGTCCGCGATCCCGATCTCCTCACTCACGAAGGCATCGAGATCCAGGCGCCCCTGGAGGTAGAGGTCGACCAGCACCGGGAAGTCCCGCGAGGGCAGGCAGTCGCCGTACCAGCTGGACTTCAGCGCACCACCACGACCGAAGACGTCGATCAGCGGGATGTCGGGCACCATCATCTCCGGTGTCGGAACACCGACCAGGACCACGGTGCCGGCCAGGTCCCGGGCGTAGAACGCCTGCTTCCACGTCTCCGGTCGGCCGACCGCGTCGATCACCACGTCAGCACCGTTGCCGCCGGTCAGGGCCTGGATCGCAGCGACCAGGTCGATCCCGGTCGAGTTGATCACCTCGGTCGCCCCGAGCCTGCGGGCCCACTCCAGCTTCCGGTCATCGATGTCGACCGCGATGATCGTGCCGGCGCCGGCCAGCGCCGAGCCGGCGACGGCGGCAGCACCGACACCGCCGCAGCCGATCACCGCCACGGACTTGCCACGGCCCACGTTGCCGGTGTTGATCGCCGCACCCAGGCCCGCCATCACGCCGCAGCCCAACAGGCCGACAGCGGCCGGCCGTGCCCGCGGGTCGACCCTGGTGCACTGGCCGGCGGCCACCAGGGTCTTCTCGATGAACGCACCCACACCCAGCGCCGGACTCAGCTCGGTGCCATCGACCAGCGTCATCTTCTGGGTGGCGTTGAAGGTCGCGAAGCAGTACCAGGGCTCCCCGCGGTTGCACGCCCGGCAGTCACCGCAGACCGCGCGCCAGTTGAGTACCACGAAGTCCCCCGGCGCGAGATCGGTGACATCCGGGCCGACCGACTCGACCACACCTGCTGCTTCGTGGCCCAGCAGGAACGGGAAGTCGTCGTTGATCCCGCCCTCGCGGTAGTGCAGGTCGGTGTGGCAGACGCCGCACGCCTGGACGGTGACCACAGCCTCGCCCGGACCGGGATCCGGCACGTTGACCGTGACCAGCTCGACGGGCGCGCCCTTGCTCCGCGCGATGACACCCTGCACCTGCTGCATCGGTTCTCTCCCTCGGTGGTGGCGGCTCGGATCGACCTTCTCACCTGTGCAACCTTTTCGCGCGTGGTCGCGTCTGGACAGGTGACTCGCTTGAACAGAGTGAAAGGGGGTGGATGATGCTCGCGAAGGAGCAAACCGTGAGCGGACCAGCCGTCAGCAACGATCGTGACGACTTCGAAGCCTGGATGGCCGCCCGGCAGGCGCGCCTGCTGCGCACGGCGTACCTGCTGACCGGCGACGTGCACAGCGCCGAGGACCTGACCCAGACGACGCTTGCCAAGGTCTACCTGGCCTGGGACCGGGTGTCGGCGGCACGGTCGGTCGATGCCTACGCGCGCAAGATCATGGTCAACGAGCACACCTCGGTGTGGCGTCGCCTCTGGCGCCAGCGCGAGGTGGTCACCGACACCAGCCTCCGCGACGTGGCCGTCCCGGCCCAGGAGTACGACGGCGTCGCGGCCGCACTCTGGAGTGCCGTACGGGAGCTGCCCGAACGGCAACGCGCGGTGATCGTGCTGCGCTACTACGAACAGCTCTCCGAAGCCGAGACGGCCGACGCGCTCGGCGTCGCCCCCGGCACCGTCAAGTCCCAGGCCAGCCGCGCGCTGGCCACCCTGCGCGATCGGCTGCCCGGCACCGCCGGCGACCGAGACGACCTCACCGGATGGGAGGCCCAGCAATGACCGAGAACCAGGGCCCCGAAGACCAGCTGACCCGCACCCTGAGCGACCGCGCCGACGCGTACGTCGAGGACGGCGGCGCTCCCGTCGAGCTCTCCTCCGTGCTCGCCCGGGCCGGCGAGATCCGCCGCGGACGGCGGCTGCGGGCATCACTGGTGATGGCTGCCGTCGTCCTCGCCGTGGCCGTACCGGTCGGGATCACTGTGCTCGACGACCAGCCGGGCGATGGCCACCCGAGCCCGGCCGGCCAGCCGACCGGCGTGGTGTCGCCGACCACGACGCCGTCGCCGGCGCCGACGCCGACGCCGACCGAGCCTGCCGCACTCCCTGATGCAGTGGCACGGGTGCCCCGCGGGCCTGCCCCGGACCACTCCTACATCAGTGAGGGTGTGCTTCACAACTCCGACGGCTCCACCCGCCGACTCCCGTGGTTCACCTCCCTCGATGTGGTCACGCCGTACCTCGGCGGGTACCTGGTGGCCAATGAGCAGACCGGCATCGTGAGCCTGTACGACGGGGCCGGCACGGTGGTGAAGTCCGGCCCGGGCTCACCGGAGTTCGTGACGACCTCGGACGGTGTCGAGACCGCGTACGTCATGAACGGCACGCTCTACTCCAACCCCGGATCCGGGATGGCGAGCGGCGACGGCGCGGTCGGGCCCGTGGATCCGTCGACCGGGCGACCGATCGGCTACCTACCGGGCGGCGGCCTCCTGTACGTCAAGAAGACCGATACCGTGACCGGCGCACCGACGTACGCGGTCGCAGGAGGCGCCAGTGCCACCCCCAACGTGGACTGGCTGAGCGGCGTGTCCCACACCGACGACCTCGACAACCTCGTCGCCGGCGGCGCGAACGGCATCGGCATGGTGATCTCGCTGACGACCCACAAGACGCTCTGGTCCTCGCCGGTCTGGGACCCGGTCGCTTTCAGCTACGACGGCAAGTACGTCGCCGCGATGAATACCCAGACCACGGACACGGTCGCGATCCTGGATGCGCGAACAGGCCGGGTGGTCGCGTCCACGAACGGCATGGGCGTCGAGGCGAAACCCGGTCCGGTCTTCGACGACACCGGCAACCTGCTCTTCATCGGGGTGCAGAGCAAGGACGAGGGTCAGGCCATCCTCCGACTGACCCCGGGCGGCAAGCTCACGCGCAGCACCGCCGTGGTCCTCCCGCACGGGAGCGAAGAGTTCCAGTTCACCTTTCCGGTCGGGCCGCAGTGAGCTGACCTCAGCTGAGGACGTGCGTGACCGGCATCGAGGAGTCGGCGGGGAGGTCGAGTGCCGAGGGCACCCGGCCCCTCGCCACCATCTCCGATCCCAGTGCGGCCACCATGGCCCCGTTGTCGGTGCAGAGGCCCGGCCGCGGCACCCGCACCCGGAGGCCCCGGGCGCTCGCCCGTTCCTCTGCCAGCAAGCGCAGCCTGGAGTTCGCGGCGACGCCACCGCCGATGAGGATGTCCTCGATCCCCTGGTCGACCGCGGCGTCGATGGCCTTGCGGGTCAGCACGTCGACGACGGCCTCCTGGAACGCAGCGGCCACATCGGCGACCGGGACAGGTTCTCCGGAGGCCTCGCGCGCCTCGACCCAGCGGGCCACGGCGGTCTTGAGCCCGGAGAAGGAGAAGTCGAAGCGGTGCCGCTCCAGGTCCCGACGCGAGCTCAGCCCGCGCGGGAAGTCGATCGAGACCGCGTTGCCCCCCCGCGCGACGCGATCGATGTGGGGGCCACCGGGGAAGGGCAGCCCGAGCAGGCGGGCGACCTTGTCGAACGCCTCCCCCGCCGCGTCGTCGATGGTGGCGCCGAGTGCCGTCACCGAGCTGGTCACATCGTCCACGCGGAGCAGCGAGGAGTGCCCGCCCGAGACCAGCATGGCCAGGCACGGGTCGGGCAGCGGACCGTGCTCGAGCTGGTCGACCGCCACGTGAGCGGCGAGGTGGTTGACGCCGTACAGGGGCTTGCCGAGCGAGATCGCCAGGGCCTTGGCTGCAGCGACCCCGACGAGCAGCGCCCCGGCCAGCCCGGGACCTGCCGTGACGGCGATGGCGTCGACGTCGCCCAGCGCGATTCCGGCGTCGGCACAGGCCCGTTCCAGCGTGGGGACCATTGCCTCGAGGTGCGCACGCGAAGCAACCTCCGGCACGACTCCCCCGAACCTGGCGTGCTCCTCGACCGAGGACGCGACGGCATCAGCCAGCAGGGTGTGGCCCCGGACGATACCCACACCGGTCTCGTCGCAGGACGTCTCGATGCCGAGGACTAGCGGCTCACTGGTCACTCTGCTCATTTCTGGCGTCCCCCGCACCCGGCGATCAGCGGGAGGCGCATCACCACGGCGTCGGTGCCGTCCCGGTAGTAGCGAGCCCTGCGGTCGATCTCGACGAAGTCGCGCGCTGCGTAGAACGCGATCGCGCCGCGGTTGTCGGCGCGCACCTCGAGCAGCATCCGGTCGGCGCCGGTCGAGGGGGCGTGCGCGACGATCGCCGCGAGCAGCTCGCTGGCGACGCCACCACGGCGCGCCGGTTCTGCGACCCCGATCCGTTGCAGCTCGGCGATGTCACCGGCGTACGACGCCACGGCGTAGCCGATCACCTGGTCGTCGGTCTCCGCGACCAGGTACGAGATCGTCGGAAGACCGCCCCCGATGCCGTCGCGGACGAGTCCTTCACTCCAGGCATCGGCCCCCTGGGTCGCCGCCTCCAGGGCAACGACTGCCTCGATGTCGGAGGTGCCGGCGGCGCGGATCACGACACCTTCTTCGGGGCGTGCGCGACCACGGCGTCCGGGCGCCGCAGGTACAGCGGGTCCGGGTCGAGCAGCTCGAAGCGCTCGGCCACCACCAGTTCGGCCAGCACCGCTGCGCTGGGGTGCTCGGGGCCGGCGACGTTCGGGAACGAGTCCGGGTAGAGCAGCGCACCGTGACCGACGACCGTCTCCGTGGTCGCGGCCTCAGCCGGCTTGACCACGACCGGACCATCGATCCGCCGGCCTTCGGCGTACGAAGCCAGGTAGACCTCCTTGCGGCGAGCATCCGTCGCCACCTTGAAGTCGGTCAGGCCCGCATCGATCGCAGCGGCGGCGAGGATGTCGAGACTGCACACCCCGTAGACCGGTACGTCGAGAGCAAGCGCCATCGTGCGCGCGGTGACCAGTCCGACGCGCAAACCGGTGAACGGTCCGGGGCCGACTCCGACCGCCACCGCGGTGATGTCCCAGCTGTTCGCACCGGCCCGCGCCAGCACGTCGGCGATTCCCGGCGCGAGCATCTCGCCGTGCCGCATCGACTCGCTCGACGCGTACTGCGCCACCACCCGCTGACCGTCGTGCAGGGCGACGGTGACATGCGGGGTCGCGGTGTCGAAGGCGAGCAGCATGGATGGAGATTACGCGAGAGGGGTCAGGTCGACGTCGGCCCAGCGAGCGCCGACGGGACTGAGGGTGAGCGTCCGCACGTCGTCCTGGGCCCGCACCAGCTTCAGCTCCAGACGATCGGCACTCAACGCTTCGGCCAGACCGGATCCCCACTCCACGACCGTCACGGCCAGGTCGAGGTCGGTGTCCAGGTCGAGGTCGTCCAGCTCGGCGGCATCACCGAGCCGGTAGGCGTCGACGTGCACCAGCTCGGGCCCGTCGCCCAGCGACGGGTGCACCCGCGCGATCACGAACGTCGGTGACGTGACCGGCCCACGGACGCCCAGCCCCTCGCCGAGCCCCTGGGTGAAGGTCGTCTTCCCGGCGCCCAGATCGCCGTTGAGGATCAGCAGGTCGCCGGCGCGCAGCATCGCACCGAGACGGCGGCCGGCCGCCTGGGTGTCGTCCGGGGTCGGCAGGGTGACGGTCCGGGGCAACAACCGCTGCAGGTGCAGGCGAGGACCGTCGCGGTCGATCTCGACGTACCCGTGTCGCTGCCAGAAGCGCACGGTGTCCGGGAGCTCCAGGCGCGCTTCGAGCACCAGGCCGCGCTTGCCGCGCGCGGCAGCGACCGCTTCGGCTCGTTCGGCCAGCAGGCTCGCCACGCCGTGGTGGCGCGCATCGCCGAGGACCCCGACCCGGCGCAACCCGAGGAGGCTTCCGGAATCGTGGAAGATCAGGGCGCCGACGTCCCTGCCGTCGTGGACTGCCAGCAAGCCACCGTTCTCGGCGAGTGCTGCCGCGACCGTGGCCGCCGTCTCCTCGAGGGCCGTCGACGGCGGGTCGAGGACCGGGCGATCGGCGAAGGCGGCATGGACCACGGCCACGACGTCGGCGGCACGATCAGCGCCGACCTCGAGGATTTCGGTCACACCAGCGACCCGTCGTCATCGGTCCAGCGACGCTCGGCCCGACCCGCGACACCGCCCATCCGGGTGACGATCTCGTAGGAGATGGTCCCGCACGCCTCGGCCCAGTCCTGGGCGGTCGGTTCCCCGTCGGCGCCCGGTCCGAAGAGGACGATCTCGTCGCCCGCGACAGTTCCACGAGGTGCCTCGACAACGAACTGGTCCATGCAGACGCGCCCGAGGACCTGGCTGCGCATGCCGCGGACCTGCACCGGAGCGGTCGACGACGCGTGACGCGGGATCCCGTCGCCGTACCCGAGCGGCACCAGCGCGACCCGCATCGCCTTCTCCGCGATGTAGGTGTGGCCGTAGGAGACTCCGTCGCCCACGGCGATGTCCTTCGACAGGGCTGCCCGCGCGCGCACGGTCATGGCCGGGACCAGTCCCAGCTCGTCGGCCGACACCACCGCCGGCGCCGGCGAGAGCCCGTACGCCGCGATGCCGATCCGGACCAGGTCGTACCAGCTCTCGGGGTGCAGGAGCGCCGCCGCCGAGTTCGCGAGGTGACGGACCTCCGGCTCCAGGCCGGCCTCGTCGGCGATCTCGAGCGCTGCGGTGAAGGCCTCGCCCTGCTCGGCATTGGCGGGGTGGTCCGGCTGGTCCGAGCACGCGAGGTGCGACCAGATCCCGGCCACCCTGACGTGCCCGGCCTGCTCGGCCGTGCGGGCAGCGTCGACCAGCGCCTTCCACTGCGCCATCGGAGCACCGCCGCGGGACAGGCCGGTGTCGATCTTCAGGTGCACGAGCGCCGGCTTGCCGACGCCTTCCGCCGCTGCGGCGATCTCCTCCAGCTGCGCGACCGAGTACGCCGCCACGTCCACGTCGGCCTCGATGAGCGGGCCGAAGTCCTCGCCTGGCATCGCCAACCAGGCCAGGATCCGGCCGGTGTCGCCGTCGCCGCGCAGGTCCAACGCCTCGCCGCGCTCGGCCACGCCGAGCCACGTCGCGCCGCCGGCGCGCGCCGCCCTGGCGCTGCCGTACAGGCCGTGGCCGTAGCCGTCAGCCTTCACGACCACCATCACCGCGGGGCCGTCGGTGTGTGCGGCGACCGCCTCGCACAGGGTCTCGACGTTGCGGCGGATGGCGCTGAGGTCGATGACGATCTCGGCGCGGGTGTACTCGGGACCGGATTCTGGGCTCGCACTCATGGTGCCGCCCATCCTCGCATCACGGCAGCAGGGCGGTGACGACCTGTCCGACCGCGTCTGCCACGCCCTCAGGAGTGACCGGACCACCGTGCCCGGCGACGACCGCTGCGGCACCGTGCAGCCAGGAGCCGACCGAGGCGGCGTCGTAGGTGTCCAGACCGGCGGCCAGTAACGACCCGATCACGCCGGCGAGCACGTCACCGGCGCCGGCCACCGCCAACCAGGGAAGGCCGCTGGTCGTCACCCGTACGCGACCGTCGGGGTGGGCGGTGAGCGAGTGCCGGCCCTTGAGCAGCACGACGCACCCGTAGTGGGCGGCGGCGCGCCTGGCGAACGCGAGCTGGTCTGTCTCCACGGCGCCGCGCTCGACGCCGAGCATCGTCGCCAGCTCACCGGCGTGGGGAGTCAGCACCAGGTCCGGGCGCCCGGCGCCGAGGTGACCGAGCGCGTCGGCATCGACGACGACCGGGACGTCGTCGGCCAGCGAGCGCGCCAGCGCGTCGGCAGCTCCCGCGTCCCCGCCGGACCCGACCACCCACGCCTGCACCCGGCCCGCTCCGGCCACGACTCCGGGATGACGGTGCCGCACCTCGTCGGCCGCTGGGCCGTCGTACCGGACCATGCCGGCCAGACCCGAGGCCGCCCCGGCGGCGCACAGCACGGCAGCTCCCGGGTACGCCGTCGAGCCGGCGCGGATGCCGACGACACCGCGGGTGTACTTGTGCGCGAACAGGTCGGGTCGCGGGACCAGGGCGGCGACGTCGGCTGCCTGGAGTGCCTCGATCGCTGCGGCCGGCAGGTCCAGAGCGAGATCCACCAGGTCGACGACCCCGCAGGCTCCGGCCGCGGGGTCGAGCAGGTGGCACGGCTTGTGGGTGCCGAACGTGACGGTGACGTCGGCGCGGACGTGCGCCCCGTCGAGCCGTCCTGCGTCGACATCGACCCCGGACGGAACGTCCACGGCCACCATCGGTGCGCCCGGGAACAGGCCGACCGCGACCGCCGCCTCAGGACGCAGACCCGGTCGACCTCCGATCCCGACGATCCCGTCCACGACGACATCGGGCCGGGTTGCCACCTCGGGTGCGACCACGCGCCCACCGGCTGCGTGCAGCGCCGCGAGGGCCTCCGCGTGCACCTGGTCGGCCAGCAGGATCGCCTCGACCGCAGCACCCCGGCGAGCCAGCATCGCGCCGGCGTACAGGGCGTCGCCGCCGTTGTCACCCGACCCGACCAGGAGCAGGACCCGACGTCCGTAGACCCCGCCGAGCAGGTCGGCGATCGCCACGGCAAGTCCTGCCGCCGCACGCTGCATCAGGGCACCGTGCGGCAGTACCGCGAGCGCCACGGCCTCGGCCGCTCGTACCTGCTCCACCGTGTGTGCCGCGCGCATCCCCCCAGTAAACTCCGGTCAGGTCAGCGTGACGAAGGCAATCGCGACGCCGCCGTCGTGGGTCAGCGAGACGTGGCAGGCGCTGACCCCGAGCTCCTGGGCTCTCGCGAGCACCGTGCCGCGGAGCTCGAGCACCGGCTGGCCGGACTCGAGCGAGACGACTTCGGCGTCGTGCCAGGCCAGGCTCCCGGGGGCGCCGAGCGCCTTGGCCAGCGCTTCCTTGGCAGCGAAGCGAGCTGCCAGGGAAGCCAGCGGCAGGATCGCCTCGGCCGGGGTGAACAGCTTGCGCCGCAGTGTCGGGGTGCGTTCGAGCGACGCCTCGAAGCGCGCTATGTCGACGACGTCGACGCCGATCCCCACAGTCGGCACCGGGTCACTCGACCGTCACGGACTTGGCCAGGTTGCGAGGCTGGTCGACGTCGTGCCCCATCACCGTGGCCAGCTCGCAGGCGAACAGCTGCATCGGGATCGTCGCGACCAGCGGCTGGAGCAACGTGGGGACCGTCGGCAGCGGGATCAGTACGTCGGCGTACGGCACCACCTCGGTGTCGTCGCTCTCGGCGAGCACGATCGTCAGGGCGCCACGGGCGCGCACCTCCTGGATCGCGCTGATCATCTTGTCGTGCAGTTGGTCGCGTCCACGCGGAGGCACCACGCAGAAGACCGGAAGACCTTCCTCGATGAGCGCGATCGGCCCGTGCTTGAGCTCGCCGGCGGCGAAGCCCTCGGCGTGGATGTAGGCCAGCTCCTTCAGCTTCAGCGCACCTTCGAGCGCCACCGGGAAGCCGGCGTGGCGACCGAGGAACAGCACGGACTTCGCATCCTTGAAACGTTGGGCCAGCGCATAGATGGCTCCGGAGTCGTCGAGCACCTGCTGCACCCGGTCGGGCATCATCGCGAGCTCGCGGACCACGGCACCGATCTCGTCGCCGTACTTGGTGCCGCGGACCTGGGCCAGGTAGAGGCCGAGCAGGTAGCACGCGACGAGCTGGGTCAGGAACCCCTTGGTCGAGGCGACCCCGATCTCCGGCCCGGCGTGCGTGTAGATCACCGCGTCGGACTCGCGCGGGATCGTCGATCCGTTCGTGTTGCAGATCGCCAGGACCCTGGCCTTCTGCGTGATCGCGTGCCGGATCGCCATCAGGGTGTCGGCGGTCTCACCGGACTGGCTGATCGCGACCACGAGCGTGTTGCGGGTCAGGATCGGGTCGCGGTAGCGGAACTCGTGGGAGAGCTCGACCTCGCAGGGGATCCGGGTCCAGTGCTCGATCGCGTACTTGGCGACCATGGCCGCGTAGTACGAGCTGCCGCAGGCGATGATGATGACCTTGTCGATGTCGCGCAGCTCGTCGTCACTGATCCGGACCTCGTCGAGCTGGAGCAGGCCGTTCTCGTCGTGGCGGCCCAGCAGCGCGTCGCCGATCGCACGCGGCTGCTCGAAGATCTCCTTGCGCATGAACCAGTCGTAGCCGTCCTTCTCGGCGGCCGCGAGGTCCCAGTTCACGTGGTAGCGACGGCCCTCGGCCGCGTTGCCCTCGAAGTCGCTGACCTCGACGCCGTCCCTGGTGATCGTGACGACCTGGTCCTGGCCGAGCTCGAGCGCCTCGCGGGTGTGCTCGATGAACGCGGCGACATCGGACCCGATGAAGTTCTCACCCTCGCCGATCCCGACGACCAGCGGAGAGTTGCGGCGGGCCGCGACGACCCGGCTCGGGTCCTGGCCGTCGACCGCTACCAGGGTGAAGGCGCCCTCGAGCCGACGGCACACCGCCTGCATCGCAGCGGTCAGGTCGACGCCGGCGAGGACCTCGTTCTCCAGCAGGTGCGCGGCGACCTCGGTGTCGGTCTCGGAGACCAGGTCGTGGCCGGCCCGCTCGAGCTCGTCGCGCAACCGGGCGAAGTTCTCGATGATGCCGTTGTGCACCACGGCGACCCGACCGGTGCTGCCCAGGTGCGGGTGCGCGTTGACGTCGTTCGGGGCACCGTGGGTGGCCCAGCGGGTGTGCCCGATGCCGGTCGTCGACGGCGGCAGCGGGGTCTCGGCGATCGCCTTCTCCAGGTTCGCCAGCTTGCCGGCGCGCTTGTCCCCGGCGATCGTGCCATCGTGGACGAGCGCGATGCCGGCCGAGTCGTACCCGCGGTACTCCAGCCGGCGCAGACCTTCGATCACGACGTCGCGTGCCTGCTTGTCCCCGACGTAGCCCACGATCCCGCACATGGGTGGGAGTCTACGTGGCGTGGACCGCCGGACCGGTGCGCCCACCGTGCTGGAACAATCGCGACCATGGCGAACGGCACCCATCCGGGCGAGGCATCTCCGTACGTCGAACTCGACCGCGACGCCTGGGCCGAACTCGGTGCCCACACCGATCAGCCGCTCTCCGAGCTGGAGATCGAACGGGTCCGCGGGCTCGGGGAACAGCTCGACATCGACGAGGTGCAGCAGGTCTACCTGCCGCTGTCCCGCCTCCTCAGCCTGTACGTCGAATCAGCGGGCTCCCTGCACCGGGCCCAGGAGGACTTCCTGGACCGGCCCCAACCGCCGCGCACCCCGTTCGTCGTGGGACTGGCCGGATCGGTCGCGGTCGGCAAGTCGACGACCGCCCGCGTGCTGCAGCAGATGCTGGCGCACTGGCCGGCGCACCCGAAGGTCGCACTGATCACGACCGACGGCTTCCTCTACCCCAACGCCGAGCTGGAGCGGCGCGGCATCTTGCACCGCAAGGGCTTCCCCGAGTCCTACGACCGCAAGGCGCTGCTCAAGTTCGTCATCGACATCAAGTCCGGCCGCGACGAGGTCGAGGCACCGGTCTACTCGCACCTCTCCTACGACATCACCGAGGAGAAGGTGACGATCCACCGCCCCGACATCGTCATCGTCGAGGGCCTCAACGTGCTCCAGCCCCCACCGGTCCGCGACGACGGCCGCACCGGCCTGGCGGTGAGCGACTTCTTCGACTTCACCATCTACGTCGATGCCGCGACCAACGACATCCGGCAGTGGTACACCGAACGCTTCCTGCGGCTGCGCGAGACCGCCTTCCGCGACCCGCAGTCCTACTTCGCCAAGTACGCCGGGTTGAGCCGCGAGGACTCGGTCGCCGAGGCGGGGCGGATCTGGGACGAGATCAACGGGCCGAACCTGAGCCAGAACGTCGCCCCGACGCGATCCCGCGCCACGCTGGTGCTGCGCAAGGACCGCGACCACTCGGTGCGCTGGGTCCGGCTGCGAAAGCTCTGATCACCGTTTGACGCCGGGCAGACAGCGGACGACGATCGCGCCATGGCCACCCGCATGAGAGCCGCGCTCGCCGGTCTGCGCGAAGAGCTCCGTTTCGAACCCGTGCCCCAACGACTCCGGATCAGCCTGGACGGCACCCTGGTCGCCGAGACCACCGATGCGATGCTGGTCTGGGAGCCGCGTTGCGTCGTGCCGTCCTATGCGGTGCCGGTCGATGCGGTCGTCGTACCGATCACGACGTCGGCGTACGAGCCGCCGGATCTCTCGACCGCACCCGCGCTGATCACCCCGGACCTGCGCGGCGTCCTGCATCTGGCCCCCGGCCGGACGGTGACCCTGCTCGTCGACGGCGTCGAGCTCGACCAGATCGGGTACCGCTTCGACGACGGCGACCTGGCCGACCACGTCCTGCTCCGGTGGGACCCGTTCACCTGGACCGAGGAGGCCGACACCATGCTCGGTCACCCGCAGGACATCTACTCGCGGATCCTGACCCGGGCCAGTGATCGTCAGGTCGTCGTCTCCTACCGAGGCACCCGGCTTGCCGAGAGCACCCGAGCCGTGCTCCTCCTCGAGACCGGTCTGCCTCCGCGCTGGTACCTGCCGCGCGAGGATCTCGGAGCCGGCCTCTTCGTGGACAGCGAGCACCAGACCATCTGCGCGTACAAGGGCGTGGCTTCGTACCTGTCGCTCCGCGACGATCCACGCGGACGCGACCTCGGCTGGTTCTATCCGAATCCGTTGCACGATGCGGCCCCCGTCAGGGACCTGGTCTGTTTCTGGTCCGAGCGCACCGACCTGGTGCTCGACGGCGTGGCCGTACCCCGGCCCGAGTCCCCGTTCGCCCGTCCCGACGAGGATGCCTCGTGACCGCCCTGCCGCCGACGCGGTGGGAACTCGGCGAGAACGGTGGGTATGCGATCCGCTTCAGCGAGCTGATCAGCTCCGGCGCGGACGTCGAGGGCGAGGCCCGGCTCGCTGACACCCTGGCCACCCGCGGCGCACGGATCCTGGATGCCGGTGCCGGGATCGGCCGGATCGGCGCAGCGCTGCAGGCTCGCGGACACCGGGTCGTCGCTGCGGAGAAGGACCCCGATCTGGTCGGTCGAGCGGCTGCCCTGTTCCCGGACCTGCCGATCGTGCAGTCCGACATCCTCGCGCTGACGCCGGAGGTGTTCGCGCAGGCCGGCCGCGACACCGAGTTCGACCTGATCGTCCTGGTCGGCAACGTGATCGTGCTGCTGGCCCCGGACACCGAGCGTCGCGCCCTGGACACGTTGCGGGCACTGCTCGCACCGGCCGGCCGGATCCTGGTCGGATTCCACCCCGAGAGGACCCACGGCAACGCACGCGACTACCCCGTCCCGGAGTTCGTCGCCGACGTCGAGGCCTCCGGGCTGAAGGTCCAGCACCTGTTCGGGAGCTATGAGCTGGCGCCTCCGGCCGAGGACTACTGTGTCGCCGTGCTCGTCGGTTCCGACCAGCCTGCCTGATCCCGAAGCGAGGACCCCTGCGGTGACCCACCCGCTGTACGACGTGATCGAGCGGCGGCGCGACGTACGGGCCGAATTCAGCGACGAACCGCTCGATCCCGAGGTCCTGGATCGACTGCTCCGCGCCGCCCACGCGGCACCGAGCGTGGGCAACAGCCAGCCCTGGGACTTCGTCCTGGTCCGCGACGCCGCAACCCGTACGGCGTTCCAGGAGCACGTCGCGAGGGAGCGCGCGGTCTTCGCCGCGTCGTTGCCACCGGACCGGCGGGCGAGGTTCGAGCGGATCAA
Source organism: Marmoricola sp. (assembly GCA_025964775.1). GTDB lineage: Bacteria > Actinomycetota > Actinomycetes > Propionibacteriales > Nocardioidaceae > Marmoricola. Next base: position 72,931 of record JAOPYE010000002.1, read on the forward strand.
GGTCGAGGGCATCCTCGAGTCCGCGCTCGGCATCGTGGTGACCTACGACCCGGAGCGCGGAGGGCCGGCGGTGCTCGGGCGGCACGCGATCGCCGACGCCGGGCTCTACTCGGCCTGCCTGGCGATCCAGAACCTCTGGCTGGCCGCGACGGCCGAGGACATCGGCGTCGGCTGGGTGTCGTTCTACCGCAAGGAGTTCCTGGCCGACCTGCTCGGCATCCCGGCTCCCGTCGAGCCCATCGCCTGGCTGTGCGTCGGGCCGGTCAGCCACCTGCAGGAGACGCCGGACCTGGTCCGGCACGGCTGGCGCGATCGCCGTCCCCTGGCCGATGCCGTCCACCAGGACCGCTGGCAGGGCTAGCGGGTGTCGCTGAACTTCGCCGGGCGACCTTCCTTGCGGGCCAGCGTGGCTTCCTCGAAGTTGTCGGTCAGGATCCGCAGGTACAGCTGACCCAGACCCTCGGCCTGCATCTGGGCCTCGAGCGAGGAGGCGTCGAGACCGGAGATCAGGGTGCGCTTGGTCAGTTCGACCCCTGGTTGGGAGAAGGACGCGATGCGCTGCCCCATCTCGACCGCCTCTGCGACGACATCGCCACACACCCTGCTGACCAGGCCGATGGACGCAGCCTCCTCGGCCCGCACGTCGCGACCGGTCAGCATGATCTCGGCGGCGCGGCTCGACCCGATCGCGCGCGGGAGCAGGTAGGACAGCCCCAGCTCGCTCGCGGTCAGGCCGTTGTTGATCCCCGCGGCCCGGAAGTACGCGTCGGGACCGGCGAGCCGGATGTCGCAGCCGAGCGCAAGGCAAAGACCACCACCGATCGCAGCTCCGTTCACGGCCGCGATCACCGGCTGGTGCAGCCGGCGCAGGGTCAGGGTGATGTCCTCGAGCATCTCCATCGAGCGCAGCGCGTACGTCGGCCGGGTCAGTCCCTCGACGTACGGCGGCGTACCGGCGGACTCCTGATCGGCACCCGAGCAGAAGCCGGTGCCGGCACCGGTGACCACGATCGCGCGGATGCTGTTGTCGTGCCCCAGCTCGACCAGCTCGTCGCGGAACGGCACCATCACGTCGAACGCCATCGCGTTCATCCGTTCCGGGCGGTTCAGGGTCACCAGGGCGACCTCGGGCACGGGACGCTCGACCAGGACGAAGTTCACGCGCGGAGCCTAGCGAGCGCCCGCCGAGCGCCAGCGAGGTGAGGCCGAGTGGGCGACAGCGCGTAGACGAGCGCAGCGAGGACCATTCGCCGACTCTAGGCGTGCGATGTGACCCACGGCATGGTTTACCGGTTCGTCTGGACATGTGTCCAGCACTTACGATTGCTCCATGTTTGCTGCCCTCGGCCGTTTCGTAAACCGCTTTCCCTGGTACGTCATCGGCGCGTGGGTGGTGGTGGCCGTCGTCGTCGCGATGGTCGCTCCCAAGCTGACCTCGACCCAGGACACGTCGAGCTTCCTGCCGTCGAAGTACGAGTCGATCAAGGCAACCGACCTGCAGACCAAGGCGTTCCCGACGGCGTCCCAGCCAGGCGCGCTGCTGGTGTTCCAGCGCAAGGACGGCGCCAAGCTCACCCCGGCCGACTCCGCGCAGGTCGCGACCGTGATGACCGCGCTCAACCCCACGCTCAATCACAAGGTCTTCCTGGCAGCCGCCGCGCAACCGCCGTCGCCGGACGGTCAGATCCAGCTCGGGGTCGTCGTGCTGGCCAAGGGCGCGAACGGCTTCGATCCAGCAGCGGGCAACGCAGCCAAGGCGATGCGGACCTCGCTCAAGCCGCTCGTCGCGAACACCGATCTCAAGGTCGGTGTCACGGGCTCCGCTGCCCAGGGCGCCGACTCCCAGGACGCGTCGCAGACGACCTTGCTGTTCGTACTGCTCGGAACGGTTCTGCTGATCGTGCTGTTCCTGGGCCTGATCTTCCGCAGCGTGATCATCTGCCTGCTGCCGCTGGGCGTGGTCGCACTCGTCTCCGTGGTGGCGACGGGCCTGATCGGCTGGGCCAACCAGATCTTCAACCTGAAGGCGGACAGCTCGGTCCAGCAGATCCTGATCGTCGTCCTGTTCGGGATCGGGACCGACTACATCCTCTTTCTGCTCTTCCGGTATCGGGAACGGCTCCGACTCGGTGAGGAGCCGAAGCTGGCGCTGGTCAACGCGATGGAGCGCGCTGGCGAGGCGATCGCCTCGGCCGGTGGCGCCGTCGTCGTCTCGTTCATGGCGCTGATCCTTTCCTCGCTCAGCATCTTCCGCTCGATCGGTCCGGCTCTCGCCATCGCGGTCGCGGTCACGCTGGTCGCGGCCCTGACCCTGGTCCCGGCCGTGGTCTCCCTTCTTGGCAAGCGACTCTTCTGGCCGTCGAAGAAGTATCTGGTGGAGTCCGAAAGCGCCCGGTTCACCTCGATCGGCAAGGCGTTGGGCGCCCGCCCCGTTGCCTTCGCCGCGGTGTCGGGCATCATCCTGGCCGCCCTGGCGACGTTGGCGCTCGGCTTCTCGCCGTCGTTCGACTTCACCTCCAGCCTTCCCGCCACGGCCGAATCCACGATCGCGCTCAAGACCCTGCAGGCGCACCTACCCGCTGGCGAGACAAACCCGGTCACCGTGATCCTGAACTCCACGGACGGTCGGCCGATCAACGCGACTGACCTTCCGACCTACCAGAAGGCGCTTGGCGCCGCCAAGGGGATCGAACATGTTGCTCCCGGCCTGATCTCCAGGGACGGCAAGACCGCGCTGTTCAGCGCGATCCTGGTGGACAACCCGACCTCCGTGGCTGCGAAGGACAACGTCAGCGGTCCGATCCGCGACGCCGCGCACAAGGCCGCCCCTGCCGGCACGGTGGCGTACGTCGGCGGTCAGACCTCGGTCTTCGTCGACCTGGGCACCGCAATGGCGCGCGACTACTCCGTGGTCTTCCCGGTCGCCGCGCTGATCATCATGCTCATCCTGGCGCTGCTGCTGCGCAGCCTGGTGGCACCGCTGTATCTGATGGCGTCGGTCGGTCTGGGCTTCGGAGCAACCCTGGGAGCGGCCGTGCTGCTCTTCCAGCACATCCAGGGCCAGTCCGGACTGTTCTTCTTCCTGCCGATCTACATCTACCTGTTCGTCGTCGCTCTCGGCACCGACTACAACATCCTGATGATCGCCCGACTACGAGACGAAGCCCGGAGCGGGAAGAACCCGCGCGACGCGGCTGCCGAAGCGGTCCGGCATGCCGGTCCGACGATCGCCTCGGCAGGTCTGATCCTGGCGGGGTCGTTCGCCACGTTCATGCTAGGCGGCAACAGCCTGATCGTCTCGCTCGGCTTCTCGCTGGCGTTCGGCATCTTCGTCGCCGCGTTCGTCATGGCGATGTTCTTCACGCCGGCTCTGACCGCGCTGATCGGTCACAAGGCCTGGTGGCCGGGCCACGGGGACGAGACCGAGGACGAGCACGTCGCCCGTACAGGGCACGCCTACCACCACTGATCGGTCCGAGGTTTCGAGACAGGCCGTGCCGGCCTTCCTCAACCACCGAATCTGATCAGAAAGCCAGCCGCTCCCGTACGACGGTAGCCAGCCTGTCGGCGATCGTCTGGGCCTGCTCGGCGGTGGCCGCCTCCACCATCACGCGGACCAGCGGCTCGGTGCCCGAGGGGCGCAGCAGGATCCGCCCCGACTCCCCCAGCTCCGACTGGGCCTCGAGCACGGCAGCAGCCAGGGCCTCGTCGGCGTGCGTCCGCGCCCGGTCCACGCCGGGTACGTTGACGAGCACCTGGGGCAATCGGGTCATCACGCCGGCGAGCTCGGTCAGGGCCGAGCCGGTGGCGACCATCCGGTCGAGCACCTGGAGCGCGGTGAGGATGCCGTCGCCGGTCGTGGCGTACTCGCTCATGATCACGTGACCGGACTGCTCGCCACCCAGGGTGCGGGCGCCCGCACTCATCGCCTCGAGGACGTACCGGTCGCCGACCGCTGTCTGCTCGACGGTGATCCCGGCCGCGGTCAGGGCCTGCACGAAGCCCAGGTTCGACATCACGGTGGCCACGACAGTGTCGTCGGCCAGGCGTCCCTGCTCGCGCATGGCCAGGGCGAGGATCGCGAGCAGCTGGTCGCCGTCCACGACGACCCCGGCTGCATCGACGGCCAGGCAGCGATCGGCATCCCCGTCGAGCGCGAACCCGGCGTCGGCGCCGTGCTCGAGGACAGCGGCCTGGAGGACGTCGAGATGCGTCGAGCCGCACCCGGCATTGATGTTGAGACCGTCGGGCTCGGCACAGATCGCGATGACCTCGGCGCCGGCGTCACGCAGCGCCTTGGGTCCGGCCACCCAGGCAGCACCCTGGGCGCAGTCGAGGACGACCTTCAGCCCGGCGAGCCGGTTGACCAGGGTGCCGTCGAGATGGGCGGTGTACTCGGCGATCGCGGTGTCGTGGACCCGCACCCGTCCGACGTCGCCGCCGATCGGGCGGTCCCACGGCTCGCGCAGGCGAGCCTCGATGGCTTCCTCGATCGCGTCGTCCAGCTTCACCCCTCCGCGGGCGAGGAACTTGATGCCGTTGTCGGGCATCGCGTTGTGCGAGGCCGAGAGCATGACGCCGAGGTCTGCCCCCATCGCTCCGGTCAGCCAGGCGACACCGGGGGTCGGGATCTCACCGAGGAGCACGACGTCGATCCCGGCCGACGCCAGGCCCGCGACGACCGCAGCCTCGAGGAACTGCCCCGAGATCCGGGTGTCGCGGCCCACGACCGCGAACGGCCGGTGCCCGCTGAACGTGCCGCGCTCGGCCAGCACGTGCGCAGCGGAAACGGAAAGGTCCAGGGCCAGCTCCGCGGTCAGATGACCGTTCGCCAGACCCCGGACCCCGTCCGTGCCGAAAAGCTTCGCCATGCGTTTAGGCCTGCACCGCGGTCGAGAGCAGATCAGCGCTTGCTGAACTGCGGCGCCTTGCGGGCCTTCTTGAGACCGGCCTTCTTGCGCTCGATGACACGGGCGTCACGCGTGAGCAGCCCGGCCTTCTTGAGCGACGGCCGGTTGGCCTCGACGTCGATCGAGTTCAGGCAGCGAGCCACACCGAGGCGCAGGGCGCCGGCCTGACCGGTGATGCCACCGCCGTGGATGCGGGCGATCACGTCGAAGCGGCCCTCCAGCTGGAGGTTCGCGAACGGCTCGTTCACGACCTGCTGGTGCAGCTTGTTCGGGAAGTAGTTCTCCAGCGAGCGACCGTTGACGGTCCACTCGCCGGTGCCGGGGACGATCCGGACCCGGGCCACTGCCTCCTTGCGGCGACCGGTGGCACCGGCCGGGGCGATGGTCGCCGGACGGGACGGGGTCTCCAGGCTGGGCGCGCTCTCCGAGGAGTACGCGATCCCCTCCTCGTTGACCTCGTAGGTCTCCTCCGCCGCAGAATCAAGCGCTGCGGTGTCGATCTCGTTCAGGTTCGTGTCTTCAGCCACGTCAGATTCCTAATCTCGCTGCGAAAATTACTGGGAGATCTGGGAGATCTCGAAGGGCTTGGCCTGCTGGGCCGCGTGCGGGTGCTCCGGGCCGGAGTACACCTTGAGCTTCTTGAGCATCTGGCGACCGAGGCGGTTCTTGGGGAGCATGCCCCAGACCGCGTTCTCGATGGCCTTGCGGGCGTCCTTCTCGAGGAGCTCGCCGATGGGGGTCTGGCTCAGGCCGCCCGGGTAACCGGAGTGGCGGTAGGCCATCTTGGTGGTGGCCTTGTTGCCCGACAGCGACACCTTGGAGGCGTTCACGATGATCACGAAGTCACCGGTGTCGACGTGGGGGGCGAAGATCGTCTTGTGCTTGCCGCGCAGGAGCGTCGCGGCCTGGACGGCGAGCCGGCCGAGGACCACGTCGGTGGCGTCGATGATGAGCCACTCACGCTTGATGTCAGCGGGCTTGGGGCTGTACGTGCGCACGTGTATGCCTTACTACCTAGTTCGTGTCCGCACCGGGAAATCCCCTGTACGGCGGTGAAACCGCGACCTCTGACGAACACTGCCCGGCTTCAATGCATCCGGGTCTGCCTCAGACCCCGTGCGGGGGTCTGACGCGGCAGGAGTCGCGACAGGACAGAGTACCGGCGTACGCGGCCCGGGGTCAAAACGAGACAGGGGTTGGCGACCGTACAGGTGCCTGGATTAGGTTGGGCACTTCACGACCGAGCGCTAAGGAGCCCTTGTGTCCGACGACGTTGCGACCAGCGACAACAACTCCCTCACGATCCGCGACAACCGGACCGGCAAGGAGTACGAGATTCCGATCGCCGACGGCACCATCAAGGCCGCCGACCTCGGAGCGATCAAACTCCTCGACGACGAGCCGGGTCTGGCGACCTACGACCCGGGCTTCGTGAACACCGCCTCGTGCAAGAGCGCGGTCACCTTCATCGACGGTGACAAGGGCATCCTGGAGTACCGCGGCTATCCGATCGAGCAGCTCGCCGAGAAGTCGAACTTCCTCGAGGTCGCCTACCTGCTCATCTACGGCCAGCTGCCCACCAAGGAGCAGTACGAGGCCTGGGTCCACGAGATCACGTACCACACGTTCGTGCACGAGAACGTGAAGGGCTTCATGCAGGGCTTCCGGTACGACGCCCACCCGATGGGCATGCTGATGGCCTCGGTCGGAGCGCTCTCGACGTTCTACCCGGAGTCGAAGAACATCTCCGACCCCGAGAACCGGCACATCCAGATCGTCCGGATGATCGCGAAGATGCCGACGCTCGGCGCCTGGGCCTTCCGGCACGCGCAGGGCAAGCCGTACGTCTACCCGGACAACGAGCTGAGCTACACCGAGAATTTCCTCTCGATGCTCTTCAAGATGAGCGAGCTGCGCTTCGAGGCCGACCCGCGGCTGGTCAAGGCACTCGACGTCCTCTTCATCCTGCACGCCGACCACGAGCAGAACTGCTCGACCAACGCGGTGCGCTCGGTCGGTTCCTCGCAGGTCGACCCGTACTCCGCGGTCGCTGCCGGTGTCGGGGCGCTCTTCGGCCCATTGCACGGCGGCGCGAACGAGGCCGTGCTGCGGATGCTGCGCCGGATCGGCTCGAAGGAGAACATCCCCGCGTTCATCGAAGGCGTGAAGAACGGCAACGAGAAGCTGATGGGCTTCGGTCACCGGGTCTACAAGAACTTCGACCCGCGCGCGACGATCATCAAGAAGGCGTGCGACGACGTCTTCGAGGTCACCGGGGTCAACCCGCTGCTGGCGATCGCCCAGGAGCTGGAGAAGATCGCGCTGAACGACGAGTACTTCATCAAGCGCCGTCTCTACCCGAACGTGGACTTCTACTCCGGCCTGATCTACGAGGCGTTCCAGTTCCCGCCGGAGATGTTCACCGTGCTCTTCGCGATCGGTCGTACGCCGGGCTGGCTGGCGCAGTGGCTCGAGCTGACCACCGACACCGAGCAGAAGATCGCCCGGCCCAAGCAGATCTACACCGGCGACCGCAAGCTGGACTTCGTGCCGTCCTCGGTTCGCTGGGCCTGAACCACGCGGCGCCCTCCGGCGCTAGGCTCTGCAGATGACGACGCAGGCGGATGCGTTCGACGGCCCGGAGCCCGAGATCGAGCTCATCGCGCCCGAGGACTTCCTGCCTGCTCGACGTTTCCCGCAGGACGCGAGCCGGATGGGGATCGACCACTACACCGGACTGGACGGTGCCTGGATCGGCTTGGCTGCCTCGCTGGACGGCCGCAAGCCGTCGCACCGGCTGCTGGCGATCGCCCTGCTGGTGATCTTCGTCGGCTCGTTCGCCCTCACGCTGTGGGGAGAGTTCCACCCCCGGTGACCGCTGCCCGCTCGATCTCGAGCAGGGACTCGCCGTGGCGCTCGACCTCGAAGGCAGCATGTCCCCCGCGGAGACCGAACAGGCGCTTGGACCAGACCAGGTAGACCACGGCCGCGATGTTGACCGCGAACGCCGTGACCCTCAGCCAGGTGACTTTCTCGAGGAGCTCGTAGATCTCGAGCGGCAGGAAGATCGAGGTCCCGATCACCGCGACGTACTCGCCCCAGCGCTTGATCAGCCAGAGCCCCGTGCCCTCGAGGAGCTGCAGGGCCCCGTAGGCCAGGACACCGATCGAGACGAGTGTCAGCGTGGCGTGGTGGGCATGCAGCGCCTTGTCGATCAGCCGTACCGGGCCGGTCGACTGCAGATCCACGCCGAGCTTGTCCGCGAGCGGCCGCAGCGTCGGCAGGTACTCGTTGAACACCCGTTGCAGCGAGTCCCGCGACCCGTTGAAACGGTGGATCCCGTAGGCGAGCGCCAGCAGCAGCAGGCCGCGGATGAACCGCTCGACTGCCAGCAGCCGCAGGATGAAGGCGTCGCGCAGGGCGCGACCCCGCAGCACCAGCGGCGCGTCCTGGGCCGGTCCGGTGCCGTGCGGCGGCCCCGGGACGTAGGACCCGCAGCGCAGGCAGCGCCAGGCCACTCCAGCCGCCGTCGTGGCGCTGAGGCGTCCGGCCAGCTCCGGCTCGACGGGCTCGAAGGTGATGTGGCCGTTGAGACCGCAGGAGCGCGTGCTCCAGTCGAAGGCGCGGGGTCCGACATGCATGGACGCAGCCTGTCAGACCAGGGCGAGCAGTGTTGCCTCCTGGTCCGCGGTCATCCCGGGCATGGGTCGCCCGGGCGGGGCGGGCGGCATGCCCTCGCGCTGGAGCCAGGTCCACGTGTCGGCCACGGTCTCGGCGATCGGACGACAGGTGAGGCCGGCGGCGAGGGCTGCGGAGACGTCGCCGTCGTGCAGGGCGGCGAGCTCACCGGTCGGCGGCGTCCAGATGGGCAGGTCGGTCCAGCCCTCGAGCCCGGCGGCCTCGACCTGCTCCGGAGTGCGCCAGACGAGTTCGGCCTCCGAACCGGTCGCGGCGATGCAGGCGTCCAGGACCTCGCTGATGGTGGCGTGCCCGACCGGGCTGACGGTGTTGAACACGCCGGCCGTCCCACCCTCCGCGCACCGCAGCGCCCACGCCGCGAGGTCACGGGCGTCGATGTACTGCAGCGGGCGCTCCGGCGGCCCGGGCGCAGCGACGGCTCCGCCGGCGGCGATCCGGGTGAGCCACCACGGCATGCGGCCGACGAACTCCCAGGGCCCGAGGATCAGTCCGGCGCGCAGCACGAGCGCCGGTCCGGTGAACTCGCGGGCGATCGCGAGCTCGGCACCTCGCTTGGCCTCGGCGTACGCGTCGGGATCGGTGCTGTCGGGGTCGGCGTCGACCACCGCTGCCGACTCGTCGGCCCCGATCGGGATCGGCCAGGCGTAGACGGAGCGGCTCGAGACGTAGGTCAGGTGTCCGACGCGACCCTCCAGCAGGCGCGCCGCATCCCGTACGACGACCGGCTCGGCGGCCCAGGTGTCGACGACCGCGTCCCAGCTGTCCGCGCCGAGCGCAGCAGCCAGGCTCCCGGGCTCGCGCCGGTCCGCGACCCGGGCCCGGGCTCCGGCCCCGGGCGGGTGCGTCCCGCGGTTCACGACCGTGACGTCGTCACCGCGCTCCACTGCCTCCTCGACGACCGCGCGGCCGACATGTCGGGTACCGCCGAGCACCAGGAGCTTCATGCCCGCCAGCGTGCTCGCTACCGGCCGGGCACAGCAAGGTCGTTCGCGCTGGGCGTAGATCTCAGGTCCGGCGCTGCAGCCGCCGCACGTCGCGCGAGGTCAGGGCCAGGAGGCTCGAGCACCCCATCACGAGCCCGACGATCACCAGCCAGCGATCTGTGCCGACCGCCTCGGCGATCGGACCGGTGATCACCAGGCCGATCGGCCGGGCGACGAACGAGCCGACGACGTCGAACGAGTACACCCGGGCAAGCTTGTCCTCGGGGACGTTCTGCTGGATCGAGAGGTCCCAGTTGACGCTGAAGATCTCCAGCCCGAAGCCATGCAGCAAGGCACCGAGCAGCAGCACCCAGAGCTGGTCGGACACGGCCATCGCGATCGGGAACGCCGCTGTCAGCGACAGGAACGCGGTCCCGACGAACAGCCCGTGTCTCGGGCGCCAGCGCAACGAGACCAGTCCGCCGATCATGAAGCCGACCATCAACGCACCCAGGGCCCAGCCCCAGGCCGCCTCGCCGAGCGACGCCTTCACCACGATCGGACCCAGGACGCCTTGCGCACCCCCGTAGAACAGGTGGTACAGGAGAGCCTGGCCGATCAGCAGCCAGAGCCACGTGTGCCGGAACACCTCGGCCGCGCCGGCCCGCATCTCCGCGAACATCGGGTCACGTCGGCCGGCGCCGGCGATCGCCGGGACCGCGATCAGGTGGAAGCACGCCGCCGCGACCGCGAACGTGGCCGCATCGAGGGCGATCGCCCACCCCGAGCCCAGCCAGGCGACGAGGACGCCCGCGATCGAGAACCCGAGGACCTGGGCGCCGTTCTGGAGCAGGCGCCGGAGGGCGACCGCCGAGGCCAGCGCGTCCGGCGGCACCGTCTGCGGCGTCAGCGCTGAGGACGACGGACCACTGAGGGCGCCGAGTACGCCGTTGATCGCGCCCACCCCGGCCAGCAGCGGTATCGAGGACCAGCCGCCGATCAGGCTGGCCGCGATGACGCCCTGGGTCAGTGCCGCGCCCGACGAGGCTCCCTGCATCATCAGCTGCCGTGGGACGCGGTCCCCGAGCACGCCGCCGAACAACGTGGTGACGACCTCGGCGAGCGCGAAGGCAGCGACCACCAGGCCCAGCGAGGTGGCCGAACCCCCGAGGTCGAGCACCGCGAAGGCGAGGGCGACCGGGGTGATCGCGTTGCCGAGCGAGCTCACACCCGCCCCGACGACGAGCAACCGGAAATTCCGTATGCCCAGGGCCCGGGTGGCCATCAGCGCTCCCGCCGTACCCGGCCCTCGTCCCAGACCGGATCGCCCGACTCGTAGACCGAGCCGTCGGAACCGAAGACCAGGTAGCGGTCGAAGCCGCGGGCGAACCAGCGGTCGTGGGTCACCGCGAGCACCGTTCCGTCGAACGCGTCCAGGCCCTCCTCCAGCGCCTCGGCCGAATCGACGTCGAGGTTGTCGGTCGGCTCGTCGAGCAGCAGCAGGGTGGCTCCGGACAGCTCGAGCAGCAGGATCTGGAACCGGGCCTGCTGGCCGCCCGAGAGCGACTCGAAGACCTGCTCGGCCGCGTGCGCGAGCTCGTAGCGGTCCAGCACGCGGGCAGCCTGCTCGCGCCCCATCCCGGCGCGTCCGACACCGACCTGGCCGGTGTCGCCGCGATGCAGGATCTCGATGAGCGTCCGGCCGATCAGCTCGGGGTGCTCGTGGGTCTGCACGAACCAGCCCGGACGCACCCGGGCACCGAGCTTCGCCTTGCCGGTGTGGCGAACCGGCGCGATGACCGCGTCGCCGACCGGCCGGTGCTCGACGTCGGGATCCGATCCTCCGGCGGCGAGGAGCCGCAGGAAGTGCGACTTGCCCGACCCGTTCGACCCGAGGACCGCCACCCGTTCGCCGTACCAGACCTCGAGGTCGAACGGCTTCATCAATCCGGTCAGCTCGACGTCCTCGCACACCACCGCGCGCTTGCCGGTGCGGCCGCCCTGCAGCCGCATCGTGACCTTCTGCTCGCGCGGGATCGCCTGCGGAGGCCCTGCCTCCTCGAACTTCCGCAACCTGGTCTGGGCGGCCTTGTACTGCGCGGCGAGGCCGTCGTTGTACTCCGCCTTGATCTTGTAACGCAGCACGAGCGCCTTGAGCTTGGCGTGCTCCTCGTCCCAACGCCGCTGGAGCTCCTCGAAGCGCAGGAAGCGATCGCGACGCGCCTCGTGATAGCTCGCGAAGCCGCCGGGATGGGTCCACGCGGTGTTTCCGGCGGCGCCCAGCTCGAGCGTCACGATCCGGGTGGCGGTGTTGTCGAGCAGTTCCCGGTCGTGGCTGATGAACAGGATCGTCTTGGCCGAGGACCGGATCCGTTCCTCGAGCCACACCTTCCCCGGTACGTCGAGATAGTTGTCCGGCTCGTCGAGCAGGAGCACCTGGTCGGGCCCGGCGAGCAGGTACTCCAGGACGATCCGCTTCTGCTCGCCGCCGCTCAACGTCGCGAGCGTGCGGTACTTGGCCTTGTCGAACCCGATGCCCAGTGCGGTCGTGCAGCACGTGTCCCAGACGACCTCGATGTCGTACCCACCGGCGTCGGCGAACTCGGCCAGCGCCGAGGCGTACTTCATCTGGGTGGGTTCGTCGTCGACGTCCATCAGCCGCAGCTCGAGGCGTTCGACCTCGGCGGCCGCCGCCCGCACCCGCGGCGGGGAGACCGACATCAGCAGGTCGCTCACCGTCGGGTCGGGGCCGAGGCCGGCACCGACCGCCTGGCGCATCACGCCCAGTCCGCCCGAACGCGTGACCGCACCTTCGTGCGGGGCGAGCTCGCCGGTGATGATCCGCAGCAGCGTCGTCTTGCCCGCACCGTTGGCACCGACCAGCGCTGCCTTGGCGCCTTCGCCGACGCGGAAGGCCACCTCGTCGAGCAGGACCCGCCCGTCGGGGAGCTCGTACCGGACTCCGGCGACATCGACATGACCCACGAGGAGCGATTGTCCACGGTCGCCGGGCCGGGCGCACCCGGGTTACGGGTCAGCCGTGGGCGGCCACCAGGTTGAGTCCCCACCCCCGGCACTCAGCTGTGGGCGGCCACGAGGTTGAGTCCCACCACACCGAGGACGATCAGGGCGAGCGAGCCCGCCTTGAACCAGTTCATCGACTCCCCGAGGAACGCATACCCGATCACGGCCACGACCGCGGTCCCGACGCCGGCCCAGACGGCGTACGCGACGCTGACCGGGATCGAGCGGACCACGACGGCGAGCAGCCAGATCGAGAGCCCGTAGCCGCTGACCACCACCGCGCTCCACAGCGGGTCGGTGAATCCGGCAGCCCTGGGCAGGAGTGCCGTCGCTGCGACCTCCACCCCGATCGCCACTGCCAGCAGTACTGCCGCCCACATCTGAATCAGCTCCACGTTCGGATGGTTATGTAGCGACTGCTACATAACAGAAATGTAGCACATGCTACGTTGCTGGGCTATCTTCTGGGCATGGCCGAGCACCGCCGTGAGGACCTCCTCGAACGGATCACCGACCACGTGCTCGCACATGGACTCATCGGGCTCTCCTTGCGCCCGGTGGCGAAGGCGGTCGGCACCAGCGACCGGATGCTCATCTACCACTTCTCCAGCCGGGACGCCCTGGTCTCGGCGGTGGTCGCACGCACCAACCAGCGCGCGATGGCGGCGGTCGCAGCCCTGCCGAGCGCCGCGAACGTGCACGAGGGCATCAACCAGCTCTGGGCGGCGTACCGGACCGAGCCGCTGCACTCCTGCATGGACGTCTACTGCCAGGCCGCCGCCACCGGTCTGATCGGCCGCGAGCCCTACCTGACCGATGCGCGCGCCAGCGGTGAGCTCTGGGCCGGTGCGCTGCGCGGATACCTGGTCCGCTGTGGAGCGCCCCAGCGCAGGGTCGCGCGCCTGGTCACCCTGGTCGACTCGGCCCTGTTCGGCTTCCACCTCGACCTGATCACCGACGACGCCGACGAGCTGGCGTGCGGCGTCGACGACCTCGCCCGGGCTGCCGAGGTGCTCGCCCACGAGTGACCGAGTGCCGGGGTGACCCAGGAGTGAGATCGATGAGCAAAGCCACGGTGCCTCCACAGGAAGCGCACAGGAGCGCGCGGCAGGCTCGAAGCATGGACAGGAAGCAGCAGAAGCAGAGGATCGCCCGGGTGCGGCGCGGCATCATCTCCAGCTCGGTCGTCGGAGCGCTCAGCGTCGCCGGCTACCTCGGATTGGCGACCCACGCCGAGGCCGGCACGACGGCCACCGACACCGGGTCCACGACGGGGACGACCTCCAGCACCAGCACGGGCACCACCGCCGGCACCGGCACCGCGACCAGCACGACGTCGACGACGGGCTCGAGCTCGTCGACGACCGGCGGAACCGTGAGCTCGAGCTCCGGCACCGCGCAGGCGACGTCGAGCGGCTCGTGACCAGCACCCAGCTCGACGCCGCACTGTGGGCTCTCGGCCGCGGCACCGGCGTGGTCGCGCTGGTCCTGCTCACGATCAGCATCTGCCTGGGCATCGTGACCCGGTCCCGGCAGCGGTTCGCCGGGCTCCCCCAGTATGGCCTGACCGCGATCCACAAGACTGCCAGCCTGACGGCTACCGCCCTGATCGTCGTCCACGTCACCACCCTGCTGCTCGACCCGAAGGCGCAGCTCAGGCTCGTCGACACGGTGGTTCCGTTCACCTCGACGTGGCGACCCCTCTGGCTCGGCCTCGGCACCCTCGGGATCGACCTGTTGCTGCTCGTGGTCACCACCAGCCTGCTGCGCAAGCGGATCGGTCACCGGACCTTCCGCCTGGTGCACTGGGCGACGTACCTGCTCTGGCCGGTCGCACTGGCGCACGCGCTCGGCACCGGAACCGATGCGGGCACGTGGTGGATGGACGCGCTGGCGGCGTCGTGCGTCGCCTCCGTGCTGGCGATGGCGTGGTGGCGCCTGGGCCCGGCCTTCGGGACGCCGATCCGCACCTCAGCCGCGGACCGACTCCAGCACCCGGAAGCCCTTCGCACTGCCGACCTTGGCCGTCGGGTAGCCCTGGTCGGCCAGCCAGCTCGCGAGTGAGTCGGCACCGAGGTTCTTGCCGACGACCAGGCGCGCGCGCCCGCCCGGTGCGAGCCGTGGGAGCCAGGTCAGCAGGAGCTCGTGGAGCGCCTCCTTGCCGATCCTGATCGGCGGGTTCGACCAGATCTCGTCGAAGACCAGGCCCGGGTCGACCGCGTCCGGAACTGCCGCCGTGAAGCGATCGGCCACGCCGATCTGCGCGGCGTTCTCGTTGGCCAGCAGCACGGCTCGCTCGTTCACGTCGACCGCGGTCACGATGCAGCCCGGTACGGCGACAGCGACGGCCAGGCCGATGACGCCGTACCCGCACCCGAGGTCGAGGATGCGCCGGGCGTCGACCGGCGGGGCCTGTTCGCGCAGCAGCACGCCGGTGCCGATGTCGAGCCGCCCCTGGGCGAAGACACCCGACCCCGAGGTGAGCTCGAGCCAGTGGCCCCAGACGTTCGCACGCACCGGCACCCTCTTGAACGGCGCCTTCGGATCGGCGGTGAAGTAGTGCTCGTCGGTGGCCATGGCCCCATCCTGCCGTCCCGACCCGGACCTCGTCCTGCGGGTTGGACGTGGCTTAGTCTCGGCGCGTGAGTGAAACCTCATCGACCCTGCCCCTGATCGTGCTCTGCGCCCCTGAGCACGCCGACGTGCTGGCGGACGAGTTCGCCCGCTACGTGCGCGACTACGACATCCGTACGACGGCCTCGGTCGCCGAGACCTCGACCGTGCTCGCCGAGGCGCGTGCTGCCGGAACGCTGGTGGCCCTCGTCGTCAGCGAGTCCCAGCTTCCCGACGCTGCGGTGTTCAGCGCGCTCGCGGAATGGCGCAGCATCGTGCCGACGGCCCGGCGGATCATCACCGCGTACTGGGAACGGTTCATGCTCGACGCGGATCCCTTGCGCCCGGGCCTGGCCACGGGCAAGTACGACGCCTACCTGCTGATGCCGCGCGGCGTACGCGACGAGGAGTTCCACACCGCGATCACCGAGCTGCTCTCGGACTGGGGCTCGACCGTCGCCGCACCCGAGGTCGCCAGTGCCGAGATCGTCGCCCCGTCGCCCGACGGCCTCACCACGGCGATCCGCGACTTCCTGGACCGGATGGGCATGCCCAGCAGGCTGGTCCACCCCGACTCCGAGACCGGGCTCGAGATCCTGGCCCAGTACGACGGTCCGCCCGGGTTCCCGATCTTCTACCGGATCGGACGTCCTCCGCTGCGGGTGACCTCGGTGCGCGACGTGGCCACCCTGATCTACGGCACCCCGGCCGACATCGAGGTCGACACGGTCGTCGACCTGGCGATCGTCGGCGCGGGACCGGCCGGCCTGGCTGCAGCGGTCTACGGCTCGTCCGAGGGACTCTCGACGGTGGTCGTGGAGGCCGAGGCGATCGGCGGCCAGGCCGGTACCAGCTCGATGATCCGCAACTACCTCGGCTTCCCGCGCGGCATCTCGGGGATGCGGCTCGCCCAGCGCGCCCGCAACCAGGCGATCAGGTTCGGTACCCGGTTCTTCACCGGCTGGGAGGTGACCGAGCTCGAAGCCGGCGAGCCGGGCGGGACCCATGTGATCCGGACCGGCGGCGGCGAGATCCGGGCCCGCGCGGTGGTGATCTCCACCGGAGTGGCGTACCGACGCCTGGAGATCTCCTCGCTCGAGGACCTGGTCGGGTCCGGCGTCTTCTACGGTGCCGCGGTCAGCGCAGCGCGTGAGCTCGAGGGCCAGGACGTGATCGTGGTCGGCGGCGGCAACTCGGCCGGTCAGGCGGCCATCCACCTGGCCCGGTTCGCGCGATCGGTCACGATCATGGTCCGACGTCCCGACCTGAGCGAGACGATGTCGGACTACCTGATCCGCGAGATCGCCTACAACACCGTGATCTCCGTGCGCGGGTGCGCCGTGGTCACCGACGGCGGCGGGGACGGCCGGCTCCAGTGGGTCACGGTGCGCGACCTGACCACAGGCACGGAGAGCCGCCAGGACATCGGCGGCCTGTTCCTGCTGCTCGGCGCCGCGCCGCACTGCGACTGGCTCGGCGAGGAGATCTGCCGCGACGACCACGGTTATGTCCTGACCGGGCGCGACATCCCCCAGCGGCTCTGGGTGGCGGGAATCCCGCCGGCCAACCTGGAAACTGCGGTCCCCGGCATCTTCGCCGTCGGCGACGTGCGGTTCGGCTCGATGAAACGGGTCGCCGCGGCGTCGGGGGAAGGCTCCTCGGTGGTCCCCCTGGTCCACGCGTACCTCAGCGGGATCTGACTCACGACTGCCTCAGGCGCGACGCCCGTGGATCAGACGATCCCGGAACTCACGACGGAACCGCTCCCGCAGGATCTCGAGCTCCGCCTCAGCACGCAGGCACGCGGCCTCGCCGGGCATCGCCGTGCTGGGAGGAAGCGCACTCGCCTTGACGAGCTTGCTGCGAAGGTGATCAAGCGGATGGGTCGAGTCGGACCGGTGCCGCTTGCGTTCGAGCGTGATCAGTCGCGCCGCGGCCTGGGACTCGGTCATCGACGGCCGGCTCGTCAGCACCCCGAACGGGTCCTCCTGACGGCGAGCTGCCGCTGCGACCACGGTTCTGATCCCCTCGAGGTCCCAGAGCAGCGAACGGGCCAGCGCCTCGCTGCCGACGACCTCGGCCGCTCGCCGGTCGGCGAGGTACTCGCGATGCTGATGACTCGTCATGGTCAGGCGGGTCAGCAGGAGGCTCACGCCCTGGACCGGCAGCGCGAGCAAGCCCTGGATCCAGCGCCCCACCGTGTCGAGGGGCCCGGCTCCGTACGACTCGTACGCCACGCCACCCGGCGCCCACCGGTTGCGCCGGCCCGGCTGCGGGGCGATCAGGTAGTAGGCACCGTCGAGAACCTCGTGGGCGGCGCTGATCACCCGCGAGCGGACCGTGTCGCGACCGCGGAGGTGACCGAGTTCGTGCCCGAGGATCCCCAGCCGCTCGTGCCACGAACCGAGGCTCATCATCGGCAGGCCGAGCACCATCGCGTCCTTGTCCAGCACGAGTCCCAGCGGCACCACGTAAGCGTTGAAGGCCAGGTCCACCCCGAGGACCTGGGGCACGGCGACCCCCACGGCCAGAGCGAGGGTCGACACGATGTCGTGAAGCGCCGGATACGTGGCGGCATCCAGCACGAAGACGTCGGCCGGCAGCCGGAACCGGCGAGGTCGGGCGACCACGACGCCGGCCCAGCCCAGGACGACCAGAACCCACCCGAGGGCAGTCGCGTGCAGGGTCAGCCAGACCAGGAGCCCCAGCGCTGCGGCGTACCCGACGAGCACGACCGCAGCCACGCAGGTCGCGGCGAACGTCGACGGGGTTGCCCGGTACGACGCCGGGTGCGCCACGAGACGCTCGTACATCCGGCCTGCTGAACGGTCGGTCCAGGTCTGGCGAAGGCGCGCGATACGGCTCTGGTGTCCCGCCGTCATCCGTGCAGACTATGACAGCGCGCAGGTCGACGGAGCCGCAAGTTCATTCGTCGTCGTCATCGTGGCTGTCTGTCGGCAGCATCCGCTTCGTGCGCGATCCGGCAGCCTGCGCCGCCAGCTGGTCATCGGGCGGATAGCCGACCTCCTCCAGCGTCAGGCCGTGCGCCGGTGCGACCGCGACGCCGGGATGCCGGGTCTTCGACGTCATCACCTCGCGAGCGAACCCGGGCCGCTTGCGACCCTCGCCCACCACCGCCAGGCAGCCGACGAGCGACCGGACCATGCTGTGGCAGAACGCGTCGGCGCGGACCTCGGCCACCAGGATGCCGTCGATGCGCTCCCACCGCAGGTCCAGCAGCGTACGGATGGTGGTCGCGCCTTCGCGGCGCTTGCAGAACGACGCGAAGTCGTTGAGTCCGAGCAACTCTGCCGCTGCCACGTTCATGGCGTCGACGTCGAGCGGGCGCGGCCAGGCGACCACGTGGCTGCGGCGCAGCGGGTCGACCATCGTCGGGTCGTCCGCGATCCGGTACGCGTACCGGCGCCAGATCGCGCTGAACCGCGCGTCGAACCCCTCGGGTGCCTGACTGACCCGGTGGATGCGCACATCGCGCCCGGCGACGCCGTTGACCCGACGCAGCAGCGCGTCGACTGGTGCCTGAACGCCGCGTCCGGGGACCTGGGCCAGTGCATCCTCGTCGAGGTCGACGTGCACGACCTGCCCCCGGGCGTGCACACCGCGATCGGTCCGACCGGCGACGGTCAGCCTGGTACCGGTGGTGCGCAGGACCGTGTCCATCGCCGCCTCGAGCTCGCCCTGGACCGTGCGCCGGCCCGGCTGGATGGCCCACCCGTTGAAGTCGGTGCCGTCGTAGGAGAGGTCGATCCGCAGTCGCACCGCCTCAGTCTTCCAGGAGGGATGCAGAAGGTCCGCCACCGGTGAGGGTGACGGACCTTCGTGAGCGAAAGCCTCAGGCTTCGGGCGCCTCGTCGGCAGCCTCGGCAACCTCGACGTCAGCGACCTCGTCCTCGGCAACCGGAGCCGCAGTCTCAGCGAACTCCGTGTCGGCGGGCGCGGTCGCAACGGTCGCCGTCTCGTCGGTCTCAGACTCAACGGCAACCGTGTCGGCGGGCGCCGTCTCAACGGTCTCAGACTTCGCGGCTGCGACCTCGGCACCTACCTTCTTGGGCTTCGGAGCCGACGGCTTGTACGCCTCGGTCACGAGCTCGATCACGGCCATGGGCGCGTTGTCACCCTTGCGCGGACCGAGCTTGGTGATCCGGGTGTAGCCGCCGGGACGCTCGGAGAACGTCGGAGCGATCTCGGTGAACAGGGTGTGGACGACCGACTTGTCGCGCACGGTCTTGAGGACCTCGCGACGGTTGTGCAGGTCGCCCCTCTTCGCCTTGGTGATCAGCTTCTCCGCGAGCGGACGCAGCGTGCGCGCCTTGGCCTCGGTGGTCGTGATCCGACCGTGCTCGAACAGGGCGGTGGTCAGGTTCGACAGGATCAGGCGCTGGTGGGCAGGGCTGCCGCCGAGGCGGGCACCCTTCTTCGGAGCTGGCATTTCTTCTCTCGATTCTCCCCGGCCGTATCAGGTACCGGGATAGATGGAACTGGAGGTGGTCGGGCCCGTCAGGCGGGCCCGACCCCGGTGAATCAGTACTGCTCGTCCTCCACGAACGAGTCGTCGTCATCGTCGTACGCCGCCAGGGCGGTGGCCGGGTCGAAACCGGGTGCGCTGTCCTTGAGGGACAGGCCCATCTCGACCAGCTTGGCCTTGACCTCGTCGATCGACTTCGCACCGAAGTTGCGGATGTCGAGCAGGTCCTGCTCCGAGCGGGCAACGAGTTCACCCACGGTGTGGATGCCCTCACGCTTGAGGCAGTTGTACGAGCGAACCGTGAGGCTCAGGTCCTCGACCGGCATGGCCAGGTCCTGGGCCAGCTGCTCGTCGACCGGCGACGGGCCGATGTCGATGCCCTCGGCCTCGACGTTGAGCTCACGAGCCAGACCGAACAGCTCGACGAGCGTCTTGCCGGCCGACGCGATCGCGTCGCGGGGACGGATCGAGGTCTTGGTCTCGACGTCGATGACGAGCTTGTCGAAGTCGGTCCGCTGCTCGACACGGGTGGCCTCGACCTTGTAGGTCACCTTGAGGACCGGCGAGTAGATCGAGTCGACCGGCATCCGGCCGATCTCGTTGTCGGCGCCCTTGTTCTGGACCGAGCTGACGTAACCGCGGCCACGCTCGACGACCAGCTCCATCTCGAGCTTGCCCTTGTCGTTCAGGGTCGCGATCTGCAGGTCGGGGTTGTGCACCTCGACACCGGCCGGCGGCGCGATGTCAGCGGCGGTGACGGCACCGGCACCCTGCTTGCGCAGGTACATGGTGACCGGCTCGTCGTGCTCCGAGGAGACGACGAGGCCCTTGAGGTTGAGGATGATCTCGGTGACGTCTTCCTTGACGCCCTCGATGGTCGAGAACTCGTGGAGCGCGGTGTCCACCTTGATGCTGGTGACCGAGGCCCCAGGGATCGAGGAGAGCAGGGTACGGCGCAGCGAGTTGCCGAGCGTGTAGCCGAAACCGGGCTCGAGCGGCTCAATGATGAACGTCGAACGGAATTCGTCGACTACTTCTTCCGACAGGGTTGGGCGCTGTGCGATCAGCACTGGTGATTTCCTTTCCGAGCCCCACCTCTATTTGAAGGGCTCGAACTCACTGTTTGGTGTGTGGGCCGAAAAACGAGAACTACTTCTTCGAGTAGTACTCGACGATGAGCTGCTCCTGGACCGGCAGCTCGATCTGCGCGCGGACCGGGACCGAGTGCACGAGGATGCGCATCCGGGACGGGATCGCCTCGAGCCAGGCCGGGACGATCCGCTCGCCATGGGTCTCACGAGCCACGATGAAGGGGGTCATCTCGAGGCTCTTCTCGCGGACGTCGATGACGTCGTGAGCCGAGACCTGGAACGACGGGATGTCGACCTTCAGGCCGTTGACCTTGAAGTGACCGTGGGTGACCAGCTGGCGGGCGTGGCGGCGGGTGCGGGCGAACCCTGCCCGGTAGACCACGTTGTCCAGACGGCACTCGAGGAGCTGCAGCAGGTTGTCACCGGTCTTGCCGGAGCGGCGAGCGGCCTCTTCGTAGTAGCGGTGGAACTGCTTCTCCATCACGCCGTAGGTGAAGCGCGCCTTCTGCTTCTCCTGCAGCTGGTTGCGGTACTCGCTCTCCTTGATACGAGCGCGTCCGTGCTGGCCGGGAGCGTAGGGACGCTTCTCGAACGCAGCGTCGCCGCCGACGAGGTCGACACCGAGACGGCGCGACTTCTTGGTCATGGGGCCGGTATAGCGGGCCATGTCAGTCTCTCTTTCTCAGGTCTCGGGTCAGACGCGCCGGCGCTTGGGCGGGCGGCAACCGTTGTGGGGGGTGGGCGTGACGTCCTGGATGGTGCCGACCTCGAGGCCGATGGCACCGAGCGAACGGATGGCGGTCTCACGACCGGAACCCGGGCCCTTGACGAAGACGTCGATCTTCTTCATGCCGTGGTCCATCGCACGACGCCCAGCCGCCTCGGCGGCCATCTGCGCGGCGTACGGGGTGGACTTGCGCGAGCCCTTGAAGCCGACGGTGCCGGCAGAGGCCCACGAGATGACCGCCCCGGTGGGGTCGGTGATCGTGACGATGGTGTTGTTGAACGTGCTCTTGATATGGGCTTCGCCCTGAGCGATGTTCTTCTTCTCCTTGCGGCGCACCTTCTTGGCGCCGGCCGCAGTACGAGTCTTGGGAGGCATCTCTAAATCACTTCGCCTTCTTCTTGCCGGCAACGGTGCGCTTCGGACCCTTGCGGGTACGAGCGTTTGTCTTGGTGCGCTGACCGCGGACCGGAAGGCCCATGCGGTGGCGGCGACCCTGGTAGCTGCCGATCTCGATCTTCCGGCGGATGTCGGCCTGGACCTCACGACGGAGGTCGCCCTCGATCTTGATGCCCGTGGCGTCGATCGCGTCACGGAGCTTGACCAGCTCTTCGTCACCCAGCGTGTGGACGCGCGCGTTCGGGTCGACCCCGGTGGCGGCCAGCAGCTGCTGGGAGCGGGTACGGCCGATGCCGTAGATGTAGGTAAGTGCGATCTCGATGCGCTTGTCACGCGGGAGATCGACACCAACAAGGCGTGCCATTCTGGCGTTTCCCTTCTGCGGGCCTTGCGGCCCCGTGGTTCACGGTGGTCTGGTCGTGTCGCGTCTGGTCCTCTCGGACCAGCTCCGGCCATCCGCTCCGGAGGTGATTCACCGACCTGGATCTCTCGATCCGGGCGGCTAAGCGATCACGTAGTGGGTTGTTCAGTTGTGTGCAGCGGACTTCTCAGCCCTGGCGCTGCTTGTGACGCGGGTTCTCGCAGATCACCATGACGCGGCCGTGGCGACGGATCACCTTGCACTTGTCACAGATCGGCTTGACGCTCGGGTTGACCTTCATGTCAGCCCTTTCTTGTTCGTTTCGGCTGTCGGACTACTTGTACCGGTAGACGATCCGACCTCGAGTGAGGTCGTACGGCGAGAGCTCCACCACGACGCGGTCCTCAGGGAGGATCCGGATGTAGTGCTGGCGCATCTTGCCGCTGATGTGGGCGAGCACCTTGTGTCCGTTGGTCAGCTCGACCCGGAACATGGCGTTCGGGAGAGCCTCCACAACGGAGCCCTCCATCTCGATCACGCCTTCTTTCTTCGGCATGTCCTCCACAATCTGTTGCTGCGCTCAGTCGGATGTGAATCTTGTTGTCTACCGTTGGCCCGGGAACCGCCTGCCCTGCGGCAGTGGACCTCGTAGGGCCGCTGGGTGAGCCTCATTTCCCCGCACATGCACGCGTCCGTATCACTACGATTTGCGCTGGTGTCCGGGCAGCCGTAAGGCGCCACACAACGTACCCACGTTGGGCCGACGCACCAGTCTAGGCGAAACCGCAGGTCAAACGCGAATCCGCGGGTCCTGAGGGGTTCAGCGGCCGCCGAACGGCACGCCGAGCGCCTTGAGGCGCTCCTCGCCCCCGTCGATCGCGGTCAGGATCCACGGTCCGTCGGGCGTGAGGGTGAACGTGTGTTCGAAGTGGGCAGCCCAGCTGCCGTCCTCGGTCACGATCGTCCAGTCGTCATCGGCCACGACGGTTTCCTTGGTACCCAGGGTGATCATCGGCTCGACCGCGAGCGCGAGGCCCAGCTCGAGCTTCGGGCCTCGGCCCGGGCGTCCGTAGTTGGGCACGTTCGGAGGCTGGTGCATCGCCGTACCGATGCCGTGGCCGGTGTAGTCCTCGAGGATCCCGTAGTGCCCGTGAGCGCGGACGTAGGACTCGACCGCGTGCGAGATGTCGGTGACCCGGCCGCCGAGCCTGGCGGCGGCGAAACCGGCCCACATCGACCCTTCCGTCACGTCCATCAGGGTCTGGACCTCGGCAGGGATCTCTCCCACGGCGAGGGTGATCGCCGCGTCGCCGTGCCAGCCGTCGACGATCGCACCGCAGTCGATCGAGATGACGTCGCCGTCAGCGAGCACCCGTTCGCCGGGGATGCCGTGCACGACCTCGTCGTTGACCGAGGCGCAGATGCTGCCCGGGAACGGTGGGTGCCCGTAGCCCAGGAACGAGGGGACACCTCCCCCGCTGCGGATGTTGTCCTCCGCGATGGCGTCCAGCTCGCCGGTGCTGATCCCGGCCCGGACGCTGCTCCGCAGCAGCTCGAGGGTCTCGCCGACCAGGAGGCCGGCGACCCGCATGCTGTCGATCTGGGCCGGGGTCTTGATCTCGACCCCGCGATCCCTGAAACCCATCAGGACCGCTTGATCAGCTCTGCTTCACGGCGGTCAGCGCCGCGAAGATGCGCTCGGTGACCTCGTCGATCTCGCCGAGCCCGTCGACCTCGATGAGGAGGTTGCGGTCGCGGTAGACGTCGATCAGCGGCTCGGTCTGCTCGGCGTACACCTCCTGGCGGCGCCGGATGACGTCCTCGGTGTCGTCGGCGCGACCCTCGGTCTTGGCACGCTGCAGCAGGCGCCCGATCAGTTCTTCCGGGTTCACCGTCAGGACGACGACCGCGTCCAGCGAGTGGCCGGTGAACTTGATCATGCCGTCGAGCTCCTCGACCTGGGCCAGCGTGCGCGGGTAGCCGTCGAGCAGGAATCCGGGAACCGCGTCGGGCTCGTCGATGCGGTTGCGCACCATGTGGTTGGTGACCTCGTCCGGCACGTACTCGCCGGCGTCCATGTACCGCTTGGCCTCCAGCCCGAGCTCGGTGCCGGAGGAGACGTTGGCGCGGAAGATGTCGCCGGTGGAGATCGCCGGGATCCCGAAGCGGTCGGCGACGTACTTCGCCTGCGTGCCCTTTCCGGCTCCGGGGGGACCCATGAGGATCATCCTCATCGCAGGAAGCCCTCGTAATTGCGCTGCTGCAGCTGGCTCTCGATCTGCTTCACGGTGTCGAGCGCGACGCCGACCATGATCAGCAGGGAGGTGCCGCCGAACGGGAAGTTCGAGTTGGCCTTGACCAGCACGAGGGCTGCCAGGGGGATCAGCGCGATCATGCCGAGGTACAGGGCGCCCGGCAGCGTGATCCGGGACAGCACGTAGTTGAGGTAGTCCTCGGTCGGCTTGCCGGCACGGATGCCCGGGATGAAGCCGCCGTACTGCTTCATGTTGTCGGCGACCTCCTGCGGGTTGAAGGTGATCGCGACGTAGAAGTAGGTGAAGAAGATGATCAGCAGGAAGTACATCGCCATGTAGATCGGGTGGTCACCACGAACGAGGTTCGTGCTCACCCAGCCGACGAACGCGGAATTCGAGTTCTGGTTGAACTGGACCGCCATGGCCGGCAGGTACAGCAGGCTGGAGGCGAAGATGACCGGGATGACGCCGGCCTGGTTCACCTTCAGCGGGATGTAGGTCGAGGAGCCGCCGAACATCTTGCGTCCGACCATCCGGCGGGCGTACTGCACCGGGATCCGGCGTTGCGCCTGTTCGATGAAGACCACTGCGGCGACCACGACGAGACCGATCAGGATCACGCCGGAGAACACCCACGGGCCCTTGGCCTTCTGGACGTTCCACAGGGCCACCGGGAAGGTCGCGACGACCTGGGTGAAGATCAGGATGGACATGCCGTTGCCGATGCCGCGGTCGGTGACGAGCTCGCCGAGCCACATGATCACGGCGGTGCCCGCGGTCATCGTGATGACCATCAGCGCGGCGGTCCGGAAGTCGTTGTGGTAGAGCAGCGGAAGGTTGCAGCCCTGGAGCAGGTTGCCCGAGCGCGCGAGCGCCACGATGCCGGTGGCCTGCAGGATCGCGAGAGCCAGGGTGACGTAACGGGTGTACTGGGTGATCTTGGCCTGGCCGGACTGGCCTTCCTTCTTCAGGGTCTCGAGTCGCGGGATGACCACGACGAGCAGCTGCAGGATGATGCTGGCCGTGATGTACGGCATGATCCCGAGCGCGAAGATCGTGAGCTGGAGAAGGGCACCGCCGGAGAACAGGTTGATCAACCCGTAGATACCGCTGTTGCTGACCTGCTTGAAGCAATCCTGCACGTTGGCCACGTGCACGCCGGGGGCAGGGATCTGGGAGCCGAGTCGGAAGACGGCGATGATGAGAAGCACGAACAACAGCTTCTTGCGCAGGTCCGGTGTCCGGAATGCGTTGGCGAATGCGCCTAGCACGTGCTCCTCTTTCGGTCTTTGATAGCAAGCCGTGGAAGCCTAACAGGGCAGAGGAATCGCCACCCGCGAAGGTTGCGATGCGCCCCTGCCCTGATCAGGTAGTTCTTGTCCCGTTCAGACTTCGGTCGCACTACCGCCGGCAGCCGCGATCTTCTCCTTGGCCGAGGCCGAGAACTTGTTCGCGGAGACCTGGACCGCCACGGCGATGTCGCCGTCGCCGAGGACCTTGACCGGCTGACCCTTGCGGACCGCGCCCTTGGCGACGAGATCGGCCACGGTGACTTCGCCGCCCTGCGGGAACAGTGCCCCGAGGCGGTCGAGGTTCACGACCTGGAACTCGACCTTGAACGGGTTCCTGAAGCCCTTGAGCTTCGGCAGACGCATGTGGATCGGCATCTGGCCACCCTCGAAGGCAACCGGAACCTGGTAGCGCGCCTTGGTGCCCTTGGTACCACGACCCGACGTCTTGCCCTTCGAGCCCTCACCACGACCCACACGGGTCTTGGCGGTCTTGGCTCCCGGGGCGGGACGCAGGTGGTGAAGCTTGAGCGTCATGACTTTGCCCCCTTCTCGGACACAGTCTCGACCGTCACCAGGTGACGGACGGTGTGGACCATTCCGAGGATCTCGGGACGGTCTTCCTGGACGACGACGTGACCGATGCGCTTGAGACCCAGGGACCGGACGGTCTGGACCTGGTTCGGCTTGCACCCGATGGTCGACTTGATCTGCGTGATACGGATCTCGGCCATCAGTGCGCCACCTCCGCTGCCTCGGCGATGCCCGCAGCCTGCGCCCGGAGCAGAGCGGCCGGAGCCACCTGCTCGACCGTCAGACCGCGGCGAGCCGCCACGGCTGCCGGCTCTTCCAGCATGCGCAGCGCCTCGACGGTCGCGTGCACGATGTTGATCTGGTTCGACGAACCGAGCGACTTGCTCAGCACGTCGTGGATACCGGCGCACTCCAGGACGGCACGCACCGGGCCACCGGCGATCACACCGGTACCGGGGGCGGCGGGACGCAGGAACACGACTCCGGCGGCCTTCTCACCCTGGACGGGGTGAGGGATCGTGCCCTGGATGCGCGGGACCTTGAAGAATGCCTTCTTGGCTTCCTCGACGCCCTTGGCGATCGCTGCGGGAACTTCCTTGGCCTTGCCGTAGCCGACGCCGACCATGCCGTCGCCGTCACCGACGATCACCAGGGCGGTGAAGCTGAAGCGACGACCACCCTTGACGACCTTGGCGACGCGGTTGATCGCGACGACGCGCTCGATGTACTGGCTCTTCTCCTGCTGGCCACCGCGACCACCGTCGCGGCCACCGCGGCCGCCACCGGCGCGCTGACCGCGCTGCTGGGATCCGCTCATTTGATAACTCCCTTGAATGTCATGTCTGCACCGATCGCCATCAGAAGGTCAGGCCGCCCTCGCGGGCGCCGTCCGCA
The DNA here is from genome assembly GCA_025964775.1 of Marmoricola sp. Lineage (GTDB taxonomy): Bacteria > Actinomycetota > Actinomycetes > Propionibacteriales > Nocardioidaceae > Marmoricola. The sequence goes on from JAOPYE010000002.1 coordinate 100,133, forward strand.
AGGGCCGCAACGCGACCGTGGTACTTGTTGCCGGCACGGTCGAAGACGACCTCGCCCACGCCCGCGGCCTTCGCGCGCTCTGCTACGAGCTCGCCGACCTTGCGGGCCTTGGCGGTCTTGTCGCCGCCTGCCGCCCTGAGGTCGGCCTCCGTGGTCGACGCGAACGCCAGGGTCTTGCCGACCAGGTCGTCGACGACCTGCACCGTGATGTGCTTGGTGGACCGGGTGACCACCAGGCGCGGACGCTCGGCGGTGCCGTGCAGCTTCTTGCGGCCACGGATCTGGCGACGCAGGCGCGACGCCGTACGGGCTGCCGTGTGCTTGTTGTTCTTCAGTGAGATCGCCATGTCACTTACCGGCCTTTCCGACCTTGCGGCGGATCTGCTCGCCGGCGTAACGAACACCCTTGCCCTTGTAGGGCTCCGGCTTGCGCAGCTTGCGGATGTTGGCCGCAACCTCGCCGACCAGCTGCTTGTCGATCCCCTGGACACCGAGCTTGGTCTGGGACTCGACGGCGAACGTGATGCCCTCGGGAGCCTTGAAGTTGATCACGTGGGAGTAGCCGAGCTGGAACTCCAGCTCCGTGGGACCCTTGGACAGGACCCGGTAGCCGACCCCGACGATCTCGAGCTTCTTCTCGTAGCCCTCGGTGACACCGACGACCATGTTGTTGATCAGCGTGCGGGACAGGCCGTGGAGGGCCTTGCTCCGGCGCTCGTCGTTGGGACGCAGGACCTCGAGCGTGCCGTCCTCACCACGGGTGACCGTGATCGGTTCGGCGACCGTGTGGCTCAGGGTGCCCTTGGGGCCCTTGACCGTCACGGTGCTCTCGGCGAGAGTCACGTCCACCCCGGAAGGAACCGGGACGGGAAGCTTGCCAATGCGCGACATTGCTTTCTCCTTCTCCTGGTTTCCGGTTACCAGACGTAGGCGAGGACTTCCCCACCCACGCCCTTCTTGTTGGCCTGGCGGTCGGTGAGCAACCCCTGGCTGGTCGAGATGATCGCGACGCCGAGGCCACCGAGGACCTTGGGCAGGCCGGTGCTCTTCGCGTAGACGCGCAGACCGGGCTTGCTGATCCGGCGGACGCCGGCGATCGAGCGCTCGCGGCTGCGGCCGTACTTGAGCTCGATCTGGAGGGTCTTGCCAACGGCGGGCTCGCCCTTGGCGTCGGTGTTGTCGGTGACCTTCCAGGAGGTGATGTACCCCTCCTGCTTGAGGATCTCCGCGACACCTTCCTTCAGCTTGCTGTACGGCATCGCCACGGAGTCGTGGTACGCCTGGTTGGCGTTGCGCAGACGAGTCAGCATGTCTGCAATCGGGTCAGTCATTGTCATGGCCGGTTCGGCCCTTTCTCGTTGTGGTTTCCAGCCGTGAGGAACGACTGGACCTTCAGCGTCTTTGTTAGAAGTAGTGGTCCGTTACCAGGAGCTCTTGGTCACGCCGGGCAGCTCGCCGCGGTGTGCCATCTCGCGCAGGCAGATCCGGCACAGGCCGAACTTCCTGTAGACGGCCTTGGGGCGACCGCAGCGCTGGCAGCGGGTGTACCCGCGCACCTTGAACTTGGGCGTCTTTGCGGCCTTGACCTTCAGTCCAGTCTTCGCCATGTCAGTTCTCCTTGAACGGGAAGCCGAGCTGCTTGAGCAGCGCCCGACCCTCGTCGTCGTTGGTCGCGGTGGTCACGATGGTGATGTCCATGCCTCGCGACCGGTCGATCTTGTCCTGGTCGATCTCGTGGAACATGACCTGCTCGGTCAGACCGAAGGTGTAGTTGCCGCGGCCGTCGAACTGGCCGGGGTTGAGACCACGGAAGTCACGGATACGCGGGAGGGCGAGCGCCAGCAGGCGGTCGAGGAACTCCCACATCCGGTCGCCGCGCAGCGTCACGTGGGCGCCGATCGGCATGCCCTCGCGCAGCTTGAACTGGGCGATCGACTTGCGGGCCTTGGTGACCTGGGGCTTCTGGCCGGTGATCGCGGTGAGGTCCTTGACCGCACCCTCGATCAGCTTGGAGTCGCGAGCAGCCTCGCCGACGCCCATGTTGACCACGATCTTGGTCAAGCCGGGGACCATCATCACGTTGGCGTAGTTGAACTCGGTGCGCAGCGCGGGGAGGATCTCCTCGCGGTAGCGGACCTTCATCCGGGGCATGGTGTTGGTGTTCTCAGTCATCAGATCTCGTCTCCGGTCTTCCGCGAGATGCGGACGCTCCGGTTTGCCTTGTACGTCGAACCGTCGGGGCGGGTCTTGGTGACCTCGACGCGCTTGAAGCCGATGCGCGTGACGCCCTTGCCCTCGACCAGCATCACGTTGGACACGTGGATCGGCGCCTCGGTGGTGACGATGCCGCCGGTCGTACCCGCGCGGCCGCCCTGGTTGATCACCTTGGTGTGCTTCTTGATCCGGTTGACGCCCTCGACGATCACGCGGTCGTCGTCGCGGAGGACCTGGATGACCTTGCCCTCGGCGCCCTTGTCCTTGCCCGCGATGATGCGGACGGTGTCACCCTTCTTGATGCTGATGGTGCTTTTTGAGTTAGGCATCACAGCACCTCCGGCGCCAACGAAATGATCTTCATGAACTTCTTCTCGCGCAGCTCACGGCCCACAGGGCCGAAGATGCGGGTGCCTCGCGGCTCGCCATCGGCCTTGAGGATCACGGCGGCGTTCTCGTCGAAGCGGATGTAGGAACCGTCTGCACGACGGCGCTCCTTCACGGTCCGCACGATCACGGCCTTGACCACATCACCCTTTTTGACGTTGCCGCCGGGGATAGCGTCCTTGACCGTGGCGACGATGACGTCGCCGATGCCGGCGTAGCGCCGACCCGAGCCGCCGAGGACACGGATGCAGAGGATTTCCTTCGCACCTGTGTTGTCGGCGACCTTGAGTCGCGACTCCTGCTGGATCATCGGTATTTCTCCTGGTTGTCGTGCCGGTTCTCAGCTGCTCGAAGGCGCTGAGCCTTGCCGAACGGGTTGTTTACTTGGCCTTCTCGAGGATCTGCACGACGCGCCAGCGCTTGGTCGCCGACAGCGGTCGGGTCTCCATGATCTGGACGCGGTCGCCGATCCCGCAGTCGTTCTGCTCGTCGTGAGCCTTGAGCTTCACGGTGCGGCGCAGCACCTTGCCGTAGAGCGCGTGCTTGACGCGGTCCTCGACGGTGACGACAACGGTCTTGTCCATCTTGTCGCTGACCACGAGGCCCTCGCGGACCTTGCGGCGCGTGCGGTCCTCTGTCACGGCTTCCTCACTCATGCAGCACCATCCTTCTCCGAGGACTTAGTGCCCGGGGTCGATCGAATTCCGAGCTCGCGCTCGCGCACCACCGTGTAGATCCGGGCGATGTCCTTCTTGACCGACCGGAGTCGGCCGTGGCTCTCGAGCTGGCCCGTGGCGGCCTGGAAGCGCAGGTTGAACAGCTCTTCCTTGGACTCGCGAAGCTTGGTCTCGAGGTCGATGTCGTTGAGCTCGTCGAGCTCGGGGGCGGTAGGCATCAGATTTGCCCCTCACGGGTGACGAACTTGCACTTCATCGGGAGCTTGTGGATCGCGCGGCGCATCGCCTCACGAGCGGTCGCCTCGTCGACGCCAGCCAACTCGAACATGACACGGCCGGGCTTGACGTTGGCGACCCACCACTCCGGGGAACCCTTACCGGAACCCATGCGGGTCTCGGCAGGCTTCTTGGTCAGCGGGCGGTCCGGGTAGATGTTGATCCAGACCTTTCCACCGCGCTTGATGTGACGGGTCATCGCGATACGCGCCGACTCGATCTGTCGGTTGGTCACGTAGCTGCCCTCGAGCGCCTGGATGCCGAAGTCGCCGAAGGCGACCTTCGTGCCGCCCTTCGCAGCACCCGACCGGTCCGGGTGGTGCTGCTTGCGGTGCTTGACCCTACGGGGAATCAACATGGTCAGGCCTCCTCAGTGGTTGCAGGTGCCTCAGCCGCCACAGCGACCTCGACAGGAGCCTCGGCCGCGGGGGCCTCGGTACGGGCAGGACGCTCGGCACCACGGGTGCCACGGCTCGGGCGCTCGGCGCCACGGGCGCCACCACGAGCGTCACGGCCGCGGCCGGGGGCGCCGGCGCGGGCAGCTGCCTGCGCCTCGCGCTCGGCACGGGTGCCGGCGACCTCGCCCTTGTAGATCCAGACCTTCACGCCGATGCGGCCGAAGGTGGTCTTGGCCTCGTAGAAGCCGTAGTCGATGTCGGCACGCAGGGTGTGCAGCGGCACGCGGCCCTCGCGGTAGAACTCCGAGCGCGACATCTCGGCGCCGTTGAGCCGACCCGAGCACTGGATCCGGATGCCCTTGGCACCGGAACGCATCGAGGTCTGCATGGCCTTCTTCATCGCACGACGGAACTGCACGCGACCGGTGAGCTGCTCGGCAACTCCCTGGGCGACGAGCTGGGCGTCGATCTCGGGGTTCTTGACCTCGAGGATGTTGAGCTGGACCTGCTTGCCGGTCAGCTTCTCCAGCTCGGTACGCAGGCGGTCGGCCTCGGCGCCGCGGCGACCGATCACGATGCCCGGGCGTGCCGTGTGGATGTCGACCCGCACGCGGTCACGGGTGCGCTCGATCTCGACCTTGGAGATGCCGGCCCGCTCCATGCCCTTGGAGAGCAGCTTGCGGATCGCGACGTCCTCGCCGACGTAGGACTTGTACAGCTTGTCGGCGTACCAGCGCGACTTGTGGTCGGTGGAGATGCCGAGGCGGAAGCCGTTCGGGTTGATCTTCTGGCCCATTACTTCTGACCCTTCTCTGCTGCAGGCTGGACCACGAGGGTGATGTGGCTGGTGCGCTTGTTGATCCGGGTTGCCCGGCCCTGCGCACGCGGACGCCAACGCTTCATCGTCGGGCCCTCGTCGACCATCGCCTTGCTCACCACGAGGGTGCCGCGGTCCAGGTCCTCGGTCGTCTCGGCGTTCGCCACGGCGCTCTCGAGCACCTTGTAGACGGTCTCGCTCGCGGCCTGCGGTGCGAACTGCAGCAGCGCAAGGGCGTCATCGACCGGGAGTCCACGAACCATGTCCACCACGCGGCGGGCCTTCATCGGGGTGATCCGGACGAAACGCGCGCTGGCGAAAGCACCAGGCTCGTCGCCGAGAAGCGAGTCACGGCGGGCGCTCGTGCGCCGACGCTCAGTAACACTCATGTCTATATCTCCTTGGCGTGCCGCGTCAGCGGCGACGGCTCTTCCGGTCGTCCTTGACGTGCCCGCGGTAGGTGCGGGTCGGTGCGAACTCGCCCAGCTTGTGGCCGACCATGGAGTCGGTCACGAACACCGGGACGTGCTTGCGCCCGTCGTGCACGGCGAGCGTGTGCCCGATCATCGAGGGGATGATCATCGAGCGGCGCGACCACGTCTTGATCACGTTGTGGGTACCGGCCTCGTTCTGAGCGTCCACCTTCTTCTCGAGGTGGCCGTCGATGAACGGGCCCTTCTTCAGGCTGCGAGGCATGTCTTGTCTTCCCTACTCAACGCTTGTTCTTGCCGGTCTTGCGGCGGCGGACAATGAGGGCGTCGCTGGCCTTGCGCTTGCGCGTACGGCCCTCGGGCTTGCCCCACGGGGACACAGGGTGACGACCACCGGACGTCTTGCCCTCGCCACCACCGTGCGGGTGGTCGACCGGGTTCATGACGACACCGCGGACGGTCGGGCGCTTGCCCTTCCAGCGCATCCGGCCGGCCTTGCCCCAGTTGATGTTGGACTGCTCGGCGTTGCCGACCTCGCCCACTGTGGCGCGGCAGCGGACGTCGACGTAGCGCATCTCGCCGGACGGCAGCCGCAACTGCGCGCGGGAGCCTTCCTTGGCGACGAGCTGGGCCTTGTTGCCGGCCGAGCGGGCCATCTTCGCGCCGCCACCGGGACGGAGCTCGATGCAGTGGATCGTCGTACCGACCGGGATGTTGCGCAGCGGCAGGTTGTTGCCCGGCTTGATGTCAGCCTGCGCACCCGACTCGATCGCGGTGCCCTGGGTGACGCCGTTCGGAGCGATGATGTAGCGCTTCTCGCCGTCCGCGTAGTGCAGCAACGCGATCCGGGCCGTGCGGTTCGGGTCGTACTCGATGTGAGCGACCTTGGCTGGCACGCCGTCCTTGTCGTAGCGACGGAAGTCGATGATCCGGTAGGCACGCTTGTGACCGCCACCGTGGTGACGGGTGGTGATCCGGCCCTGGTTGTTGCGACCGCCCTTCTTGGGCAGCGGGCGCACCAGGGACTTCTCCGGCGTGGTCCGGGTGATCTCGGCGAAGTCAGCGACCGACGAGCCACGACGGCCCGGGGTGGTCGGCTTGTACTTGCGGATAGCCATGAGTTATCTCTGCTCTCTGTCTTCTCGGCCGGTCAGGAGACCGGACCCCCGAAGATGTCGATGCGGTGACCCTCGGCGAGGCTGACGATGGCGCGCTTGGTGTCCTTGCGCTTGCCGACGCCGCGAGCCGTACGACGGGCCTTGCCCTGACGGTTCAGCGTGTTCACCGAGGTGACCTTGACGTTGAAAACCTTCTCGACCGCGATCTTGATCTCGGTCTTGTTGGCGTCCGGGTGGACGATGAAGGTGTACTTGTTGTTGTCGAGCAGGCCGTAGCTCTTCTCGCTCACGACCGGCGCGATCAGCACGTCGCGGTGGTCCTTGTGCAGGGTGCTCATTCGGCACTCTCCTCGGTGGTCTCGGTCTCGACGACCTCGGCCTCGGCGGCGGGCTCTTCGACCTTCTCGGCCTTCGGAGCAGCCTTCTTGGCAGCCTTCTTCGCGGCCGGCTTCTCAGCGGCAGCAGCGTCGGCGTCGGCGTCGGCCTTGGGCGCGGCCTTCTTGGCAGCTGCCTTCTTGACCGGCTTCTCAGCGGTAACCGTGTCGTCGGCCGCCGTCTTGGCGGCAACCGTCTGCGTGGGTGCTTCCTCGGCAGCGACGCCCCCACCCACGAACGCCTCGTAGGCGCCCTTGGTGAAGATGACGTCGTCGGAGAGGAGCACGTCGTAGGTGTTGAGCTGGTCGACCGCCAGGATGTGCACGTTCGGCACGTTGCGCAGCGAGAGCCAGGTCAGGGCGTCGTCGCGCTGGAGCACGACGAGCTGGCGGCGACCGCCGGCCAGGCTGTCGAGCAGCGCAACGGCACTCTTGGTCGACGGCTTGTCACCGGCGGAGAGGGCCTCGACGACGTGGATGCGACCGTTGCGGGCCCGGTCGGAGAGGGCGCCCTTGAGAGCGGCGGCCTTCATCTTCTTCGGGGTGCGCTGGTCGTAGTCACGCGGCTTGGGACCGTGCACGACGCCACCGCCGACGAACTGCGGCGCGCGGGTCGAGCCCTGGCGGGCGCGGCCGGTGCCCTTCTGCTTGTAGGGCTTGCGGCCACCGCCGCGGACCTCGCCGCGGCGCTTGGTGGACGAGGTGCCCTGACGAGCGGCAGCCTGCTGGGCCACGACGACCTGGTGGATCAGCGGGATGTTGGTCTCGCGGTCGAAGATCTCGGCAGGCAGGTCGACCATGACGACCTTGGCGGATGCGGTCTTGACGCTGGTAGCCATGCTCAGGCCTCCTGTCCGGACTTGGCAGCGGAGCGGATCACGATCAGGCCGCCCTTGGGGCCGGGAACGGCACCCTTGAGCAGGATCAGGCCCTTCTCGACGTCCACCGCGTGCACGGTGATGTTCTGGGTGGTGACGGTGTCCGTACCCATCCGACCGGCCATCCGGGTGCCCTTGAAGACGCGACCGGGGGTCGCGCAGGCGCCGATGGAACCGGGCTTGCGGTGGTTGCGGTGAGCACCGTGCGAGGCGCCGACGCCGTGGAAGCCGTGACGCTTCATGACACCGGCGTAGCCCTTGCCCTTGCTCGTTCCGGTGACATCGACGTCGTCGCCGGCGGCGAACAGCTCGGGGCTGATCTCCTGGCCGACCGAGTACGACCCGGCGTCAGCGGTGCGGATCTCGGCCATGTGGCGGCGCGGGGTGACCCCGGCTGCCTCGAAGTGACCGGCCGAGGGCTTGGTGACCTTGCGGCCGTCGATCTCGCCGTACCCGACCTGGATGGCGTTGTAGCCGTCCTTCTCGGGGGTGCGGACCTGGGTGACCACGTTGGTGGACGCCGCGACGACGGTCACGGGGACGATCTTGTTGTTCTCGTCCCACAGCTGGGTCATGCCGAGCTTGGTGCCCAGCAGCCCCTTCACATTGCGTTCGTAAGTCATCTCGATCTACCTCAGAGCTTGATCTCGATGTCGACGCCGGCGGGCAGGTCGAGGCGCATCAGCGAGTCGACCGTCTTCGGCGTGGGGTCAATGATGTCGATCAGGCGCTTGTGGGTGCGCATCTCGAAGTGCTCGCGGGAGTCCTTGTACTTGTGCGGCGAGCGGATGACACAGAAGACGTTCTTCTCGGTGGGCAGCGGCACAGGGCCGGCCACCTTGGCGCCCGTACGGGTCACCGTGTCGACGATCTTCCGCGCCGAGGTGTCGATCACCTCGTGGTCATAGGCCTTGAGCCTGATGCGGATCTTCTGTCCCGCCATCACGCGTCCTTCGCTGTCGTAGTGGGCGGTTTCCCGCCTGGATCCCCGACCCCCGAGGTCGGGCGTGTCGCGCTCATGTCGCAGCGCAGGACAAGCTCGACCTGGTGGTCGTTTGTTCTCGGGGTGTGCCTGCCGGGGAGGCGGGCGGAACGGGATCTCCAGGTGCGGCACGGACAGACGACCACGCGCGCACTCTCGGACCCCCTTCAGCAGAGGGCCAGGAGAACCTGTTCAGTAGTCAATGTCCGCGCCCCGGCAATCCCGCCGGAGCAACCGGACTATCTTGGCAGACATCCGCGTGAGCGCCAAATCGGGTCTGCGAGCGGCCGGACCCGCGACCTGACAGGATGGCAGCGCCAGCCGACCACATCAGGCAAAGCAGGAGAAATCATGTCGGATCCCGGGCCGTTCCCGCCACCGGGGCAGCCTCCTGTCCAGCCCGGACCTCCGGTCTATCCGGCCTACCCCCAGCCCGGCTATGCCCCGCAGGGCTACCCGCCAGCCAACCCGGCGCAGCCAGGTCCGGCGAACTGGTCCGACTGGGCCCAGGCCCCGGGCCAGCCTCCCGTCCACCCGCAGGCCGGGTACCTGCCGTTCGCACCCGCCCACAAGCCGGGCGCGATCCCGCTGCGGCCGCTGGGGCTCGGCGACATGTTCGACGGGGCGTTCAAGATCATCCGGTTCAACCCGAAGGCGACCATCGGCTCTGCCGTGCTGGTCACCGCGGTTGCGATGTCGATCCCGATCATCGTGACCGGCGTGCTCACCCTGTTCGTCAACATGTCGCTGAACTCGTCGTCCTTGGACACCTCCGGCAACGTGAGCGGATCCAATGTGGCCGGGTTCCTCGGGGCGTACGGATCGACCGTGATCGGATCGATCCTGCAAGGGTTCGGGCTGCTCTTCGTGACGGGGATGATCGTGCACGTCACCGCGGCAGCCGCGGTCGGGCGTCGGCTGTCGCTCGGTGAGGCCTGGGCCGCCACCGCGGGCAAGCGCGGCGCCCTCGTCGGGCTCTCGTTCCTGCTCGGGCTGATCACCGTGGTGTACATGGCCGTGTGCACCGTGGTGATCGTCGTCCTGGCGCTGGTCCTGCCGACCGCGGCGGCGGTGCTGGTCGCGATCGCGTTGGGCGTGGCCTCCCTGGTCGGCCTGGTGGTCTTCTGGATCCGGGTCTACTACCTCGCCGTGCCCCCGCTGATGCTCGAGCCGATCGGCGTCGGCGAAGCGATGCGGCGCTCGTGGTCGCTGAGCGCGCGGCAGTTCTGGAGGATCCTCGGAATTGCGCTCCTGACCATGCTGCTGACCCGGATCGTCGGGGGGATCCTGGGCTTTCCGTTCGGGATCGTTGCCGCGGTGGCAACCGCTGCGGTCAACGGCTCCAACGGGGTCCTGCTGTTCGTCGCGATGAACAGCCTGTCCGCTGTGGTCTCGTCGGCGTTCGTCGCGCCGTTCACCGCGGCAGTGCTCTCCCTGCAGTACATCGACCAGCGGATCCGCAAGGAGGGGTACGACGTGGAGCTGATGACCCGGGCGGGGATCACCGGGTTGTGACGTCGTACTGCTCCCTGGCCCTGGTGCCGTGGCATGCACCGCTCGATCCCTCGCCGGATCGCGCACGTTCGCTGCTGCGCACCGAGCTGCTGCATCCGCCGTACCATCAGCAGAACCTGATCGACGCGTTCATGCGCTGGCTCAACGACCGCCTGAACTCCACGTTGCAGGCTGCTTCCAACGCTCCCCCGCTCGGAGCCTTCGCGAGCATCGTGGTCTTCGCGGTGCTGGTGGTGCTCGTCGTCTGGCTGCTCTCCCGTTTCCGGCGTACGCCGCGGGCGGCCGGTGAGGGCGGGGCCGTGCTGACCAGTGAAGTGGTCACCGCCGCCCAGCTGCGCGCACGGGCCGAGGCCGCGCTCGCCGGCGGCCATCACGCCGAAGCCCTGGTCGACGGCTTCCGGGCCCTCACGGTGCGCCAGATCGAACGCGGCCGGCTCGACGACCTGCCCGGCGCGACGGCTCACGAGGTGGCCGCCGGTCTCGGCTCCACCTTCCCCCAGCACGGACCACGGGTACGGGCCAGCGCCGATCTCTTCGACCTCGTCCTGTACGGCGACCGGCCCGCCAGCCCGGACCAGGCTGCCGGCGTCCTCGCACTGGACGACGAGCTGGCACGCACATGACGGCGACCATCGCGGCGCCCGGGCCGGCGACCGGGCAGACGACGACCCACCACAGCTGGCTGCGCCGGCACCGTGCGGTCCTGCTGATCGGTTCAGGACTGCTCGCTGCCACCGTCCTGACGGCCATCAGCACCGGGAGCGCGAAGTACACCGATCCGCTCGACCCGGCCAACGCCAATCCTGACGGGGCCCGCGCCATCGCGAAGGTGCTCGGCCACCAGGGCATCGACGTCCAGGTCGTCCGCAGCGCCAAGGCGCTCGCGGGGGCCACGACAGACCTCGGGACGACGGTGGTGGTCACCTCGACCGGTTCGCTGGGTCGCGGCACGATCCAGCAGCTGCGCGACCAGGCGTCGGACTCGCTCGTCGTGCTGGTCAATCCGGACGTCGGGATACCGACGTTGTTCGACGCCCAGGAGGGCACCCGGACCCGCAAGTCCATCGCGATCGCCGCGCACTGCAACGACCCGCTGTTCGACGGCCTCACCCTTAAGCTCGACCAGTACACCTCGTACCCTTCCCCCTCGAACACCTGCTTCGCCCACGCCGGCGGATCGGTGCTGGGCCAGCCGCAGCCCCGGCTGGTGATGCTCGGGGCCGGCGGCCTGCTCGCGAACGACCAGATCACCCGGGCCGACAACGCCGCCTTCGCCCTGCGGCTGCTCGGTCAGCACGACCGCCTGGTCTGGTACGTCCCCGACGCCGCCGACAACACCGCCCACGACTCCGTCGGGATCTCCTCGATCCTGCCGCGCTGGCTCAAGCCCGGCCTGTGGCTCCTCGGGATCTGCGTGCTGGCGCTGATGATCGCTCGCGGACGCAGGCTCGGAGCACTGGTCACCGAGCCCCTCCCGGTCGTGGTGACCGCCATCGAGACGACCCGCAGCCGCGGGCGGCTCTACCGCAAGGTCAACGACCGGGCCCATGCCGCCGACGCTCTGCGACGCGCCGCCCGGAGGCGGCTGGCCGTCGACCTGAACCTCCCCCGGAGCGCGGTGAACGACCCGCAGACCCTGGTCACCGACATCGCCGCCACCACGGGCATCGAACCCACCCAGCTGCGCAGCCTGCTCCTCGGAGACGGGAACGGGCCGCGCACCGACAAGGACCTGACCGACCTGGCCAACGCCCTGGCCGATCTCACCAGAGAGGTACGCCGCCCATGAGCGAGCACACACCCACCCCGTCGACCCCGACCTCGGCAGCGGATGCCGACGCCCGGGCCCGACTGGCCGCCGTACGGACCGAGGTCGCCAAGGTCGTGGTCGGCCAGGACGCCGCCGTCTCCGGCCTGCTCGTGGCGCTGCTGTGCGGGGGCCACGTCCTGATGGAGGGCGTGCCCGGGGTCGCCAAGACCCTGCTGGTGCGCTCGCTCGCCGGCGCGCTGTCGGTGGACACCAAGCGGGTCCAGTTCACCCCCGACCTGATGCCCGGCGACATCACCGGATCGATGGTGATCGACGGCCAGGGCGGCCAGCTGAGCTTCCGGGAGGGCCCGCTCTTCACGAACCTGCTGCTGGCCGACGAGATCAACCGCACGCCTCCCAAGACCCAGTCAGCCCTGCTCGAGGCGATGGAGGAGGGCCAGGTGTCGGTGGACGGCGTGTCCCGACCGCTGCCGCGACCGTTCCTGGTCGCTGCCACCCAGAACCCGGTCGAGTACGAGGGCACCTATCCCCTGCCCGAGGCACAGCTGGACCGGTTCCTGCTCAAGGTGGTCCTGCCAGTGCCCGAACGCGAAGCCGAGCTCGAGATCCTGCGCCGCCACGCCGACGGGTTCGACCCGCGCGACGTCGCCGGTGCCGGCGTCCGTCCTGTCGCCGGACCGGCCGACATCGTCGCCGGCCAGCAGGCCGTGGGCCGGGTCCAGATCACTCCGGAGGTCTCCGGCTACATCGTCGACATCGCCCGTGCCACCCGGGTCGCGCCGTCGCTCAGCCTCGGCGTCAGCCCTCGAGGCGCCACCGCGCTGCTGCACTCCGCGCGGGCCTGGGCCTGGCTCAGCGGACGGGACTTCGTGACCCCGGACGACGTCAAGGTGCTCGCCCACGCGACCCTCGCGCACCGGTTGGGGCTGCGACCGGAGGCCGAGCTCGACGGCACCGACGTCAACCAGGTCCTCGCGTCCGCACTGGGTTCGGTCCCGGTCCCCCGCTGATGGTCCTCACCGGCAGGGTGCCGCTCCTGCTGCTCGCCGGTCTCGTACCGGTCGTGCTGCGACCGGGGCTCTCCACCACCTGGCTCTGGGTGCTGATCGTCCTCGTGCTGATCGTCATCGACTGGTGGCTGGCGCCACCTCCCGCCGGCCTGGAGCTCGAGCGGTCACCGGCTGTCCGGGTCCGTGTCGGGGAGCCGGCGCTCACCACGCTGACGGCCTCCTACCCCCGCGGCCGACGGTTCCGGGGCATCGTGCGCGATGCCTGGCAACCCACGGCCGGCGCCGTGGCCAATCGTCATCAGGTGGCAGTCGCGGCCGGTGAACGTCGACGGCTCGCCACCCAGCTCCTCCCGGTACGCCGCGGGGACCTGCAGGCCGCCGGGGTCACGGTGCGCAGCCTCGGGCCCCTCGGCCTGGCTGCGCGTCAGCGCACCCGCAAGGTCCCGGGTTCGGTGCGCGCCCTGCCCCCGTTCGGGTCCCGCAAGCACCTGCCGAGCAGACTGGCCCGGCTCCGCGAGCTCGACGGCCGCTCCGCCGTGCGGGTGCGGGGCCAGGGCACCGAGTTCGACTCCCTGCGCGAGTACGTGCGCGGTGACGACGTCCGCAGCATCGACTGGCGGGCCAGCGCCCGCAACCGCTCGGTCGTGGTCCGGACCTGGCAGCCCGAACGCGACCGCCGGGTGGTCCTGGTCCTCGACACCTCGCGGACCTCGGCCGGACGCGTTGCCGACGTACCTCGCCTGGACTCCGCCATGGATGCTGCGCTGCTCCTCGCCGCCCTGGCCGCGCGCGCCGGCGACCGGATCGACTTCCTGGCAGGTGACCGGCGCGTCCGTACCCGCCTGCGCCTCACCGGCCCCGATGTCGTCAGTCCGCTCCAGGACGCGATGAGCGGCCTGGTCCCGATCATCGCCGAGGCCGACTGGTCGGTGCTGGCGGGCGCCCTGGCCGGGTTCGGACGCCAGCGTGCCCTCGTGGTGCTGCTGACCCCGCTGGAGCCCTCAGCCATCGAAGAAGGACTGCTGCCGGTGCTGCCCACCCTGGCCCGGCACCACCGGATCGTCCTCGCCTCGGTCAAGGACCCGGCCCTGGAGCAGATGGCGTCGACCCGCGAGACGCTCGACGACGTGTACGGCGCCGCGGCCGCCGAGCAGGTTCTCGCGCAGCGCCGCCGTACGGCCGCGATCCTCACGGCCCTCGGGGTCGACATCGTCGACACGGACGCCGAGCGGCTGGCCCCGGCGCTGGCCGATCATTACCTGATGCTCAAGGCTAGGGGGCTCCTGTAGTCGTTCACTGCGCCGTAGCGACCCGGTCCTCCAGCAGGGAAGCGTCGATGTCGCCGGTCAGGCCACGGTGGAAGGCGTTCCTGCCCAGGGTGAAGACGTAGGTCAGGAACGCGACCTCGGCGGTGACGCCGATCCCGATCCGGGCCCAGGTCGGCAGCGGCGAGGGGGTCACGAAGGCCTCGATGGCACCGCTGACCATCAGGACGGCGACGAGGCCCATCGCCACGGTGGCCGCCGTACGGCCTTCGCGCGCCAGCGACTGGCTGCGGGTCATCGCACCGGGCTCGATCCAGGACCAGAACAGCCGGAGCCCGACCCCGGCGCCGATGAAGACCGCCGTCAGCTCGAGCATCCCGTGCGGAAGGATCAGCCCCCAGAACTCCGCTGCGCGACCGTGCCGGATCATGATCGAGGCGATCACCGCAAGGTTGGAGATGTTCTGCCAGAGCACGAAGACGATCGGTACGCCGACCACCCCCATCGCCAGGCACAGCGCGGTGACCCAGGCGTTGTTGATCCAGACCTGCAGGGCGAAGTGGCCGGCCGCGTACTGGCTGTAGTAGCCGGAGAAGTCGTGGTTGACCAGCTGGTCGACCTCCTGCTTGCTCAGCAGGGACTGTTCGGCGCTCGGGTGGTGCACCAACCACACGATCATCACGGCGACGACGAGCACGTTGGCCGCCAGCGTGCCCAGCCACCACCGCCGCAGCCGGTACAGCGCAGCCGGGAAGGTGCCGGTGAAGAACCCGAGCAGATGCCGCCAGCTCGGGATCCGGGTACCCACCGAGCGGTTGCGGGCCCGCGCCAGGATCGAGGACAGGTAGGCGACCAGGGCCGGGTCCGGCGCCGAGGTCCGGACCACCGAGAGATGGGTGGCGACCTGCTGGTACCGGTCGACGAGCTCGTCGCTCTCGGTGCCGGTGAGGCGACGGCGCGTCGTGAGCTCTTCGAGCCGCTCCCACTCGTGCCGGTGCGCGATCACGTACGCGTCGAGGTCCACGGGTCGAGGCTACGCGAACGAGCGGAGCCGCTCGAGCTTGCTCGTTGCGGTGTAGCGAGGAGCGTTGAGGAGCGAAGCGACGATCACCGAGCGCCCGAACTTGCTCGAGTGCCCCACCCGTGGCACCGCGGTGACGTTACCTGTGGTGCCGGGGGTGCGGCCGAGAACCCGTTGACGACCGAAGTGAGGATCACGGCGTTCACCCTATGCTGAACCGGTGACCGCACTGCCCGAGTTCGCGAGCCTCACCGCCGATGACCTCGTCACCGGCGAAGCCGTCGCGCTCGACCTGCCGGCGGCCTCGATCGGGTCCCGGATGGCGTCCGGACTGATCGACATCGCGGTCACGGTGGGCTCGCTGATCGGTGCCCTCTTCCTCTTCGGGGCGCTCACCAGCGGGCTCGACCAGGCGCTCTTCTGGGCTGCGATGGTGACCACGATGATCGTGGTCTTCCTGGTGATCCCGACCACCATCGAGACGGTGACGCGCGGCAAGTCGCTGGGCAAGCTCGCGCTGGGCCTGCGAACCGTACGCGACGACGCCGGCCCGATCTCGTTCCAGCACGCGTTCGTCCGCTCGCTGATCGGGTTCGTCGAGATCTACGTGCTCACCGGCGTCCCGGCGTTCTTCTCGGCCGTCACCAACTCGCGCTCCAAGCGCCTCGGTGACCACGCGGCCGGGACGTACGTGATCCGCGAGCGCTACCGCCTCGGACACCCGCAGCCGGCCCAGATGCCCCCCCAGCTCGCCGGGTGGGCGCAGAACGCCGACATCGCTCCCCTGCCCACCACGCTGGCCCTCGCGACCCGGCAGTTCCTCGGCAGGCTCGGCGAGATCACGCCCCAGGCCCGGGCCTCACTGTCGCAGCAGCTCGCCGGTCAGATGCTCACCCACGTCTCCCCGCCTCCGCCGCCGGGTACGCCGCCCGAGGCGTTCCTGGCCGCAGTCCTCGTGGCGCGCCGCGACCGGGACCTCGCCAGGCTGTACCGCGAATCCGAGCTGCGCCGGCGGCTCACCCAGCGCTGAGGAGTGCCGGCCGGGTCACTGCGCGACGTAGCACAGGTCGGTGATCTCGCGCCCGACCGCGACGCCCTTGCGCTCGAACTTGGTGACCGGCCGGTCGCTCCAGCGCTCGCAGCGACCACCGACCAGGCCGGGCTCGGCGTCGAGGACGGTGAGCATCTCCTCGGCGTACTGGCCCCAGTCGGTCGCGAGTCGCCACACCCCGCCGGGCTTCAGCCGCGAGGCGGCCAGCCGGGCGAACGACGGGTTCACGATCCGGCGCTTGTGGTGCCTGGTCTTGGGCCATGGGTCGGGGAAGAACGTCCAGAGCTCCTCCAGTGACCCGGGCTCGACCAGGTGCTCGAGCGACCAGACCGCGTCGACGCTGAGCAGCCGCACGTTGGACGCCCCGGCCTCCGCGAGCAGGCCCAGGGTGTGGGCGACGCCCGGACGCCAGACCTCGAACGCCAGGACGTCGTACGCCGGCCGCTGCGCCGCCAGGACTGCGGTGGCCTCGCCGACGCCCGAGCCGATCTCGACGATCAGCGGAGCCTTCCGGCCGAACCAGCTCTCCAGCGAGAACCCGGGTGCCTCGACGGCCTCGTCAGGGATCACCCGGCCGTCGTGGAAGGCGTCCCAGGACTCCTGCTGCGACGGGGTGAAGCGGCTGCCCCGGCGCGAGTAGGTGAGCACCTCGCGCATCCGGCGGCCCTCGTCGGTGAACCGCTGGTGCGGTCGGGCGGGTGGAGCAGCGTCAGGCACCCGGAGAAGGTTACGGCACCCGGAGAAGCAACAAGGCCCCGGACCGTGGGGTCCGGGGCCTTGCCGTGCGAAGCGTTAGATCACTTGTTGATCTTGGTGACGCGGCCGGCGCCGACCGTCCGGCCACCCTCGCGGATGGCGAAGCGGAGGCCGTCCTCCATGGCGATCGGCTGGATCAGCACGACCGACATGTCGGTGTTGTCGCCCGGCATGACCATGTCGCGACCCTCGGGGAGGGTGACGACGCCAGTCACGTCGGTGGTCCGGAAGTAGAACTGCGGACGGTAGTTGTTGAAGAACGGCGTGTGACGGCCGCCCTCCTCCTTGGAGAGGATGTAGACCGACGCGTCGAACTCCGTGTGCGGAGTCGTGGTGCCGGGCTTGATCACGACCATGCCGCGCTCGACGTCCTCGCGCTTGGTGCCACGGAGGAGCAGTCCGACGTTCTCGCCGGCCTGGCCCTCGTCGAGCAGCTTGCGGAACATCTCGACGCCGGTGACGGTCGACTTCTGCGAGGTCTCGCGGATGCCGATGATCTCGACCTCCTCGTTGACCTTGACGATGCCGCGCTCGATGCGACCGGTGATGACGGTGCCACGACCGGTGATCGTGAAGACGTCCTCGACGGGCATGAGGAAGGGCTTCTCGGTCTCACGGACCGGCTGCGGGATGGACTCGTCCACCGCGGCCATGAGCTCCATGATCGACTCGCCCCACTTCTCGTCGCCCTGCAGCGCCGGGAAGGCAGCAACGCGCACGACGGGGATGTCGTCGCCCGGGTACTCGTACTCGGAGAGGAGCTCGCGCACCTCCATCTCGACGAGCTCGATGAGCTCCTCGTCGTCGACCATGTCGCACTTGTTGAGCGCCACGACCAGGGCCGGCACGCCGACCTGGCGGGCGAGCAGCACGTGCTCACGCGTCTGCGGCATCGGACCGTCGGTGGCGGCGACCACGAGGATCGCGCCGTCCATCTGGGCCGCACCGGTGATCATGTTCTTGATGTAGTCGGCGTGACCGGGGCAGTCGACGTGCGCGTAGTGGCGCGCTTCGGTCTGGTACTCGACGTGCGCGATCGAGATGGTGATACCGCGCTGACGCTCTTCCGGCGCCTTGTCGATCTGGTCGAACGCCGAAGCCTCATTGAGGGTCGGGTACTTGTCGTGCAGAACCTTCGTGATGGCAGCCGTCAGCGTCGTCTTGCCGTGGTCGATGTGACCGATGGTTCCGATGTTGACGTGCGGCTTGGTCCGCTCGAACTTGGCCTTAGCCATTTCTGGCTCCTCCTGTTGTGTGTTACTTGACTCGTGTGATTGAAAGTGTGTTGCCGAGGTACGCGACTACTCGCCGCGGACCTTCTTGATGATCTCGTCTGCGACGTTCGAGGGAACCTCGGCGTACGAGTCAAACTCCATCGAGTACGACGCCTGACCTGAGGTCTTCGACCGGAGGTCACCAACGTACCCGAACATCTCTGAGAGCGGCACCAGTGCGTCGACGACCATGTCGCCGTGACGCTCCTCCTGGGCCGTGATCTGGCCGCGGCGCGAGTTGATGTCGCCGATGACCGTGCCGAGGAAACTGTCCGGGGTGACGACCTCGACCGCGAAGACGGGCTCGAGGAGCACCGGCTTGGCCATCCGGGCCGCTTCCTTGAACGCCTGGTTGCCGGCGATCTTGAAGGCGAGCTCGGAGGAGTCGACGTCGTGGTACGCGCCGTCCTCGAGGGTCACCTTGACGTCGACCATCGGGTAGCCGGCGAGGACACCGAACTCCATCGCGTCCTGGGCGCCCGCGTCGACCGACGGGATGTACTCCCGCGGAACGCGACCGCCCGAGACGGCGTTGACGAACTCGTAGCCCGCGCCCTGGCCGGTCTCCGGGTCCACGTTGGGCTCGATGCTGATCGAGATCTTCGCGAACTGACCTGAACCACCGGTCTGCTTCTTGTGCGTGTACGAGTGCTTCTCGATCTTCTTGCGAATGGTCTCGCGGTAGGCGACCTGCGGCTTGCCGACGGTGGCCTCGACGCGGAACTCGCGCTTCATCCGGTCCACCAGGATCTCCAGGTGGAGCTCGCCCATGCCGGCGATGATGGTCTGGCCGGTCTCTTCGTCGGCCTTGACCGTGAAGGTCGGGTCCTCGTCGGAGAGGCGCTGGATCGCGGTACCGAGCTTCTCCTGGTCACCCTTGGTCTTGGGCTCGATCGCGACCTCGATCACCGGGGCCGGGAAGGTCATCGACTCGAGCACGACCGGGTTCTGCGGGTCGCACAGGGTGTGACCGGTCTTGGTGTCCTTGAGGCCCATGACCGCGACGATCTGGCCTGCGCCGACCGACGCGATCTCCTCACGCTTGTTCGCGTGCATCTGGTAGACCTTGCCGATCCGCTCCTTGCGACCGTTGACCGAGTTCATCACGGTGCTGCCGGCCTCGAGCTTGCCCGAATAGACCCGCACGTAGATCAACTTGCCGAGGTGCGGGTCGGTCGCCACCTTGTACGCGAGGCCGGAGAACGGCTCGTCGTCCGAGGGCTGCCGGACGATGACCTCGTCCTCGCTCTTGACCGAGTGGCCCTGGATGCCGTCGATGTCGAGCGGCGAGGGCAGGTACTTCACGACGGCGTCGAGCAGGGGCTGCACGCCCTTGTTCTTGAACGCGGTGCCGCACAGGACCGGGTTGAGCTTGTCGGCCAGGGTGGCGCGACGGATCGCTGCCTCGAGCTCCTCGACCGTGAACTCGCCCTCGTCGAGGAACTTCTCCATGATCGCGTCGTCAGCCTCGGACAGCGTCTCGAGCAGCTTCTCGCGCCACTCGGCAGCCTGGTCGGCCAGCTCGGCGGGGATCTCCTCGACCTCGTAGTCCTCACCCATCGTGGTCTCGCCGCGCCAGGTCAGGGCACGCATGCCGACCAGGTCGACGACACCGAGGAAGTCACCCTCGGCACCGATCGGGAGCTGCAGCACCAGCGGGGTGGAGTTGAGGCGCTCGACCATCATGTCGACGCAGCGCCAGAAGTCAGCACCGGTGCGGTCGAGCTTGTTGACGAAGCACATCCGCGGCACCGAGTACTTGTTGGCCTGGCGCCACACGGTCATCGTCTGCGGCTCGACACCGGCGACACCGTCGAAGACCGCGACAGCGCCGTCGAGGACGCGCAGCGACCGCTCGACCTCGGCGGTGAAGTCGACGTGGCCCGGGGTGTCGATGATGTTGATCTGGTGGTTCTTCCACCAGCAGGTCGTCGCGGCGGACGTGATCGTGATGCCGCGCTCCTGCTCCTGCTCCATCCAGTCCATCGTGGCCGCGCCCTCGTGGACCTCACCGATCTTGTACGTGATGCCGGTGTAGAACAGGATGCGCTCGGTGGTGGTGGTCTTGCCGGCGTCGATGTGCGCCATGATGCCGATGTTGCGGACCTTGTTGAGGTCCGTCGTGATGTCGACTGCCACTGAAAGTCAGTTCCTCAGAAGTTGATGGATGCAGGTGGGTGCAGGAGCGCCCGCTGGGCTGTTTGCCTGGGAGGCCGCTCCTGCCACGATCACCAGAGGTAGTGGGCGAATGCCTTGTTGGATTCGGCCATCTTGTGCGTGTCCTCGCGCTTCTTGACAGCGGCACCGAGGCCGTTGCTCGCGTCGAGGATCTCGTTCATCAGGCGCTCGGCCATGGTCTTCTCGCGACGCTCCGCGGCGTACCCGACGAGCCAGCGCAGCGCGAGCGTGGTGCCACGCGTGCCCTTGACCTCGATCGGGACCTGGTAGGTCGCGCCACCGACGCGGCGGCTCTTGACCTCGATGGCCGGCTTGACGTTGTCCAGCGCGCGCTTCAGCGTGACCACGGGGTCGGTGCCGGTCTTCTCCCGGGCGCCTTCTAGGGCCGAGTAGACGATGCGCTGGGCAACCTGCTTCTTGCCGTCCTGGAGCACCTTGGAGACGAGCTGGGTGACGACCTGCGATCCGTAGACCGGGTCGACGACGATGGGGCGCTTGGGAGCCGGACCCTTACGAGGCATTAGCTCTTCTCCTTCTTCGCGCCGTAGCGGCTGCGGGCCTGCTTGCGATTCTTGACACCCTGGGTGTCGAGCGTGCCGCGGATGATCTTGTAACGGACACCGGGAAGGTCCTTCACCCGGCCGCCGCGGACGAGCACGATGGAGTGCTCCTGGAGGTTGTGACCCACACCCGGGATGTACGCGGTGACCTCGACGCCACTCGACAGGCGCACGCGGGCGACCTTGCGGAGAGCGGAGTTCGGCTTCTTCGGGGTGGTGGTGTAGACGCGGGTGCAGACACCGCGTCGCTGGGGCGAACCCTTCAGGGCAGGCGTCTTGTTCTTCGACACCTTGTCCTGGCGGCCCTTGCGGACCAACTGGTTAATGGTGGGCACCGGGTGGTTCCCTTTCATGTTGACTCTCAGTACCCGACGCTCTGCCGGGCACGATGACGTGCAAGTTGTGCATGGTGCTGTGGAACGCGCGCTACGAGGGCACGCTGAGATGACTGGGAAACGCCCAGACACAAGGGATGAGATTACCGGGTGCAGGTCCGGGGGTCAAAACGCGGTGAGCGGACCACGGAACCGACCTCGGGTGTTCATGCCCGGTTCGTCCGCCGGCCAACAGGTGCCGTCACCCTGTCGAGCATGGCCCACCGTTTTGTCGCCATCGGGGACTCGTTCACCGAAGGCGTCGGCGACTGGGACGAGCGGTACCCCAACGGGGTCCGCGGATGGGCCGATCGGGTCGCCCGGCAACTGGGCAAATCGGACCCCGAGACCGAGTATGCCAATTTCGCCCTTCGCAGCCGGGTTCTCGACGACGTGATCGAGCACCAGCTCGACCGGGCGATCGCGCTCAACCCCACGCTGGTCTCGTTCTTCGCCGGCGGCAACGACATCCTCCAGATCCGGATCGACATGGACGACGTGCTCGGGCGCTACGAGGCGTGCGTGGAGAAGCTGGCGGCGACCGGCGCCCGGGTGGTCCTGTTCACCAGCTACGACCTCAGGCTCTCCCCGCTGCTCGAACCGTTGCGGATCCGCAACAACCAGTTCAACCGCCGGGTGCGCGAGGTCGCGCTGCTGCACGACGCGCTGCTGGTCGACCACTGGGCGATGCGGGAGTACGCCCACCCCCGGATGTGGGAACCCGACCGGCTGCACATGTCCCGCCACGGGCACCGGTACCTGGCCGCTGCGGTGCTGCACACGCTCGAGGTCGACCACACCATCACCCTGCGTGACCTCGGCTCGATCCCGCAGCGCGGTTTCCGCGAGGCCCTGGCCGACGAGTGGGACTGGTGGAACGGCTGGGTGAAGCCCGCTCTGGGCCGCCGCTGGCGCAACGCCCCCGAGGGCTACGGCCTGCGGCCGAAGTGGCCCGAGCTGATCCGCCCCGCCTCAGGAATGAAGCGACACGTGGCCACCAGCACCTAGCCCGGCCAGCAGCTCGGCCAGGTGCACCGCGCGTACGCCGGCCAGGTCGGCGAGCTGGATCCGGCACGACATCCCGTCGGCCAGCATGATCGCTCCGGGAGCAGCCCTCCGGACCGCCGGGAGCAGCGACGTCTCCGCCACCGCGACGCTGGTCTCGTAGTGCCCGATCTCGACGCCGAAGTTGCCCGCCAGGCCGCAGCAGCCACCGAGCCGGGTCAGGTGGGCGCCGGTCGCCTCCAGCAGGGCGAGGTCCGTGTCGAAGCCGAGCACGCTGGCGTGGTGGCAGTGCGGCTGGACGACGATCTCGGTCCCGGTCAGGTCCGGAGCCGTCCAGCGCCCGGCCACGGCCAGCCGGGTCAGGTACTCGGCCAGGGTGAGCATCGCGCCGGCGACCTCGGCGGTCCGCGGGTCCTCGACGAGCTCGGGAGCATCGCTGCGCAGGCTGGCCAGGCAGCTCGGCTCCAGCCCGATGATCGGCACTCCGCTGGCGGCGTACGGGTAGAGGGTGTGGACGGTCTCGCCGATGATCCTGCGGGCCTGGTCCAACTGCCCGGTGGTCACCCAGGTCAGCGCGCAGCAGGCCCGCTCGGGGATCACCTTCGCCTCGATGCCGGCTGCTGCCAGCAGCTCGAGGGCCGCGTGCCCGGTTCCGGCCGCGAAGTGGTCGGTGAACGAGTCGGCCCAGATCCAGACGTCGGGCGTCGCGGCCGGACGCACCCGCGCCGGGGTGGCCAGCGAACGCAGTCGCTTCGGGCTGAACTCCGGGAGACTGCGGCGCTGGTCGATCCCCGCGGTCCGCTTGGCGATCCTCGCCAACAAAGAGAACCGCAGCACCCGGTTGGCCAGCCGCGGTGGGGTCATCGCCGCCCACTTCGGCAGCCGGCCGAGCGCGTAGTGCGACCTCGGCCGACGTTTGCCGTCGTACGTCGCGTGCAGCACCTGCGACTTGTACATGGCCATGTCGACGCCGGTCGGGCAGTCGTGCGCACAGCCCTTGCACGACAGGCAGAGGTCGAGCGCCTCGCCCACCGCGGGATCGGTGAGCGCGAGGTGGCCGGCGACCACGTCCTGCAGCACCCGGGAGCGTCCACGGGTGCTGTCCTTCTCGTTCCTGCTCGCCAGGTAGGACGGGCACATCACCCCGCCCGACCCGGTGTTGTCCGCCACGCACTTGCCGACTCCGGTGCAGCGGTGCGCCGAACCGAACAGGTCGGCGAGCGGTCCGGCCGGGGCGCTGGCGAGACGCAAGGAGGCATCCAGCGGCTCAGGGTCGACCAGGACGCCGGGGTTCAGCAGGTTGCGCGGGTCCAGGGTGTGCTTGACCGCCGCCATCAGCGCCATCGCCTCGGGCGAGTACATCCGCCCCAGCAGCTCGGAGCGGGCCCGCCCGTCGCCGTGCTCGCCACTCATCGACCCGCCATGACGTGCGACCAGGTCGGCGGCCGCCTCGACGAAACGCCGGTACGCCGCACGACCACGGCCGTCGCCGAGCTCGAAGTCGATCCGGGCGTGCACACAGCCGTCGCCGAAGTGCCCGTAGGGGACGGTGTCCAGGCCGGCGTCGGTGAGCAGCGCCTCGAACTCGCGCAGGTAGGCGCCCAGCCGATCGGGGGGAACGGCAGCGTCCTCCCAGCCCGCGTGCGCCGGTCGGGCCAGCGATCGTGCTGCCAGCCCCGCGCCGTCCTCACGGATGCGCCAGAGCGCGGCCTGCTCGGCGGGGTCGGTGACGATCCGGTACGGCGCGCCGACGGTCTCGGCGATCGCGACGGCAGCCGCCCTGGTCTCAGCGCCGCCGGCCCCCGTGACCTCCACGAAGAGCCAGCCGCGACCGTCGGGGAGCTCGGGCGTGGTCGCGACCAGGTCGGTGATCCGGTGATCGAGACCCTCGCAGGCTGTCAGCATCTCGACACCGACGGGAGCCGCACCGAGCACGGTCGGAACGGAGTCGGCAGCGTCTGCCATCGACGCGAAGCCCAGCAGGGCGAGCACCCGGAACGGAGCATCCGGCACCAGTCGGACCGTTGCCTCCAGGACGACCGCGAGGGTGCCCTCGCTGCCGACGATGAACTTGTCGAAGCGACGGATGTTCTCGGGGAGGAGGTGTTCCAGGGAGTACCCGGAGACCTGGCGGCCGAAGCGACCGAACTCGGTCCGGATCAGGCCCAGGTTGGCGTCGACCAGGGCGTTGAGGTCCAGTAGTGGCTGGGAGAGCGCGAAGGTCTCGGCGACCGGGAAGCCGCGCAGTCCGCGCTCCTCATCGACCGAGAACCCGAGCGAGCTGACCGGGCCCTTCGGACCGATCACCTCGCCGTCGGCCAGGGCGACCTTGAGCCCTACGACGTTGTCGACGGTGCGGCCGTAGCCCAGGGCGCGCGACCCACAGGCGTTGTTGCCGATCATCCCGCCGATCGTGCAGCGCGTGTGGGTCGAGGGGTCGGGCCCGAACCGGAGGCCGTGCGGCAACGCGATCCGCTGGAGCGCCGCGTGCACCAGACCGGGCTGGACGGTGGCGGTGCGCGCCTCGGGGTCGAGCCGGACCAGCTTGTTGAGGTGCCGGGTCGTGTCCACCACGATGCCGGGGCCGACCGCGTTGCCGGCGATCGACGTACCGGCTCCGCGCATGGTCACGCTGCCGTCGAACTCTCTCGCCACGGCGAGCACGGCGAGGATGTCGTCGGCATCGCGCGGGAAGGTGACGGCCTGCGGCGGGATCCGGTACAGCGAGGCATCGCTGGCGTACATCGACCGGGCCAGCGACGAGTCGTCGACCTCCAGGCCTGCCTGGCGCAGGGCGCCCACGAAGCCGCCGGCGGCGGCGCGGGCCTCGGCGGTCACCAGAGCTCCAGGGAGCGCCGCAGGATCCCGGCGGCATCGTCCTCGGTGACCTCGCGCGGGGCCGTCGCGAGCAGGCGCTGCTGCTTCATCGCGCCCTCGACCAGGTCGTCCACGTCGGTCTCGTCGTACCCGACCGCGCCGAGCCCGTTGGGGATCGCGATGTCGCGCATCAGGTCGGCGAGGACCGCGGGCAACGCGTCAGGACCGGCCGCGTGACCGTGGTCCGGCGCGAGCAACGAGGCCGCACGGAGATGGCGCTCCGGGCTCGAGGAGAACGTCCAGCGGAAGGCCTCGGGCGCCGTCAGGGAGACCGCCATCCCGTGCGGGACCATCGCCTCGTCGTCCGGGTACCCGGCAGGCCGGAAGTCAGGGCAGCGGTCGTGGACGCGGCCGGCGATCGGGTAGGCGTTGGCATGGGGGATGTGGACACCGGCGTTGCCGAACCCGAGGCCGGCCATCGTCGCGGCCAGCGCCATCTGCTCGCGCGCGAGCACGTCGGCGCCGTCACGCACGGCGGTGCGGAAGGAGGTCGCCAGCAGGCTCATCGCGTGCTCGGACCAGAGGTCGGAGATCGGGTTCGAGCCGCAGTACGGCACCCGCTGCTCGGGTGTCTTGCGGTCGTAGGAGGTGAAGGAGCGCGCGGTGTAGGACTCCAGCGCGTGGCAGAGGATGTCCATCCCCGCAGCCGCCGTCACGCCGGCCGGTTGGGTCATCGTCAGGGCAGGGTCGACGACGGCCAGGGTGGGCCGGAGCCGGGCGTGGCTGATGCCGGTCTTGACCTTCAGCGCGAGCACGTCGAGGACGCAGATCGTCGTGGACTCCGCGCCGGTCCCCGTCGTGGTCGGTACGGCGACCAGCGGCTTGAGCGGGTGCTGCGGCGCCCGGGCCCGGCCGACCGGAGCGTTGATGTAGTCCATCAGCTCGCCGTCGTTGGTCGTCATGAGGTTGACCGCCTTGGCGGTGTCGATGGTGGACCCGCCCCCGACAGCGACGAACGCGTCCCAGGGGCCGGTCTGTCGAGCGAAGTCGATCGCTGCCCCGAAGCTCTCGTCGGTCGGCTCCACGTGCACACCGTCGAACACCTGGGCCTGGATACCGAACTGCGCCATCTGCTCGGCGATGCGCTGCGGGTGCCCGGTCGCAGCCACTCCGGGGTCGGTCAGGACCAGGACGCGCCGGACGTCGTACTGGCTCAGGTCGTAGCCGATCTCGTCGGACGAGCCGCTCCCGAACTTCAGACCCGGCGCACCATAGGTGAAGACGGTCTCCGCGGCACTCATGGCGCAGACGCTAACGCGTACCGGACCACCTCGGTCACCTCGACCACGCCGGAGACGATCTCGGAGATCTCGATCCAGGCCACGGCGTCGGTCGTGCCGCCGCTCTCGACGACGACCGGCTCGACGTCGTCGGGGACCGTGACCGCGAAGATCAGGTTCACGGCATGGAAGTCCTCGTGACGCCCGTTCGGCGCCGTGCCGGTCAGGTGCAGGTCGTGCACACCGATCAGGTCGCCGACCTCGGCGAGGAGCCCGGTCTCCTCGGCCATCTCCCGGACCAGGGCCGCCTCGGGACGTTCCCCGTGGTCGATGCCGCCGCCCGGCAGCGTCCACTGACCGGTCTCGACGGCGTACCGGCTCAGCCGGGCCAGCAGGATCCGGCTGCCGCGGCGGACCAGGGCCTTGGCGGCGAGACGCTGGACCCGGGTGGCCTCGTGTTCCTCGACGGCCGCGCGGACCCACCCGGCGACCGGCCAGGTGCCGTCGAGCACGCGCGCCACCGGGACCCAGCGGGCATCGACCGTCGAGCCGTCGACCTCGACCACACGTGGCTCGGGACTGTCGAGGGGCGCCCAGGCCTCGAAGACCATCCGGACCGAGTGCATGTCCTGCCGGGAATCAGGCGTCGCGCTCACCGAGGCGTAGCGACGTGCCGAGTCGATCCAGGCGCGGTCGCCCACCTCGACGTCCAGGCCGGTTTCCTCGTGCACCTCCCGTACGACGGCATCGCGCGGGTCCTCGCCGAAGTCGATCCCGCCGCCCGGCAGGGTCCACTGCTCGCTGGAGACCAGGTACGGCGCCAGTCGGGAGAGCAGGATGTCGTCGTCACGCAGCACCACCGCGTAGGCCGCCACACGTTGCCGGCGAGGCAATTCGGTGCCGTCAGCAGGCTCAACGGGGTGGTCGGACACGTGCCGACTCTACGCAGCGCGACCGGATGGCAGTATCCTCGGGTGAACCGGGACCCGAGGTCGCGTCCCGATCAGCTGAACGGCGGCCGGGCGTCGAGCTTCACCGACCGCCGGCCGGCCCACCGCCAGATCCGGGCGGACCGATCGCGGTCCTCGTCGGTGACCAGGTTGCCCATCCACCGCAGCGCCAGCGTCATCATCCAGTCCGACCGCATCCCCACGGGGCCGAGAGCCGGTAGCAGTCGTGGCACCGTGACCAGTCCGGCAAGGCGTCGTGCGATCGAGAACGCCTCGCCGTAGTGGTCCCGCAGCAAGGTCGGCCAGGCCACCGAAAGGTCCTCGTCGAGGACATCGATCAGCAGCCGGCCGGTCTCCAGCCCGTAGTCGATGCCCTCGCCGTTGAGCGGGTTCACGCACGCGGCGGCGTCACCGATCAGTGCCCAGTTCGGGCCGGCGACGTGCGAGACCGCGCCGCCCATCGGCAGCAGCGCCGAGGTGGGCATCCGGATGTCGCCGGTGAGAGCGAAGTCCTCGCGGCGCTGTTCGGCGTAGTGCTTCATCAGCGGGCGCAGGGCGACCTCGGCCGGGCGCTTCGAGGTGGCCAGCGTCCCGACGCCCAGGTTCACCGAGCCGTCGCCCAGCGGGAAGATCCAGCCGTAGCCCGACAGGATCTCGTCGTCCTCGCCCCGCAGCTCGAGGTGCGAGCTGATCCAGGGATCGTCGGACATCCCCGAGTCGATGTAGGAGCGACCGGCCACGCCGTACACGGTGTCGCGGTGCCAGGTGCGACCCAGCACCTTGCCGAGGCCGGACCGCACGCCATCGGCGACGACGAGCCGCTCGCAACCGATCTCGAAC
The DNA here is from genome assembly GCA_025964775.1 of Marmoricola sp. GTDB lineage: Bacteria > Actinomycetota > Actinomycetes > Propionibacteriales > Nocardioidaceae > Marmoricola. The sequence goes on from JAOPYE010000002.1 coordinate 128,352, forward strand.
CGCTCGGGACCGTCGTCACCGGCACGTTCGAAGATCACCGCAGCGACGCGACCGGACTCGAGGCGGGCGTCGACCGCGCGGATGCCGTCGATCGCCCTCGCCCCCGACTTGATCGCCGTGGTCCGCAGGTGGTCGTCGAGCTCGGTGCGTGCCACCGCCGACCCGTACGCCGGCAGCCCGGTACCCGACGGTCCCGGGCCCGGCCACGGCAGCAACAACGTCTGTCCGAACCCGTGCGCCCGCAGGCCGTGGTTGACCGTGTGCGACCGGATCCAGTCGTCGAGCCCGAGACGGGCGAGCTCGCTGATCGCCCGGGGGGTGAGACCGTCGCCGCAGGTCTTGTCGCGGGGGAAGACCGCCGCATCGGCCAGGACCACGTCGCGGCCGCTGCGCGCGGCCCAGGCGGCCGCCGCAGATCCGGCAGGCCCGGCCCCGACGACGAGCACGTCGGTGCGCGCAGGCGTCGTCGTGGTCACCCGGACATTCTCCCAGTGCCCGGCGGTGTCACGAAACGCGGGCCTCGCCTACCGTGTGCACATGGCTTCCGCCCCTCCAGCAACTGTCCGCCACACCCTGCGGTTCCTCGCAGCCGCGCTGCTCGGGTCCGAGGCGGTCCTGCTGATGGCCGTCGCAGCGACCACCGGGCAACGCGGTGGCTTCCGGTCACCGCCCGTGTGGGCTGTGGTGCTCGTGGTCGCCGTGGGCATCGCCGGCGCCGTGGTGATACCGCGCGTCGGGTACCGGCTGCCGGCGATCAAGGAGGACGCCGCACCGGAAGAGACGCGCACGGCCGTGCTGCGAGCCATCCAATCGACCACGATCCTGCGGTTCGCGATGTCCGAGGCCGTCGCGTTCATCTCGTTCGCGCTGGCCTTCGTCGTCGGCGACGGGGGCGCGATCGTCTGCGTGATCGGCATCGCGTTCGCGCTCGGGCTCGGGTTCTGGCACGTGTGGCCGAGCGACCGGGTCGTGACCCGCATCCGCGGAGCCCTGGAACGCGACGGCGGGCAGTCCCTGCTCGACGAGGTCCTCAACGCGCCCCCGGCCCCGAGACGGAGCTAATCGCCGGCGCGCCGTCGTACGCCGAGAACGAGGGCGGTGCAGGCGTCGATCAGCTCGGACTCGGCGAAGCCCGCGCCGGAGTACCAACCCGGGACGGTCAGTCCGGACCGGCGCAACGACTCGCGATCCTCACCGGTCGTCCCGGAGCCACCCGGCGCCTCGGTGACCACGTGCGGCTGCACCGTCTCGCCGACCTGGTTGATCAGCAGCGATCGCGACCGCGCGACGTGGACGCTGAGCCGGCCGTCGGTCTGGAGCAGCACCCCGAGATAGCCGGCCTCGCAGGGCGAGACGCCGAGCAGCGGGACGTCCGGGCGCAGCGGTTCGACCGGCGCGTCCGGGTGCACGCGCAGCGCCTCGGCCTCGGCAGCCAGCGCTGAGCGCACGACGTCGAGGCCTTCGATCTCCAGCCCCCGTGCCACGGCATCGGCGAGCTCGGCCCGCCAGTCGTCGGTCATGGGTCAATCCTTTCGTACTTCAGACCCCGGTCGGCCCACCGGGTTTCGAGACGCCGGAAGCCCCGCGAGCAAGCTCGCGGGGCTTCCGTCTCCTCAACCTGGGTCCTTGCACCAGAACTTCGCGAGCTCAGTTCTGATAGGACCCGAAATCGAAGTCGTCGAGTGCGACCGTCTGGTTGCCCGGCGTCCCGAAGTCGTAGCTGCCGTAGGAGTCGTAACCGGTGACGGAGTACGCCGCGGCGCGGGCCTCCTCGGTGGGCTCCACCCGGATGTTGCGGTACCGCTCGAGGCCGGTACCCGCCGGGATCAGCTTGCCGATGATCACGTTCTCCTTCAGGCCACGCAGCGAGTCGGACTTGCCGTTGATCGCCGCGTCGGTGAGCACCCGGGTGGTCTCCTGGAAGGAGGCCGCCGAGAGCCACGACTCGGTCGCCAGCGACGCCTTGGTGATCCCCATCAGCTCGGCGCGACCAGAGGCGGGCTTGCCGCCCTCGGTCACGACACGACGGTTCTCCTCCTCGTAGCGCACCCGGTCGACCAGGTCGGACGGGAGCAGCTTGGTGTCGCCGGACTCGATCACGGTCACCCGGCGCAGCATCTGCCGGACGATGATCTCGATGTGCTTGTCGTGGATCGACACGCCCTGGCTGCGGTACACCTGCTGGACCTCGGCCACGAGGTGCTCCTGGCACTTGCGCACACCCAGGATCCGCAGGACCTCCTTCGGGTCCGGCGTGCCCTGGATCAGCTGCTGGCCGACCTCGACGTGCTCGCCGTCGGCGACCTGCAGGCGCGAGCGCTTGCTGACCGGGTACTCGACCGGGTCACTGCCGTCGTCGGGCGTCACGATGAGCTTGCGCGCCTTGTCCGTGTCCTCGATCTCGAGTCGGCCGGAGGCCTCCGAGATCGGTGCACGGCCCTTGGGCTGGCGGGCCTCGAAGAGCTCGACCACGCGGGGCAGACCCTGCGTGATGTCGTCGGCCGAGGCCACACCACCGGTGTGGAAGGTGCGCATCGTCAGCTGCGTGCCGGGCTCACCGATGGACTGGGCCGCGATGATGCCGACCGCCTCACCGATGTCGACCAGCTTGCCGGTGGCCAGCGAACGGCCGTAGCACTTGGCGCAGGTGCCGGTCTTGGCGTCACAGGTCAGCACGGAGCGGACCTTGACCTCCTCGATCCCGGCAGCGATGAGCTCCTCGATCTGGACGTCACCGAGGTCGGCTCCGGCTGAGACGAGCAGCTCACCCGTGGTCGGGTGGGCCACGTCGACCGCGGCGTTGCGGGCGTACGCCGAGGTCTCGGCGTTGAGGTCCTTGCGGACGACACCGTCCTCGCCGCGGACACCGATCACCTTGGGCATGCCGCGCTCGGTGCCGCAGTCGTCCTCACGGATGATGACGTCCTGCGAGACGTCGACCAGACGACGCGTCAGGTAGCCCGAGTCCGCCGTGCGGAGCGCGGTGTCGGCCAGACCCTTGCGAGCACCGTGGGTGGAGATGAAGTACTCCAGGACCGAGAGGCCCTCACGGAAGTTCGACTTGATCGGTCGCGGGATGATGTCGCCCTTGGGGTTCGCCACGAGGCCACGCATGGCCGCGATCTGACGGACCTGCATCCAGTTGCCGCGAGCACCCGAGTTCACCATCATGAAGATCGGGTTGTCCTTGTCGAAGTTCTTCTGCATCGCTGCAGCAACCTCGTTGGACGCCTGGGTCCAGATCTCGATGAGCTCCTGGCGACGCTCGTCGTCGGTGATCAGGCCGCGCTCGAACTGCTTCTGCACCTTGGCCGCGTCGTCCTCGTACTTCTCGAGGATCTGCGACTTGTCCTTCGGCGAGACGACGTCCTCGATCGAGACCGTGACGCCCGAGCGGGTCGCCCAGGTGAAGCCGGTGTCCTTGAGGGCATCGAGCGAGTGCGCGACCTCGACCTTGGTGTAACGCTCGGCCAGGTCGTTGACGATCTTGCCCAGCTCGTTCTTGCCGACCTGGTACTCGATGTACTCGTAGTTGCCCGGCAGCGCCTCGTTGAACAGCGCCCGGCCCAGGGTGGTGTCGAGGATGATCGGGTCACCCTCGCTCCAGCCATCGGGGATGGTGGTCCCCGGCGGCGGCACGGCCACACCCGACAGCCGGATCTTGACCTTCGACTGGAGCGAGATCTCGCCCTTGTCGAACGCCATGATCGCCTCGGACGAGGAGGAGAACGCGCGGCCTTCGCCGCGCTCGCCGTCGCGTCCGAGCGTCAGGAAGTAGATGCCGATGATCATGTCCTGGGTCGGCATGGTCACGGGGCGACCGTCCGAGGGCTTCAGGATGTTGTTCGTCGACAGCATCAGGATCCGCGCCTCGGCCTGGGCCTCGGCCGACAGCGGCAGGTGCACCGCCATCTGGTCACCGTCGAAGTCGGCGTTGAACGCCGAGCAGACGAGCGGGTGGATCTGGATGGCCTTGCCCTCGATGAGCTGAGGCTCGAACGCCTGGATGCCCAGACGGTGCAGGGTGGGCGCACGGTTCAACAGCACCGGGTGCTCGGCGATGACCTCTTCGAGCACGTCCCAGACCTCGGGACGCACGGCGCGCTCGACCATCCGCTTGGCGGACTTGATGTTCTGCGCGTGTGACAGGTCGACGAGGCGCTTCATCACGAACGGCTTGAACAGCTCGATCGCCATGTACTTCGGCAGACCGCACTGGTGCAGCTTGAGCTGCGGGCCGACGACGATGACCGAACGGCCCGAGTAGTCCACGCGCTTGCCGAGCAGGTTCTGGCGGAATCGACCCTGCTTGCCCTTGAGCATGTCGGACAGCGACTTCAGCGGCCGGTTGCCCGGTCCGGTGACGGGGCGACCACGACGGCCGTTGTCGAACAGCGAGTCGACGGCCTCCTGGAGCATCCGCTTCTCGTTGTTGACGATGATCTCGGGTGCACCGAGGTCGAGCAGGCGCTTGAGCCGGTTGTTCCGGTTGATCACGCGGCGGTACAGGTCGTTGAGGTCGGAGGTCGCGAAGCGGCCACCGTCGAGCTGCACCATCGGACGCAGGTCCGGCGGGATGACCGGGACGGCGTCCAGGACCATGCCCATGGGCGAGTTGCCGGTCTTGCGGAACGCGTCGACGACCTTGAGGCGCTTGAGGGCGCGGACCTTGCGCTGGCCCTTGCCGGTCTCGATGGTCTCGCGCAGCGACTCCACCTCGTCGGCGATCGAGAAGGTCTCGAGGCGCTTCTGGATCGCCGTGGCGCCCATGTAGCCCTCGAAGTACTTGCCGAACCAGGTCTTCATCTCGCGGTAGAGGAGCTCGTCGCCCATCAGGTCCTGGACCTTGAGGGTCTTGAACGTGCTCCAGACCTCCTCGAGCCGGTCCAGCTCGCGCTGGGCACGGTCGCGGACCTGCTTCATCTCGCGCTCGGCACCGTCCTTGACCTTGCGACGCGCGTCGGCCTTGGCACCCTCGGCCTCAAGGATGGCCAGGTCGGTCTCGAGCTTCTTGGCGCGCTCGTCGAGGGCGACGTCGCGCCGGTTCTCGATGCTCTTGCGCTGCAGGCCGATCTTGCCCTCGAGCTCGGTGAGGTCCTTGTGGCGGGCGTCCTCGTCGACCTTGGTGATCATGTACGCCGCGAAGTAGATGACCTTCTCGAGGTCCTTCGGGGCCAGGTCGAGCAGGTAGCCGAGGCGGCTCGGGACACCCTTGAAGTACCAGATGTGGGTGACCGGAGCGGCGAGCTCGATGTGGCCCATCCGCTCACGACGCACCTTGGAGCGGGTCACCTCGACGCCGCAGCGCTCGCAGATGATGCCCTTGAAGCGCACGCGCTTGTACTTGCCGCAGTAGCACTCCCAGTCCCGGGTGGGACCGAAGATCTTCTCGCAGAAGAGGCCGTCACGCTC
>JAOPYE010000007.1 GCA_025964775.1 Marmoricola sp.
AGGCCACCGTCGAGGGTGTCGAGGGCATCACCGGGCTGAGCATCAACTACTACGCGATGGTCAACCTCCAGGGGTTCCGCAACATGGTCCAGGCGGTCGGCGGGCTCACGCTCAACGTCCGCGACCGGATCCCGATCGGCGGCGTCGGTGGCCCGGTCACCGGCTACATCGAGCCCGGCGTGCAGCGGTTGAACGGCTTCGAGACCCTGTGGTTCGCACGCTCCCGGGAGAGCGCGGACGACTACTCGCGGATGGCCCGGCAGAAGTGCGTGATGAACGCGATGCTGCACCAGATCAGCCCCGAGACCGTGCTGTTCAACTTCGACAAGATCGCCCGCGCGAGCGCCGCCCTGATCACCACCGACATCCCCGCCAGCCAGGCCAGCCGCTTCATCGAGCTCGCCCTCGCGGCGCGTCAGCACCCGGTCCGGACCATCTCGTTCGTCCCGCCGCTGATCAACACCGGCAGGCCGGACATCGCCAAGATCCAGCAACTGGTGCGTGACGCGATCCACCCGCCGGCTCACACCACGTCGAAGGGCCACACCAAGCACACGGTGACCAGCGGCGCCAACGCGGGGGTGAGCACCGAGGGTGCGATCGGCAGCATGAACTCCGGGTACGCCGCCAACCAGGCGAGCGACCTCGGCGCAGCCTGCTGACCAGTCGTCCGTCCGTCAGGTCATAGGGTTCTGGTCGTGCCCCCCGCGTCGAGTCCTGTGCCGCCTGACGGCTCCGCGGTGCGCGTCGTCGCCGTCGTGGTGACCTGGAACCGGCGCGAGCTGCTGACCGAATCGGTGGATGCCCTGCGCGCGCAGACACATGCGCCGGTGGCGATCGTGGTCATCGACAACGCCTCGGACGACGGCACTGCCGAGCTGCTCGACTCCGCCTGGGCCGCCGCGTCCGAGGGCGTCGTCGGGCTGGACGTGGTCCACCTGCGCGAGAACACCGGGGGAGCGGGCGGTTTCACCGTCGGTGTCGAGAAGGCGCTGGGACACCACCCGGACCTGGTCTGGCTGCTCGACGACGACACCGTGCCGACACCGACCGCAGCGGCCGAGCTGGTCGCGGCCTGGCGCGGCTATCCGGGGGAGCGCCCCGCCGTACTCGCCAGCCGCGTGGTGTGGGTCGACGGACGTGATCACCCGATGAACACGCCGCGTACCAAGCCCGGCGCCACCGAGGCCGAGCGAACTGCCGCTGCGACGGTGGGCGCCATCCCGATCCGGTCGGCCTCGTTCGTCTCGATCATGTGTGATGCCGCCCGGATCCGTGAACGTGGTCTGCCGGTGGCCGACTACTTCCTGTGGAACGACGACTTCGAGTACTCCACCCGGCTGATCCGCGACGGTGTCGGCCTGGCCTGCCCCTCGAGCGTCGTGGTGCACAAGACGAAGGTCTTCGGCTCGACCGACGTCGATCCCGGTGAGCGCTTCTTCTTCGAGGTGCGCAACAAGCTCTGGGTCTTCTCGCGTTCCGGGGGCCTGTCGGTCCCCGAGCGGGCGATGTACTCCGCAGCGACCGCACGCCGCTGGGTCCGGACCTTCCGGGGGTCCTCGGACCGGGCGACCCTGCGCACGGCACTGGGTCGGGGGATGGTGGCGGGCCTGCGGCGGCCGCGTCGCAACGCCGACGTGCTGGCCACTGCGCGCCCGGTCCCGGACTCGACCGCCGGCGGCGAGCCGTTCACCCTCCTGCTCAGTACGTACGCCGGCGACGACCCCGGTTTCCTGCGCACGGCCTTCGACTCCTCGACGCTCGGCCAGACCAGACCTCCGGCCGAGGTCGTCCTGGTGCAGGACGGACCGGTGCCGCCCGCGCTGGAGGCCGAGATCGCCGACATCGTCCGGAGCAGCGACATCCCGGTGCACCACCTGGCCCTGGACGACAACCTCGGGCTCGGCCCGGCGCTGGACGCCGGGCTGGCCGTCAGCAGCCACGAGATCGTCGCCCGGATGGACGCCGACGACGTGAGCATGCCGGAGCGCTTCGCCCGCCAGCTGCCGTTGATCGAGGCCGGCGCCGACATCGTGGGATCGGGCCTGGTCGAGTTCGGTACGGGCATCGATGACGTCGTCGGTCGCCGTACGCCGCCGACCGACCCCGACGTCATCCGGCGGGTGATCCGGTTCCGGGACCCGTTCAACCACCCGACGGTCGTGTACCGGCGCGCTGCCGTGCTGGCCGCAGGGGGCTACACCGACATGGCCCTGCTCGAGGACTACCTGCTGTTCACCCGGATGGTCGAGGGCGGCGCGGTGCCGGCCAACATCGCCGATGCGCTGGTCTACTACCGCGTCGGCGCCGGGGCGTACGCCCGCCGCGGCGGCACCGCCATGCTGCGCAGCGAAATCGCGCTCCAGCGACGGTTTCGCAGGCTCGGGATCACCTCGCGGACCGAGTTCGCCCGCAATGTCGCCGTACGCGGTGGCTACCGGCTCGTTCCGGAGCGTGTGAGAAAGGTCGCCTACCGCCGCCTGTTGGCGAACCGGACGGGCTAGGAGCGCCGCTAGACTGAGCCGGGCTCCCGGCGCCTCTCCAGCGCGCCGCCCCCGGGGGCCTGCCCGTGTGTCTTGAGGAGTGTGTGTGGACCCCGATCTCGTCGTCGTCGGATCCGGATTCTTCGGTCTGACCGTCGCTGAACGCTGCGCGAACGAGCTCGGCCTCAGGGTTCTCGTGATCGAGCGTCGCCACCACCTCGGCGGCAACGCCTACAGCGAGGTCGACCCGGCCACCGGTGTCGAGGTGCACAAGTACGGCGCGCACCTGTTCCACACCTCCAACGAGAAGGTCTGGGAGTACGTCAACCGCTTCACCACCTTCACCGACTACAAGCACCGCGTCTTCGGCAAGTACCAGGGGCAGGTCTACTCCCTGCCGATGAACCTGGGTCTCATCAACCAGTTCTTCGGCAAGAGCCACACCCCGGCCGAGGCCCGCGACCTCATCGCAGGCCAGGCCTCCGAGATCGCCACCGAGGACGCCACCAACCTCGAGGAGAAGGGGATCAGCCTGATCGGGCGCCCGCTCTACGAGGCGTTCATCAAGGGCTACACCGCCAAGCAGTGGCAGACCGATCCCACGGAGCTGAGCGCGGACATCATCACCCGCCTCCCGGTGCGGTACACGTTCGAGAACGGCTGGTTCAACGACACCCACGAGGGACTGCCCACCGACGGCTACACCGCATGGCTGACCCGGATGGCCGACCACCCGAACATCGAGGTCCGCCTCGAGACCGACTTCTTCAACGTGGCTGACGAGTTCAAGGGCAAGGTGCCGATCGTCTACACCGGCCCGGTCGACGAGTACTTCGGCAACTCCGAGGGCCGGCTGTCGTGGCGCACCGTCGACCTCGAGGAATCGGTCGTGGACGTCGACGACTTCCAGGGCACCGGCGTGGTCAACTACAACGACCAGGACGTGCCCTACACCCGCATCATCGAGTTCAAGCACTTCCACCCCGAGCGGACCAAGACCCACCTGCCCGGCAAGACCGTGATCGTGCACGAGTACTCGCGCTTCGCCGAGGACGACGACGAGCCGTACTACCCGGTCAACACCGCCGAGGACCGCGCCAAGCTGCTGAAATACCGGGACCTGGCGCAGGCCGAGCCGATGGTGCTCTTCGGAGGCCGCCTCGGCACCTACAAGTACCTCGACATGCACATGGCCATCGGGTCGGCGCTGTCGATGTACGAGAACAAGCTCGTGCCGCACTTCAAGGACGGCGTCGAGCTCAAGTCCGGAGGCGTTGATGACTGAGACCACCGTGCGACGAGTGCTTCAGCGGTTCGTGCTTCCCGCCGACCGCGACCTCGACGTCGTGCCCCTGTACGTCGACACCGAGGACGCGATGCTCGATGCCGACAAGGAGTCGATCGGGACGAACCAGGGCGCCCAGAAGCTCAACAAGGCCGCCGCCCGCCAGGCAACCTCAGCCGGTACCTCGTTGCACCCGGACGCGATCCTGGATCGCCACCGGCTGCGTGTCGAGGAATCCCAGCGGATCTCCCTGGGCACCTACTTCAACGCCTTCCCGGCCAGCTACTGGCGCCGCTGGACCATCGTGGATCAGGTCCGCCTCGACCTGACGATCAGTGGTGCCGGATCCAGCGTGATCGTCTACCGCTCGATGGCCAACGGCCGTTCGCAGCGCGTCGACGGCTGGACGTGCGAGACGGCGGGCCCGAGTTCGGCCTCCTTCGACCTGACACTGGGTCCGTTCGCGGATGGTGGCTGGTACTGGTTCGACCTGATCGCGGGCGACGTGCCGGCGGTCATCGAGGAAGCGACCTGGAGCGCCGAGGTGCCGGGCGACCGGGCCGAGGTCGGCACGGTCACGGTCGGCATCACCACGATGAACCGACCGGACTTCTGCGCCGCGCTGGTCGCGCAGATCGGCGAGGACCCGGACGTCAACGCCCTGGTCGACGAGGTCCTGGTGATGGAGCAGGGCACCCAGAAGGTGGTCGACGACGCCGGCTACGCGAAGGCCGAAGCCTCGCTGGGCGGCAAGCTGCGCATCATCGAGCAGGGCAACATCGGCGGCTCGGGTGGGTTCGCGCGGGCACAGTTCGAGGCGCTGAAGAGCGATCGCTCGACGTACGTCCTGTTCCTCGACGACGACATCATCGCGGAACCCGAGAGCATCCTGCGTGCCGTCACCTTCGGTGACCTGGCGCGTCGCCCGACGATCGTGGGCGGCCACATGTTCAGCATCTACGCGAAGGCCCGGCTGCACAGCTTCGGCGAGATCATCAACCGGCACCGGTTCTGGTGGATGTCGCCGAAGTCCGCCGAGGTCGACTGGGACTTCGGGGCGCGCAACCTGCGCAGCACCCGCTGGCTGCACCGTCGTCTCGACGTCGACTTCAATCCCTGGTTCATGTGCCTGATCCCGCTTCAGGTCGTGCGCGACATCGGGCTGAGCCTGCCGTTGTTCATCAAATGGGACGACTCCGAGTACGGACTCCGCGCCCAGGCGGCCGGCTATCCGACGGTGTCGCTTCCCGGCGCTGCCGTGTGGCACGTGCCGTGGACCGACAAGAACGACGCGCTCGACTGGCAGGCGTACTTCCACCACCGGAACCGCTTCGTCGCGGCGTTCATCCACTCGCCGTTCGAGCACGGCGGTCGTCTGATCCGCGAGAGCCTCAACCACCAGCTCAAGCACCTCTTCGCGATGCAGTACTCGACCGTGGAGCTGCGGCACCTGGCCCTCGAGGACGCCCTCGCCGGACCCGAGGGTCTGCACGCCGTCCTGGGCTCGCGTCTCGGCGACGTGCGCGAGTTCCGCAAGGGCTTCGTCGACGCCCAGCTCTCGGCAGATCCGGATGCCTTCCCGCCGGTGCGGCACTCCAGGCCGATGCGCAGGAACGACACCTCGGAGATCCCGGGAAGGCCGGCCCAGCTCCTCTCGGCCATCCTCGGCGGGATCCGTCAGTTCCGCGGCACGCGGCCGCTCTCGCGGGAGTTCCCCGAGGGCACCATCCCGGCGATGGATGCCCGGTGGTACCACCTGGCCACGCTCGACTCGGCGATCGTGAGCATGCCGGACGGCAGCTCGGCGGCGTTCTACAAGCGTGAGCCCGAGCAGTTCAGGGACCTGTTCCGCAGGACGATCGAGATCCACGAGCGGCTGTACCGCGAGTGGCCCGTGATGGCGCGCAGGTACCGTGATGCCCTGGGTGAGATCACCTCGCCAGAAGCGTGGGAACCAACGTTTGAAGCGTCGATGAAGGATGTGCGATGAGGGCTGCAGACAAAGCGGCGAGCAACCAGAAGGACGTTGACGAGCGCACCCGGCGCAAGAACGCCGCCAAGCAGGCGCGGGACCTCATGGAGCGCAAGTCCGACTCGATGCCGGTGGTTGCGTCTCCCGACGGACCGCGGCAGATCCGGGTCGTCGATGCCGAGCTCGTCGATCCGTCGCCGACCGGCGGTATCGTCGAGGTGCTCCAGCAGGGCTACCTGCTGCGGCTGATCGTCGGCCGCCAGCTGGCCCAGCAGTACGCCGCCTCGGTGCTCGGTCTGCTGTGGTCCTACATCCAGCCGGCCATGCGGTTCGCGGTCTACTTCTTCGTCTTCGGCGTGATCCTCAAGACCCACCAGGGCGTCCCGAACTTCGCACTGCGCCTGTTCACCGCGATGGTCTTCGTGCACTACTTCACCGAGACCTGGAACGGCGGGACCCGGTCGATCTGGCAGAACAGCAACCTGGTCCTGAAGATGCGCGTTCCCCGGGAGATCTTCCCGGTGGCAGCGATGCTCGTGTCGGTGTACCACACCGGACCGCAGGTGCTGCTCCTGATCGTCTGCTGCGTGATCGTCGGGTGGCACTTCTCGCTCGGCGCGATCGGCGCCGGGCTGATCGGCATCGCCATCCTGGTGACGTTCTCGATGGCGATGGCACTGTTCTTCTCGGCGCTCAACGTCCTCTACCGCGATTTCCAGAACATCGTGCAGACGATCATGCAGTTCATCCACTTCCTCGTGCCGATGATGTACTCGTACTCGGTCGTGGCCGAGCTCGGCAAGTCGCATCCGCTCCTCTATCAGGGGTACATGGCCAATCCGCTCGCCGAAGCGGTGCTGCTGATGCAGAAGCTGTTCTGGGCGCCGACGGTCTCGGACCAGTCGCTGCTCAAGCCGATGTTCCCGAGCGACCTGATCAGCCGTGGGCTGATCACCCTCGGGGTGTGCGTCGTTCTGTTGTACCTGTCGCAGAAGTTCTTCTCGCGGCTCGAGTCCAAGTTCCCGGAGAATCTCTGATGGCCGAATCGATCGTGCTGGACCACGTCACCAAAGACTTCACCTTGCACTACCACCGCACCATGAAGCAGATCGCGGTGGCGACGGCCAGGGGCCTGCCGCTCAAGGAGGAGTTCCAGGCTGTCAACGATGTCTCCTTCATCGTCGAGCAAGGTGAGGCCGTGGGCCTGATGGGGCTCAACGGCAGCGGCAAGAGCACCCTGCTCAAGCTCATCAACGGTGTCATGCGGCCCGACCACGGCACCGTGCGGACCCGCGGTCGGATCGCCGGGCTGATCGCCACCGGGGCAGGCTTCCAGCCGCAGATGACCGGGCGCGACAACTTGTTCCTCAACGGCGCGATCCTGGGGATGACCGAGGCCGAGCTCAGCAAGAAGTTCGACGAGATCGTCGAATTCGCCGACATCGGCAAGTTCCTCGACACCCCGGTCTCGCACTACTCCTCGGGCATGTTCGCCCGCCTGGGCTTCTCGATCGCGATCCACGTCGACGCGGACATCTTCTTGGCAGACGAGGTGCTGGCGGTCGGAGACCGACCGTTCAAGAAGAAGTGCCTGGCGAAGATGCAGGAGATCCGCCAGCAGGGAACCACGATCTTCTACGTCAGTCACGCCGCGGCATCGGTACGAGCGATGTGTGACCGGGTGCTCGTACTCGAGGCCGGCCGACTCAACTTCGACGGACCCGTTGATGATGGCATCCGTTACCTCCAGTACGACGACGATGACGGGGACGACCCGACACTCGAGGGTGTGATGGACGCCGAGCTCGGCGCGGACATCTAGGCAGCTCGCCCCGGAGCAGCCTCATACCTCGTTGCTAATCTCCGGGAAATGCATTTAATAACACCGTTGTAATTCGCTAATTACAGATTTGTAATTAGCGAAGAATGCTTGGCAAAGCATGTTACTGGTGTGATTCTTGGGACTCGTGTGAACCCTTCCCCCTCACATGGAGTCCAAGAAGATGCGTCTGACCCGAGCCCGGTACGTCACGATCTGCCAGCAATTCATGGTCACGGCTGTTGTCGCGACCGTGGGTGCGTCGGCAGCCGGCGTGATGACGCTCCAGATCGTCGCGCCCGAAGCACGGGTGCCACAGATCGGCGCCGGTTCGCTCGCTCCCGCGGTCAGCGTCGCGGAAGCTCCTGCCGCGACTGCGCCGGTCACGCCGACGGTGCGCGAGGTCAAGGTCTCCGGAATGGCTCGCCCCGCCGCGAAGGTGGGGACGTCGCAGCGGACCGCCGCGCGCACCACCCGCAGGCTCGTCCTCGCGGCGCGGTCGACGCCGACGGCGGTCCACGGCTTCGGAACAGTCGGCGTGACCTGGAAGTCGGGAACACCGCTGTCCGAGAACGCGATCCTGGTCCAGATCCGCACGCTCAGCCACGGTGTCTGGTCGGGGTGGACCAAGGCCGCCTACCACGACGACCACGGGCCGGACGCGGGCACCGCTGAAGCAGCGCGAGCGACCCGTCCGGGCACCGACCCTGTCGTGGTCGGCAATGTCGACCAGGTGCAGATGCGGGCCGAGACCCTGACCGGCACGGCGCCAGCCGACCTCGAGCTCGCGGTCATCGACCCGGGCACCGGCAAGGTCACCCGCCAGCCTGCGGCGATCGACACGTCACGACTTCCTGCCGCCGACCAGTACGCGACGAGCGCGCCGCCGATCGAGTCCACGGCAGGACTGGGGGGATCCGGTGCGGTTGCGGGTGATGGGGGCCAGCCCTCCGAGGAAGCACCCGCAACCGACCCGGGTTCGACACCTGCCGGTCAGATCGCGCTGAGCGCGATGAAGCTCGCACCGAAGCCCCTGATCTACTCCCGGGCCCAATGGGGTGCCAACGAGTCGCTGCGCGATCCCAGCTCGCTGCACTACGGGGTGATCGAGACCGGCTTCATCCATCACACGGTCAACGCGAACAACTACACGCCCGACCAGGTGCCTGCCCTGATCCGCGGCATCTACGCGTACCACACCCAGTCACGTGGCTGGTCCGACATCGGGTACAACTTCCTGGTCGATCGCTTCGGCAGGATCTGGGAAGGCCGGTACGGCGGCGTCGACCGGCCCGTCGTCGGCGCGCACACCCTGGGTTACAACGAGTACTCGTTCGCCATGTCGGCGATCGGCAACTTCGACATCGCCCAGCCGCCGCAGGCGATCCTGGATGCCTACGCGCGCCTCTTCGCCTGGAAGCTGTCGCTGTCCAACATCCGCGCCGACGCCTCGCACCTGTGGGTGAAGGACCGCTACCTGTACGCGATCAACGGGCACCGCGACGTCAATCAGACAGAGTGTCCCGGGCGCTACCTGTACGCCAAGATCCCGTCGATCCGGGTCGCCGCCCAGGCGATCCAGAACCAGGCGCAGATCCCACCAGACCCGGTGAACCGGACGATGATCCCGGCGCCGACAGGCCTGCTGGCACCGACGACCGCTCCGAAGCCGGCGGTGCCGCAACCCTCACTGGTTCTCCCGCTGCGCACCAGCCTCGCCGGCTCGTCGTGGCCCGACCTGCTGGTGAAGTCGGCGAGCGGCGCGATCCAGGTCGTCCCGACCAACGGGATGCTGGGGTACTCGGCGCCCATCGTCAGCGGCGGCGACTGGTCGCCGATGGACCTGATCGCAGGCGTCGGTGACGTGACCGGCGACGGCCGTGCCGACGTACTCGCGCGCAACCAGAAGACCGGCATCGCCAAGGTCTTCACCAGCGATGGTCTCGGCCACGTCACGCGCCTCGGCATCGCTGCGACCAGGCGCTTCACCAACGTCCGCTCGATCGTCGGCGTCGGTGACTTCAACCGGGACGGGAAGAACGACGTCGTCGGTGTCGATCGGACCACCGGCTACCTCGAGCTGTTCCCCGGCGAGGGTCGCGGTGCGTTCGGCGCACCCGTGGTCCTCAAGCGGAAGTGGCCGTTCACCCAGGTCGTCGGCGTCGGTGACATCACCGGCGACCGGCAGCCCGACCTGATCGCCCTGCTCGGCACCAGCGTCTACCTCGTCGCCGGCAAGCCCGGGGGTACGGCGCTCGAGACGCCGGTGCGGATCACCACGTCGACGTCGCCGGTCAACGCGCTGCTCGCCTGGGGCGACCTGACCCGTGACGGCCGGCCCGACGTGATGCTGCGCGACACCTCGGGCGTGACCCGGATCCTGTCGGGCACCGGGAGCGGGCAGCTCGGCCAGGTCTACGGCCCGTTCCGTTCGCTGTTCGGGGTGAGCAAGCCGTCGCTGGCCCCGATGGTCGGGAGTGCGGCGGCCGACGTGGTCGGACGCAACGCCGCCGGACACCTGGTGGTGGTGCCGAACAACGGACTGACCAACACCAGTGCGCCGCTGCCGACGAACCTCAAGGTGTCCACGGCGACCCAGGTGCTCGACGTGGGTGACTGGAACCGCGACGGCAAGAACGATGTCGTGGTCCGCACCTCTGGTGGCAACCTGCTGGTCCTCTACCCGGGACTCGGCAACGGAAAGTTCGGCCAGCCCCGATCACTCGGAACAGGGTGGAAGAGCATCACGCGGCTGACTGCTGTCGGTGACGTCACCGGCGACGGCTACCCGGACCTGATGGGTGCGATCGGCAGCGGACCGCTGACCATCTTCCCCGGCGCCGGGACCAAGGCCTTCAAGGCCCCCCAACTTGCCCCGCCATCGTTGCGGACGTTCAACCAGATAGGGAGCGCCGCGTGGTCGCCCCAAGGTGCAGCGTTCGTCTCGTCCAACGGCGCCTTCGTGCCGCTGGTCGGAAGCGATTCGGGGTCCGCCTTGCGGGCGGCGAATGGATCAGTGGCTCCTGCCTACGACACCTTTGTCGGCGTCGGTGACGTCGACGGTGACGGCGTGGCGGACGTGCTGGCCAGGGAGAAGGGAACCGGCACGATCTGGTTGCTCCCGGGGAAGACGTCCGGAGGGTTCGCCCCCCGGGTGTGGGTGGCAAACGGATTCGCCGGCTATCAGCTGATCGGCTGATCTGCCCGCACGGCAGCGGTGGCCCGCTCACTCTGGGAGTGAGCGGGCCATGCGCTGCCGTCTGCGTTCGCCACCAGGACCAGTGAGCCCGAGCCGGCCAGGAGCCCGGCGAGCAGTCGTTGTCCTGCGGTCGAGGTCGGATCGAGGTCGGTGATCACGCGGCGGTCGTCGGGAGCCTCGCTCAGGTCGAGCGCGTCGGTGGTCCCGAAGACGTCCGCCTGGCCGGCCCAGAGCTCGCCGTGGTCCAGGATGCCCGGGGGCAACGGCTCGGCGAACCGGGTCGCGAACGGGCGCAGCGAACAGGCCATCGTGGTCGTGGCACGCAACGTCGAACCGCGCTCGATCCGATCCGGCCCGACGATCGCCACCGGGGCGGTCGGATCGAGGCCGAGGCCGGCGAGCCAGAGCGCGCCGACGAAGACCGTGCCGAGCCAATGCGGCGGCAGGTCGATGCACACGTCGTCGCCGGGATCGAGCATGAGCTCGTCGGCGTACAGGTTGGCGGTCTTGGACACCCAGTTCGCCCAGGTCTTCACCGACAGCTCGGTGCGCTCGCCGCTGGCGTCGTCGTAGAAGGTCACGAACGGCTGTCCGGGATCGGAGGCGAGCCGGCGCGCCAGCAGGTCACCGAACGTGGTCATCGGGCCACCGTAGTGCCCGAGGTCGGGGCGCCTCCATCTGCGTGCGCGTGATTGGGCATGATGCGGGCATGGATGACACGCCCAAGGACGATCTCCCCGACGATCTGTGGGCCGTCGTGCCGGCCGGGGGTGCAGGTACCCGGCTCTGGCCGCTCTCTCGTGCCGGCTCGCCGAAGTTCCTGCACGACCTGGCCGGGAGCGGCCGGACGTTGTTGCAAGCCACCTACGACCGACTGCAGCCGCTGGTCGGTGAGCGGCTCCTCGTCGTCACCGGCGTCGCGCACCAGGATGCCGTACGCCGCCAGCTCGATGCCCTCGCTGCTGATCACGTCATCGCCGAGCCGAGTCCGCGCGACTCGATGGCAGCGATCGGCCTGGCCGCGGCCATCATCGAGCGCACCGACCCCGACGCGGTGATGGGCTCGTTCGCAGCGGACCACGTGATCGCCGACCCCGAGGCGTTCCGGGCCTGCGTCCGTGAAGCCGCGGAGGTGGCGCGCACCGGCGCGCTCGTGACCCTGGGGATCGATCCCGACTTTCCATCGACCGCGTTCGGCTACATCCGGCTCGGCGACCGCTTGACCGACTTCCCGACCGCGCACGCGGTGGCGGCATTCGTCGAGAAGCCCGACCTCGAGACTGCGACGGCCTGGGTCGCGACCGGCGAGTACCGCTGGAACGCCGGCATGTTCGTCGCCCGCGCCAGCGTGGTCCTCGACCTGCTCGCGGTCGAGCATCCCGACCTGGCGCGCGACCTGCGCCTGCTGGCGGCCGAGCCCGGGCGGATGGACGAGATCTGGCCGACGCTGACCAAGATCGCGATCGACCACGCCGTGGCCGAGCCGGCCGCCGCAGCTGGTCGGGTCGCCGTCGTGCCGGGCGCCTTCGGCTGGGAGGACATCGGCGACTTCGACGCGCTCGCCGGCCTGTTGGGCGCTGACGGCCTGCGCGTCCTGGGGGACCCTGACCTGGTCGTCGCCCAGGACGCGACCGGGCTGGTGGTGCCGGGAAGCGGTCGCACCATCGCCGTGCTCGGGCTCGACGACGTGGTCGTCGTCGACACCGGTGACGCGCTGCTCGTGACCACGACCGCCCACGCCCAGGGCGTCAAGGCGATCGTGGACGTGCTCAAGCAGTCGGGTCGTTCAGCCCTGACGTGAGGTCAGGCGCGTTTCCCTACGGCGCCCCACCCTCGGGCGAGTCGCTGTTCGGGTACTTGGTGACGAAGCTGCTGATCACGGCGCCGCTCGGCTGGCCGCAGTACTCCCAGACGCCTTGCTGGGTGGAGCTCGAGCCTTCCCAGTGCGTCAGCACGACGTGCTTGCCGGCCGGGAACGCCGGGCCGTCGGTCGGCTTCCACGGCACGACGTTCACGTAGGTCGTCGTCCCGGAGTACTTGTCGGCGATCGCCTGGAGGTCCTTGTAGGCCTGGCTGCCGGCCTTGATCGTGTCGTCGTACCAGATGAGCGTGTGCCCGTGCTCCAGGCTGTGCACCATCCGCTCGAGCTCCGGGCGGTCCTGCGGGGAGTAGAAGTTGCGGTACTCGGAGGCCTGGAGGTAGTTCGGCCAGTGCTGTCCGAACGCCGGCGGGCTGTCCGGGTAGGTGATCGTGGTCCCGATGGCGACGTGGTTGCCGTTCACGCCCGAGCGGCTCAGGCCTGCGGGGGTCTTGGTGATGGTCTTGTCGCACGCCGCGGCCGAGGCGCTGACGCCGATGGAGGAGAGCGACTTGTTGGCCAGGACGCTCTTGTCGTGGTTCGACTTGACCAGCGACCAGATCGCCGGGACCAGGAGTCCGATCACGATCAGCACGCAGACGCCGAGGATGAGCATGCTCCGGGCACGCTCCTTGCGGGCCTGCTCGGCACGCATCTTCTCGACCATCTCGCGACGTTCGACGTTCTTCTGGTTCTTCTTGGCCACGGGGCTGCTCTCTGTTCCGGCTGGTTGTCGGCTGCTGGGGGTCGGCTACTCGCGGGGATCCGGGGGAAGTCTACGAAAGTGGCGCAAGCAGCGTGGGTGTGTCCACCGATCCGGCGGTGCGCACCTGCCACGCGTACGCGAACGCCAGGGCCAGCAGTCTGACCTCGGGGACAGCGGCGACGCTGATCCCGTCCTCGACGGCGCTCGCCTCGAACCCGCACTGGGCCAGGGCGTCGAGGAGGTCGCCCGGCAGTGCCGGTGCGCCGAACGCGGCGCCCTGGGTGCCGGACAGTGCGGCAGCCACGGCCTCGCGGCTGCCCAGACCGAACATGTCGGTGCCGGGTTCGCGGACCAGGCGGCGTGCACCCGGGCCGTGGTCGCCCGGCGCGAGCACCCGGCCGGCGAGGCCGCGCACCAGGGTCAGCGGCCGCCTGCCGAGCTTGCCACTGACGAGCTCGGCGATCGCGGTGACCTCGTCGGCGATCGCCGGTGCTGTCACGGCCAGCTCGTTGCCGTAGGCGTCGGTGCGTCCCTCGAACTCCTCGAGCGGCTGGATGCCGGCCGCGCCGATGGCGATGTCGGTCTGTCCGTGCCGCCAGGCCCGTCCGGCCGTGTCGCTGATCAGGATCGCCACGTTGGCCCCGGTGCGGGTGCGGACCTGCTCGCGAAGGCGGCGTGCGGTGGCATCGGGATCCGTCGGCAGCAGGACCAGCTGGCCGGGTTCGACGTTGGAGGCGTCGACGCCGGCGGCGGCCATGATCAGGCCGAGGTGGTTCTCGACGATGCTGGTCGGGCCGCGACGGGCAACGACCCGCACGGTCTCGGCGCGGATCGCGGCCTCACGGTCGCCGGTGATCAGCCGCCCCTCGGCCTTGCTGACGACCTTGCTGGTCAGGACGACGACGTCCCCCTCGACCGCGTAGGTGGCGACGAGGTCGGCCAGGTCGGCTCCCGGCACGATCTCGCCGATACCCTCCGGCGCGATCGCCTGCAGCGCAACGCCGTCGGGGTTCACAGCCCGACCAGGGCGAGGGCCGCAGCCGCCATGTCGGCCGTCGCGTCGTGGTCGGTCATCATCAGGGGAACCGCCCGTGCCGCGAGTCCGGCTGCTTCGATGCGTGGCACCAGGCCCGCGTCGACGGTGTCGACCAGCCAGCCGTCCAAAATTCCACCGCTGCCGTCTCCGCCGTTCCGGGCTCCGTAGTGCTCAGCAACCCCGGCGGCCGAGACCTCGACGCCGATGATCCCGAGAAGCTGGCGGGCCATGCCACGGACGTGGTCGTCGCCGACGATGCCGGAGACCCCGACCACCGGCGCAGCCGTCGCGCGAACAGCGTCGCGGACCCCCGGAACGGCAAGGATCGTGCCGACCGAGACGACCGGGTTCGATGGCGGCACGATCACCACATCGGCCTCGGTGATCGCTTCGATCACACCCGGGCCGGGCTTCGCCTCCGGCGCGCCGATCGGCACGACCGAGAAGGCCGGGACGCTCGCCTGGTGCCGGATCCAGTACTCCTGGAAGTGCACCGCCTTGCGATCCCCGGTCTCCGGGTCCTCGATCGCCACGTGGGTCTCGATCCGGTCCTCCGACATCGGCAGCAACCGCACCCGGCTGCCGTGGACAGGCTCGAGCCAGCGCTTGCAGAGCGCAGCCGTGACGGCCGACAGACCGAAGCCGGCGTCGAGCATCTGCGTCCTGACCAGGTGGGTCGCGAGGTCGCGGTCGCCCAGGCCGAACCAGGTCGGCTCAACGCCGTACGCCGCCAGCTCCTCCTTGGCGTGCCAGGTCTCGTCCGTGCGACCCCAGCCGCGCTCGGGGTCGATGCCGTTGCCGAGGGTGTACATCACGGTGTCGAGGTCGGGGCAGACCTTCAGGCCGTGCAGCCAGATGTCGTCGCCGGTGTTGGCGATGACCGTGACCTCGGTGCCCGCCGTGGCGTCGTTGCGCTCGATCAGCCGGAGCACGCCCTGGATGAAACGGGCCCCGCCGACGCCACCGGACAGGACGGTGATCCGGGACGGAAGGGGAGCGGCGGCGGCGTTCGTCATGGCAGAAGTGTGGCTCCTGCCTGGTCCAGCAGTGAGATGGCCCCCGTGTCAAGGCCTGTCTGGTGCGCACGGTAATACCAGACCGGGGCTTGACTTCGTGGGTGCGACAGGCATGTAATCACATCAGTGTGGTTTTCAACTCCGACTCACGTCGGTGAGGAAGATCACCCTCACACACATCGCGGTCCGTCAGGGTCGCAGGGTCGAAGGGGAACACCATGCGCGAGCTCTATCTGCTCGAGGGGGACGCTGACGAGAGTGGTTGGCAGGAGCGCGCCTTGTGCGCTCAGACCGACCCGGAAGCGTTCTTCCCCGAAAAAGGCGGGTCCACCCGTGAGGCCAAGAGGGTCTGCCTCACCTGTGACGTTCGAGGCGACTGCCTCGAGTACGCGCTCCACAACGACGAGCGCTTCGGCATCTGGGGCGGCCTGTCGGAGCGCGAGCGGAGAAAGCTCAAGAAAAGGGCTGTCTAGCTCCAGGCGCCGTGAAACGCGGCCCTCGCCTGCGTTGTCGTCGGTCGACGGCCCGCTCCGCTTGAAGGCCGCCTTCCCTCCTCCGCCTTGGCGAGCACCACGTTTGACGACGCCTGGACCCAGACACCGTGTCGTTGGCTGGATCACAGGCGCGCAGACGCCGGGTCGGTGAGCCTTTCCGGAACGCCTAGGCTGACCCCTCGTGAAGGTCACCGCGCTCCTCGTCAGCCACAACGGTGCCCGTTGGCTGCCAGCGGTGCTGTCCGGGCTGGCCGCGTCGACCCGAAAGGTCGATGCGATCGTCGCGGTCGACACGGGCTCGAGCGACGATTCGGTGTCGCTAGTGCAGGACGTGCTGGGCCATGCCCCGGTGCTTCTGGACCCTCGCACCCCGTACGCCGAGTCCGTGCGCGTCGCACTGGCCAGCGCCGCGCCGGCGGTCGAGGACGAATGGGTCTGGCTGATCCACGACGACTCGAATCCCGCGCCGGACTGTCTCGAGCTCCTGGTCGGGGCCGCTGAGTCAGCGGCGCAGGACGTCGCGGCGCTGGGGCCCAAGCAACGTGAATGGCCCTCGCTCAAGCGCCTCCTGGAGGTCGGGGTCACCCTGACCGGAACGGGTCAGCGTGAGACCGGGCTCGAGCGCGGTGAGTACGACCAGGGCCAGCACGACGAGCCGCACCAGGTCCTGGCGGTGAACACCGCCGGCATGCTCGTGCGCCGCACGGTGCTCGAATCGGTCGGGCTCGACCCGTTGCTCCCGGTCTTCGGGACCGACATGGACTTCGGGTGGCGGGTCGCACGAGCCGGGCACCGGACGCGGGTCGTGCCGGCCGCCGTGATGTTCCACGTCGAGGCCTCGCGCCTGGGACGTCGTGACTCCGAGCTCGTCGAGCACCCCGGCCGACAGGTACGCGTCGGTGCGCAGTACACGTTGCTGGTCAACAGTCCCGGCTGGACGATCCCGTTCCGGTCGGCGCGGATGATCCTCGGTGGACTGCTGCGTGCTCTGGGCTTGCTGCTGGTCCGGGCCCCGGGGGAGTCGGCCGACGAGATCGCGGCGCTCGTCGACATCTTCGGTCACCCGGGTCGCGTGCTGCGCGCTCGCCGTGCCCGCGCCGGCACGGCACGGATCGGCCACGATGCCGTGCGGCCCCTGCTCGCTCCCTTCTGGTTGCCGTACCGGCACGGCCTCGACTACGTCACCGACGTCTACGTCGCGATCGCCAACGGACTGCGCGAGGAGGCCGAGCGCCGCCGCCCCGACGGGGTGACCGACGAGACCGCCTGGGTGGCGCGCTTCCTGCGCTGGCCCGGGCTGTGGGCGCTGGTGCTCGCGGTGATCGCCGGACACGGCTACCTCGCCGGCGGACCGCTGCACGGCGGCGCGCTGCTGCCCACGCCCGACGGCGTCGGCCACTGGTGGCACACCTGGGGGGCGTGGCGACACGACATCGGCACTGGCAGCGACGCTCCCGGGCCGGCGTACCTGCTCCCGCTGGCGATCCTGGGGACGCTGCTGCTCAACCACCCGGGCGCCGCGATCGACCTGATCTTCCTGCTGGCGGTCGCGGTGGCGTTCCTCGGAGCGTTGCGGTTCGCCCGACGTACGACGAACGGTCCCTGGGTGCCGCTCTGGGCAGCGGCGACCTACGCGCTCCTGCCGGCGGTCTCCGGCTCGATCGCCCAGGGCCGGATCGGCACCGTCGTCGGCGCCGCGATCCTGCCGTTCCTGGCAACCGCGGCACTCGGCCTCGGTCAGGCCGAGGAGCAGCCCGAGGTCGATCCGGAGGATCCGCACGCCCCGGTGGCTTCCGTCCGACGCTGGCGCGCCGCCTGGCGCACAGCCCTTCTTGCCGCACTCCTGGTCTCGTTCGTCCCGCCCGCGTTCCTGGTGATCGCGCTGCTCTGCCTCTTCGCCGTCGTGGGTGGCTACGGGCGTGCCTGGCGCCGCGAGCTGGTGGTGATCCTGGTCGTTCCGCTGCTGGTGGTCCTGCCGTGGGCGATCGGCACCCTGTCGGCTCCGGGTGCCTGGCTCGTCGAGGCCGGCCGGGCCGCGTCCGTCCCCGTGAACCCCCACCTGATCGACCTCGTCCTCGGACGCACAGGCGGTCCGGGGGAGGCTCCCGGCTGGCTCGCGATCGGTCTGCCGATCGCCGCGATGGCTGCGTTCCTGCGTCCCGACACCCGGGCGCGCGTCCTGCAGATCTGGGTGGTCATCGGCTCGGCCACGGTCGTGCTCGCGGCCAGCTCGCGGGTGACCGTGTCGCTGCCGGGCATCCCGACGGAATTCCGGCCGTGGCCCGGCTTCCTGCTGCTGCTGATCCAGGGCGGGTTCGTGCTGGCCGCGGCGGTGGCGGCCGACGGGGTCCTGGAGATCGCCCGGTCGGAGAGCTTCACGTGGCGCCAACCGGTCGCTGCCGTGACCTTCCTGCTCGCCCTGTGGGCGCCGGTGCTCGGCGCAGGCTGGTGGGTGCTGCGCGGAGACAACCCGCCGATCGCCCGCAGCGCAGTGAGGGTCGTGCCGACCTACATGCAGGACCTGGCCCGCGGCAACAACCTCGGCGGGGTCCTCCGGGTCACCGGCGGTCTGCGCAGAGGTATCGAGTACCAGGTGTTGCGTTCGGGACCCGATCGCATCGGAGATGACGGCGTCCTCGCGCTGACCAAGCCGGATCCGCGTTTCCGCGCGCTGGTCGAGCGGGTGCTGTCCAACCCCCTTCCCGGGGACGCGCGCACGTTGGCGTCCTACGGGATCAAGTACGTCTACGCGCCGGCACCGGTGGCCGGCGTGGTCAGTGGCGGGTTCGACGCGGCCGACGGCTTCGGCGGTGCCAGTGCACCCGCCGCGGGCGCCCGCGCGTGGGTGGTCCAGGAGACGCCGAGCCTGACCGGCATCAACAGCCACCGGGCGTGGCTGCGACCGCTGTGGGTCACGCTGAGCCTGCTGACGCTGATCACCTGCCTCGTCCTGGCCGCTCCCGACAGGCGGCGCCGATGACCACCGCACCGGGCCGCCGCGTCCAGATCCCGGCAGGCCGTCCAGCAGTCCTCGGACTGATGGTGGTGGCCCTGACCGCGGCGATGCTCACGCTGGCCGGGACCACGCCGCGCAGTCTCGGTGCCGCCCCGACCGACACCTCGCGGGTCGCCCTCGCGCAGCGCACCTTCAGCTGCACCGGGGGTATCCCGGGCGCGACCGCGACCAGCGGCAACCTGGTCGGCGGGCTTGCCGCGGCGAGCACCCTGGGCTCGTCTCCCAGGACCATCGTGGCGGACAGGAACGTCGCAGGTGCGGCCTTCGCGGGCCAGGTGGCCAGCAACCCGCGCTGGCTCGCCTGGTTGCCGTGTCCCGAGCCGCGCGCCAGCTGGTGGTTCGTCGGCGCCGGTGGCGCTGCGGTGACCCATGACACGGTGCTGACCCTGACGAATCCGCGACCCGGCGCCGCTGTGGTCGACGTCGACGTGTTCGGGCCGACCGGAGTGGTGGCGTCCCCGGGGCTGCACGGCCTCACGCTCGCGACCGGAACGTCGCAGGTCCTGGACCTGGCGAAGCTCGCTCCGACGATCGGTACCGCCGCAGTGCGGGTGGTGGCCAAACGCGGGCTGGTGGCGGTCTCCGCCGCGGACCGCCTCTCGCCCGGCCTGCTCGGCAAGCAGGTGCGTGAGTGGCTCCCGCCGCAGTCGCTGCCCGCGACCTCGATCACCCTGGCCGGCCTCCCGCCGAGTCCCGGTTCGTCCAACCTGATCCTGGTCAACCCGGGAAGCAGTGAGGCGGTCGTCCACCTGGAGGTGATCAGCTCGTCGGGCACGTTCGTCCCGACGAGCTACACCCCGGTGACGGTGGCGCCGTACTCGACCGCGACGGTCGGGATCACCAAGGTCTTCGACGGCACGCCGATGTCCCTGCTGGTGACCTCACCCCAGCCGGTGACCGCGACTGTGCGTTCGGTGGTCGGCGGGGATGTCACCTATGCCACCGGCGTCGCGACCATCCAGGGTTCGACCGCGTTCGCGGTGCCGCCCGGGACCGGTCAGCTCGTCCTCTCCTCGCTCGGTGCCGGAACGACGTACCAGGTGACCGTCTACAACGCCGCCGGAGCACGCCTCAGCTCGGGCACCGTGACGGTCCCTGCGCGCGGCAGTGTGGCGGTCCCGCTGCGCGCCAAGTCGGCGTACGTCAGCCTCGTCGCCCACGGGGGCTCGGTCGTCGCGGGGTTCGAGATGTCGTCGGGCAAGGGCGTCACCGCGGCCGGCGTGACGCCGTCGATCACCTCGACACGACTGCCGTCCGTCCGCCAGGGGTGGTGACCCACGCACCCCGGCCCACCACGCGACCCGGCGAGCTACTCCGCCTCGTACCCGGGGTGGACGTCCTCGGCCGGAATGCCCAGCACCTCGGCCACCTGCTCGGTGATCACCGTGAGAAGGAGGACCTCGAGCTCGAGCGGTCCTTCGACGCGATGCTCCAGCGGGCGGCGGAACAGCACCAGGCGAGGCCGGCCGGTCGGAGTCCGGTCGACGAACGCGGCCAGTGGGACCGACTCCTCGTCCCAGTGATCGGGCAGGACGGGAACCTCCTCGACCGCCAGCTCGACGTCACCGAGGCGCTCGGTCCAGCGGTCGACGACCTCGTGCATGATCCGCAGCGCGACGGCGTCGAAGTGTTCGGCAGTGGTCCGGCGGGCCGGGATTCCTCCGGGCGCCAGCGGGGTGTCCCCGAACGGACGTCCGCGCATGCCGCGACCGTGCCGGTCGCGGACCCGTCGGGCACGCGGCTGGACAGGACCGGTCAGCTGCCCGGTGATGGCCAGGCCGATGGCCGGCTGATCGGCCGGCACGTCGGCCGGCACGTCGGCTGGCTCGGGGGACGACGGGGACTCGGGCACGCCGCGAGCCTAATCTCCGCGACCACCGGCAGCGGGTAGCCTCACCTGCGTGAGTCTGCTCCGACGCTGTTCGCGCACTGCCTGCGGTCGTCCCGCCGCGACCACCCTCACCTATGTGTACGCCGACCAGACCGCCGTTCTCGGTCCGCTCGCGACGTACGCCGAGCCGCACGCCTACGACCTCTGCGAGGAGCACAGCGACCGGCTCAGCGCGCCCCGTGGCTGGGAGGTCCTGCGCCTGGTCCAGGACGACCCGCACGCCCACTCCAGCGACGACCTGCTCGCCCTGGCCGACGCCGTCCGCGAAGCAGCCCAGCCCCGTCCCCAGCAGCAGGCCCGCGAGCCGTTCGAGATGCGCGAAGGCGTCCGTCGGGGGCATCTGCGCTCCCTCCGCTCCGAGGACTGACCCAGCCAACTAGGGTTCGCGTCATGGCGACTGACCTGAACGCGTTCTTCAAGGCCTACGACGTCCGCGGCACCGTTCCGGACCAGATCAACGTCGACCTCGTCCGTCGGGTCGGAAACGCCTTCGTCGCCGTGATCGGGGCAGATCCGATAGTGGTCGGCTACGACATGCGGCCGAGCTCGCCGGAGCTCGCACGGGCCTTCGCCGACGGCGCGATGACCGCCGGTGCCGACGTCACCCTGATCGGGCTGGCCTCGACGGACGGGCTCTACTTCGCCTCGGGCCACCTCGGTCGAGCCGGAGCCATGTTCACCGCCAGCCACAACCCGGCGCAGTACAACGGCATCAAGATGTGTCGCACCCACGCCCAGCCGATCGGGATGGAGACCGGCCTGGCCGAGATCCGCGACCGGGTGGCTTCCGGCGAGACGCTGGTCGCCGACGCCCCGGGCAGCCTGGACGAGATGGACCTCCTGGCGGCCTACGCGTCGTACCTGCTCGAGCTCGCACCGGTGAAGGGCCGCCACCTCAAGGTCGCGGTCGACGCCGGCAACGGGATGGGTGGCCTGACGACGCCGGCGGTGCTGAGCCAGATCGACGCCGAGGTCGTCGAGCTCTACTTCGAGCTCGACGGCACCTTTCCGAACCACGAGGCGAACCCGATCGAGCCCGCCAACCTGGTCGATCTGCAAGCCTGCGTGCGTGAGACCGGCGCCGACATCGGGCTCGCGTTCGATGGCGACGCGGACCGCTGCTTCCTGGTCGACGAGCGCGGCGAGCTGGTCAGCCCGAGCGTGTTGACGGCCCTGATCGCGGCCCGCGAGCTGGTCAAGCAGCCGGGCGCGACCATCATCCACAACCTGATCACCTCGCGAGCCGTTCCCGAGATCGTGACCGAGCTCGGTGGTGTCCCGGTGCGTACCCGCGTCGGTCACTCGTTCATCAAGGCGACGATGGCCACCACCGACGCGATCTTCGGTGGTGAGCACTCGGGCCACTTCTACTTCCGGGACTTCTGGCGCGCCGATTCCGGCATGCTGGCCGCGCTGCACGCCCTGGCGGCACTCGCCGAGGGCGATACCCCGCTCTCCGAGGTGCTGGCGCCGTACTCGCGCCACGTGGCGAGCGGCGAGATCAACTCCGAGGTCGCCGACCAGGCAGCAGTCCTGGCTGCCATCGAGGCAGAATGGGGAACACGCGCCGGCGTGAGCACCGATCACCTCGACGGGCTGTCGGTCATTGCCGACGACTGGTGGTTCAATGTGCGCGCGTCCAACACCGAGCCGCTGCTGCGACTCAACGCCGAAGGCAAGGACGCCGAGACGATGCACCGCATCCGTGACGAAGTCCTCGCCACGATCCGGTCCTGAGCAGGAGTGAGCCGATGAACCTCGACGAGAAGTTGCTGGACCTGATCGTCTGCCCCGCCTGCCACGCCGCCCTCGCGGTCGACGCGGCAGCCGAGGAGCTCGTCTGCACCGGTTGTGGGCTCGCCTACCCGGTGCGTGACGACATCCCGGTGCTCCTGGTCGACGAGGCCCGACAGAGCGGGACAGGCAGCGGCCAGGCCTAGTCGTGGCTGCCTTCGACGACGGACTGCTCGACGACCCCGAGACACTCAGGCTCGCGGAGCCCGATCTGCGCTACCTGGCGGAGAGTGGTTCGCGGGTACGCCGTGAAGCCGTCTCGGCCGCCGAACCACTGGCGGCGGCCGTCGCGCGGCTCTCCGAGACGCCGCCGCGTGCGGTCATCGCAGCCGGGCCCGACTCGCGGCTGCTGCGGGCGGTGCTCGAACCGGTCTGCCCGGTCCCGTTCGTCGCGTGGCCCGGAGCCGGGCTGCCCGGGTGGGCCGGTGCGCTGGACCTGGTCGTCGTACTGGCGCCCAACGGGTCAGACCCGAACACCGCGGCCGGTGTCGCCGAAGCGGTCCGCCGGGGCTGCCAGCTCGTCGTCGCGACCCCGGAGGATTCCCTGGTCGGCCGGCACGTTCCGGGGCGGTACTCGACGTTGCTGCCCACCACGACCGCCGACCAGCTGGCCACGGCCACCGTGATGTTGGACCTGCTCGACCGCCTGCACCTGGGCCCGGACACCGACCCGGAGGTCGTCGCCACCGCCCTGGATGACGTGGCACTGCAGTGCGGACCGTTCCGGGACCTCGCGGTCAACCCGGCGAAGCTGCTGGCCAGCGGCATCGCCGAGACCTCGCCGTTGCTGTGGGGCGGAACCGTGCTGGCGGCCCGGGCCGCACGTCGGGTCGCCGAGTCGGTACGCCGCGCCACCGGGCGTGCCGCCCTGGCCGCTGATGCCGAGCACCTGTTCCCCGTGCTGGCGGCGGCGGCTCCGGCCGACGTGTTCGCCGACCCGTTCGCCGACGATGCCGCGGACCTGCGTCCGTCGCTGGTGATCCTCGACGACGGCTCCCCGGACCCGGTGGTCGCCGACACCCGGCAGCGGCTCAGCGAGCAGGCCGACTACCACGGCGTACGGATCGAGATCGTGACGAGCGAGGCCGACGGCGACGTGGCCCGGTACGCGTCCTTGCTCGCGACCGGCACCTTCGCGGCGCGCTACCTGGGTCTCGGCCTCTCGCGCTGAGGCTCCGGGCTCAGTGTCCGGACGGCCGCCGGCGCCGGACGAGGTGCATCGCGGCGACCACCAGCGCTCCGACCGCAGTGCCGACGACGGCCGAGGCTGCGGTGTTGGTCATCCAGCCCAGCACCGTGTCCAGCGAGCCGACAGCGTGCTCGACCCGGTGCTGGAGCCGGTGCACCAGGTCGTAGGGACCGTGCCAGCCGAGGTTGTGAGCGCCCACGAGCAGGATGTGGCCACCGACCCACAGCATCGCGGCCACGCCGGCCGCCGCGATCACGGACAGCAGCACCGGCATTCCTCGCACCAGCGAGCGCCCCAGTGCCTGCACCGGGGCCGCCCGGGTCCGTGAGAGGTGCAGGCCGACGTCGTCCATCTTCACGATGACGGCAACGACGCCGTAGACGAGCAGGGTGATGGCCACGGCCACGACGGCCAGGATCGCGGCACGTGCCACGAACGGCTGGTCGGAGACCTCGTTGAGCGCGATCACCATGATCTCGGCGGACAAGATGAAGTCGGTCCGGATGGCCCCGGCGACGACTCCGTCCTCGGCGGCGGCGTCGAGGTGCTGGTCGTCGGTGACGGTCTCGCCGGATCCTCCGGCGTGCCCGGTGTGCCCGGCGAGCCGGGCCCAGACCTTCTCGGCGCCCTCGAAGCACAGGTAGGTGCCGCCGATCATCAGGATCGGGGTGAGCAGGCCGGCCGCGAACTGGCTGAGCAGCAGCGCCGCGGGCAGGATGAAGACGAGCTTGTTGCGCAGCGATCCGACCGCGATCCGGCGGATGATCGCCAGCTCGCGGTGAGCGGCGACACCCTGGACGTACTGCGGGGTCACGGCGGTGTCGTCGACCACGACGCCCGCGGCCTTCACGCTGGCCCGGCCGGCGGCGGCGCCCACGTCGTCGAGCGACGCGGCTGCGAGCTTCGCAAGGGCAGCGACGTCGTCGAGCAGTCCGAACAGTCCTGCACTCACGCTCGTAGCCTATCGAGCGCCCGAGCTTGCTCGAGGCCGAGTGGGCGACAGAGCGTTGACGAGCGAAGCGAGGAGCACGTCCCGAGCCTAACGGTTATGATCGAGGCCGCGCCTCGCGCACGAGATCGTGGCCAGACGCCTTGCACAGGTTTTTGCCTGTCTTCATCGTGACCGAAACCTTCAATCAACCCTGCAAGGACGAAACCATGGATTACAAGGTCGCTGACCTCACGCTGGCCGAATTCGGCCGCAAGGAACTCACCCTCGCCGAGCACGAGATGCCCGGCCTGGTCTCGCTGCGTACGACCTACGGGGACGCGCAGCCGCTCAAGGGCGCCCGGATCGCCGGCTCGCTGCACATGACGATCCAGACCGGCGTGCTCATCGAGACGCTGGTCGCGCTCGGCGCCGAGGTGCGCTGGGCCACCTGCAACATCTTCTCCACCCAGGACCACGCCGCGGCAGCGGTCGTCGTCGGCCCGCCCAGCAGCGGCGGAACCGTCGAGAACCCGAAGGGCACCCCGGTCTTCGCCTGGAAGGGCGAGAGCCTGGCCGAGTACTGGGACGAGGCCGAGAAGGTCTTCGACTTCACCGACGCCGCCGGCAACCTGGTCGGCCCGAACATGCTGCTCGACGACGGTGGCGACATCACGCTGCTCGTCCACAAGGGCGTCGAGTTCGAGAAGGTCGGCGCTGTTCCCGGTCAGGACTCCACCGACAACGAGGAGTTCAAGGAGGTGCTGCGCGTCCTGGCCCGCTCGCTGGAGAACAACCCGACGCGCTGGACCAACATCGCCAACAACATCAAGGGTGTCTCCGAGGAGACCACCACCGGCGTGCTCCGGCTCTACGACCGCTACAAGGAGGGCTCGCTCCTCTTCCCGGCGATCAACGTCAACGACTCGGTCACCAAGTCGAAGTTCGACAACAAGTACGGCTGCCGGCACTCGCTCATCGATGGCATCAACCGAGGCACCGACGTCATGATCGGCGGCAAGGTCGCGGTCGTGTGCGGCTACGGCGACGTCGGCAAGGGGTCGGCTGAGTCGCTGCGCGGCCAGGGCGCCCGCGTCATCATCACCGAGATCGACCCGATCTGCGCGCTGCAGGCGGCGATGGACGGCTACGAGGTCAAGCGCCTCGAGACGGTCGTCGAGTACGCCGACATCTTCATCACCACGACGGGCAACTTCGACATCATCCGGGTCGAGCACTTCGAGAAGATGAAGCACCAGGCGATCGTCGGCAACATCGGCCACTTCGACAACGAGATCAACATGGCCGGCCTGGCCAAGATCCCGGGCATCGTCAAGGACGAGATCAAGCCGCAGGTCCACCAGTGGATCTTCCCTCCCAATGATCAGGGCGAGCGCAAGAAGGTCATCGTGCTCAGTGAGGGTCGTCTGCTGAACCTCGGCAACGCGACCGGCCACCCGTCGTTCGTGATGTCGAACTCGTTCACCAACCAGGTCCTGGCACAGATCGAGCTCTTCTCCAAGACCGAGGAGTACCCGGTCGGCGTCTACGTGCTGCCCAAGCACCTGGACGAGGAGGTCGCCCGCCTGCACCTGGACGCCCTCGGTGTCGAGCTGACGATCCTGACCCAGGAGCAGGCCGACTACCTCGGCGTACCGGTCGAAGGCCCGTTCAAGGCCGACGCCTACCGGTACTGAGTCAGAGATACTCCAGGAGTGACCCAGCAGGACCAGGCCGGGCGGGCCCGCATCCTCGTCGTTGACGATGATGCGGCCCTGGCCGAGATGCTGACGCTGGTCCTCGGCAACGAGGGCTTCGCCAGCCGGATCGTCGGACGCGGCGACGAGGCACACGCAGCGTTTCTCGACTACAAGCCCGACCTGGTTCTGCTGGACCTCATGCTCCCCGGCACCGACGGCATCGAGGTGTGCCGCCAGATCCGGGCCGGCTCCGGTGTCCCGATCGTGATGCTCACGGCCAAGAGCGACACCGTCGACGTCGTCGTCGGCCTGGAATCCGGCGCCGACGACTACATCGCCAAGCCGTTCAAGCCCAAGGAGCTGATCGCGCGCATCCGTGCCCGGATGCGGCACTTCGAGGTCCCGGCGCCCGAGATGCTGCGGATCGTGGACGTCTCCATCGACGTGGCCGGACACAGCGTGACCCGTCACGGGCACACGATCGCGCTCACGCCGCTGGAGTTCGACCTGCTCGTCTGCCTGGCTCGCAAGCCGTGGCAGGTCTTCACCCGGGAGATGCTGCTCGAACAGGTCTGGGGCTACCGCCACGCCGCCGACACGCGGCTGGTCAACGTGCACGTGCAGCGGCTGCGGGCCAAGGTCGAGCACGACCCGGAGAACCCGTCGATCGTGATGACGGTACGCGGAGTCGGCTACAAGGCCGGTACGTCGGATCCCGATGGCGGACCTGATCCCGACTGACGCCGGAGGCCCGTCCGGTGCCGCGCCCCGGAGGCCGACCCGGCCGGCCGCCGCTCGCTGGGCCCGGATCCGCCACGGCGCAGCGGGGACGTTCACGTTCTGGCGCCGGTCGATCCGTACCCGGGTCGTCGTCGCGATCGTGCTCCTCGGCGCCCTGGTCGCCGGCTCGGTCGGCCTGCTGCTGATGCGTCAGATCTCGGACGGGCTGGTCAACAGCAAGGTCACCTCCTCGCTCGGCGAGGCCTCCAGCGAGACCGCGAACGCCCGCGAACTGCTCGGATCAGCCGGCAGCAGCGACTTCGACCCGACCACGCAGCTGCGCCAGCTCGTCGAGACCCTGGTCTCGCGCGGCGAGGTCCGCGGCTTCGACGTGGTCGTGCTCGGTCCGATCAGGTCGGCCAGCGACCCGTCGCCGGCCACCGGGATACGCACGACGCCAGGCATCTCGGCCGACAGCGTCCCGGTCCGGTTGCGGCGGGTCGTCGCGCGCTCGGACAGCACGGCCTGGACCTACGCCCGTGAGCTCAGGCTCGGCGACAGTCCGGGGCAGGGGTCTCCTGCGGTCGTCGTCGGGGCGCGGGTGGTGCTGCCCTCCGACGGAGGGACCTACACCTTGTACTACGTGTTCCCGATGCACGACGAGCAGCGCACCCTCAACCTGGTACGGCGCTCGCTGCTGACCTCGGGCGTGCTGCTGCTGGTGCTCATCGCCGGTGTCGTGCTGCTGGTGACGCGTCAGGTGATCCGGCCGGTCCGGCTGGCTCGCCGGGTCGCCGAACGCATCGCCTCGGGAAGGCTCGAGGAGCGGATGCACGTGCACGGCGAGGACGACATCGCCAGGCTCGCCATCTCGTTCAACCAGATGACCGATGCGCTCCAGCAACAGATCCGCCAGCTCGTCGAGCTCTCCCGGGTCCAGCGCCAATTCGTCTCCGACGTCTCTCACGAGCTGCGCACCCCGCTGACCACCGTGCGGATGGCCGGCGACGTGCTGCACGACTCCCGGGAGTCCTTCGACCCGGTGACCGCCAGGGCCGCGGAGCTGTTGCAGAACGAGCTCGACCGGTTCGAGAACCTCCTGGCCGACCTGCTCGAGATCAGCAGGTTCGACGCCGGCGCGGCCGGTCTCGAGCTCGCCGAGGTGAACCTGGTCGACGTGGCGCACCGCGTCGTCGACTCCGCCGACCCGGTGGCCCGTAGGCGTGGGGTGCAGCTCGTGCTGGACGCGCCAAGATCCTGTGTCGCCCAGGTCGACGAGCGCCGGATCGAGCGGGTGCTACGCAACCTGGTCACGAATGCCATCGACCATGCCGACGTACGGGGTGATGCGCGGGTGGTGGTGGCCGTCGAGGCCGATCCGCAGTCCGTCGCCGTCACCGTCCGCGACTTCGGCGTCGGCCTTGGCCCCGGGCAGTCCGCGATGGTCTTCAACCGCTTCTGGCGTGCCGACCCGGCACGGGCCCGGACCACCGGCGGTACCGGCCTGGGCCTGGCGATCTCGCTGGAGGACGCGCAGCTCCACGGTGGCTGGTTGCAGGTGTGGGGTGCCCCGGACCAGGGCGCCCAGTTCCGGTTGACCGTTCCCCGTCGTGCCGGTGAACCGCTCGCCCACAGCCCGCTCCCGCTCGTACCGGCCGATGCGAGGATCTCCGGGTCCCAGGGCTCGAGCAACGGAGGTGCACCATGACGGTCCGGGTGACCCGTCGTCGCTGGGCGCCGGGACTGGCCCTGGTCGTGCTGGCCCTCACCGGCTGCACCACCCTGCCCGTCTCCGGACCGGTGCACACGCGCCCCGATCCGTCGGTCAACGCCACCCTGGACGCGCCGTACTTCGAACCGCCGGGCCCGACGCGCGACGACAACCCGGCGGGGATCGTGCGCGGGTTCCTGTTGGCGATGCAGGCCAACCCGCCCAGTACGGCGGTCGCCCGGGAGTTCCTCTCCGAGAGTGCCCGCTCCGAGTGGAAGCCCGTCGACGGCACCATCGTGTACGACGCCTCGACAGTGGAGGCCAGCGCCGGAGCAGTGTCCGCCCGGCTCAGTGACGCCCATCAGCTCGACGCCCGCGGCGGGTGGGTCGGCGGCGAGGCGGCGGCGACCACCACGCTGCCGTTCTCGCTGGTCCAGGAGGGTGGCCAGTGGCGCATCGACAACCCGCCGAACGCGCTCGCGGTGCCGTCGTCGTACTTCTCCAGCCTGTTCGTCCCGTTCAACCTGTACTTCTACGACCGCACCGGCACGTTGCTGGTGCCGGTCCGGGTCTACGTCCCGCGGGGGGCGCAGACCGCGACGGACCTGGTCCGCGGTCTGCTCGCCGGACCCGGCGAAGCACTCGGTCAGATCGCGGTCTCCGCGTTCGCTCCGCACACCGGGCTCGACCTCTCGGTGGTGGTCTCCGACGCCGGTGTCGCCGAGATCCCGCTCGGGCAGCGGTTCTCGCAGCTCGCTCCTGCAGACCTGGCACGAGCTGTGGCGCAGCTGGCTCGCACGCTGCGCCAGGTCCCCGGGATCAACCGGCTCCGGGTGACGGTCGCCGGCTCGCCGCTGCCCCTGATCGGCGGTGCCACGGACATCAGCGTCAACGCCGGGTCCGAAGCGGACCCTGACCTGGCCCAGGCCCGCGACCTGGTCGCCATCCAGAACAGGCGGGTCGTCCGGCTCGGGACCGGCCCGGCGACGCCCATCGGCGGCCCGCTGGGAGAGCCCGGGTTCTCGTTGCGCTCGGTCGCACTGGACCTGGCCGGGTACCGGGTCGCAGCGGTCGCGGGCAACGGGCGCCGGCTGTACCTGGCCGCCGACCGTGGGTCGACCGCGGCGAAGGCCGTGAGCCCGGCCCTCGCAGGTGCCACCAACCTGCTCCGCCCGACCTACGACCCGTTCGGGGGCCTGTGGGACATCGATGCCAGCCGCGGTGGCGCGGTGGTCCATGTCCTGGACGGCACCCGTGACCGCGTGGTGGCGGTTCCGGGCATCAGTGGCAAGCAGGTCAGTGCGTTCACGGTGACGGCGGACGGCACCCGGTTGGTCGCGGCGCTCGCGACCGGCAGCACGCCGACGATCCTGGTGAGCCCGATCGTGCGGTCCACGTCCGGTGCCGTGGTGTCGGTGGGTGCGGCCAGCGCGGTCCAGTACAGCGGGGCGGATCTCGGACCTGCGATCGATGTCGCCCAGAACTCGCCGACGACGGTTGCCGTCCTGTCCCAGGCGACCAAGGACAGTGGCCGGATCGTGTCGCTGGAGATGGACGGCTCGCCGGGCGATCCGAGCAGCGCCACTCCGGACCTGGTCCCGGGGGTGCTGACCGGCCTGGTCGCCAGCCCGGACACGAGCCTGCCGGTCCAGGTGATCACCTCCGACCACCGTCTCCTGCTCCAGGGCGACACGGGTGAGTGGGTGCGGGCAGCCACCGCGGTCCTCGCAGGCGCCTACCCGTAGCAGTTCTCCACGGCTCGGTTGCCCGGGTGGCGCCCGCTGCTGGTGCCGGGCAGGATCGCGGAATGCTCGACGACTGGTTCGACCTGGTCCTCGGGTCCCGGTGCCTGGTGTGCGGCACTGCCGGGCGGCTGCTCTGCCGCGACTGCGTCCGGGTGCTGCCGCGGACCGGCTACCCGGTCCGTCCCGACCCGTGCCCGGCGGGCCTGGCGCCCAGCTTCGCCGCAGCGCCGTACCGCGACCCGGTCCGGGCCCTGGTCCTCGCGCACAAGGAACACCGCGCGTTTGCGCTGACCCGACCGCTGGGCGGGATGCTCGCCGGGGTGCTGGCGGTGGCGACCGGGCCTCGGGCTGGGCCGGGTTCTGGGCCGGGTTCTGGGCCGGGTTCTGGGCCGGTCCTCTTGGTCCCGGTGCCGTCGTCCCCTGGCGTGGTGCGCCGCCGCGGGCACGACCCGGTGCTGCGGATGACGCGGGCTGCCGCACGCGAGCTCGGCTCGACCGGCGGGGAGGTCCGGGTGGCCCGGTTGCTGCGCCAGCGCGACCGCATCGCTGATCAGGCCGGCCTCGACGCCGCCGGCCGAGCGGCCAACCTCGCCGGCCGGCTCGCCGTCAATGGCGGCCTGTCCCGCCTGGCTCGCCCCGGCGTGGCCGTGCAGGTCGTGCTCTGCGACGACGTGCTGACCACCGGCTCGACCGCCCGCGAAGCGCAGCGCGCGCTCGAGGACGTGGGCCTGCGCGTGTCCGCGATCGCCACCTTGGCGGCCACCCAGCGGCGATTCCGGTGATCGCTGGCGGTGTGTGGAGGCGAGGGCTAACGTCTGTACATGGAGTCCGTCCGGGTCCGTGGTTGCGTCAGGCAGGGAGCAGTGCGGACACGTCGCGAGACGGAGCTGCACCCGGTTCCCGGCCGACAAGCCGATGCCAGTCGCAGGCAAAACGGTCCACGTAAGGCAGAGGCAGCTCATCGGATTCATGTCCTGAGCGGCGGATGCCGATCACGGTGCGGCTTAGTCGTAAGTCCTGCCTCCCGCCCCCCGTCAGATACGGGGACGCGGGGGAGAAGGCCAGTAGTGGCTCAAGCTGCGACCGTCTCAGCAGGCGGGTGTGGGGTAGAAGACCAGGTCGGCCGGACGGGCTCCTCCTGGCGTGCCCAGACGTGCTCAGAGGGCGGTTCGTGACGCGGTAACCAACCGGCGGAGCGTTCCGCCGGAGACAACGGGAGGTCTGTATGGACGTTGTGGTCAGCAGTCGGCACTGTGAGGTCTCGGAGCGCTTTCGCGAGCACGTCGAGGACAAGCTCACCCGCCTCGAGAAACACGATCACCGGATCATCCGCGTCGAGGTCCTCCTCGAGCGCGAGCGCAACGCCCGTCAGCCCGAGCGCCAGGTGCGCGTCGAGCTCACCGCGAAGTCGAAGGGCCCGATCCTGCGGGCCGAGGCAGCCGCCGAGGACAAGATGGCGGCCCTCGACCTCGCCCTGGACAAGATGTCCGCGCAGATGCGTCGCGCCGCCGACAGGCGCAAGGTGCACCGCGGCCAGCACACCCCCGAGTCGCTGGGCCACGCGATGGCCCGCACCGGCAACGGCGAGACCGAGGTCGACGGCGACGACGTCATCGCCGAGCACCACGTCGGCCCCGTCGCCGTGACCGGGGTCGGACCGTTGGTGGTTCGCGAGAAGACCCACGTGGCGAGCGCCATCAATCTCGAGCAGGCCCTGTACGAGATGGAACTGGTCGGCCACGACTTCTACCTCTTCGTCGACAAGGAGAGCGAACGACCCTCGGTCGTCTACCGCCGACGCGGTTATGACTACGGGGTCATCTCCCTCGAGCTGACCTGACTGGCAGCCCGCCGAGCGCATTTCGCGAAGCGGGCGGTCGGGCGCAGTCGATCTGACATGATTCGAACGTGCCAGAACAGATGTCCGGGACGGAACCCGTCCGGGTGGTCGTGGTTGACGACCAGGAGCTCTTTCGTCGCGGTCTGACGATGCTCCTGGGAGTAGAGCCGGACATCGACGTCGTGGGCGAGGCCGGCGACGGGATCACGGCCGTCGACCTGATCGTCGAGACGATGCCGGACGTGGTGCTGCTCGACGTACGGATGCCCAAGCGCGGCGGTCTCGAGGCGTGCATCCGGATCAAGGAGCAGGCGCCCTCGGCCAGGATCATCATGCTCACCGTCAGCGACGAGGAGGGTGACCTCTACGAGGCGGTCAAGAACGGTGCGTCGGGGTACCTGCTCAAGGACTCCTCGATCGACGAGGTCGCGCAGGCGATCCGCGTGGTCGCCGAGGGACAGTCGCTGATCAGTCCGTCGATGGCCGCCAAGCTGATCGACGAGTTCAAGGAGATCTCGCGCACCGATCGCGAGGTCGGCCACGTCCCGCGCCTGACCGACCGGGAGCTCGAGGTGCTGCGACTGGTGGCGACCGGGCTGAACAACCGCGAGGTCGCCAAGCAGCTCTTCATCAGCGAGAACACGGTCAAGAACCACGTGCGCAACATCCTGGACAAGCTGCAGCTGCACAGCCGCATGGAAGCCGTGATGTACGCGGTACGCGAAAAGCTCCTCGACCTGCCGTAGCACTGTCGGTGACCTGCTCTAGGTTCCTTCCATGCAGTCGTTGAGCCTGGCCCAGGCGCGCCGGATCACGCTCGCGGCCCAGGGCTTCCTCGACCCGCCGCACGCGACGCCCACGATGGCGACACTGACCAGGACGCTCAAGCGCACCGGGGTGCTCCAGGTCGACTCGGTCAACGTGCTCCAGCGAGCGCACTACATGCCGCTGTTCAGCCGGATGGGTGCCTACGACACCGGGCTCCTGGAACGTGCCTCGACCGGTCGCTCGCGTCGGCTGGTGGAGTACTGGGCCCACGTCCAGGCGTTCATGCCGGTCGACCTGTGGCCACACATGCGGCACCGGATGGACTCCTACCGGCCGCAGCGGGGCAAGTGGTGGACCGATGCGGTCACCGAGGAGCTCGAGGCCTCGTTGCTGGCCGAGATCCGTGAGCTCGGCCCCAGCACGGCGCGCGACCTCGACGACGGGCTGCCGCGCAGCAAGAAGAACTGGGGCTGGAACTGGTCGGCCACACGCAAGGCCCTCGACTACCTGTACGTCGTGGGGGACCTGGCGATCGCCGGGCGGACCTCTCAGTTCGAGGTGCTCTACGACCTGCCCGAGCGGGTGCTTCCGGCGGCCGTGCTGGCGATGCCGACCCCGGCGCCCGAGCAGGCCCACCGCGAGCTGATCCGCCGCGCCTCGATCTCGCACGGGGTCGGCACGGAGCCGGATCTGCGCGACTACTACCGGATGCGTCCGGCCGAGTCGAAGCCGGCGGTCGCCGAGCTTGTCGAGGCCGGCGAGCTCGTCGAGGTCGAGGTCGAGGGCAGCAGCCGCCCGTACTACCTCCACGTCGGCGCCAGGATCCCGCGCCGGGCCGCAGCCCGGGCGCTGCTGAGTCCCTTCGACCCGCTGGTGTGGGAGCGGCCCAGGGCCGAGCACCTCTTCGGCTTCCGGTACCGCATCGAGATCTACGTCCCCGCCGCGCAACGGGAGTACGGGTACTACGTGCTGCCGTTCCTGCTCGGTGACCGGATCGTCGCGCGGGTCGACCTCAAGGCCGATCGCAAGGCAGGGGTCCTGACGGTCAAGGCGGCGTACGCCGAGCAGCACGCACCTGCCGAGACAGCCGCCGAGCTCGCTGCCGAGCTCGGCCGGCTCGCCGACTGGCTCGGACTCGACGACATCGCAGTCGAACCTCGGGGAGATCTCGCCGCCGGGGTGCTGGCCCAACTACGATCAGCCTGACGCGGCCGGGAGACCCCGGCCCCGGGAGCGAGGGAGACCACTCGATGCTGCGCGCGTCCCCGGCCCTGCTGTTCCTGGCGCTGGACATCTTCTGCCTGATCGACGTGATCACCAGCGACGAGGACCGGGTCCGGCACCTGCCGAAGATGGCCTGGTTCCTGCTGATCCTGCTGGTCCCGGCGATCGGCTCGGTGATCTGGCTCTTCGCCGGCCGACCGCAGGGCGGGCCGGGCAGGGGAGGGGCGTACGAGCGTCCGGCCACGGCCTACCCGGAGTACGACCGGCCCGGACGGGCGGCCGGACTGACCCCGGAATCGGACCAGGAATTCCTGACCCGGGTCCGTGAGCGCGCGGAGGAGCAGCGCCGCAAGGAGGCCGAGAACCGCAGGCGCGCCCAGGAAGGTGGCCCGGGTACGGGTACTGAGCACTGACCTTTCGCCGCGCTGGGTAGAGTTGGCCACTGCGTCACCCGGCGCCGCCCAGATTTCTGCACTGCCATTTTGGGAGCCTGAAGACCGTGCCTGCCATCATCGACAAGATCCTCCGCATCGGCGAAGGGAAGATCCTCCGCCAGCTGGACACCATCTCCAAGGCGATCAACGCGATCGAGGACGACTTCGTTGCCATGAGCGACGACGAGCTCCGCGGTATGACCGACGAGTTCCGCACGCGGCTCGCCGACGGGGAGACCCTCGACGAGATCATGCCGGAGGCCTTCGCCACGGTGCGCGAGGCGGCCAAGCGGGTCCTCGGCCAGCGGCACTTCGACGTCCAGATCATGGGCGGTGCAGCGCTGCACCTCGGCAACATCGCCGAGATGAAGACCGGTGAGGGCAAGACCCTGGTCTCGACGCTCCCGTCCTACCTGAACGCGCTGGAGGGCAAGGGCGTCCACGTCGTCACGGTCAACGACTACCTCGCCAAGTACCACGCCGAGTGGATGGGCCGGGTCCACCACTTCCTCGGCCTGACCGTCGGCGTGATCCACCCCGAGATGACCCCGGCCGAGCGTCGCGAGGCCTACGCGTGCGACATCACCTACGCGACCAACAACGAGCTCGGGTTCGACTACCTGCGCGACAACATGGCCAACGCCCTGGAGGACTGCGTCCAGCGCGGCCACAACTTCGCGGTCGTCGACGAGGTCGACTCCATCCTCATCGACGAGGCCCGGACCCCGCTGATCATCTCCGGCCCGACGCAGGACGAGGTGGCCTGGTACGACGAGTTCGCCAAGCTTGTCGTCAAGCTCTCGGTCGACGAGGACTACGAGGTCGACGAGAAGAAGCGCACCATCTCGATCCTCGAGCCCGGTATCACCAAGGTCGAGGACCACCTCGGCATCGAGAACCTGTACGAGTCGGCCAACACGCCGCTGATCTCGTTCCTGAACAACGCCATCAAGGCCGACGCCCTGTTCAAGCGCGACAAAGACTATGTCGTGATCAACGGTGAAGTCTTGATCGTCGACGAGCACACCGGCCGTATCCTGTCAGGTCGTCGCTACAACGAGGGCATCCACCAGGCCATCGAGGCGAAGG
The DNA here is from genome assembly GCA_025964775.1 of Marmoricola sp. Lineage (GTDB taxonomy): Bacteria > Actinomycetota > Actinomycetes > Propionibacteriales > Nocardioidaceae > Marmoricola. Next base: position 35,918 of record JAOPYE010000007.1, read on the forward strand.
AGGGTGTCGAGGTCAAGGCCGAGAACCAAACCCTTGCCACGGTCACCCTTCAGAACTACTTCCGCCTCTACAAGAAGCTCTCGGGCATGACCGGTACGGCCGAGACCGAGGCCGCCGAGATCATGAGCACCTACAAGCTCGCTGTCGTCGCGATCACGACCAACAAGCCGATGCTCCGCAAAGACCAGACC
>JAOPYE010000013.1 GCA_025964775.1 Marmoricola sp.
GGATCGCGCGGCTGAGGTGGTCCCGCCCAGTGGGACCTGCCACCGCCCCCGGCCGTCGCGCCCGTAGCGTGCAATCGCCACGGGAATGCCCCAAAGGACGGAAACATGACCACAGCCCCCGAGAGTGGAGTCCGTGCGATCGAGGCCGCCGCGACACCGACACGCTTCGCTCGTGGATGGCACTGCCTGGGTCTGGCCGAGAGGTTCCGCGACGGAAAGCCGCACTCCATCCAGGCGTTCGGCCAGAAGCTCGTGGTCTTCCAGAGCGGCGACGGGAGGCTCAACGTCCTCGACGCCTACTGCCGGCACATGGGCGGTGACCTGTCCCAGGGCACCGTGAAGGGCAACGAGATCGCCTGCCCCTTCCACGACTGGCGCTGGGGCGGCGACGGCAAGTGCAAGGCGATCCCGTACGCGCGCCGGGTTCCGCTGCGTGCCAAGACCCAGCGCTACGAGACGGCGATCGTCAATGACCAGCTGTTCATCTGGTTCGACCCGGAGGGCTCCGAGGCCGATCGCGCGATCCTCCCGCACCAGCTCGCCGGCCTCGCCGAGGGCGAGTTCGCCGACTGGAGCTGGAACGTCACCGAGATCGAGGGCTCCAACTGTCGCGAGCTCATCGACAACGTGGCGGACATGGCGCACTTCTACTACGTGCACTTCTCCTTCCCGACGAGCTTCCGCAACGTCTTCGAGGGCCACGTGGCGACCCAGTACATGGAGTCGACCGGTCGGCCGGACAAGGCCGGCGGCTACAGCTCGGGCGGGACCGACCTGTTCCTCAAGTCCGAGGCCACCTACTACGGGCCGTCGTACATGATCAACTGGCTGTGGGTGAACTACAAGGGGTTCGAGACCGAGGTCATCCTGATCAACACCCACATCGCGACCAGCCCGAACTCGTTCACGCTGCAGTACGGGATCACCGTGCGCAAGCCCGAGGGCATGGACGACGCGACCGTCGACTACATCGCGAAGAAGTACACCAAGATGTTCGGCGAGGGCTTCCTGCAGGACGTGCACATCTGGCAGAACAAGATCGCCGTCCAGAACCCGCTGCTGTGCGAGGAGGACGGTCCGGTCTACCAGCTGCGCCGCTGGTACGAGCAGTTCTACGTCGACCAGGCCGACATCGCGCCGGAGATGGTCGAGCGTTTCGAGTTCGAGGTCGACACCACGAAGGCCAACGAGTACTGGCACGAAGAGGTTGCCGAGAACCTTCGCAAGAAGGCCGCCGAGGCCGCCGCCGCCGGACTTCCAGTAGCGCACTGATGGTCTCCTTCGCTCCGACGAGCGCGGACACCGCGGAGGACGAGCGGCTCTACACCCAGGCGCGCCTGACCGAGGTCGCGTGCCTGGACTGCCTGGCACGGGTTCGGGTGAAGAAGAACAGTGATCACCACACCTCGATCCAGTGGGATGCCGAGTCCCTGGAGCACTGCGCCGAGTTCCGACGTGCGGCGGCCCAACCCGAGGGCCGCCCGGTGCGCGTCGCCTGCTCACGACTACGCTCCTCGATCGACGAGGCCGTCAAGGACGGCGCGATCGACGTCGGCGCCGAGGATGGCTACTGAACATGGCAATTGAGTCCTATCGGCTGAACGTCGCCGAGGTCATCGAGGAGACCGCGGACGCCAGGTCGATCGTCTTCGACGTGCCCGCGGAGCTCCGGGAGGAATTCGCCTACACGCCCGGGCAGTTCCTGACCGTCGCGGTGCCGAGCGACCAGACCGGCCTGGCGGCGCGCTGCTACTCGCTGTCCAGCTCGCCGCACAGCGGCCGTCACCAGATCACCGTCAAGCGCACCGTCGACGGGTACGCGTCGAACTGGATCTGCGACAACCTCAAGGCCGGCGACACGATGCGGCTGCTGCCGCCGAGCGGCATCTTCACTCCCAAGGACCTCGACGCCGACCTGCTGCTGTTCGGTGGCGGCTCCGGGATCACTCCGGTGATCTCGATCGCGCGGACCGCGCTGGAGAAGGGGACAGGCAAGGTCGTCCTCTTCTACGCCAACCGCGACGAGAAGTCGGTGATCTTCGCCGCCGAGCTGACTGCGTTGTCCGTCGCGTACGCCGAGCGGTTCACCGTCGTGCACTGGCTCGAAAGCGTCCAGGGCCTGCCCAGCCAGGAGCAGCTCAGCCACTTCGCGACGCACTTCGCGGGCTACGAGTCGTTCGTGTGCGGGCCCGCGCCGTTCATGAAGGCGGTCACCACCGCGCTCAAGGACCTGGGCATCCCGCGCGAACGCCGGCACCAGGAGAAGTTCGTGTCGCTGGGCGGCAACCCGTTCGGCGAGGTCGAGGAGGTGCTCGCCGCACAGGCGACGCTCGCCGAGGCTGACGACGCCGACGAACCCGACGATGCCGCACCGGAGCGGTTCGCCGGGCCCGTGCACCTCGAGGTGGAGCTGGACGGCGAGCACTACACGTTCGACGACTGGAACGGCGACAAGGTCCTCCTCGAGTTCCTGGAGGAGAAGGGTGTCGACGCGCCGTTCAGCTGCCGCGAGGGCAATTGCAGCTCCTGCGCCTGCGTCGTCCTCGAGGGTGAGCTCGCCATGACGCACAACGAGGTCCTCGATGGCGACGACCTGGCCGACGGTATCCGGCTGGCCTGTCAGTCGCTCCCGCTCGCCGAGAAGATCCGCATCAGCTACAACGGCTAGTCGGCGTCTTCGCTGTCGTCGTGCAGCGGCAGGAACACCGACTGCTGCCGCTGGCGCGGGGGAGCGACCGACTCCGGCCCGAACATCCGGCGCCGCAGCGGAGCGGTCAGCATGCCGACGGGTGCGGTCAACACGTAGGTGTAGGCAACGACGAGCATCGTCGCCGCCGGTTCCAGGACCAGCCCGCCGACGAAGCAGATCGCGATGACCGCCGTGATGACCCGTGCCTGCTGGGTCTGCGGATTGATCAGGTTGCGGAAGGAGCGGAACCGGACGGTGCTCACCATCAGCAGCGCCGGTACGACACTGATCACGGCCGGGAGCACGATCGAGGGCCCGACCCCCTCCTTCGGCAGGTCGAGCGCGAACACGGTCGCGATCACGACGGCCGCCGCACCCGGGCTCGGCATCCCGACGAAGTAGCGCTTGTCGGCATGCGGGTCGATGGTGAAGTTGAAGCGGGCAAGTCGGAACGCAGCGCACGCGAGCCAGAAGTACGCCGCGACCCAGGCGATGGCCGGCCACTCCGGCAGGACCCAGGTGTAGACGAGGACTGCCGGGGCGAGGCCGAACGAGATGAGGTCGGCCAGCGAGTCGAGCTGGACGCCGAACGGAGACGTGGCTCCGACCAGCCGCGCCACCGCTCCGTCCGCGATGTCCATGAAGATCGCCACGGTCATCAGGGCCGCAGCCCAGTGCGGGTGGTGGTTGAACGCCAGCGGTACGGCGGAGAAACCACAGGCCATGTTGGCGGCGGTGAACAGGCTGGGTGCCGTGACCCGCAGGCGCTCCCTGGCCGGCAGCTGCCGCAGGGAGACGACCTCGGCACCGGAGTGCGACGCGATCCGGAAGCGTCGACGCCGCAGCAACCGCCGCCTGGGGCGGGCGATGTCCTCGGTCATCGCCAGCGACCCAGCACGGTTTCGCCGGCGACCGTCCGGTCGCCTGCCTGGACCGTCAGCTCGACCTCGGGTGGGACAAAGACGTCCATCCGGGAGCCGAACTTCATCAGTCCGATCCGGTCACCGCTGCGCACCCGGTCGCCGGCCTTGATGCGCGTGACCACCCGCCGTGCGACGAGACCGACGATCTGACGGAAGACCACGGTGCGGTCGACCCCGTTCACGGAGTGAACGAGCGTGATGTCGCTGCGCTCGTTCTCGGTCGCGCTCTCGAACTTGTAGGCGGCATGCCACCTGCCGGGCCGGTAGCTGACGTCGGTGACGGTGCCGCTGTACGGGGTCCGGTTGATGTGCACGTCGAACACGCTCAGGAAGATGCTGACCTGCTGCCAGTCGCCCGGCGGTGCCACGCCGTCCTGGCCGGGTCCGGCGTGCATGACCTTGCCGTCGGCCGGCGCGAGCACGAGGTCGTCCTCGACTGGCACGGCATCGATCCGGCGCTCGGGGTCGCGGAAGAACGCGACGATCCCGACCGGCAGGGCAGCCAGCACCAGCGCCGTACGACGACGTCCGCCGAGCGCGGCGACCACGGCAGGCACAGCCCCGACAGCGGCCGCCGGCCACGCCTCGCGATCAATCGTCACCCGGGGATTCACGGCCCTGAACCTACCGGAGTGTGGCCTTGTCACGCCGCAGCGTCGTACTGGAGCCCCTCCCTGATGTCGAGTTCCCAGATGATGTCCTGCCGAAGGCGGCGCGCCTCGGCCCTCTCGGCGGCAAGGCGGACGACCGCCTCCCTGATTTCAGTCGGTGAGAACTGAATCCTCCCGCTCGCCTCGTGCCAGCTGGATTCAGCGGGATGCTGGGTCATCGGGATCGTGTAGTCGAATCCGGCCGGGGTCTTCAGTGATGACGAATCGACAGCGAAGCCGGCGGAGTGCTTCGCCCTGTGGTCGGTACGGCAGGCAGGCCAGAGGTTGCTCGGGCCGGTGAGACCTTCAGGCCACGGGATCCGGTGGTCGAGGTCGCACAGGGTGGCCGGGGCGTCGCACCCCGGGCGGAAGCACGTCGGGCTGAGTGCCACTGCCTGCTCCCAGATCGCGGGGGTCGGTTGATAGCTGGTCGTCGAAATCTCCACAGCCTGGCCCGCCGGATCGGTGAGGATCCGGTGCCAGGTGGCATGCGGACCCTGGGCGATCTGACGGGCAAGTGAGGCCGGGATGACCTGGCCTCCCGACAGGGCTCCGGGATGATCGGCCAGGCCCATCACGGTCTGGACCGGCACGGTCAGGTTGATGATCGGGCGCGCGTACGCCGGTGGGGCCCCGCCGTCCTCGGTGGTCCCTGCGACGAGGAGATCCACGGCGAGGTCGGCCCGGATCTGGTGTATCGATCGCGGGTCACCGGCGGCTCGCAACGATCGTGCGCTGAGGGTCAGGCGGTGAGCCGCGAGAGCGATCTGGTCCGTCGTGCCCGCGAGCGTGAGCCAGGACATGCCGTCCTCGCCGTCGTTCACCGTCACGTCCCGGTTGGCGTGGGCCCGACGGAAGCGCTGCTCCGCGTCTGCGGCGCGCAGGACCTTGATCGTGTAGGCCAGCTTGTTGCGCAGCTGCTTGTGGGTGCACGCGACGATGCCGTCGGGTCGCAGGTGCCGGAGCAGGAACACCTGCATGCGGTCGGCGAACAGCGCGTACTCCGCGTCCGTGTCGAGCCCGTGACGCGCGGTCTCTGCGATGAGGCGGATGCGGTAGGGGTCGATGGCACCTGCTTCGGCGAGCTCCTGGAGCCGGGGGAAGTACGCGTGGATCCAGAGCGAGTCGTTCAGATGGCGGCGTACCCAGGACGCGGGGACCGCCCAGAGCTCACTGATCTCGAGGGTCGTCTCCTCGCGCGCCGTCAGGGAGAAATGGTCATTGGTTCGATGGCCCTCGCGGGCCAGCAGCCTTCGATGGAACTCGACCAGGCGTGCGGAGCGACATGCAGCCGCCTTGTTCTCGGCGATGAGTTCAGCGAGACCGCCGGCGAGGAGATCGTGGTCGGTGAGCGCGTGCAGGGTCAACGGATCCTCCCGAGAAGATGTCGACCCCTTCTTGGTTGCAACGCTACCGGCGACCGCCGACAGTTACCTGCCACTCCCGCCTGATCAGCCCGTACACCCACGAGTCCGACACCTCGCCGTTCACGACGCAGTCCTCGCGCAACGTCCCCTCACGCGCGAACCCGAGCTTCTCCAGGACCCGTGCCGAGGCCAGGTTGCGCGTGTCGGTCTCGGCCTGGACCCGGTTCAGGTCGAGGGTGTCGAAGCCCCACTGCAGCAGGCGACCCGCGGCCTCGGTCGCGTAACCGTGACCCCAGGCGGTGTCAGCGAAGCAGTACCCCAACGACGCACTCCGGTAGTCCTGGTTCCACCCGGTCAGGCTGCACCAGCCGATGAACGCCCGATCGGAGACGAGATCCACGGCCAGCCGCACACCGCGGCCTTCGGCTGCCATCTGCCGGCAGGCGGCGAGGAACGCCTCGGCGCGCGCAGGTTCGATCCACGGCGGCGAATCCCAGTAGCTCAACACCTCTGCGCTGCTGTGCAGTGCGAACAGGGCATCCGCGTCCGCGCCGTCGAACGGACGCAGGCGCAGGCGCCTGGTCTCCAGGGAGGGTGAGCTCAGGGTCGGCACGTGGTCCACCTCGGACGGCTAGTTCGTCAGCGTGGTCTGGGGATTCTCGGGCAGGAGCAGCGGCGGCTTGGGGGGCCGCGAGAAGGCGAACTCGGTCAGCAGGTTCCCGAGCCGCGGATCGTCTTCCCGCACCGTCGGCCGCGGATCAGGTCGGCCGTCGGTCGCAGGGTCGAGGCGCTGACCGTGCAGGAAGAGGTCCTCGACGAACCGGATGTTGGCGTCGAAGGACAGGTTCTGGTGGTCGACGTACCCGCGTCTGGCGTACGGGCTGATCAGGATCCCGGGGACGCGGATGCCGTAGCCCTGCGAGTCGACCTGCGGTGGGGAGACGTGGTCGTAGAACCCGCCCCAGTCGTCCCAGCTCAGAAAGATCGCGGTCGAGTTCCAGTCCGGGCCCTTCATGACCGTGTTGACGAGGTTCGTCACGTAGGACTGTCCGACGCTGACCCGGTTCGGCGGGTGCTCGCTGACCGCTCCCGACGGGATCACCCAGCTGACCGCTGGCAGCGTGCCGGTTCGGGCATCGTGGAGGAACGTCGCCGTCGGTGCGATGTTGCCCAGCTGGTGATCCTGACGAACGGTCACGAAGTCCGGCAGCGGATTCCAGAAGCCGGGCGTCCTGCTCTGCTGCTTCACCGGCCAGCAGACGATCTTCTGCGGGTCTTCGCAATCGGGCTCGGTACCCGGTGCCACGAAGTACCCCCAGCTGACCCCAGCCTTGTGGAGAAGGTAGGTCAGGTCGGTCCAGGCGTAGATGGGATCCTGCGGGCGCGGTGCCTTGGTGACCCCGTCGAGGCCTGGCGGCGGCACCTGAGACATGTCCTCGTCGTCGGTGGTACACGACCTCGGCTTGACGCTCCCGCAATGGGCCGACCACTCGGACACCGAGTAGAGATGGTCAGGCAGGCTCCAGGAGTTCACCGGCTCGAACATGTGGTCCTGGAGCACGAAGTGGTGGGCGTAGGCCCAGTAGTTCGGGATGTCCGACCCGGTGTGGTACCCCATCACGTCGGACCCGTTGGTATCGGTGCAGGCCGGGTCGTTCGGATCGGCGCAGTTCCTGCGTGCCCGCGCAGCGACCTGCACGAACCCGTTCATGGCGCCACGATTGACGTCGTCGACAAAGGATCCGCTGCCGTGGGGCCCGCCGCCGTTGACGTCGCTGTGATCCACGTACGGCGCCTGACAGTGGCCCGTCACGGCTGGAACACAGATGTCCCTGCCCTGGATGCCGTCAGCACCGGGGTAGGTCCCGAAGTACGAATCGAAGGAACGGTTCTCCTGGAGGATGAACACGACGTGCTTGATCTTGCCCTTCGCGGCGGCGATCAAAGTCGCGTTCGCGGTCGTCGAGAGCCTCGTGGCCGCAGTCGGGTAGCTCGTCGCAACAACGGTGGTGGTGCTGGAACAGCCGGCCAGGGCAGCCGCAATCGCGACCGCACCCATCCACGAGCGGCTTCGTCGTCCGACCGGCCCCGACATGCTGACGTCCTTCCCTGGTGAATCCGTGATCGCTGTGCACGGCAGAGGAGAGTCTCTCGTCCTTGGCGCCGAAGCGCGAAATCCGCCGCGCCGCGGTCGGGATGTGCGAACGGAACTTCACGAGTCGGGCCACCGCCATTCCATCTCGGTCTCGACTGCCGTGCGCAGGGCCTCACCACCGATGTCCGCCACTACGTCAAGGGCGAGATCGATGCCGGCCGATACCCCCGCTGAGGTGCGGATCCGATCCGCAGACCGGACGAAGCGAACACCCCTCCCGCCACCAGGGCGCCGGTGCACACGGTCAGCACCAGCTCGGCGTCGGCAGCTCGGCCCCTGGTCCAGGTCAGGATCCGCTCGTCGGTCATGATCCGGCGCGTCCCCGCACCACCCGGGATGACGAGCATGGTCGAGGACCTCCATGTGGTCGAACGCCAGGATCTGCACCGTTCTTGTTCGCTCGGCCATGACGGCACGCTACGCGTCCCGCCGCCTCACCAGCCGCGTTCGCGCCATTCCTTCAGGTGTGGCCGCTCGACGCCGAGCTGCGAGTCGTTCCCATGGCCCGGGTAGAACCACGTCTCGTCCGGCAGCGTTCCGAAGATCCGGTCCTCGACGTCGTTGATCAGGCTGACGAAAGCGTCCGCATCGCCGAAGGTGTTCCCGACGCCGCCGGGGAAGAGGCTGTCGCCGGTCCAGAGGTGCGGGGTGCCGTCGGGGTCGTCGTACAGGAGAGCGATCGAGCCGGGCGTGTGGCCGACGATGTGGATGACCTTGAGCCGGACATTGCCGAACTCGATCAGGTCGCCATGGGTCACCGCGTCGTCGACGGGGGTCCCGGTCTGCTCGGTGATGGCGGCCGCATCGGCCTCGCCGGCCACGACGATGGCTCCCGTCGCGTCGGCAACGGCTTTCAGTGCACGGTGGTGGTCCCAGTGCTGGTGCGTGGTGATGATCTTGCTCGCGCCACTGTCGCCGAGGATCCCCAGGAGGGTCTCGGCATCGTCGGCGGCGTCGATGAGGACCTGCTCGTCGGTCGCCCGGCAACGCAGTACGTAGCAGTTGTTCGACATCTTCTCGTCGACCGCGACCTTGGTGATGATCAGGTGCTGGAGCTCGCGGGTGTCGGGGGTGCCCCCGGGGGTCACGGTGCCTGTGTACGTCGACATGCGTCCACCCTAGGCTCGGCGCATGACGTTTCGGGCAGGGGTTCTCGGGTTGGTGCTGGCGTTCGCTGTGGCGGGATGTGGAGGTTCGTCGACACCGTCGACCTCACCGCCGACCGGGTCTGCGTCACCGAGTGCCTCAGCACCTGCATCGGTCAGCCCTTCGCGAGCTTCGACTCCGGATGCCAGCGCGGTGGCGATCGGGTCAGTGATGTCGCTCGACGTTCCTGCCGGCTGGCAGGTGATCCGGCAGCCACCGTTCACCAGCACGCAGCAGGGCAGCGACGGCCAGGTGTGCCTGCACCAGCCGGGCGACACCCACGCGGTCTTCGGCTGCGCCGGGATCGCGATCTACTACGGCATCCACCTGCCGGGCGCCCACACGAATCCTTACGCTCCCGATCGGCCAGACGGCTGGTACCCGGCGACCGATGTGCAGCAGTGCCCCTACGGGCCTGCCCAGGTCGACGGGCAGCTCAACGGCATCGAGACCAAGCCCGGCCTCAGCAAGGGGCTTCGTCCGGTCGGTCGGCATCGGGCGGACTGGAACCGGTGGACGGCGACCTGCGTCCGGGGCGAGTACTTCCACCCCCAGGCGTGGTTCCTGCCCCAGTCCCGCGTGGTGATCTTCGACTACGTCGGGCACCCGGAGACAACGGCGGTGCTCGCCTCGGCGAGGTTCGCGGCCGACGGTGACGCGCTTCCGGCGATGCCGGCGTACCTGTCAGCGCACCTCGTCAGCCAGAGTGGGTACAGCATGAGCGTGCAGCCGTTCACCACCTACGGCAACGACGCGGCCGGCAAGGCGTACGCCAAGGCGCACAAGCTGCCCTACCCGTTCCTCGACGACCACCTGGACGTGGACATGGGCAGCGTGCGGACGATCACGCTCACGGTGAACACCGCCTGCCTCGGCAACATCGTGCTGACCGGCCAGAATGCCGACGATCTACCGGTGCCGTGCAGCGCGTACACCGGGCACAAGGATCTGACGATGGGCTTCTGGGTGCACGGCGGTACGGCGGAAAGCGTGACCGAGCTCTACCGGCCCTGAGCGGGTGCCCGACTCCACGGGCCGAGTTGAGGAAGACCGGGATCGCACGAGAGGCCTTCGCCGTTTCCGCGGGCGACGAGCCACCATCCCAGGTCCGCGCCGAAGCCCTCGACCACGGGCTGGGGTGCGCCCGCACTCCAGGTGCGGTTCATGTCGGTGGCGTGCACCGAGAATTTGGGCGATGCCGGTGATTCACGGTGGTCGACGGTGGCGTGATCGATCAGTTCGGCGCAGAAATCAAGTGGCCAGCTGTGATGGGTGTAGGCGACGCCGAGATCCGCGTGATGGATCTCGACCTCGCGTCGCCGGGTGCTGACCAGGGTCGCTGCTGGCCAGTGAGGCCCCCCTGGGAGTCGGGCGACCGATGCGGTCCACTGGTCCGCCGTCAGGTCGGCGGCGATGGTCCGGAAGTGTTGCGTGGCGGCGAAGAAGCGATCACGGATCTCACTGATGTGCGCATGGGCAAGCTCGTCGATGTCGGCGTCGCGCGCCGCCTGGGAGGGATAGATCGGCACGAGTTCGCCGTCCATCAGGCCGAGCAGGGCACCGGTGAAGGCCTCCGCGTTGAGAGCCAGATGTGAGATGACGTGGGCGCGGGTCCAGCGGGGCAGCAGCGACGGCTCGGCCCACTGGGCATCGGTGAGGGAATCGACGCTGCGCACCGCGCGTTGGTCGGTGTGGTGGAGGGCCTCGATCTCGTCGGCGATCGTCATGTGGCCAGTTAACCCTGCCGCAACACCGTTGTCGGCGCTGCGTGCCATCCTGTGCACCAGTGTGGGCGTGGTGGTTAACTAGTACGAACAGATGTTCGAACGACGCCAAAGTTCAACTTTTGATGGGACGTGTAGTGATCGACCAGCTCGTCATCCGTGGAGCGCGTGAGCACAACCTCAAGGACGTCTCGCTCGACCTGCCCCGCGACGCCCTGATCGTGTTCACCGGGCTCTCCGGTTCCGGCAAGTCCTCGCTCGCGTTCGACACGATCTTCGCGGAGGGCCAGCGCCGGTACGTCGAATCGCTCTCGGCCTACGCGCGCCAGTTCCTCGGCCAGATGGACAAGCCCGACGTGGACTTCATCGAAGGGCTGTCACCGGCCGTCTCGATCGACCAGAAGTCGACCTCGAAGAACCCGCGGTCGACGGTCGGCACCATCACCGAGGTCTACGACTACCTGCGGTTGCTCTACGCGCGCGCCGGCCGACCGCACTGCCCTGTCTGCGGATCGCCGATCGAACGGCAGACGCCGCAGCAGATCGTCGACCGCATCCTGCAGCTCCCCGAAGGCACCCGGTTCCAGGTGCTCGCACCGGTGATCCGAGGACGCAAGGGGGAGTACATCGAGCTGTTCCGGTCGCTCCAGTCCCAGGGCTTCAGCCGGGCGCGGGTGAACGGCGAGACCTACCAGCTCGACGACCCTCCCAAGCTCGACAAGCAGAAGAAGCACACGATCGAGGTCGTCGTCGACCGGCTGGCGGCCAAGGCGTCCTCGAAGCGCCGGTTGACCGACTCGGTGGAGACGGCACTGTCGCTCGCGTCCGGATTGGTCCTGTTCGACTTCGTCGACCTCGACCAGAAGGACCCTGGTCGGGAGATGAAGTTCTCCGAGCGGATGGCGTGCCCGAACGAGCACGACATCGACACCGACGAGCTCGAACCGCGCTCGTTCTCCTTCAATTCCCCGTTCGGCGCGTGCCCGACCTGCCACGGTCTCGGCACCCGGATGGAGGTCGACCCCGACCTGATCATCGCCGACCCGAACGGGACGCTGGGTGAGGGCGTGATCGGGCCGTGGTCCGGGGCGCACATCGCGGACTACTTCTCCCGCCTGCTCGAAGCCCTCGGCAACGAGCTCGGCTTCACCATGGACACGCCTTGGCAGAAGATCCCGAAGAAGGCGCAGACAGCCATCCTCGAGGGCCATCCGACCAAGGTGCACGTCAAGCACACCAACCGGTACGGGCGCGAGCGCTCCTACTACACGAACTTCGAGGGTGTGCGGCCCTACATCGAGCGTCGGCATCGTGAGGCCGAGTCGGACACCAGCCGGGAACGTTTCGAGGGCTTCATGCGCGAGGTCCCGTGCCCGGCGTGCGAGGGGAGTCGGCTCAAGCCGGTCTCGATGTCGGTGACGCTGGGTGATCGCGACGCCGGTGGCAAGAACATCGCCGAGGTCTGCGCACTGCCGATCAACGAGGCCGCCGACTTCCTCAACGCCGTCGAGCTCTCCACCCGCGAGAAGCAGATCGCCGAGCGGGTGCTCAAGGAGATCGCCGAGCGGCTGCGCTTCCTGCTCGACGTCGGCCTCGACTACCTGTCCCTGGACCGTCCGTCGGCGACGCTGTCCGGCGGCGAGGCGCAGCGGATCCGGCTCGCGACCCAGATCGGCGCCGGCCTGGTCGGCGTCCTCTACGTCCTGGACGAGCCGAGCATCGGCCTCCACCAGCGCGACAACCGGCGATTGATCGAGACCCTGATCCGGCTCAAGGACCTCGGCAACACCCTGATCGTCGTGGAGCACGACGAGGACACGATCAGGCAGGCCGACTGGGTCGTCGACATCGGTCCCGGCGCCGGTGAGCACGGCGGCCAGGTGGTGCACTCGGGCACCGTCAAGCAACTGCTCAAGCACCGCGACTCCGAGACAGGCATGTACCTCTCGGGACGCAAGTCGATCCCGGTCCCCGAGGTGCGCCGACCGGTGACGAAGGGACGCGAGCTCGTCGTCCACGGCGCCAGGGAGAACAACCTCAAGGACATCGACGTCGCGTTCCCGCTCGGACTGTTCGTGGCCGTCACCGGCGTTTCGGGCTCGGGCAAGTCCACGCTGGTCAACGACATCCTCTACACCTCGCTGGCCAAGCAGATCTACAACGCCCGGACGGTGCCGGGTAGGCACACGAAGATCACCGGCGTCGAGCACGTCGACAAGGTCATCCACGTCGACCAGTCGCCGATCGGCCGCACCCCGCGATCGAACCCGGCGACGTACACCGGCGTCTTCGACCACGTCCGCAAGCTGTTCGCCTCGACGCCTGAGGCCAAGATGCGCGGCTACCTGCAGGGCCGGTTCTCGTTCAACGTCAAGGGTGGTCGCTGCGAGGCGTGTGCCGGTGACGGCACCATCAAGATCGAGATGAACTTCCTGCCCGACGTCTACGTCCCGTGCGAGGTCTGCCACGGCGCGCGCTACAACCGCGAGACGCTCGAGGTCCACTACAAGGGCAAGACCATCGCCGACGTGCTGGACATGCCGATCGAGGAGGCCGTCGACTTCTTCGGCGCGATCCCGGCGATCTCGCGTCACCTCACCACCCTGGTCGAGGTCGGCCTGGGGTACGTGCGCCTCGGCCAGCCGGCCACCACGCTGTCCGGCGGCGAGGCGCAGCGGGTCAAGCTCGCCTCGGAGCTGCAGAAGCGATCCACCGGCCGCACGGTCTACGTGCTCGACGAGCCGACCACCGGCTTGCACTTCGAGGACATCCGCAAGCTGCTGCTCGTGCTCGGGCGCCTGGTCGACCAGGGCAACACCGTGCTGGTGATCGAGCACAACCTCGACGTGATCAAGACCGCCGACTGGCTCGTCGACATGGGTCCGGCGGGCGGCAACCGGGGCGGGATGGTCGTGGCGACCGGAACTCCCGAGCAGGTCGCCGAGGTCACCGAAAGCTTCACCGGCGAGTTCCTCCGGCCATTGCTCGGGTCGTAGCACCAAAGGACAGCGTTCTCTCAGCCGGAATTGCTTGTTCAACTACTAGGCTCGACGCATGAGTCAGAACGAAGCCAGCAGAAGGAATCTCCTGTACGGCGCCGCGGCGGTCGGTGTCGCCGTACCGGTCCTCGCAGCCTGCGGGTCCGGCGGCGGTGGCACCCCGTCGAGCGGGTCCACGAAGCAGGGTTCTGGCGGCAGCGCGATCACGACCACGGAGATCCCGGTCGGTGGCGGCATGATCTTTCCCGACCAGGACGTCGTCGTGACCCAGCCGACCGCCGGTCATTTCAAGGCGTTCTCCGCGACCTGCACCCACCAGGGTTGCCTGGTGGCCCAGGTCGCGGCCGGCACCATCGACTGCCCGTGCCACTTCAGCCGGTATTCGATCACCGACGGCGCGGTGGTCAGCGGCCCGGCTCCGTCTCCGCTGCCCCAGAAGACCGTGACCGTCACGGGCACGAGTCTGACTGTCAGCTGATGAAGGTCGGCCTGCACTACGCGAACTTCAGCCACCCCGACTGGGCGCACACGCTCACCGAGCGGCTGACCGAGACGGTGACGATCGCCGACCAGGGTGGGGTGGACCTGGTCACGGTGATGGACCACTGGTTCCAGATGGAGAACCTCGGTGGCCCGGCCGAGCCGATGCTCGAGGGTTACACCACGCTCGGCTACCTCGCCGCGCTGACGTCGCGGGTACGGCTGAGCCTGCTCGTAACCGGGACCACCTACCGGCACCCGGGGCTGCTCGCCAAGACGGTGACGACGCTGGACCGGCTCTCCGGCGGTCGGGCCATGCTCGGGATCGGTGCCGCGTGGTACGACCGCGAGCACACTGGTCTCGGCGTCCCGTTCCCGTCGACCTCCGAACGGTTCGAACGGCTCGAGGAGACGCTGCAGATCTGTCGTCAGATGTGGTCGGCCGACAACGGGCCGTACGACGGCCGGCACTACCAGCTGGCCGAGACGGTCTGCGTGCCTCCGCCGATCCGGCAGCCCGCCCCGCCGATCATGATCGGGGGCAGCGGGGAACGGAAGACGCTCCGTCTGGTCGCCCGGTACGCCGACGCCTGCAACCTCTTCGGCGACTCCGCCGAGGTCGTCGGACACAAGCTGGACGTCCTGCGCCGGCACTGCGACGACGTCGGCCGTGACTACGACACGATCGAGAAGACCGTGATCGGGGCCGGCTCGGCCACCGCACCGGAGACTTCGGAGGAGTTCCTCACCCGCATGGCTGCCTTCGCCGACCTCGGGGTCGAGCTGGTGACGATCGTCCCGACCGGAGACGATCCGGTGGCCTGGACGACCCACCTCGTCGAGAAGATCGTCCCTCGGCTCGCCGAGCTTTAGGTCGGTCGGCCCCCGTAGGGTTGGGCTGTGGCTGACCCGTCGACGTACAAGCCGAAGCAAGGGTCGATCCCGACCCGGCCCGGCGTGTACCGCTTCCGCGACAAGGACGGTCGTGTCGTCTACGTCGGCAAGGCGAAGAACCTGCGCTCGCGGCTGTCGTCGTACTTCCAGGACATCGGGAACCTCCACCAGCGGACGGCGACGATGGTCACCACTGCGGCCAGCGTCGAGTGGACCGTGGTCGAGACCGAGGTCGAGGCGCTCCAGCTCGAGTACTCGTGGATCAAGGAGTACGACCCGCGCTTCAACGTGAAGTACCGCGACGACAAGTCCTACCCCTGGCTCGCGGTCACGCTGAACGAGGAATTCCCTCGCGTCATGGTCGGCCGCGGTGCCAAGAAGAAGGGCGTGAAGTACTTCGGCCCGTACTCGCACGCCTGGGCCATCCGCGACACGGTCGACCTGCTGCTGCGGGTCTTCCCGATGCGGTCCTGCAGCAACGGGGTGTTCAAGCGGTCCTCGCAGATCGGTCGGCCCTGTCTGCTCGGGTACATCGAGAAGTGCTCGGCGCCATGCGTGGGTCGTGTCGATGCCGAGGAGCACCGCCAGATCGCCGAGGACTTCTGCGACTTCATCGGCGGCAGGACCGACGCCTTCGTGCGCCGGGTCGAGCGGGAGATGCTCGCCGCGTCGGACCACCAGGAGTACGAACGCGCTGCGCGTCTGCGCGACGACCTGGGTGCCCTCAACAAGGCCCTGGAGAAGCAGGCAGTCGTCTTCGGCGACGGCACCGACGCGGACGTGATCGCGCTGGCCGAGGACCCGCTCGAGGTCGCCGTGCAGATCTTCCACGTGCGGGCCGGCCGGATCCGGGGTCAGCGGGGCTGGGTCGCCGACCGGGTCGAGGACCTGGACACCGCAGGCCTGGTCGAGGAGTTCCTCCTGCAGCTGTACGCCGGGGAGGACGGTGACGCGCTGCCGCGGGAGATCCTCGTACCCGTGCTGCCCGCGGATGCTGTGGTGCTCGAGGCGCTGCTCTCCGAGGCGCGCGGGAGCCGGGTCTCGATCCGGGTGCCTCAGCGGGGGGACAAGAAGTCCCTTCAGGAGACCGTGGCGCAGAACGCAGCGCAATCGCTGGCGCTGCACAAGACCCGGCGAGCCAGCGACCTCACGGCGCGCAACCAGGCGCTCGAGGAGATCCAGAAGGCGCTCGACCTCCCGACCGCGCCACTGAGGATCGAGTGCTACGACATCTCCAACCTCCAGGGCACCGAGGTGGTCGCCTCGATGGTGGTCTTCGAGGACGGGCTGGCGCGCAAGAGCGAGTACCGCCGATTCGTGATCAGGAGCGTCGAGGGGCAGAACGACGTCGCCTCGATGCACGAGGTGATCACCCGACGGTTCCGGCGGATGCTGGACGAGCGGATCGAGCTCGGTGCCATCTCGGGAGAGGACCTGGACGGCCCGCTGCTGGTGGATCCGGACACCGGGCGGGCCCGCAAGTTCTCCTACGTTCCCGGTCTCGTGGTCGTCGACGGCGGCCCACCCCAGGTGGCGGCGGCCCAGCGTGCGCTCGAGGAGCTCGGGATCGACGACATACCGGTGTGCGGGCTGGCCAAGCGGCTCGAGGAGGTCTGGCTGCCCGGCGAGCCGGATCCGGTGATCATGGCCCGGTCCAGCGAGGGGCTCTACCTGCTCCAGCGGATCCGCGACGAGGCCCACCGGTTCGCGATCACCCACCACCGCTCGCGGCGCTCGAGGTCGATGGTCGAGTCCCTGCTCGACGACGTACCAGGCCTGGGGGAGGTCCGGCGCAAGACGTTGATCAAGTACTTCGGTTCGCTCAAGAAGCTGCGCGCCGCTTCTGCCGACGACATCGCGATGGTTCCGGGGATCGGGCCCTCGATCGCTGGTGCGATCGTCACGGCGCTCGCGCAGCAGGCGGAGTCCCGCAAGACTGTCTCCGTGAACACCGCGACCGGCGAGATCGAGGAGGGGTGATGACCGATCTCGGCGAACTCGTCGTGGTGACCGGCATGACCGGGGCCGGCCGCAGCACGGCGGCCAAGGAGCTGGAGGACCTCGGGTACTTCGTCGTCGACAACCTGCCGCCCGAGCTGGTCACCGAGGTGGTTCGGCTGGTGGACGAGAAGAAGGGCCGGGCCCAGCCGATCGCGGTCGTGGTCGACGTACGGGGCGGGACGTCGTTCGGGACGTTGCGAGAGCAGATCGCCCAGCACCTGCCGACCCGGCGCACCTCGATGCTGTTCCTCGAGGCTGACGACGACATCCTCGTACGCCGCCAGGAAGCGGCGCGGCGCCCGCACCCTCTGCAGGACGGAGGCCGCCTGCTCGACGGGATCCATCGCGAGCGCGAGGTGATGTCCCAGCTGCGCGGCGACGCCGACGTGGTCGTCGACACCACCCGGCTCAACGTCCACCAGCTGACCGACAAGGTCGCAGCGGCGTTCGGTACGCCGGAGGCTGTGGCGCTCAAGGTGACCGTGGTCAGCTTCGGCTTCAAGTACGGCGTCCCGGTGGACGCCGACCTGCTCGCCGACATGCGCTTCCTGCCGAACCCGTTCTGGGTACCGGAGCTGCGCGACTCGACCGGGAAGGATTCGGCAGTGGCGGCATACGTGGTGGACCGGCCGGACGCGCAGACCTTCCTCGAGCGCTACATCCCGGTGATCGAGACCGTCGGCGAGGGCTACCTGCGCGAGGGCAAGCGCTTCATGACCGTGGCAATCGGGTGCACCGGAGGCAATCACCGCAGAGTCGCGATGTCGGAGGAGATCGCGACGCGGCTGCGCGACCTGGGGATCGAGGCCGAGGCCACGCACCGGGACCTCGGCCGAGAATGAGTTGGTCTGACGACCCGAGCGTCGTGGCGCTGGGTGGCGGGCACGGCCTGGCGGCTTCGCTCGCGGCCCTGCGCCGGGTGACCTCCGAGCTCACCGCCGTGGTGACCGTGGCCGACAACGGCGGTTCGTCGGGACGGTTGCGCGCCGAGTTCGGGGTGCTCCCGCCCGGGGACCTGCGGATGGCCCTGGCTGCCCTGTGCGGGGACGACCGCTGGGGCCAGACCTGGGCCAGGGTGCTCCAGCACCGCTTCACCTCCGACGGCGAGATGGATGGTCACGCCCTCGGCAACCTGCTGATCGTGGCGCTGTGGGACCTCCTCGACGACCACGTCGCCGGGCTGGACTGGGTCGGCGGCCTCCTCGGGGCCCGCGGGCGGGTGCTGCCGATGGCCGTGACGCCGTTGGACATCAATGCCGACGTGCGCGGGGCCTCGCCCGAGGCGCCGCTCGAGATCACCGTCGTACGGGGACAGGTGGAGGTCGCGACGACGACCGGCAAGGTGCTCGACGTCCATCTCGATCCCGAAGATCCGAAGGCCTGTCCCGAGGCTGTGCGCGCGATCGAGGACGCCGACTGGATCGTTCTCGGTCCGGGCTCCTGGTACTCCTCGGTGATCCCGCACGTGCTCGTCCCCGAGCTCCGCTCGGCGCTGGCCCGTACGTCGGCACGCGTCGTGGTCACGTTGAACCTGGAGCCACAACCGGGGGAGACGGAGGGGTACACGCCCGAGGATCACCTGGCCGTCCTGCACCGGCATGCCCCGGAATTGCGGATCGACACGGTCCTGGCGGATGCGTCGTCGGTACCCGATGAACGACGGCTGCGGACCGCCGCAGACGACCTCGGAGCCCGGCTGGTCCTGGCCGACGTGGCCCTGGCAGGAACACCAGGGCAGCACGATCCAGAGAAACTTGCCCGTGCCTATGCGCTTGTTGTCCGGGCCAACTAAGGTGGCGCGCATGGCGATGACGGCACAGGTCAAGGCAGAACTGGCCAGCACTCCGGTGACCAAGACCTGTTGTCGCAAGTCCGAGGTCTCCTCGATGCTCCGCTTCGCCGACTCCCTGCACCTGGTCAACGGCGGCATCGTCGTCGAGGCCGAACTCGACACCGGAGCCGCCGCGCGTCGGCTCCGCAAGGACATCGCTGAGGTCTTCGGCCACGAGTCCGAGGTGGTGCTGCTCAAGGGCAACGGACTGCGTCGTGGCACCCACTACATCGTCCGGGTCTCGAAGGACGGCGAGTCCCTCGCGCGCCAGACGGGCCTGATCGACCAGCGCAACCGGCCCGTCCGCGGGCTCCCGCCGCAGGTGGTCTCGGGGTCGGGCTGTGACGCGGTCGCTGCGTGGCGCGGAGCCTTTCTCGCCCACGGATCGTTGACCGAGCCGGGACGCTCGTCCTCGCTCGAGGTCACCTGCCCGGGTCCTGAGGCTGCCCTGGCGCTGGTCGGCTCGGCCCGGCGGCTCGGGATCTCCGCCAAGGCCCGCGAGGTGCGCGGCGTGGATCGTGTCGTGATCCGCGACGGTGACGCGATCGGCCAGCTGCTGACCCGCCTCGGTGCGCATGAGTCACTCCTGGCCTGGGAGGAGCGCCGGATGCGCCGCGAGGTTCGCGCGACCGCGAACCGACTGGCGAACTTCGACGACGCGAACCTGCGCCGTTCGGCCAGGGCTGCGGTCGCTGCCGGGGCACGGGTCGAGCGAGCCCTGGAGATCCTCGGCGACGAGCTCCCCGATCACCTCGGCCTGGCCGGCCAGCTGCGCCTCGAGCACAAGCAGGCCTCGCTCGAGGAGCTGGGTCAGCTGCACGACCCGGTCCTGACCAAGGACGCGATCGCGGGTCGGATCCGCCGCCTGCTCGCGATGGCCGACAAGAAGGCCGAGGAGCTCGGAATTCCCGACACCGAGGCCTCGCTGACGCCGGAGATGCTCGCCGACGAGGCCTGAGTACTGAGAAATTCCTGAGCGCGGTAAGGTCAGTGAGCCCGTCTTCCGCTTGAATTTCAGGAGTAGATCGCTGTGACTGTCCGCGTCGGAATCAATGGCTTCGGCCGCATCGGCCGCAACTTCTTCCGTGCAGTGCGTGCCTCAGGGGCCGACATCGAGATCGTCGGCGTGAACGACCTGACCGACCCGGCCGCACTGGCCCACCTGCTCAAGTACGACTCGATCCTCGGCCGGCTCGACGCTGACGTCTCGGTCGACGGATCGTCGATCTTGGTCGGCGACCAGCGTATTGCCGTCTCGGCCGAGCGCGACCCCGCGGCCCTGGGCTGGGGAGATCTGGGCGTCGACGTGGTCGTCGAGTCCACCGGCTTCTTCACCGACGCCAGCAAGGCCAAGGCGCACATCGACGGCGGCGCCAAGAAGGTCGTCATCTCCGCGCCCGCCTCCAACGAGGACATCACCATCGTGATGGGCGTGAACCACGAGGACTACGACTCCTCGAAGCACACCGTCATCTCGAACGCGTCGTGCACGACCAACTGCCTGGCCCCGATGGAGAAGGCCCTCCACGTCGAGTTCACGATCGTCAAGGGCCTGATGACCACGATCCTCGCGTACACGGCCGACCAGAAC
>JAOPYE010000051.1 GCA_025964775.1 Marmoricola sp.
ATCCGCGCATTTCACCGGTGTGGCGTTGGAACTCTGGCCGACTCAAGGATTCAAACCGCACACGGAGAAGCAGACAGTCAGGCTCAGCACAATGCTGGGGCGCGTGCAAGGACTATGGCGCTCGTTCGGTCAGATACTGTTGCTGGCTATCGCTATGGAAGTGTTCGGCTTGGTCCATCCTTTTTTCCTCCAATGGCTGGTGGATGACGTTGTCGTCGCGGCAGACTACGATCTCCTGCTGACACTCGCACTGGGATTCGGGTTATTGATGCTGATGCAGCAGATCGTGACCGCTGTGCGCAGTTGGGCTGTGATGACGATGACTACATGGGTCAGCGTGCAATGGCGCGCGAACGTCTTCTCGCACCTGATCCGTCTACCGGTGCAATATTTCGAAAAGCGCCATCTCGGTGACGTCATGTCGCGCTTCGGATCGATTGATCAGATACAGCACACGCTCACGAACTCGTTCCTCGAAGCGATCTTGGATGGCCTAATGGCGGTCGCGACGCTGGTAATGATGTTTGCCTTTAGTCCCATGCTGGCGTGGATCGCAATCGCGACCATGACGCTATACGCGTTGACCAGATCGGCCTGGTATCGCCCGCTGCGAGCCGCTACCGAAGAGCAAATCAACCATGCCGCAAAACAACAAACGCATTTTCTTGAGACGATACGGGGAGTAAAAACGATCAAGCTGTTTCAGCGGCAAGACCAACGCAGGTCGGTGTGGCTGGCGATGCTGATCGATCAAATTAACGCTGAACTCCGTACCCAAAAACTTCAAGTCTTTTATAAACTCCTCAACGGCATACTTTTCGGACTGGAAAACATCCTAATCCTCGCGGTTGGCGCAAAGATGGTACTTAGCGGAAATTTCAGCGTTGGGCTGCTCATCGCATTTAACGCCTACAAAACGCAATTTGATAGCCGTATCGGATCGTTGATCGATAAATTCTTCGAATTTAAAATGTTGCAACTTCAGACCCAGCGTCTCGGCGATATCATCTTGACGGAGGCTGAGAGCCTGGGTGAAGTGCCAGATCGATTGCCAGACCAAAATGACAAAGTGTCGATTGAAGTGCGGCGGTTACATTTTCGTTATTCTCGCCACGAACCATACATTCTCAACGGAGTGAGTTTCCGAATAGAGTCGGGAGAATCGGTAGCTATCGTAGGCGTGTCCGGTTGTGGAAAAACCACGCTGATGAATGTGCTGCTAGGCATACTGCCTCCGACCGAAGGCGAGGTCCTAATTGGTGAAATCAACGTCAAGACCATCGGAATCGATAGCCTGCGACAGCTAGTCGGAACAGTTCTCCAGGACGATGTTTTGTTCGCCGGCTCGATAGCCGACAATATCAGTTTCTTCGATCCCGAGCCGGACCGTGTGTGGGTCGAACAGTGCGCATACTTCGCATCGATTGCGCTAGAGATTCGCGCCATGCCGATGCAATACAATACCCTAATTGGAGATATGGGGACCATCCTGTCCGGCGGCCAAAAGCAGCGTATATTGCTGGCGCGCGCCCTTTATAAGCGTCCAAGGATATTGTTCCTCGATGAAGCGACTAGCCACCTCGATATCGAAAAGGAAAAACAGGTGAATACGGCGATCAATGCATTGAAGATCACTAGAGTGATCGTGGCGCACCGTCCGGAAACTATCGCATCGGCTGACAGAGTCATTGAGCTGTCCAACGGCATGATCAAACCGGTTTGTTCCTCGCCCATCCCTGGAGGAAAGCTTACGGAAATCCCTGTATAGGCGCCCTGTTCCTGACATAGCGTATCAGACGTATGCTTCATTTTGCGCTCTAGCGGCCTTATCGGTGATGCTTTGCTCGGGACGCCGGCCATCCACTTTCTGCCGATCGCATGCGGGTGAAGCGCTACGGCCACAATCGCGGAAGCACTGTGCCGACGTGAACGTGGTCTTCGTCTTTGGCTGCTCGGTTGGACTCTAGGGAAGCGCTGAACAATTGACGATTCTGGCGCGGGCGATGGTGCCGGCGACGGCACGTTTTTCAGGCAGCGGAATTTTAAGTTGGGAACGGTCAGACCGGCGAATTTTGCCAGTTTTGATGCATTTTCCCCGTGCTCTCGTCCTCAGGACGAAGCGCGGGTTTCAGAGACCTTAAATTGCCGGCCAGCGAGCACCAGATTCGCGAAACCGAACAGCGTAAACAGTTGCGCGGTGTTCTTCGCCAAGCCGCGGTAGCGTGCTTTGCGATGACGGAAAAGGTTCTTCACCACGTGGAACGGATGCTCAACTTTCGCCCGGACGCTCGCCTTCAGGCGCTCCAGCTTTTCTGCCATGCGGCCGAGTTTGTTGTTGGGCAGAGCCTTGCGTTTGGAGCGTTTCATCGCGACGTGCCAGGTCACGTTTTTCCCAAGATGTTCTTCGCGCTTTTCGACGCCCTGGTAACCTGCGTCACCCATTGCCGCCACTTCATCGCCGTGCAGCAGCGCGTGCGCTTGCGTAACGTCCGAGACATTGCCCGCCGTGCCAATCACGGTGTGCACCAGGCCCGACGCAACGTCCACACCGATATGGGCTTTCAGCCCGAAGTGCCAGTCGTTGCCTTTCTTGGACTGGTGCATTTCCGGGTCGCGTTTCTTGTCCTTGTTCTTGGTCGACGGCGGAGCCGCAATCAGCGTGGCATGACGATGGTCCCTTCCCGCATTATCAAACCTTGCGCTGCCAGATGCCCATTAATGGACTCAAAAATCTTGCGTGTCAGTTCGTGGGTCTCGAGCAGCCGGCGGAATTTCAACAGCGTCGTCGCGTCCGGCGCCGACTCCCGATTAAGGTCAATACCGACAAAGCCACGAATGGCCTGGCTGTCGTAGATCGCGTCCTCGATACCTTCGTCGGAGAGACCAAAACACTGTTGAACAACGTACATGCGCAGCATGCGCGCCAGTCCGATCGGCGGGCGGCCAGCGCCTTCGACCTTCGGATAGAACGGTGCGATCAGTTCATGCAACTGCGACCAAGGCGTGACGCTGTCGATCTTCGCGAGGAAGCGGTCACGCCGTGTCAGCTTCTTTTTGGCGGCGTATTCGAGGTCGGAAAAACTCTTCTGCATGATCAATTGGACGGAGGTCGGGATGCCATTATTGTCGCAGTTCTAGCCAGCGGACGGAACAGGAGCCGCGAGAATAAATCAGCGCTTCCTTAG
>JAOPYE010000027.1 GCA_025964775.1 Marmoricola sp.
TTCGCCCGACGAGCCGCGGCCAGCACCGCAGCCGCCTCCACACTCGGCGCGGGCTTGCGCCGGCGCCGAGATGGAAGAGGCTGAAGAGTGAAGCTCATGACAAGAACGCTACGGACAGCCACCGACACTTTTGCCCTAGAAATAAGGGGTTTGGTTACCTTGGGCGAGAAATTTTGAGACGTCTCGGCAAGCTCGACGACCGGAGGGGCGGACGACCGGAGCGGTGGACGACGGGTTGCCTCAGTCGTGCTGCGGGAACCCCAGGTTCAGGCCGCCGTGGCTCGGGTCGAGCCAGCGGGCCGTGACCGCCTTCTCGCGGGTGAAGAAGTCGACCCCGTGCGGACCGTAGGCCTTGGCGTCGCCGAAGAGCGATGCCTTCCAGCCACCGAACGAGTGATACGCGACCGGCACCGGGATCGGCACGTTGACCCCGACCATGCCGACCTCGACCTCGCGCTGGAAGCGGCGGGCCGCGCCGCCGTCGTTGGTGAAGATCGCGGTGCCGTTGCCGTACGGGCCGGCGTTGATGATGCCGACCCCCTCGGTGTACCCGGAGATCCGCACCACCGACAGCACCGGACCGAAGATCTCGTCGGTGTAGACCCGCGACGTGGTCGGCACGTGGTCGATGAGAGTCGGTCCCAGCCAGAACCCGTCCGGCTCCCCGTCGATCTGAGGGTCGCGGCCGTCGACGACCACGGTCGCCCCGTCCTCGGTCGCCAGGTCGACGTACGTGGCCACCTTGTCGCGGTGCTCGCGGGTGATCAGCGGACCCATGTCGCAGGCGCGTCGGCCATCACCGGTCGTGAGCGTGGCCATCCGGTCGCTGATCTTCGCGACCAGGGTGTCGGCGACGCTGTCGACGGCGAGGACGACGCTGATCGCCATGCAGCGCTCCCCGGCCGAGCCGAAGCCGGCGTTCACGGCCGAGTCGGCGACCAGGTCGAGGTCGGCGTCGGGCAGCACGAGCATGTGGTTCTTCGCCCCGCCCAGGGCCTGTACCCGCTTGCCGTGCGCGGTGCCGGTCTCGTAGATGTAGCGAGCGATGGGCGTCGATCCGACGAACGAGATCGAGGCGACCTCCGGATGCACGAGCAGAGCGTCGACCGCCTCCTTGTCGCCGTGCACCACGTTGAAGACACCGGCCGGAAGCCCGGCCTCGGCCATCAGCGCCGCCATCCAGTTGGCCGCCGACGGGTCCTTCTCGCTCGGCTTGAGGACGACCGTGTTCCCGGTGGCGATCGCGATCGGGAAGAACCACAGCGGCACCATCGCCGGGAAGTTGAACGGGGTGATCACGCCGACCACGCCGAGCGGCTGCTTCAGCGTGTAGACGTCGACGTCGTTGGAGACCTGGTCGCTCATCGCGCCCTTGAGCAGCTGCGGCAACCCGCAGGCGAACTCGACGACCTCGAGGCCGCGGGCGATCTCCCCGGCCGCGTCGGAGAGCACCTTGCCGTGCTCGGAGGTGAGGATCTCGGCGAGCTCGCCCTTGCGGGCGTTGAGCAGCTCGCGGAACGCGAACATCACTCCCTGGCGCCGGGCGATCGAGGCCTGCCCCCAGTCGGTGAACGCCTTCGATGCCGAAGCAACTGCCGCGTCGACGTCGGCCGCCGAACCCAGCCGGACCTGCTTGGTCACGACACCGCGAGCCGGGTCGAAGACGTCTCCGGTGCGGGTCGACGTACCCGCGGCGGTGCCGCCATCGATCCAGTGGTCAAGTACGTCAGTCATCAAGGTTCCTTCTCACGTCAGGTCGAGCCCGAGCACTTCGTCGTACGCCGTGATCGCCTCGGCGACCTCGTCCGCGGTCACCATGCACGGCGGCACCACGTGGATGCGGTTGTCGGCCGTGAACCCAAGCAGACCACGCGCCAGCAGTTCGCTCTTCACCCGCCCCATCACCGCCGCCGGGACGGGCGCCCGGGTCTCGCGGTCCGTGACCAGCTCGAGGGCCCAGAAGACGCCGGTGCCCCGGACCTCGCCGATGATGTCGTGCTTCTCGGCGAGCTTCTCCAGAGCGGGCGCCAGGTGCTCGCGGCCGATCGTCGCGGCGTTCTCGACGATGCCTTCATCAGCCATCGCGTCCAGGGTGGCCACGATCGACGCCATCGCGAGCGGGTGGCCGGAGTAGGTGAGCCCGCCGGGAAACACGGTGTCGTCGAAGTCGGCGGCGATGTCGTCGCTGATGATCACTCCGCCGGTCGGCACGTACCCGGAGTTCACGCCCTTGGCGAAGGTGATCAGGTCGGGCACCACGTCGTAGGCGTCGAACGCGAACCACTCACCGGTACGGCCGAACCCGGCCATCACCTCGTCCAGGATCAGGACGATGCCGTACCTGCTCGCGAGCTCCCGTACGCCGGCCAGGTAACCGGGCGGCGGCAGCAGCACGCCCGCGGTGCCCGGGACAGTCTCCAGCAGGATGGCCGCGATGCTGGCCGGTCCCTCGGCCTCGATGACCCGACGCAGGTGCGTCAGGGCGCGTTCGGCCTCCTGCTCGGGCGTCGTCGCCCAGAACTCGGTGCGGTACAGGTACGGCCCGAAGAAGTGCACGTGACCCCGGGCGAACTCGTTCGGGACCCGGCGCCAGTCCCCGGTCGCGACGACGGCCGCGCCGGTGTTGCCGTGGTACGAGCGGTACGTCGAGAGCACCTTGTCGCGCCCGGTGTGCAACCGCGCCATCCGGATGGCGTTCTCATTGGCATCGGCCCCGCCGTTGGTGAAGAACACCTTGCGGAACCCGCCCGGCGCCCGGTCGGTGATCCGCTTGGCTGCCTCGCCGCGAGCCAGGTTGGCCGTGGCCGGTGCGATCGTCGCTAGGGTCGCGGCCTGTTCCTGGATCGCCGCGACGACCTTGGGGTGCTGGTGCCCGATGTTCAGGTTGACGAGCTGGCTGGAGAAGTCCAGGTACCGATGTCCGGCGTGGTCCCAGACCGTGCACCCCGCGCCGCCGGCGATCACGAACGGCTGGAGGGCCCCCTGGGCCGACCAGGAGTGGAAGACGTGCGCGCGGTCCAACTCGGCGGCGCGAGCGTCCAGGTCGGGAGCGGATTCCCGGCTCATGCCTTCGCCGTCACGTGGTCGTGCAGGGCCCCGATGATCGTCTCGCCGTACTGGCGCAAGGTCTCCTCCTTGTTGTCGTGCTGCAGGTAGATCGCGAACTGGTCCACCCCGATCGCCTTCAGCTCGGCGAGCTTGGCGATGTGCTGCTCGGGGGTGCCCAGGAGGCAGAACCGGTCCACGATCTCATCCGGCACGAACCCGGTGTGCGTGTTCCCGGCCCGGCCGTGCTCGTTGTAGTCGTAGTCCTGGCGGCCCTTGATGTAGTCGGTCAGCACCTGCGGGAACTCGGTGTCCGTTCCGTACTTCTCGACGATGTCAGCGACGTGGTTGCCGACCATGCCGCCGAACCAGCGGCACTGCTCGCGCATGTGGGCCAACGACTCAGGGCTGTCGTCCCCGACGTACGCCGGCGCTGCCACGCAGAAGGTGAGCGAGTCCGGATCGCGACCCGCCTTCTCGGCGGCGTCACGGACCTGGGCGATCATCCAGGTCGCGATGTCGACGTCGGCGAGCTGCAGGATGAAACCGTCCCCGACCTCACCGGCGGTCTTCAGCGCGAGCGGCCCGTACGCCGCCACCCACACCTCGACCGCCGACGTCCTCGCCCACGGGAACTGCAACGTGGTGCCGTTGACCTCGACCGACCGGCAGTTGGCGAGCTCGCGGATCACGTGGGTGGCCTCGCGGACCTCCTTGAGCGTCGTCGGCTTGCCGTTGAGCACCCGGACGGCCGAGTCGCCGCGTCCGATCCCGACCACCGTGCGGTTGCCGTACATCTCGTTGAGGGTGGCGAAGACCGACGCGGTCACGGTCCAGTCCCGGGTGGCCGGGTTGGTCACCATCGGCCCGACGATCACCCGGTGGGTCTCGGCGAGGATCGCTGAGTAGATGACGTACGGCTCCTGCCAGAGCAGGTGCGAGTCGAAGGTCCACACGTAGTCGAAGCCGTGCTCCTCGGCCTGCTTGGCGAGCGCAACGGTCCGCCACGCGGGCGGGTTGGTCTGCAGTACGACGCCGAAATCCATGTCACTCCTCAGATCAGGTACTGGCTCAGGCCGCGCTTGAGGTAGCGACCGTGGCCCGGGTGGCCTGAGTAGGTGCCGTTCTCGACGAGCACGGACCCCCGCGACACCACGACGTCGACGTGGCCATCGATCTCGAAGCCCTCCCAGGCCGAGTGGTCCATGTTCATGTGGTGGGTCCGGCCCTCGCCGACCCCGATGCTGGTGTGCCCGTTCGGGTCGTACACGACGATGTCGGCATCGGCGCCGGGCGCGATCACGCCCTTGGTGCCGTACAGGCCGAACATCCGCGCCGGCGTGGTCGAGGTCAGCTCGACCCAGCGTTCGAGGGTGATCTCGCCGGTCACGACCCCTTGGTACATCAGGTCCATCCGGTGCTCGATCGAACCGATGCCGTTGGGGATGGCCCGGAAGTCGCCGACCCCGAGCTCCTTCTGGTCCTTCATGCAGAACGGGCAGTGGTCGGTCGAGACCATCTGCAGGTCGTTGGTGCGCAGTGCCTGCCACATCGAGTCCTGGTGCCCTTCGGCGCGCGAGCGCAGGGGCGTCGAGCAGACCCACTTGGCGCCCTCGAACCTCCCGAACGCAGGACTGCTCGCGCCGAGCTGCTCCTCCAGCGAGAGGTAGAGGTACTGCGGGCAGGTCTCGCCGAAGACGTTCTGGCCCTTGTCGCGGGCCCAGGCGAGCTGCTCGACGGCCTGCTTCGCCGATACGTGGACGACGTACAGGGGTGCCCCGGTGAGGTTGGCCAGCATGATGGCGCGGTGGGTGGCCTCCTCCTCCATCTGCCAGGCGCGGGCGACGCCGTGGTAGTACGGATCGGTTTTGCCAGCGCTGACCAGCTGCTCGGCGAGGACGTCGATCGCCGGGCCGTTCTCGGCGTGCATCATCGTGAGCAGACCCAGACCGGCTGCCTTCTGCATCGCCTTGAGGATCTGCGCGTCGTCGCTGTAGAAGACGCCCGGGTAGGCCATGAAGAGCTTGTAGCTGGTGATGCCCTCGGACTCGAGGGTCTCCATCGACTTCAGCGAGAACTCGTCCACGCCGCCGATGATCTGGTGGAAGCCGTAGTCGATCGCGCAGTTGCCGTCCGCCTTGGCGTGCCAGGCAGCGAGGCCGTCCTCGACCCGTTCGCCGGTCCGCTGGACGGCGAAGTCGATGATGCTCGTCGTGCCGCCCCAGGCCGCCGCGCGGGTGCCCGTCTCGAACGTGTCCGAGGCGTTGGTGCCCCCGAACGGCAGCTCCATGTGGGTGTGGGCGTCGACCCCGCCGGGGATCACGTACTTGCCGGCGGCATCGATCACCGTGTCCGCGTCGATCTGCCCGAGCGCGGTCGATCCGGGGGAGAGCAGTGCGACGATCTTCTCCCCGTCGGTGAGGACGTCGGCCGGGTGGCGTCCGGTGGCGTTGACCACGGTGCCGTTCTTGATCAGGGTCACCATCACGGCTGCGCGATCTGCGTGTAGGAGTCCGGGCGGCGATCGCGGTAGAACTGCCAGTCGTCGCGCATCTCGCGGACGAGGTCGAGGTCCAGGTCGCGCACCAGCAGCTCCTCCTTGTCGCCGCTGCCGAGCTCGCCGACGTAGTTGCCGCGAGGGTCGACGACCTGGCTGGTGCCGTAGAAGTTGACTGCTTCGTCGCCGTACTCGTTGTCCTCGAGTCCGACCCGGTTCGGTGCGAGGACGAAGTAGCCGTTCGCGACCGCCGCAGCGGGCTGCTCGATCTCCCAGAGCCGGTTGGACAGGCCGGGCTTGGTGGCGTTCGGGTTGAAGACCATGTGCGCGCCGGCGAGGCCGAGCTCGCGCCACCCTTCGGGGAAGTGCCGGTCGTAGCAGATGTAGACGCCGATCTTGCCGACCGCGGTGTCGAAGACGGGGTAGCCCAGGTTGCCCGGGCGGAAGTAGAACTTCTCCCAGAACTTCTCGACGTGCGGGATGTGGTGCTTGCGGTACTTGCCGAGGATCGTGCCGTCCGCATCGACCACCACGGCGGTGTTGTAGTAGACGCCGGTCTGCTGCTCCTCGTAGATCGGCAGGATCATCACCATCCCGAGCTCGGCGGCCAGCGCGGCGAAGCGCTGCACGATGGGGCCGTCGGCGGGTTCGGCGTACTCGTAGTACTTCTTGTCCTGGGTGATCCCGAAGTACGGCCCGTAGAACAGTTCCTGGAAACAGATGACCTGCGCGCCCTGGGCGCCCGCGTCGCGGGCGAACTGCTCGTGCCGATCCAGCATCGACTCCTTGTCGCCGGTCCAGGTGGTCTGCGAGATCGCCGCGCGCACGATGGTCATGTCGGTCCCTCCCCGGGTGTGAACACGTGTGTGAGTTATCCAGTCTCCCCGTGAACGCCGTGCGGTCAAGGGGCCGTAACCTACGGGCGTGACTTCTGACGCTGCTGCCCCTGACCTCGCTGCTCTGACGATCGCCGTGCTGGGCGGCACCGGTCCGCAGGGTCGCGGTCTGGCCCGACGCTTCGCCCAGGCGGGCCTCAGCGTCGTGCTCGGCAGCCGGACGGCGGAGAAGGGCGCCGCTGCCGCCGCCGAGCTCAGCGACGCGATCGGTGTGCCGGTCGCCGGCTCCGACAACCGCGGCGCCAGCGAGGCCGGCGATGTCGTGCTGGTGGTCGTGCCCTGGGAGGGCCACGGCGAGCTGCTGACCGACCTGAAGACCGTGCTCGACGGCAAGGTCGTCGTCGACTGCGTGAACCCGCTCGGCTTCGACAAGCAGGGCGCCTACGCGCTGGCGGTCGCCGAGGGTTCCGCGACCCAGCAGGCAGCGGCGATCCTGACCGACAGCACCGTGGTGGGGGCCTTCCACAACGTCAGCGCTGTGCTGCTCGAGGACCCCGAGGTCACCGATCTCGGCACCGACGTGCTGGTGCTGGGCGACGACCGCTCCGCCACCGACCTGGTCCAGGCGCTCGCCGACACGATCCCGGGCGTCCGAGGCGTGTACGGCGGCCGGATCCGCAACGCCCACCAGGTCGAGGCGATGACCGCCAACCTGATCAGCATCAACCGTCGCTACAAGGCGCACGCCGGGATCCGCGTCACCGACGTCAGCTGAACTTCCGGTACAGCGCCTCCTGCGCGATGCTCGCGACCATGCGACCCGAGCGGTCGAAGACCGAGCCGGTGTACAGCCCCCGGTTCCCGGCGATCGCCCGCGCGGTGTGGTCGGTGAACACCCAGTCCTCCATCCGGACCGGGTGGTGGAACCAGACCGCGTGGTCGAGGCTCGCGGCCGGGATGAAGCCGTCGGTCTGGAAGCTGTGCAGGTCGGCGGACACGTCGGAGAGATAGGTCAGGGCCGCGGCGTTGAGCAGGACGTCGTCGCCGATGCCGGTGGTGAACCGGGACCAGAAGCGTGCCGGCCAGGCGGTGATGCCGTCCTCGGGCGGGATCCTCACCTCGAGGGAGAACATCCGCGGGACGACCCAGGTCAGGCTCTCCTCGGGCCTGGTCACGTCGGGCAGCTCAACGGCCTGCCGCTCCATCCCGTCGGCCGGTGCGGCGAACGAGACGGCTGCGGAGAAGATCACCTCGCCGCGCTGGATGGCCACCACCCGGCGGGCCGAGAACGACCGGCCGTCGCGGTCCCGGTCGACCTTGAACATCGTCGGGCGCGACGCGTCGCCGGCGCGCAGGAAGTAGCCGTGCAAGGAGTGCGGATGACGGGTGGGCTCGACGGTCAGCCCGGCCGCGAGCAGCGCCTGGGCGGCCACCTGACCGCCGTACAGGGGCCAGTCCTCGTCGAAGACGTGGAACGCCTGGTACGTGTTCTCCTCGAGCATCTCCAGGTCCAGGAGGTCGAGCAGGCCGGCCGTCGGCGGTGGCGGGTTCGTCATCGGATGTCCTCGCTTTCGCCGGACATCGTGACAGGTCGCATTTCGAGCCGGGTCAGGGCCTAATCTGGTTGTCCAGCGATCGATCCAGGAAGTCGATGAGGTAGTGCTTTGTCCGAACAGACGAATATCGAGGCCGAGGAGACGACGGGTACGGAGCTGACACCCCGACAGATCATCACGGCGATGAGCGGCCTGGTCGTGGCCATGCTGCTCGCCCAGCTGGACAACATGATCGTGGCCCCGGCGCTCCCGACCATCGTCGGCGACCTCGGGGGCCTCAACCACCTGTCCTGGGTCGTGACCGGCTACATCCTGGCCTCCGCCGTGGCCACCCCGATCTGGGGCAAGCTCGGTGACCTGTTCGGCCACAAGTACACGTTCATGATCGCGATCGTGCTGTTCCTGATCGGGTCCGCGCTCTGCGGACTGTCGCAGAACATGAACCAGCTCATCATGTTCCGCGCGTTCCAGGGGATCGGTGCCGGCGGCCTGATGGTCGGCATCATGTCGGTGGTCGGGATGCTGGTGCCGCCGCGCGAGCGCGGCAAGTACATCGGCGTGATGATGGCCGTGATGCCGGTCGCGATGATCGGCGGTCCGCTGGTCGGTGGTTTCATCACCGACCACGTCTCCTGGCGCTGGAACTTCTACGTCAACCTGCCGCTGGGGGTCGTCGCGCTCGCGGTGATCTGGTCGACGCTGCACCTCTCGACCGAGACCAAGCACCGCGGCAAGATCATCATCGACTGGTGGGGCGCCGCCGTCCTGACCGTCTGGATCGTCTCCCTGGTGCTGGCGATCACCTGGGGCGGTACGCAGTACCCGTGGGGCTCGCCGCAGATCATCACGCTGTTCGCCGTCGCCGCGGTGTTCTTCGTGACCTTCCTCGTCATCGAGAGCCGCGCGGCCGAGCCGATCATCGGCCTGCACCTGTTCTCGAGCAGCAACTTCCGCCTGGCCACCGTGATGGGGTTCATCGCCGGGTTCGCGATGTTCGGCACCATCACCTTCCTGCCGCAGTTCCAGCAGTTCGTCCAGGGCAAGTCCGCGACCAACAGCGGCCTGCTGCTGATGCCGATGATGCTCGCGCTGATGACGACCTCGCTGGGCGGTGGGCAGTTCATCAGCAGGACCGGCCGGTACAAGGTGTTCCCGATCGTCGGGACGGCGCTGCTGGGGATCGGCCTCTACCTGTTCTCGACCATGGGCGTGGGCACCACCACCTTCACCTCGGCGCTGTTCATGATCGTGATGGGCCTCGGCCTCGGCTGCCTGATGCAGACCACCAACCTGATCGCGCAGAACAGCGTCGCGCTGAAGGACCTCGGGGCGGGGACGGGCACCTTCACGTTCGTGCGCACCCTGGGTGGGTCGATCGGGGTGGCGATCCTCGGCACGATCTACACCCATCAGCTCACCGGGTCGCTGGCCAGTCAGCTGGGCAGCGCGCCCAAGCTCGGCGGGTCGGTGCAGAGCCTGACCCCGCAGCGCCTGAAGGGCGAGCCGGCGCCGTTCATCTCAGCCTTCCGGCACGCGGTGGTGGCCGGCACGCACTGGATCTTCCTGACCGCCGCGGTGCTGATCATCGTCGGCTTCGTCGTCTCCTGGTTCGTCCGTGAGGTGCCGCTGCGGGGGAGCACGTCCAAGGAGCCGGTCGCGGCCGGGGCCGTCGAGGAGCTCGCCGTCTGAGACAGCAGCTCATATACCCATGGGGGGTATAGTATGGCGGCATGAGCGAGCACCAGCACTCCTACCTGGCCAACAAGTCCAAGGACGACTACCTCAAGCGGCTGCGCCGGATCGAGGGTCAGGCGCGTGGACTCCAGCGGATGGTCGAGGAGGAGCAGTACTGCATCGACATCCTCACCCAGGTCTCGGCGATGACGAAGGCGCTCCAGGCGGTCTCGCTGAGCCTGCTGGAGGAGCACCTCGGCCACTGCGTGCTCGAGGCGGCCCGTGCCGGGGGTCCGGAGGCCGCCGACAAGCTGAAGGAAGCCTCGGACGCGATCGCCCGGCTGGTGCGCTCATGAGCGCTGTGTCGACCTGGACGGTGTCCGGGATGACGTGCGGCCACTGCGTGGCGTCGGTGACCGAGGAGCTCAGCGAGCTGCCCGGCGTCACCGACGTGGCGGTGGTCCTCGAGACCGGCCTGGTCACGGTCGTGAGCGTCGAGCCGCTGTCGGAGGATGCCGTCCGCGCTGCGGTATCGGAGGCCGGGTACGAGCTGACATGAGTCAGACCGATCTCGAGCTCGACATCACCGGGATGACGTGTGCCTCGTGCGCGAACCGGATCGAGCGCAAGCTCAACAAGCTCGACGGGGTTGCTGCGGTGGTGAACTTCGCCACCGAGAAGGCCCGCGTGACGGTCCCCGCAGGTATCGGGGCTGCCGACATCGTCGGTGTCGTGGAAGCAGCCGGGTACGGCGCCCACGTTCCGGCCGAGTCCGGACCTGAGAGCGATCCGGAGCTGATGCGCCGCCGACTGCTCGTCTCGGCGGTTCTCAGCCTGCCGGTCGTGGTCCTGGGGATGGTCCCGGGCTGGCACTTCACCGGCTGGCAGTGGGTCTCGCTCGCGTTGGCGACCCCGGTCGTCGCCTGGGGCGGCGCCGGTTTCCACCGGGCAGCGTGGACCAACCTGCGGCACGGCACCACCACGATGGACACCCTCGTCTCGACCGGGACGCTCGCTGCCTACGGGTGGTCGCTGTGGACGGTGCTGGCCGGTCACGGGGAGATCTACCTCGAGGCCGCTGCCGGTGTGACCACCTTCCTGCTCGCCGGCCGGTACGTCGAAGCACGCGCCAAGCTCCGGTCCGGAGACGCCTTGCGGGCGCTGCTGGAGCTCGGTGCCAAGGACGTGACGGTGCTGCGCGACGGTGCCGAGACCCGGATCGCGATCAGTGAGCTCGCGGTGGGTGATGCCTTCGTGGTGCGACCGGGGGAGAAGGTCGCGACCGACGGCGTCGTCGAGGACGGCACCTCCGCGATCGATGCCTCCTTGCTCACCGGCGAGTCCGTGCCGGTCGAGGTCGGTCCTGGCGACGCCGTGGTCGGCGCGACCATCAACGCCGGCGGACGGCTCGTCGTACGGGCTTCGCGGGTGGGGTCCGACACCCAGCTTGCGCAGATGGCCAGGCTCGTCACCCAGGCCCAGTTCGGCAAGGCTCCGGTGCAGCGGCTCGCGGACCGGATCTCCGGGATCTTCGTGCCCGTCGTGCTGGCCCTGTCGGTGGCCACGCTCGCGGCCTGGCTGGTCACCGGCCACTCCGCGACCGACGCCTTCACGGCCGCGGTCGCGGTCCTCGTCATCGCGTGCCCGTGCGCGCTCGGGCTGGCCACGCCGACGGCCCTGATGGTCGGCACCGGGCGGGGAGCGCAGCTGGGCATCCTGATCAAGGGTCCCGAGGTGCTCGAGTCGACCCGTCGCGTCGACGTCGTCGTGCTCGACAAGACCGGGACCGTGACGACAGGTGAGATGACGCTGCGCGAGGTGCTTGCCGTCGATGGCATCGAGGAGCGTGTCGTACTCCGGCTGGCCGGCGCCCTCGAGCGTGCCTCCGAGCATCCGATCGCCCGGGCGATCACGGCTGCTGCGGGCGGCGACCTGCCGCAGGTGCAGGACTTCGTGAGCACGCCGGGCGTCGGCGTCGCGGGTGTCGTCGACGGTCACCGAGTGGACGCGCGACGGTCCGCAGAGGTCGTCGCCGGGACCGGCGTCGACGTGCTGCGCGACGGGTCCCGGATCGGCACCATCGTGGTGGCGGACCGGCCCAGGGCCGGGTCCGCCCGGGCGATCGGCGCCCTGCGGGAGCTCGGCCTGAGGCCGATGCTGCTGACCGGGGACAACCACGCTGTCGCGCACGCTGTCGCCGCCGAGGTAGGTATCGGTCCGGACGACGTGATCGCCGGGGTGCTGCCGGACGGCAAGGTCGCGACCGTGTCGGCCCTGCAGGGCCAGGGGCACGTCGTGGCGATGGTCGGGGACGGCGTGAACGATGCTGCCGCGTTGGCGCAGGCCGACCTCGGACTGGCCATGGGCACCGGCTCGGACGTCGCGATCGAGGCGAGTGACCTGACCTTGATACGCGATGACCTGATGGTCGCGGTGGATGCGATCAGGCTCTCGCGGCGCACGCTCGCGATCATCCGGGGCAATCTCTTCTGGGCGTTCGCCTACAACGTGGCCGGCCTGCCACTGGCGGCAGCGGGGCTGTTGAACCCGATGATCGCGGGCGGTGCGATGGCGCTCTCGTCGGTGTTCGTGGTGGGCAACAGCTTGCGGCTGCGGTCGTTCAGCGGGTACCGGGCGCGCTGAGGAGCAGCTGCATCTCCGTGGCCACGAGCTCCTGCTGGTACGCCGTGTACGCCGACCGGAGCCGCGGCGCGATCCAGTCCGACCCCACCAGCTCCAGCGGGAGCGCAGGATCGGTCCGCAGGTGCCGGACGACGGCGGCCGCGACGGTGAGCCGTTCGGCGGCCGTGCGCGCGTGCGCCATGTCGTCGAGCAGGTGGCGACCGTCGAGGTCCCACCCCGGCAGGTCCCACAGCTGCGCAGCCAGGGCGGCCGGGTCCTGGGCCGGGACCGCGTGGAAGGTGCTGATCAGCTCCTCCGGCCAGGCGGGCAGCGTCCGGGACAGGTTGGCCGGGCGCATCCAGACTCCCTCGCGCAGCTCGGCGAGGCGCAGCTCGCCCAGGGTCGTCCGCAGCCCGGCCCGGTCCGAGGCGCTGCGGCCGACCGAGGTCACCACGACCATCTCCCAGGTCGAGTCCCAGCCCTGCAGCTCCGGCTCGAGAGCCAGGTCCTGGCGCTGCTGGCGCTCGGTCAGTCGGGTCGCCAGCCGGTAGGTGCCGTCGGTGCGCTCGAGATCGCCGTTGGCGACCATCCGGGTCAGCGCGACCCGCAGGGTGGGCTCGGCGATCTCGAACATCTCGCCGGCATCGACGAGCGCGCTGACCGGCAGCTCGGGCGGGTGGGCTCCCAGCAGGAGACTCAGGACCACGGAGCGGGCACTCAGGGGGCGGGGCGTCGTCACGACGAGGATCTTACACTCTTGTCACGGTCGTCGAATAGTTGTAATACTTGGTGCATGACGACCAGTCTCGAGAGTTCCGACACCTCTGTGCCGTACGCCACGCACGAGGTGACCAACCAGCCTCCGCCGCACGCGCCGTACGACGCAGCCGCCGACGCTGCGCTGATCGAGGGACTGCACCGCGAGGGCGCGGGGTGGGCCGAGGCAGACGTACGACGCCTGGGGCAGCTGGCCGGCTCCGAGGAGGCCCAGCTCTGGGCCGAGCAGGCCAACCGGTTCGAGCCCGAGCTGCGGATCGTCGACCGCTACGGCAACCGGATCGACGAGGTGGAGTTCCACCCGTCGTGGCACAACCTGATGCGGGTCTCGGTGGCCGAGGGCGGTGCCGGTGCTGCCTGGACCGATCCCCGGCCGGGCGTGCACGTCGCCCGTACGGCGGGCGGTCTGGCGTGGTCGCACACCGAAGCCGGTCACGGCTGTCCGATCACGATGACCTACGCCGTGATCCCGGCGCTGCGGCACAGTCCGGAGCTTGCCGCGATCTACGAACCCGGCCTGACCAGTCGCGTCTACGACCCGGGCCTGCGGATCCCGACGACCAAGCGCGGCCTGCTGGCCGGCATGGGCATGACCGAGAAGCAGGGCGGTTCGGACGTCCGCACCAACGCCACCGTCGCCGTGCCGAGCGCCGAGCCGGGAGTCTTCACGCTGACCGGCCACAAGTGGTTCACCTCGGCGCCGATGTGCGACCTGTTCCTCGTGCTGGCCCAGGCTCCCGGCGGGCTGTCGTGCTTCCTCGTGCCGCGCATCCTGCCCGACGGCACCCGCAACACCTTCCGGATCGTGCGGCTCAAGGACAAGCTCGGCAACCGCTCGAACGCCTCCTCCGAGCCGGAGTTCGACGGCACCGTCGCCTGGCTGGTCGGCGAGGAGGGTCGCGGCGTCAGGACGATCATCGACATGGTCAGCTGCACCAGGCTCGACTGCGTCACGGGTTCGGCCGGGATGATGCGCAAGGCGCTGGTCGAGGCCGGCCACCACGTCAAGCACCGGGCCGCCTTCGGCGCGAACCTGATCGACCAGCCGCTGATGCGCAACGTGATCGCCGACCTGGCGATCGAGTCCGAGGCGGCCACCACCCTAGCGCTGCGTCTGGCCGGAGCTGCCGACCGCGCCATCCGTGGTGACGAGGGTGAGCAGGCGTTCCGCCGGATCGCCACCGCGATCGGCAAGTACTGGGTCACCAAGCGCGGCGCCGCGTTCACCGCCGAGGCGATGGAGTGCTTCGGCGGCAACGGGTACGTCGAGGACTCGGGCATGCCGCGGCTCTACCGCGAGGCTCCGCTGAACTCGATCTGGGAGGGGTCGGGCAACGTCAACGCGCTCGACGTCCTGCGTGCGCTCGGCAAGGAACCGGCCTCGCTGGACGCCCTGATGGGCGAGCTGGCGCTGTCGGCCGGTGCGGATGCCCGTCTGGACTCGGCCGTCGGCCGCCTCGGTACGGCGCTCTCGGACCCGACCGACCTCGAGACCCGTGCGCGCGCGCTGGTCGAGCAGATGGCGCTGGTGCTGCAGGGCTCGCTGCTGGTCCGGCACGCGCCGGCCGCGGTGGCCGACGCGTTCTGCGCGAGCCGGCTCGACGGTCAGGCCGGGTTCGCGTTCGGCACCCTTCCGGCAGGCACCGACTTCGCCGCGATCCTCGACCGCGCGCTTCCCGAAGGCTCCTGAGCTGTGCCCGATTCTGGGAGGGACTACCGGACCCTCACCTACGAGGTCGACGACCGGGTCGCGCGGATCACCTTCAACAGGCCGGAGCACGGCAACGCGATCACCTCGGACACCCCGATCGAGCTCGCCGAGGTCGTCGAGCGCGCCGATCTCGATCCGCGCGTGCACGTGATGCTGCTGTCCGGTCGGGGCAAGGGCTTCTGCGGCGGCTACGACCTGAGCATTTTCGCTGAGAACATGGGTGCCGACGGCGGGCCTGATCGGCGGACCGGGACCGTGCTTGACCCAGCCGTCCAGGCCGAGAACCACGACCCGTCGCGTACCTGGGACCCGATGGTCGACTACGCGATGATGAGCCGGTTCAACCGCGGCTTCGCCAGCCTGCTGCACGCCAACAAGCCGACAGTGGCCAAGCTGCACGGCTTCGCGGTCGCCGGCGGGACCGACATCGCGCTGCACTGCGACCAGATCATCTGTGCCGACGACACCAGGATCGGCTACCCGCCGACCCGCGTCTGGGGCGTACCGGCCACCGGTCTGTGGGCGCACCGGCTCGGCGACCAGCGGGCCAAGCGGCTGCTGCTCACCGGCGATTGCCTGACCGGCAAGCAGGCCGCCGAGTGGGGGCTCGCGATCGAGTCCTGGCCGGCCGACGACCTCGACGAGCACGCCGAGGCGCTGGTCCAGCGGATCGCGGCGATGCCGATCAACCAGCTGGTGATGGTCAAGCTCGCGCTGAACAGCGCGCTGCTCGCCCAGGGCGTGGCCACCTCGGCGATGGTCAGCACGGTGTTCGACGGCATCGCCCGGCACACCCCGGAGGGCTACGCCTTCCAGCAACGGGCGGTCGAGGCCGGGTTCCGCCAAGCCGTGCGTGAACGTGACGAACCGTTCGGCGACACCAAACCTGCATGATGGGCCGATGACGCCCGACGACCTCGCCGCGGTCCTGCTCGATCCGGCCGAGGCCAGCGCGATCAAGACCGGCGGGAGCGTCGAGGCCGCTGTCCTGGTTCCGCTGTTCTGGGACGAGCGCGGCCCGGTCGCGATCTTCACCGAGCGCAGTGCGGACCTGCGTCGGCACGCCGGCCAGATCTCGTTCCCCGGCGGGCGTCGCGATCCCGGTGAGACCCTGCTCGAGACCGCCCTGCGCGAGTCCGAGGAGGAGATCGGCCTGCCGCGGGACCAGGTCCGGATCCTCGGCGCCCTTCCCCCGCTCGGCACCGTGTTGAGCGACTACCGGGTCTACCCCTTCGTGGGGGTGATCCCGGCCGGCCTGACCTGGACGCCGGCTCCGAGCGAGGTCGCCCGGGTCTTCGAGTTCCCGATCGCCGACCTGGTCGCCGGACACCGGCACACCCGACTGCTCAGCAAGGGGATTCCGTTCCGCACCTCGACGTACACCGTCGAAGGGCAGCTGGTCTGGGGCGCTACGGCCCGGTTCGTGCGGGAATTGCTGGACCGGTTGCCGACGACCTGATTGCCAAGGTGACCCCGGGCCGTCACGCTTCGGATCATGTTCAACTTCTACGGTGGTCACGGCCTGCACGGTCCGGATATCCGTGGGGTGCGCCCGTACCAGGTGATCGGCCTGGTCTGGTTCGCCAACGTCGTCGGCGCCGCGGTCCTGATGGTGGAGTACCTCGTCGTCTTCCCGTTCCCCCCGAACGAGTCCACGCCGTCGATCGTTCGCGGCAACGTGGTCCTGGGCCTGATCTGCGTCGGGGTGAGCTGGATCTTCGTCGGCGCGGTCGCCGCCCCCGGGCGCACCGGGCGCTGGACTGGACGATGCGGGGGATGTCGCCGGACGAGGAGGAGCGCGAGCTCACCCTGAACCTGCCGTGGTGGCTGTTCTGGATGCAGGTGGTGCTGTGGGCGTGTTCCTGCATCGTCTTCTTCTACGCCAACCTCCACGTCGGCGGCATGTACGCGCTGCAGATGGCGATGGCGGTGATGATCAGTGGCCTGGCGACGGCCGCGACGTCGTACCTGCTGTGCATGCGGCTCTTCAAGTCGGCCATCACCCGGGTGCTGGAGCTGTCGCCGCCGCAGCGCGGGTCGACGGCAGGCGTGGGCCAGAAGGCCGTCTTCGCCTGGGCCCTGACCACCGGCGTCCCGATGCTCGGCCTGATCGGCATGATCGCGTTCGCCGGCGAGTCCGGCGTCTCCCTGCACCAGCTCTCGATCAGCGGCCTGGTCGTCGGCCTCGGCGCGCTGGTGACCGGGTTGTTCGCCACGGTGCTGTTCGCGAAGTCGGTGGGGGAGCCGCTCTGCGGACTGACGCAGGCACTTGCCGAGATCGAGAAGGGCGACCTGAACGTCACGGTCGTCGTCGACGACGCCGGCGAGATCGGCCAGCTCCAGTCCGGCCTCAACAACATGGTGTTCGCGCTGCGCGAGCGCGAGCAGCTGCGCGACCTCTTCGGCCGCCACGTCGGTGAGGACGTGGCCCGACTGGCCCTGCAGCAGGGGGTGGCCCTGGGGGGAGAGGAGCGCGAAGCGGCGGCGTTGTTCGTCGACGTGATCGGGTCCACGACGTTCGCCGCCTCGCGGCCGGCCGGCGAGGTGGTGGCCGCGCTGAACCGGTTCTTCGAGGTGGTGGTCTCGGTGGTCTCCGAGTACGGCGGTCTGGTGAACAAGTTCGAGGGCGATGCGGCCCTGTGCATCTTCGGCGCACCGCTGGAACTGCCCGATCCGGCGGCCGCGGCGCTTGCGGCGGCTCGCACGATGGCCGTGCGGCTGCGCGAGGAGGTCCCGGACCTCGACGCCGGGATCGGCGTCTCGCACGGCCTGGTGATCGCGGGCAACATCGGGGCGACGCAGCGGCTGGAGTACACCGTCATCGGCGACGCCGTGAACGAGGCGGCCCGGCTGACCGAGCAGGCCAAGGACCGGCCCGAGCGCGTGGTGGCGTCCGAACGGATCGTGGATCGGGCCGAGGCCGGGGAGCAGGCGCGCTGGCGACTGCTCGAACCGATGCTGTTGCGCGGGCGCCTCGCGCCGACGACCCTGGCGGTCCCGGTCTAGCGCCTCAGTGCCTCAGCCAGCTGCCGGATCGTGTCCGCCGGATGGTCCGAGCCCGGGAAGTACGCGCAGATCCGGTCGGCCACGTGGCCGAAGCGGGTCTGGATCTCGGCGGCGCACTCGGACGGGGTGCCGACGACGGCGAGCGTCCGCAGCATGTCGTCGTCGATCAGGTCGATCATCGAGGTGATGTCGCCGGTCTTGGACAGCCCGTTGAGCTCGGGCTGCAGGTCGCCCCAGCCCTCGATCTCCAGGACCGGCAGGTACGCCGGCGTCGACCCGTAGAACGCGAGCAGTCCGCGTACGCCGGCACTGGCCGCCTCGATCTCGGCCGGCGTCGTGCCCATCGCGACGATCGCCTGCGGGTAGAGGTCGAACCCGCCGGCGTCGAGAGCGGGCCGGCCCGCGAGCTCGAGCCCTTCGGCCACGGCGGGCAGCGTGCGTTCGCGGAAGTGCCGGGCGCTGTTGAACGGCATCACCAGCAGCCCGTCGGCGACCTCGGCAGCGGTCCGGGTCATGATCGGGCCGAGGGCGCCGAGCAGGACCGGCGGGACGCCGTACGGGTTGGGGCCGGGGACGAACGTCGGCGGCATCAGCGTGTGCTGGGTGAACTCACCGCGGAAGTCGAGCCTGGTGCCGTCCTGCCACGAGGTCAGGATCGCCTTGGTCGCCAGCACCGTTTCGCGCATCCGCGCCGCCGGCTTGCTCCAGACGCCGCCGTACCGCTTCTCGATGTGCGGCTTGATCTGCGAGCCGAGGCCGAGCCGGAACCGGCCCGCCGACAGCAGGTGCAGGTCGTAGGCCAGGTTGGCCAGGTGCATCGGACTGCGCGGCAGCGCGATCGCGACGTTGGTCATCAGGTCGGTCTGGACCGTGTTCGCCGCCACGATCAACGGCAGGAACACGTCGTGCGGTCCCTCGAACGTGAAGAGTCCGTCGACCCCGGCAGCGACCAGGTGTCGCGCACGCTCGGCCGCCTGGTCCGGGCGGGCGTCGAGCTGGACGTCGAGCAGCATCAGGACACCGCAACAGGTCGCAGCAGCCCGGACGCGGCGAAGAACGCCACCAGGTCGCGGAGGGTCTCCTCGGTCGCACGTGGCTCGTAACCGAGCTCGGCGCCCGCCTTGGTGCGGTCGACGACCGGACTCATCGAGATGTTCTCCAGTGCCGCGGGAGCGAACGACTCCGAACCGAACCGTCGCGCCACCGGGTCCACCAGCGGTGCGACGGTCTCCAGGACACGCAGCGGGATCCTGATCCTCGGGCCCCGACGGCCGGCGAGCTCGGCTGCGCGCACCTGAGCGTCGAACAAGTCGTAGCGGTGGCCGCCGATCAGGTAGTTGTGCCCGGTCCGGCCCTTCTCGGCGGCCAGCAGGAATCCGGCTGCGACGTCGCGGGCGTCGACCATGTCGAACTTGCTGGGGACGCTTGCCGGGAGCTTGCCGAGGGCGGCGTCGAGCAGGCTCTGGTTCATCCGGGACAGCCTCTGCGGGTGGTCGAGGGGTCCGTAGATGCCGGTCGGGTTGCAGATGACCGCGTCGAGCCCGGCGTCGATGACCTTGCGGAGCTCGACCTCGCCGCCGTACTTGGAGCGGTGGTAGACCGGCAGAGCCGGATCGGTCGAGCGAGCTGAGCCTTCGTCAACGGTGGCGCCCTTCTCGTAGTCGAAGGAGGCGAGCGAGCCGCAGTTCACCATCCGCCGTACGCCGGCTGCCAGCGAGGCTCGCGCGACCGCGCCGACGCCGTGCACGTTGACCTTCTCCGCCACCGGATCCTCCTGGCGCAGGCTGATCACGGCCACCAGGTGGTGCACGACCTCGATGCCGTCGAGAGCGGCAGTCATGGCGTCCTCGTCCAGCACGTCGACGAGGACTGACTCGACGGCCTTGTCGGGAAACGGCACCCGATCAATGGCCAGGACGTTGTCGCCCTGCTCGAGCAACGCGTTCACGACGTTCAGGCCCAGGAATCCGGCAGCACCGGTGACGGCGACTCTCATCGGACTCGCTCGGCGCCGTAAGAACGTCCGCGTTCCTCGCGCTCCCACACCGGGTCCGAGACCGAGGTGCCCTCGGTGCGCAGGGTTCGCTTCAGCACCTTGTTGGTCGCGGTGGTCGGGACCGTCTCGGCGATCCGGACGAAGCGTGGCCATGCCTTCGGCGACAGGTCGCTCTGTTCGCCGAGGAAGGTCTCGAACGCCCCGGGTTGCAGGACCGAGCCGTCGCGCAGCACCAGCGTGGCCATCAGCTGGTCGCCCACGTTCGGATCCGGTACGGCGTACACGCAGGCCTGGCTGATCGCCGGGTGGCGCAACAGCAGGGCCTCGATCGGCGCAGCCGCGAGGTTCTCGCCGTCGACCCGCAGCCAGTCGTCGGTGCGGCCGGCCAGGTAGACGAACCCGGCCTCGTCGCGGTAGCCGAGGTCTCCGGACCAGTACATCCCGCCGTCGAGTCGTGATGCGGTGGCAGCCTCGTCGTTGTAGTAGCCGCTGAA
Source organism: Marmoricola sp. (assembly GCA_025964775.1). GTDB lineage: Bacteria > Actinomycetota > Actinomycetes > Propionibacteriales > Nocardioidaceae > Marmoricola. The sequence continues at coordinate 20,215 of JAOPYE010000027.1, forward strand.
GAACCCTGCCCCGGCAGTGTTCACGAGCTCCCCTACGCAGTCACCCAGGTTGGCGACGGCACCGCTTTCGTCGAAGACTGCGCGTGGGCATTCGGTCCGTGTTTCTTTGTCGTAGACCGCCACGCCTTCGAACGGCTGGCCGATCGAGCCGAGCGGGGTGTCGTCGGTGCGGGTGATGATCACGGCCGTCTCGGTCGACCCGAAGCCGTCGGTCACCGTGCAGCCGAACCGGCGACCGAACTCGGCGATGTCGCGGTCGGAGGCCTCGTTGCCGAAGGCGGTCCGCAACGGGTTGTCGGCGTCATCGGGGAGCTCGGGCGTGGCCAGCACGTAGGCGAGCGGCTTGCCGACGTAGTTCATGTACGTCGCACCGAAGTGCCGGATGTCGGCCAGGAAGCTGGTCGCGCTGAACTTCGGCGCCAACGCGATCGTCGAGCCCCCGCAGAGTGCCGGGGACAGCGAGGCCATGATCGCGTTGCTGTGGAACAGCGGCATCGCGCAGTAGCAGACATCAGCCGGAGTCAGCGCGTACTTCTCCGACAGGACGCTGCCCGACATCACCACCATGAAGTTGCTGACCTGGACAGCTTTCGGCTCGCCGCTGGTCCCGGAGGTGAAGATCAGCATGAAGGTGTCCATCGTGGCGACCTCAGCGAAGCCTCCCGTCGTCCGCGGCGCCGCCGCGGTCAGGTCAGCCCAGGTCGCGGAGTCGGTGTCGACCACCCGGGCGCCGCCGAGGTCCAGGCCGTCGAGCAGCGGCAGGTGCTCGGCGTCGGTCAGCAGCACCTGGCAGTCGGCCCGGCGTACGTCGGCCGCCAGGGCGTCACCCCGACGGGTCGCGTTGATGCCGGCCGTGACGTGGCCGCCGATCGCACCCGCGAGCAGGGCGCGGATCATCTCGGGGGTGTTCTCGAGCAGGACACCGACATGGAGTGGACGATCCGCAGCGGCCCAGCCTGCGAGGACATGGGCTCTGGCCGCGGAGTCCGCAACGGTCTCGCGCCAGGTCCAGGTCTCGTCGCCGAACGCCAGGCCGATGTCGTCGCTGTCCGCCAGGGCGCGCACGAGCTGTTGGACGGTCTCAGCCATGGACGGAGGCCTCCTCAACCACCGGTGGTTGAGGAACGCCGGCACGGCCTGTCTCGAAACCCGGACCAAGGTGCCGGGTCAGGAAGGACACCGCATGCGCGACCGCGGCAGCGTGGTACGGCTTGCCGGCGAACAGGTCGAAGTGGTCGCCCGGGTAGTGCCGGACCTCGGCGCGGCCCTTGAACGCCGTCTTGGCGCTCGCGTGCGGCGGTGCGCTCAGGTCGAAGTCGGCGATCTGCACGAGCAGGGGAGCGGTGATGTCGGCTGCGGCCTGGGCGGGCTTGCGGGTACCGAGCTCCAGGGTGACGTCGGCATGGATCTCGTTGACCCAGGACGGGCCGGCGATCGAGAGGTAGTCCTCCAGCGCGCCCGGAAGGGTCATCGCGCCGAGCTCGCCGGGACGGGCGACGATCGGCATCGTCACGGGCGCTCGGCCCAGCCGGGAGGCGACCCTGCCCCTGATGCCGCGTCCGGTCGCGCGCAGGAGCTCGGCCGGCTGGTGGCTGCCGATCGCGTGCAGGCCTGCTGCCAGGCCGTCGACCATCGGCACCACCGAGATCACGGCCGCGACGTCACTGCGGCTCGCCGCGGCGCGCAGCACGTGTCCGCCGGCCAGCGAGACTCCCCACAGGACGAGCCGGTCGGGATCGACACCGGGGAGGGCTGCCGCTGCCCGCATCGCGGCTCGGTAGTCCTCGAGCTGGGCGTCGAGCGAGACCCGATGGCGCGGCGTACCGGCACTGGTGCCGAACCCGCGGTAGTCGAAGGTCAGCGCGTCCAGGCCGGCTGCGGCGAAGGCACGTGCGAACGGCTCGAGGCCGGAGTCGCGGGTACCGCCGAGGCCGTGGGCCAGGACGACCACCGGGCGTCCGGCTGGTCCGGCGAGCCGGTCGTCGACGGCCGCGAAGTGCGAAGCCTGGCAGTCGGCGCCGCCGGACGTGAACCGGATCGTGGTCGGTGTGCGTGGACTGCTCATCAGCCGTAGATGCTCCTCAGCCAGAGGGAGACCAGCGCGTCGACGTGCCGGTCGGTCGGTGGGCCGTCACCGCGGGCGCGGCGCTCCATGGCCCGGTCGTTGAGGTCGAGCAGGACGGCCGCCAGCGCATCGGCATCGGCGCCCTTCACCGCGTGGCCCGCCTTGCGTTCGGCGCGGATCATCGCCGCGACGGCCGGGACGAAGGAGGCCCGGTCCCGGTCCCACATCTCCCGCACCGTCGGATTGTTGCCGCGCGCGTCGAGCATGGCGCGGTAGAGGTGCAGGTGCCGGTCCAGGGAATCGAACAGGCCGCGGATCATGGTCTCGATCCGGTGAGCGGGGGTGCCTTCCTGGCTGCCCAGCAGATCGGTGACGGTCGCCGCGTCGGCGTACAGCTCGTCCATCAGCGCAGCGACCGCGAACGCCTTGTTCTCGAAGTAGAAGTAGAACGCCGACCGCGTCACCCCGGCGCGCTCGGAGAGCTCGGCGACGTTGATCTCCTCCAGGCCGGTCCCGTCGCGCAGGATCCCGTCCAGTGCCGCGAGCAACGCCGCCCGGCGCTCGTCGCCCCGGCTGGGGCCGCGCCGGTCGAGCGGACTCGTGCTGGTCATGCGTGCACCCGGCGGGCCCGTCCGGCCGGCAGCTCGCGGGCGCGCAGGTCGTGCTCGTAGAGGAAGTAGTCGGTCTGCTGAGTGTGCCGCGCGCTGGCGACCATGTGGCCGGTGTACTTCTCCTGGTCCGCGCTGATCACGCGCTCCATCTCGGGAACCGGCGGAAGTGCGTAGTGCCCGGTCAGGTACGCCGCGACGAGTCGCGTCTGCGCCTCGACGAACGGGAACAGCGTCGGCGTGGCCTGCGCGAAGCCGACGAACGCGAGGTCGTCGATGCCGGGCTTGAAGATCCGCTTGAACAGCCGGATGTCGTTCTCCGGTGCGCTGATGAAGCCGGGATCGAAGAACGGGAAGGTGATGTTGTACCCGGTGGCGTAGAGGATCACGTCGAAGTCGCTGCTGGTGCCGTCCTCGAAGTGCGCGGTGTCGCCGTCCAGCAGGGTCACGTTCGGCTTGGCCACCACGTCGCCCGACCCGAGCCGGAGCGGCAGCTCGACCGACTGGGTCGGGTGCGCCTCGAAGAACAGGTGGTTCGGCTTCGGCAGGCCGTAGAGCTCCGGGCGGCCCGAGATGATCGGCTGGCCGAGCTGCGCCAGCTTGCGCTGCCACTTCATCGGGACGTAGGGCGAGGTCTTGTAGTACTTGTCCGCCGGCCTGCCGGCGATGTACTTCGGCACGATCCAGGCACCCGACCGCGTGCTGAGCGTGACCTCGTTCTGGAGTGCCTTCGACGACAGCTCGACGGCGATGTCGGCGGCACTGTTGCCGATGCCGACGACCAGGATCCGCTTGTGCGAGAAGTCCATCGGCGTGTACGGGTCGATGTAGGCGTGCGAGTGGAGCGAGACCCCGTCGAACGTGCCGGGGAAGTTCGCGAAGCGCGGGTCCCAGTGGTGACCGTTGGCCACGATCAGGAACTCGAAGCTGCGGGTGCTGCCGTCGGCGAGGTCGAGCTCCCAGCCGCCGTCGTCCCCGTTGACCCGATCGATCCGACGGGCATGGACGACGCCGTTCTCGAACTCGATGTTGGCCTTGAGGTCGAAGGCCTCGGCATAGGACTCGAGGTAGGCCTTGATCTGGGTGTGGTGCGGGAAGTCCGGGTAGCTCGCCGGCATCGGGAAGTCCTTGAAGGACAGCTGGTGCTTGGAGGTGTCGATGTGCAGCGACCGGTACGCGCTGCTGTGCCCGTTGGGGTTGCCGAAGGCCCAGTTGCCGCCGATCCTGTCCGAGGACTCGAACGTCGTGTACTCGATGCCGTAGTCGCTGAGCATCTTGCTCATCGTCAGGCCGCTGATACCCGCGCCGATGATCGCTGTAGCCATGACCGCACCGTAGGCGTCAGGTTTGACACGTGTCAATCAAAACAGACAAGCGTCAGAGCCTGTACGCCGGAGCCAGTGCCATCGTCACCGGCGGCGGCTCAGGCATCGGAGCCAGCCTCGGCGCCGCCCTGGTCGCCGCGGGCGCCCACGTGGTGCTCGCCGACATCGACGGTCCGGCAGCTGACCGGGTCGCGGCCGGCCTGGCCGGGCCCGGGTCGGCACGAGGGGTCCGGCTCGACGTGACGGACGCCGTGGCGGTGCAGGCGCTGGTCGACCAGGTCGTCGTCGAGCACGGCCGCCTCGACCTGATGTTCAACAACGCGGGGATCAGCCTGATCGGGGAGACCCAGGACCTGACCCTCGCGCAGTGGGACTCGATCATCGACGTCAACATCCGCGGCGTCGTGCACGGCGTTGCGGCGGCGTACCCGGCGATGGTGCGCCGGGGCTCCGGACACATCGTCAACACGGCGTCGATGGGCGGGCTGATGGCGGCCGGGTTGCTGACGTCGTACGTCATGACCAAGCACGCGGTCGTGGGACTGTCCCTCGCCCTGCGGTCCGAAGCCCACGCCCACGGTGTGGGCGTGACGGCGATCTGCCCGGCAGCGGTCGACACGCCGATCCTCGACAAGGGCGAGTTCGGGCGCATCAGAGGGCGGGACTACTTCCTCAAGGGCCAGGGCATCCGCAAGCCGGTCGATCCCGGCGTCCTGGCCGACCGGGTCCTGGCGGCGGTCGCCGCGGGAGAGGCTCTCGTGGTCGAGCCGATCCAGGCACGGATGGCCTGGCGCTTGCAGCGACTCGCGCCCGGATTCACCCAGAGGATGTCGGTAGCCTTCATTTCCAAGCAGCGCAGGATAGCCAGGTAGCGCCGGATGCATCAGAAGAGGACGTCATGACAGCGCCCAAGCCGAAGCCCAACGGTCTCGACTCACCGATCATCCCGAAGGTCATGAAGTACGCCGGCAAGGTGCACGTCCGGGTCTACCGGCTGACCAACGGTCGGGTCGGCGGCAAGTGGCGGATCGGGGCGGGCTGGAAGAAGCCGGTCCCGACGCTGCTGCTCAATCACGTCGGCCGCACGTCCGGCCGCGAGTTCACCACCCCGCTGCTCTACCTCCTCGACGGCCCGAACGTGGTGATCGTCGCCTCGCAGGGCGGCCTGCCGAAGAACCCGCAGTGGTACGCCAACTTGATTGCGCACCCGGACACCCGGGTACAGATCAATGCGGAGAAGCGTGCCGTGACGGCGCGAACGGCGACGGAACAGGAGAGGTCAGCACTGTGGCCGCGTCTGGTCGAGCTGTACGCCGACTTCGACAACTACCAGTCCTGGACAGATCGGGAGATCCCGGTGGTACTGCTCGAACCGCGCTCCTAGCCCGGGCCACGGGCCGAAAATTCGCAAATCGGATTGATCGGTCTATTTACGGCGTGTCGCGGGCGACGCGCCGTCCGGAACCTTCACAGATGCCCGTTTCCCGGCCATACTCCAAATAGAACACGTTTCAGAAAGTAACCTTCGGCCTCTTGTGCAGTTATGTGATGCACATCTACTTTCTGTTCGATCTCACCTCAGAAGTTCTGGCGTCAGGAGTACGGCTGTGCAAAGCGTGAAGGGGTCTCCCCGGGCCCGTCGAGTACTGGGAACCGGAGTGCTCGCGACGGCGATGCTCGTCACCGCCGCCTGCGGTGGCTCGGCGATCAGCCCGAAGAACGCGCTTCGGGCCAACGCAGAGGTGAACGGAACCCTCACCAGCGGCGGGACAGGGACCGGCACCGGCACTACTGGTGGTACGGGCACCACTACCGGCACCGGGACCACCGGCACTACCGGTGGCACAGGCACGACGGGTGGCACCGGCACCACCGGTGGCACCGGCACCACCGGTGGCACCGGCACGACGGGTGGCACCGGCACGACGGGTGGCACCGGCACCACCGGCGGCGGCACGAAGGCCGGCGCCGGGGTGAAGGCAGCCTCCTGCGCCGGGTTCAAGAACGGCCCGGGCATGACCAGCAACACGATCAAGATCGGCAACTCCTCCGACATCAGCGGTCCGGTCCCCGGCCTGTTCACCGGCGCACAGACCGCGACCAAGGCCTACGTGGCGTACTTCAATGCCACCAACCCGAACGGCATCTGCGGCCACAAACTGGCCCTGACCACGCTGGACTCGCGGACCGACGCCGGTGCCGACCAGCAGGCGTACCAGCAGCTCTGCTCCTCGGTCTTCGCGGCGGTCGGGTCGATGTCTGCCTTCGACTCGGGCGGCGCTGCGACCGCCCAGGGCTGCGGCCTCCCCGACATCCGCAGCGCCGCCGTGACGGCTGCCCGCAACGCCTGCGGCTCCTGCTTCGGCGCCCAGGCGACCGGACCGCACGAGTTCTCCAACGAGGTCCCGGACTACTTCGTCAAGAACTACCACGCTGCCAGCCAGCATGCTGCGTTCCTCTACCTGAATGCAGGTGCCTCGGCAGAGAACGCCAAGTACCAGCAGTCGGTCGAGACCAAGCGCGGGATGCACTTCGTCTACACCTCGGGCATCGCCGTCTCCGACTTCAACTACGGCCCGTACGTCCAGGCGATGAAGAGTGCCGGGGTCCAGTGGGTCCAGTTCATCGGCGCCTACCAGCAGTCGGTGCGGCTCGCGCAGGCGATGCAGCAGGGCGGGTTCACGCCGCAGGTCCGGTTGTTCGACCCGTCGATCTATGACTCGAACTTTCTCTCCACCGGCGGCAGCGCCGTCGAGGGCGTCGACATGTTCATCAACTTCCTGCCGCTGGACTCCAACCAGCCCGAGCTGAACCTCTACCGCCAGTGGCTCCAGCAGGTTAGCCCGGGAGCCCAGCCGACCTTCTTCGGCGAGTTCGCCTGGTCGGCCGCGAAGCTGTTCGTGGAGCAGGCCCTGGCGCTCGGCGGCAACCTGACCCGTGCGTCGCTGGTCGCCAGGGTCCGGGGCATCCACGCCTGGACCGGCGGCGGCATGCACGGCCCGATGGACGTCGGTGGGAAGCACTCGCCGTCCTGCATCCGGTTCATGACGGTCAAGGGTGGCAAGTTCGTTCCCCTGGGTGGCACCCAGTACGTCTGCCACGGCTCGAGCGTCGGGTGACGCGCCGATGACCGCGTTCCTGTCCTACACCGTCATCGGGCTGTTCACCGGGGCGGCCTACGCGATCGCGGCCAGTGGGCTGGTCCTGACCTACAGCACCACCCGCGTGTTCAACATCGCCCACGGTGCCGTCGGCATGGTCTTTGCCTTCGTGTACTGGGACCTGTCCCAGCGGCAGGGTTTGCCGGTCTGGCTCTCGCTCGTCCTGGTCCTGCTGGTGATGGCGCCGCTGACCGGGGTGTTCATCCAGCGGGTGCTCACTCCCGGACTCGGTACCGCTCCCGTCGGTGTCTCCCTGGTGGTGACGGTGGCCATCCTGGTCGGCATGATCGGCATCGCGACCCAGATCTGGCCGGAGAACTCCGCGGCGCGTTCGATCCCGCAGTTCTTCCAGGGTGACCTGATCCACCTCGGCGGTGTGATCGTGACGCCGCAACAGGTGATCACGATCGTCATCTCGGCCATCGTCGCCGGTGGGCTCTACGTGCTGCTGGCCCGCACCCGGGTCGGAACGGCGATGCGCGCCAGTGTCGACAACGCCGAGCTGCTGAGCCTGTACGGCGGCCGCGCCAACGTCGTGGCGGCACTCGCCTGGGCGATCGGCACCTCGCTGGCCGCGCTCGCCGGCATCCTGCTGGCGCCCATCATCGGGCTGCAGTACTACGACCTGACGCTGCTCGTGATCTCGGCCTACGCGGCCGCGATGCTCGGCAAGCTCACCAGCCTTCCCATGACCTACGTCGGCGCGATGGGGCTGGGTCTGGCCCAGTCCTACGTCGTCGGGTACCTGCAGGACATCCCGGGTCACGACAAGCTGGGTGGACTGCCGGCCTGTGTGCCGGCGCTGTTCCTGTTCGCGATCCTCGTCCTGCTGCCGCAGGCGCCGCTGCGCATCGGCCAGGTCAAGGGCATCATCTCGGCGCCGGTCCCCACGATCAAACGCTCGCTGGTCTTCGGGGTCCTGCTGGTCGTCGGCGTCATCGTCATGGCCAGCGGGATGGCCGATTCGACCCTGACGAATGTCGGTACGGCGATCGCCTACAGCATCCTGATGCTGTCGCTGGTGCTGCTGACCGGCTACGGCGGGTTCGTCTCGCTGGCCTCCTTCGCCTTCGCTGGCGTCGGCGCGGTCGTCTACTGCAAGGTCGACCAACCGAACCTGCTCGGCTTGATCCTGGCGATCGTGATCACTGCCATTGTCGGAGCCATCGTCGCGATCCCGGTGCTGCGCCTCACCGGGCTCTACCTGGCCCTGGCGACACTGGCCTTCGGCCAACTGATGGACCAACTCTTCTTCACCTCGCAGTGGGCCTTCCAGTTCGACAACCCGCTCACCGCGCACAGGCCGTCGATCTTCGGGTTCAGCTTCGGCCGCGAAGGGCGCTACGTCGACCTGATGGCGGTGATGCTGGTCCTGGTCGCGCTGGTGGTGATCGCCATCCGGCGCGGCCGCCTCGGCCGAATGCTCATCGCGATGCGCGACAGCCAGGCGGCCTGCGGCACCCTCGGGCTCGACCAGCGCTGGTTCCGGGTCGGCCTGTTCGCCGGGTCGGCCGGGATCGCCGGACTGTCGGGGGCACTACTGGCCGGCCTGCGGGTGACCATCAGCTCGTCGACCTTCATCTACTTCAACAGCCTGATCCTGCTGATGATCGCCGCGGTCTGGGGCGTCACCTCGATCACTGGTGCGGTCATCGGAGGCGCGTTCATGATGTACCTCCCGGTCGCGCAGTCCAACTACCCGACGTACGCCGGCCTGATGTTCGTCGTCGTCGCGGTGGGTGCCGTCATCCTCGGCCGTAACCCGAACGGCCTCACCTACTGGATGTTCAGGGTCCCGGGCTGGATCCAGGATTCGCTCTACCCGGTGCTCGCCGACAGATACCCAGGCCTGGCGCTGAAGGCCAGGGCATTCGAGGTATCCGGAGAAGAAGACGAGGCGCTGGTCCCTGTCGACGCTGCGGATGCTGGGCACAATTCTGGGGAGGTGACTTCGGATGTCGTTGCTTCACGTTGACGATGTCGTGGTCCAGTTCGGTGGTGTGACCGCGGTCAACCACGCGAACTTCGAGGTCGACGAAGGCACGGTCACCGGCCTGATCGGCCCCAACGGCGCCGGCAAGACCACCTGCTTCAACGTCATCACCGGCCTGCAGACCCCGACGTCGGGGCGGGTCTCGCTCGATGGCCGCGACATCACCCGGATGCCGGTGCACCGCCGCAGCCGCAAGGGCATCGGGCGCACCTTCCAGCGCCTCGAGGCCTTCGGGTCGCTGACCGTGGCCGACAACGTCCGGGTCGCCCTCGACATCCACGACGGATTCGGCGGCCTGTTCCGCTCGGTCGACAACGACATCGACGAGATGCTGGAGCTGGTCGGCATCGCGGACTACGCGAATGAACGCGCCGACTCGATCCCGACCGGTACGGCGCGACTGCTGGAGTTGGCCCGTTCGCTGGCCACCGATCCGCGACTGCTGCTCCTCGACGAGCCCTCCTCGGGCCTCGACGAGTCCGAGACCGAGGCGTTCGGCGAGCTGCTGCGCCACCTCGCCGGCGAGGGCCGAACCGTGCTCATGGTCGAGCACGACATGGACCTGGTGATGAACGTCTGCGACGTGATCCACGTGCTCGACTTCGGCACGATCATCGCCCAGGGAACCCCGGCCGAGATCCGCGCGAACCCCGTCGTCCAGAAGGCCTATCTCGGGTACGAGGACGCTCCGGAGCCGGTGGGGGCCCATGCGCGTACCGACGTGGGCGATTCCGGGTCCGATTCCGGGCCCGATTCTGACGACGACACGAAGGTGCTGGCACTGTGAGCGTTCCCATCCTGGAGGTCATCGACCTGCACGCCGCCTACGGGCGGATCGAGGTGCTGCGCGGGGTCGACCTGCGGGTCCCGAAGGGCGCCGTGGTCGCACTGCTCGGCCCGAACGGTGCCGGCAAGTCGACGCTGCTCAAGGTGATCTCCGGACAGATGGAGCAGACCTCGGGCGACATCCACCTCGGCGGCGTCCACGTCACCGGCGCGAAGCCCGATGACCTCGCACGACTCGGCCTGACCACGATCCCCGAGGGCCGCAGCGTCTTCCCGAACCTCACGATCGAGGAGAACCTGCTGCTGATGTCCTACGCCGGGGTCCCTGCCGAGCGCGTCTTCGAGACGGCGTACTCCTACTTCCCGCGGCTGCACGAACGTCGCTTCCAGCTGGCCGGCACGCTGTCGGGTGGTGAGCAGCAGATGCTGGCGATGGCCCGCGCGCTGACCTCGGACCCTGCCCTGTTGCTGCTCGACGAGCTGTCGATGGGCCTGGCGCCACTGATCGTGGACGAGCTCTACGAGACGGTCGCCCGGATCGCGCAGAGTGGTGTGTCGATCCTGGTGGTCGAGCAATTTGCCCGAACTGCACTGCGTGTCTCCGACTACGCTGCAGTCATGACCGGAGGCCGGGTCGTCGCGACTGGCGAACCGGACGAGATCGGCTCGATCATGGCCGACGTCATCCTGGGGGGTGCGGCATGACCTGTGGGGAATGCGCAAAGAACACGCATGAGAAGACGCTCTACGACAAGACGGTGGCGCGTCGGGTCGCGACAGCGAGCCGCCGTACCAAGCGGACCGTCGCGTCCGGGCTCACGCTGAGCCTGCTGGCACTGGGCGGTGCGTCGACGTTGTCGCCGGCACACGCCGCCGACTTCAGCGGTTTCCAGACCCACGCGGTCGCGACGCCGCTGCGCATCGAGGTCCACGAGCCGGCCATCCCGATCCCGGCGGACCCGGAGCTGGAGCTCAACTTCTCTTACACCCGTGTCGACGGTTCGTCCGGCCCGAACGGCAGTGCGCGCGCCTCGGCGATGTGGCCGGGCGACGGGATCGGCGAGGGACTCAAGACCTTCGGCCAGCAGCTCGGCCTGCCCGGGGCGCTGACCGACAACGGCTATCCCGTCCAGATCAACGCCGCCACCCCCGGCGACACGGCCTCGGCGACGCAGGAGTTCTTCCCGGGCAACACCGGCAAGGTCTCGACCAGTGACACGATGTCGGTCGCCAAGGAGGGCTACGGCACGTCGGGAGATGTCGCCCAGGGAGACAGCGGTGACGGCACCACCCCGGCGCCGACCAACCCGCTGACCGACATCACCTCGGGCAACCTGTCCGCGCTGGGCAACCTGCTGACCGGGAGCCAGACTGCAGGCCCCGGCGCTCCGCAACCGAGCTCGAGTCCACTGGGCGCACTGGGCCTGCTGGTCAACGCCGGCGGCATGGAGAGCATCTCCAGCACGAGCTACGGTGCGAACCTTGATTCTGTGGTCTCCCAGGCGACGGCGCGACTGGGCACCATCAGCCTGCTCGCCGGCATCGTGAAGCTCGACGGCGTCGAGGTGGTCGCCAAGACGACCAGCAACATCGCCGGCGGTGCGAAGACCTCGCACAGCGTGACCATCGGCGGCATGACCATCGCGGGCCAGAAGTTCGCCTTCACCGGCACCGGGTTCGTCGCAGCCGGCAACAACACCGCGATCCCGGGCCTGCCCGACACCGCGGCCGGCGCACTGGCAGCGCTCGGAATCAGCTTCAACCTCGGCAAGGTGACCGACACCAAGACCGGTTCGTCCGGCGAGGTCTCGGCCGAGGGGCTGCGGATCACGATCAAGACGGCGCCGCTGCTCTCCAAGCTGCCGAAGCTCCCGCTCGACCAGCTCATCTCCCAGCTCCCCGACCTGCCGGGCCAGGCCTCGATCCTCAAGGGCCTGATCCTCGCGCTCGGTCAGGCGACCCCGCGGGTCGATCTGGTCCTCGGGTCGGTCGACGCCCAGGCGGCGACCGTTCCGCCGATCTCGTTCCCCGGTGGAACCGGCAGCACCGGTGGCGGAGTGTCGTCGCCGACCCTGCCGGCGGCATCGAGCACCGTCCCGATCGCCACCGGACCGACGTCGGCTGAGACTCCGCCGCTGGCAGCCAGTGGCACGCCGATCAACTCGACGCCGATCAACAAGCTCTCCGGGATCCCGGGGCTCCCGCCCCTGGGCAGCATCCCGACGCTGCTCCTGCTCGCCGGACTGCTGCTCGCCGCTGGTGCCGGTTGGTACCTGCGTCGCGCCGGACTGCTGCTCTTCGGCGGAGCCACCACCTGTGCCCACGGCCTCAAGGCCGGCATCCCTGACCTCAGGAAGGTATGAGATGACCACCACCCAGACGCCCGCCACCTACGAGGCGCCGAACCAGGCGATCCCGCGCGCGGGCAGCCGTGAAGGGTCTGCACCGCTGCGCGGAAACAACCCGGCCCAGCTGCTGCACCTGGTGCTGTTCGTCGCCGGTGCGGTGCTGCTGCCCGGCGGCCTGATCGTGATCGGCCTGGGCTGGTACGGCTCGGCGCACACGCCGTACATCTACGACCAGAACTCCTACCTGATCTCCGGCGGCATCCTCGGCCTGGGCATCACGTTCGTCGGCGGGTTCCTGTACTTCGGCTCCTGGCTGGCCCGCATCGCCGCAGACCAGAAGGAGTCGCAGCGCCAGCTGTCCGACACCCTGCTGCTGCTCGCCGACGCGGTCTCGCACAACAGTGCGGCGGCCGCTTCCGCCCTCGCCGCAGCGCCGACCGCAGCCCGCGCGAACCAGGCACCGGCCCGCGACGCAGGTGCGGTCCTCGTCGTCGCCGGCAACGGCACCACGGTGCACCGCGCCGACTGCGACCTGGTGGCCGGACGTGACGACCTCGTCCCGGTGGGCCCCGACGCGGGGAACCTCACCCCCTGCAGGCTCTGCCAGCGGTAGCACGACCTCGTGAGCCCGACCGGTACAGTCCCGGCACCACGGCGTCCCGGGCCTGCCCGGCGTACGCAGGCTGAACGGCGCGCTGAGAGCGACCGCAGGTTGCTGCAGGCCACCGCTGAGCTCGTCGTCGAGCGCGGCGTCGAGGGCGCCTCGCTGGCCGAGATCGGGCGCCGCGCCGGCTACAGCCACAGCCTGGTCCACCACCGGTTCGGGTCGAAGGACGCACTGATCGAGCGGCTCAACACCGAGGCGGTCGCGACGTTCAGCGACGCCACCGCCGGGAGGATCGACGGCCTCTGCGGTGCGGACGCGGTCGCGGCGGTCGCCGAGACCTACCTGGGCATGGTCCAGGGGCCCGATCCGGTGAGCCGCGTGCACCTGGTGGTCTGGGGCGAGGCGGTCGCGGGCGGCGCCGACAAGCGCCCGTACCGGGTGACCTGGGACCGCTACTTCCGTACCTCGCTGGCGACATTGATCCGTGGCGGCATCGCCGACGGCTCGATCCGCGACGATCTCGACCCCGACGCCGTCGCGGTGGTCGTGGTCGGGCTGCTTCGCGGTGTGGCGCTGCAGTTCATGCTCGACCCGACGTCGGGGAACCGCGCCGGTGCGCTCGGCACGGTGACCGGCACGCTGGACGCGATGCTGCGGCCCTCGGCGGTCCGCGCCAGCGCCTGACGCCGCCCTAGGGGTCCTGCAGCAGGCTGCGGGCGAGCAGCGTGGTCACCACGTCCTTCGCAGCCCCCAGATCGAGCCCGTCCGGATCCAGCAACACCTGCATCGAGACCCCGCGGAGCATGCCCACGATCGTGATGGCGAAGTCGTGGGCGTCCACGCCGGGATCGATCGTGCCCTGCTCGATGCCCTCGGTGATCAGGCCGGCGAGGAACGTCCGGAACGTGCGGTCGGTGTCCAGGTGGGTGGAACGCTGCGGCGCCGTGTGCGCGACCGCCGCGCTCCAGAGCACGATGTGCACCCGGCCGAGCGGGTCGGGGCCGTCGACCAGGTCGAGGTAGAGCAGGCAGATCTCGACGAGTGCCTCGTACCCGGTGTGCCGCCCGATCCGGTCCCGCGCCGCTCGTACGTAGAACAGAGACGCCTCGTCGACGACCCGGTCGACGAGCTCCTCCTTCGACCCGAAACGGTGGTTGACCGCGGCGTGGCTGGCACCGGCCCGTCGGCCGATGTCGGCCAGCGAGGTGTTCTCCAGGCCCCGCTCGACGATCAGCTCGGCAGTGGCCTGCAGCAGGCGTCGCTCACTCTCGGCGCGGCGCTCTGCTTGGGTCCGGCGGACGTCGGTGCGCCGGGGCTGTTCGGTGGACACCTGCGCGACGCTATACGCATTCCTTGCGTGACGGCTCCGGGCGGCGTATCAAGGAAGGAGCGCCAGATGACGCAACACATCAATGAGGATGGTGTTCGACATGGTCGCAATGATGATCGTGGTGGGTTTCCTGACCGTGGCCTTCGTGGCCGCCCTGGTGATCGCGGAGTTCGCCGACCGGCGACGCTCGATCGAGATCGATGCGGACGGCACCCGGTTCGCGCCGCACACCGCGCTGCACCGGCCGCATCACTCCTGAGAGTCGGCCAGGTAGGCCAGGATCCTGGCGTTGACCACCTCGGGCTGCTCGAGCTGGACGAAGTGGCCCGCGCCGGCGATCACGTCGACCACGCTGCCCGGGAGCAGGTGTGCCTCGACCGTCTCGACCAGACGGGCGTCGAGGCAGCCGTCGTCCGCGCCGTGCAGGTACAGCAGCGGGATCAGTGGCGCCTTCATCTCCGAGCCCTTCCACTGCCGGTACGCAGCCGGCGGGCCGAACGGACTGGCCATCGCGCGGTAGTACCCGATCACGGCGCGCCGGTGGGCGGGTCCGCGGACGGCCGACAGCACGGCAGGCAGGTCGCTGCTCGCGTCGTACCCGGGTGACCAGTCGCGCCACAGCTTGCGCACCAGCGGTTCGAGGTAGCGCTCGGGCAGCAGCGGCAGACGGTTGAACATGATGTACCAGCTGTTGCGGACCTGGCGGGGGAGCACCCGGATCGTTGAGGTGCCCTGGAGGGTGGCGAACGGCGGCACCGAGAGCGCCACGACCCGGCCGTACGGCGAAGCCGGGTGAGCAGCCAGCGCGTTGGCCGTGATGGCGCCCCAGTCGTGGCCGATCAGGACGGCGTCGCGTCCGCCGCCGAGCGCGGTGTGCACCCCGACTGCGTCGTCCATCAACGCCGCGATGTCGCCCGCACCATCGGTGGGGACGGCGGACGGGGCGTAGCCGCGGCTGAAAGGCGCGACCACCCGCCAGCCGGCGTGCGCGAGCGCGGGCCCGAGGTGGCGCCAGGTGTGGGCGGTGTCGGGGAAGCCGTGCAGGAGAACGGCAAGGGGGCCCTGGGCCGGTCCCCAGGTCAGGGCGCGCAGGCTGACGGCGTCCAGGTCGATGCGGATCTCCTTCATGGCCGCATCTTGCACGTTCCCGACGCGTGCCGGCAGGTCCCTCGCCTGAACAGGCACTGAATGGTGCACCGGAGGACGGCGCAGGCATGTGAAACTCGACCCATGCGGATCCTGGTCGTCGAGGACGAGAAGCGGCTCGCCGCGTCATTGCGGACCGGCCTGGAGGCCGAGGGCTTCGCCGTCGACGTGGCCCACGACGGTGGCGAGGGGCTCTGGTACGCCCGGGAGAACACCTACGACGCGATCCTGCTCGACATCATGCTGCCGGTCCTCAACGGCTACAAGGTCTGCGAGACCCTGCGCGCGGAGGAGATCTGGACACCGATCCTGATGCTCACCGCGAAGGACGGTGACTGGGACCAGATCGAGGCCCTGGACACCGGCGCGGACGACTACGTCACCAAGCCGTTCTCCTTCATCGTGCTGCTCGCCAGACTGAGGTCACTGCTGCGCCGGGGCGCGAGCGAGCGACCGGCCACCCTGAGCGTCGGCGACCTCGAGCTCGACCCGGCCAGCCGGATCGTCACCAGGGCCGGCAAGGAGCTGAGCCTGACCAGCAGGGAGCTCTCCCTGCTCGAGTTCCTGATGCGACGCCGCGGCGAGGTGGTGACCAAGGCTCAGATCCTCAACCACGTCTGGGACTACGCCTTCGAGGGTGACCCCAACATCATCGAGGTCTACATCGGGCGGCTGCGGCGCAAGATCGACAAGCCCTTCGATCGCAACGACATCGAGACCCTGCGAGGCAGCGGCTACCGGCTCCGGATGCCGGCGTGAACCTGCTCGACCGGATCACGGCCTCGGTCCGGATCCGCGTCACGCTGGTCGCCGCCCTGTTCGTGCTGCTGGTCACCGCGGTCGGGTCGATCGTGGTCGTCGCGGTGATCGGGCACACCGTGGACTACACGCTGATCGACTCGGCGCGCCAGGACGCCGCCGCGATCGATGCCCAGCTGGCGCGGGGGGTCACACCGGCGGCGGCGGCGACCACCGGCCGCAACGACGTCGTCGTCCAGCTGCTCAACGCGTCGGGAGTCGTGATTGCCAGTGACCGCCCCGACGAGCTCACCGTGCCGCTGCGGACGACCCCGGGGGAGAACAACACCCAGGACATTCCCGGCGGCCACGAGACGTACACGATCGTGGCGCAGGCCTCGAAGGCCAACCGCAACGTCCGGCTGATCATCGTCGGGCGGTCGACCGAGCTGCGCGACGACACCCGGGCCGAGACCGCCAGGACACTGGCTGTGTCGGTGCCGCTGGTCGTCCTGGCCCTGGCGATGATCGTCTGGCTCAGCGTCGGGCGCGCGTTGCGACCGGTCGAGGTGATGCGGGAGGAGGCGGACCAGATCCATGCCGCGCACCTCGCGCGGCGCCTGGCCGTCCCGGCCGGATCGGACGAGATCCCCCGCCTGGCGCGGACCCTGAACGAGATGCTCGACCGGATCGACGAGAGCCAGCGCTCCCAGCGCCAGTTCGTCTCCGACGCCTCCCACGAGCTCCGCTCGCCGCTCGCCGTGCTGCGGCAGAGCGCCGAGCTGGGGCTGGCGCACCCCGAGCTGGTCAGCCAGGAGTCGCTGGCCGACGACGTCCTGCACGAGACCGCCCGGCTCGAGGACCTGGTCAGTGCGCTCCTGCTGCTGGCCCGCGTCGAGAGCCACACGGCCGGTCCGATCGAGCCCGTCGACGTCGACGACGTGGTGCTCGTCGAGGTCGCCCGGATCCGGGACACCGGGACTGCGGTGCACATCGACGTCTCGGCGCTCAGTGCCGGTCGGACCACGGGCAGCACGGTGCTGCTGGGCCAGGTCGTGCGCAACCTGCTCGACAACGCCGTACGGCACGCCACCGGCCGGATCGAGGTCGGCCTGCACCAGCACGGTCATGTGATGGTGCTCCGGGTCGACGACGACGGCAGCGGGATCGCTGCGCGTGATCGTGAGTCCGTCTTCGAGCGCTTCGTGCGGCTCGACGAGGGGCGCGCCCGCGACGAGGGCGGCAGCGGACTGGGGCTGGCGATCGTCCGCACGATCGTCACCAGCCTGGGCGGCACCGTGCGCGTCGTCGACGCTCCGCTCGGAGGGGCGCGCTTCGAGGTCATGCTGCCGACCACCCCGGACGAGTGAGACGTTCGTCTCCGGGCGTCAGATGTTCAGGTCTGGTTCAGCCCTTGTCCGATGAGGTTGCGTCGTGACTGCCGAGTTGTCGACCCCTGTGCGCGTCAGCCGACGTCCGGCGCGCCTCAGTGCGGTCCCCACGATCGCGGTCGTCACGGTGCTGATCCGGCTCCTCGAGATCCGGGCCGGCGCGTCTCCGGACGAGGGCGGCTACCTGGTGGTCGCCAGTCAGTGGCACGCCAGCGGGACCTCGCTGTACGGAAACTACTGGGTCGATCGGCCGCCGTTGCTGATCACCCTGTTCAGCATCGCCGACTTCTTCGGCGGCCTGGGAGCGTTGCGCGTCCTCGGTGCCATCGCGGCCGCTGCCACTGTCCTGCTGCTCGCCTCGACCGCGCGCCGGGTCTTCGGACGTCGCGCCGCGACCTGGACCGCCGTGGTCGCAGGAGCGCTGCTGGTGACGCCGATGTACGGCGCTGTGAATGTGAACGGCGAGCTGCTCGCCGTACCGTTCCTCGCCCTCGGCCTCCGATGCGCCGTGGAGGCCGTCCAGGCGACTGACCAGCTGCGCATCCGCGGCGCCGCACTGGGTGCCGGTGTGGCCGCTGTTGCCGCGCTGCTCGTGAAGCAGAACATGGCCGACGGCATCGTCTTCGCGGCCGTCTACTGGATCATCGCGTGGCGCACCCGGCGGATCACCGGACGCAGGCTGGCCGACATGGTCGGGCTGGCGTTCCTCGGCTCGGTCGGCGCGGGCGCGGTGATGCTGCTCTGGGCGATGGCGCACGGCAGCTCGCCGCTGGCGATCTACCAGGCCACCTACCCGTTCCGGGTCCAGGCGGCCCAGGTGATCGCGGACACGTCCGCCCAGGCCTCCGGGATCCGGTTGAGCCACCTGGGCAACGCCGTCGTGCTCAGCGGCGTCCCCCTGGTGCTGCTGGCGTTCGCCGCGTTCGGCGTCCGCCGCTCGCGCGCCCAGGGTGTCGTCTGGGGGCTGGTCGCGATGGCTGGCTGGTGTGCGTTCTCCGTCCTCGGTGGAGGCTCCTACTGGCTGCACTACCTGGTCGAGTCGGTCCCGGTGGTCGCGCTGGCCGCCGGCGCGACCTCGCTGGTCGCGCCCCGGGTGACTCGCGCGGTGGCGGGCGTGGTGGTCGCCTCGTCGCTCGTCGCCTTCGGCTTCTTGTTCGTCCAGCCGGTGGCCGCGCCCGGAACCGTCATCGGCGATGCCGTCGGCAAGGCCTCCCGTCCCGGCGACACGATCCTCTCGGCGTTCGGCGATGCCGACATCCTCCACGCCAGTGGTCTTTCGTCGCCGTACCCGTACCTGTGGAGCCTGCCGTCGCAGACGCTCGACCCGGGCCTGACCTTGCTTCGCGGAGTCCTGCTCAGCCCGACCGCACCGACCTGGATCGTCATCCGGAGCTCGGGCACCATCACGCGGCTGACCGACGCGGGCGCGATGCAGCCCATCCGCGACGGGTACCACCTCGTCGGCCGGGTGTGCGGTCGCTCGATCTATCTCCGCAACGGTGCCGACCGTCCAGCACTCACGCCCTCCGGGCGTTGCACCGGCCTGGTGCTGTCATGAAGAACCGAGGAGTCGAAGTGAACCCGCTCGTCCGCCGCCTGGTCGTCATCCCGACGTACGAGGAGGCCGAGAACATCCGTGCGGTCCTCGACGCCGTGCGGTCCGCGGCTCCCTACGTCGACGTGCTGGTCGTCGACGACAACAGCCCCGACGGCACTGCGGACCTGGTGCGTGCCGACCCGGCGTACGGCGAGCACGTGCACCTGTTGTCGCGCTCGGGCAAGGAGGGCCTCGGCGCTGCCTACCGCGCCGGCTTCGCCTGGGCCCTCGAGCAGCGGTACCAGCAGGTCGCTCAGATGGACGCCGACCTCTCGCACCCGCCGGGCCGGCTCCCCGCGTTGTTCGCGGCCCTCGACGTCGCCGACGTCGCGGTCGGGTCCCGGTACGTCTCCGGCGGCGGCGTGCGGAACTGGTCCTGGTCGCGGCGCGTGATCTCGCGCGGCGGCAACCTCTACGTCGGTCTGGTCCTGGGAACCGGTGTGCACGACGCGACGGCCGGGTACAAGGCCTTCCGCGCGAGCGCGCTGGAGGAGATCGACGTCCTGGCGTCGAGCTCGACCGGCTACGCGTTCCAGATCGAGAACACCTGGCGGGCGACCCGTCGCGGACTCGACGTCGTCGAGGTGCCGATCACCTTCACCGACCGGACCTCGGGGACCTCGAAGATGTCCGGCTCGATCGCCCGGGAAGCACTCCTGCGCGTCCTGGTGTGGCGCTGGCGCGAGCTGCGGGACCGCTCGACGCACGGCCGCAGCTCGTCGCGACGGGCTCGGTCCTCCAGTGCTGCGTGACGTCGTGAGCCGGGTCGTGGCCCGGCTGTCCTCGCGCGAGGTCGTGACGTTCCTCGGGGTCGGTGGCGCCGGGTACGTCGTGGACGTCCTGGTGTTCAACGCGCTGCGCTCGCTCTCGCCGTTCTCGGTGCTGGACCCGTCGGTGGCGCGTTCGGTCGCGGTGGCGTTCGCGATGTGCGTGACCTACGCGGGCAACAGGTTCCTGACCTGGCGCGACATCCCCCAGGGCGACCAGCGCCGTGAGGTCACGCTGTTCGTGATCTTCAACGTGATCGGCTTCAGCTTCTCGATCGGCACGCTGTGGATCTCCCACGACCTGATGGGCCTGACCAGTCGGTTCGCGGACAACATCTCCTCGAACGTGATCGGCATGGCGCTCGGCACCCTGTTCCGGTTCTGGAGCTACCGCCGGTTCGTGTTCACCGATCACCCGGAACCGTCGAGGACGACCGCACCCTTCGCCGGTCTCGACGACGAGATCGAGGCTCCAACTTTCTAGGGGCCACTCCTTGAATCGCCCGTGTCCAGGCCGATTCCAGGAGTAGATTCGCCGGGCGCGACGTTGTACTTGACGTCGTGAAGGACGTTCTAAGGGGTGGCATCGTGGGGATGGCAACGCACGCGCAGTTGCGACTGGTGGCACCGCTCGAGGTCGAGCAGCCGCGTCGCGTCCCGCGCACCGAGTTCGGCGGCGGTGGCGTGCGTTCGATGCTGCTGTCGAAGGCGTTGTCCTCGACGGTCCGACCCTTCATCTCCGTCTGGGCGCGGATTCCGCTCGCTCCGTGGCCCTACTTCGTCGCCGACTACGCCGGCCTCGCGCTGCGTCCTGTCGCCGGTACGACGTACGAGCGGATGGACCTGCCGAACTGCCGTGCCGAGGTGCTGCGCACCCCGTCGGTCGAGGACCGGGTCATCGTCTACCTGCACGGCGGCGCATTCCTCGTCGGTGGTCGGTTCCTGCACCGCCAGCTGATGTCCCGCATCGCGGACGCGACCCGCGCCAGCGTCGTTGCCGTTGCCTACCGCCAGCTGCCTCACCACCCGGTGAGCGACTCGATCGCCGACGCTGTCGACGCGTACCGGTACGTGCTGGAGTCCGGGGTTCCGGCTTCCCAGGTCATCGTCATGGGTGATTCCGCGGGTGGCTACCTGGCCTACCAGGTCGCGCTGGCTGCCGAGGAGGCCGGTCTCCCGATGCCGGCCGGGCTCGTCGCGATGTCGCCGCTGATCGACTTCGACGGCACTGCCAAGGTCACCGCCGAGTCCGCGGCCACCTGCGCGGTCTTCCCGCCCAACTGCTTCGACGGTCTCTCCCAGGTGGTGCTCCGCGCTGCGCGCCGTGCCGGTGAGGTCGAGGCGCTTCCGCAGGCGCCGTCGAACGCCGCCCTGCAAGGACTGCCGCCGTCGCTGATCCAGGCAAGCTCGGCCGAGATGGTCTACCCGGACGCCGAGGCCATGGCGGGCGCGTTGCTCGCTGCCGGGGCCGAGGTCGAGCTCCAGGTCTGGGACCACCAGGTGCACGTCTTCCAGGCTGCCGCCGGAGTGCTGCCCGAGGCGGCCCAGGCGATCGAGGAGATCGCCGCGTTCGTCGACCAGGTCATCCCGGACAAGCTGCTCGCCTACGCCTGATCCTTCGGGCTCTCCTCCCCTAGGAGAGCCCGAAGGTCGTATCGGCGTGCGCCTCGGCGACCGTCAGCTCAACGCCCGGGGTCAACCCGAGGACGTTGTTCAGGACGGTGACCACGACCCGGATCCCGCGCACCGTGATGCCGCTGTGCGGCGATCCGGTGCAGGTGTGGCTCGTCAGCCCGCCGTTGTCGCAGAACTGCTCGTTGAGAATGATGAAGCCGATACCTGGTAGGGCGATCGTGGAGTTGGGCGCAGGGGTTCCCGTGATCGGGATCCCGAGCACCGAGAGCCCGACGAAGTTGGTCCCGGTGTCGGTTGAGGTCGAACCCGCCGACGTCGCATCCGACCTCGCCTCCGCCCTGATCACTGACGCGTTGACCACACAGCCTGTGACGTAACTCAGGACACAGGCCGGCTTGATCCCGTCGCCGGCGACTTCGGCCCAGCTGCGCGACGTGCTGCCGGTCGCGTTGAACGAGCCAGAGACGTTGCTGTCTGCGACCTGGGCATCGGCCAGTACGCCGTACCGCGGGATGATCGCGCC
Organism: Marmoricola sp.; assembly: GCA_025964775.1. Classification (GTDB taxonomy): domain Bacteria; phylum Actinomycetota; class Actinomycetes; order Propionibacteriales; family Nocardioidaceae; genus Marmoricola. The sequence continues at coordinate 42,235 of JAOPYE010000027.1, forward strand.
GGCGACCTGCTCGGACTCCGCCCCGCCCAACGGAGAGATCTGCACGAAGCCCTGGGTCAGGTCGGCCAGCAGCGGGCCGGTGTACAACTTGGCGATCAGGGCGTCACCGCTGACCGACTGGTTGCTGGAACCGCTGCAGACGAGCGTCCTGGGGAAGTCGCTGTGCGCCGTCGCCTGCGCGACCACGATGTCCAGAGCGCCGACCAGCGCCAGGTTGGTGATCTTCACGTGGATCATCGAGACCGTCAGGTCCGCGGCGTACCGACCATTCGACAGCCCGCTTGACTGCGTCCGCTCGTTGATCGCCACGTAGCTGTTCGAGCCGAAGATCAGCGCGTTCAGCGGGATCGTGGTCGTCTGGTTCAGGTCGACCGGGACGACGGTGTTGGCGACCCGGAGGTTTGTGATCGTCGATCCCGCCGAGCTGACGCCGGCGAAGTAGCCGTTGGCCTGGGTCGACGCTGCGGCCCGGACCACGTCGGCCTGGACGGTGCAGACACCAGCGACTGGCACCAGGCAGACCCCTGCAACTTCCGAGGTGCTGGTCTGGCGCGTTTCGGCCGGTGCCGCCGTGACAACGCTCGAACTGGTCTCCCGCAGCACCCCGGCCGACAATATGCCGATGAGGTTCAGCGAGGCCAGGTGCTGCTCGTTCGCGGTCGGTCCGCCCGGGCCGGTCTGACTGCTGGACGTCTGGCCTGCGGTGAGCACCTGGTTGTTGCCGCTGCCGGTAACGACCACGTTGAGCAGGCCGACCACGAGCTGCAACAAGCCCTTTGCCTTGACCTGGATGCCGATCGCCGAGCCGTTCGACTTCGCGGTGGTCGGGTCCGGAACCGGGGTGATGTTGGTGGTGGTTGTGTTGGAGGTGCCAGCCACCACGCCACCCGTTCTGATCTGCGCGGTGTTGCTGATCGAGCAGCTCTGGTTGGTGGTGACCCGGACGGTCAGGATGACCGATCCGCTCCCGGTCAGCGGGGCGACCGTGCCGATAGTCCAGGTCGCCGTGGCCGGACTGCCTGCGGACGTGCACCCGTTGCTGCACGAGACAAAGACCGTACCCGTCGGGACCGGGTCGGTGATCGTCACCGCCTGGGCCTCGGCTGTCCCGGTGTTCGAGTAGTTGATCGTGTAGGTGATGATCTGGTCGCCGTTGTTGTTGACGGTGAGCGACCCGGTCTTCACCAGACCCAACGTCGGTGTCGCGGTGACGCACACCGTAGTTGAGCTGCGCGAGGAGTCGATCGTGGCGACGCGGTTCACGACCGGGTAACCGCCGTTGTCACAGCCTGCCGGGGTGCCGGTGAAGCTGGGCGGCATGAAGACCGTGTAGGTGATCGTCTCGGATTGTCCCGGGTTGATGACTCCGGTGGTGCAGGTGAACTGCTTGTCACCGGCCGGGGTGGTGGTGTCCTGGCAGGTGCTCGGCAGCGTTCCGATGCTGGCAGAGTCGTCGATGTTGTCGGTGAACGTCGTCGAACCGGGTCCGGTGCCGCCGTTGGTGGCCACCACGTCATAGGTGACCTCGGCGCCCGGGGCGGCGGTCGCCACCCGTGCGGTCTTGACGACCGTGATCGTCGGTGCCGCCGTCACGCAGACGGCCGCGTCCGCGGTGCCGGCTGGGCCGGTGATGTGGTTGAACACCGGGTAGCCGCCGTTCACGCAACCGATCGGGCTGCCGGTGAAGCTGGCCGGCATCTGCATCGTGTAGGTGATCGTCTCGGATTGTCCCGGGTTGATGACTCCGGTGGTGCAGGTGAACTGCTTGTCACCGGCCGGGGTGGTGGAGTCGTGGCAGGTGCTGGGCAACGTCACGACACTGGCGGAGTCGTCGTAGTTGTCGGTGAACGACGTCGAACCTGGCCCGGTGCCACCGTTGTGGACCACCACGTCGTAGATGACTTGGCCGCCCGCGGCCGCGGTGGTGCTGCGCGGGGTCTTGGTGA
>JAOPYE010000032.1 GCA_025964775.1 Marmoricola sp.
CCGCGACGGCCTGCTCGGCGGCATCAACGCCGTCATCGTGGGCAACTACCTCACCACCCTGGGCCGCGACCCTGAAGAAGACCTCGCCCTGCTCGCCGACCTCAAGATGCCGATCAAGGCACTCAGCAGCAGTCTGTGAGTCAGCTCGTGAGCGACGTGTACTGCGGTCACTGCGGCGAACAGCTCGCCACAGGCAGCCATGAGGCCTGCACCGAGCGGCTCCGGATGGAGCCGCCCCGATTCTGCACGCACTGCCACCGCCGGATGACCGTCCAGGTGACGCCGACCTCGTGGACGGCCCGATGTGTGGAGCACGGCGAGCTCGCCCAGCCATGAGTACTGCGTCATGAGCAGGGGCGACCTCCTCGCGTTCGACCGCGAGCACCTGTGGCACCCGTACTCCTCGATGACCGCGCCCACCCGGGTGTACCCGGTCCGGTCCGCCGCGGGTGTCCGCCTGCGTCTCGACGTGGACGGAGAGCAGCGCGAGGTCATCGACGCGATGAGCTCGTGGTGGTGCGCGATCCACGGGTACGCCGTCCCGGAGCTCGATGCTGCCGTGACCGCGCAGCTGGGGCAGATGAGCCACGTGATGTTCGGCGGCCTGACCCATGAACCGGCGGTCGAGCTCGGTCGACGTCTGGTCGCGCTGGCTCCCGAGGGCCTGGACAAGGTCTTCTTCGCCGACTCCGGGTCGGTCTCGGTCGAGGTCGCGATGAAGATGGCCTGGCAGGCGCAGTACGGGTCCGGAAGGAAGCGCTTCTTCACGATCCGCGGTGGCTACCACGGCGACACTTTCTCGCCGATGAGCGTCACCGACCCGGACGGCGGCATGCACTCCCTGTACGCCGGCATCGTGCCCGACCACGTCTTCGCCGACCGGCCGCCGGCGATCGGCGAACCGCTCGAGGACTGGAAGGGCGCCACCACGCGACTCTTCGACGAACACGCGCACGAGATCGCGGCCGTGATCATCGAGCCCGTGCTCCAGGGTGCCGGCGGCATGCACGTCTACCACCCCGACGCCGTACGCCACCTGGCCGACGTGGCCCGGGCCCACGGAGCCCTGGTGATCTTCGACGAGATCGCCACCGGCCTCTGGCGCACCGGCACCCTGTGGGCCGGCGAGCAGGCCGGCGTCGTCCCGGACATCCTCTGCGTCGGCAAGGCACTGACCGGCGGCTACCTCACCCTGGCGGCGGTGCTGACCACCGGGGACGTCGCCGCGGCGGTCGACGCCAGCCCGGCGCACGCCATGATGCACGGACCCACCTTCATGGCCAATCCGCTCGCCTGTGCGGTGGCCGCTGCGAACCTGGACCTGCTCGCGACCTACGACGCCGGTGCCCGCGTCCGCCGCATCAACGAGGCGCTCACCACCGGACTCTCCTCAGCCAGGGCGCTGGCGGGAGTCACCGACGTCCGCACCGTGGGTGCTGTCGGGGTGATCGAGCTCGACGGACCCGCCGACGTCGCAGCACTGACCAGCGCGAGCCTGGAGCTCGGTGTCTGGATCCGCCCCTTCCGCAACCTCGTCTACACGATGCCGCCGTACGTGTGCACCGACCAGGACCTGGCCGCCATCACCACGGCGATGGTCGGCGCAGTCGAGGAGACCGGCCGATGAGCGCGTTCACGGACTGGCTGGCCCAGCGCGCCGCCGCCCGGGAGCAGGCCGGGCTGACGCGCTCGCTCTTCGCCAGCGACAAGGCCGGCCCGATGCTCGACCTCGCCGGCAACGACTACCTCGGACTGGCCCGGGATCCCCGGGTCGTCACGGCCGCGGCGAAAGCGGTCGAAGCGTACGGCGCCGGGGCCGGCGCGAGTCGCCTGGTCACCGGAACGCTCAGCATCCACGACCAGCTCGAGGACGCTCTGGCCGCCTTCACCGGCTTCGAGACCGCGCTGGTCCTCTCCACCGGCTATCACGCGAACCTCGCCGTGGTCGCGGCACTGGCCGACGCCGACACGCTGATCGTCTCGGACGCGCACGTGCACGCCTCCCTGATCGACGCGTGCCGGCTCTCCCGCGGCACGGTCACGGTGGTCGGCCACCACGACCTGGCAGCCGTCGAACTGGCGCTGCGCGAACGCACCCAGCCGCGTGCCCTGGTCCTCGTCGAGACGATCTACTCGGTGCTCGGAGACGCAGCACCCCTCGACGCACTGGCCGCCCTGTGCCAGCAGTACGACGCCGTCCTGGTCGCCGACGAGGCGCACGCCCTCGGCGTGTGCGGCGACGGCGGCCGCGGTCTGCTCGCAGCCGCCGGCCTGGCCGGGGCCGACCACGTGATCGCCACCCTCACGCTGAGCAAGTCGCTGGGCGCCCAGGGCGGCGCGGTGCTCGCCGGTGGCGCGGTCCGCGAGCACCTGGTGAACACCGCGCGCCCGTTCATCTACGACACCGGCCTGGCCCCCGCAGCAGCCGGCGGGGCGCTGGCCGCCCTGGACGTCATCACCGAGGAACCGGAGCGTGTCGCCCGGGTCCGCGAGGTGGCCGAGGTGCTCGCGCAGGCCTGTGGCGTGCCGGCTCCGTCCGGGGCGGTTCTCGCCGTGTCCATGCCGGGGCCCCGCGAAGCAGTTGCGGCGGTCGAGGCAGCGGCCGCTCAGGGGCTGCGGATCGGCTGCTTCCGGCCACCCTCCACCCCGGACGGCATCTCGCGCCTGCGCCTGACCGCGCACGCCGACCTGACCGACCCTGAGCTCGACCGCGCGACAGCGGTTCTCGGCGGCCTGGTGCCATGACCGTCTGGTTCGTCACCGGGACCGACACCGGCGTCGGCAAGACCGTCGCGACGGCCGCGCTGGTCGTCGCCCTGCGCGACGCCGGTCTCACGCCGTACGTCATCAAGCCGGCTCAGACCGGAGTCGGGCCCGACGAACCCGGGGACCTCGATGACGTTCGTCGGCTGGCCGGCGCCGTTGCGGGCCACGAGGGAACCCGGCTACGGGCGCCGCTCGCGCCCGACACCGCGGCCCGTCTCGAAGGCGTCGACCTTCCCGACCTGCGCGCCCAGCGCGACGCGATCATCGCCGCAGCGATCGAGCACGACGTCGTCGTCGAGGGTGCCGGGGGCGTCCTGGTGAACCTGGGTGCCCACTGGAACGTGCTCGACCTCGCGCAGGCGGTGGCCCATGCCGGCCACCACGTCGTCTTCCTGGTGGTCGCGCGCGCCGGGCTCGGCACGTTGAACCACGCCGCTCTCACGGTCCAGGCCATCCAGCGGCGCGAGCTCGAGGTCGGAGGACTGGTGATCGGCAGCTGGCCGGAGGAACCGGACCTCGCCGCCGAGCAGAACCTCCTCGACCTGCCGCTGCTGACCGGCGTCAGCCTGCTGGGCCGGATCCCGGCTGGTGCCGGAGGTCTGGGTACGCAGGAGTTCACCGCGCAGGCGGCGAGCTGGCTCACCCTGCCGCGGTAGCCGTTCAGACCACGTCGCGGGACCGGTACGAAGCCCAGGCCAGCGCCAGGATCCCGGTCGCGACCACCAGCAACACCGCGGTCGACAGTGGCGCGAAGTCCGACACCGGCATCGCCGGCACGTGCGCGAACGGCGAGAGGTCGATCACCCACGTCGGCAGCTGAAGCAGCTCACCGAGCTGGCCCAGGGTCAGGAACGCCACCAGCGCCGCCCATCCACCCACGGTCCAGTGCCCCCTGATCGCGAAGAACAGGACACCGATCGCGGCGACCACGAAGATCGCCGGCACCTGGTCCACGGCCGCCGGGACGACATCGGCGAACGCGGAACCCAGGCCGCCGCCTGCGATGCCGTAGCCGAGCGAGACGAAGATCCCGATCACCGTCATCAACCACACGCTCCCGACAAAAGCGACCGTCACCAGCGCGGCGAAGGTCTGCCAGCGCGAGCTGCCCGAACACAGCACGTGCCCGGTACGCCCGGCCGCCTCGTCCGCTCCGGCATGGGCCACGACCGAGAGCGCGAAGCAGGTCACCACGACCGCGATGATCGAGAGCTCGGCCGCGATCAGGGTCTTGCTGATCACCCCGGTGCCACCGAGGCGTTGCATCATCGCCAGGGCCTGGGACGACTTGAGCAGGTCCCCGAGGTTCGGGGCGATCGCACCGAACACGGCGCCCAGGACCGCCGAGGCCACCGACCAGATCAGCAGCGTCGAGGCGTGCACCTTCCAGGCCAGCGCCTGGGCGTTGCCGAACCAGGACTCTGCGTGCGTCCGCCCGGGTCGGGCGGCCACCAGACCAGCGCCGAGGTCGCGGTGCGCACGCAGCAGCTGGGCAACCCCGAACAGGACCAGCGCCAGTACGACGTACAGGCCCAGCACCCACCACCGGGTCCCCGAATAGGCCCTCAGCCGGGTCCCCCAGCCCAGCGGCGTCAGCCAGCTGACCCACTCCTGCGAGGTGTCGCCGACCGCTCGCATGACGTACAGCACCCCGATGGCACCGGCCGCCAGGGAGGCACAGGTCCGCGCACTCGCAGAGAACTGGCACGCCACCGCCGCAACCCCGATGGCCACCAGCCCGAGGCCCGTCCAGGAGCCGCCGAACGCGAGGGAACCGGTCAACGGCAGCCCACCAGCCACGTTCGCGACGGCCGTCAGGATCCCGAGCCCGACGGCGATGACGCTGGTGGCGAGGACCGCGGCGGCCAGCGGCGCATCGCGACCGACCGCGGTCCCGCCGACCAGCTCGGTCTGGCCGGACTCTTCCTCGACGCGGGTGTGCCGGCGGACCAGGACGATGAACATCACTGCCACGAAGACGGCGTACAGGACCGTCATCTTGGTCATCGCGAACTCGCCGAGGCTGTGCACGTCGAGGATCGGTCCGTAGAGAGCCACGATCGCCGGGCTCGCGTTGATCGCCCGAGCAGCGGTGACCCGCGCGGCCTCCGTCGAGTACAGCGACGCGGTCGCCGAGGCCGAGGCGTAGCTGACCGCGACCAGCAGGAAGGTCCAGACCGACGCGAGGACGCGGTCCCGTCGCCAGACCTGTCGGACCAGGATCGCGGTCCCGGCGAACGACTGGCTGCTCACGCCACGATGTCCTCGCCGGGGGTGCGGTAGGCGTCCAGGAACAACTCCTCCAGGCTCGGCGGGGCGCTGGTGAGAGCTGCCAGGCCGGCTGCGGCCAGTGCCGCGAGAACCGGGGACAGCGAATGCGGGTCCACCGACAGGGCGACCTCAGCACCGTTCACGGTCAGGTCGTGGATGCCACCGAGACCGGAGAGGTCGGGCATCGTCCCGGTCACCACCGCCCGCACCTTGCAGCGGTGCAGGTGCCGCAGCTCCTCCAGCGCGCCGCTCTCGACGGCCCGCCCGTCACGGATGATCGTGACCCGCTGGGCGAGGCGTTCGACCTCGCTGAGGATGTGACTGGACAACAGGACGGTCGATCCCCGGGCCGTGTGCTCGGCGACGCACTCGTTGAAGACCTGTTCCATCAACGGGTCCAGGCCCGACGTCGGTTCGTCAAGGATCAGCAGCTCGCAGTCACTGGCCAGAGCAGCCACCAGCGCGACCTTCTGCCGGTTCCCCTTCGAGTAGGCGCGACCCTTCTTCGTCGGATCCAGCTCGAAGCGTTCGAGGAGCTCCTCGCGCCGCGACCCGCTCGGAGTCGCACCGCGCATCCGGATCAGCAGGTCGATCGTCTCGCCGCCACTGAGGTTCGGCCACAGCGCCACGTCACCGGGGACGTAGGCGAGCCGACGGTGGATCGCGACCGCATCTCGCCACGGGTCGAGTCCGAACACCTCGGCCGTGCCCGCGTCGGTACGCAGCAGCCCGAGCAGCGCCCGGATCGTCGTCGACTTCCCGGCGCCGTTGGGCCCGAGGAACCCGTGCACCTCACCGCGCCGTACCTGCAGGTCGAGGCCGTCCAAGGCCCTGAAATTCCCGAACTTCTTGACCAGCCCCTCGACCGAGATCACCACCGATGGGTCCATGCCGCCACCGTACGGGCCGGCCCGCAGGGTCCGGCACGATTCAGCCGAGCAACGACTCGATCTGCGCTGACTGACGCTGCAACGCCCGCAGGTGCGGAGCCACCGACGGGTGCCCGAACTTGCCGGCCAACGCTCCGGCTCCCGGGGCGACGCGCGACAGCGCCCACTCGGCGCGACTGAAGACGGTGTACACGCTCATCACGATGGCAGCGACCCGCACCTGTTCGCCGTCGACAACGACACCTTCCTCGCCGATCCCGCCGAGGAAGGTGTCGAGGAGAACCTCGAAGTCCTCACGGGTGGAGAGCGAGTAGTACCCCAGATCGGTGCCGATCGGCCCGGATCCGAAGCCCTGCCAGTCGACGGCCACCACGTCGGAGCCCCGACTGGCGACGAAGTTCGCCGGGACCGCATCCCCGTGCAGCCGACCGTGCGGCCCGGCATCACGACGGTCGAGCCAGGCCGAGCGGTGCTCCCACAGATGCTCGGCGACGTCGGCCAGGGTCGTGCGACCCAACGTCGGCCAGCCGCCCCGCTCCTCGGCGATCGCCAGTCGGTCGGTGAGCGTGCGTCTGGCGGCCCAGCCGGGCACCTCGGCAGCCGCAGCCGCGAACCGGCCGAGCGACCTCGCGACGAACAGCGCCGGAGGCGGGTCGGCAACGATCTCCTCGGTCCACAGGGTCGCGCCCTCGTCATCCTCCTCGCACCGCAGGAAGACAGCCGGCACGAGACCCGGGCCGTCGACGCGGGCCGGGTCGAGGGCGACCTCGAGCTCACGACGCCAGTACCCGGCATGCGTGCGATCCGAGAGCAACGGCGGATCATCGCCCGACGGGCGGCGCAGGCGCTTGATGATCGCCGGCCGTCCACGCTCGGTGCCTCGCCAGAGCCCGACGGTGGCCGCCCCACCACCGACGGCAGGCAGCGAGGTCCACGAGGGATCCGGCTGCCACATCCGCGATCTCCTCACCTCAGGCGTTGGTGACCGTCATCCTGACAGAGCAGGCGTCCAGGATCGCCTCCTCGAGCACGGTACGTCGTGGGTCGGGCACCGTGAGGAACTCCCCCACGACCAGCGCAGCCACCGGGCGCAGGCGAACGTCCGCGAGCACGGCGTCCACCGCGACCGCATCCCCGCCGACCACCAGGGCCGGAACCGACCCGATCAGCCGGGCAGCGTGATCGGCCGCGGCCTCGAACGCAGCCCGGGCCTGGTTGTCCCGTCGGCGGGCGAACCGCTGCTGGCTCTGCCCACCGGCCTTGGTCCGTCCCTGCACGTGCCGCTGACCGACCTTGGACTCGACGACGGTCCTCCCGGTGAGCCGCGCGACCGCGAACCCGCCCTTGCGCACCAGGAGCACACCCCACTCAGCGGGAGCCCCGCATGCCGCGACGAACGCGCCAGCGTTCGGCGGCCCGGCGTAGACCCCCGAAAACGGCAGCGCCGCCACGAACGTCGACCCGTCCTCGGCAACGCCGGTGAGGGCACCGGCTTCGACCTCGAGCGCGGTCTCCCCATGGCGGATCGTGAAGTTCTCCAGCCACCGTGCCAGCCGTGAGGCGGGCACCACGACCGCCATCAGACGTTGAAGCCCAAAGCCCGCAGCTGCTCGCGGCCGTCGTCGGTGATCTTGTCCGGACCCCACGGCGGCATCCAGACCCAGTTGATCGTCACATCGCCGACCAGGCCCTCGAGGGCGGTGTTGGTCTGGTCCTGGATCACATCGGTCAGCGGGCACGCTGCCGACGTCAGGGTCATGTCGAGCACCAGGTTCGAGGAGGCGTCCAGGTTCACGCCGTACACGAGGCCGAGGTCGACGACGTTGATCCCGAGCTCGGGGTCGACGACGTCCCGCATCGCCTCGAGGACGTCGTCCTCGGTCGCGGTGGTGGTGCTGCCACCGAGATCGACGTCAGGCAGGTCACTGTGATCGGTCATGAGCTCACTCCTTGGGCTTGCAGGGCAGCGTCCTTGAACGCCATCCAGGACAACAGGGCGCACTTCACCCGGGCCGGGAACTTCGCCACTCCGGCGAACGCGATCCCGTCCTCGAGCACGTCTTCATCGGGCTCCACCTGGCCCTTGCCCTGCATCAGCTCCAGGAACGCGGCATGCGCCTCGAGCGCCTCGGGCAGGGGCTTGCCGATCACCAGGTCGGTCATCACCGAGGCGGAGGCCTGGCTGATCGAGCACCCCTCGGCGGCATAGGAGACGTCCACGACCGTCACCCCGTCGAGGTGTACCCGGAGGGTCACCTCGTCCCCGCAGGTGGGGTTCACGTGGTGCACCTCGGCCTCGAAGGGCTCACGCAGACCCGCGTGGTGCGGAGTCCGGTAGTGGTCCAGGATGATCTCCTGGTACAGCGAATCGAGATCCATCAGCCGACCTTGAAGTAGGACTTGGTGTACTCGAGCCCGTCGATCAGGGCATCGATCTCGGCCGGCTCTGTGTACAGGTACGACGACGCGCGGGTCGAGGCCTGCACCCCGAAGCGTCGATGCGCGGGCTTGGCGCAGTGGTGCCCGGCCCGTACGGCGATCCCGCGACTGTCCAGCAGCTGCGCCACGTCGTGCGGATGCACGCCCGCCAGCTCGAACGACACGGCGCCACCGCGACGCGCAGCGTCGAGCGGTCCCAGCACCGAGACACCGGACACGGACGCCAGACCGGCCAGCAGGTAGCGCGTGATCGCCACCTCGTGCGCATGGATCGCATCGAGCCCGATGTGCGAGAGGTAGTCCAGCGCGGCACCCAGGCCGACGGCTTCGACGATCGGCGGCGTACCGGCCTCGAACTTGTGCGGGATCGGCGCCCAGGTCGACTTCTCCATCGTGACCGTCGCGATCATCTCGCCACCGCCCAGGAACGGCGGGTAGGCGTTGAGCAGCTCGCTGCGACCCCAGAGCACCCCGATGCCGGTGGGACCGGTCACCTTGTGGCCGGTGAACGCCACGAAGTCGGCGTCCACGGCCTGGACGTCGATCGGCAGCTGCGGCGCTGCCTGGGATGCGTCGAGCACCACGACCGCGCCGACCTCGTGCGCCCGACGAGCGATCTCGGCAACCGGGTTGATCGTCCCCAGCATGTTGGAGACCCAGGTCAGGGCGACGACCTTGGTCCCGGGAACCAGCAGCTCGTCGATGTTGGACAGGTCGAGCTCGCCGTCGTCGGTGATCCCGAACCAGCGCAGCTCGGCACCGGTCCGCTCCGTGGCGAGCTGCCACGGCACGATGTTGGAGTGGTGCTCCATCTCGGTGATGACGACCCGGTCCCCCGGCCCGAGCGGGACCGTGCGGGCGACCAGGTTGAGCGCCTCGGAGGCGTTCTTGGTGAAGATGACCTCGTCACGCGACGGCGCATTCAGAAACGCGGCCACCTTGTCCCGGGCGCCCTCGAACGCCGCGGTGGACTCGGCGCCCAGCTGGTGCATCGCGCGCGCGATGTTCGCGTTGTGCCGCTCGAGGTGATCGACCATCGCGTCGATCACGACCTGCGGCTTCTGCGAGGTGTTCGCGCTGTCGAGATAGACCAGCTTGTGCCCGCCGTCGAGCGTCCGCTCAAGGATCGGGAAATCCTTGCGGATCACATCAAGGTCGGGCAGCAAGCCGTCCACGTTCAGACCGCCGCGCTCACGAAGCGGTCGTAGCCGTTGGCCTCGAGCTCGTCAGCCAGCTCGGGGCCGCCCTCTTCGGCCACCTGGCCGTTGACGAACACGTGCACGAAGTCGGGCGTGATGTAGCGCAGGATCCGGGTGTAGTGCGTGATCAGCAGGACGCCCTTGTCGCCGTTCTGCTTGAAACGGTTGACGCCCTCGGACACGATCTTGAGCGCGTCGATGTCCAGGCCCGAGTCGGTCTCGTCCAGCACGGCCACCTTCGGGTCGAGCAGCTCGAGCTGCACGATCTCGTGGCGCTTCTTCTCACCGCCGGAGAAGCCTTCGTTGACGTTGCGGGTCGCGAACGCCGTGTCCATCTTCACGCGGTCCATCGCTGCGTTGACCTCCTTGACCCAGGTGCGCAGCTTGGGGGCTTCGCCGTCGATGGCGGTCTTGGCGGTCCGGAGGAAGTTCGTGACCGAGACACCCGGGACCTCGACCGGGTACTGCATCGCCAGGAACAGCCCGGCGCGTGCCCGCTCGTCGACCGTCATGGCCAGCACGTCGATCCCGTCCAGGGTCACCGAACCCGACGTGACGTGGTACTTGGGGTGACCGGCGATCGAGTACGCGAGCGTCGACTTGCCCGAGCCGTTGGGGCCCATGATCGCGTGCGTCTCGCCGTCCCTGATGGTCAGGTTGACGCCCTTCAGGATCTCCTTCGGACCATCCTCGGTGTCGACCGAGACGTGCAGGTCCTTGATCTCCAGCGTTGCCATTACTTTTCTCCTAGATCAACGAGTACGTCGTCGCCGGTGATCTTCACCGCGAAGACAGGAACAGGTTCGGTGGCCGGCGGGCCGAGCGGCTTGCCGGTTCGGAGGTCGAAGCGCGACCCGTGCATCCAGCACTCGATCTCGCAGCCCTCCACGTCGCCCTCGGACAGGGCGACAGCCGCATGGCTGCACTCGTCCTCGATCGCGAAGAAGTCGTCGCCGGAACGAACGATCGCGACATCGAGACCGTCGACCTCCACCCGAACGGCGGAGCCGGAGGCCACCTCGGCGATCGAGCAGGCACGGACAAACACCATCAGAGAGCCTTCAGCACGTTCTTGCTGAGCTCGGCCTCGACCGTCTCGGCAAGCTTCGACTCCAGCGACTCGACGCCGATCCGGCGGATCAGGTCGTGGAAGAAGCCGTGCACGACCAGGCGACGGGCCTCGAACTCCTCGATCCCGCGCGAACGCAGGTAGAAGAGCTGCTCGTCGTCGAAGCGACCGGTCGCCGAGGCGTGCCCTGCCCCCTCGATCTCGCCGGTCTCGATCTCCAGGTTCGGAACCGAGTCGGCACGGCACCCGTCGGTGAGGACCAGGTTGCGGTTCTCCTCGTAGGTCTCGATGCCCTCGGCGATCTTGCGGATCAGGACGTTGCCGATCCAGACCGTGTGGGCGCCCTGGCCCTGCAGTGCGCCCTTGTAGACGACGTTGCTCTTCGTCCTCGGGGCGGTGTGGTCCACGAACAACCGGTGCTCGATGTGCTGGCCCTCGTCGGCGAAGTACATGCCGAGCATCTCCACGGAACCGCCCGGCCCGGAGAACTCAGCGGTCGCGTCGTGGCGGACCAGGTCGCCGCCGAAGGAGACCGAGACATGCTTGAGGGTGGCGTCGCGGCCGACCCGCGCATGCTGGGTCGACTGGTGAACGGCGTCATCGGCCCAGTCCTGCAGCGAGACCACCGTCAGCTCGGCACCGTCATCGAGCAGGATCTCGACGTTGTCAGCCAGCGTGGCAGAGCCCTCGAAGTCGAGGACGACGGTCGCTCGGGAGAACTTCTCGGCCACGATCACGGTGTGCGCCGCACTGGCGGTGTCCGATCCGGAGCCGATGTGCCGCACGACAGTCGGTCCGGCGGCCACGACCTCGGTCGGGATCCTGACCACGGTCACGCCGGTGGCAGCGTCCCATGCCCGCGCCGAGATCCGGTCGGTCGGAACCAACCCGGAGATGCCGCGCACCGCAGCGTCGGCCGCCAGGTGCTCGACGACGACATCGGGCGAGGCCTCGACCTTGACGGCCACTGCACCGTCCACGAACGGCGCGGAGTCGTGCAGGCCACGCAGCCGCTTGAGCGGGGTGAACCGCCAGATCTCTTCCATTCCGGTCGGGACCGGGTGATCGGCGAGGTCGAACGAACCTGCCGGGTGCAGGTGGGAGGAAACGTCCAGTGACACTTCTTGGCCCATCAGCCGACGGCCCCTTCCATCTGCAGTTCGATCAGGCGGTTGAGCTCGAGCGCGTACTCCATCGGGAGCTCCTTGGCGATGGGCTCGACGAAGCCGCGGACGATCATCGCCATCGCCTCGTCCTGCTCCATGCCGCGCGACATCAGGTAGAACAGCTGGTCGTCGGAGACCTTCGAGACGCTGGCCTCGTGGCCCATCGAGACGTCGTCCTCGCGGATGTCGACGTACGGGTAGGTGTCCGAGCGGCTGATCTGGTCGACCAGCAGGGCGTCACACAGGACGTTCGACTTCGACCCGTGCGCACCTTCGTTGATCTGGATCAGGCCCCTGTACGACGTCCGCCCGCCACCACGTGCCACGGACTTCGAGAGGATCGAGGACGAGGTGTTCGGAGCCGCGTGCACCATCTTGGCACCGGCGTCCTGGTGCTGGCCCTCGCCGGCGAACGCGATCGACAGGGTCTCGCCCTTGGCGTGCTCGCCCATCAGGTAGATCGCCGGGTACTTCATGGTCAGCTTGGAACCGATGTTGCCGTCGACCCATTCCATGGTCGCGCCGGCTTCGCAGACGGCCCGCTTGGTCACCAGGTTGTAGACGTTGTTCGACCAGTTCTGGATGGTCGTGTAGCGGCAGCGGCCGCCCTTCTTCACGATGATCTCGACGACCGCCGAGTGCAGCGAGTCCGAGGAGTAGATCGGCGCGGTGCAGCCCTCCACGTAGTGCACGTAGGCGTCCTCGTCGACGATGATCAGGGTCCGCTCGAACTGGCCCATGTTCTCGGTGTTGATCCGGAAGTACGCCTGCAGCGGGATGTCCACGTGGACGCCCTTGGGCACGTAGATGAACGAGCCGCCGGACCAGGTCGCCGTGTTCAGGGCGGCGAACTTGTTGTCACCGACCGGGATGATCGTGCCGAAGTACTCCTTGAAGAGCTCCTCGTGCTCGCGCAGCGCGGTGTCGGTGTCGACGAAGATCACGCCCTGCTCCTCGAGGTCCTCGCGGATCGAGTGGTAGACGACCTCGGACTCGTACTGCGCGGCGACGCCGGAGACCAGGCGCTGCTTCTCCGCCTCGGGGATGCCGAGCTTGTCGTAGGTGTTCTTGATGTCCTCGGGCAGCTCTTCCCACGAGGTCGCCTGCTTCTCGCTGGAGCGGACGAAGTACTTGATGTTGTCGAAGTCGATGTCGTTGAGCTCGCCGCCCCAGGTGGGCATCGGCTTGCGGTGGAAGAGCTTGAGCCCCTTCATCCGCATCTCGAGCATCCAGGCAGGCTCGTTCTTCTTGTCCGAGATGTCCTGCACCACGGCTTCGCTCAGGCCGCGCTTCGCGTTCGCACCGGCTGCGTCGGAATCGGACCAGCCGAACTCGTAGCGCCCGATGCCCTTCAGGGTCGGGTTCAGTTCTTCGATGCTCGTCATGAGGTGACTCCTCTGGTCGGGATACAGGTCGTGCAGACCCCGTCGCCGTGGGCGATCGTGGCCAAACGCTGGACGTGCGTGTCGAGGACGCGGCTGATGGCCTCGGTCTCGGCCTCGCACAACTGGGGGAACTCGTGTGCCACGTGCGAGACGGGGCAGTGCTGCTGGCAGAGCTGCTCGCCCACCGGCAGGTCCCGCGTGGAGGCGGCGTATCCCTGGTCGGTGAAGATCGCCGCGAGGGCCTGGGCCGGGGAGAACTCGGGGTGTGCGGCCATCACGCCGGCGAAGTCGTCCTCGATGAAGGCGACCCGACGCTCGGCGAACGCCTTGACGGCGACCTCCCCTCCGGTTTCCGCGAGGAACCGGAGAGCCTGCAGGGCCAGGTCGTCGTACTGCTGGTCGAAGCCGTCACGCCCGGTCTCGGTCAGCGCGAACAGCTTCGCCGGACGACCCCGCCCACGCGTGCTGGCGACCCGTGGTTCGCGCGCCTCGATCGCTTCCTCGGCGAGCAACTGGTCCAGGTGCCGGCGTACGGCGGCCGGGGTCAGCATGAGCCGTTCGGCGAGCGCAGCCGCGGTGGAGGGACCGTTCTCCAGGATCGACCGGACCACCCGCTGACGGGTAGGCGCGTCGGTCTGGTCGATTTCCACAACACCAGTGTGCCGTTAATGCTCAGGAGGATTCAAATAAGGCTCACCTAACCTGCAAATCCGCGCCCCGGGCCCTTCAGTCGGCGCCCAGCCTGCCGATAGGCCATGAGAGGAAGAGGAGAACCTATGGTGCGCAGGATCGTGCAGTCGCGAGTCGTGCTCGCCCTCGGCGTGCTGATCGCACTGGCGGTCCCGGCCTTGACCCTGCCACGGCTTCCCGCGATCAGCCCGTGGCCCCTGGTGGCCGGCCTGGTTCCGTGGATCGTCTGCAAGTACCTTCTCTGCCCGTTGCGGTGGCGGGTCCTCAGCACGACCTTCGCCGACGCACCCCGGGATCGTCGCTGGTACCTGCGCGCCTTCGCTGAGTCGGAACTCCTCGCCCTGCTGACTCCCGGCGGCGTCGGCGGCGACCTGTGGCGGATCAAGCGCCTGACCGGAGCCGGCGTCCGCCGCGGCGATGCGGTCCTCAGCGTGGGAGCCGATCTGCTCGTCACAGGGCTCGCCATCGGCGCGTTCCTGCCCTTCGCGGCCGCCAGCATCCCGCGGTCACTGCTCTGCACCAGCGCCGGAATCCTTGCCGCCGCCGTCGGCGTCGTCCTGCTGATGCGACGGAAGTTTCCTCGCCTGCTCCCGACCGGTCCGCTGCCACGCCCCCGAGCCCTCATCCTCAGCCTGCTGCTGTCGGCCGGGTACCAGTTGTCGATCGCCGGGATGCTGCTCGGAACCGTTGCCGCCACCGGACACCCGCTCCCGCCGCTCGCGGTGCTCGCCGCCTTCGGTGCCAGCGAGCTGGCTGCTGTCGTACCGGGCGTCAATGGCGCAAGCCCCCGCGACGGCGCGCTCGTGGTCGCCCTGGTCGCCTTCGGCGTGCCCTGGCTCGCGGCGGCCGCGGCCATCACGCTCCGCGCGACACTGGCCTGGCTCCCGGCCCTCACCCTCGGCGGACTCAGCCTGTGGCTGCTGCGTCGCCGGCCCGTTGCGGCGCCAGCCTGAGTCTCGCGGGCCTCGAGCGGTCTTCTAGACTCCGCGGGTGCCCAACTCCCCCGCCGTCGAGGTCGCCGGCCTCGTCATGCGGTACGGCGACAAGACCGCCGTGGACGCCCTCGACCTCCGCGTCGAGCGCAACACGATCACCGCGGTGCTCGGCCCGAACGGCGCCGGCAAGACCACGACCCTGGAGACCTGCGAAGGCTACCGTCGCCCGCACGAGGGCACCGTCCGGGTCCTCGGCCTGGACCCGATCAACGACCGGAAGGCGCTGATCCCGAGCATCGGAGTCATGCTGCAGGGCCAGGGAGCGTGGTCGGGCGTCAAGGCCATGGAGATGCTCAAGCACATCGCCCGACTGCACGCGAACCCGCTCGACACCGACATGCTGGCGGACCGACTGGGCCTCGGTGACTGCGGCAGCACGCCGTACCGCCGTCTCTCGGGTGGGCAGCAGCAGCGTCTGGGCCTGGCGATGGCGGTGGTCGGGCGCCCCGAGGTGGTCTTCGTCGACGAGCCGACGGCCGGCATGGATCCGCAGGCCCGGCGCGCGACCTGGGAGCTGCTCTCCGAACTGCGCGAGGACGGGGTCACCGTCGTGCTCACCACGCACTACATGGACGAGGCCGAGAAGCTCGCCGATCACATCCACATCGTCGACCACGGTCGCATGGTCGCCTCGGGAACCCCGATCGAGCTGACCCGTGGCGGCACCGCCACGATCCGGCTGGTGGTCACCAAGCCGTTCCCCGAGGGCGCTCCGGCCAGTCTCCAGGCAGCACTCGGACCCGACATCGAGGTCAAGCCGATCAGCGACACCAGCCTGCTCATCACCGGCCCTGCCGATCACACCACCCTGGCCACCGTGGCGGCCTGGTGCGAGCAGCAGGGAGTCCTGCCCGAATCGCTCAACCTGGGGCAGCGCAACCTCGAGGACGTGTTCCTCGAGCTCACCGGCCGCGGCCTGGCGCACACCGCGGGAGACACCCGGTGAGCACCGGAACCTTCACCCCGGCCCCCGGTGGCGCGCCGCTGGCCCGCCAGGTCCTCGCCCAGGCATCGATGGAAGCCCGCCTGATGGCGCGCAACGGCGAACAGCTGCTGCTGGCCGTCGTGATCCCGGTGCTGGTGCTGATCGGTGGCGTGGAGGGTGCCAAGCACGTCTCCATCACCGGCATCTCGCAGCGACCGGTCGACGAGTTCGCCCCCGGGGTCCTCGCGCTGGCCGTGATGTCGACCGCGTTCACGTCGCTGGCGATCGCCACCGGTTTCGAGCGCCGGTACGGCGTGATCAAGCGCCTCGGCGCCTCGCCGCTCCCCCGCGCCGGGCTGCTGCTGGGGAAGGTGGGTGCGCTGCTGATCGTCGAGACCTTCCAGGTCATCGTGCTCGCCCTCGTCGGGCTGGCACTGGGCTGGCACCCGCATCCGGGTTACCTCGGTGCGATCCTCGGCGTCATCCTCGGAACGTCGGCCTTCGCCTCACTCGGCCTATTCATGGCCGGTGCCCTGCGCGCCGAGGCGACGCTGGCCGCCGCCAACCTCGTCTACCTGCTGCTGATGGCCGGTGGTGCCGTTGTGCTGCCGCCGAGCGCGTACGGCGCTTTCGGGCACGTCACCGAGTACCTGCCCTCGGGCGCGCTGGGCAACACGATGCGCTCGGCCTTCCAGCACGGCGACATCGCCGGAGGCAGCCTGCTCGTCCTGCTTGCCTGGACCGTTGTCGGAACGGTCGCGACGATGCGGACTTTCCAGTGGGAATGACCACGCAGCTGAAACCGCTGAACCTGCGACCGCTCGCGTGGGCCAGCATCGCCTCGAACGTCCTTCTCGTGGTGACCGGTGGTGCCGTCCGGCTGACCGGGTCCGGCCTCGGCTGCCCGACCTGGCCGCGGTGCACCGACGAGTCGTTCACGCCGCACAACTCGCTGTCGTTGCACTCCGCGATCGAGTTCAGCAACCGGATGCTCACCTTCGTCCTGGTCGTCGTCGCCGTCGCCACCTTCATCGCGGCCTGGCAGAGCAGGCGCAGCGAGCTGCGCAAGGTCGCCCTCGGCCTGCTGCTCGGCATCCCCGCCCAGGCGGTCATCGGCGGCATCGCGGTGCTCTCCCACCTCAATCCGTGGGTGGTCTCGTTCCACCTCATCTGCTCGCTGGCGATGATCAGCCTCGCTGTCCTGCTCCTGCACCTCGTCGACCGCGACGAACCCCTCGGCCCACCTGTCGGGAGCGCTCCGGTCCGAGCACTGGCTTGGGCCACCTTCGCAGCCGGCTGGGCCGTGCTCTACATAGGCACCGTGGTCACCGGTTCTGGCCCGCACGCCGGTGACGCCACTGCTCCACGCAACGGTCTGGACCCCCTGGAGCTCTCCCAGCTGCACGCCGACGTGGTCATGCTCTTCATCGGCCTGACGATCGGACTGCTCGTCGCGGCCTACGCGACGGGAGCCAGCGAGGCGACCCGGCGTGCTGCCAGAATGCTGCTGATCGTCGAACTGGCCCAGGGCGCGATCGGGTTCGTGCAGTACTTCACCGGCGTCCCGGTGGTGCTGGTCGGTTTCCACATGTTCGGGGCCGCACTCGTCGCGGCAGCCATGACCTGGATGGTGCTGGCGACCCGGGAGGGCCCCTAGATGCAACCTGCGGGACACCTCGTCTACGACGCCGACTGCGGCTTCTGCACCGCCTCGGCGTACTGGCTCGACGAGAAGCCGGTCGCCTGGCACACCCTCGACCTCGACGCGGTCCAGGTGACCCGCGCGGAGGCGGACGCCAACGCCGGCTGGCTCGAGGACGGCAGGATCACCCACCTGGGCGCCCCCGCCATCGCCCGCGCCCTCCGAGCGAAGCGAGGAGCAGCAGCCATCGTCGGCTGGGCGCTCACGATCCCAGGCCTCCGCAAGGCAGCAGCCGCGGTCTACCCCAGGATCGCGGCCAACCGGCACCGGATGCCCGGTGGCACCGCCGCCTGCAAGATCGCGCCTCCGAAGGGAGCCTGAGTGAGCTACACCTACGTTCCTTGGCGGCTCCCGCTCGCAGGACGTGACCCGGACGAGGAGCACCGTGCCTCGACCCCGCTCGAGCTGCTCTTCGACCTCAGCTTCGTGGTCGCTGTCTCGGCGGCCGCGGCTGCACTGCACCACGACCTGGCCATCCACCACTTCTCGGGCCTGATCGCCTACGCGATGATGTTCTTCGCGATCTGGTGGGCGTGGCTGAACTACTCCTGGTTCGCCAGCGCCTACGACACCGGTGACGTCGTGTTCCGGCTGGTCACCTTCGTGATCCTGACCGGCGTCCTGGTCCTCGCCGCCGGCATCCCTCGGGTGTTCCGCGACCACCCCGATTTCACCGTGGTCGTGCTCGGGTACGTGATCATGCGCGCTGCCCTGGTGCCGATGTGGCTGCGGGTGGCCAGAGAGCATCCCGTGGTGCGCCCGACCGCCCTGCGGTACGCAGCCGGCATCACGCTCGTCCAGATCTGCTGGGTGGCCAGGCTGGCGCTGCCCGACGGGACCTGGGGGCTGCTCAGCTTCGTGGTGCTCGGCGTCGCCGAGCTGGCGATCCCGTTCTGGGCCGAGAACAGCGGCGGTGAGTCCACCCCCTGGCACGTCGAGCACATCGTCGAGCGGTTCGGCCTGTTCACGATCATCGTCCTCGGTGAGGTCATCCTGGCGACCACCCAGGCGATCTCCGCGTCGCTGGACGGACACGGACTCTCACTGAACCTCGCGATGGTGATCGCCGGCGGGTTGCTGCTGGTGCTCTCGCTCTGGTGGATCTACTTCAAGCGGTCGCTGGTCGAGAGCATCCGCGGACGCAACGCCTTCTTGTTCGGCTACGCGCACTACTTCCTGCTCGGCTCGGTCGCGGCGATCGGCGCCGCCCTGGCGACCTGCGTCGACGTCGTCGAGCGACACCCCCACGGCCTCGGTCACCTCGCTGCCGCCCTCTGCGTGGCTGTTCCAGTGTCGGTGTACCTGCTAGCCCTGGGCGTGATCCACGCCTACGGCGACCGCAGCCCGCGGATCATGGTCGGCCCGGTGGTGATCGCCGTACTCACCTTCGGCGCAGCCGTCGTGGGCACCGCGGTCACGGACCAGATCGGTCTGAGCGTGCTGCTGATCGGCGTCGTCGCCACGGGTGCCGTCGTCGACCACCAGCTGCGCATCAGCGCTTCGTGAGCAGCGGGTCGAGTGCGACCGCGACGAACAGCAGCGAGAGATACAGGTTCGACCAGTGGAAGAGCCGCATCGGCCTGATCTCGGCGAGCTCGTCACTGCGGCGCGCGCGTGCCCACATCAGGTGAGCCTCGACCAGGAACGTGGCACCCAGCGCCACTGCGGCGATCGGGTAGACGATCCCGGTGTGCGCGATCGGCCAGAGTGCCAGTGACACCGCGACCATGACCCACGAGTACGCGACGATCTGGCGGGCGACGGCAACACCCGAGCGCATCACCGGCAGCATCGGCACGTCGACCGAGGCGTAGTCCTCGCGGTACCGCATGGCCAGAGCCCAGGTGTGCGGCGGGGTCCAGAAGAACACCACCGCGAAGAGCACCACGGGCGCCCAGGCAAGCTCGTTGGTCACGGCGGTCCAGCCGATCAGGGCCGGGAAGCAGCCGGCCAGGCCGCCCCAGACGATGTTCTGCGTCGTACGGCGCTTGAGCAGCATCGTGTAGACGAACAGGTAGAAGGCGGACGCCGCGAGCGCCAGGCCGGCCGAGAGCCAGTTGACGAACAGTCCGAGCACGAGCGTCGAGACCACCGCGAGCGCGACGCCGAACACGAAAGCCGAGCGAGGCGACACGATGTGCCGCGGCAGCGCACGGCGACGCGTCCGGCGCATCTGCTCGTCGATGTCGCGGTCGTAGACGCAGTTCAGGGCGTTGGCGCTTCCGGCCGACAGCGTGCCACCCAGCACGGTCGCGAGCACCAGGCCGAGGGAGGGCACTCCGCGCTGGGCGAAGAACATCACCGGCACCGTGGTCAGCAGTAGGAGCTCGATGACCCGGGGCTTCGTCAGACCGACGTAGGCCGCGATCACGTCACGCAGGGTCGCGTCAACAGGCGCGGGTCCGGTCAGGGACGCCTGGGAGTCGACCGCGGTCACGCAGGCCTCACCTTCATCGAGTCTTGGACAGCCCCCAGAGTCTAACCGTGTCTATCTGTGCCGGGTCGCAGGGCTACCTCAGCCGTGGGTAGGCTCGTCTCCATGAGCCGCGCGCACACTCCGCTGGAATGGTCAGACCTCGACAAGCGGGCCGTGGACACCGCTCGTTGCCTCGCCATGGACGCGGTCCAGAAGGTAGGAAACGGACACCCCGGTACGGCGATGAGCCTGGCTCCGGTGGCCTACCTGCTCTTCCAGAAGCGCATGCGCCACGACCCCGCCGATCCGACCTGGTCGAACCGTGACCGGTTCGTGCTGTCCTGCGGCCACTCCTCGATCACGCTGTACACCCAGCTCTTCCTCGGCGGCTTCGGCCTCGAGCTGACCGACCTCGAACACCTGCGTACCTGGGGAAGCCGGACGCCCGGGCACCCGGAGCACGGCCACACCGCCGGGGTCGAGACCACCACCGGCCCGCTCGGACAGGGTGTCGCCAACGCCGTCGGCATGGCGCTCGCGGCGCGCCGTGAGAAGGGCATGTTCGACCCCGAGGACGCTGAGAACGGACAAGGGCCCTTCGACCACCACGTCTACGCGATCTGCTCCGACGGTGACCTCGAGGAAGGCGTCAGCGCCGAGGCCTCCTCGATCGCCGGGCACCAGCAGCTCGGCAACCTGACCCTGATCTACGACCAGAACCGGATCAGCATCGAGGGCGACACCCACATCGCCTTCACCGAGGACGTCGCCGCCCGCTACGAGGCCTACGGCTGGCACGTCCAGACAGTCGACTGGACCAAGGACGGCGACCACACCGACGGTGCGAACTACCACGAGGACGTCCCCCAGCTCTGGGATGCCCTGGACGCCGCCGAGGACGTGACGGACAAGCCCAGCATCATCGTGCTGCGCACGATCATCGCCTGGCCCGCACCCGATGCACAGAACACCGGCGCAGCGCACGGCAGCGCCCTCGGCGCCGACGAGGTGGCGGCCACCAAGAAGCTGATGGGCTTCGACCCGGACAGCTCCTTCAGCGTCGAGGACGAGGTCCTCAAGCACACCCGAGCACTGGCCATCCGCGGCGCAGCCGCGGGCGCCGCCTGGGACGAGCAGTACCAGGCCTGGGCAGCCGCCCACCCGGAGCGCGCAGCACTGCTGCACCGGATCAAGGACCGCCGGCTGACCGACGGCTGGGACGCCGACCTGCCGTCCTTCCCGGCGGACGAGAAGGGTGTGGCCACCCGCAAGGCGTCGGGCCAGGTCATCAACGCGCTCGCCACGAAGCTTCCCGAGCTCTGGGGAGGCTCGGCAGACCTCGCCGAGTCCAACAACACCACCATCGAGGGCCAGGCGAGCGTCACGCCCGACGAGTGGCAGACGACGTACTGGAGCGGCAACCCGTACGGCCGGGTGCTGCACTTCGGCATCCGCGAGCACGCGATGGGCTCGATCATGAACGGGATCACGCTGCACGGCGGCACCCGCGTGTTCGGCGGGACGTTCCTGGTCTTCTCCGACTACATGCGACCGGCAGTGCGCCTTGCAGCCCTGATGAAGCTGCCGACGATCTACGTCTGGACCCACGACTCGATCGGCCTGGGCGAGGACGGACCGACCCACCAGCCGGTCGAGCACCTGGCCGCACTGCGTGCCATCCCCGGCCTCGACGTGATCCGCCCGGCGGACGCGAACGAGACGGCCGAGGCGTGGCGCACCCTGATGCAGCACACCGACCGGCCATCCGCCCTGGCCCTGACCCGCCAGAACGTCCCCACCTACCCACGCAACGCAGACGGCTACGCCGGTGCCGAAGGCACGGCCCGGGGCGGCTACGTCCTGATCGACAGCGAGGGCACGCCCGACGTGGTCCTCATCGGCACCGGCAGCGAGGTCCAGCTTGCCGTCAAGGCGCGTGAACAACTCGCCGCCGAAGGCGTGCACGCCCGGGTCGTCTCGATGCCGTGCCGGGAATGGTTCGACGCCCAGGACCTGGCCTACCGCGACTCGGTCCTGCCCCCGATCGTGAAGGCCCGGGTGAGCGTCGAGGCCGGGATCGCTCAGGGGTGGCGTGACATCGTCGGGGACGGCGGCCGGATCGTGTCGCTGGAGCACTTCGGCGGGTCCGCGGACTTCGCCACCCTGTACCGCGAGTTCGGCATCACCGCAGAAGCCGTTGCCCAGGCCGCGCGGGAGAGTCTGCTAGTCACGAAGGGCATCACCAGCTGAGCACAGGAGGGAACGGAGCATGTCCGATCGTCTGAAGAAGCTGTCCGAGGCCGGGGTTTCGATCTGGCTCGACGACCTGTCACGTGAACGCATCGAGACCGGCAACCTGGCCGAGCTCGTCAAGAACTCCTCGGTGGTCGGTGTGACCACCAACCCGTCGATCTTCGCCGGGGCACTGGCCAACGGCGAGCGGTACGACGACCAGGTCCGCCGGCTCGCCGCCGACGGAGCCGACCTGGACCGGACCGTCTTCGAGCTGACCACCACCGACGTCCGCGACGCCTGCGACGTCCTGCGCGAGGTCTGGGAGGCCACCGACGGAGTCGACGGCCGGGTCTCGATCGAGGTGAGCCCGACGCTCGCCCACGACACCGCCGCGACGGTGGCCGAGGCCAAGTTGCTCTGGGCCGCGGTCGACCGCCCGAACCTGCTGATCAAGATTCCCGGGACCAGCGAGGGCTGTCCGGCGATCACCCAGACCCTCGCGGCCGGGATCAGCGTCAACGTGACGCTCATCTTCGGTCTGGCGCAGTACGACGCGGTCATGAACGCGTTCATCGACGGCGTCGAGCAGGCGCTCGCCAACGGTCACGACCTGAGCACCCTGCACTCGGTGGCGAGCTTCTTCGTCTCCCGGGTCGACACCGAGATCGACGCCCGCCTCGAAGCAGCAGGTGCGGACGCTGCGCTCAAGGGCCGCGCCGGCGTGGCCAACGCCCGCCTGGCCTACGAGGCCTTCGAAGCCTTCTTCACCGGCGATCGCTGGGCGAGGCTGGCAGCAGCCGGCGCCCGCCGCCAGCGCCCGCTGTGGGCCTCGACCGGCGTGAAGAACCCGGACTACGACGACACGATGTACGTGATCGACCTCGTCGTCGAGGACACCGTGAACACGATGCCGGAGAAGACCCTGGACGCGGTGGCCGATCACGGCCAGGTAGCCGGTGACCAGGTGCGGCCGCACTACGCGGACGCCAAGGCCACGATGGCGGAGCTGGCAGCTGCCGGCATCGACTACGAGGACGTGATCGGGGTCCTCATCCGCGAAGGCGTCGACAAGTTCGTCAAGGCCTGGTCCGAGCTCCTGGACAGCGTCCGTACCAGCCTGGAGGCGCACGCGGCATGACCGACCTGCACTCGACGGTCCCTGACGAGACCGCGTACTCGGACCTGCTCGACGAACTCATCTCCGACAAGGTCGCCTCGCAGATCGCAGCCCGGGTGCCGACCCTGTGGGGGCCCGAGGCCGAGAGCGAATCCGGCAAGCGCCTGGCCTGGGTCGGCCTGGGTGCCGAGTCGCGGCCGCTGGTCGCCGAGATCGAGCAGCTCCGCAAGGAGCTGGCCGCCAAGGGCCTCGACCATGTCGTCCTGTGCGGGATGGGCGGCTCGTCGCTGGCACCCGAGGTCATTGCCGTGTGGGCCCAGCAGCCCCTGACGGTCGTGGACTCCTCCGACCCCGACTACGTCCGGTCCGCGGTCGGCGACCGTCTCGAACGCAGCATCGTGGTGGTCTCGAGCAAGTCCGGAGGGACGGTCGAGACCGACAGCCAGAAGCGGGTCTACGAGGAGGCGTTCCGTGCCGCCGGCCGGGACCCGGCCGATCATCTGGTCATCGTCACCGACCCCGGTTCGCCGCTCGACGAGTCGGCGACGGCGGCCGGGTACCGGGTCTTCCACGCCGACCCCGAGGTCGGTGGTCGCTACTCGGCCCTGACAGCGTTCGGGCTGGTCCCCAGCGGTCTCGCCGGCGCCGACATCGGTGCCCTGCTCGACGAGGCCGAGGAGATCCGCCCGTCGCTGGAGAACGACGACGCCACCAACCCCGGACTGCGCCTCGGCGCCCTGCTCGGCCTGGCCAACAGAGCGGGTGTGGACAAGGTCGTCCTCGCGGAGAACGGTGGCCGACCCTGCGGCTTCGGCGACTGGGCCGAGCAGCTCATCGCCGAGTCGACCGGCAAGGACGGCAAGGGCATCCTGCCGGTCGTCGTACCCGGGATCACGGCGCCGAACTTCAGCCCGAACACTGCCGACGAGATCCTGGTGACCATCGGCGACAGCGCCGACCACGTGGTTCCGGTCTCCGGATTCGGGGCCAGTGTGACCGCGCCGCTCGGTGCCGCGATGCTGCTCTGGGAGTACGCCGTGGCGATCGCCGGGCGCGTCATCGGCATCGACCCGTTCGACCAACCGGACGTCGAGAGTGCCAAGAAGGCGGCCCGCGGGCTGCTCGACGGCGGCGGTAGCACTCCGAGCCCGGACTTCGCCGACGGGACGATCGAGGTCTACGGCACCCCCGGACTGCTCGACGGAGCCACCACCGTGGCCGAGGCGATCACCGTCCTGCTCGGGCACCTCGACCCGGACCACGGCTACCTGGCGCTGATGACGTACCTCGACCGAGCCCGCCACGCACACCTCTCCCACCTGCGCGACCACCTCGCTTTGCGCACCGGCCGACCGACCACGTTCGGCTGGGGACCACGGTTCCTGCACTCGACCGGGCAGTACCACAAGGGCGGTGCACCGACCGGGGTGTTCCTGCAGATCACCGGCACTCCGGCCGAGGACCTGCCGATCCCCGGGCGAGGGTTCACCTTCGGTGAGTTCATCACCGCCCAGGCGATCGGCGACGGCACGGTCCTGGCCGGTCACGGGCGCCCGGTCCTGCGGCTGCACCTGACCGACCAGAAGGCAGGCCTTCAGGTCCTCCGCGAGGCGCTGAAGTGACGATGCTTCCGGTGAATCCCCTGCGGGATCCGGCGGACCGACGACTCCCCCGGATCGCCGGACCGTGCGGGATGGTGCTCTTCGGCGTCACCGGCGACCTGTCACGCAAGAAGGTGATGCCGGCGATCTACGACCTGGCCAACCGCGGGCTTCTGCCAGCCGGGTTCAGCCTGGTCGGCTTCGCCCGTCGCGACTGGGCCGACGAGGACTTCGCCCAGATCGTGCACGACTCGGTCCGGCAGCACTCCCGCACCGAGTTCCGCGAGGAGGTCTGGCGCCAGCTCGCCGAGGGGTTCCGGTTCGTCCCGGGCGACTTCGACGACGACGCGGCGTTCGGCAACCTGCGTCGCACCATCGAGGAGCTCGACGAGTCCAGGGGCACCCAGGGCAACCACGCGTTCTACCTGGCCATCCCGCCGACGTTCTTCGGTGCGGTGGCTGCCCAGCTCAAGGAGCACGGCCTGGCCAGACCTGAGCCCGGCCAGTGGCGCCGGGTGGTCGTGGAGAAGCCGTTCGGCCACGACCTGGCCAGCGCCCGGGCACTGAACGACATCCTCGGCGAGGTGTTCGAGTCCGGCTCGATCTTCCGCATCGACCACTACCTGGGCAAGGAGACCGTCCAGAACATCCTGGCGATGCGGTTCGCCAACAACCTCTTCGAGCCGGTCTGGAACGGCAACTACGTCGACCACGTGCAGATCACCATGGCCGAGGACGTCGGCATCGGCGGACGAGCCGGGTACTACGACGGTGTCGGTGCGGCGCGCGACGTCATCCAGAACCACCTGATGCAGCTGATGGCGCTGGTGGCGATGGAGGAGCCGACCTCGTTCGACGCCGAGAGCCTGCGTGTCGAGAAACTCAAGGTGCTGGCCTCGGTCGTGCTGCCGAAGCGCCTGGACCTGCACACCGCGCGCGGCCAGTACACCGCCGGCTGGGCCGGTGGCGAGCAGGTCATCGGTTTCTGCGAGGAGGAGGGCATCGGCAAGACGTCGGCGACCGAGACCTACGCCGCGGTCAAGCTCGGCATCGACACCCGCCGCTGGGCCGGCGTGCCGTTCTACCTGCGCACCGGCAAGCGGCTCGGGCGTCGGGTCACCGAGGTCGCCATCGTCTTCAAGAAGGCCCCGCACCAGCCGTTCAGCGCGACCTCGACCGAGGAGCTCGGCAACAACGCGATCGTGATCCGGGTCCAGCCCGACGAGGGCATGACGATCAGGTTCGGCTCCAAGGTGCCGGGGACCGCGATGGAGATCCGTGACGTCAACATGGACTTCGCCTACGGCAGCTCGTTCACCGAGGCCTCCCCCGAGGCGTACGAGCGCCTGATCCTCGACGTCCTGCTCGGCGACCCCCCGCTCTTCCCCCGGCACGAGGAGGTCGAGCTGTCCTGGCAGATCCTGGACCCGATCCTCGACCACTGGGCCAAGAAGGGTCGTCCGGATGCCTACCCCTCGGGCGGCTGGGGACCCACCTCCGCCGACGCGATGCTCGCCCGCGACGGCAGGGTCTGGAGGCGACCGTGATCGAACTGACCGAGACCAACGCAGCCGGGATCGCAGCAGCGTTCGTCCGAAGCCGCACCCAGGCAGGTAGCCCCGCGATGGGGATGGTGATGACGCTGGTCATCGTCGTGGACGAGGACGCGGCCCACGACGCCCTGCGGGCGGCCAGGCTGGCCGCGCGCGAGCACCCGGCCCGGGTACTGGCCGTGATCCTCGGCGACGCCCGTGGCCGCGCCAGGGTCAACGCCCAGGTCGCGATCGGTGACGACTGGACCGGCGAGAACGCGATGATCCGGCTGCACGGCGAGGTCGTCAAGCACCCGGAGTCCGTCGTGCTGCCGTTGCTGCTGCCGGATTCGCCGGTGACTGTCTGGTGGCCGACCGACGCGCCCAGCGACCCCGCAGCGGATCCGCTCGGTGCCCTGGCGCAGCGCCGGATCACCGACGCGGCAGCAGCGACCAAGAGCAAGACCAAGGCGTTGCAGACCCAGTGCGCGTCGTACACGAAGGGCAACACCGATCTTGCCTGGACCCGGATCACGCCGTGGCGCGCACTGCTCGCCGCTGCCCTGGACCAGCAGCCCCTGAAGGTACGCCGGGCATCCGTCACCGGCGAACGGATCAGCCCCAGCGCCGACCTGTTGGCAGCCTGGCTCAACGATCGCCTGCGCGTGCCCGTCGATCGACGCAACTCCGCCGGCCCGGGCATCACCGAAGTCGTGCTGGACACCGCCGAAGGACCGATCAGGATCGCCCGCACGGACGGCAGGCTCGCCTCGTTCTCCTCCCCTGACCGGCCCGATCGTCCGGTGGCGTTGCGCCGCCGTGACCTGCCCGACCTGCTCGCCGAGGAGCTGCGGCACCTCGACGAGGACGACGTCTACCAGGCCACAGCGAAGCGGTTGCTGAAGCGGGAACAGAAGGCATGACCCGCGACGTCGTCGTCCTGGCCGATCCGGCCGCCGTCGCCGACCTCGTGGCCACCCGGTTCCTCGAGCGGATGGCAGCCGCCCAGCAACGGGGTGAGGTGCCCCACGTCGCGCTGACGGGCGGCACCATCGCCGGCGCGATCCACCGGCAGATCGCCCAGCGCGCCGCGGAGTACGACGTCGACTGGACGAACATCGCGTTCTGGTGGGGTGATGAACGCTTCGTTGCACCCGACAGCGACGACCGCAACGCCCGAGGCGCCCGCCAGGCCTTCCTGAACGCCCTCGGCGCAACCCAGGTCCACGAGATGCCGAGCACCGCGACAGCGTCGAGCGTCAGCGACGCAGCCGCGGCCTACGCGGACGAGGTCCGCGGGGCACCGGGCACCGACTTCGACCTCGTCATGCTCGGCATGGGCCCCGACGGCCACGTGGCCTCGCTGTTCCCCGGCTTCGCCCAGCTCGACATCGACGACGCCATCGCGGTCGGGGTCACCAACTCCCCGAAGCCTCCGCCGGAACGCGTCAGCCTGACCTTCGCCGCGCTCAACCGCAGCAAGGCGGTCTGGTTCCTGGTCACCGGTGCCGAGAAGGCCGCGGCCACTGCGCGCGCCTGGGCCTTCGAGGGCTCGGTGCACGAGACGCCAGCACGCGGCATCGCCGGCCCCTCGATCACGTGGTTCGTCGACCAGGCGGCCGCCGGCCGTTAGAAGATGACTTCGCCGTTCTTGCGTTTGGTGCGCAGGGTGGCCAGGGCCTCTTCCAGGATGTCCTTCGCCTCGGCGTCGGAACGGCGCTCCTTCACGTAGGCGAGGTGCGTCTTGTAGGGCTCGACCTTCTTGGGCGGCGGCGGGTTGTCCGAGTCGACGCTCGAGGGCAGTCCGCACTTCGGGCAGTCCCACGAGTCCGGGACCTGCGCCTCGACCGCGAACGCGATCAGGGTGCGGTGTTCCTGGGAGCAGAAGTAGGTCACGTTCTGACGGGGAGCCGCCTCGCCGCGCTCGGCCTCACCCATGGGGCCGGCGCCCACACGGCTGCCACGAATGGCACTTCCTCCGCCAGCCATGTCAGTTCTGGGACTTCAGCAGGAGACCGAGCCCGATGACACAGGCGAACCAGACCATCCCGATACCCACGGTGATCCGGTCCAGGTTGCGCTCTGCGACCGAGGAACCACCCAGCCCACTGGAGACACCGCCGCCGAACATGTCGGACAGACCGCCGCCGCGTCCCTTGTGCAAAAGGACGAGCAGGATCATCAGCAGGCTCGAGATGACGAGCAGGATCTGGAATACGGTGACCACGGCGGGAATCTTAACCGACGACCGTGTCAATCCGTGTGTCGGGGACGATCAGCGGTCAGCATGTCGTCGGGTGGCGCGGATCAGGACAGCACCGGCAAGGGCGGCCGCGAAGCCGGACGGGGCCATCCAGCCCGGCACTCCACCCGTGTTCGGCAACCCGGCCGGAGCGACCGAGGCCTGGACTGCCGGCGCAGCCTGCGGCCCGGCGACAACCGCTCCGGGACACGGTGCGGTCGCAGGACGCCCGGGCGCGACCAGGACCTGGTCGACCGAGCCGGGTGTCACCAGGACCTGGGAAGCCGGGGTGTCGGTGATCGTGACGAGCGTGGAGTCGATCGCGGACCAGCCGTCACCTGCGGGAGCTGCGGCGGAGGTCACGTCGGTCTCCTCGTGGGTGCTCGCACCAGGGCGGTCGGCACCGGTCGCGGTGTACCCGTCCGGAGCGCTGGACGCCCACACGGTGTCCACGACAGCGTCGAAGTGACGGGTTGCCACGATGGTCCAGCCAGCACCCGCAGGCGGCGTGCCGTCGGTCGTGACGGTCTCGGTGGTGGGATCGTCGGTGCGGGTGTCGATCGGACCGGTCCAGCCGTCACCGGTCGGAAGCGAGGTCGCCCACAGCGTCTCGACATGGGTGACGGCAAGTGACCCGGGAGTTGCCGGAGTGCCGGGAACGTCGATCACCCGGACCTGCTCCGTGACGGCGGGAGTGATCTCGAGCTCGCGGGTGTTGCCGGTCTTGACCCACCCGTCGCCATTGCCGTTCTGCGCGCCCCAGTCCGGGCTCTCCCAGCGGAGCTTTCCGGTGACCTGCTGCTGGTACTCGTCCTGGAGGACCGTCACTGCGGGCATGATCACCACGGTGTTGAAGTGGCCGACCTCAGGAACCGCGGGGGTACCGGGGACGGCTGGCTGGTCGATCACGGTGCGGGTGTACAGGTATTCGACCGCGCCACTGACGGTGCGGGTCCAGTCGGTCTCGTCGCGGGCCGGCGTGATGACCTTCGTGTACTGGAAGTCGGTGCTCGGCACGTCGCGCTCCCAGCGCCACTCGTCATGGCTGGTCGCAGGCACCGTCCGGAAGATCGGGTCGTGCACCACCGAGGTGTACACGGCAGCAACGGCCGCCTGGCCGCACTTGTCGGCGCTGCCCTCGGCGTGGGCGGCCGGGGTGCTCAGGGTGAAGGCCGAAGCGACGGCCAGCGTGGCGAGGCCACCGGTGAGGAATCGTGGACGAGTCATGCCACATCAACGAGTGCCAACCTCGGCCCGCTATGGGACTTACGTCCCGATTTGCGGCAATCCGACCTGAACTGGCCCCGTCAGAACTGCGGCATGTCGTAGAACCGGCAGATCCCGCCGAACTCGTCGGCCTGCAGGCTCGCACCGCCGACCAGGGCGCCGTCCACGTCCGGCTTGGCCATGATCCCGGCCACGTTGGAGGCCTTCACCGAACCGCCGTACAGGATCCGCAACGCGGCCGCAGCATCGTCGCCGTGGAGCGTAGCGACACGCGCGCGAAGCGCGGCACAGACCTCCTGCGCGTCCTCGGGCGTAGCGACCTCACCGGTGCCGATCGCCCACACGGGCTCGTACGCGACGACGAGTCGAGCGATCTGCGGAGCAGTGAACCCGGCCAGCGACCCGTCGATCTGCGCGACGCAGTACTCGACGTGGGTGCCTCCCTTGCGGATCTCCAGGCCCTCGCCGACACAGACGATGGGCGTGATCCCCGCCGCCAGGGCCTTGTGGGCCTTGGCGTTGACGAGCGCATCGTCCTCACCGTGGTACTCGCGGCGCTCGGAGTGACCCACCACGGCATAGCTGCACCCGAGCTTGGCGAGCATCGAGGCGGAGATCTCGCCGGTGTAGGCACCGTCGTCGTGCACCGAGATGTCCTGGGCGCCGTACCGGATCTGGAGCTGGCCGCCGTCGACGGTGGTCTGCACGGACCGGATGTCGGTGAACGGCGGTACGACGACCACCTCCACCTTGGCGAAGTCGTGCTTCTTGTCCGCCAGTCCCAGGGCAAGCTTCTGGACCAGGTGAACCGCCTCGTGGTGGTTCAGGTTCATCTTCCAGTTGCCCGCCATCAGCGGGATCCGTGCGCTGGCCATTTTCAGTCCTTCAGTACGTCGATGCCGGGAAGGGTCTTGCCCTCCAGGTACTCCAGGGACGCGCCGCCACCGGTCGAGATGTGCCCGAACGCCGAGTCGGCGAACCCCAGCTGGCGAACAGCAGCCGCCGAGTCTCCACCGCCGACGACGGACAACCCGTCGACCTCGGTCAACGCCTGGGCCACCGCCCGGGTGCCGGCGGAGAACGCCTCGAACTCGAACACGCCCATCGGCCCGTTCCAGAAGACCGTGCGCCCGTCACGGATCGCAGCGCCGAACGCGGCAGCGGACTCCGGTCCGATGTCCAGGCCCATCTGGTCGTCCGGGATGGCATCGGCAGCCACGACGGTCGCCGGCGAGTCCGCGGCAAACGCAGGCGCCACCACGATGTCGGTCGGGAGCAGGATCCGCACCCCCGAAGCCTCGGCGCGCTTCAGGTACTCCGCACACACCGGAATCTGGTCGGACTCCAGCAGGCTCGACCCGACGCCATGACCCTGGGCAGCCAGGAAGGTGAACACCATCCCGCCCCCGATCACGAGGGTGTCCGCCTTCTCGAGCAGGTTGTCGATCACCGCGAGCTTGTCGGAGACCTTCGAGCCACCCAGCACGACGACGTACGGCCGCTCCGGTGCCTCGGTCAGCCGTCGCAGCACCGAGATCTCGGCCTCGACGAGCGAACCCATCGCGTGCGGCAGCAGCAGCGCGACGTCGTACACCGAGGCCTGCTTGCGATGCACCACACCGAAGCCATCGGACACGAATGCGTCCCCGAGCGAAGCGAGCTCAGCAGCGAAGGCACCGCGCTCAGCGTCGTCCTTGCTGGTCTCCCCCGCGTTGAAACGCACGTTCTCCAGCAGCGCAACGCCACCGTCAACGAGGGCGTCCACCACCGAATGGGCCGACGGCCCGACGGTGTCCGAGGCGAACGCCACCGGGGCACCGAGAAGCTCCGACAGGCGCGCTGCCACGGGCGCCAGCGAGTACGCCGGATCCGGAGCACCCTTCGGCCTTCCCAGGTGCGCCACGACCACGACCCGCGCGCCGGCCGCAGCCAGTGCCGAGATCGTCGGCACGGCAGCCCGGATGCGACCGTCGTCGGTGATCCGGGCTCCGTCGAGCGGAACGTTCAGGTCAGACCGCACCAGCACCCGGCGGCCACGGAGGTCGCCGAGCGAAGAGATGGAGGCCATCTCAGAGAGTGGCGCCGACGTGCGTGATCAGGTCGGCGAGGCGGTTCGAGTAGCCCCACTCGTTGTCGTACCAGCCGATGACCTTGACCTGGTTGCCGATGACCTTGGTCAGCGGCGCGTCGAAGATGCACGACGCCGGGTCGGTCACGATGTCCGTGGACACGATCGGGTCGGTCGAGTACTTGAGGAACCTGCCGTCGGCAGCCGCCTTGACCGCAGCGTTGACCTCCTCGACCGTGGTCTCGCGGCCGGCCTCGAAGGTCAGGTCGGTGGCTGAGCCGGTCGGGACCGGGACCCGCAGCGCGAAGCCGTCCAGCTTGCCCTTGAGCTCGGGCAGCACCAGGCCGATCGCCTTCGCAGCACCGGTGCTGGTCGGGATGATGTTGATCGCGGCGGCGCGGGCACGGCGCAGGTCCTTGTGGATGTTGTCCTGCAGGTTCTGGTCCGCGGTGTAGGCGTGGATCGTGGTCATCAGACCCTTGACGATCCCGAACTCGTCGTTGAGGGCCTTGGCCATCGGCGCCAGGCAGTTCGTCGTGCACGAGGCGTTCGAGATCACGGTGTGCGCAGCCGGGTCGTACAGCTCGTGGTTGACGCCCATCACGATGGTGATGTCCTCGTTGGAGGCCGGCGCGGAGATGATGACCTTCTTGGCGCCACCCACATCGACGTGCTTGCGGGCGTCGGCTGCCTTGGTGAAGAAGCCGGTCGACTCGACGACGACGTCCACGCCGAGGTCGCCCCACGGCAGGCCGGCCGGGTCGCGCTCGGAGAGCACCTTGATGCTGGCCCCGCCGACCTTGATGCCCTCACCGTCGGCCGCGACGTCCTCCGACAGGACGCCCAGGACGCTGTCGTACTTGAGCAGGTGGGCGAGGCACTCGGTGCTGGTGAGGTCGTTCACCGCCACGATCTCTATGTCCTGACCACTGTCGGCGACCGCTCGCCAGAAGTTCCGGCCGATCCGACCGAACCCTTTGATGCCCACCCGGACCGTCACTGCAGA
>JAOPYE010000041.1 GCA_025964775.1 Marmoricola sp.
GAACCAGATCGTTTGCGCGCCGAGGCGGCGCGACTCTGGGAAGCATGGTGGCGGAACTCCGATCAGCCATACCCGTCTGGTCGGTGACCTGTATGGCAAAGGCGTATTGGTGACCGGCTTGAC
Source organism: Marmoricola sp. (assembly GCA_025964775.1). Classification (GTDB taxonomy): domain Bacteria; phylum Actinomycetota; class Actinomycetes; order Propionibacteriales; family Nocardioidaceae; genus Marmoricola. The sequence continues at coordinate 124 of JAOPYE010000041.1, forward strand.
GCGCCGCTTCCCGTTCGCCAAAGGTTGGCGCTGTCTCAGAACTGTCCGATTGCGCGACGGCCGGAACCGGCCGGCCGTTTGTGAATCGCGAATGCCCTGATCGCGGCATGAGCGGGCTTGGCTGCGAGGTCCGTACTAATATCCAGGCATGGCGCGTCGAACCTGGTCGGACATGATGCGCACCTCCCTTCGAGACGGGCATGCCGTCCCGTGTGGGTCGGCTCGTCGCTGGCTCTGGTAACCGAAATGTTTCTTATCGTCGTGGGGTCCCTCGTGACCGCCGACGGACTACTACATCTGCGGTTTCCGAAGCGATTCGCTGCCCCTGGACCTGGCGCACGGAGGTTTCTTCCGGGAGCGCTGGTGACAGTCGGCGGTGCAGGCATCGTCTTGGAGGGCATTCTGGATGCCTCCTGGGCAGGTCCGGGCTGGCTGCTGTGGCTGCCCTTCGCCATAGTCGTGGCTGGTGCTCTATCCCAATATCTGCCGTCGCGGCCCCGGCGATAACTGGTGAACGCCTTCGACTGTGCTGCTCTGGCTGTCCTGCCGTCTTGTCGCGAAGTCACCGCTGTGCGCGCCCCGGACGAGTCGCGATCAGCGCCGACGAAGCCGGATCGTCGCGGCAGTCGCGGGCGCTGTCCAGAAACCGTTTGTGAGAACGGCCAGCCTTGACGCTGCAACCGGATCTACCGCGATCCGGGCAACCATAAACAGCTGCCCGTCAATGGCAGCACACGCGCAGTCAATTCCCGGGAGGGTCTACCGGTCTGGGGGTGAGGTCTCGGGTGCCGGTCTGGTCGACGAGAAAGCTGTAGCCGTGGGGACTTCGCCAGAGATAGGTGCCAGGTGAGATCGCCGTGTAGGACCACTGGTCGAAGGTCTTCATCCGGTGGTGGGTCCGGCACAACGAGGCGAGGTTGTCGCTGTTGGTTTGGTCAGGAGGCCCATCCGGGTCATACGCCTCGATGTGGTCGAGGTCGCCGTGCCGGGCGTTGCGTTCGCAGAACGGGAACGCGCAGACCCGATCGCGCAGGATCACTTGCTCGCGGAGCCGATCGGTTGGTTGGTAGCTGGTGGTGGTGAGGTGCTCGGCCAGGTCCAGGACCGGGCGGACGGTGACCCGACCTGCGGTGCTGCACCAGTCGCGGACCTGGTCCGCGGTAACCAGGTGCCGGCCGGCGTTCTCCATCACCCCGCTCTGCCCGGTGCTGCCGGCCAGGGCTGCGTCGGCGAGGTGGAGGTAGAGCACCACCTGACGCTGCTGCACCGTCGGAGGCTTCACGTCCCCGAGCGTGGAGCCTTCGGCTGGTTCTGGGAGTCCGCTGTTGTAGTCGAACTCGAGTTCTCCGCGGGCCAGGTTCCCCAATGCCTTGGCACGCCGGGCTCCGAGGCTGAGCTGAGAGCCAAGTTCCTGCTGCTGGGCAGCGCCAGCCCGGACCGCCTGCTCCAGATCCTGCGCGTCAGGAAGGTCGAGCTCGCCCGACACTCGGCACGTGCCCGTGTAGGAGGGCTGGTCGTAGGCGATCTCGAGGAACTGGCTCTCCTCAGCTCGCGCAGCGACGTCCTCGGCGTGCCGGGGCATGAACCGCACGATCGCCGCATCGACGAGGCGCTGCAACTCCGCCGGGCTGATCCTCGACGCGTAACGAGCGACCTGAGCGTCGACGTACGCGGCCGCTTCGGGAGAAAGGATCTGGGTCGCTTGGGCTACCTGCCGTGCCCGCCACACCCTGAGCTCGCCGGCGGCGACCCGGGCCCAGGTCGTCGGCAACCGATGCCCCAGCTCGATCACGTCGGCGAACAACAGCTCGACCGACCGGCGGCTCATCCCCAACACCGCACCGAACTCCAGCACCGCGAATTGGCTCACGTGAGGAGCACCCGCACCAGCCAACGACACCGGGGTGTCACCGAACGTCGCGATCTGCTGATCGTCCGGGTCCGCGACCTGGTGAGCATCAGCCCACTCGAGCACGCGCCCCAGCAACCGAGCCTCCGCCGCATCAGCCTCGCCCCTGTCCCGACGAGCAGCAGCCAACAGGGCTGCCGAGTCGATGGTGGGGGTCGAAGTCATGCTTCAAACGTAGGAGCGACCACCGACAAAACATGTCTTTTCGTCCGCTATCCGGACACTCAGATCAAGAAAAATTTCGCGACGCCCTCAGGCACCCTCGGTCGGCCTGAAAAGGAGGTGGGCACCCTGCCAGTACGCCGTCACGTGGCCCGGGAGCTGGATCTCCTTGCCCGAGCCAGCGTCCAGGATTGCTTGCACGTGCTCGTAGGTGAGCTCGGACGCGATCGCACCGGCCTCGATCGCCGTTTGCCGCACGACCCGTGACCGGATCGCCCCAGGAATTTCGACATCGACCGCGTCCGCGCCTGCTGCGGCGGCGGCGTCATCGAGGTACGCCGTGTCGGCGCGGAGCTGTTCCGCGGTCCGAGCCAGCGCTCCAGCGACTCCCGGCCCGAGCTCGCGCTCGAGCATCGGCAGCACGGCGTGCCGGACCCGCGAACGCAGGAACCGTGGGTCCTCGTTCTGCGGGTCGTTCCACCAGGTGATGCCATCGGCACGGCAGGCGCTTTCGGTCTGCTCGCGCGTGATCCCGAGCAGTGGCCGGACGAACCTCACGCCGTCGGCATCGAACCACGGCCGCATGCCTTGCAACGAGCGCCCGCCGGAACCACGCGCGAGACCGAGCAGGACCGTCTCGGCCTGGTCGTCGCGGGTGTGCCCGAGCAGGACGACGTCAGCGGTGAAGTGGGCAGCGAGCCGGGACAGTGCGACGTACCGGGCTTCCCGGGCACCGGCCTCGATCCCGGCCGGTCCCGGATCAACGGTGACCCGGATCGTCGCGGTCTCGTCGGCGCCGAGTGCCGCCATCTGGTCGACGACCGCCGCGGTGTGCTCGGCCGAGCCCTGTTGCAGCCCGTGGTCGACCACCGCACCGATCACCCGGGTGCCTGCCTTGTCGCCCTCGAAGACGGCTGCGGCGAGCAGCGCCAGCGAGTCCGCACCACCGGAGCAGGCGACCATGACGGTCCCGACCCCGCTGACCTCGCGCCGTACCGCTAGCCGAACAGCCGCGAGTGCCGGGTCGAGGCTCATCAGCCGTGGACGCGCTTCAGCCACGCGTCGGGGTCGTGGATCTCGGTCTTCGTCGGCAGGTTGGCGGCCTCGGCCCAAACGGCGTTGAAGCCCTCCATGCCGACCGCATCGACCGTGGCGCGGACGAAGGCCGCCCCGTCGCGGTACTGGGCCATCTTCTGGTCCAGGCCGAGCAGTCGTCGCAGCAGCCGGTCGAGGGCACCGATCCCCTGACGACGCTGCGTGAAACGCTTGCGGATCACCTCGACGGTCGGGATCACTTCGGGGCCGACCCCGTCCATCACGACGTCGGCATGACCTTCGAGCAGGCTCATCACGCCGGTGACCTGGTCGATGACCAGGCGCTGCTCGGGCGAGGAGAACAGGTCGAGCAGGCTGCCGTCCGTCTTTCCGGACACGATGCCACCGATGCGCGAGAGGGCCTCGGTCAGGACCGCGGCCGGGTCTGTCTCGACGGCGCCGACGATCTGACCCATCAGGTCCTGCAGGTGGTCGCGCATCCAGGGCACCGCCGTGAACTGCACGCGGTGGGTCTCCTCGTGCAGGCAGACCCAGAGCCGGAAGTCGTGCTCGTCGACGCCGAGCTCACGCTCCACGGTCACGATGTTCGGCGCCACCAGGAGCAAGCGCCCGGCCGCACCCGGAGCCTCGTGGAACGGGTCGAACTGGCCGAGAACCTTGTTGCCGAGGAAGCCGAGCATCAGGCCGAGCTCGGTTCCGGTGATCCGGGAGCCGATCGCCTCGGCCATCGCGGTCGGCGGGCCCTTCTTCGACTGCAGCTTCTCGACGATGGGGGCGATGATCGTGGAGAAGCCGTCAGCGTTGGCCTGGATCCAGCCGGGCCGATCGACGACCAGCACCGGCGCAGTGCGGGCCTCGGCGAACAGCCCGGTGAACTCACGGACAAGCGGCGTGGACTTCTCGGCACCGGCGCGAAGCTCCGCGACGACCCCGGTCGCCTCGGCACGGGTCACCACGGGCCCGTCGCCGGCCAGGCGCGATCCGACCCGGACCGCGAGGTCCCAGTCGATCATCGAGGAGTCGGTCATGGGGAGACCCTACGAGGAGGTGCCGCAAGAACAGGCACCGAGGGCACCGGCCATCAGATCGAGATCGTGCTGGGCCAGGAGCTGATCCGGCCCCGGGACCCGATCGGTCACCATCACGAACAGCATCAGGTTGCCGTGCACATCACTGGCCAGTCCGGCGAGCGCATGGACGCCGGTCAGCGTCCCGGTCTTGGCCCGAACCCGCCCGCGCGCCGCGGCCGGACCCTTGTCGAACCGGTCCTGCAGCGACCCCGTGAAGCCGGCGACCGGCAGGCCGGTGAGTACTTCGCGCAGCTGCGGGTGCGCCGGCGAGGTCACCAGCGCCAGGACGTCGAGGAGCAGCTGCGGCGTGAGCCGGTTGTCCCGGGAGAGCCCGCTGCCGTCGTACTGGGTGGAGCCGGTGACGTCAGCCCCGAGGCCGGAGAGCACCGTGCGCACCGCAGCCACCCCGCCGGCGAAGGAGGGGTTTCCGGAAACCTTGGCTCCGACCTGACGCAGGATCACCTCGGCGGCGTCGTTGTCGCTGACCGCGAGGGTGTGCTGGACGATCTCGCCGAGCGGTGCACTGTCGACCGCGGCGAGCTCGGTGGCCGCGGCCGGCGCCTTGCGAGCGGTGACCGGTCCGCTGACCACGATGCCGGCGCGCCGCAGGCCAGCGGCGAACGCCTCGGTGGCGGCGGCAGCCGGGTCACCGACGTAGTGGCCTCTCGCGTCCCGGCCCTCGTCGGCCCACAGTGCGCTGATCGGCGGCACGACATCTCCGGTGAGGTAGCTGCCCGGCCAGTGCGGGTTGACCGCCGGTCCGATGAAGGCGCTCGCGTCGTAGCCCAGGGAGACCTTGCGGACGCCCTCAGCCCTGAGGGCCTGGGCCGTGCTGCGGGCCAGGGTGGCGAGATCGGCACGTGCCGGGTACAGGCCTCGTGCCTTCGCCGGCGTACTGGCCAGGAGCGGGTCGCCGCCGCCGACGAGCACGATGCGGTTGCCGGCACCGACCACCTTCGTCCGGAAACGGGACATCGGGCCGAGAGTCTCGAGCGCGGCGGTTGCGGTGAGCAGTTTCATTGTCGAGGCGGGGGTCACCGAGGTGAGTCCGTGCCGGTACACGACCTTTCCGGTACTCAGGTCGCTGACCCAGACGTCGGCGTGCGGGCCGAGCACCGCGGCGTTGACGTACGGCGCCAGGGCAGCCCGGACCGCCGCCGCACTGATCGCTCCGCCCGGTGAGGAGCCGGCAACGGGAGCGGCGACACCGTCGGGCGGGAGTCGCAGCGCGCTGGGCGGCACCGCCGGCGGACCGATCACCGATCCGGCCTGGGACAACCCGAACCAGCGATGGCCGAGGTGGAACCAGGCGTTGCCCCCGGCGGCGATCACCAGCAGGACGATGAGGACCTCGGGAAGCCAGCCGATCACACGTGCAGCGTGGCCTTGCTCACGCGCGCGCATATATCGTCGGTTCGGTTCGTCGTTCGTGGGCATTGTGCGGGAGACTAGCCCGGTTGCTTGACGCCGGAACACACGGTGCGCTCAGCAGCCCCCAAATCGCAGCAGTCGGAAGGAAGCACTGTGGAGTTCGACGTCCTGGTGGAGATCCCCAAGGGTTCGCGCAACAAGTACGAGGTCGACCACGAGACCGGTCGCATCCGGCTCGACCGGATGCTGTTCACCTCCACGGCGTACCCCGAGGACTACGGCTACATCGAGAACACCCTCGGCCTGGACGGCGACCCGCTCGACGCCCTCGTCATCCTGCAGGCGCCGACCTTCCCGGGCTGCCTGATCAAGTGCCGCGCGATCGGCATGTTCCGGATGACCGACGAGGCCGGCGGTGACGACAAGGTCCTCTGCGTCCCGACGCTGGACCCGCGGATGGAGCACATCCGCGACATCGACCACGTCGCCAAGTTCGACCGCCTCGAGATCCAGCACTTCTTCGAGGTCTACAAGGACCTCGAGCCCGGCAAGTCCGTCGAGGGCGCCAACTGGGTCGGCCGCGACGAGGCAGAGGCCGAGGTCCGGGCGTCGTTCGAGCGCGCGAAGGCTGCTGGTTACAACCACTGACTTAGGTCTGCGCGCCCCTCACCAGGTTTCGACGCGCGTCCTTGATCCCGCGGAAGTAGCCCATCGCTCCGGACATCCGCAGCGTCACATCCGTGAAGCCGGCCTCGGCCATCCAGTCGCGGACCTCGCGTTTCGTGGCACTTGGTCCCATCAGGCCTGCAAGGCGCCCGATCCCTCGGATGGGGGCGGTGCGAAGCCCAGTGTCATTCAGCAGCGCGCTGCCGGTCAGGACTCCGCCGGCGTGGGTGACCCGACCCATCTCCAGGACAGCGAGCCGAGGGTCGGGGAAGCAGTGCAGCCCGGTGAAGCTGACGACGAGATCGAACTCGCCGTCGCCGAACGGCAGCGCGCCGACGTCGGCGAGCCGGGGTTCGACCTGGTCGCTCACCCCTCGCGCGGCCGCGCCCTCCATGGTCCGGTCGAGCATCGCCTGGGCGATGTCCGCCGCGACGTACCGGAGGCCCTGGCCCGGGCGCAGCCCGCGCAGCGCCACGCCGCCGCCGCACGGTACGTCGAGCACGGCTGAGCCAGCAGGCTGACGGCCGATCTCGGCCGCCGCGTCGTAGAGCAGCCGCAGGTCACTGCCGATGCCGAGCTTCCAGACCGCGCCGCCGGCACCAGGGTGCTCGACGGACCAGTCGTAGAACGTCGCCCACAGCGGGTCCTCGCTCCAGCCACCGAGCCCGGGGATGCTGCCGAGGAGCTTCATGCGAGCATCTCGGCTGCCTGCATCTCGGCCGGTACGCCGAACGCGTCGACCAGGCCCTCGGCGATCGGCCGGAGCTTGCGGCAGAGATCACCGATCTCCCGGCTGATGGCCTTCGACCGGGACGAGGACAGCCGGCCGTGCTCCATCCACCAGCCGCGGTCGGCCTCGATGACCGAGAGCGCGTAGAGGTCGCAGAGGATGTAGAGCGCCGACTTGTTGCCGCCCTCCGGGGTCGCGCGCACCTTGTCGACGAAGGCTTCCAGGACCAGCCGCTCGACATGGGCGCGGGCTGCGCCGATGACGTGATCCTGGCACTTGCTGAACACCTCGGCAGGATCGAGCTTGGCGTCGATCCCGGATTTGAGGCGCCGGGCGACGCCGCTGAGCATGTGCTCCTCGCGCCAGCGGAACATCGCGAGCTGGTACTCGGAGTCGACGATCTCCGCCTCCTGCGCCCAGTCGTCACCGCCGGGCAGGATGTCCTTGACCCGCTCGAGCAGCTTGTGCACGGCCGTGCGCTCGACGACGGTGTCCACCGCGATCCCCGCGACGAAGCGGACCATCCCGAGCTGGTCGAGCTCACCGAAGGACGAGGAGTAGTCGGTCAGCAGGCCCTTGGCGACCAGCTGGAGCAGGATGTGGTTGTCGCCCTCGAAGGTGGTGAACACGTCGGTGTCTGCCCGCAGCGCGTCGAACCGGTTCGCCGACAGGTAACCGGCCCCGCCGCAGGCCTCGCGACACTCCTGGATCGTCGTACTGGCGTGCCAGGTGCCGAGCGCCTTGGTGCCGGCGGCGCGGGACTCGAGGGCACGCCGAGTCCGCTCGTCGACCTCGTCGGCCGCGGAGAACACCGCGTGCAGCTGGCCGGCCAGCACCTCCTGCGCGAAGTGCAGCGCATAGGTCCGGGCGATCAGCGGGAACAGCCGACGCTGGTGCAGGCCGTAGTCGAGGATCAGCTCCTCCTCGCCACCGGGATTGCCGAACTGTCGTCGGCCCAGGGCGTACTTGACGGCGATCGAGAGGGCGACCTTGCTCGCGTTGATGCCCGCGCCTCCGACACAGACGCGGCCCTGGACCAGGGTGCCGAGCATCGTGAAGAAGCGGCGATCGGGATTGTCGATGTCGGAGACGTACACGCCCGTCTCGGTGACGTCGGCGTACCGGTTGAGCAGGTTCTCGCGCGGGATCCGGACGTCGTCGAACCAGATCCGGCCGTTGTCGACGCCGTTCAGGCCGATCTTGGGACCGTCGTCCTCGATCCGTACGCCGGACCGCACCCGGCCGCGCCCGTCGCGGATCGGTACGACGAACGCGTGCACGCCCTCGGAGGCGCCACCGATCTCGAGCTGGGCGAAGACCACCGCGGTGCTGGCGTGCGCCGCGGCATTGCCGATGTAGTCCTTGCGCGAGGCGTCGTCGGGAGTCGTGATCACGAACTCGCGGGTCTCGACGTCGTAGCGGGCCACCGTGCCCAGCGCCTGCACGTTGGAACCGTGCCCGGTCTCGGTCATCGCGAAGCACCCCATCAGCTTCGCGCTGACCAGGTCCGACAGGTACGCGTCGTGGTGCCGCTGGGTGCCGAGCTGCAGGATCGCGCCGCCGAAGAGCCCGAACTGGACGCCGACCTTGACCAGCACCGAGAGGTCCCCTAAGGCCATCGTCTCGAACGCGGCCACCGAGGCGCCGATGTCGCCGCCACCGCCGTAGCCGACCGGGAAGCCGAGGCCGGTCTGGCCGGTCCCGGCGAGCTCGACGACGATCTGCTTGACCCGCTCGCGGAACTTCTCGCGGCTCATCTCGCGCGCATCCTCGAGCACGCCGGCGTACTCGACGAGGCGCTTGCGGGTCAGGTTGCGGACTTCGACGTAGGTGCCGTCCAGCAGGGCGGTGAGGGCGGGCACGTCGACGACGGGTGCAGCGCTGTCAGCCATGGCCACACTGTGCCACTTCTGAGCCCTACGGTCAGGGGCGGCCGAAGAAGGTCGGCGCTTCCCAGCCGTACATCGACTCGATGTCGACCCAGGCACCCGTGTGCGGAGCCTGGATGATCATCCCGTTGCCGAGGTACATGGCGACGTGCTCGATCGTGTCCGGGGTCGGGCCCCAGAACACCAGGTCCCCGGGCCGCAGGTCGGTGACGCCGATGTGGGTGATCTCGGCGTACTGGGCCGCGGCGAAGTGCGGCAGGTAGATCCCGCCGTGCTCCCAGGCCACCATCGTCAGGCCCGAGCAGTCCCAGACGTCCGGTCCGGCGCCGGCCCAGACGTACGGCTTGCCGAGCTGGGCCTTCGCGAACGCGATCGCGCGAGCGACCGCCGCACTCGAGGCGATCGGGGCGGTGGGTCCGTAGGACGGCGGGACGTACGGCGGGGGCGAGTCGTTGCCACCGTTCGCGTGGGCTGCCGCGGCCGCTGCAGCGGCTGCCGCTGCCTTTGCTGCGGCCAGGGCTCGCGCCCGGGCTGCCGCAGCCGCGTGCTGGCGTGCGATCTGCTCCAGTGCTGTCTGGCGCTGCGAGGCCAGGGCGACCGAGATCTTCTGGGCTGCTGCGAGCTGGGCGATGAGCTTGGTGCGCTGGACGGCGATCGCGTTGGCCTCGGACTGGGCACCTGCGGCTGCCGAGGCGGCCGCGTTCCTGCGGGCGGCGGCGATGACGGTCAGGGCGTGCTGGGCCTGGAGTGCCGTGGCGGCCCGGTCCTTCGCGACCTTGGCGAGCGCGTTCAACGCGGTGTACGCGTCGAAGTGGGCCTGCATCGACGAGCTGACGCTGTCCATCGCGCCCCAGCGGTTCATCACGTCACTCGGGCTCTGGGCACCCATCAGCGCGGTGACACCGTTGAGCTCGGACCCGTCCTGGTAGGTCTGGACGACCAGCGCGGCGATGTTGGCACGCTGCGCGGTGACCTTGGCCTGGGCGGCGGCAGCGGCTGCCGCAGCAGCCGCGGTCGCAGCCTTCGCCCTGCTGAGCTCCCAGACCGCGCCGTTGTAGGCCTCGGCTGCGGCACCCGCACGGTCGCCGGCGATCTGGAGGCGGTTGTCGGCCGCGACGAGCTCTGCCTGGATCGACGCGACGTCGCCGGCCTTCTTGGCGACCGCGGCCGCGGCGGCGTTGACCTGCGCCTTCGTCGGGAACGGCGTGTGCTGGTCGGCACTGGCCGACGTGACCACACCGAGGATCACAGCAAGCGCGACAAAAGCCGCGAGTGCTCCGCGAACGCTGGTGCGCACCGTCGTACCCCTGTCGGTCGGCCGCGAACGGCTCTGCGCCCCCCCCGGATGGAGGTTGCGGTCTCCGACGCTAAGCCACACAAGTCACTCTGGGAACAACTTTCCCAAAAAAATTTAGACTTTTCGGCGTGTCGACTTGCAAATTACAACAATGTCATTCTCATTTTTGAGCCCCAGGCAGCGCCGCCAACCGGTCGGCCCGTACGGCGACCCGGACCAGGTCCCCGGCTCGCGTCGAGTACGCCGGGTCGGCCACGCCCGACCTGATCCCGAGGCCCTCGACGTCGAGCTCGACCCGGACCTGCTCGGGCGTCACCCGCGCCGAGATGATCGTCGCGGCCAGTGGCCCGCCGGGATCGACGACCAGCGCCGAACGCCGCAGCGCGATCTGGGTCCACGTCGCGTCCGGGTCGACGACGGCCCGTAGTGCCAGCGCCGGCGGTCCGTCGAGGACATCCGCGTAGCCGAGGAAGCGCGCGGCCCAGGCATCGGCAGGGTGCTGCCAGACCTCGCCCAGGTCGCCGGCCTGCACAGCCTCGCCGGCGCGCATCACGACCATCCGGTCGGCGATCGTGAAGGCCTCGTCGTGGTCGTGGGTGACGAGCAACGTCGTCGTACCGGCCTGGCGGAGGATGTCGTGCAGGTCGCCGGCGAGCCGCTCACGCAGCCCGCGGTCGAGCGCACTCAGCGGCTCGTCGAGCAGCAGGAGGCGCGGCTCGACGGCCAGGGAGCGCGCCAGCGCGACCCGTTGGCGTTCACCCCCCGAGAGGGTCTGCGGCATCCGTTTGCCGAAGCCGGCCAGACCGACGAGCTCCAGCAGCTCGGCTACGCGGACCTTCACGTCAGCGGCGTTGCGGCGGCGCAGCCGCAGCGGGTAGGCCACGTTGGCCGCCACGTCGGAGTGCGGGAACAGCTGGCCGTCCTGGAACATCAGCGCGAACCCGCGACGGTGGGTCGGCGTCCGGGCCAGGTCCCGACCGTCATAGCTGATCGTGCCGGCGGACGGGCGTTCGAGACCTGCGATCGCGCGCAGCAGGGTGGACTTCCCGCACCCGGACGGGCCGAGTACGGCGGTCACCGATCCTTCGGCCACATCGAGGTCGACCGACGACACCGCTCGCACGTCGCCGAAGCTGACAGACAGGCCGCGGACGGCAAGTGCGCGCGAGCCGGCCATCTCAGAAGGCTCCCACGGAACCGACGCGGAGCCGGTCGACCAGCAGCATCACCGTGCCGGTTGCCGCGGCGAGGACGACGGAGGCCGCCATCGCCATCCCGAAGTTGGCCGGGCCGGGGTGGCTGAGCAGCTGGAAGATGACGACCGGCAGCGTCGGGCTGTCGTCGCGGGCCAGGAAACTGGTCGCACCGAATTCGCCGAGCGAGACCGCGAACGCGAAGCCCGTCGCTGCCAGCAGGCCTCGCCAGGCATGCGGCAGGTCGACGGCCAGCAACACGCGCACGGGGCCGGCGCCCAGCGACGCAGCGGCTTCGCGGAGGCGCGGATCGACCGCGGACAGCACCGGCGCGACCGTCCGGACCACCAGCGGCAGCGCCACCATCGCCTGGGCGATCGGGATCAACAGCGATGACGTCCGCAGGTCGACGGGCGGATGGTCGAGAGTGATGAGGAAGCCGAACCCGAGGGTGACTGCCGAGACCCCCAGCGGAAGCATGAAGACGCCGTCGAACCCGGCCGAGAGACGACGGCGCCAGCCCGCGGCAGGTCTGCGCGAGACCAGCCATGCGACTACCGAGCCGAGCACCAGGGCGAACGAGGCCGCCTGGATCGCGATCTCGAGAGAACGGAGCAGGCCGCTGGTGGCCGTGACCAGCAGGGCGTTGTCGGTCCCGGTGGTCTGCAGCGCCCGGTAGTTCGACAGGCTCCACCTGCCACCGTCGCGCAGCGAGGCGAGGGCCAGCGTCACGAGCGGAACCAGCAGGAACGCCGTCACGACGGCGGTCCAGAGCAGCAGACCGGTGTCGCGGAATCCGGGTCGCCGGGCCCGGCGTACCGCCTGGGCGATGGCGGGAGTCCGTCGGGTGCGGTGGGAGAGCACGAGGAGGACTGTGATCATCACCAGCTGCAGGATCGAGAGTGCCGCGGCAGCCTGCAGGTCGAGCTCCTGGGTCGTCAGCAGGTAGATCTCGGTCTCGATGTTGGAGTAGCGCAGGCCACCGAGGGTGAGCACGACGCCGAACGACGTCGCGCAGAACAGGAACACCACGCTGGCCGAGGACACGACCGCCGGGACCAGTGCCGGCAGCGTCACCGTGCGGAAGACCCGGAACGGCGAGGCGCCGAGGGTCGCCGCCGCCTCTTCGGTACGACGGTCGATCCCCTCCCAGAACGCGCCGACGGTCCGCACGACCACGCCGATGTTGAAGAACACCAGGCCCGCGATGATCGCGGCCGGTGTGCCCTCGAGACCCAGGCCGCCGAGCGGACCGGTCGGCCGGAGCAGCTGTCCGAAGGCCACCCCCACGACCACGGTCGGCAAGACGAACGGCAGCACCATCAGGGTCCGGACCGCCGCCGAGCCACCGAACCGCAGCCGGTGCAGCACGAACGCCACCGGCAGGCCGGCACCGACCGCGAGCAGCGTCGCCGTGCCGGCCGTCCAGACGGTGAACCAGAGGACCCGGTGCACCCGCGATCGTCCGAGCACCTCGAGGACACCGTGCACGTCCAGGGAGCCGTCGGGCCAGAAGCCGCGCGCGACCATGCCGCCGACCGGGTAGAGGAAGAAGACCCCGATCACTGCCAGCGGGATGGCCGCGAGAGTCGCGACCCCCAGGTTGCGGCGCATGTCTACCGGCTGGTCAGGTCGCGCCAGTCACGCAGCCAGGCGTTGCGGTTCGCGGTGATGTCCGCAGCGGAGACGGCGTACGGGTGCGGCGAGACCGGGGCCCAGCGGGCCCAGTCCGGCGGCAGCGCGACGGTGGTGTCCACCGGGTAGACGTACATGTTCTCCGGCAGCGCGGCCTGGAACTGGCGGCCCTGCATGAAGTCGATGAACTTCTCGACGCCGCCGGGGTTAGACGCGCCCTTGAGTACGCCGGCGTACTCGACCTGGCGGAAGCAGGTGTCCAGCAAGGCACTGGTGGTCGGGGCACCGCCGGCCTTCGGCACCGTGTACGGCGGGGAGGAGGAGTACGAGACCACGATCGGGTAGGTCCCCTGGCCGCCACCGGCGGTGAAGTCCCCCTCGTAGGCCTCGGTCCAGCCGGGATCGATCTTCAGCCCGTTGGCCGTGAGCTTGGTCCAGTAGGCCTTCCAGCCGTTCCCGAACCGGCCGATCGTGCCGGCCAGGAAGGCGAGCCCGGTCGAGGACGTGGTGGCCGCCGGCGTCACCGTCAGACCCTTGTACGCCGGCGCGGTGAGGTCCTCGAAGGTCTTCGGCGGGCTGAGCTTCTTCTTCGCGAACCAGGTGTTGTCGACGTTGACGCACACGTCGCCGTAGTCGATCGGCGTCAGCTGCGAGCTGCCCTGCGCGAGGTTGAACCGGCTGACCGACGCCGGCTCGGACCACGGAGTGTAGTCGGCCAGGATGCCGGCGTCGACGGCCCGGGTCGCAAAGGTGTTGTCGATGCCGAAGACCCCGTCGGCGATCGGGTTGCCCTTGGTCAGGACCAGCTTGTTGGTCAACTCACCGGCGTCGCCGTGCTGCTCGATCTTGACGGTGATGCCGGTCTGCTTGGTGAACGCAGCCATCACGCTCTTGCTCATCGCCCACGAGTCGTGGGTGGCGATGACGATGGTCTTGCTGCCGGCCGTGCTGGACGCGCTGCTGCCGCATCCCGCGAGGACCACGATCGATCCGAGCAGGACGGCAACGATGCCTGTGAAACGGGTACGCATGACTCTCCTTCGACTTCCTTCGCCGGTACTAACCGGTGCAGGTTCAAGGGTCTGCGGCTGATCCGCACTCTCAGCGCTTGCCCGGGAAGTTCCGGGTACGCGCTCCCCTGTCGTGAGGTTTCAATCTATCCCAGGGTGGCGGGCACCGAGTACGAGCGGGTGCCGTCAGCGGCGTCGGTGCGGACCAGATCGCCGGTCAGCGCCATCAGCTCGAGGTGCGCCAGCGTCTCGAAGGCAGCCAGGACGGCGTCGAACGGGCCGAGCTCGGAACGCTTGCGCTCGTGCCGGGTCCAGGGCAGGACACCGGCCACGTCCCACGCCGTACGGGCTCCGCCGGCCACTGCCTCGCGGCACAGCACCAGGCGCTCGTCGTGGTGGGCGACCAGGTCGTCGACCCGCTGGTGCGAGCTCGGGGCCACCGGCCCGTGCGCCGGCAGCAGCATCAGGTCGGGCAGCGCGCGGACCTTCGCCAGCGAGTCCAGGAAGTCGCGCAACGGGTTCTCCACCCAGGCCGGCTCGAAGCCGATCGAGGGAGTGATCGTCGGCAGCACGTGGTCACCGGCGAACAGCAGCCCGGAGGCAGTGTCGGCGAACACGTAGTGCCCCTGGGTGTGGCCGGGGGTCGCGACAGCGTCGATCCTCCGCCCGCCGAGGTCGATCTCCAGGTCGCGGTCGAGCCAGACGTCGGGCATCCCGTAGTTGTTGGTCGGTCGTTCCTCGCGGGGCATCATCTCGCGCCAGCCCTGGGCGAGATCCAGTGCGCCGGCGGCGATCAGCCTGGTCAGGTTCGGGTCCCGGTCCAGCGCCGGATCGTGCATCAGGTCCATCGAGGCCTTGTCGCCCAGGCCGAGGCTCACCTCGGCGCCGACCTCTTGCCCGACCACCCAGGCCTGGGTGTAGTGGTCGCGGTGCATGTGGGTCACCAGGAACCGCCGGATGTCGGCGGTGGTGTGCCCGAGCTCCTTGAGCGAGGACTCGAACAGCGACCTCGACTCCGGGATCGCCCAGCCGCCGTCGACGAGCACGAGGCCCTGCTCGGTCTCCATCACGTAGACGTTGACCGCACGCAGGCCGTCCATCGGCAGCGGCAACGGGATCCGGTGGACACCGGGCGCGACCTGCCAGGCACCGGGCTCGGTCCACAGGACGCCCGAGTCAGGGCTGATCTGGCGAGAGGTCTGGCCTGATGCAGCCGCGTCCTGGGTCATCGGGACATCATGCCGGTACGTGATTCAACGGCGTACGAGTCCGCGCCCCGTGATCAGGGGCAGGTCCTTGGCCACGACAAGGCCACCGGGTGCGTCGCACACGGCGTGGACGGCGTTGACGAGCCGCATCGCGGTGGTGATCATCCCGGAGACGTTGTGGTCGCCGTGCTCGCCGTGGTGGACGAAGTCGACCTTCATCGTCGGCTCGCCCTGGATCTCCACCCGGTAGCAGCCGTCGCCCTCGGACGGCTGCGGCCAGTGAGGTGCCTGGGCCGGATTCGTCCGGGTGACGTGATCGAGCTGGACCCGCGGTACGCCGTCCACCGTGCCGACGACGCCGAACTTCACGGCACCCATCGAGCCGGCCGGGACGTCACACGAGTCGATGGTCAGATCGACCTCGGACGGGATCCGCTCGTGGTACTCCTCGAGCACGGGATCGAGCTCGAGGTCGAGGCCGGCAGCGATCTGGCGGACCACAGGGCCCCACGCCGCGGTCAGGATCCCCGGCTGCCAAAGCATCGCGGCGTAGTCCATCGGCCGGCCGAAGCCGTAGAGGTCTTGCATGACCACGGGCTGGTAGTACGTCGAGTAGTCGCAGATCTCGCTGACCCGGATCAGGTCGATCCGTTGCGACAGGCTGGTCATCACCAGCGGCAGGACGTCGTTGGCGAACCCGGGATCGATCCCGTTGACGTGCAGGCTGGCGCCGTTGGCGGCCCCGGCGGCATTGATCCGGTCGACGTACGAGTCCAGGCCGCTGCCGTCGGGGAACGTCAGGACGACCGGACCCGACGAGACCACGTTGATGCCGTGCTCCACGATCTCGACGAGGTCCTCGAGCGCGTCGAAGATCCGGTCGTCGGTCATCGCCGAGTGCACGACCACGTCCGGGGCGAGCGCGAAGAGTGCTTCCTTGTCGTTGGTCGCCAGGACGCCCAGGTCACGGTCCAGTCCGGCGAGCCGGCCCGCGTCCTGGCCGACCTTGTCCGGGTTGGACACCCAGAGGCCGACCAGCTCGAGGTCCGGGCGGGCGTCGATCCCCGCCAGCGCGTGCCGACCGATCGTGCCGGTCGACCAGGCGACGACCCGCTTCCGCGCGCTCACCTCGGGCCCAGGTCGGGCAGCTTGAAGTCGAGGTTCGGGATGTCCAGACCGCCGTCGGCCTCGATCACCTTGCCGGTCAGGAACGACCCGGCCGGGCTGGCCAGGTAGACGACCGCGGCGGAGATGTCCTCGACGGCGCCGACCCGCTGCATCGTGGTCTTCTCGGCGAGCTCGGTCATCACGGCCTCGTCGCTGGCGACGTAGTCCAGCGCGCTGGTCATGATCGAGCCGGTGCCGATCGCGTTCACCCGGATCAGCGGCGCGAGATCCTTGGACACGAGCCGGGTCCAGTGCGTCAGCGCGGCCTTGGCAGTGCCGTAGGCGACGTACCCGCGACCCGAGACCCGACCGATCACCGAGGAGATGTTCACGATCGATCCGCCCGGGTTGTCGCCGGTCAGCATGAGCGGGACGGCGGCCCTGGTGAGTGCGTGGGCCGTGGCGACGTTGAACCGGAACGCGTCGATGAGGAAGTCCTCGTCGGTGTCCAGGAACGGGAGGGGCATGGTCCCGCCGACGTTGTTCACGACGATGTCGAGGCGCCCGAACTCGTCGTACGCCGCCTGGGCGAGCGCCGCGGTCTGCTCGAGGTCACTGAGGTCAGCCTTGACGACCAGTGCCCGACGACCGACGGCGCGGACCTGTTCGGCGACCTCGGCGAGCTGGGAGGAGTGGCGTGCGGAGATGACGACGTCAGCGCCGGCCTCGGCGAGAGCGACTGCCGAGCCGGCTCCGATCCCCCGTCCGGCACCGGTGATGACGGCGACCTGGCCGTCGACCTTGAAGCGATCCAGAATCATTCCGGAAATGTAACAGGTTCTACTTTCGGAATGTCAGTGCCGGTGCTGCGGCTGGGACTGCGCGTGGTGACCCTTGCGGGACCGCTGGATGGCGATACCACCACCGAGGACGAAACAGACGCCGAGGACCAGCAGGATCAGACCTGGGCCACCGGTGTTCGGGAGACCTCCGGTCGGCGGGGACACGACCGTGCCACCGGGGACGTCGGTGACGTTCACGCTGCGGTCGCATTTCACGCCGGTGACCGTGTCGTGACCGACGGAGTGGACGCTGAAGACGGTCGAGCTGCTCACCTGGGGCGCGGTGAAGTGCGTGGTGAAGGACTCGCCGGTGCCGGTGTGCGTCAGGCCGTCGAAGGTGACCACCCAGTGGGTGTCGGCCGAGGCGGCCGAGCGGCCGGCCAGGCGTGGCGACTCGATGGTCTGGAGCGAGCAGTGGACGGTCACGACGTCGCCGGGGTGCACGACGGTGGGCGACACGACGAGGTTGCAGACGGCTTCGGGGTAGGCGGAAGCGGCGGGCGCCAGGCCCACGGCCATGAACATCGCAACCAAGGCAGCGGCCCCGATGGCTACCAGCTTCTTCATGCACTGCTCCCGTGTGGTCGTGACGCGCCCAGCGTGCTCGAGCACCCGTGTGGTGCTGCTCACAGGGAACAACGAGGGCGCGGAGCCTTCGTTACGGCACGCGGCGACCATAACGGGCATTCGGCCGATCGGGAGGAATCGGCGCTACCCCCGCTAGACCACGGGCGAGGAGACGCTCAGGCAGCAGGGTCGCGCCGCTTGGAGCGTGCGATCACGAGCGAGCCACCGGCCACGAGCCCGAGTCCGCCGAGCAGGATCCACAGGTCCGGACCACCCGTGTTCGGCAGACCGCCCTGGGTCGGCGGCGAGACGGTGGCGCTCGGCAGGACCGTGACGATGATCGTCCGGCGCCAGGTGACGTGCGGAGCGGCGCCCGCTGCGACCCGACCGGTGACCGGAGTCGCCCCGTCCGGAAGCGTGTAGCCGCAGGTGCCGTGCAGCGGGATCGGAGTGACCTTGGTGACGTCGGGAGCCGTGTAGGTGGTCACGAAGTCGTTGTGACCGGTCCGGTTGCGCGAGTCGCCGTTCCACTCGAGCGTCCAGTCGCACACGACGTTGGCCGTGGCGGTCGCGGTGAAGGTCTGGCCCGAGTACAGGACCTGCTTGTTCACCGAGAGGTTGATGAGCACCTCGGGGTAGGCCTGAGCGGACGGCGCGAAGCCGATTGCCGCGAACAGGCCGACCAGAACGACCACGCTGAAAGATGCACATCTCTTAATCACCTGATAACCCCACGATTCGTCTCAGGTCCCGCGAACGAGGTCCAACCATATAACGGACAAAGACTCACGATGCACACGAATCTGTGACCCACATCTCGTCCTTGGGTACTTTGTCCGCATTCATTCCGTTGTTTTTTTAAAACCGCTGATCAATCGGTCGTCGGGGCCAGCACCGCGTGACTCGCGACCGCTCGCGCGACCACCCGACCTGACTGGGTGATCTCGGCCTCGGCCGACGCGATCCGGCGTCCGACCGCGATCGCACTGCCGCGGCAGGTGAGCGTCAGGCCCGGTACTGCCGCGCGGACGTACTGCACGCTCAGCTGGACATGGGGCGCTGCAACACCGGGAGCAACGCCGTCGTGCACGGCCCAGCCTGTGGTGGTGTCGAGCATCGCGGCGAGGAAGCCACCGTGCACGATGCCGCCACCGTTGCAGTGCTCCGGCCCCGGATCCGCCTCGACGACGGCGACACCATCGGCGACCTCGATGTAGCGGAAGCCGAGCAGGGCCGAGAACGGGCCCGGCGCGGGGACGTCGGTGCGGAGCACTGGGTCGGCCATGACGCCGCAGCGTAGTCGGGTGCCGTCCCTCGGCGTTCGGCTGCCCGGACCAGCACGGAACCGACCAGGACCGATGCCAGGCCTGCGATCAGGAGCCAGAACGGCGGCCCGCCGGTGTTCGGCAGGCCGATGCCGCCGGGGTGCTGGTGGTGGCTCGGCGGGCTGACGACGCCGCCCGGCGGCACGACGGTGATCGTGACCGTGCCGCGCACCGTCAGCGGAACGACGACGCTGATCGTCGCGCCGGCGCTCGACGAGCGAGCCGACGAGGTCTTGGTCGACGGCGGTGTCTGGCCCGTCGGCAGGCAGATGCCCTGGACCACGAACCTCGTCCCACGTGTCACCTGCGGCGCTGTGTAGGTCGCCACGAGCCGCGTCCCGTGTGTCTGCCGGAGGTCACCGTTCCACTTCACCCACAGGTCGCACACGACGTTCGAGGTCGCGGTCACCGTCAGCGGTTCGCCGGCCACCACGACGTGGCGGCTGACATGCAGGTGCAGGGCGGCGGTCGGGGACGCCGAAGCCGCCGGCGTGACCCCGAGAAATCCCAGCACGGCGATCAGGATCGTCGATCCGGACGTCGCGAATCTGTTCATCGATCTCCCAGCGGGATCCCGACGATTCCCCGCAACCTCTTGATGGGTTCTGGTCACCACGGTAGGGGTTACCAGTTGCCTGGGTAATCGGCACCAGATGAATTCACCTGAGAAAGGAATGGAGCCGCCTGTCAGAATCGAACTGACGACCTTCTCATTACGAGTGAGATGCTCTACCGACTGAGCTAAGGCGGCGCAGTGTCCGACCGTCCAGCCGGGCACGCCGGACGAGTATAGGGCGGGCCTGGGGCGTGGCGCCAAACGGGCCGTGCGCCGCTCAGCAGTGCAGGTCGGCGGGCGGAACCTTGCCCTGGATCAGCCAGTCCTGGACGGCATTGTCGACGCACGAATTCCCTTGCCCGAAGCCGGTGTGACCGTCGCCGTTGCGCGTGATCAGGCGGCCGGAGTCCAGCTCGCTGGCCAGCGCCTGGGCCCACACCAGCGGTGTGGCCGGATCACGGGTGGTGCCGACCACGACGATCGGCGGAGCCCCCGGAGCATGGATCGCCTGGCTGACCTGGCCACTGCGGACCGGCCAGGTCGAGCAGGTCGAGAGGCTGAAGGCGAAGGCACGGCCGAAGGTCGGCGAGGCCTTGAGGAACTCGGCGAAGTGCGAGGGCACCTGGCTGGTCGGGATGTAGTCGTCGTGGTCCAGACAATTGACGGCGTAGAGCGCCTCCATCGAGTTGTCGGTGTACCCGGTCGCACCTCGCGAGGAGTAGGCGTCGGCCAGCGCGAGCAGCCCGGACCCGTCGTGGTCGACGATCGCCTGCTTGAGGGCGTCGGTCAGGTTCGGCCAGTAGCTCCTGACGTACAGCGGCAGCCAGACCCCGGTCATCGCGGTGCCCTCGGTGAGCTTGCGGCTGGTGCCGGTGTCCAGCGGGGCCTTGTCGGTTGCCGCGAGGAACTGCTGGATCCGGGTGACCACCTCGTCCGTGGTCCGACCCAGGAAGCAGTTGCCCGAGCCGGCGCAGTTGGCGGCGTAGGCGCGCAGGGCCGTCTCGAAGCCGTGCGCCTGCTCGATGGAGAGCTGCGCGTTCGTCAACGCCGGGTCGATCGCTCCGTCGAGCACGAAGCGGCCGACGTGGGTGGGGAACAGGCCGGCGTACGTCGCGCCCAGGAACGTGCCGTACGACGCCCCGAAGTAGTTGAGCTTCGGCTCACCCAGCGCTGCGCGCAGGATGTCCATGTCCCGCGCGGCCTCCTTGGTGGACATGTGCCGTGCGAGATCGCCGCTTCGCCTCAGGCAGCCCTGGCCGAAGGCACGGATCAGGCTGTCCATCCGGTTGCGCTTGGCTGCCGTGTCCGGATCCGGGTCGAACGCCAGCAGCCCGTCGATCTGCGCCGTCGAGGCGCACGACAGCGGATCGCTCTTGCCGACACCGCGGGGATCGAAGCCGACGATGTCGAAGTGGTTCGACAGCGGGGCTCCGAACTGGAGGGAGCCGGCTGCCGCGTAGTCCGTCCCCGAACCCCCGGGGCCCCCCGGGTTCACGACCAGCGCGCCGAGGCGCTGGGACGGGTTCTGCGCCGGGACCTTGAGGAGCGCGAGGCGCAGCTCAGTGCCGCCCGGGTTGGCATAGTCGAGCGGGACGGCGAGCCGCGCGCACTGGTCGCGACCGCACCCGGTCCACTTCAGCTTCTGGTCGTAGTACCTGACGAGCGAGGGAGCCGTGGTGGGCAGCGGTGCCGTCGGGGAAGGGGCCGCGGTCGGCGTCGTACCGGGCCCCGCCGCGAGCGAGGAATTGTGGTGCTTGGCCGCGTAGATGCCGATGCCGGCCGCGATCAGGGCGAAGACCACGACTCCGACCAGGACGCCGATCAGGACCGAGTTGCCGTTGCGGGACGGCGGAGGCCCTGGGGGCGGGGACGGAGGCGTGAACTGCGACATGCCCGCAAGCCTAGGCGGCTCCCTGCTGCACCTTGAGCGAGACCATCAACGACTCCAGCGCCAGCATCGGCGGCACGTTGAACTCGAGCATCTGTTCACGGGCGACGAAGACGGCATCGATGCGACGCAGGTTGTCCTCGGGGGTGGTGGTGCGGGCCAGCTGCTCGACGTCGCCGCGCACTTCCTCGTTGACCACCTCGGAACGCGCCGCCAGCTGGATCGTCAGGGCATCGCGGTACACGGAGACCAGGTCCATCAGCCCGCGGTCGACGACGTCGAGGTGACGACGCTTGGCGCGGGTCTTCTGGGACTTCTCGAGATCGCGGAGCGCCGGGGCGTACTCGCGCGGACGACGGCCGCGCTCGACGACGCCGTAGGCCCGGTCGAGCTCCTCGCGCTCGCGTGCGTCGTGCACCCCGGTGAGCGCGTCGGCCTCCTCCTTGGCGAGATCGTGGATCAGGGTCGCCGCGTTCATGCAGGCACCCAGCGAGGTCAGCCGGACGGGCAGGTGCACGACCTGGCGCCGTCGGCCGCGGGTGTCCTCGTCGCGTGCGAGGGCACGGGCACGGCCGATGTGGCCCTGGCTGGCCCGGGCGGCATACAGGGCGGTGGTCGCGTCGACCTCGTCGTGACGCACCAGGAAGTCGGCGACCTCGGCGCTGCTCGGGGTCGCCAGCACGATCAGCCGGGTGCGCGACCTGATCGTCGGGAGCACGTCCTCGATCGTCGGCGCGCACAGCAGCCAGACGGTGCGGATCGTCGGCTCCTCGATCGCCTTGAGCAGCGCGTTCGCGGCTTGTTCGGTCAGGCGATCGGCGTCCTCGACGATCATCACCTGCCAGCGACGACCCGATGGGGCGAGGGCTGCCGAACGGACCAGGTCGCGGACCTCGTCGACGCCGATCGACAGCTTCTCGGTCCGGGTCACCCGTACGTCGGGATGCGACCCGACCGCGACGGTGTGGCACGACGGACACGTACCGCAGCCGCCCTGCTCGCACTGGAGCGCGGCCGCGAACGCGATCGCCGCGTTCGACCGACCCGAGCCGGGCGGCCCGGTGAACAACCAGGCGTGGGTCATGTCGCCGGCTACCGCTCGTCGCAGGCGCTCGACGACCGCCTCCTGGCCGACCAGGTCGTCGAAGACCGACGTGGCGGTGGCACTCATGCCAACAGCTCCGCGACCCGGGTACGGACTGCCGCGGCGATCGCGTCGACGTCGTCACGGGCATCGAGGACCAGGTAGTGCGCGGGGTCGCGCTCGGCGAGCAGCCGGAACGCGGAGCGCACCCGCTGGTGGAACTCCAGTGGTTCGCCCTCGATCCGGTCGCGTCCGGCGACTAGTTCATCCACCCTGGTCAGGCCGGCACCGGGCTCCAGGTCGAGGAGCACCGTCAGGTGCGGCCGCAGGTCCCCGGTGGCCCAGCGCGCGACGTGCTCGAGCTCGGCGGGCGGGATCGCACGCCCGGCGCCCTGGTAGGCCAGCGTCGAGTCGACGTAGCGGTCGGTGATCACGACGTTGCCGGCGGCCAGCGCCGGGAGCACGATCTTGTCGAGGTGCTCGGACTTGTCGGCGGCGTACAGCAGAGCTTCGGTCGCGTCGGCGAGGTGACCGGTCTCGGGGCTCAGCACGATCTGCCGGATCTTCTGGCCCACGCCGGTGTCGCCTGGCTCGAAGGTCAGGACGACGTCATGCCCCTCGGTGCCGAGCCAGTCAGCGAGCGCCTGCGCCTGGGTCGACTTGCCGGCACCCTCGCCACCCTCGAAACAGACGAAGAGGCCGCGCTCGGCATAGACACCTTCTGGGACACCCGCGTTCGACACACGCACACCCTAGACGCGAGCGCCGACCGAGGTTTCACGCCTTCTTCGCGGCGGCCTTCTTCGCGGTCTTCTTGGCCGACTTCTTCGCAGTCTTCTTCGCGCCCTTCTTGGCGGCCTTCTTGGCCGGGCCCTTCTCGCGACGTTCGGCGAGCAGCTCGGCGGCGCGCTCGAGGGTGATCTCCTCGACCGAGTCGTCCTTGCGCAGGGTGGCGTTGTACTCCCCGTCGGTGACGTACTCACCGAAGCGGCCGGCCTTGACCACGACCGGCTGGCCGGAGACGGGGTCGTTGCCGAGCTCCTTCAGCGGCGGGGTCGCGGCTCCGCGTCCGCGTGCCTTGGGCTGGGCGTAGACCGCCAGCGCCTGCTCGAGGGTGACGTCGAAGAGCTGGTCCTCGGTCTCGAGCGAGCGCGAGTCGGTGCCCTTCTTGAGGTACGGGCCGTAGCGACCGTTCTGCGCGGTGATCTCGACGCCCTCGGCGTCGACACCGACGACCCGCGGCAGCGAGAGCAGCCGCAGGGCCTGCTCGAGCGTGATCGTCTCCAGCGACATCGACTTGAACAGCGAACCGGTGCGCGCCTTCTGCTTCTTGGGAGCGTCGTCCGGGAGGGTCTCGGTGACATAAGGGCCGTAGCGGCCGTTCTTCGCCACGATCAGGTTGCCGGACTCGGGGTCCTTGCCGAGCTCGTGCTCCGCCCCGGCCGGGTTCGCCAGCAGCTCGCGGGCAGCGGCCTCGGTCAGCTCGTCAGGCGGCATGTCGTCAGGAACGTTCGCGCGGGCCGGCACCCCGTCGCCCTCGCCGTCGCCGTCCTGGACCGAGCCGGTGTCCTCGACGTACGGGCCGTAGCGACCGACGCGCAGGTCGATGCCGCTCGGCTCACCGGCCAGGGTCAGCACCGGGAAGGTGGCGAGCTCCTTGGCATCGATCTCGCCGAGCTCGGTGACCAGGCGCTTGAGACCCTCGACCTTGTCGCTGCCGAAGTAGAACTCACCCAGCTCGGTCTCGAGGTTCTTGCGTCCGCCGGCGATCTCGTCGAGGACGTCCTCCATGCCGGCGGTGAACT
The DNA here is from genome assembly GCA_025964775.1 of Marmoricola sp. Classification (GTDB taxonomy): domain Bacteria; phylum Actinomycetota; class Actinomycetes; order Propionibacteriales; family Nocardioidaceae; genus Marmoricola. The sequence continues at coordinate 24,494 of JAOPYE010000041.1, forward strand.
CGTAGGAGACCAGCCGCGCGAAGTGCTCCTCGAGCAGCCGGATCACCGAGAAGGCCAGCCACGCCGGGACCAGCGCGGTGCCCTTCTTGTAGACGTAGCCGCGGTTGAGGATGGTGCCGATGATCGAGGCGTACGTCGACGGCCGGCCGATCTCTCGGCCTTCGAGCTCGCTGATCAGCGAGGCCTCGGTGTAGCGCGCCGGTGGCTTGGTCTCGTGCCCGCTCGACTTCAGGGCGGCCGCGCTGACGGAGGCACCCTCGGTCAGGTTCGGCAGCTTGCTCTCGGCGTCGTCGCGCGCCGCCTCGGCATCGTCGTTGCCCTCGACGTACGCCTTGAGGAAGCCGTGGAAGGTGATCGTGCGACCGCTGGCGGAGAACACGACGTCCTCACCGGCAGCCGACGGGCCGCCGAGACGGATCGTCAGCGAGTTGCCGGCGGCGTCCTTCATCTGGGAGGCGATCGTTCGCATCCAGATCAGCTCGTAGAGGCGGAACTGGTCGCCGGTCAGGCCGGTCTGGGCGGGGGTGCGGAAGTTGTCGCCGGCAGGCCGGATCGCCTCGTGCGCCTCCTGGGCGTTCTTCACCTTGGAGGCGTAGACGCGCGGGGCGTCCGGGACGTACTCGGCGCCGTACAGCTCACGGGCCTGGGTCCGCGCCGCGTTCAGCGCGGTGTCCGAGAGCGTCGTGGAGTCGGTACGCATGTAGGTGATGTAGCCGTTCTCGTACAACCGCTGCGCCACCGACATGGTGGAGGAGGCGCTGAAGCCGAGCTTGCGGCTGGCCTCCTGCTGGAGCGTGGTGGTCCGGAACGGCGCGTAGGGCTTGCGGGTGTACGGCTTGGACTCGACCGAGCGCACGGTGAACGCGGTGTCGTGCAGGGCCTCGACGAGCTGGTCGGCCCGGGCCTGGTTGAGGTGGACGACCTTCGCCGCCGAAGAGTTGGACGCTGCCTTCAGGAGGCCGTCGTCCCCGAAGTCGGTGCCGCGAGCGACACGAGTCCCGTCGATGCTGTGCAGCTTGCCACCGAACATCCGCTGCTCATGGTCGGCACCGGCGTCGAAGGTCCCCTCGAGGTCCCAGTACGACGCCATCCGGAAGGCGATCCGCTCGCGTTCGCGGTCCACGACCAGCCTGGTCGCCACCGATTGCACCCGACCGGCGGAGAGGCCGGACATGACCTTCTTCCACAGCACCGGGGAGACCTCGTAGCCGTACAAGCGGTCGAGGATGCGGCGCGCTTCCTGGGCCTCGACGAGGTCCATGTCGATCTCGCGCGGGCTCTCGACGGCGGCCTGGATGGCGGCCGGGGTGATCTCGTGGAAGACCATCCGGCGGACCGGCAGGCCGGCCGGCGGCTTCAGCTCGTCGAGCAGGTGCCAGGCGATGGCCTCGCCCTCGCGGTCCTCATCGGTGGCCAGGAAGAGCTCGTCGGCGTCCTTGAGCAGGTTCTTGAGCTTGGTGATGTGCGCCTTCTTGTCGCGGGAGACGACGTAGACCGGCTTGAAGCCGTCGTCGACGTTGACACCGAGGCGGGCCCAGGGCTCGCCCTTGATCTTCGCCGGGATGTCGGCGGCGGTCTGCGGAAGGTCGCGGATGTGTCCGATCGAGGACTCCACGACGTAGCCCTTGCCAAGGTAGCCCTCGATGGTGCGGGCCTTGGCCGGGGACTCGACGATCACGAGCTTGTGTGCCACGGAGTGGGAATCCTTCGCTTCTTCGGCGGGTTTGCCGGCAACAAGGTAGCGCGGCAGCCCAGACGGACCGTCAACCGAGGTGGTCGCCGGTTTCCAGGAAGCCGTCGGCGATCAGGGTGCGGACCTCCGCCAGACGGGCTGCGACATCGACCTCGCCGAGCAGCTGGCCGATCGCTGCGAGCAGCTGGGCGAGGGTCAGCTCGCCGTCCGCAGCGCCCGCCAATGCGGAGGTGACGGTGTCGACCGGCACGGCCCGGCGCATGCCCCGCTGGCGGCGCAGGACGATCTGGCTCGGGTCCTCGGCGCCCGCCGGGCCGAAGGTCTCCTGGACGACATCGACGGCCAGGCGCGGGCGGGTGGCCAGCAGGGCGTCGTCGTCGAGAGCGCGCACGGACGTGACCCGCTCGAAGTGCGCCGCGACCTCCGGGCCGAGCGGCTGCTCGACCTCCCAGCGCCATTCCTCCAGGCGGTGGTTGTCCGGCCCGGGGTCGGTGCCGTCATCAGTGCGCGAGCGCAGGTTGATCCAGCCGAACCCGACCGCTTCCACGCCGACGTCGTCGAACCACGACAACCAGGTCTCGTAGCGTCGGGCGTAGTCGGGTGCCCCGTGCTGACCGGCGTCCTTGAGCCAGAGCTCGACGTACGAGGGCAGGTCGAGCACCTCGCGCTGGACGATCCAGGCGTCACAGCCGCGGATGTCGGTGGCGGGCTCGAGCCACGCGGCCAGGCGCTCGTCCCAGTCGGTGCCCTTCTCGATCGCCCAGTTGGCGAGCACCTGGCCGACCCCACCGGGGTTGAGGAAGGAGGGGATCCTGCGCACGATGTCCTCCACGACCCGGTCCCCCGGCAGGCCGGAGTCGCGGTAGACGAGGCGTTCACCGGTGGCCGGCGAGATCACGAACGGCGGGTTCGTGACGATCAGGTCGAACAGCTCGCCTGCGACCGGCTCGAAGAAGCTGCCCTCGCGCACGTCGAAGCTCACGCCGTTCAAGTCGGCATTCAGCCGCGTCAGCCAGAGGGCGCGCTGGTTCACGTCGGTCGCGACCACGTGGCGGGCGTGGGTCGCGAGGTGCAGCGACTGGACGCCGCACCCGGTGCCGAGATCGAGGGCTCGACCGACCGGCGCCCGCACGGTGAGCTCGGCGAGCGAGGTCGCGGCCGGGCTGATCCCCAGGACGTGGTCGCTGCCCACGCGCATGGAACCGCCGTCGAGCCCGGGGGTCAGGTCGCTGGCCACCCACAGGTTGCCGCCATCCGTGCCGTACGGGCGCAGGTCGACCCGGGCCGCGACCTCGCTGAGCGTGCGTTCGAGGATCCCGGCAGCGCACAGCTCGTCGACCAGGCCGGGCAGGGCGCGTTCGGCGTCCTCGGCGCTGACCGTGGCCTGGAGCAGCCACATCCGGGTCAGCGTCTCGACCGGGGTGCCGCCGCGGGTGGCCCGCAGGCCCGGGGTCGTCTCGTTGCGACCGAGCGCCGCCTGAGCCGTCGTACCGATCAGGTCGGAGACGACGTCGTAGGTGTAGCCGGCCGCGGCGAGCGCGTCGCGGAGGCGGAAGTGGAGATCGGTCACCGGGGAAGGCTATGTCGAGAATGCGAAAAGGTTTCGGCAGGCTCAACCAGCGGTGGTTGAGCCTGCCGAAACCGGGAAATACGGGTCAGACCGACGTTTCGGCCGCAGCAGCTGCTGCGTCCTCGCCGAGGTCGACCTCACGCTTCTTGGAGATGTAGAGGAACGTCGCGACGATCCCGACCGCGACCAGGGCGATGATGATCCGCAGGGCGGTGTGCTCGTCCTTGCCGACGCTCATCTTCACGACAGCGCTGGCGATCAGCAACGAGACCAGGTTCATCACCTTGATCAGCGGGTTGATCGCCGGACCGGCGGTGTCCTTGAACGGGTCGCCGACGGTGTCACCGATGATGGTGGCCTCGTGGGCGGGCGAACCCTTGCCACCGTGGTTGCCGTCCTCGACGAGCTTCTTGGCGTTGTCCCAGGCTCCACCGGAGTTGGCCAGGAAGACGGCCATCAGGGTGCCGGTGCCGATCGCGCCGGCCAGGAACCCGGCCAGCGGGGCGACACCGAGGCCGAAGCCGACGGCAATGGGAGCGAGGACTGCCAGCAGGCCCGGCGTGACGAGCTCACGCAGCGAGTCCTTGGTGACGATGTCGACGACCTTGCCGTACTCGGGACGGCCGACGCCCGGGTTGTTCGGGTCCGGGAACTGCATGATGCCCGGGATCTCGCGGAACTGGCGGCGGACCTCGTAGACGACCGCACCAGCAGCACGGGCGACCGCGTTGATGGCCAGGCCGGAGAAGAGGAACACCACGGCCGCACCGAGCAGGATGCCGACCAGGACGCCCGGGTTGTAGACGAGGAAGTTGAGCTTGTGCAGCTCGCTCGTCTTGACCTGCGCCTTGCTGACGGCGTCGACCACAGCCGTCGAGTACGACCCGAACAGGGCGGTCGCGGCGAGCACGGCGGTCGCGATCGCGATGCCCTTGGTGATCGCCTTGGTGGTGTTGCCGACGGCGTCGAGCTCGGTGAGGATCTGCGCGCCCTCCGGGCTGACGTCGCCGGACATCTCCGCGATGCCCTGGGCGTTGTCGGAGACCGGGCCGAAGGTGTCCATCGCCACGATGACGCCGACGGTGGTGAGCAGACCGCAACCTGCCAGCGACACAGCGAACAACGACACGGTCACGGTGGCGCCGCCGAGCAGGAACGCGCCGAAGACGGCCGCGCCGATGACCAGGGTCGTGTAGACCGCGGACTCGAACCCGACCGAGAGGCCGGCCAGGATGACGGTGGCCGCGCCGGTGAGCGAGGTCTTGCCGACGCCCTTGACCGGCTTGTACTCCGTGCCGGTGTAGTAGCCGGTCAGCGCCAGGATGCCCGCGGCCATCACGATGCCGATGACGACGGCGGCCGAGGCGATCAGGCGCGGGTTGCCGGAGGCACCGCTCATGTCGAGCCCGGTCTTGTTCGCGAAGTCGGTGAAGCTGGACGGCAGGTACACGAACGCCGCGATCACCGACGCGACCGCACCGACGGCGGCGGAGATGTAGAAGGCCCGGTTGATCGTGGTCAGGCCGTTCTCGCCCGTACGCGGCTTGCAGAGGTAGACACCCATGAGGGCGGTCAGGGCACCGATCGCCGGGATCAGCAGCGGGAAGACCAGGCCCTTGTCACCGAAGGCCTGCGAGCCGAGGATCAGCGCGGCCACCAGGGTCACGGCGTACGACTCGAAGAGGTCGGCGGCCATGCCGGCGCAGTCGCCGACGTTGTCACCCACGTTGTCCGCGATGGTCGCCGCGTTGCGCGGGTCGTCCTCGGGGATGTTCTGCTCGACCTTGCCCACCAGGTCGGCGCCGACGTCGGCTGCCTTGGTGAAGATGCCGCCGCCGACACGCATGAACATGGCGAGCAGGGCGGCACCGAAGCCGAAGCCCTCGAGCACGTGCGGGGCCTCGTCCTTGTAGATCAGGACGACCAGGCTCGCGCCGAGCAGGCCGAGGCCGACGGTGAGCATGCCGACCATCGCGCCGGTCCGGAACCCGATCTTCATGGCCGGGTCACGGCCGGTCTCGTTGGCGGCCGCCGCGACGCGCAGGTTCGACTGCACCGCCAGGGACATGCCGAGGTAACCCACGGTCGCGGAGAAGCCCGCACCCACCAGGAAGAACACGGAGCGGCCGAAGCGCACACTCATGTCATCGGCGGGCAACGCGAGCAGGGCGACGAACGCGATCGCAGCGAAGACTGCGAGCGTCCGGAACTGTCGGCCGAGGTAGGCCTGCGCCCCCTCCTGCACCGCCTTGGCGATGTTCTTCATGTTCTCGGTGCCTTCGCCAGCAGCCAGAACCTCGTTGCGGAACATCGCCGCCATGCCGAGCGCCCCAAGGGCGATCACGGCGATGATGACGACGAGCGTGAGGTTGGAGCCGTCGAGGACTGGCTTGATGGCAAGCCCGCTCATGAGTTCTCCTCGGTGTGATCCGGGTAACACGGGTAACAAACGTCGCGGAGTCTACGCAGGTGTGGCCCGGGTCACGCCCACCGGGTGACCCAGATCACGTCGGCGTGTCACCGCGTTCGTCGGTTGAGGAGGTTGCGCAGCAACCGTCTCGAAACCCGGAGCTCAGCTCCCGAGCGCGACGGCTTCCGAGGGGTGGATCGTGAAGACCTTCGCGAGGCCGGTGATCCGGAAGATCTTGAGCAGCCGGTCCTGGCTGCAGATGAGCGCCATCGAGCCATCCTGGGCGCGGATCTTCTTCAGCCCGCCCACCAGGACTCCGAGGCCGGTGGAGTCGAGGAACTCGACCTCCTCCATGTCGATGAACAGGTCGTGGTGACCGGCGTTCACCAGCTCGGTGATCTTGTCGCGCAGCTTCGGGGCCGTGTACACGTCGATCTCCCCACCGACGGACACGATCGTGCGCTCGCCGTCCTGTCGGGTCGTCAGTGTCAGGTCCACCCTCGTACTCCCAAGCGTGTGGCGGCAGGTCCTTCTCATTCAACCACGCTGCCGCACAGCGGGTTCCGGGCCGAGGCTGGCGATGTCCGGGCCCGCTGCGAGACTCAAGGTGTGAGCCTGGATCACCTCGAGCAGCTGGTCGAGCGGCTGGTGAGCGCCCCGGGGCGCGAGGACCGGCTCACCCACCTCGAAGTGCTTCCCCCGCGGGCAGCCCGGATCGGGGACTGGCCGGCGTGGGTGGATGCCAGCCTCGTCGCCGCGCTGGGGCTGGCCGGCGTACCGGCGCCGTGGGAGCACCAGGTGACCGCGGCCGACCAGGCGCACGCCGGTCAGCACACGGTGATCTCGACCGGGACCGCGTCCGGCAAGTCGCTCGGCTACCTGCTGCCGGCACTGACCGCAATCTCGGCAAAGCGGGGTCCCCGGGGGCAGCGCGGGTCCAGCACGCTCTACCTGTCGCCGACCAAAGCACTGGCCCAGGACCAGCTCAGCACCCTGCGCGCCCTGGGCCTGCCCGATCTGCGGGTGGCCACCCACGACGGAGACTCGACCACCGAAGAACGCCAGTGGACCCGGGACCATGGGGAGTACGTGCTCACGAACCCTGACATGCTGCATCGTTCGCTGCTGCCCGGCCACGAGCGCTGGTCACGGTTCTTCTCGGCCCTGGAGTACGTCGTCATCGACGAGTGCCACCACTACCGCGGGGTCTTCGGGGCGCATGTCTCCCAGGTGATGCGCCGGTTGCGCCGGGTCGCAGCCCTGTACGGCGCTGACCCGACGTTCGTGCTGGCCTCGGCGACGGTGGCCGAGCCCGAGGTGGCAGCGAGCCGGCTGACCGGGTTGCCGGTGGTGGCAGTGACCGACGACGCCTCTCCGCGCGGGCGGGTGGCGTTGGCGCTGTGGGAGCCGCCGTTCGTCTCGCACGGTGGTGAGCATGGCGCCCCGGTACGCCGGTCGGTGGGGGCAGAGCTGGCCGATCTGCTGACCGACCTGGTGGTCGAGAACGTGCGGACGCTGGCGTTCGTCCGCAGCCGGCGCGGCGCCGAGACGGTGGCGCTGACGACCAGACGGCTCCTGGGCGAGGTCGATCCGGCGCTGGCCGACCGGGTTGCGGCCTACCGCGGCGGCTACCTGCCCGAGGAACGCCGGGCTCTTGAGCAGGCGCTGCGCGACGGCCGGTTGCTCGGTCTGGCGGCGACCAACGCGCTGGAGCTCGGCATCGACATCTCCGGGCTGGACGCCGTGCTGCTCGGCGGGTTCCCGGGCACGCGGGCCGCGCTGTGGCAGCAGGTGGGCCGCGCCGGCCGGAACGGCGGCGACGCCCTGGGCGTGCTGGTGGCCCGAGACGACCCGCTGGACACCTACCTGGTCAACCACCCCGAGCACCTGCTCGGCCGACCGGTCGAGGCGACCGTCTTCGACCCGGACAACCCGTACGTCCTGGGCCCGCACCTGTGCGCGGCGGCCGCGGAGTCGCCGCTGACCGAGGATGGCCTGGCTCTGTTCGGCCCGGCCGCTCGCGACGCTGTCGATGCGCTGACCAACGCCGGATTGCTGCGCAAGCGGTCGCACGGTTGGTACTGGACGGACCGGCGCCGGGCCAGCGACCTGGCTGACATCCGCTCGTCGGGTGGTTCGCCGGTGAGGCTGGTCGAGGACGGCACCGGTCGGGTGCTGGGGACCGTCGACCACGGTTCCTCGCACGGCACTGCTCACACCGGGGCGGTGTACCTGCACCAGGGCGAGAGTTTCCTGGTCCTCGACCTGGACCTGGAGGAGTCGGTCGCCACGGTAGCCAGCACGACGGTCGATTATTCGACCTCGGCTCGCGAGATCACCGACATCGAGATCGTGCGTGAACGACTGGCTGAGACCTGGGGTCGCAACCGGCTCAGCTTCGGCACCGTGCGGGTCACCCACCAGGTGGTCTCGTTCCTGCGACGCCGGATCACCTCGGGCGAGGTCCTCGGCGAGGAGTTGCTCGACCTGCCGGAGCGGACCCTGGAGACGGCCGCGGTCTGGTGGACAGTGCCCGACGACCTGCTGGAGGACGCCGGCTTCGACAAGCTCGACCTCCGGGGGTCTGCCCATGCCGCCGAGCACGCAGCGATCGGCCTGCTGCCGTTGTTCGCGACCTGCGACCGCTGGGACATCGGCGGCGTCTCCACCGCCAGGCACGCCGACACCGGCCAGCTCACCGTGTTCGTGTACGACGGCCACCCGGGCGGTGCGGGCTTCGCCGAACGCGGCTTCCACACTGCGTACGACTGGCTGGAGGCGACCCGCGAAGCGATCGACTCGTGCGCCTGTGTCGAGGGCTGCCCGTCCTGCGTCCAGTCCCCGAAGTGCGGCAACCAGAACAACCCCCTCGACAAGCCCGGAGCCGTCCGCCTCCTGGACCTGTTGCTGTCAGGCGCAAGGATGTCCGCGTGACCACGGTCCTTCCCACCACCGAAGCCTTCCTCGACTTCTGGCGCTCCCGGCACCTCTGCACCGTGACGACCCTGCGCCGTGACGGGACCCCGCACGTCGTCCCGATGGGCGTCGTGATCGACCGGGAGAACGATGTCGCCTGGGCGATCACCTCCGGCGCCTCGGTCAAAGCCCAGAACCTGCTCGCCGCCAACGGCACCGCACCCATCGCCGTCTGCTGCGTCGACGGTCGTCACTGGTCCACGCTCGAAGGCACCGCCACCGTCCTGGTCCACCCGGCTGCGGTCGCCGAGGCCGAGCAGCGGTACGCCGAGCGCTACAAGGTGCCGCGGGAGAACCCGGAACGGGTGGCGCTGCGGATCGACGTCACGAGGGTGCTCGGCAACGTCCGCTGACCTTCACTCGGCGGGGCCCGCTCGCGCCCGAGCCCGCAGGACCTGACCGCCCAGAACCTTCAGCAGCTCGTATCGCACGACCACAGACACGTCCCGGCCAGTTGCCGCACACGTCTCGACCACCGCACCGTTGCGACGGGCAAGCTCCGAAGCGATCGCACAGGGATCTCGGCCGGTTCCGATCGCTCCTGCGGCACCCAGCGCCGATAGATCAGCGGCTGCCTCGACCCGCCGATGTGCGGAGATGACCGTCGCGAGTGAGAACGCGATGGTGCCGACGGTCATCAGGACTGCTGTGAGACCCAGGACGATCACGACCCCGGCACCCGCTTCATTCCGACCCGTCACGACGCGGGCTCCGATGCGCCCGTCGCCTCGGCGTGCACCTCGTGGCCCGGAAGAAACCCGAGGATTCCTCCCGGACTGCTCACCAGCGCAGTCACCTTCACGGTGACCAGGTCGGCGTCGCGCTTGATGTCGAATTTCGCTCCCACCGGGGCGATCCGCCGACCGAGCGATTCACCGACAGCGACATCGTCGCCGCGAGCCAGCGAGCGAACGGCTTCGCGCGCTGCGTCCTCGGCCCTCGCCTGACTCACGCCGACTGCGATGAACCATGCCAGGGCTGTCGCGATCAGGACGAGTACCGGCAGGGCGACTGCCGCTTCCGCAGTGACAGCCCCTGACTCGTCCCGTCGCATCAGAACGGGAGCATCCCGAGGAGACGGTCGAACACAGTATTGAGCAACCGCTGTCCGGTTTCACTGGTGATCAACTTGAAGAGAAGCCCTGCGAACCCGACCGCCGCTCCGGTGCAGACGGCGTACTCGGCGGTCGTGGCTCCGCTTTGGCTGCGTCCCGCAGCCCTCGTCGTCCGGCTGCTACGAACTCTTGGCATCAGCACTCCCGAATGTTTGCGTTTTCCTTGACAGGGCTGACGATTCTCGCTAGATCGACCGCGAGCTAACGCGCATGTTGGGGTCGTGGACAGTGGCGGACCGGCACAGGCTGTGGACGGTCATCGGTCAGAAGATCTGCAGCGACGAGAAGATCCCCGCGATCATCGGGACGATGCCCAGGATCACGAAGGCCGGCAGGAAACACACTCCGAGTGGGGCAGCGGCGCGAACCTCGACGGTTCGGGCCAGCGCCTCGGCACGCAGCCCGGCGTCGGCACGGAGGTCGTCGGAGAGTCTCTCGACCGCGTCACGAACCGACGAGCCACTCCGCGCCGCGCGGGACATGCATTGGCCGAGACCCGTCAGAGGACCGTCGAGCGCCGCCCAGACGTCCTCCGGGTCCACCCCCAGGAGCAGGCGATTCCGTACCAGCGTGAACTCGTCAGCCACGGGCCCGGCAACCGCGCTCGCAACGTCGTCGAGCGCCCTTGCCACGGCGGAGCCGGCGATCAGGCATGCTCCGAGCAGGTGGATGGCAAACGGGAGGTCCCGCTCAAGCTGTTCGCGTCGGCGCCGGACGGCAGGACTTTCGACTGAACCGAGGACTCGCCACGCGAAGACTGCCAGAACTGCGCCCGCCGCGGCGCCCGGCCAAGCCCCGATGAAGGTCCAGCCGCCGACGAACGCCAGGGCAGTGAGCGGTGCCCGAAGTCGCTGCAGCGCGGCCGCTTCCGCACCCTGACCGGGGGCGACGGCATTGAAGGTAGCCCTCAGGCGCGCCGGTCGGGCGAGCATCAGCCCGAGGAACGCGGCGGCTGCGCTCGCAACGAGTGTCACGAACGCCTGACCCGGTCAGCGATCCGGTCGAGCCAGACAGTTCCGAGCCAGGAAAGGAGCAGTCCCGCGGCCAGACAGACCTGGCCGGCGGGCGAAGCGACGAGAAAAGCAATCGGGTCCCCACCGGCACCGCGGCCGATGAGCAGCACCGGCAAAGGCAAGATCGCAAGCAGCCTCGCCGTCGCCGTTGCCGCCGCCAGTTCCGTGTCGACACGGCGCTCCAGCGCTCGATGCTCACGAATCCCGCGCGCAGCGAGCGACATCGATTCAGCCAACCCAGCGCCTGACCGATGAGCCACGGTCCACGCCGCGGCGACATGGTGAAGCGCTGCTGCCCCCGGAAGTTCAGCGAGCTCACGCAAGGCGCCCGGCACATCGGCACCCAGCTGCGACGCGTGGGAAACAGGTGCGAACTCAGGCCATTGCTCGGCGGCAGCCGTCAGCGCAGTTTGCGGCGCCAGACCCGCGGCGAGGTCTGCCGCCAACCCTTCGCAGATCAGAAGCACAGCGGTCGCACGATGCGCCGATCGAGCCCGTGCCTGGTTGCGGCGCAGGTGCTGCAAGACGGCCCCGCCCATCACCGGGGCCAGGCAGATCACGACGACCGGGACTCGCCATCGAAGGAGTACGGCAACGGCAAGACACAAGAAGAACGCCCCGACCACCCTCGCTGAGGGACCGGCGCGCGTTCCTGACGGCGGCCTCAGCATCAGGAACGAAGCGACACTCGCGGCGATCGCCGCGGTCACGACAACAACCCCTCCAGACGGTTGATCCCTGGACCCGCCGCGAGTGTCAGATCACTGTCGAACGACACGGCCGGGACGACCGCAACGTTGCCCTCGGTGTCACGGAGCAGCACGCCGATCTCTCGTACCCGACGAACACCTCGACGAGGCTGATGAAGGTGGATGACCACGTCGACGGCTGCCGCCAGCTGGCTCAGAGCAGCGTCGCGCCCCATTCCGGCCGCCAGGGCAAGCGCCTCGATCCTGGCCGGAACATCCGCAGCAGAGTTCGCGTGGATCGTCCCGCAGCCGCCTTCGTGACCGGTGTTCATCGCCGCGAGTAGGTCAACCACCTCCGCACCGCGGACCTCTCCGACGACCAGCCGATCGGGCCGCATCCGCATTGCTTGCCGAACCAGCGTCTGCACGGTCACCTCGCCGGCACCTTCGATGTTCGGGGGTCGAGCCTCCATGGTCACCACATGCGGGTGGTCGGGGCGCAACTCACCTGAATCCTCGACGACGACCACGCGCTCGGCGCGATCGACGAGTCCGAGCAGGGCCGCCAACAGGGTGGTCTTGCCGCTCCCGGTGCCACCAGTGACGAGGAAGGAGAGTCGCGCATGAATCACCCGGCGCAGGACTTGCGCGCCCTCGGCGCTGACCCCGCCTGCTTCCTCGAGAGCTGCGAGATCGAAGGCCCGACGACGCGGCACCCGCAAGGAAAGGACCGTCCCGGGCCACGCGATCGGTGCCAGAACGGCGTGGAACCTCGTGCCGTCGACGAGTCTCACGTCGACATACGGAGAAGCATCATCGAGGCGGCGCCCTCCCGTGGCGGCCCACCGCTGCGCCAGGCGCCGTACGGCGTCGTCGTCGGCGAACCTGATCGAGCTGAGCTCGAGCCCCCGACCCCGATCAATCCAGACCTGATCCGGACCGTTCACCAGGACATCGGTCACGCCCGGCAGCGAGATCAGCTCCTCCAGGGGTCCGGCCCCCGACACCTCGCGCCGGAGGACGTCGTGGACGGCAAGAACCTCGACGTCGCTGACCGGACGGCCGCCGTGACGGAGCGCCTCGGCAACCCGCTGAGGACTCACCTGTGAACCGTCCCTTGCGAGTCGATCGCGGACCGCGATCAGGACGTCGTCGTCCCCTTTCACGCGACAGCCCGGCCCAACAGCTCGCGAGCGACCACGTTCGCTGCCCGCGCCAACGGACCCCGCCGTGTGCGCAGCGGTCCGATCCCCAGACCAATGGCCTCATCGAGGCCGCGTTGGTTCGACATAGTCGCCACGACCGGCAAGCCGAGTAGTCGTTCGACGTCGGTTCCAGCCAACCCTCGTCCCCTCAGCACGAGGCGTGTGGAACCTGGTGGGAGCCGCCGCGCAACCCTCGAGGCCGAGGCCATTGCGGGGATGGTCAGCGTCGAGACCAAGACCACGTCATCGCACCGGGCGATCACCTCATCGGTGACGGTGCTCTGCGATCGCGGCAGATCGATCACCACAGCCGGGAAGCCCCGCTGGCCGGCCGAGAGCACCTCGCGCACAGCGAGCGCGTTCAGGTCGAATGCGTGCTCGGTCGGCCAACTGAGGACAGCCAGGTCCTCACGTTTCGGCAGCGCGTCACGCAGCGCTCGCGCGCTGAGCCGGCCGACGGCAATCGGAAGGGCGTCCCAGCGGATGCCAGCAACTGACTCGACTCCGAGGACGCGATCGATTCCGGAGCCGAAGGGATCCGCGTCGACCACCAGCGTCGGCATCCTGTGGGCGCAGACGCAGGCAAGAGCCGCGGCGAACACGGTCGCGCCCGCACCCCCGGCCCCTGCGATCACACCGATCGTGGCACCACCAACCAGGGCACCGTCCCCTGCGTCCGTCAGCAACTCAATGACCCGTTCGTCGCCTCCCGGCAGAGCAAGCACGGATTCCGCACTGCACTCGACGGCGCACCGGAACACTGAGTCTGGAAGTTGCCCGTGGCCGACGAGGTGAACCCCAGCCCGGCGCGGAGGCCCGGCAGAAGCCATCAACTCTGCGATGTCCGCCCCGACGACGATGGACGAAGCGGCAGACCACCCGCCCATCGCGGCTCCGATGTCGCGCACGACAACAGGGAGAACCCCGGCTGCGGCAGCCAGCCGTTCCAGGTGGGACAGCAGGCTGTCGTCGTTGCTCACGAACAGCGGTGTGCCCGGGCGATTCATGAGCCAAGCGTCCAGGTCGCCCTCATGCGAGACCGCATGATCGGCCACGTCCTGTGGATTGGCGGCCCCGCCCGCACCTTGTGCAATGCTCCGCAATCCCCCAACCCGCTGGACTTTCCGTCCCTAGACTCGAAACATGAGCTCCGTTGCTCGCCCCACTGCCGCGTTCTTCGATCTGGACAAGACGATCATCGCCAGGTCGAGCACGTTCGCGTTCAGCAAGGAGTTCCAGGCCGGTGGGCTCATCTCGCGCGGCGCCGTCCTGCGTGGTGCCTACGCCCAGTTCGTCTACCTGGTGGGCGGCGCGGATCACGACCAGATGGAGAAGATGCGGCAGTTCATGTCGCAACTCTGCGCCGGCTGGGACGTGCAGACCGTCCGCGACATCGTCGCTGACACCTTGCACAACATCGTCGACCCGCTCGTCTACGACGAGGCAGTGAACCTGATCGAGGAGCACCACGCAGCCGGACGCGACGTCATCATCGTCTCCACCAGTGGCGCGGAGATGGTCGAGCCGATCGGCGCGATGCTCGGAGCCGACCACGTCGTCGCGACTCGCATGGAAGTGGTGGACGGCAAGTACACCGGCAAGATCCGGTTCTACGCGTACGCAGAGAACAAGGCCAAGGCGGTCAGCGACCTGGCCCGCAAACGCGGCTACGACCTCGACCAGTGCTACGGCTACAGCGACTCGATCACCGACCTCACCATGCTCGAGACCGTCGGGCACCCGTTCGCGGTCAACCCCGACAAGGACCTGCGCAAGATCGCCAGGGAGCGGGGCTGGCCGATCCTGGTCTTCGAACGCCCGGTCGCGCTGGCCAGCCGGATGAAGCTGCCACCCGCGAAACCGACGCTCGCAGCCCTCGCGGTGGCTGGGGTGGCCGGCCTCGGCGCTGCCATCTGGGTCAATTCGCGACGGGCTCGGCGCGGCCACCTCGGTATTTGAGCGCGCCGCTCGCGTGGCTCAAAAGTCAACCCTTGAAGTCGCCCTGCGACCGGGCTACACAGGGATCAGACAACTACAGACCAGCACACGACACAGGTACCCACGCGGCGATCTCCCTTCGTTGAGGGCGTTTGCAGATCGGGATAGTCCCGAGGCAACAATTAGACCGTGCACGCTTGGTAGCCACGTTGTGTGTGAGAGCGGCATCGAAGGCAAGCCCTTCGGTGCCGCTCATCTGTATGGGCGGTTACCGGGCCCAGAGGGTGGCGAGTCTGCCCAGATAGGTGTCGAGCTCGGGTCCGAAGTACCGCATCGTGTGGATGCCACAGGGTTTCGGCACGTAGGTGTGCCTGACGCCCGCCAGGATCAGGGCCAGGTCGAGGTTGAGCGTGGTGTGGCCGACGATCGCTTCGACGGCGCTCGTCGTCGGGTCGGCTGCGATCATCGGGAGGTCGGCGAGGTCGCACGGCAGGCCGGTTCCGGCCGTCAGGTAGACGTCCATGCCACGCAGGTTTCCGGCATGGGCGACGGGGTTCGCCTCGGTCCAGCGACCGGCATCGAGGATCGGGTTGCCGAACATCCCGAACAGGTCGTACTGGCCCGCCGGGACTCCGTCGGCGCACTGGCGCTGGGTGATCGTGGCGAGCAGGAAGACGGCCATCGCGTCCGGGGACTGGTTGTCCACGCCACCGGAGAGCGAACCGACCGCACCGAACAGCTCGGGGTAGCGAACGGCGTAGTGCATCGCGCCCCACCCACCCATCGAGACCCCGGCGATGGCGCGTGACGCCCTGTCGGGGTTGGTCCGGAACTGGGCATCGATCGCCGGGATGACGTGCTTGATGATCGTCGTCTCGTAGTGGTGACTGCCGTCCTTCCAGTCCACGTAGAACCCGGTCAGGCCACCGTCGGGCGTCGCCACGATGAACTGGCTCGAGTCCGGGATCTGCCCGGTGCGCGCCACCAGGTCGGAGTTGGCCAGGAAGTCATCGACTCCCGAGGTCCCGCCGTGCAGGAGGTACAGGACCGGATAGCGCTTCGTCGAGGTGGCGTAGTCGGGTGGCAGCAGCACCGAGACCGGGGTGCCGTCGACGATGATGTGCTGGATCCGGGGACCGGACGCCACCGCCTGGTGCGGTGGAACCGTGGAGCAGATCGGGTCGGTGGCTGGGTCGGCGGCGCTGGCTGGTCCCGTCGCGAGTGCCGTGCAGAGAAGGACCAGGCAGAGAGCAGCGGCGTACGTCCGTGCGCGGGTCATGGCGCCTCGGCAAGTTCGACGACCGGGGAGCAGACGACCGGAGGACGTCACTGCTGGAACCGGCCGGCGAACGCCCGCAGCGGGAGGTCCGCGCTGGTGATGCAGCCGGGTGGCGCGTCGACCACCGAGCGAACCGCGTTCAGGGCAGGCATGCCGGTGAGGGTCATCCCCATTGCGGCCAGCGCCGTCGGGTCGGTGAAGTCGGTGCCGGGCTTGGGCAGGATCCGCTGCTTGGAGTACACGCACGGGTCGCCCGTGATCCGGGTGACGTAGCCGCCCTTGATGTCCCAGTGCGGTTCGGTGTGCGGGGTCATCTGCCACTCCAGGTGCAGTTCGACCTTCGGTACGCCGGCCAGCTTGCCGACGTACTTGACGTAGCAGGCGCCGAGCGAGCCCTCCGGGAGGAGGTACCACCCCAGGTCCTCCTCCTTCGTCACGGACCCCAGGTCGGGCTCGAAGGCGACCTCGTCGATCTCCATGCCGAGACAGTCGGCCATCAGGCGGACGCCGTCCTCGAACACCCGCGTTCCGAGCTCGAGGCGGCGCAGCGTCTCGGGGTCGTCGACCGGCATCCCGAAGCCGCAGTTCTTCCAGGTGTCGACCGAGTGGTGGCAGGAGACGTCGACCGACTCGATGCAGACGACATTCTCGATGTCAGCGATGTTGCCGGAGTTCACGATGGTCAGGATCTGCGCCAGGCCCGGGTTCATCCCGGTGCCGTAGAACGTGGACCCACCGCGCAGGCAGGCGTCCTGGAGCACCTCGGTCGGCTGCTTGCCGTTCGGGTTCGGGTAGTTGAGGTTGCGGTGGTGCCCGGTGATCCAGTCCGCAGTCGTCACGATGTTGATGCCGGCTTCCAGGACCCGCTCGTACAGGTCGAAGTCGGGCCACACGCCGTGGAAGGTCACGCAGTCCGGGCGCGCGGCGATGATCTCCTCGACGGTCCCGGTGGCAATTACACCGATCGGGCCGATGCCGATGACCTCGCCGACGTCGCGGCCTACCTTCTCGGGGCTGTAGCAGTGCACCCCGATGAGCTCGAGATCGGGATGGGTGCCGATCCGCTTGATCATCTCAGCGCCCACGTTCCCGGTCGCCACCTGGAAGACCCGGATCTTCTCGCCGCTGGTCGTCGCCACCGTCACTCCTCTCCTGCGCACCCGGATGCGGGTCGTCTCCGGAGAGAGTGGCGCTACGGACCTGTTCTGTCAACAGTGTTGACTGAACCGCTTCCGATCGGATTCTCGACCCGAAGCAGCGCCCCGCTGTGGGCCGCCGTCACGTAGAGGAACCGCTGGTCGTGCGCGAGGCAGACGTTGGTCGGCAACGACCCGACCGGGAGGTTGCACCGGGCCACCAGGGAGCCGTCCGGCGCGATCGCGTCGATCCGGTCGGCCGAGGTCAGCGCGACCACGGCCACGCCGTCCTCGGTGACGGCGAGCCCGTCCGGATGCCCCTCGGCGAAGGCGTGGCGGACGACGGGATCGACCAGGCGCCCGCCGACCACCTCGTACGACGACAGCTTCGCGTCCAGCGTCTCGGTGACGAGTAGCTGCTCTCCGCCCGGGGTGAAGGCCAGGCCGTTGAGGAAGAGCGGACCGGACTCCAGGACCAGCTCGGCCGCGCCGTCGTTCACCTCGACGGCCCAGAGCTGACCCGGCTGGGCGCCGGTGCGATCCCCCCAGGCGAACTCGGCCACGGTGTCGGTGACCCACAGCCGGCCGTCCGGCCCGATGGCGCAGTCGTTCGGAGCCCCCATGCCCTGGACCAGGTAGTCCACACGACCGTCGCGCAACACCTGGACCCCTGCCGGAGCCTTGCCGGGCGCGCCCCAGACCCCACCGTTCTGCGCGATGTACAGCGTGCCGTCGCCTCCGAGTGCCAACCCGTTGGGTCCGCCCCCGGTATCGAACCGTTCGACGGGTCCACCCGGCTCCACCACGTAGACGCACGCGTGACTGATCGAGACCACCGCGATCCGGCCGTCGGGCAGGCACACGGGCCCTTCGGTGAATCCGAGACCGTCAGCCAGTACGTCCACGCTCATGCAGCAAGTGTCGCGAATTGCGGCATGATCCGTTACGTGTCAGAGCCCGTCGAGATCGAGACGACCACTCGTGCCGCGGCCGCCGCGCGCACCCGGACGGCGATCGCCGACGCGGCCCGCGTCCTGTTCGCCACCGACGGGTACGGCGACACCTCGGTCCGCGCGATCGCGACCCGGGCGGGGGTCGACCCTGCCCTGGTGATCCGTCACTTCGGGTCCAAGGAGAAGTTGTTCCTCGACACCGTCGGCTTCCGGGGCTTCTTCAAGCAGGCCATGGACGGCCCTCTCGAGGGCATGGGCGAACGCCTGGTGACCTCGTTGCTCGGCGACCAGCACGACCCGACCTTCTCGGCGTACCGGGCGATGATGCACGCCTCGGGGAGCGAGCCCGTCAGAGTCCGCCTGGGTGAGGCCATCCACGGCATGTTCGTCGAGCCGTTGGCCCCCAGGTTGTCGGGACCGGACACGGCGTTGCGCGCGCGACTCATCGCGGCCCAGCTCGGCGGACTCATCGACGCGATCGCGATCTTCGCCGATCCGGAGGTCGCCGACGCCGACCGCGAGCGCCTCGCGACCTACTTCGGTACGGCGATCCAGAGCCTGATCACCTACCCGGCCTAGGGCTCCCGCACCCGACGGGACAACGGTCCCGATTTTGGGTCAACACTGTTGACACTGATCCGGAACCCGCTCACAGTGCTGGTGTGCGCCACGGAATCTCCCTCTTCAGCTCGGACCGCGGGATCACCCCGGCCGCGCTGGCAATCGTCGCCGAGGATCGCGGCTTCGACACCCTCTACGTCCCCGAGCACACGCACATCCCGGTCCGGCGCGACGCGGCGCATCCCGGCACGGGCGACGAGACCCTCCCCGACGATCGCTACCTGCGGACCCTGGATCCATGGGTCGCCCTGGCCACCGCCGCCGCCGTCACCTCGAGGATCCGGCTCTCCACTGCCGTCGCGCTGCCGGTCGAGTCGGACCCGATCACCCTCGCCAAGACCATCGCGACCCTCGACCACCTCTCCGGTGGGCGGGTGACGATCGGCGCCGGCTTCGGCTGGAACACTGACGAGCTCGTCGACCACGGCGTCCCGCCCGCCAGACGGCGCGCGGTGCTGCGCGAGTACGTCGAGGCGATGCGTGCCCTGTGGACCCAGGACGAGGCGTCGTACGCCGGCGAGTTCGTCACGTTCGGTGCCTCGTGGGCGTGGCCGAAACCGGTGCAGCCGCACATCCCGTTGATCATCGGCGCCGGCGCCGGGCCGAAGACCTTCGCCTGGATCGCCGAGAACGCCGACGGGTGGATGACCACGCCACGGGAGGAGGACGTGCCCACCAAGGTCGCCCAGCTCTACGAGGCCTGGGCTGCCGCCGGTCGGCACGGCACGCCCGAGGTCCACGTGCTCGTCACGAAGCGACCCGAAGCCGAGGACTTCGAGATCTGGTCGGAGGCCGGCGTCACCGAGCTGATGTGGCCGGTGCCCGACAAGAGCGAGGCCGAGGTGATCGCCTACGTGGACCGCCTCGCCGACCGGATCCGGATCCGGCACAACACCGCAACCGGTCCGAGGCCTCAGCGCGTCTGACGCTCGGAGGCGCCGAGCAGCCGTTCCGAGATCGTGGTCGCTGCGAAGGCGACGATCGGGACCAGACCCTGGAGCGCCTCGGTTCTCGTCGTACGCACGCAGATCGCTGCGACCGGACCTTCGGTGCCGTACACCGGTGCCGAAACACTGCCACCCGCGTCCCGGCCGTCCGCCCGGTTCCTCGCCCGCAGTACGCCGATGCCGTGGCGCCTGCGGACGGCCGCGAGCTTCTGCTGCAGCGACCACGCTTCCGGGGAGCTGGGCGCAGGGCCGTCGGTGAGCCGCAGGATCCGATCGACCCGTTCGGGTGTCATCGCCGCCAGCAGGGTGATGCCGACGGCGTGCCGCGACGGAGGTACCCGGTGGAGACTCGCGCGCGGACCAGCGTCAGCCGGGCGGCCGACCTCGTGCAGGACCCGCAACCAGTTCGTCTCGATCACGCCGACCTGGATCCAGGAGGCGGTCCGTACCCCGAGCTCGGTCATCGTGGGCAGCGACGACTCGCGAAGCCCGCGGTAGTCGTGGGGGTGCGCACTGATCCCGTGCGCCCGCGGACCGAGCGTGTAGCCGGACCCGTCCTGGTTCAGCCACTCGAGGTCGACCAGCTGCGAGAGGATCCGGAACGTCGTCGATCGCGGCAGACCGGCCACCGTCGTCACCTCACGCAAGGTCTGCGGGCGGTGCTCCTGCGTGAAAGCATCGAGCACCCGGGTCACCCGGTCGATCGCGGACGCCGGACGTCCGAGCGCGTCGTCGTCCGCCGGAGTATCGACAGCGGTCATGGCACCTCCTAGCAGATTGCAGACAACTGTAAGGTTGCATAGATCTGTAAAATGGTCCACCCTAGAGTCTGTGACCGTGAACAGAACAGACCGACGCAAGGCCGAGGTGCGTGAGCGCATCCTCCAGGCAGCCTTCGACCTCTTCCTGTCCCAGGGCATGGAGGCGACCAAGCTCGAGGACATCTGCGCACGCGCCGACGTCGCGAACCGGACCTTCTTCAACCACTTCGCGACCCGCCAGGACATGGTGCGCGCCCTCGCCGAGCGCCGGCTGGCCAACCTTCATGACGTGCTGTTCGACCTGGTCGACGAGCCCGTCCCGACGCGTCTGCTCGGCCTGTTCGACAACATCGCCACCGTGCTCGTCGACTCCGGGGACACCTACCGGGAGATGATCGGCACGATGCTCGGCACGGTCGGCTTCGGCGGCGAGCGGGGTTCCGGACTTCACGACACCTTCCTTGAGCTGATCAAGGACGGCGTCTCGCGCGGAGAGGTCTCGACGCGGCACGATCCGGCCACCCTGGCCGACATCGTCGTGGGTGCGCTCGTCGGCTCCATCGTCACCTGGACGGCGGACGAGACCTACTCGCTACCCACCGGGCTGCACGACGTCGGCGTCGCCCTGTGCGACCTGCTCGTCATCCATGATCTCTAGTCGTTGAGGTGCTGGATCCAGTCGGCCGGCACCGCTCCGGCCGGCCCGGGGGTCGGCTGGTCGGTGGGGTGGTGGTGCGGCGGGGCCAGACTCGGTCCGTACACCTGGACGTCGTCGGCGAAGTCCCAGAACCAGTCCTCCCCCGGTTCGAAGCTCGCCATGTAGCGGTGTCCGCTCGTCGCGAAGTGGGCCCGGGCGTGCTGGCTCGGCGAGGAGTCGCAACAGCCGATGTGGCCGCACTGCGCACAACGGCGCAGGTGGAACCACCACCCCGGCCCGGCACCGCTGAGGCACTCGACACACCCGTTGCCTGACGGCGGAACCCCGGGGTCCACGGCATCCGTGATCGACATGGTTTCTCCTCCCGATCGGATCAGTTCGTCACGTCGCCGGCATCAACGCGAGATGCACGGATCGAATCACACTGGCGCCTTCACCGACCGCCGCGGCGACCCGTTTGAGGGAACCGACCCGGGCATCCCCGACCGCGAACACCCCGGGCACACTCGTCTCGAACGGCAGCGGTTCGCGCCCGAGCAGCTCCCACGCCGCGCACAGGTCATCGCCTGCCAGGTCCCGGTCGGTGAGGATGAACCCGTCCTCGTCCAGGACGACTCCGCGCAGCCAGTCGGTCGCCGGCTTCGCACCGATGAAGCAGAAGATGCCGCGACACACCTGACGCAGCGAGACCCCGTCCGCACCGGTCACGGTGATGCCCTCCAGGCTCGTCCCGCCGTGCAACGCGTCGACCACCGAGCCGGTCCGCACCGTGATGAGCTCGTGCGCGAGGACCCGCGCCACCAGGTACTGCGACATCTCGGCGCCGAGGTCGCCGGCGCGCACCACCAGGTCGACCGGGTTGCCGTGCTCCGCGAGGAACAACGACGCCTGCCCGGCCGAGTTGGCTCCCCCGACGACGGTGACCGGCAGCCCGGCGCAGGCGCGCGCTTCGATCTCGGTGGCGGCGTAGAAGATCGAGCTCCCTTCGTACCGGTCCCAGCCGTCGAGCGGCAGCGTCCGGTACTGCGCACCGGTCGCCAGGACGACGGCGCGGGCGTCGATCGTCTCGCCGTTCGACAGGCTCAGGTGCAGGTGGCCGTCCTCGCTGTCCAGCGCCACGACCTCGCACGGACTCGAGACCTGGGCGCCGAACTTGTGCGCCTGGACCAGCGCCCGGGAAGCGAGCTCGATCCCGGACAGGCCCGAGGGGAAGCCCAGGTAGTTCTCGATGCGGGCACTGGCCGCCGCCTGCCCGCCGACCGCGACGGTGTCGAGCAGCATCGTGCTCAGTCCCTCCGACGCGGCGTACACGGCAGCACCCAGGCCGGCCGGCCCACCGCCGACGATGGCGACGTCGAAGGTGACGCCGTCACTGCCACGGAAGGCGAGGCCGAGGAGGTCCGAGACCATCCCGGGGGTGGCCTGGCGCAGGACGGTGGTGGGTGTGATCACCGCCGGCAGGTCGGCGACCTCGATACCGGCAGCACGTGCCAGGGCCGTCCCCGCCGGGTCCTCGAAATCGATCCAGGTGTGCGGGATCTCCTGTCGCGAGGCCCACGTCCGCAGGGCATGAGTGGCCGACGACAGGCTGCTGCCCAGGATCTCCAGGGTCCTGGCACCCTCGCCGTGCCGCAGCACCTCGCGGCGGGCCAGGAGCGTCCGCAGGATCACGTCGGACAGCTCGGCGTCCTCGGACATCAGCAGCCGGAAGTCCGACGGCGACACCCGGTGGATGACGCCGGGCGCCGTGACGACCGCGGTGGCGATCGCGGTCTGCCCGGTGAGGACACTGAGCTCGCCCAGGAACTGGGCCGGCCCCCAGCTGGCGATCAACGCCTCGTCGGCGCCGGGCATCGCCGGGCGGACGACGTCGACCGCAGCGGTTTCCAGGACGATGAAGTCGTAGTCACGATCACCCGAGCGGTAGAGGACGTCACCGGAGCTGACCTGCGACACGGCAGCCCGCCGCCGCACCAGGTCGAGCTGCGCCGTCGACAGCTGAGGTCCCTCGAGCGCCGGCGCCGGGTCGGATGACGTCACCGGGACATTCTTGCCCTCACCCCCGTACGACGCCACAGAGCCGGTCAGAGAGTTCCCACAGGCGCGCTGCCCGATCAGGGTCGACGGCGTACGGCTGGACGTCGTCGCTGACCTGGCACTCCTCGAGGTACGCCGACCCGCGACCCTCGAGCTCGGGTCCGACAGCAGCCCAGACCTGGGTGGCCGCGCCCTGGTCGGGCATCGTGAAGTCGAGGATGCCGTCGGTCTCCTCGCCCTTGGCCGCCGTGCTCGCAGCGGCGTACTTGCGCAGGCTGGAGAAATCCTCCTTCGACATGTGCCGGGCCAGGGAGGTGGCGACAGCTCCCGGGTTAACGGAGAACGCGCGGACGCCCTGGTCCTGAAGGCGGCTGTCGAGCTCGACCATGTGCAGCAGGTTCGCGGTCTTGGAGGCGCCGTACGCGACGAACTTGTCGTACTCGCGGCGCTCCCAGTTCGGGTCGTCGTAGTCGAGGTCGCCCATCACGTGACCGCCGGAGGACAGGATCACGACCCGTGCTCCCCCGGCTGCGACGAGCTGGGGGGTGAGCAACCGGGTGAGCTCGAAGTGGCCGAGGTGGTTGGTTCCGAGCTGCACCTCGAACCCGTCGGCGGTCCGTGAGAACGGCGTGAACATGACGCCGGCGTTGTTCATCAGGACGTGGATCTCCGGCGCGATCGCCGGGATCTCGTACGCCGCGTCCCGCACGCTGCGCAGCGAGGCCAGGTCGAGGGTCACCGTGGCCGTCAGGGCACCGTCGACCTCGCTGCTCACCCAGGCCTCGGCCTGGTCGAGGGCGTCCTGGGTGCGGCCGGTCATGACGACCAGCGCGCCGGTCGCGGCCAACGCGCGCGCCGACTCACGACCCAGGCCCGAGGTCGCACCGGTGACCACGCAGGTCCTGCCGGTGAGGTCGACTCCCTCGACGACCTCCAGTGCGGTCGGCCTGCTCCCGGGTTCCGGCATCAGACCTGAGCCACTTCGCCCAGGCGCCACAACGGGATGACCACGTCCGGGTCGCACTCCTCGTCGACGATCCACTTGCACATCCGACGGATCGGTTCGATGGCGTCCTGGGGCATCGCGATCGCCACGTTGCAGGCGTAGCCGAGGCTCGTCAGCCGCTGCGCTCCGAAGAGCGGGAGGCGGTCGCGCAGCTCCCGCTTGAGGGACTCGGGGTAGATGCCGATGGTCTGCGTGTAGGCGTTGACCGCGTCGGTGACCTTGTCGATGGAGTCGACCGGTACGACGTTCGCCACCCGGTTCGTGAGCATCGGCGAGTAGTCCACGGCCTCGTCGAACTGGGACACCACGATCGCGCCCTCGCGGTTCTCGCCGCCGTACACCCGGTACCAGTCCTCGGTCATGCGGGTGGACTCGAGCTGCTCGAACAGGTCCCGGTTCGGGTACCGCGACGGGGTGCTGATGAACGCCGGAAGCTTGAGCATCTCGTCGTAGATCAGTTCGCCGAGCCGGTTCGCGTTCGCGATGCCGGCCTCGTCGGTGCCGCTCATCACGTAGATCACCCGCGCGTTGGCGCAGCCTTCCTGGTTGGCGACGCCGATGTCGACGGCCGCTCGCGAGGCGACCTCGCGCATCGTCGCCTCGTCCGCGAACGCTTCCCTGCCGATGATCGTGGCGCTGCGCTTCGGGTCGAGGGCGATCATCTCCAGGCCCGGCTGGATGTACTTCGTGACGTGCTTGACCGAGGCCAACCCACCCCACGCGACGATCTTCTCGATGTGCTCGGGCTTGTAGAGAGCCTCCTCGACGTCCGTGTCGCCGCCCTTCCAGTACGCCACGACGAGGTGCCTGGTGATCGGGTGGTCCGGCGCCACGTCGGCCAGGGTGCGGGCGATGGCGACGGCGGTCAGCGGGTCGTTCGACGGCGCCTTGATGATCGCGTCGCAGCGGGTGATCACCGACCGCAGGATCGTGACCGCGGAGACCAGTCCTCCGTTGCCCGCCGGGATGTGCAGGACCCGGGAGCCGAAGGCCCGCACGCGGAGCTCGCGGCCGTCGACGTGCTTCTGGGAGACCCAGCCGTTGAGGTAGTCGAGTCCGACCTGGCTGTCGGCGATCTCGAGCACGTTGGCCCTGGCGAAGAGCGGCTTGAGAATCTGGTAGCTGGTGCGCAGCATGTCGTCAGGCAGCGGGTTGGCCAGGCGGGCAGCCTCGTACGCCTCCTGGAGGTGCGGGTTCGTGTCGAAGACGAGCGCATCACCGAGGGCCTGGAGGACGTCGAGGATCTCGTCGAAACCGACGTCGTACAGGTCGGCCATCGCCATCGGACTGGCCAGCGGCAGCCGGTCGACGTACTTGCTCATGTCGGGTGCCGCGAACTCGGCTCCACCGCTCCGGGTCCCGAAGGTCACCAGGTCTTCGGTGATGACCTCGCCCCGCAGGAAGATCGGGACCGTGTAGGAGCTGCTCACGCCTCGAACTCCTTCATGAAGTTCACGGCCTCGTTGTGCACCTCGTGCGTGGCGGCACAGGTGATCCGGTCGTCGTCGACGTTGTCCTTGTCGCTGTAGCGCATGATCTCGGGCTCGAACGCGACGGTCGACCGGCCGCACGGGCAGACGAGGTCCCAGTCGATGGTGACCTCGTCGCCGGAGATCACCCCGCCCCAGTGGCTCTTGTTGAGCACGTCGTACCCGGCCGAACGCCCGGTCTGGCGACCGCTGCGCGGGTAGGGCTGACTCGTCTCCGGGTCGAGGATGAAGGGGATGATCCACGGCTGGACGTGGTAGCGACCTTCTTCACAGGCGAAGTGCATCGCAGAGACCTCCGAGTATCCGTAGCCGATCTGGATGCTCTCGGTCCCGAGGAACTCGTGGATCACGTCCATGTAGTCGTCAGGCAGGACCATGCCCTTGGTGCCGCCGCCGGTGAGGATCGCCGAGTCCGGGGCGAACACGCCCTCGATCCCGCGATCGAGGCCGGCCCTGGCCACGTCGTACATGAGGTTGTAGGTCCCGAGCATGAAGATGCGCTTGCCGGCGAGCTTCTCGGCGATCTCGGCGAAGAACTGCTGCATCTCCTCGGGCTGGCGCAGCTGCATCGCGATGAACTCGTCCTTGCGTTGGGCGAGCTCCTCGGGGATGACCAGCCGGTCGAGCTCACCCCGGGACGCCGCGGCGCGCATCTTCGAGGCCAGGAACATCAGGTCGGTGTCGATCGCGTCGGAGTAGAGCGGGTGGAACTTGGACGGGTCGTTGCCGGTGAACCCGCTCTTGACCATGTCGGCGATGCGGAGGTGGCCGAGCTTGCCGCTCGCGAAGGTCGGCCAGACGACGTCGACACCGGGGTCCAGCTGTTCGGGGGTCGGTTCGGTGCCGAAGGTCTGGAACAGGTACATCTTCCAGATGTACATGCCCTCGGACGCGGCGGCCTTGTCCTTCGGGATCAGCGACAGGGTGCCCGTCGTGCCCGAGGACGTGATGACGTTCAGCGGCGTCTCGCGGTCGAGCAGCTCGATCCAGCCGTCGATCGTGGTGCACCCGCTGGCGTCGACCCCGGACAGGTCGTAGCTGGTGTTGGTGTCGAGCCACCGGGTCATCAGGTCGAACCGCTTGTTGTCGATCAGCGCCGACGGGTACGACTTGAAGGCCGTGTGCGAGAACAGCAGCGGTGCGACGTCCTCGAACTCGTCGAGGTCGGTGATGCCGAGCCGGTCCGCGAGCTTGCGCAGGATCGGGATCGTCTCGTAGTGCTGGCGGAAGCGGATCTTCATCGCCTGCCGCTGGAGCGCCTCGAGCTCGTCGCGCGGAATGCTCTGCATCTGCGTCATGGAATGACCGAAGAACTCGATCGGGGCGTCCATGAACGTCGTGACGGACTGCTCTGTCTGGCTGGTGGTCATGGCTGGACCGTACGCCGTAATTGCAGTTGTCCGCAATAGTGCAGACACATGCAATTAACGGTAGGTGACGGCCAGCTCTCGTACGCCGTTAATCCAGCTGTGCCGCTGACGCAGCGGATCGGCCACCTTCGCGATGTCGGGGAGCACGTCGGCGATGGCGTTGAACATGATGTCGACCTCCATCCGGGCCAGGTTCGCGCCGACGCAGTAGTGCGCTCCGTGGCCACCGAAGGCGAGGTGCGGGTTCTTCTCGCGGCCGATGTCGAACCGCATCGGCTCGTCGAACGCCTGCGGATCGAAGTTCGCCGAGGAGTAGAAGATGCCGACGCGCTCGCCCTTCCCGACGACCTGGTCGCCGACCCTGACGTCGCGCAACGCGGTGCGCTGGAAGGCGATGACCGGAGAGGCCCAGCGCAGGATCTCATCGACCGCTGTCACGGGCCGGTGCAGCTGGTAGCGCGCCCACTGGTCGGGGTTCTCGAAGAACGCGTTCATGCCGTGGGTGATCGCGTTGCGGGTCGTCTCGTTCCCGGCGACGCTCAGCAGCGTGACGAAGTACCCGAACTGATCGGTCCCCATCCCCTCCTCACCGTGGACGTCGGTCTGGATGAGCTTGGTGACGATGTCGTCGCGTGGAGACACCTTGCGTTCCTCGGCCATGGCGAGGAAGTAGGAGAACAGCTCGATGGAGGCCAGCTCAGGGTCCTGACCCGGCTGCAGGTCGTCGTAGGCCATCATCGTGTTGGACCACTCGAAGAGCTTCGCGCGATCTTCCTGGGGTACGCCGAGCAGCTCGGCGATCGCCTGCAGCGGGAGCTCCATCGCGACGTCCTCGACGAAGTTGCCCGCCCCCTTCTCCCGGGCAGCGATGACGATCCCGCGTGCGCGTCGCTCGAGGTCCGAGCGCAGGAGCTCGACCGAGCGCGGGGTGAAGCCGCGCGAGACGATCGCCCGGTACCGGGTGTGGTCCGGCGGGTCCTGGTTGATCAGCATGACGCGCTGGATCTCGACCTGGTCGCGGGTCACCCCCTCGGGAAGACGGATGATCGCGCCGTTCTCCCAGACCGAGAAGTCGGCCACGTTCTTGGAGACCTCGACGACATCGGCGTGCCGGGTCACCGCCCAGTACCCGTTACCCGGGAACCCGGAACGCGACCCGGGCGGCTGCTCGACCCAGTGGACCGGGGCCGAAGCGCGAGCGGCGGCGAACCGCTCGTGCGGGATGCCGCCTTCGTTGACCAGGGGATCGGTGAAGTCGAAGGCCACGGGGACCTGCGGTGAGGACATGCTCAAGGGTGCTCCTTGGTGGGGACCTGCTGGACGGTGCCGCCGTCGATCACGAACTCGGCCCCGGTCGCGAACGACGACTCGTCACTGGCCAGGAAGAGCACGAAGGCAGCGACCTCCTCCGGTCGGCCAGGACGACCGAGCGGGATCGGGATCATGTCGGCCGGCATCGCGTCGGTGGCCGGAGTGCTGATCCGCCCGGGGTGCAGCGAGTTGACCCTGATCCCGTGCGGCGCGAGCTCCATCGCCACGGACTTGGTCAGACCCCGGAGGCCGAACTTGGCGGCCGTGTAGCCGTGCGCGTACGCCGTCCCGCGGAGACCGTCGATGCTCGAGGTGTTGATGATCGAGCCGCCGCCCGCGGCGATGATCGCGTCAGCAGCTGCCTTGATGCCGAGGAACGGTCCGGTCAGGCAGACGTCGAGCATCTGCTGCCACTGGTCGCGCTTGTAGCGCTGGATGGAGGCGAGGTTGAAGATGCCGGCGTTGTTGAACAGCACGTCGAGCCTGCCGAACTCGGCGACCGCGAGACGCACGGCGCCGGCCCAGTCCTCCTCGCTCGTCACGTCGAGGTGGACATAGCGAGCGGCGCTCTGCCCGAACTCCTCACACAACTCACGCGCGAGTGCCTGACCTTCGTCGTCGAGCAGATCCCCGATGACGACCTGGGCCCCTTCGGCGACCAGGAGGCGCGCGCTGGCGGCGCCGATGTTGCGGGCACCCCCGCTGATCAGTGCGACCTTGCCTGCGACACGCCCCATCAATTCACCCTGTCCCGTGCCGTGCTGAAGACGCCGTTCGCCGTGATGAAGGGAAGGTCGAGCGGAGTCCGGATGCCCGCGGCAGCCTCGACCACGGCCGGGATGGCATTGACCATCCGGCCGGCTGCCGAGGCGATGGCCGCGTAGTTGTGGTCGCCCCGGGCGCTGGTCGGGCAGACGTCGACGACGTACGACGGCTCGCCGACGATCTCCACGCGGTAGGAGCCGCCGGCCTGGGCGGGTTGCGGCCAGTCCGGTCTCAGCTCGGGGCGCAGCCGGGTGGTGTGGTCGATCACGATGACGTCCTCGGAGGCGGCGACCCCGACGATCTGGAAGCGCATCGCCGCCACGCCGCCGACAGGGATGTGACCGGCAGCGACGTCGAAGGCCTCGGCCGCGGGCTCGTGCTCGAACGACTCGGTGATCTCGTTGAGCTCGATCCCGAACCCGGCGGCCAGCTGGCGGATGCTGGGTCCCCAGGCAGCGGTGAGCATCCCGGGACGGAACTGCATCGCCAGGTCTCCGACCTGTCGGCCGAAGCCCATCACATCGAAGAGCACCGGCGCGCCGTCGTACGACGCGTAGTCGGCGATCTCAGAACAGCGGACCTGCTCGACGTACTGGCAGGTGCTCGCGATCGCCATCGGCAGCAGGTCGTTGACCCACCCGGGATCGACCCCTGTCACGAAGAGGCTGACGTCCTGCTCGCGGCAGATGGCTTCGAACGGCTCGACGATCGAGTCGGGGAGGGTTCCCCACGGGTACAGGAACGGCACCGGCGAGGTCGCGACGACATTCGCACCCGCCGACAGGCAGGCCCGGAGGTCGTCGAGTGCCTCGAAGAACCGCATCTCCGAGAGCGCGCAGTAGGACACGCAGTCCGGCCTCGACGCCAGGGCCCCGGCGAGATCCGCGGTAGCCAGGACGCCGGTGAGGACGCCGCCGTCCGCAAGCTCACCGGCATCGCGACCGACCTTCGCAGGATCCGAGACGACGAGACCGACGAGCTCGAAGCGCGGATCACTGATCAGGTGCCGCAGCGCGATCCGACCGGCGTTGCCGGTGGCGACATGGACGACACGAGAGGGCACCGGGCAATGGAACCTTCACCTTCGAGCAAAGTCAACAGTGTTGACTCAGATGGGACGAACGGCCACCTTCAGTCCCGCAGCGGGGAGGCTTCCACTCCCTTGGTGATCGCCTCGGCGGCGTACAGGAGCCAGGAGTGCAGGCCCGAACGGCCGCCCTCGCGGTAACCGCGCAGGTTCGACTCGTACTGCGGGCGCAGTGCCAGGTGGCCGGCCTCGGGCACGACCACCGACGCCGGGTCGACGCCGCGGGAGACCAGGACCAGGCGTTCGGCGGCCCGCGCGACGATCCCGTTGTGGGAGGCGAAGGCGGCGACCGAGACCAGCTCGGCGTGGACCAGTGCACCGACCAGGAGCGCAGGTGCGGTGGTGGCGAGCAGGGTCTCCGACAGGCTGCCCAGCCGGGCCGCTCCTTCGGCATCCAGCGGTCGACCGAGCGACTCCTCGCGCACGTCCCCCTTGCCGGCCAGGGCGTGCAGCCGGGCGAACGCCTGCAGCGGGGTCGAGTTGATGACCGGGACCAGCGCCAGCGCACCGGCGCTCACCCGCACCGCGGCCTGGGCGATCTCGTCGCCCTCACCGGCGCGGATCTCCTCCAGGCTCGAGGCCGAGCCTTCGAGGACTGCCGAGGCGTGCGCTCCGCGCAGCAGCGACTCGGTCGTTTGTTCGGGGCGGGTCTTGCGCAGTCCGCGGTCGCGCAACAGGGCATCGATGCCGTCGCGGGCGGAGGCGAGGGCTGAGGGAACGCCGTCGAGCTCGGTCAACCAGGAAAGCGGATCAGCGCCCGGGACACGGGTAGGTTCAGCCACGCGGGCAAGGCTATCGGGTACGTTCGGCCTCACGATGAGCCCCGATGACCGCGCGCTGACGCGCAGCCACGCACGCTCCTTCGCCGGTGTTGCGGAGGCGTACGACAGGGCTCGCCCGTCCTACCCCGACGAGTCGATCGGCTGGCTCGTTCCGAGCGAGAAGTCCCGCGTGCTCGAGCTGGGCGCCGGCACCGGCAAGCTCACCGAGCTCCTGGTCTCTGCCGGCCACGACGTGATCGCCACCGACCCGCTGCCCGAGATGCTCGACCACCTGCGCCGCCGCGTCCCGGGCGTGGCCGCCGCGGTGGCCACCGCCGAGCGGATCCCGCTGGCCTCGCGCTCGGTCGACGTCATCGTCTGCGCGCAGGCCTTCCACTGGTTCGAGCACGACGTCGCGATGCCCGAGATCGCCCGGGTGCTGCGGCCCGGCGGCGTCCTGGCCCTGGTCTGGAACATGCGCGACGAAGGCATCCCGTGGGTACGCAAGCTCGGAGCCGTCATCGGGTCCGAGGACCGGCCCGACCTGGCCGCACCGCTGGAGCAGTGCGAGTACTTCGGCCCCGTCGAGTACGGCGAATTCCGCTTCTGGCAGACCGTCCGCCGTCCGGGGCTCTTCGACCTGGTCCGGTCGCGTTCCTACATCGCGACCCTGTCCGAACCCGAGCGCGAGGACGTGCTGGACCGCGTCGGAGCCCTGTACGACGACTACGGCCGCGGCCCCGACGGGATGCAGCTGCCCTACCTGACCCGCTGCTTCCGCTCGGTGGTCACCGACGCTCCCCCGCCGCCGGTGGTGATCGAGCGTGTCGGCGACGAGGCCCTCGCGCTCATCGAGGGCGAGCCTGACGAGTACGACCCGGACGCGACGCAGGCGATCCAGCGGCCCGACACCGCACCGCACGCCGTCGCGAAGCCGGTCGTTCCACCCCCGCCGGAGGACTCCGGCACCCTGCTCATCGACTTCCGGTAGTCATGGCGGGCTGGCGACGTCGACCCGGCGGAAGGCGTGGCCTCGGCAACGAGGCCGACCGTGCCACGTTCCGGACCCTGCACACCGCTTCGCTCGCCTCGGCGGCGCTGCGAGCGGGTCTCGACGAGACCGGAGTCGACACGAGTGTCAAGCACCTCCGCGCCCTGCTGGGGACCCCGGCCGTCGCGATGACCAATACCGAGCGCCTGCTTGGTCACGTGGGCCTCGACGACCACCACCGGGAGGGCGCGACCGCACTGGCCCACCGAGCGATCGCGGCAGGAACGACCGTGGTCTCGGCTGCCGGCGAGCTGGACTGCGAGATTCCCGGGTGCGTGATCCGGCACGCGGTCGCGACCCCGCTGGTGATCGAGGACCGG
Organism: Marmoricola sp.; assembly: GCA_025964775.1. Classification (GTDB taxonomy): domain Bacteria; phylum Actinomycetota; class Actinomycetes; order Propionibacteriales; family Nocardioidaceae; genus Marmoricola. The sequence goes on from JAOPYE010000041.1 coordinate 56,656, forward strand.
GTTGCCGGCTGCCTGGTCGCCCTCACTGGACAACCTTCGGCGAGCCTGCTTCGCGCCACCGAGGAAGTTGCGGCCTGGGTCTCCAGCCAGCTCGACCTCGCCGAGCTGGACGCGTCCCGGCACCGGCTGGTCCAGGCCGAGGTCCGCGCGCTGCGGGCCCAGATCTCGCCGCACTTCCTCTACAACGCGCTCAACGCGATCGCGTCCTTCGTGCGCACCGACCCCGACCGCGCCCGTGAGTTGCTGCTCGAGTTCGCCGACTTCACCCGCTACTCGTTCCAGCGCACCGGTGAGTACACGACCCTGGACGAGGAGCTCCGCTCGATCGAGCGCTACCTCGTCCTGGAGCAGGCCCGCTTCGGCGACCGGTTGGGCGTCACCCTCCGGATCGCGCCGGAAGTCCTCGGCGTGACGATCCCGGTGCTGTCCCTGCAGCCGCTGGTGGAGAACGCCGTACGGCACGGCATCGCGGAGAAGCCGGGCGGCGGGCGGGTCACGATCCTCGCCGAGGACCTGGACCAGGAAGCGATCATCACCATCGAGGACGACGGGGTCGGTGAGGACCCGGACCGCGTCCGGCGAGCGCTCGCCGGCGACGAGTCGCTGGACAGCATCGGCCTGAGCAACGTCGACGCACGGCTGCGTTCGGCGTACGGCGAGGATTACGGTCTAGTCGTGGAAACCGCCCTCGGTGCCGGCACCAAGGTGACGGTGCGCGTGCCCAAGTTCGCTCCCGGGGTGCGCCCGTGAACCAGAGATCCGAAGCGGCCCTCCAGGCAGGGATGCAGATCCTCGTCGTCGACGACGAGCGTCCTGCCCTCGACGAACTCGCCTACCTGTTGGGCCGCGACGAACGGGTCGACCGGGTGATCTGCTGCGACACCGCGACCGACGCCCTCAGGGTCCTGCGCGAAGCTCCCCCGGACGCCGTCTTCCTCGACATCGCCATGCCCGGCCTGACCGGCCTCGAGCTGGCCGAGGTGCTGGCTCGCTTCAAGCACCCGCCGCCCGTAGTCTTCGTGACAGCGCACGCCGAGCACGCCGTCGACGCCTTCGACCTCAACGCCGTCGACTACGTCCTCAAGCCGGTGCGCGAAGCCCGACTGCGTGAAGCCGTGCGCCGGATCGGCGCCGCCGGCAGCCCGCAGCAGGACGACGACGCCATCCCGGTCGAGCTCGGCGGCGTGACCCGCTTCATCAACCGGTCCGAGGTGACCTACGTCGAGGCGCACGGCGACTACGCCCGGCTGCACACCGCCACCGGCAGCCACCTGGTCCGGCTCCCGCTGACCACCCTCGAGGAGCGCTGGGCCGGTGCTGGTTTCGTCAGGATCCACCGGTCCCTGCTCGTCGCGCTCGGGCAGGTCGACGAGGTCCGGACCGATGGCGGGCACTGCACCGTCGTGATCGGCGGCCGCGAGTTGGCCGTCAGCCGACGTCAGTCGCCGATGCTGCGGGACCTGCTCCGCCAGCACCGACGCGCTCCAGGCGCTTCCGGCCCGTCGACCCGATGACCGACGAACCCCCGGTCGTCCGCGTCCGGGTCACCGGCCCGCGGGGCGGCAGGCCGAGGCCGATGAGCGGCGCCTCCCAGATCGACGCCCGTACCGACGTCGGCGACATCTACATGCGCGCGCTGATGCGAACCCAGCTCCGGCTCGCCCTCGGCGTGACCGCCGTCGTGCTGGCCACCATCGGGCTGCTCCCGGTCGCCTTCACGCTGTTCGGCGGGTTCGGCACGACGACGCTGCTCGGGATCCCGCTCCCCTGGTTGCTCCTCGGCGGCGGCGTCTACCCGGTGCTCATCGCACTGGCGTGGGTCTTCGTCCGACGGGCCGAACGCAACGAGCAGGCGTTCCTCGACCTGATCAGGCCGAAGTGAGGACCCGATGAGCCCGGCGTACGGGATCACCGCGGTCGTGCTCGTCTCGGTCGCGACCCTGCTGGTCGGGGCCATCGGTCTGCGGATCTCGCGCACCACCAGCGACTTCTACGTCGCGTCGAGGGCGATCGGTCCGTCGCTGAACGCGTCCGCGATCAGTGGCGAGTACCTCTCCGCTGCGTCGTTCCTCGGTGTCGCCGGCCTGATCCTGGCGCGTGGGGTCGACACGCTCTGGTACCCGGTCGGCTGGACTGCTGGGTACCTGCTGCTGCTCTTGTTCGTCGCAGCCCCGTTGCGTCGGTCGCGGGCCTACACCCTGCCGGACTTCGCCGAGCTGCGCCTGGAGTCCCAGCCGGCTCGCCGGGTCGCGAGTGCCCTGGTCGGACTGATCGGCCTGCTCTACCTGATCCCGCAGTTCCGCGGAGCCGGGCTGACGTTGAGCGCCCTGACCGGAGCACCGACCTGGGTCGGCGCCGTGATCGTCGCCGGCGTCGTGGTGGCCAACGTCGTCTCGGGCGGCATGCGGAGCATCACGATCGCCCAGGCATTCCAGTACTGGCTCAAGCTGGTCGCGTTGCTGCTGCCTGCCATGTTCCTGCTCCGGGCCTGGCACCACGACGGCGGGCCCACCCACGGGTTGCACCTGTCGGACTGGGTCGAGCCGTTGCAGGGCCACTACGCGCTCTACCTGACGTACTCGCTGATCGTCGCGACCTTCCTCGGCACGATGGGCCTGCCGCACGTGGTCGTCCGGTTCTACACCAACCGGGACGGCCGGGCGGCCCGGCGTACGACCGTCTCGGTGCTGGCGCTGCTCAGCGCCTTCTACCTGCTACCGACCGTGTACGGCGCCCTCGGCCGGGTCTACGCCTCCGACCTGATCCGGTCGGGCCGGACCGACTCGGTCGTGCTGGAGCTCCCGCACCGCGTGCTGGGCGGCACCGCCGGCGACCTGCTGACCGCGCTGCTCGGGGCCGGGGCGTTCGCGGCCTTCCTGTCCACCTCGTCCGGCCTGGTCGTCTCGGTCTCGGGTGTCCTGTCGCAGGACCTGGTCAACCGATGGTTCGACGGCGTCCGCGCGTTCCGGCTCTCGGGTGTCGCGGTCGCTGCGGCAGCCTTGGTCCTGACGGCACTGTCGTCGGGGCTTGCGGTCGCCCATGCCGTCGAGCTCGCCTTCGCGGTCGCTGCCTCGACGTTCTCCCCGTTGCTGCTGCTCGGGATCTGGTGGCGCGGGCTGACCGCCCGCGGGGCGATCGCCGGACTCGTCGTCGGAGGGGGCCTGTCGACGGTTGCCGTCCTGGCCGTGATGGTCGGCGCGAACCCGATCGGGTGGCCGGGGGCGCTGCTCTCGCAGCCGGCGCTGATCACGGTGCCGCTGGCGTTCGGGACCATGGTGCTCGGCTCGAAGCTCGGTCGGCGCGACCTGCCGGTCCACGTCGCGAGCACGATGGTCCGGCTGCACGCCCCGGAGGCCGTCGACCTTGACCGCGGCACGTTCCATCCCGACCGTCGCACCGTCTGACCCACCGGATCTCCTAGAAACGGCCTCGCCGTTCGTCGTGCCCGATCGACCGTTCACCGCTGTGTGACGTGGCACACACCGCTGCACCCGACGCGTTGGGCGACGACTCATCAGTAACCCCTACCGGTCTCCGGGCCTGCCTTCCTAATCTCAGCGGGTCCACCGACCCAGGGAGAAACCATGTCCGTCACTCACGCGCCCGCCACCCCGGCGGTTCCCGTCCAGGACCGGGGCTCTGCGCCCATGCCTGCCCAGACCGAGGCCGCTCCGGCACCGGGATCGCACATCGCCGACCCGGCCCCGCTCGGGCTCGCCGCGTTCGCACTGACCACCTTCATCCTCAGCTTCGTCAACACCGGGATCTTCAAGGCTGAGCCGGTCGTCTTCGGCGCGGCCCTGGCCTACGGCGGCATAGCCCAGCTCGCCGCCGGCATGTGGGAGTTCGCCAAGGGCAACACCTTCGGCGCGACCGCGTTCACCTCGTACGGCGCATTCTGGATCTCGTTCTGGTACCTGACCGGCCACACCGACCTCAGCGGCGTCGCTGCCTCTGACGCAGGCAAGGGTGTCGGGCTGTTCCTGCTGGCCTGGGGCATCTTCACGCTCTACATGACCATCGGAGCCGCCCGCGTCAGCATGGCTGTGTTCACCGTGTTCGCCCTGCTGACGATCACCTTCGGTCTCCTGGCCTGGGGCAAGTTCGCCACCTCGACCACGATCACCCACGTGGGCGGCTGGACGGGACTGGCCACGGCCGCCGCTGCTTGGTACGCCTCGCTCGGTGGGGTGACGGCCTTCACCCACGGCAAGTCGCTGGTGCCCACCGGCCCGCGCTGACGGGCGTGCGGGGCCGGGATGCAACGCGATCGCAACGCCGCTCGCGCGACGCTCGACCCCGCCCCACTCGTCGTCGGGCTCAACGCGTCCTAGGCTGGCCGGAGCCTCACCCACCGGCCGCACACCCACACGTCCGAGGAGTCTCTTCATGAGCAACGAAGCGCTGGCCAACCTGAGCACCGAAGAGCGGCGGTTCGAGCCGCCGGCTGGTCTTGCTGCGCAGGCGAATCTGACTGCGGCCAGTTATGAGGAGGCGACCGCGGACCGCCTCGGGTTCTGGGAGAAGCAGGCCGACCGGTTGACGTGGGACA
>JAOPYE010000020.1 GCA_025964775.1 Marmoricola sp.
CCCCGTCGCCTTCGTCATCCTCCGCGACAGTGCCACCAAAGACGGGGCCGGAGACGGCGGCACCGACATCGTCAAGGAACTCCGCGACCACGTCGCCCACGAGATCGGCGCCATCGCCAAACCCAGCAAGATCATGATCGTCGCCGAACTCCCCAAGACCCGCTCCGGCAAGATCATGCGCCGACTGCTCCGCGACGTCGCCGAACACCGCGACATCGGCGACGTCACCACCCTGGCCGACTCCACCGTCATGGACCTCATCTCAGCAGGTTCCGCTGCCGCGAGCTCCGAGGACTGACGTGGCCGTCAAGCGAGCAATCGCCGTCTCGCGACAGCCGTCAGTCGGTTGCGCGCTTCCCACTCTCCAGGATGAGCGCGTCCGCGACCAGCTGCACCTCCGCGCGCGCGAGATTCTGGGGCCGGGCAGCCAACCAGTACGCGAGGCGAGCGATGGCACGACGTTCGAGCACCGGGACCAGGCCCGCATCTCCACGGGCCAGATAGGTCGGCAGGAGACCGACTCCGACGCCGGCTCGTACCAGCCTGAGCTGGGCTCCGACGCTGGTCGCACCGATCAGCGTCGATCTGCGAGGGAAGAACCTGTCCAGCAGATCGAGGTCGTCGACTTGCAGCATCGATTCGACGTAGTAGATCGGCGGGTGGTCGGCCAGGTCGTCCATGTTGTCGATCGGTCCATGGACAGCCAGGTAGTCGGGGGAGGCGAAAAGGCCGAGTCGGTAGTCCATCAGCCGCCGGCTCACCAGACGCCGCGATGTGCTTCGGGTGACACCGATGTCCAGGTCCGCACTCGGGCCGTGGGCCGGAGTCGGGCGGGTCACGGAAACGAGCTCGAAGTGGATGCCCGGGTGGAGCTGGCTCACGGCAGTGATCGCGGGAACGACCACCTCGTTCGTGAACGTTTCCGGGGCAGCGACGCGGACCAGCCCGGTCAGCGGGCTCTCGCCCCCCGAACCCGGCGCCAGCGTGTCCAAGGACGCCTCGATGCCGACGGCGACCCTGCAGGCATCCTCGCCGAGCGGGGTGAGGCCCCAGCCACCACCGCCCGCGTCGACGAGTACCCGATCGCCAAGCGCCTTGCTCAAGGCATTCATGCGTCGCGCGACCGTGGTGTGGTCGACGCCGAGTTCTCGCGCCGCTGCGGTGAACGTCCGTTGGCGGGACACCGCCAGGAGCACGAGCAGGTCGTCGGTCCTGATCTTCATGTGTGCAGTTTTGCACAGGCGCAGTTGCGTACTTGGGCATTGCTACCTAGTCGACGTACGACGTTGAATCCGTGCAGAGAGTCAAGGGGTACCCGACCGTCGGGCGTCCTCACAACTCGGGAGGCATCGTGACCGACGTGACCGGACCGCTCACCGGCGTCGTTGTCGTTGACCTCAGCCGTGCCCTCGCCGGGCCGCACGCGACGATGATGCTGGCTGATCTCGGCGCCCGGATCATCAAGGTTGAGGGACCCGGGGGCGACGAGAGCAGGAGCTGGGGACCGCCGTTCGTCGGCGACTCCGGCACCTCCACCTACTTCCTCTCGTGCAACCGGAACAAGGAATCCGTCGTCGCGGACCTCAAGACTGACGAAGGCCGGGAGTTGCTCACCCGACTCGTGATGGTGGCGGATGTCCTGGTCGAGAACTTCCGCACCGGTGTCCTGGACCGACTCGGCTTCACGGTCGAGCGACTGCGTGAGCTCAACCCCGGTCTCGTTGTCTGCTCGATCACCGGATTCGGCCACGACGGACCGGAGAGCCAGCGGGCGGGCTACGACCAGATCGCCCAGGGCGAAGCCGGACTGATGAGCTTCACCGGACCGGCCGGTGACCCGACCAAGGTCGGCGTGCCGATCGGCGATCTGGTCGCCGGTATGAACGCGGCGTACGGCATCGTGGCCGCCCTCCACGAGCGGGCCGTCACCGGACGGGTCCGGGTGATCCGTACCAACCTGCTCTCCGGGCTGGTGAGCATCCATGCGTTCCAGGGCACTCGGTGGACGGTCGGCGGTGACCTGCCGGAGCCCGAGGGCAACCACCACCCGTCGATTGCGCCGTACGGACTCTTCCACGCGGCCGATCGACCTGTTCAGATTGCCTGTGGCAACGATGCCGCCTACCGCCGTCTGTGCGGCGTGATCGGCCTCGATGCGGACGACCCGCGTTTCGCCTCGAACGCCGACAGGGTCCGCAACCGCGCGGCGCTGACCGTGCTGATCGACGAAGCCCTGTCTTTCGCGCCCGTCGATGACTGGTTGACGCGCTTGGCCGACGAAGGGATCGCAGTGGGCCGGGTGCGCACGCTGGCTGAGGTCTACGACTGGGAGCAGACCCGGTCGCAGGGCCTCGTGCTGCACGTCGACCACCCGGAACTGGGCGACGTCGTCCTTCCCGGACCGGCACTGCGCCTCGATGACAACGCGTACGCCGGTGGCCGCACCACCCACACCCACCCACCGCGACTGGGCGAGCACGACCAATCCGTGCGGGACTGGCTCGACGAGGTCTGCCCGTCGGACGTCCCCCGATCCGAGAGCACCGAGGTCATGGCATGACATTGGACGAGCGCGAGATCGCCGCCGTCACCGATGCGGTGCGACGGTTCGCCACCACTGAGCTTGCGCCGGGGTCCCTGGACTGGGACCGCGACAAGCACTTCCCGATCGATGTGATCCACCGCGCCGGCGACCTCGGCCTCGGCGGCATCTGTGTGCCCGAGGACCACGGCGGTGCGGGGTTCAACCGCGCGATGTCGGTGCGCATCTTCGAGGAGCTCGCCCAGGGCGACACGGCGATCGCGGCGTACATCTCGATCCACAACATGGTGACCTCCATGGTCGACAAGCACGCCCGTAGCGAGCTGCGCGACGTCTGGGTGCCCCGGATGGCGGCGCTGGATGCTCTCGGCAGCTATTGCCTCACCGAGCCCGATGCCGGCTCCGACGCCGCCGCGCTCAGGACCACGGCGAAGCGGGACGGCGACGACTACGTTCTCGACGGGGTCAAGCAGTTCATCTCGGGTGCCGGCTCCTCCCACGTCTACGTGGTCATCGCGCGCACCGGCGACATCGGGCCACGGGGAATTTCGGCCTTCCTGGTTCCGGCCGACGTCCCGGGTCTCAGTTTCGGGCCCAACGAGCGCAAGATGGGCTGGAACGCCCAGCCGACGCGGCAGGTGGTGCTCGACCAGGTGCGGGTGCCGGCCGGCCATCTGCTCGGCGCCGAGGGCCAGGGCTTCTCGATCGCGATGAACGCCCTGAACGGCGGTCGGTTGAACATCGCAGCGTGCTCGCTCGGTGGAGCCCAGTGGGCACTTGATCGGGCAGTCGAACACCTGCGCACCCGCGAGGCCTTCGGCGGGCCGTTGATCGCGCAGCAGGGCCTCCTCTTCCGTCTCGCCGACATGGCCACGGACCTCGAAGCGTCCCGCTGCCTGTTGCATCGCGCGGCGTCTGCCGTGGACGCCGGCGCACCGGACGCGATCAAGCTCTGTGCGATGGCCAAGCGCTTCGTCACCGACGCTTCGTTCGAAGCTGCCAACGCCGCTCTCCAGCTGCACGGCGGGTACGGCTACCTCGCCGAGTACGGCATCGAGAAGGTTGTCCGCGACCTCCGCGTCCACCAGATCCTCGAAGGCACCAACGAGATCATGCGGGTGATCGTCGGCCGGGCACTCGTGGAGGCGGCATGACGACCGCTACCAACGCTGCCGGACCTCGGTCCATCGATACGTCCGCCGAACCACCCGTCCTCACCAGGGTCGAGGGCCGTGCGGGGTACATCGTCCTCAACCGGCCGCGCGCGATCAACGCGCTCACGCTGGCGATGGTCAGGATGATCACCACGACACTCGAGGAGTGGCGCCACGACGATCGGGTGCAGACCGTCGTACTGACCGGCGCCGGTGACCGCGGTCTCTGCGCCGGCGGTGACATCGTGGCGATCCACCGTGATGCGACGAGCGACCAACCGGCCGAGCAGACTGAGTCGGCCACGTTCTGGCGCGAGGAGTATGCGCTCAACGCCTTGATCGAGTCCTACCCGAAGCCCTACGTCGCCATCATGGACGGGATCGTGCTCGGTGGTGGCGTCGGAGTTTCGGCACACGGCAGCCACCGTGTCGTCACCGAGCGCACATCGGTCGGCATGCCCGAGACAGGGATCGGCTTCGTCCCGGATGTGGGCGGTACGTGGCTGCTCTCCCATGCTCCCGGTCAGCTCGGCACGCATCTGGCCCTGACAGCAGGGTCGGTCAAGGCCGGCGACGCGCTCGAGCTCGGGCTCGCAGACTGGTTCGTCGAGTCGTCGAAGATCCCGTCGCTCCTCACCGCCCTCGTGGACACCAGGCCCGGTGCCGCGATCGCAGCGCATGCGTCGGTGTCGCCCGCCGGACAGTTCGAGGATGACCGGGACTGGATCGACGCCTGCTACGGCGCCAGCGACGTGGCGGCGATCATCAAGGCCTTGCTCAAGCACCCGAACCCCGCTGCCCGGGTTGCAGCCGAAACCCTGACTACCCGGTCACCCACCGCCATGGCCGTCACGCTTCGTGCCCTGCGGGCCGCAGCTGAGCTCCCCGACCTGGCCGCGGCACTCCAGCAGGAGCTCCGCATGGTCGTTCGCTTCCTCGACTGCGGTGACTTCGCCGAAGGCGTACGTGCGGCAGTGATCGACAAGGACCGCAATCCGGCGTGGTACCCCAGGCGACCCGAGGACGTCTGGCCCGAGGACATCGACGGGTTCTTCGCACCGCTCATCCATGAACTCGCCCTGTGACCAGGGCACACCCACCAGCACGGAGGAAACAATGAGTCAGCAGACAGTCGCCGTTCTCGGTCTCGGCAATATGGGTGGTCCGATGGCCGCCAACCTGGCCGCGGCCGGCTACCACGTCGTCGGTTACGATCCGGTACCCGCCGCGAACGAAGCTGCCGTGGCGCGTGGCGTCGAGGTTGTTCCCTCCGCGGTGGAAGCAGTTGCCGACGCCTCCGTGGTGATCACGATGCTGCCGAGCGGCGGACACGTGATCGACGCTTACAAGGGCCCCGACGGAATTCTTGCCGCGGCAGCACCCGGGACGGTCTTCGTGGACTGCTCGACGATCGCGGTCGAGGATGCACGAGCAGCCGCTGAGCTCGCCCATGAGGCGGGCCACCGAGCACTTGATGCCCCGGTCTCCGGGGGGGTCGGCGGTGCCGAGGCTGGGACTCTGACCTTGATGATCGGCGGCTCCGAGACCGATCTGGACGCCGTTCGCCCGGTTCTCGAAGTCGTCTCCGGCCGGCTGGTCCACTGCGGGGAATCCGGTGCTGGCCAGGCCGCGAAGATCTGCAACAACATGATCCTCGGGATCTCGATGATCGCGGTCAGCGAGGCCTTCGTGCTCGGCGAGCGGCTCGGCCTCTCCCACCAGGCGCTGTTCGACGTCGCCTCGACCGCGTCAGGTCAGTGCTGGGCGCTGACTACCAACTGCCCGGTTCCGGGACCGGTGCCGACGAGCCCGGCCAATCGCGACTACCAGCCGGGGTTCGCGAGCCCGCTGATGTTGAAGGACCTGAAGCTCGCGATGCAGGCCGCGGACAGCACCAGCACCGAGGCCCGTATCGGTGCGCTGGCCGCTGCCATCTACACCGACTTCGCCTTCGGCCCCGGTCGGGAGCTCGACTTCTCCGCGGTGGTCCAGGACATCCGCGACCGGTCGCAGTCGGGGGACTGACCTGATGCGCACGTTCGAAACCATCCTCCTCAGCCAGACCGGCCGGGTCGCGACGCTCACGCTGAACCGGCCCCAGGCGCTCAACGCATTGAACAGCCAGCTCATGACCGAGTTGGTGGACGCCGCGGTCGAGCTGGATCGTGACCGCGGTGTCGGGGCGATCGTCGTGACCGGCTCCGAGCGGGCCTTCGCCGCAGGTGCCGACATCACCGAGATGGCGGCCCAGGGGTACCAGGACGTTCTTCTCGACGACTGGTTCGCCGCCTGGGACAGGTTCGCAGCCATCCGTACGCCGACGATCGCTGCGGTCGCCGGGTACGCGCTGGGCGGGGGGTGCGAGTTGGCGATGATGTGCGACCTCGTTCTCGCGGCCGACACCGCCCGCTTCGGGCAGCCTGAGATCACCCTGGGCACGATCCCGGGCATCGGGGGCAGCCAGCGACTGACCCGGGCGGTCGGCAAGGCGAAGGCGATGGACCTGGTCCTGACCGGTCGGATGATCGAGCCCGACGAGGCTGAACGGATCGGGCTGGTATCGCGGATCGTCCCGGCCGTCGACCTGCTCGACACCGCGGCACAGATCGCGGCAGGAATCGCTGAGCGCTCGCTGCCGGCGAACTATGCCGCCAAAGAGGCGGTCAACCGTGCCTTCGAGACCTCGCTCGCCGAGGGCGTGCGTTTCGAGCGACGTGCCTTCCACTCCACGTTCGCGCTCGAAGACCGGACCGAGGGCATGGCCGCATTCGTCGAGAAGCGCTCACCGAACTTCACCCACTGCTGAACCAGGAGATCCCCGATGAAGTACCAGACCACGATCGAGACCGCCGGCACCGACGTACCGGACTGGAACATGTTCGTCGGCGGCGAGTGGGTCAGCGCGCTCGACGGCACCTGGGCAGATGTCGTGTGCCCGTCGCGGGACAACAGCGTCATCGCCAGGGTCCCGGCCGGCGGCCCCCTCGACGTGGACCGGGCCGTCGCCGCGGCCCGGTCCGCACAACCCGCCTGGCGCGCGCTGCACTTCACGGTGCGACAGAAGGCGCTCCTGGACATTGCCGATGCCATCGAGGCCGAAGCCGAGTCGTTCGCCTCCCTGACGGCCCAGGACACCGGGAACGCGCTGCGTACCCAGGCACGGCCCGAGGTCAACACCTTGATCGCCCTGTTCCGCTACTTCGCCGGCGTGGCGGGGGAGTTCAAGGGCACCGTGCTGCCGGCGGGTGACGGTCAGCTCCAGTACACCCGGCAGGAACCACTCGGTGTCGTCGGCGCGATCCTGCCGTGGAACTCGCCACTCATGATCGCTGCCATGAAGCTCCCGGCTGCACTGGTGGCCGGCAACACGGTCGTCGTCAAGCCTGCCGAGGACGGCCCGCTCACGGTGCTGCGTCTCGCGGAGGTAGCAGCACCCTTCCTTCCGGCCGGCGTCCTGAACGTCGTCACGGGAGACGGTGCGATCGCAGGTGAAGCGATCGTCGGCCATCCCGGTATCGACAAGGTTTCGTTCACCGGGTCTTCGAAGGTCGGCAAGCATGTCGGCGAGGTCGCCGGTGCCAGGCTCGCGCACGCATCGCTCGAGCTCGGAGGCAAGAGTCCGTGCATCGTGTTCCCGTCCGCGGCGACCGAGGATCGCATCGCCGAGACAGCAGCCGGCGTGCTCCTCGGTATGCGCTTCACCCGACAGGGGCAGTCCTGTACGGCTGGTTCGCGGCTGTTCGTCCACCGGGACGTCTACGAGCCGTTCCTGGCTGAGCTCGCCGCCCAGGTGGGCGCCTTGAAGGTCGGTGACCCGCTTGCCGAGGAAACCGACATGGGCACGATCATCAACCGCAAGCAGTACGAGTCCGTGTGCGCGTACGTCGACGAAGGCAAGAAGCAGGACGGCGTTCGGATCGTGCTCGACGGAGGCCCCACTCAGCCAGGCGAGGGCGGCTACTACCTGTCCCCGACGATCCTTGCCGACGTCAGCAACGACTGGCGGATCGCCCGCGAGGAGGTCTTCGGGCCGGTGCTCGTGGTGATCCCGTGGGACGACGTCGAGGAGGTCATCGCCATGGCCAACGACTCGCACTACGGCCTGGCCGCCTTCGTGTGGTCACAGAACCTGACTGAGGCCCTCGACACCGCACACCGCATCGAGTCCGGATGGGTGCAGGTGAACCAGGGCGGCGGCCAGATGGTCGGCCAGTCGTACGGCGGCTACAAGGAGTCCGGGATCGGTCGGGAGTTCTCGATCGAAGGTGCCGTCGCCGGCTTCACGCAGACGAAGCAGATCAACGTCAGGCTCTGAGCTCCGCGGTCGCCGGTCTCGGCCGGCACGCGCCTGTCGCAGGTTCGACTCCTGTCATCGGCTCTGGTGGAACACCATCAGGCCAGCCGTGCGTCCGCTCTGTCCGCTGAAAGCACGGCGTGCCGCCGCGCATCCAGCGGCGAGGGACGACGGTCGAGTCGACGGTTCAGGATCGCCGCTGCTTCGTCGGCGTGCCCGGACCGGACCAGACAGAGCAGCAGGGTCTCCTCGATGACCTCGCGCTGCGCGGCCGAGCCTCCGACTCCGACCAGGGTCGGCAGCGACTCGCGGAGCAGGCATGCACCTTGTTCCCACTGTCCTTCGATGACGGCTGTGAATGCGTCGCAGATCGGGACGAGTAGAGATCGGAGCTTCGGGTCGTCGGCGGCTGCGCAATGAGCCCTCAGTGCCGCCAGGCTGGTGAGGTCACCACTTGCACCCAGCGCCAGGGCCGCGTGCAGCGCGATGAACGGCGTCTGCGGCGTCAGCAGCATCGGCTGCTCGACGGCAGCGAGGACGGTCTCGATGGGAGGCGGCGCGGTCTCGTCGACGAACGCGTCAGGGATCTGGTCGGAGGCGCTGTCCCAGTCGGACACGGCGACCCGCCAGCGCCACAGCAGCGATGCCGCGTCCACGAGGCTGCGCACCCCGGTCACGGCCGGCGGGGCGAGTTGGGCGTAGTACCGCTGCCGTACCGCCTCGGTGTCGCCGAGGGCGAGGTCGTGGAGGGCGGCATGCCACGAGAAGTGCGCGCGGTGACTGGCTGACCGACCGCTCTCGGCAACCCAGTGGTCCAGCCAGACCCGCCCGACGTCGTGCTGCCCGGTCTCGTAGAGCACGTGGGTCTGCGCGTGGACGGCATGGCCGGAGGACGGCTCACAGGACAGCGCACTCTCTGCGAGCAGGCCCGCCTCGTCGAAGCGACCCTGATCCTGACGTACGAAGGCGAGGAGCGAGATGTACCACCAGTGATCGCCGTACGACGGCGCCAGGCCCTCGACCAGGTCCCACGCCTCACGCTGTACGTCGGTGACGCCCGAGAAGGCGATCGTCGGGACAGCAGCCGAAACCGCGAGCACGTCGCGGGGATGGTTCGCGATGTGGGCCATCAAGGCCTTCGAACCGCCCGGGCCACGGCCGTTGATCCGGGCGTCGACCACGCTGACGAAGCTGGCCTCGCGGCTGTCGCCGCGGCGCCCGATCGCCTCACGCGCGGCCGCCAACGAATCCGCCGTGTCGCAGTGGGCGCCGGCTTCGTGGCCGAGCAGGGCGAGCGAGGCGTGAGCGAGCGCGAAGCTCGGATCGAGCTCGGTGGCTTCCCTGATCAGGTCCTCGCCACCGGACTGGAGGCGGAGGACGCGCTCCAGACCGGCATTGAAGGAGGCGGCCGCCTCGGCCGTTGTGGACAGCGGCAGGCCGAGGGGGTCGCGCGGCCGGGCCACCGGGTGGTGGCCACTGACCAGTCGTCCGTCCTCGAGCCGACGCGGCAACGGCGCGAGCTCGTCGAGGACGGCGGTCGCGAGCCCGGCTGCCTGGATCCGGATCTCGGGGACGGCGGTCGATTCCCACAGCTCGCCGCGACGCAGCGCCCCGATCGTCCAGATCGGCGCCTCAGCGGTCCCGGTGCTGTCGACCAGACGGCCGTGCTGGGTACGGAGACCGAGACCGGCGGTCTCGACAGTGGCGAGAGCCCCCGATGTCCTGGGACGGAGGAGCGCGTCGAGGAACGGGTTGCCCAGCTTCCGCACGTCGGTCTGCGGACCGGTGCCGTTGACCACCCAGGCGAAGTCCTGGTGCGCACCGTCGCCGAGGCCGACCCGCAGTCCACCGCCGGTCAGCGGCTCGGCGGTCAGGACCTCGGCCGCGCGGACATCGAGGCGGCCGGATCCGCGGAGCTCACGCAGGACGACGGCACTCGTCGGCGCCATCCGGTGCCGGTAGCGGTTCCACCTGCTCGCGTCCTCGCTCAGGAACCGTTCGCGCTCGTCCTCGTCGAGGCGCCGCCAGAGGTTGGGGAGCCGGAACCGCAGACCGTCGATCGCCGGGCGCCAGTCACCGGTCGCCGCAGTGACGCCGGCGATGTGGCGCGCGACCTCGGACCTGATCCCCTCCAGTCCGCCGACCCAGTCGGTGACGTCCGGGATCGCGGCGAGCCTGGGTTCTGCCAGATGGGTCTCGGGGAACTTGCCGCCGCGCGAGATCGCCACCACGCGTCGGTCGGGGCGGCTGCGGGGACCGGACAGGCTGAGGATCACGTCCACCGAAGTCAGGCCGGTCCCGACCACCAGGACGTCGGCCGGGCCGTTCCGGTCGCGGCGGATGACGTCGAGAGCGCCCGCTGCCCACGGGTCGCCGACGAAGAACGGCGAGCCGCGCAGGCTCTCGGGCGCCCAGTCCGCGCCGGATCCAGGGAGGCCCGTGGCGACGACCAGGGCGCCGGCGGCAATCTCGTGACCGTCGTCGGTCGTGACGCCCACACCGCCTGCGGTCCGGCGTACGCCGACGGCACTGGTACGGCGGTGCTGGAAGGAGCTCTGGCCGGCTGCATCGGCGATCGCGCCGGCGAGCAGGTCTTCGAGGTAGAGGGCGAACTGCCGCCGGGGGACGAAGGCAGCAGGGTCGCCGGCATCGCCAGCGACGTTCCGCTCGCGCCAGGAGACGAAGTGGCCCGGGTCCTCGGGGATGGCGCTCATGCCGAGGGCCGGGACGTTGAGCAGGTGCTCGTCGTCCGGCGTGCCGAAGGCCACCCCGCGCGCACATCGGTCCGCCGGTTCGACCACGGTGATCTCGAGACTCGTCTCGCGACGCCGTGCAAGCCGCAGCAGGTGGATGGCGGTGAGCGTTCCGGCTGCGCCGCCGCCGACGATCACGACCGACGGACGAGCGCCTGGGGGCCAGGCCATGGGACTCCTACCTCTCAGTGATCGAAGGAACGGGCCGATCCTCATTACCATGTAAGTCTATTAGAGTTATCGTCTTTAACCAAACACCTGGGCGGTATTCGCCGGCGATGTGTCGTATTTCGAGGTGCGCGTTCGACGTCAGGGCAGAGGCAGTACTCAGCTGCCGTCCCGACAGGAGCGACCCCGATGACATCAACCACCGTCACCCCGTCCGCCGTGACGACGCCGACCGCTCGCCGCGTGTGGCCGGCCGCTGTCGCATTCGGCCTCGTGGCCGCTGGAGCCACGACGACCGTCGCTGCGGTGGGGCATGCTGCCGGGATCTCGCTCGACGTCCAGGGCGCTCCTATCCCGCTGCTCGGGTTCTCCCAGGTCACCTTCGGATTCGTGCTGGTCGGTCTCGCCATCGCAGCCGGACTTCGTCGGTGGGCGCAGGATGCGCACCGTGCGTGGCTGGTCACGACCCTCGTCCTGACCACGCTGTCGTTCGCTCCCGATCTGACGGCTGACGCGGCATGGAGCACGCGCATCCTGCTGATGACCACGCACGTGACGGCCGCCGCGATCGTCATCCCCGCTGTCGGGTCGCGTCTCGCTCGCAGCTGAACCGGGATCGAAATCCACATATTCGATGTCCGTTTTCGATTATTTTCCGACCTGATGGGGCATCTGCTGCCCTCCCGTGAGGGAAGTTGTCAAGGAAGACCTGCCCGAAACTGTGGAAAACTCCTCTCAACGGCAAGCACTAGTAGGCCGAATCAGTGACAAATAGGGCCAGGTTCCCTCTCAAGTTCCTCGGTGTACAACGCCGCGACTCGTGATGTTCCCTCGGGTTTCCAGCATGTCCCCGGCAGGCACTCGGAGTTCGGATGGCCCAGACCAACAATCAGCAGCGAGCAGCGCACGCCGTTGCCGCGCGGATGGCCCATCTCGAGTGGAACAACACCCAACTCGTCGCTGCGACCAGGGCTGACCCGGGAACGATCGGCGACTTCCTCAACGGCAAGCGCTGGCCGAAGATCGGCACCCAGGGCAAGATCGAGCGGGCTCTCGACTGGCCCGCCGGGACGCTGCGCTCGATCGCGGCTGGAGGCCCGGCACCCGAGGCAGCAGATCCTGTCGGTGGTCGCCGCCAGGATCGGGACCTGAATGACGACGCACTTCGGTTCCGGCGACCTGACGGCCTGAGCGACCAGCAGTGGGAGCGCGTCAAGGACGGCACTCGGGAGTACATCGAATGGCAGATCGATCGGGCGGCGCGCGAGGCCTGACGTACGACCCGGGCGCCGACGCTGCCCTGCGGTATCCCGAGTGGATCGTCACGACCGCCCACCTCGGCGGTGTCATCCCGGAGGTGATGTGCCGCGCACGGCGGGTGATCCTGATCGAGGTCGACCAGAGCCCTGCTGCGCAGCGGAGCTCGCTCGCCCACGCCGTCGCGCATCTCGACCTGGGCCATGCCCGTACGACGGCCGGGTTCTTCGAGAACCGCGAGGAGGCTGAGGCTGATCGGCTCGCCGCGGAACGACTGATCCCCCTGGACGCCTTCGCCGCTGCCCTGGTCGGCGCGCGCGTTCCGTCCGCGATCGCCAGCGAGCTCGGGGTCGATCTGCCGATGCTGCGCGTTCGCGAAGCCAACCTGACCCGCGCTGAGCGTCGACGCCTCGGTCGAGGTGTCCGCGCGGGCGCGCCCTCGACCTAGGATCCGAGCCGCTCGACCTCGAACTGCAGGCGCGGGTTCGCGTAGGCCTCCTGGCTCTGCACCAGCCGCAGCTCGCGGGACTTTGCCTCCAGGGTGGCGTCGAGGAGGTCGAACACGCTGGACGCCGTGCGGCGCAGTGCGTCAGCAGCATCGCCCGAGGTCGCAAGGTGGGCGGAGAAGAGCGCTGCGGTGACGTCGCCCGAGCCGTTGGCCTTGAGTGGCAGTCGGGGAGTGGTGACCTGCCAGGCACCGCCGTCAGTGACGGCCAGCATCGAGATCGCGTCGGCGGCCTGGCCCTCTGCGTCGACGCTGGTGACCAGGACGGTCCGCGGGCCGAGCGCGCGAGCTGCTTCGACGGCCTCGAGGACACCAGCAAGCGATGGCTTCGTGCCGGTGTCGAGCTGCCCGGTCAGGTAGCCGAGCTCGAACTGGTTGGGGGTGATCAGGTCCGCTGCGGGCACGACCTGCTCGCGGAGCAGGACCGGGATCGCGGCGTCGACGAAGCAGCCGCTGCGCGCGTTCCCCATCACCGGGTCGCAGGCATAACTGGCACGCGGGTTGGCGGCCTTCACCCTTCTCACGGCGTCGAGGATGACGGTCGCGATCTGCGGGCTGCCCTGGTAGCCCGAGAGCACGAGGTCGACGCCGGCCAGCGCGCCGCGCTCCTCGATCCCGAGGATGACGTCGCCGACGTCGGTTCCGGCAAGGACCGGACCGCGCCACGCGCCGTACCCGGTGTGGTTGGAGAACAGCACCGTGTTGACGGCCATCACCTCGTGGCCGAGCCGCTGCAGCGGGAAGACCGCCGCGCTGTTGCCGACATGTCCGTAGGCGACGGCCGACTGGATGGAGAGGATCTGCACGACTCGATCGTGCCACCGATCCGGGACCAAGGGCCCGATGCGCTTTCCTCGGCCCAGTCTGCTGTACGACGAAACTAGAACTTGTTACATTTACGCGGCCGGGTGATCCGGCTCACCACACGGACGAATGAGGGAACCATGGCCAAGAAGCGCTCGACCGAAGCTGACTACGTGATCGTCGGGTCCGGCAGTTCCGGCAGTGCTCTGGCAGGTCGACTCGCAGAGGCCGGGCACAGCGTGATCCTGCTCGAGGCCGGCAAGAGCGACGAGAAGTTCCTGGTCAAGAAGCCCGGCATGATCGGCCCGATGCACGCGGTTCCGCAGATCAAGAAGACCGTCGACTGGGGCTTCTACTCCACCCCGCAGAAGCACATCCTCGACCGCAAGATGCCGGTCCCGCGCGGCAAGGTCGTCGGCGGATCGAGCTCGATCAACGGCATGGTCTACGTGCGGGGCAACCGCGCCAACTTCGACGCCTGGGCCGCCGAGGGCAACGAGGGCTGGGACGCCGACTCGGTCAACACTGCCTACAAGCGCATGGAGGACTTCGAGGGCGGCGAGGACACGTACCGCGGCGCCGGCGGTCCGATCAGGATCACCCGTAACAAGTTCCCGCAGGAGGGCTCGCTGCAGTTCATCCAGGCGACCTCCGACGCCCTGGGCGTGCCGATCAACGAGGACTACAACGGCGCCTCCCAGACCGGTATCTCACGGATGCAGCAGAACGCAGCCGACGGCCTGCGCTACAGCGCCTCCCGTGGCTACGTGCACAACCTGGCACCGGACAAGCTCGAGCTCCAGAGCGAAGTCATGGTCACCAAGGTCAACATCGAGAACGGTCGGGCGACCGGTGTCGACGTGACCGACAAGAACGGCTCGAAGCGCACCATCCGGGCCGGCAAGGAGGTCATCCTCTCCGCCGGCTTCGTCGGTTCGGCGCAGCTGCTGATGCTCTCGGGTGTCGGCCACGCCCAGCACTTGCGCGACCACGGGATCACCGTGATCTCGGACCTGCCGGTCGGTGACAACCTCCACGACCACATGTTCCACGCGCTCACCTTCCACACCACGTCGACGAAGATGAAGGGCAGTGCCGGCTTCTTCGCCCGGGGCATCGCCAAGGAGGTCCTGCGGCCGGGTACGACGTTCCTCGCCAACTCGGTGTTCGAGGCGGTCGGCTTCCTCAAGACCTCGCAGGCGCAGAACAACGTCCCGGATCTGCAGCTGCACATGCTTCCGTGGTCCTACGTCTCACCCAACCAGGACGAGCCGATCATGCACGACGTCGATCCGCGTACCTCGATGACGATCCTTGCGACCCTGATCTACCCGAAGAGCCGCGGCACCCTGCGACTGGCCTCGGCGGACCCGAACGCGACCGCGCTGATCGACTTCAACTACCTGGCCGACAACGCCGACCTCGAGCTGCTCGGCGAGGGCTCGGAGATGGTCCGGGAGATCATGGCCAGCAAGGCGTTCGGGGGCGCGGTCAAGGAAGAGATCCACCCGGGCATCGGCCTGCAGGGCAGCGAACTGAGGACGGCGATCCTCAACCGCGCCACCTCGGTCTACCACGGTGTCGGCACCTGCCGGATGGGCGTCGACGAGCTGTCGGTCGTCACTCCGGACCTCAAGGTCCGCGGTGTCGAGGGCCTGCGGGTCGCCGATGCCTCGATCATGCCGTCGATCACCGGCGGCAACACCAACGCCCCCGCGATCATGATCGGCGAGAAGGCGGCTGCGCTCATCCTAGGTCGGTGATCTCAACTAGTGGACCAACAGACTCCGCTTGGAGAGCCCCATCCAGTAGCCGTCGATGACCTGGTCGCCGGGGGCCTCGGGGTCCATCGCCGCGCCCAGGGTGACGAACAGCGGCGTGTAGTGCTCGACGGTCGGGTGCGCGTACGGCATCCCCGGCGCCATCGTCCGGTACGCCGCCAGCTCGGCGACGTCGCCGCGGGCCAGGGCATCGGCAGCCCACAGGTCGAAGTCGACCGACCATCCGGGCGCTTCGGCCTCGATGGTGAAGTCCCGCAGGAACGGGAGGCCGTGGGTCAGGAAGCCTGAACCGATCACGAGGACGCCCTCGTCGCGAAGCTCGCGCAGCCTGCTGCCCAGGCTCAGCAGCTTGTAGGGGTCGTCGGTCGGCAATGACATCTGGATCACCGGGATGTCGGCCTCCGGGTACATGATCGTCAACGGCACCCAGGCGCCGTGGTCGAGGCCGCGACTGGCGTGCTGGTGCACCGGCTCGGTGTCGGGCATCATCGCGGCGATCCGCTGTGCCAGAGCGCTGGCGTCCGGGGTGTCGTACCGCATCCGGTAGTAGCGGGGGTCGAAGCCGCCGAAGTCGTAGACCAGCTCGGTGCCCGGACCGCTCGCGCTCAGCGAGAGCGGCGCAGACTCCCAGTGCGCGCTGACGATCACGATCGCCTTCGGACGGGCGAACGTCCCGGCGAGCTCGCTCAGCTGGCCTGACCACACCGGGTCGTCCAGCAGCGGCGGTGCCCCGTGGCCGATGTAGAGGGCGGGCATGCGGCTGTCGTCTGGCATGGTGGTCATGATAGTTCAACATTCAACAACATGCCAGCATTCCCGGTCACGGAAGGGTCCAGTCGACCGGTTCGCCGCCCTGGGCGACCAGCAGGGCGTTGACCGTGCTGAACGGCTTCGAGCCGAAGAAGCCCCGGTGCGAGGACAGCGGGCTCGGATGCACCGACTCGACCCAGGGGACAGGGCCCAGTCGAGGCTTGAGGGACTGGGCGTCGCGGCCCCACAGGATCGCGGCCAACGGTCCGCCTCGTTGGGCGAGGACGTCGATGGCCCGCTCGGTCACGGGTTCCCAGCCCTTGCCACGATGCGAGTTGGACCTCCCCGGTGTCACCGTGAGCGTCCTGTTGAGGAGCATCACCCCGGCATCCGCCCACGCCGACAGGTCACCGCACTTCGGCAGGGGTTGACCGATGTCGGAGGCCAGCTCCTTGAAGATGTTCACCAGGCTCGGCGGCAGTGGTCGAACGTCCGGTGCGACGGAGAAGCTGAGGCCGACCGGGTGGCCCGGAGTCGGATACGGGTCCTGACCGACGATCAGCACCTTGACGTCGGCGAGCGGTCGCGCGAACGCACGCAGGATGTCGGGTCCGGCCGGCAGGTAGCCGCGACCGGCGGCCACCTCGACACGGAGGAATTCCCCCATCCGGATCAGGTCCGGCTCGACCGGCGCAAGCGCCTGGGCCCAGTCCGCGGCGACGAGGCCCTGGTCGACCAGGCCGGCGAACCCGGCCATCACTTCTTCAGCAGCGCATAGAGCTTGTCGGCCACCGCGACGTGGTACGCGGCGAACGGGTGGAACGCGTAGGCCTTGCCGCGGATGGCGTACTGACCGTTGGCCCACGGATCAGCCGAGCAGACGTCGTGACCCACCGAGGCGGCGTACATGTCGATGTAGTCGACCTTCTGCGACGCCGCGATGTGGATGAAGGTGTCATTGACGTCGCGCAGGGTTTCCCGGATCCGGTCCGCAGCCTCGTTCGGCACCGGAACCTGGGCAGGACAGTCGGTGTCGTCCGCGAGCAGGCGTGGGTAACCGATCAGCACGATGCGCGCGCGCGGCGCCTTGGCGCGGATCTCCTTGAGGTCGTTGGTGACCAGGTCGCCGATCTTCTTGATGACGTCCGTGATCACCGACTGCTTCGCGTTGAGGAACGCGGTGCACGTGGCGGTCCGTACGCCGTTGACCGGGATGCACGCGTACGACAGAGCCCACGACAGGTTGTAGTCGTTCAATCCGATGCCCAGGGTCACCAGCTTGGTGTCGGCGGTGACCGCGTCCAGCTGGGGCGGATTCGTTCCGAATTGGGTGACCTGCGGTTGGGTCAGGTTCACGGACTTCGCGCCGCCGCAGGTGGCGTCGTCGACGCTGGGGATGTGGAGCCTGTCGGCCAGCAGACCTGCGTAGTTGCTGCTCGATCGCAAGCACGTCGCGTCGGTTAATGGTGTCAGGGCCACCCCGGCGGAGTACGAATCACCCAGGGCCGCATAGGGATCGAAGTTGAGCGGGTGAGGGTTCGGCGGCGAAGCCTGTCCGCAGGCGGCGAGGGCCGTGAGAGCGAGGACGAGCAGGGCGGTGGCGAGCGCAGGACGCGTGCGGGCAGGACGCAATCTGCGGGCGGCGGTGTGGGTCGACATGGCGTTCACCAGTATGGCGGGAGCCTGGTCACCGGGTGCGGACCGCCGAGGCGACCGCGGTCGCGACGGCGGCTTGCTCGGCGGGCAGCGGGTGGTACGCGATCGAGTGACCGGCCACGGCAGTCATGCCGCTGACCCACGGCGCAGCCGAGCACGCGCTGTGGTCCTGGGTGAGGCCGGAGAGGTCGACGAAGGTGCTGCCGGTCTGGTGCGCCGCGGACTCGACAGTGACGTTGAGCTTCGAGAGCACGGTGTTCGATGCGTTGAACTGGGCCAGCGTCATCCTCGGCAGTTTGGCGCAGGTCTTGTCGAGCGGCATGAGCTGCGGATAGCCGACGACCACGACGAAGGCCTGCGGAGCCTTGTCCTGGATTGCCCGGAGGGCGGCGGTCAGGTTGTTCTCGAAGGCGGTGAGCTGGGCACTGAGGTCGTTGGGGAGGACGGCGTTTCCGCACGGTAGTGCCAGGCAGACCCGGAACATCTCGTCGAGAAGGTCGTGGTCCATGATCCCGGCGGTCACGGTGACCAGGGCGGTGTCGTGCCCGACCGCGGCGATCTGCGCCGGCAGCCTGGCCCGGTTCGTACCGACCGTGCCGGGTTCGGTGAGCGAGCGGGTGTCTGCGCCGGTACAGGTCACATCGGTGAACGTCGTGATCTTCAGCTCGCGTGCGACCAGGGTGGGGTAGTTGTCGGCGCCGCGCAGGCAGCCGCCGGCGGTTCGTCCGGCGTACGGGCCCGCAGCGAAGCCGTCGCCCAGCGCCACGTAGGAGTGCAGTGCGGTGTCGACGGTCAGGGGCTGGACGCTGCCGAAGCCGCCGCAACCGGCGGCCGTGGCGGCCAGGACGGCGGCGAGCACCGGCAGCCCGGCCCGCCGGAACAGCTGCCTCATCGCTTGGGAGCCAGGTCGCGCGAGGACGTGGAGGAGAAGCGGCGGTCGCGGTTCGACCCGATCGCGGAACGGTCGGGTGCGACCTCCGCCGCCGTTCTCGGTGCCGCCTTCCGCACTGCCTTCTTCACGGGTGCCTTCCGGGTCGTCGCCGTCTTCTTGGCTGCCGCACGCTTGCGTGGGCTCGCCGTCGCCTTCGGCGCCTTCTCGCGGTCGTCCGGCGTGGAGTACTGGGCGATCCACTCGTCCATCACCAGCCAGGTCGTGTGCCGCGCTGCGCGTCCGGTGAGCATGCCGAGATGGCCACCCGGCACGATCTCGAACCTGACCTCGTGGGCGTTCGGGAGCAACGGCACGATCGCGCGGACCGCCGGGATCGGTGCGATGCCGTCGGTGTTGCCGGCGAAGACGAGGACCGGCATCGTGATGTCGGCCAGGTCGATCAGGTGACCGCTCAGGTTGACCTTGCCGGTGTTGAGCTGGTTGTGCTTGAGCATCCGGTGGTACAGCTGCCCGAAGGTGCGACCGGGGTAGGCGAGCATGTTCGCGGTGAACCGGTCGACGGCCTCGATCTGGGCCAGCCACTCCGAGTCGTCGAGGTGCTGCAGGATCGCGATCGGCTTGGTGATCAGCTTGGTGCCGCTGCTCAGCTTGAACGCGCGCCGCACCAGTGGCTTGGGAGCACCACCCAGCGCGCGGTAGACCTGCGTGATGATGCCGCCGTCGGTGAGGCGCAGGATCGGGCGCAGCGGTGCGACCAGCGGGACCTCGCGGACGTCGAACGGTGAACCGACGACGGTCAGCGAGGCGATCGGGAGCTTGGCGTCGGAGGCCGCGGCGAGCACCGCGAAGATGCCGCCCAACGACCAGCCGATGACGTGGACCGGCCGTCCTCCCGCGTGCGCGCTGACCTGCCGGATCGCCTCGGGCACGACCTCGTCGACCCAATGCTCCATGCCGAGGTTGCGGTCCTTGAACGAGATCTCGCCGTACTCGACCAGGTACGTCGGGCGACCGGCCTTCACGAAGTGCTCGACCAGCGAGCAGTCCCGCCGCAGGTCGAAGCAGATGGCCGGTGCCGCGAGCGGCGTCACCAGCAGGATCGGGTCCCCCGTCGACTTGACCTGCTTCTGCGGACGGTAGTGGTAGACCTCCCGCAGCGGCCCGTCGTCGATGAGCGTTCGGGGCATGGGGCGCAAGTCGGCCAGCCCGCCGTAGAGCACCTTGTGGGCGACGTTGCTGGCGGCGGAGGCGACCTGGTCCGGCTTGGGGATCAGATCCATGCTGCGAAAATTACCAACAACAGCCTGAACGCGAGGCGGGTCCGGTGGGTGGGACCCGGATCGTCGTCACGGTGAGCCGGCCAGCCCTTCGAGACGGTTGCCTCGCAACCTCCTCAGGAACCAAGCCCCAGCTCGGCCTCGAGGGCCTCGAGCTCCTCGCCAGCGTTGACGGCGATCCGCTGCAGCGACGGGATCGAGTCGCGGCAGCCGGTGAACCCGATGTTGAACTCACCGTCGTAGGAGACCGCGGTGATGTTCAGCGCCTGTCCGTTGAAGAGCAACGAGACCGGGTAGATCTCCAGGAGGCGCGACCCGTCGATGTAGCGCGGCTCGTAGGGACCGGGCACGTTCGAGATCACCACGTTCGACGCCGGGCGGCCGCGGCCGCCGAAGCCGAGGATGGCCTGGGACAGGAACGGTCCCATCAGGACAGCGGTGTAGGCGTCCATCGCGATGCCCTCCACGTCTGGCAGCCGCGCCTTGCCGAGCCTGGTGGAGTCCTGGATCGCCCGGATCCGGGAGAGCGGGTTCGCGACGTCGGTGCCGAGGCTGGAGTACAGGAACGTGATCGCGTTGCCGACCCCGGGGGCATCGCCCGGGCGCACGGAGACGGGGACGTTGGCGATGAGCGGCTCGTCTGGGAGCGCCCGGGCCTCGGACAGGTACCGACGCAACGAGCCACCGCAGATCGCCAGGAAGACGTCGTTGAGGCTGCCGCCGGTGGCCGAGGCCACGGCCCGCATCCGGTCGATCGAGTAGTGCTGGGTGGCGAACCGTCGCGGCGTGTGGATCCGCCCGTTGAACAAGGTCTTCGGGGCCCGGAACGGGACTGCGCGGCCTGCCTCCTGCGTCCCGAGGACGCTCTCGCCGTACGTCCGGGTCAGCGAGGTCGCGACCGCCGTTCCACTCGCAGCCACCGATCGCAGCGAGATCGAGGATCGCTGCTCGCCGATCTCCGGGCTCACCTTGCGCGGGATCCCGGACTGGTCCGGACCGCGGGTGCCGACCGCCCACGGCGGCAGCATGTCGCGGGCGTCGTGGTCGATGCTCATGATGCGCTTGAGGAGCCGCACACCACCGACACCATCGATCTGCGAGTGGTGCACCTTCACGTACATCGACCAGAGGTTGTCCTCGAGGCCCTCGATGATGTGGCACTCCCAGAGCGGGTACTGCCGATCCATCTTGGCCGAGTGCAGCCGGGAGACGAGCACGCCGAGCTCGCGCTGCGATCCGGGGCGCGGCAGTGCGGAGTGCCGGAAGTGGTAGTCGAGATCGATCTTGTCGGCGTCGAGCTCCTGCCAGCTCGGCACCGGAGCCATCCGCAGCAGGTAGTTGAACGGCGGCTGGAACTCGCGGACCTCGCGCCAGCGGGCAACCAGGTCGCGCACGAAGTCGGGCCGGTCAGCAGGGACGGCGAACGTCGCCAGCATCGCCACCTGCATCGGCGTGCGGTGGGACTCGGCGTACAGCCAGGCCGAATCGTTGACCTTCAGCACTCTCCTGCTCATTGCCGCACCCTAGAAGCCGCAGGGCTCCGTGGACAGGGGGAGCTGTCCGCAGGTGTGGAAACTCAGGAGCGCTTGGCCGGTTTGACGTGCTTCTCGTGGCCCGGTCGAGCAGCGGCGAGGTCGCCCAGGAAGTTGCGCGCCCAGTTGTTCACGTCGTTCTCCGCGACGGTCTTGCGCATGGCCCGCATCCGGCGGGTGAGCTCCTTCTCGTCGGCCAGGTAGGCCTCCAGCATCTGGGCCTTCATGCCGTTGATGTCGTAGGGGTTGACCAGGTAGGCCTGGCGCAGCTCGTTGGCGGCGCCCGCGAACTCGGAGAGCACCAGCGCGCCATCGTCGTTGTACCGGCAGGCGACGTACTCCTTGGCTACCAGGTTCATGCCGTCGCGGAAGGGGGTGACGACCATGATGTCGCTGGCGACGTAGAGCGCCGCCATCTCGGCCTGCGGGAACGCCGAGTTCAGGTAGGAGATGGCAGGTCGCCCGATCCGGCCGAGGTCGCCGTTGATGTGGCCGACGAGCCGGTCGATGTCGTCGCGCAGGATCCGGTACTGGTCGACGCGTTCGCGCGAGGGACTTGCGACCTGGACGAAGGTCGCGTCCTGGGCCGTGAAGTGGCCGTCGTGGATGAGCTCGCTGAACGCACGCAGCCGGGCGTAGATGCCCTTGGTGTAGTCGAGCCGGTCGATGCCCAGGAAGATCCTGCGCGGGTTGCCGAGGTCCTTGCGGATCTGGGACGCCCGCTCCTGCACCGGTTCGGAACGCGCGAGCCCCTCGAAGTGCGCCTTGTCGATCGAGATCGGGAACGCCTTCGCCGTCACGACGCGACCGTCGGGCAGGTAGACCGAGTCGCGGTGCGTCTTGTGTCCTACTCGCTGGCGCACCAGCCTGATGAAGTTCTGGGCGGCGCCGGAGAGCTGGAAACCGACGATGTCGGCGCCGAGCAGGCCCTCGAGGAGTTCGCGGCGCCACGGCAGCTGCGAGAAGAGCTCAGCGGGCGGGAACGGGATGTGCAGGAAGAAACCGATCCGCAGGTCGGGGCGCAGCTCGCGCAGGAAGGCCGGCACCAGCTGCAGCTGGTAGTCCTGGATCCACACCATGGCGCCCGGCGCGGCGATCGCGGCTGCGGCATCGGCGAACCGCTGGTTCACCGTCACGTAGGCGTCCCACCACTCCCGGTGGAACTCGGGCTTGGCGACCAGGTCGTGGTACAGCGGCCAGAGGGTGGCGTTCGAGAAGCCCTCGTAGTACTCCTCGTACTCGGCCGCCGACATGCTCACCGGGATGAGCGTCATCCCTTCGTGCTCGAAGGGCTCGAGGTCCTCCCCGACGTCGCCGGGCCACCCGATCCAGGCGCCGCCCTGGCTGTTCATCACCGGTGCGAGGGCACTGACCAGGCCGCCGGGGGAGCGACCCCAGCTGACCGCGCCGTCAGCGCCGACCAGCCGGTCGACCGGAAGCCGGTTCGCCACGATGACCAGATCGGCACGCTGCGCCCGGTCCCCGCGGCGCCGAACAGTTCCGATCACGCCGTCAGCCTAGAGGGGTCCGGGCACCTCGGATGGTCCGGGACGCGCCCGGAGACTCGTCGGGCGGGGCGAATGACATCGGTGTCGTTTGTCGCCTAGGATGGTTCGCGTCCACCTGCAGCACCTCGAGGAGTCGACGACGATGGTCGCCAGTCACGCACTCAGCTCCGGACAGCCCGACGAATCCGGAGCGTTGTCCGAGCGCGATTGCGGCATCCTCGACTTCGAGCGCCAGTGGTGGAAGTACGCCGGCGCCAAGGAGAGTGCGGTCCGGGAGAAGTTCGACATGAGCTCGACGCGGTACTACCAGGTCCTCAACGCCCTGATCGACCGTCCCGAGGCGCTCGCCCACGACCCGCTGCTGGTCCGTCGGCTGCGTCGCCTCCGGGCCGCCCGCCAACGCCAGCGCTCGGCCCGCCGGCTCGGTTTCGAGCTCTGAGTCAGGTGGCGCGTCGCCGTACCCGTGACGCCCGTGGGGTGGTCCTGCCGACCCGACTGATGGTCCTCAGCATCTCGGGGGTCGCACTCGCCGGACTGATCTTCGTGGCCACCCAGGGTGGTGGCGACAAGGCGACCCCGGCCGCGCACCACGCCGTGGTCCGGCCCCACGTGACCTCCGGATCGGTCACGACCCCGGCCGTCATCACCCCGACCTCGACACCGACGCCGACCGTCGTCGTCCACCGCGGCAAGGTCGACGTCGTCATCTTCAACAACTCCAACGTCAAGGGCCTCGCCGGCAAGACCTCCTCGCGTGCCCAGTCGGTGGGTTGGAACGTGGTCGCGACCGCGAACTGGTACGGCACCGTCGATGCCAGCACGGTCTACTTCGGTCCGAAGCTGAAGGCTGCCGCCGAGCTGCTCGCCCGGGACCTCGGCATCACCCGGATCAAGCCTGCCATCGCGCCGATGCAGTTCAACCGGGTCACGGTCATCCTGACCGGCGACTACCACTGACACGGTCGTCATCCCGCTCTGATTGAGTGGCCTCATGGAGTTCCGCTCCGCCACCGGCGCGCAGTCGTACCACGACGTGGTTGCCGTCGCCGACCGACTGCTGGTGGCCCTCGACTTCGACGGAACGCTGTCGCCGATCGTCGATGACCCCGAGGTCGCGCTGATCCACGAACGGGCGGGTGCGCTGCTCGTCGAGCTGTCGGCCCGGGTGCGCACGATCGCCGTGCTGACAGGGCGACCGGCCCGCCAGGTGCTGGCCCTCGGCGGGCTGGACGTGGTCGGTGACGAGATCGGCGAATCCGGTCGCGAACTCGTGGTGCTCGGCCAGTACGGCAACGAGCGGTGGACCTCCTCGGGACGTCGGGTCGTCTCGCCCAAACCCCCGTCCGGTCTGGCCAGCCTGATCGGCGACCTGCCGCGACTCCTGCGCCGGGCCGAGGCCACCGACGCGTGGGTGGAGGAGAAGGGTCTCGCCGTCGCCGTGCACACCCGCCGCGCTGCTGATCCCGCGGGAGCGTTCGAGCGCCTGCTGCCGATCCTGACCGAGGCGGCCGCGGAGCGGCACCTCGCGGTCGAGCCCGGCAGGTTCGTGATCGAGGTGCGCGCCGACGGGATGGACAAGGGCATCGCGCTGCGCACGCTGGTGGACCAGTACGACGTCGGGGGAGTCGTCTTCGTCGGCGACGACCTGGGCGACGTACCGGCCTTCGACGCGGTGCGCGACCTCCGCGCCCACGGCCTGCCCGCCCTGCTGGTGTGCTCGGGATCGGACGAGCAGTCCCGGTTGCGCGACCTCTGCGACGCCGTCGTGGACGGTCCGGACGGAGTGATGGACTTCCTCCGCGATCTGGGCCTCGCGATCGCAGCGGCACCCGCGTAGCCATGATGTGAGACAGCGATCTCAGATGCCGGAATGGATGTGCAGATCGCGGGGAGGCTCCCTAGGCTTGTGCCCAGCTCATCGAGAGGGACTGAGGGAACGGCCCGTTGAAGTCCCGGCAACCGCCGCACGAGCCTCCGATCGCCGGCCCGGATCTTCCGGGAAGGGACGGATTCGTGGGTGTGGTGCCAAATCCGTCCTTGGTCGAGAGTCGGCCCGGGGAAGATGAGAAGGAGGCCTCCTTTGAGCACTGGAATCATCCCGGGTACGAGCAACGGCACCGTCCTTCGTGACCGTGCCTTCGGGAACGCCACCGGACTCGTCTGTCGCGAGTGCGGCACCACCCAGGAGCTCGGCCCGCACTACGCCTGCATGGAGTGCTTCGGTCCGCTCGAGATCGCCTACGACTTCCCGGCCATCACCCGCGCCGACATCGAGGCCGGTCCCGCCAACATCTGGCGCTACAAGGCACTGCTGCCGGTCCCTGACGACATCGAGAGCTCGCCCAACACGGAGCCGGGCTACACCCGTCTGCTCCAGGCGACCAACCTCGGTCGCGAGCTGGGCATCACGAACCTCTGGGTCAAGGACGACTCCACCAACCCGACCAACTCCTTCAAGGACCGGGTCGTCGCCTGCGCGCTGAGCGCGGCGGTCGAGTTCGGGTCCAAGGTCTTCGCCTGTCCGTCCACCGGCAACCTGGCCAACGCCGTTGCCGCGGCCGGTGCTCGCGCGGGGATCAAGACGGTCGTCTTCATCCCCAGCAACCTCGAGGTGCCCAAGCAGGTGAACTCGGCGATCTTCACCGAGTCGCTGGTCGCGGTCGAGGGCAACTACGACGACGTCAACAAGCTGGCCTCCGAGATCGCCGGCGAGGAGGACGGCTGGGCGTTCGTGAACGTCAACGTCCGTCCGTTCTACGCCGAGGGGTCCAAGACCCTGGGCTACGAGATCGCCGAGCAGCTCGGGTGGCGGCTGCCCGACCAGATCGTCATTCCGGTCGCCTCCGGCTCGCAGCTGACGAAGGTCGACAAGGCCTTCGGCGAACTCATCAAGCTCGGTCTGGTCGAGGACAAGCCGTACAAGGTGTTCGGTGCGCAGGCAGAGGGCTGCGGCCCGGTTGCGACCGCGTTCAAGGCCGGCGTCGACGCGATCCGCCCGGTCAAGCCCGACACGATCGCGAAGTCGCTCGCGATCGGCAACCCGGCTGACGGCATCTACGTGCTCGACATCGCGCGTCGTACCGGTGGTGCGGTCGAGGAGGTCTCCGACGACGACATCCGCGAGGGCATCGTGCTGCTCGCCAGGACCGAGGGCATCTTCACCGAGACCGCCGGCGGGACCACGGTCGCGGTGCTGAAGAAGCTCGTCGAGACAGGTCAACTCGACCCGTCACTGGAGACCGTGGTGATCAACACCGGGCACGGTCTCAAGACCCTGGACGCGATCTCGGACCGGGTGGGCCCGGTCGCCACCATCGCTGCGACCTACGATGCCTTCGTCGCCGCAGGCATCGCCTGAAGGCCGAGCGCCGACAGCACGGCGTCTGACCAGCACTCATCCCAGGAGCCAGTTCATGAGCGTGTCCGTCCGTATCCCGACCATCCTGCGCACCTACACCGCAGGCGCGTCCGAGGTCACTGCCGAGGGCGCCGACCTGGCGGCAGTACTGGACGACCTCGAGGCGAACCACCCCGGCATCAAGGCGCGCGTGCTCGACGACGCCGGTGACCTGCGCAGGTTCGTGAACGTGTACGTCGGCAACGAGGACGTCCGGTTCCTCGACGCTCTCGGGACAGCGACACCCGCCGGCACCCAGATCTCGATCATCCCGGCCGTCGCCGGCGGCTGACCGACGAGTACTGGGCCACTGCCGGGACTCGCGGGCCGGGCGGGTTCAGGACGTCTGGTTTGTGCCGCTTCCGATGTCACGCACCGTCGGGATGATGCGATCGAACATGGCGATCGCCGATGCCAGCGAGGTGGTGGTGACGGTGATCTGGGCGAGACCGCTTCGAGGCTGGGCGTACACCGACACGCCGTACGCCGCGATGTGTCCCCGGATCGCGATGCGGAACTCCACCAATCGGCCGCGGCCGAGCGGCGTGGTGACGTCGCGAATATCGAGCACGGTCGCGTTGAGCGCCGAGATCCCGCTGCGGATCGCGGCGGCACTCGGGAGCTCCTCGACGGCCGGCTCGGAGACGACGTTGAGATTCTGCTGCTTGTTGGGAACGGTCTGGGCGATCGCGAACAGGTCGACCTGTTGTGCCAACTGCTGGAACTGGTCCAGCGTCAGGTTCATGCCGCGGGCAGCTGCGGCGAGCCTGGCCCTGGTCTGCGGATTCGAGAGCTTCGCCGCGTTGATCAACACCCAGGATCGCGGGACACCGATGGACAGTCGTGAGGCCTTCGCGGTCACCCGGCGCAGGTCGGGTGCCAGGCCGGTTGCCGGGAACGTCGTCTGCCCGGCGGAGCTCGACTGGCCCGGGCTCGAACTCGGCGTGGACGTGGGGGTGGTGCCCGACGCGTGCACGTTGACGGACGCGCCGCAGCCAGTGACGACAAGCGCTGCGAGGGTGATCGACGCGATCCGGGTCCGGGTCATGTCGGCGATGGTAGACCGGCGAGCTGCCTGAGATCGGCCAGCATCTCCTCGAGCCGCGCCATCAGGGAGATGTGGCCCTCGTCCTCGAAGAGGTGCGCACGCGCACCGGGCACGTTCGCGGCCAGCCAGGCCCCGTGCTCGTAGGGGACCATCGCGTCCTCCCGCCCCTGCCAGATCGAGACCGGGACCCGGATCTCGCCGACCTCGAAGCCCCACGGGGAGAACAGTGCCAGGCCGTCCTCGCGCCAGCCGATGACGCCCTGGGACGCGGCGTGACGGAATGTCGCGGCGAGCCAGTCGGCGAACTCGCCGGTCAGCGCGGCCGCGTCGACCGGGGTGACCAGCTCGCCCAGCGAGGCTGCGATCCCGGCACCGGTGACGGCGACCAGCTCGGCGAGCCCGTTGGCCAGGAAGGCACCGTAGGCCTCCGGTCCCTTCGCGACCGCCGCGAACTCCTCGATGTTCTCCGGGCCCATCCCGGCGGTGAAATCGAGGTCGGGGGCGTCCGCCGGCGCCACGCCGGCCATGGTGGCTGCTGCGCGGCAACGACGTGGCAGCAGCGCTGCGCAGGCCAGGGCCCGCGGGCCGCCGCCTGACCACCCGAGGGTCACGAAGTCGTCGACGCCGAGTGCGTCCAGGATCGTGATGGAGTCGGTCAGGTCATCGGTGATCCGGGGCCAGGGCCACGGGCGCGGGGTCGAGGTCCCGTACCCGGGACGCGAGTAGGTGATGAGGCGGAGGCCGGCGGCCCGGGCACTGCGCTCGATCATCGGCGAGGAGATCGCGGAACTCGGGGTGCCGTTGTGCAGGAGCCACGGGAAGCCGTCGGGATCCCCACCTGTGAGCACCTCGAGCTCGCGTCCGTCACCGGTCGGTACCACTGTCACGTCCCCGGTGCCCGCATCCATGGATCGACCCTAGTCGGCCTGTCCCTCGCCCGGGAGACTCACCAGGAGCTCAGCCGCTCGGCGAGGTGGGCACGTTCGGCGTCGTTGTCGACCAGCCGCACCGCGGTCTCCATCTCGATGCGCGCTTCGGGGATCCGGCCGGCGCGGGCCAGCAGCTCGGCCCTGGTCCCGGGAAGTCGGTGACCCGGGAGGTCCAGTCCTTCGAGCAGCGCGAGGCCGGCCAGCGGGCCCTCGGTCTCGGCGACCGCGACCGCCCGGTTGAGCCGTACGACGGGAGACCCGGTCAGCTCCTCGAGCTCGGCGTAGTACCCGGCGATCCGGGGCCATGCCGTCTCCCCGGCGCTCGGGGCGATCGCGTGCTCGGAGGCGATCAGTGCCTCCAGCAGCCACCGGTTCGGCGACGTCTTGACCCACGGCGTCAGCAGGTCCAGGGCCTCGTCGATCTCGTCGTAGCGCCACGCCGACCGGTCCTGCTCGGGCAGGAGGACCAGCGCGCCGTCCTGGACCCGGGCGTCGCGGCGGGCGTGCTGGAGGAGCATCAGCGCGAGCAGGGCATCGAGGTCGGCACGCCCCGGGGCGACCTCGCGCAGCACCCGGACCAGCCGGATCGCCTCGCCGGCGACGTCCGGCCGGTGCACATCGCTCCCGCTCCCGGGTGCGTAGCCGGTGGTGAAGGCGAGGTAGGCGATCCCGGCGGCGCCGTCGATACGGTCCTCGAGCTCGGTGCGGGCCGGGACCGCGAAGCGTTCGCCGGCGATCCGGTGCCGGGCGCGGGTCAGTCGCGCGGCCATCGTCGGCGTACTGACCAGGAACAGGCGCGCGATCTCGGTGGTCGGCACGCCCAGGACCAGGCGAAGCGTGAGGGCAGCGGCGTACTCCGGTGTCAGCGACGGGTGCGCGCAGAGGAGGACAAGCCTCAGTCGCTCGTCGCGGATCTCCTCGCCGGACAGCGCCATCACGCTGCCGGCCTGCTCGCTGAGCTCGGCCTCCACGCCCAGCAACGGCATCCGGCGGGCGAGCACGGCGTCGGAACGGAGTCGATCCAGGATCTTGCGGCGGGCAGCAACGAGCAGCCATGCCGGGGGATTCCCGGGAATCCCGTCGGCCGGCCAGCGCCGCGCCGCGGCCTCGAAGGCATCCGCCAGGCCGTCCTCGGCCAGGTCGAGACGGCGGTACTGGGCGACGAGCAGGGCCAGCAGCCGACCCCAGTCGGTGCGCCAGACCTCGTCGATCCGGGCCCGGACCTCCTCCGGAACGCCCGGATCGACGCCGGTCATCGCGGTGCTCGGCCTCAGCCGTGCTCGACGGTGGCGCGGACCTCGACCTTGCCGCCACCCTCGGCGAGGATGCCGCAGACCTGGAGCAGGTCGTCGAGGTTGTCGGTGTTGACCGTGTAGAAACCGGTCAGCTGCTCGGTCGTCTCGGCGTACGGGCCCTCGGTCACGGAGACCTGGTCCAGCGAGCCGGTGACGGTGCGGGCGGTGCTGCTGGCCTGGAGCTCGTTGCCGCCGGTGACCTGGTGGCCGCGCGAGGCGAGCAGCTCGGCGAACTTCATGTGGCGCTCGTACATCTCGGCGCGCTGTTCGGCGCTGGCCTGGGCCCATGCGCTCTCGTCGCCGGGCAGGAGGACTGCGTACTCGGTCATGGTGGTTCCTCTCGGTTGTTCGGAGTCTGTCACCGGGGTGACGGGCGGGACAGGGGCGAATCGACAGCCTCACCGAAGAAAGGTCCCGGATCGACGATCTGGCAGTCTGACCCGGGTGATGAACCTTCCGGACGACCTGAGGATCGTCGATCCCCACATCCACCAGTGGGACCCCTTCACGACGCCGCGGGAGGTGTCGGCGCCGGCCAAGGTGCTGCGTCGTGCGCCGCTGCTGCGTCCGGTCGTCCTGGCGCTCGTTCCCCGCAGCGGCCGGGACTTCGTCGGGGATCCGGCGCATGTGCTGAACCCGTACCTTCCGGCCGACTACCGTGCCGACGCCGCAGACCTGCCGGTCGACTCGATCGTCCACGTCGAAGCGGGATGGAAGGACCACAGCCAGCTCGGTGCCGCCGGTGAGACCGCCTGGGTGGCATCGCTGCCGTTCGGGTCCGACGGGTTGCCCGGGCTCGGGGCGATCGTCTGCCACGCCGACCCGAGTGACCCGGGAACCGCCGAGCGACTCGACCGCAACCTGGCTGCCAGCCCGTTGCTGCGGGGAGTCCGCTGCTCGGCGGCGCACCACCCCGACCCGGGAGTGCGTTCCTGGGCCGAGCCCGGCCTGTTGACCCGGCCCGCGTTCCTCAGCGGGTTCGCGGCGATCGCCGAGCGCGGGCTGAGCTTCGAGGCATGGGTCTACTCCCACCAGCTGCCCGAGGTCGTCGTGCTCGCGAACGAGTACCCCCAGGCCACCATCGTCCTGGATCACTACGCGACCCCGGTAGGACTCTTCGGGCCACGAGGGCGCGAGACCGGACGCACCGACGGCGATCGCCGCGCGATCCTCGACCGGTGGTCCGACGACGTCGCGGCCGTCGCTGCCCTGCCCAACGTCGTCGCGAAGCACTCCGGACTCGGGATGCCGGTCCTGGGGTGGTCGGGCGCCCAGACCACCAACCAGTTCCGCGACGCCGTCGCTCCGCTGGTCACCCGGACCCAGGAGCTCTTCGGTGCCGACCGCACGCTGTGGGCCTCGAACTACCCGATGGACAAGCCGATCGTCTCGATGACAGGCACCGTCGAGGCGCTCCTGGACATCCTCGGTCCCGGTGCCGATCCTCAGCGCCTGCTGAGCGACAACGCGCGTCGGGTCTACCGGATGGGCGACAGCTGAGAGCGCCTCAGGTCAGCTGCATGAACCGTGTGCGCGCCGCCCTTGTCGTGGTGCTGGCGCTCACGGCATGCAGCAACGCCGGCGCCGAGAAGCCGGCGGCCGCGCCCGCGACGACCCCGTCGACCGCAAGCCCGGCAGGTGGGCACTACTACGGGTCGGCGACGATCGAGCTTCGAGAGGTGATCGCCTCGGACGAAGCCGGCGGGGTGCACCAGCCGGAGTTCAAGGCTTTCAGGTGCCCCGGAACTGGTCCCACCACTCCTCACTGGAGCACCAGCGACTTCGCCTGTGACTCGACCGGGCACAAATACCGGCTCCGCGCCCCTGACTGGGAAGGCAGGGCGGCGACTGCGGAGGCGCACCCATCCGGGTACGGGGCCGGCTGGGTCGTGGACATCACGCTGGGCACGAGTGGGGCGAGTGCATTCAGCCGCATCTCGCGCAAGCTCTACCTTTCCCGCGGACGGCTGGCGATCCTCATTGGTGGTCGGGTGTTCAGCGCCCCCGGGTTCGAGGGGGTGATCACCACCGGGGAGCTGGAGATCGTCGGGTTCGACGAGGCCGCGGCACAGGCGCTTGCCCGCCAGCTCGGTTGACTCGCGGCGGCTGGCAGGCTGATCGCCATGACCGACGTGCTGCTGGTGACCTGTTCCGCACTTCCCGACGGGGAGCCGTCGCACGAGGTGCTCGACGCCGCACTCGTCGATCGCCAGATCAACGCACGCTGGGTCTGCTGGGACGACCCGGACGTCGACTGGTCGTCGGGACTGGTCGCTGTCCGGTCGACCTGGGACTACGAGGCGCGGGTCGAGGAGTTCCTCGCCTGGGCGCGGAGGGTGCCGAGGCTGATGAACGGCGCTGCGGTCTTCGCCTGGAACACCGACAAGGCCTACCTGGTCGAGCTGGCCGATGCCGGCCTCGCCGTCGTCCCGACGATCGTCGTCGGCCGGGCCGAGGACCTGCCCGACGCCATCGGGTCCTTCGACGAGGCGGTCGTCAAGCCACAGGTCGGCGCGGGCGGCCGCGGCGTGAGCATCGGTTCGGCCACCGGGCCGGGACCGTGGGTGGTCCAGCCACTGGTGGACTCGGTGCGGACCGAGGGCGAGTCGTCGGTGTTCGTCCTCGGCGGCGAACCGCTCTCGATGGTGCGCAAGCTGCCGGCCGGCGACGAGATCCGCGTCCAGGAGCAGTACGGCGGCACCACGGTGGCGATCGTGCCGACCTCCGAAGCCACCGGCCTGGCGCGCCGTACCGTCGAGGTGGCCGAGCAGATCCTCGGCACCCGCCTGGACTACGCCCGGGTCGACCTGATGCGACGGGCCGACGGGGTGCTGGCCCTCAGCGAGCTCGAGGTGACCGAGCCGGGGCTGTACCTGTCCGAACTCCCCGCGAACGGGCACGCGTTCGCCGACCTGGTCGTCCGGCTCCTCGCCGAGGGGTAGGCGTTTGCACTCTCAGGTGCCGAGTGCTAACAATTGGAGTTGGCACTCTCGGATCGAGAGTGACAACCGCACCACCCCAGGGCCGAGGAAGTCGAGGTCCGAAGGCGCCGACGGGAAGGGTCTGTCGGGTCAGCCCGGATCGTCCGTCGCGGGCGACGAATCGGCCGTCCAACTCATCTGCGTGAGGAATCGCAAGAGTTATGCCGAAGCTGATTGCTTTCAATGAGGAGGCCCGGCGCGGTCTCGAGCGTGGCATGAACACGCTCGCCGACGCCGTCAAGGTCACCCTGGGCCCCAAGGGCCGCAACGTCGTACTCGAGAAGAAGTGGGGCGCTCCCACCATCACCAACGATGGTGTGAGCATCGCCAAGGAGATCGAGCTGGAGGACCCGTACGAGAAGATCGGGGCCGAGCTCGTCAAGGAAGTTGCCAAGAAGACCGACGACGTCGCCGGTGACGGTACGACGACCGCGACCGTCATCGCCCAGGCGATGGTTCGCGAGGGTCTGCGCAACGTCGCGGCCGGCGCCAACCCGATCGCCCTCAAGAAGGGCATCGAAGCCGCGGTCAAGGCCGTCTCTGACACCCTGCTCGAGATGAGCAAGGACGTCGAGACCAAGGAGCAGATCGCCGCGACCGCGTCGATCTCGGCTGCTGACACCACCGTCGGTGAGGCCATCGCCGAGGCGATGGACAAGGTCGGCAAGGAAGGCGTCATCACCGTCGAGGAGTC
>JAOPYE010000024.1 GCA_025964775.1 Marmoricola sp.
CGAGTCTGTGGGGAGACGGCCTCCCAGGGCACGGCCTCCCAGGGCCTTGGCTTCAGCCTGGGTCACGGCGCGAGCGTCAACCAGTCTGAAACCCATCGGGCCGGTGGTCCACGCGCCCGCGCCCATGTCCTTGGTGCCACTTTCTTGCTGCAGGTCTCGCGTGCACAGAGACATCGCCCAAGCGTCAGGCTTGTGGTCAGGCTTGTGAGAGTGGTCGGCCGCGCATCCAGTGAGCACAGCCACCAGGATTACGAGGGGCAGGACCAGGCGTCGCATCGGCGCTCCGATCAAGGGTCGTGGAGACCCTATTGTGCCGCACGTGCGTTTCGGCCATCGATCACAACCGGCCATTTGTGTCCACAACCCGTGAGTGCGCGGTCAAGTGCGACAGACCCGTCTCAAAACCCGTGTCCGAAATAGACGTCTCGAATCAGCCAGCTTTCACGGGATGTGAGACACCTTTCACAGGGCTGGCTGTGTGGCGAGGCGGCGTCCAGTTTGGCTCCGTAACCCAGCGGAGCGGGCGCCCTCCCCGGCCTCGACCCCAGGAAGCCCTGCACGCCTGGCTGGCGCTGAACAGAACGACGATCAGGCAGACATGGCGCGCTCTGGCCAACCTGCGCGAAGCTTTCGCTCAAAGCGATCGCGACCGACTCGTTCGGGGTCGTCGTAATCACCACCACCGCGATCACGACGGCCGGAACGACGAAGCTTCTGGAAACGACGAAGCCCCCGCCAACTGACGGGGGCTTCGCTATTTCACGCCTGACTACTGCAGCACCATCTGCGGCTCGCCGTACGAGTTCACGCCGTTGCTCCCGCGCAGGCACGTCCCGGACTTCGGAGTCCCAGCGTTGTATGCCTGCCTGACGCAGTCGCGCAGCGCGAGCTCACCCCAGTAGTTCGGGTGCAGCGATTCCTGGATGTAGTACGGGCTGCTCCCGGCCGTCGAGACGGTCCGGATCTGGTTGATCCACTCGGTGCTGTCGACCGCGCCGGACTGCGTCCACGAGCTGAGGCCCTTCTCCTCGAGCAGGCCGACCGTGTTCTCGCACAGCCGGCGACCGTTGAAGGCGCCGGCGATGTTGAGCAGCTTGACGTTGGTCAACCCGCTCGCCGTCGCGGCGCCGGTGACGGTGCTGTTGATCGTCGGCAGCAGCGTGTTGTTGGCGTAGTCGGCATCGGTGTTCCAGAAGCCGCAGCCGCCGGTGCTCTGCCGGGTGTACCCGCTCTGGCTGTAGCGGAACGCCGAGGACGCCGGGATCGGCGACGGGTAGTTCTGCACCTCGAGGGTCCACGCGGTGTCGGCGTACCCGGCGTTGCGCATCGCGGTGCGGATGTTCTGGAACGCGGTCGAGATCCGCGCCTTGACAGCTGCGATGTTCGCTGACGTCATCTCCGAGGTGACGGTGCTGTCGTCCTTGCAGTAGTCCGGCCACCACGACGGCGAGCCGAGGAAGTCCGCGACGCAGTCGGTGACGATGCCGGCGAAGTTGAAGTCGTTGCCGCCGATCGAGACCGCGACCATCTTGACGTTGTGCGTGGTCGCGAAGTTCTGGAGCATCAGCGCCTGGCCCTGGTTGCCACCGGAGCTGTAGAAGTCCAGCCCGGGCTTGAAGTACCCGTCCGAGGACGTGTACGTCGTCGTCTGGGCGCCCGAACAGGCGAGGTTCATCGCACTGATGGTGCCGCCGATCCCGCCCTCGGCGGCCTTGCTGCGGTGACAGCGGTTGACCACTTCGGCGGTGTTGGTCGCGTTGTCGTAGTACGCCGTCGAGCCCAGCGCGTCGATGCCTGAGGAGCTGTTGTCGGTGTTGCCGGCCCAACGGCCCGCCTCACCCGAGATGTAGGAGTCTCCGACCGAGACGACCCAGGGCGAACCGACGCCGGGGCCGTCGGCTCTCGCCGGACTGGTGAGGGTCAGCGCACTCAGGGAGAGCGGGACCAGGGTGAGGGCGAACAATGCCGCGAGACGCCGCCGGACGGCGGTGCGGCCGGGTGAGGATGACACCGGTGAGCCTCCTGTGGGAGCAAGAGGGGCCCGAGATGAGCCCTCCGGGCAACCTAGTGGCCTGCGTCACACCAAGGACAGTCTTGTTCTCGCACCGTTGTTACTGCTAAGTAGGCGCAGCGTCAGAGCGCCTGCGACACCGAGCTCATGTTGAAGTCGGGGATCCGGAGGGCCGGGGTCGCAGTCCGCGAGAAGTAGTCGTCACCCCACTCGCGCGAGAAGCTGGGTGCCGTTGCCGACGCCGCCGTGTGCCGCCGGAGCAGATCGATCGGGCTCTCGTTGAACCGGAAATTGTTCACCGCGCCGGTGATCTCACCGCCCTGGACGCGGTAGACCCCGTCGCGGGTCAGGCCGGTGAGCAGCAGGGTCTGGGGGTCGACCTCGCGGATGTACCACAGGCAGGTCAGCAGCAACCCGTCCTCGACGTCGGCGATCAGGTCCAGGTCGGTCCCCGCGCCACCGGCGATCTCGAGCACGAGGTTGTCGATCCCGGGGGTCACGTCCTGACCCGTGAGGCGCGCCGTCTCCCTGGTCTGCATCAGCGAGGCCACCCTGCCGTCCTCGATCCAGCTGGTCCGCGACAACGGAATCGCGTTGTCGTACACGCTGCTGCTGTTCGACGATCCGCTGGCGATCACGAACGGGGCGCACTCCAGGCCGGGGTACACAGGGTCGGAGTAGAGGTGGACACCGGCCGAGACCAGCTGGTCACCGATCCTGGTGCCCCCACCCGGTCGCGCGTAGACCGACTGGCCCTCGTGCGCGACCCGTGCGCCGGCGGCCCAGTAGGCATCGATCATCAGGTCGGCGGTGGCGGTCGGCGGAAGCACGGTGTCGTACCGGCCTGCCGGCAGATCGATGCGCCGCTCGCCCCAGCTCAGGCGCATCGCCAGGGCCTCGGCCATCGCGTACGCCGACACGTCGGTGAAGTCACGGGTCGCGCCGCCGACCCAGGCACTGGTGGTCAGGTCGGTGTTCTTGGCAGTGCACCCGTAGTGGCCGGTCGGCTGCACGTGCCGCAGACGCCCCCCGGTGCTGGAGCCGAGATAGGTGGTGGTGACCTCGTGGTTGACGAACCCGTACAGGATCCGACCTTCGGCCTCGGCCTGGCCGAACGCGTCACCCAGGTCGGCGGCGAAGGTCCGGTAGACGTCGATCGAGGTCCTCGCCGGATCGTCTTCCCAGTCGGGACTCAGGAGCGAGGCCGCCAACGGCGCCCGGTCCTCAGCCGGGTCCGCGAGTGCGGCGGCAGCATCGGCTTGCTCGACCAGGGCGGTCACCTGGTCGATCGATGCCGCGGTGCCGCTGACCGAGGCGTTCGCGTCGCCACGGAACGCGATGACGGTCACGCTGACGTCGTGGGTGACGCCGTTGGTGGTGAGCGTGTTGTTCGCCCAGCGCAGGTTCGCGCTTCCGGAGTCGGTAACGATCACGACGCAACCGTCCGCGGCGGTCACGGACAGTGCGTGCTCGACGAGCTGCTGGGGACCGACGGTGGCCATCAGCTGTCCTCTCCCTCGGCTGCGACATTGAGGATCCGTACGCCGCGGAACAGTGCACTGGGACAGCCGTGGCTGACCGAGGCGACCTGCCCGGGCTGGGCCTTGCCGCAGTTGAAGGCGCCCCCGAGGACGTAGGTGGAGGGTCCGCCGACGGCGCTCATGGAGTTCCAGAACTCCGTGGTGGTGGCCTGGTAGGCGACGTCGCGAACCTGGCCGGCAAGCTCGCCGTTCCTGATCGCGTAGAAGCGCTGCCCGGTGAACTGGAAGTTGAAGCGCTGCATGTCGATCGACCAGGACTTGTCGCCCACGATGTGGATCCCGTCCTCGACCTGGCTGATCAGCCCTGCGGTGTCCGGGCCGGCTGGATCGGGCTGGAGGGACACGTTCGCCATCCGCTGGATCGGGATGTGGCCGGGGGAGTCGGCGTAGGCGCAGCCGTTCGAGCGGCCGCCGTTGAGCGCGTCCCCGAAGTTGTGGGCCATCGGGCGGTCCAGCTGGTAGCCGACGAGCCGGCCGTCCCGGACGATGTCCCAGGACTGGGCCTGGACGCCTTCGTCGTCGTACCCGATCGTCGCGAGCCCGTGCTCGGTGGTCCGGTCCGCCGTCACGTGCATCAGGCTCGAGCCGTACTGCAGGGTTCCGAGCTTGTCGGGCGTGGCGAACGACGTCCCCGCGTAGTTCGCTTCGTAGCCCAGTGCCCGATCGAGCTCGGTGGCGTGTCCGATGGACTCGTGGATCGTCAACCACAGGTTGGACGGGTCGATGACCAGGTCGTAGGTACCCGGGACCACGCTCGGGGCCCGCAGCTTCTCGGCCAGCAGGTCCGGCAGGGTCGCGAGCTCTCCCGCGAAGTCGTAGCCCCCGTCGACCAGGTACTCCCAGCCGCGCCCCACCGGGGGAGCGAGGGAGGCCATCGAGTCGAAGCGGTCCTCGTACGAGCCGTAGACCTCGACGGTCGGGTGCATCCGGATGCGCTGCTGGGTGGTGCTGGTGCCGGCCAGGTCCTCGTAGTACTTGTTCTCGAGCACCTGTTGCAGGCTCGCGCTGGCATGTTCGACCGAGGAGGCGGCGACCAGGTCGGCCGTCCAGCCCGCGAACAGCTCCGTCTTCTCCCCGAGGGGGACCTCGAACGGGTTGAGCTCGTACGCCGAGGCCCACACGGCGTCGGCGTACACGGGCTCCGGCGCCAACGCCACCGGCGAGCGGGTCATGCCGGCGGCTACCTGGGCGACGTTCACCGCTTGCTCGGCCACCTTGACCGCTTCGTCGGTGCTCAGGATCACTCCGGCCGCGAACCCCCAGGCTCCGCGGTGGATCACCCGGACCGCGAACCCGAGGTCCTCGACGTCCTCGGCTCCCTGAAGGTGCCCGTCACGCACCGAGAAGTGCTGGTAGCGGACCCGTTCGAAGCGGAAGTCGGCATGCGTGACCCCGAAGTCGCGCGTCCGGGCCAGTGCTGCGGCGGCGAGTCGGCGGTACGGGAGCGCGGTGAACGTCGGATCGATCGGGTCATCGGCTGCCATCCCGCGACCCTACCCAGAGCGTGGCTGGGCACCGGCGAGAACCTGCCGCAGCGTGGACCCGTTGCGCCCCTTGGTCACCTCGAGCTGGGTGGTGATCCGGCTTCGCAGCTCCGGGACGTGGCTCACCAGTCCGACGACACGGCCCCCGTCGCGCAGGCTGTCCAGGGTGTCCATGACGTCCTCGAGCGTCTCGGAGTCGAGCGATCCGAACCCCTCGTCGATGAAGAGGGTGTCGATGTCGGTCCCGCCGGCCTCGTGGGCGACGGTGTCGGCCAGTCCGAGGGCCAGGGCCAGGGAGACCACGAAGGTCTCGCCGCCGGACAGCGTCGCCGGATCACGCCGTACGCCGCTCCAGTCGTCGCGGACGCGCAGGCTCAGGCCGCCCCGCTGCTCGCCGAATC
The DNA here is from genome assembly GCA_025964775.1 of Marmoricola sp. Lineage (GTDB taxonomy): Bacteria > Actinomycetota > Actinomycetes > Propionibacteriales > Nocardioidaceae > Marmoricola. The sequence continues at coordinate 5,438 of JAOPYE010000024.1, forward strand.
CGCGGTCGTCGGAGTGTTCCAGCGCATAGCGCTGGTCGGTCATCCGGGCGAGGCGCTCGTTGGCGGCGTCGACGACCTCGCGCAGTCGCTCTGCGAGGACGTAGGCGGCCAGCCTCATCCGGAGTGGATTGTCGACGCTCTTGCCCTCGACCAGACTGGCCACGCTCGCAACGAGGGCATGGCGGGCCCGGACCGGAGCCCAGGTCCCGAGCCGATGCTCGACCTCGAGTGCCAGCTCGGCGGCGCGCGCGGCCCGGGCAAGCGCGGCGTCGTGCGCCGACGCGGCAGCGAGCGCTGCCTCCTGCGAGGTCGCGTGCGCGACGCGTACCTCGGCCAGATCCGGGGCCGGCGCCGCCAGCGCACCGATGACCGCCGGGTCGGCCAGCGCTTCCTGGGCGCGAACGCGTTCGCGGTCGACGTCGGCAAGGGCTTCGGCGAGCGCGGAGGCCTCGGCCACATCGAGGCACGACGCGACGGCGGCCCCAGCATTCTCGAACCCGGCGGTCGTTGCCGCCTGCGCCAGGGCGGCGGCGGCCTCGGTGTGGGTGAGCCTGGTGTCCTCGACCGTCTCCAGCGCTGCCACCGCGGTGTCCAGCAGGGTGCAGAGACGCTCGCGAAAGGAGAGCACGCAGGCCAGGTCTCCGGTCGCGTCCTCGTCGGGCGCGGCGCCGGGGCTGCTGAGCAGCTCGTTCCAGGCGGTCGTGACCGCCGTGATCTCGGCTGCGCACTGGTCTGCCTCGGCGGCCAGCCTGGCTCGTTCGACCAGGGCTTCGGCCCGCGCCCGCCCGGCCTCCTGCTGGCGGGCTCGGCACTTCTCCTCCCTGGCCACCAGGACGTCGAGTGCCGAGACGAGGGGCTCGAGCCGCTCGGCTTCGGCGAGCGCGTTGGCGTGGTCCAGGGTGAGCGACTCCCGGTCGCGATCCCCGAGGCGAGCGTCCAGAGAAGCCTGCTCGGCCTCGAGCGCGTTCACCCGGACCTCCCTGCCCTGCAGCTCGAAGGCAGCGTCCTCGTGGACCTTGCGGGCGCGGTCCTCGTCGGCGCGGCCCACCGCTCCCGCGTCCTGTCGTGCTGGTGCTGGATGCTCGGCGCTCCCGCAGACCGGACAGGAGCAGCCGACGGCGAGTCGTCCGGCAAGTTCGCCGGCCATCCCGTTGATCCTCGCCTCGCGCACGTCGAGGTAGAGCTCGCGCGTCTCCTGCGCTGCCTGGGTGGCGGCAAGCACGTCGGTGCGGGCAGCGACCAGCTCCAGGCTGACCACTTCGGCCCGTCGGGCAGCCGCGAGGTGTGCTTCGAGCTGCTCGGCCCGGGCGAGGACCCCAGGCAGCAGGGCCGCAGCGGCTCGTGCCTCCCGGCTCGCCTGGGTCGCGTCGGCAATCAGGGAGGGAAGTTCGGCCAGTGCGATGTCCAGCTCGGCGACCGACGTCTCGACGGTCTGCAGCTGTCCCTTGATCGTCGCGCGGCGCTCGCGGGCACGGGCGCGCGCAGTCTCGCGAGGCCCGAACGCACGCGCCAGCGCCAAGGCATCATGGGCGTCACGTTGCAGCCGGACCAGGGCCGGTCGTGCCTCGTCGTCGCCCAGGAGCTCCGAGAGGCCTCGGCGCTGGTGCTCCCACACTGCGACGGCTCGGGAGGCCAGCCGCTCGGCGTCGGCGGAGCGGCGCAGCAGGACTACGAGATGAGCTGACCGCCGATGGGCCCCGAGGCGTGCGCGACGCGCCTCGGTCTCGGGTTCGCGTGCGTCGAGGTCACGCAGGTCCCGTTGCGCACGAACGCCGCGCGCCCGCAATTCGTGCAGACGCTCTGCTTCTGCCAGCGTCGCCGTCGCTGCGTCAAGCTCAGCCCGGAGTGCCTGCGCTGCGTCGGCGGAGCACGCCACGGCGTCCTGAGCGGCAGCGCGATGCTGCGCGAGCCACTCCGCGATCACGCCGGTGTCAGCTGCCACGACCAGCTCCTCGAACCAGTCAGGAGCATGGCGGACACCGACGACCTCGGCGTACCGGTTGAGGACGTCGGCGACGGTGTCGGCAGCGGCTTCGCTGGCGCGGCGTTCCCTGGTCCGCCGCTCCACCAGCCAGTGCTCGACCCGTTCGAAGCGGTCGGTCCGGAAGAGCTGCTGGAGGACAGCGTGCCGCTCGACGGAGGTGGCACGCAGGAACGCCTGGAACCGCCCTTGCGGCAGCAGTGCGACCTGGTTGAACTGGGTGCTCGTCATGCCGAGCAGGGTGGTCACGAGCAGGCCTGCATCGTCGAGCCGGTTGGTGAGCGGGACCCAGCGGCCGCCGGTGAGCTCCTCGACCAGGACATGGGCCTGGACCTTGGTCTCGCCGGCACCCCGCAGCTTCGGCCGCGACCACGCGGGGGAGCGCGTGAAGCGGAATTGCCGGTCGCCGATGCTCAGCCGCAACGTGACCGAGGGCGCGGCCTGGGCTGGCGCGTGGTCGCTGCGCAGGTGCTTGGCGCCGGCACGATCGCCGGGCACCTGGCCGTAGAGCGCGAACGACACAGCGTCCAGCACGCTCGTCTTGCCGGCTCCGGTGGCTCCGGTGAGCAGGAACAGGCCTGCGGCGGAGAGTTCGTCGAAGTCCACCTCGACCGTACCCGGGAACGGTCCGAACGCGGTCAGCTCCAGGTGGTGCAGCCTCATCGGGCACCGACCACAACGTCGACTTCTGGGTCGTTCGCGCAGGCCTCGCAGGCGTCGCGCAGCAGCGCGCTCTCGGCGTCGCTGGCTGGTTCCCCGCGTACGTCGGCAACGAAATCCAGGGCGATCTGGTGGTCGCTGCGGCCCTCGACGGCGAACCGACGACGGTGGCGGTCGCTCGCTGGGGGAGCGAACTGGAGGGCGACGGCGTACGGGAAGCGCTCCTCCAGCCGAGCCATCGCCTGGGCCGGCCGGACCGGATCGGTCAGGACCGCCTGGACCCAGGATCCTTCGGCCGAGCTGAAGCGTTCGGCGGTCAGCAGGTCGTCCAGGGTGCCCGTGATCCTGGCCAGCGGTCGCGGCACCGGAGCCTCGATGAACGACGATCCCGCCAGGCCGCGGGCATCGAGGTCGATCAGCCAGCTCCCCTTGACGTGGTCTGCTTCGGAGAACGAATAGGCCAGCGGGGAGCCGGAGTAGCGGATCGCCGGCGTGAGGGTGTGCCGGCCGTGCAGGTGACCCAGAGCGACGTAGTCGATGCCCTCGAACACCTCCGCAGAGACGACGGACACGCCTCCCACCGCGATGTCGCGCTCGCTGTCGCTGGCCGGTCCGCCCATCACGAACGCGTGCGCCAGGACGACGGAGCGTGGTTGGCCCCGCCCGGAGAGATCGGTGCGGATCCGCGTCATCGCGGCGCTCAGGGCGGCCTCGTGCGATCGCGACGGCAGGTCCCAGGCCTGGCGCATCACGTCCGGCTCGAGATAGGGGATCCCGTAGACCGCGACGGTGCCGTGCTCGTCGGTGAGCAGGACCGGTTCGTCGACCCGCGCGGCGTCGGTGCGCAGGTGGAACCCGGCGGCGTCGGCCAGGCGGGCGTTGAAGCCCAGTCGTCGGGCCGAGTCGTGGTTGCCACTGGTCACCACGACTCGAGCGCGGCTGGCCGCGAGCCGGGCGAAGGCCTCATCGGCGAGTGCGACGGCGTCGACCGGTGGGAGCGCCCGGTCGTAGACGTCGCCCGCCACGACCACGAGGTCGACCTTCTCGGAGTCGATCGTCGCGATCAGGTGATCGACGAACGCCGCCTGGTGGGTGAGCATCTCCTGACCGTGGAACTGCCGCCCCAGGTGCCAGTCGGACGTATGGAGGATGCGCACGCCTTCACGCTAGGACCGGACGCCCACAAGAACGAGATCACACGCCGAAGCGACCGGGTCCGGCATAGACGACACAGCGGTCGGACCGGGTGAATCCGACAAGTCCGACCCCCGCACGCTCTGCCAGATCGACGGCGAGCGATGTCGGGGCACCCACGGCCGCGATCACGGCGATCCCGGACACGACGGCCTTCTGCACCAGTTCGAACCCGACCCGACCGGACAGCACCAGGACCGGCGGGACGGTCCGGGCTCCCAGGATCATGGATCCGACGGCCTTGTCGACGGCGTTGTGCCGCCCGACGTCCTCACGGACCACCACAGGTGCCCCCGACGCGTCGAACAGGCCTGCCGCATGCAGGCCGCCGGTCCGGGCGAAACCGGGCTGCGCGGCCCTGAGCTTCTCGGGAAGGGACCGAAGGAGGTCGAGGTTGACCACCAGGTCGGCAGGTTCGGTCGGGGCTCCCCGCAATGCCTCGTCGATGGACTCCGACCCGCACACCCCACAGGCAGAGCTGATGGCGCGCGCTTGCGGGAGCCGCACCGGTACGGCGGCACTGGTCACCGTGACGACGTTGAACTCCTCGCGGTCGGACAGGTCCGCGTCGGTGCAGTACTGGACCGAACCGATCGCGTCGGCCGGGATGATCTGCTCGTGGACCAGCCAGCCGGCGGCAAGCTCGAAGTCCTGACCGGGGGTGCGCATCGTCACGGCCAGACGCTGGGCAGACGCTCCCGGCCAGGCCAACCGGATCTCGAGGGGTTCCTCCGTCGCCAGCCGGTCCTCGTGGGCGAGGTGTTCAGCACCACGCACCTCGACGACGGTGGTCCGCACCGTGGGGCCGGGGCGTCGCTCGCGATGCTGGGTCATCCGGCGTACCGCTTGCGTGTGCGCAGCCGGCTGCGCAGTTCGTCACCGGCGTCGATGAGCACGCGTCGCATGCTCTTGTTCAGGGCTTCGTCGGCGATCAGCTCATCGGTACGCCGCAGGGTCGTCCCGGTGATCGAGGTGATCGGGTAGAAGAACAGCGCGGCATCGGCCAGCACCCAGCCGGTCCGTACAGCCGTCGTCCCGGCGACCTCGTCGAAGTACCTCTCGACGTACGGCGCCAGCAGGTCGTCGTGACCGGTCTGCCACATCCCGGTTCCGATGGCTTCGATCTCGTAGTTCGACGCGCTCACCTCTCCGGTGAAGCGTTGCCACGCCCACGCCTTGGCGTCGGGGTCAGCGAGCCTGGCCCGGCACCACGCGTGGGCGATCTGGGTCTTGGCGTCGTTCTCGTCGGCAAGCGCCCGGTCGAGCTCGTCGCGGTCGGTGGCACCGAGGGAGGTGAGTCGCTTGAGGGCCCGCCACCGGAGCCCTGGGTCGATCTCGAGAGCCGGGAATAACCCGCGGTCGAGGAACGAGCTGAGCTCGGCAGGGTCGGTCGCCGTCGCCAGCGCGCCCTGGATCGCCACGAGCTGGAGGTCGGAGTTCTGCGGTGCCGAGAACGCGCGATCGAGGAAGGCGTCGTGGATCCGGGCACGTGCGTCGTCGGGATCCCTGACAACCGCGAGCAGCTTCTCGTGGACCGCGCCGCGGGTGCCGTCGCCGTCGTCCCCCGCCCACAACCCGAGCGCGGTCAGTGCAGCGTCCTGCTCCTCCTGGGGCACGCCTGCGCAGATCAGCGCGACGGCCGCTGCAGGGTCCAGGCGAGAGTGGTGGACACCATTGCGCGCGGTGTTCCAGATCGTCGCGCGCAGCAGTGGATCCGTGGTGCGCCCCATCAGGTCCGGAAGCGCCGCGGCGGTCACCGGATCGATCGTGAGGTCGGCCCAGGCGGTGTCGTCGGAGTCCAGCACGACCGCTGCCTCAGCCGACACGGGTACCGGTGTCCGATCGACCTCGACCCTGACGCGGGAGGACTGCCACGAGCCTCCGTCCCACATCGCCAGGCTGAGCGCATGGGTCCGCTCGACGGCGGTACCGACGGGAGCCGTTCGCACCAGTTCGCCGCTCGCGCGGTCCAGGTCGATGCGGTCGAGCCCAGCGGTGCGGAGCCACGCCGAGGTCCACGGTCCGAGATCACCCGCACCGGCGGCCTCCCAGGACCCGAACAGGTCAGCCATGGTCGCGTTGCCGAACCGGTGCAGCTCGAAGTGGTCGCGGACGCCGTTGAAGAACACCTCGTCGCCGATCCGGTGGGCGAGCTGGGTCAGAACGGCATGGCCCTTGGAGTAGGAGATCCCGTCGAAGTCCTGGAGAGCGGCATCGGCATCTAGGGCGCCTGTTCCCGCGACCGGGTGCGTCGAAGGACGCGAGTCCGCCGTGAGGCCCCAGTTCTTGCGCGCCAGCGACGCCCAGACCAGCGCTTCGGAGAACTCGGTGACCTCGGCGGTGACGCGGTTGCCCATGTACTCGGCGAACGCCTCGTTGAGCCACAGGTCGTCCCACCAGGTCGGCGTGACCAGGTTGCCGAACCACTGGTGCGCCATCTCGTGGGCCAGCGTGGTCGCTCGCTGGATGCGCAGGCTGCGCGAGACGCGGGTGGTGAACAGCAGGCCCTCGCGGAAGGTGACACAACCCGGGTTCTCCATCGCCCCGGCGTTGAATTCGGGGACGAACGCCTGGTCGTACTTGCCGAACGCGTAGCGGATGCCGAACAGCCGGTGGAACTCGTCGAAGCACTGTCCGGTCAGCCGGAAGAGCTCGTCGGCGTCCTTCTCGAGTGCCGTCGCCATCGATGCCCGGCACAGCAGCCCGAGGTCGATCCCGTCGTGGTGCCCCGCGATGCGGTGGTACGGGCCGGCGACCAACGAGACGAAATACGTCGAGAGCGGTTCGCTGGCCACGAACTCCCACTGCCCGGGACCGACCTGCTCACCGGCCGCGTTCGCGACCACGATCCACGATTCCGGTGCCCGCACGTGCAGGGTGTACGGCGCCTTGAGGTCCGGCTGGTCGAAGCAGGCGAACACCGAGGGCGCCGCGCTCATGAAGCTCATCTGGTAGACGTACGCGGCGCCGTCCGCCGGGTCGACCGCCCGATGCAGCCCCTCACCGTCGTTGCGGAAACCCATCTGCGCCTCGACGACGATCCGGTGCTCTCCAGGTGGCAGGTCGAGCGGGTAGCGACCTTCAGCGAGTGCCTCCACCGGGAGACCTGTGCCGTCGACCGCGATCGAGGTGAGGGTGACCGGCTTGATGTCCAGGAACGTCGATCCGCCCTGCGAGACCAGCTCGATGACGGTCGTGCTCTCGAATGTCTCCTCGTTGCGCAGGTCCAGGGTCACGTCGTACGCGGTGACGCTGAGGAGGTCGAACCGGGCCCGGGACTCATCACGTTGCAGACTGCGCACAGGTCACACACTAAGGCTGGACGCGGAGTGGCAGGCTGGTGGCATGAACGACGCCCCCCACGACACCTTGCGCTCCGTCGACCTCACCCGCATCGGCGAGGGCCGGTACAAGGCAACCAACCGCCGCGGTGGAGTCCTGCCGATCGGAAGCGGCGAGGACCCCGACTTCACCCCGGTCGAGCTCCTGCTCGCCGCGATCGCCGGCTGCAGCGCGATCGACGTCGACCTGATCACCGGCAAGCGGGCGAGCGCCACCTCGTTCGACGTCCGTGCCGAGGGCGACAAGATCCGCGACGACGACGGCAACCACCTGGTCAACCTCAAGCTCGTCTTCGACGTGGTCTTCGATCAGGGGGAGGCCGGTGACGCCGCGAGAGCCGTGATCCAGCGTGCCATCGAGCAGTCCCGTGACCGGCTGTGCACGGTGAGTCGCACGGTCGCGCTGCCCAGCCCCGTCGAGATGGAGCAGGGCGTCATTTCACCGAGGTGATCGTCACCGGGTCCTTGGGGGCACCGTCGCCCGGGCCCATCCCGACCGTGCCGATGCCCTTGGCCGCGATGGCCTTGACGACGGCCAGGCCGGCCGCATCCATGTGGCCCAGGATCGTGTACGCCGGCGGGAACTGGGAGTTGCCGTACACCAGGAAGAACTGCGAGCCGTTGGTGTTCGGGCCGGCGTTCGCCATCGCGATCGTGCCGGTGTTGTAGGTGCACACGGATCCGTCGGAGGCGCAGGGCTGGAGCCGCGGATCGTTCCTGACGAGTTCGTCCGCGAAGCTGTAGCCCGGCCCTCCGCTTCCGGTCCCGGTCGGGTCGCCGCACTGCAGGACGTAGTAGCCCTCGGTGGTCAGCCGGTGACACCGGGTGTTGTCGAAGTAGCCCTGCTGGGCCAGTGACACGAACGAGTTCACCGTGCACGGGGCCCTGGTGGGCTCCAGGGTGATCGGGATGTCACCGTCGTTGGTGGAGATCACCAGGGTGCTCGGGTTCGTCGACGGAGGATTGCCCGGCGGGGGCGAGACCGTCTTCGCGGCCTGCCCGCCCACCGGGTAGGAGCACTTCGGGGGAGCAGCGGTGACGGTCCTGCCCGAGGAGGCGGAGCTGCCGCAGCCGGCAACCAGCGCGAGCGCAACGAGGGCCACGGCGACGGCGCGAAGTCGGATCACGCCGCAGATCGTAGCCAGAAAGGCCACGGACGGATGTCCGTGGCCTCTCCTTCCGTGCTCTTTCGGCGAATCGCCGAGTTCACATCTCGTAGTGCTCGTTCGGGTCGCCGTCGAACAGCCGCCCGTCCTCGCGTCCCAGGGCGGAGATGGCTGCGACCTCGTCGTCGCTGAGCTCGAACTCGAAGATGTCGCCGTTGGCCAGCTGGTGAGCGGCGACCGTCGACTTCGGGATCGGGACCGACCCGAGCTGGAAGTGCCACCGGAGCACGACCTGCGCGGGGGAGACCCCGTGGGACTCGGCCGCGTTGCGGACGGCGTCCTCCTCGAAGAGTGCCTTCGCCTTGGCCAGCGGGCTCCAGGCGACGGTCCGGATGCCGAGCGAGTCGTGGACCGCGCGGAGCTCGTCCTGCGGGAAGTACGGGTGCATCTCGATCTGGTTCACCGCGGGTACGACGCCGCTGGTGTCCATGATCCGGTCGAGGTGCTCCGCAGTGAAGTTCGAGACGCCGATCGTGGTGACCAGACCATCACGCTGCAGGTCGACCAGCGCGCGCCAGGCCTCGCTGTACTCGTCGCGCTTGGGGTTCGGCCAGTGGATCAGGTGCAGGTCGATGTGGTCCAGGCCGAGACGGCCCAGGGACTCGTGGGTGGAGACGATCGCGTCGTCGTAGGCGTGGTGGCGGCCGGGCAGCTTGCTCGCGACCCGGAACTCGGGGCGCGCGATGCCCGAACGGCGGATCGCTTCGCCGACGGTCATCTCGTTGCCGTAGTTCACGGCGGTGTCGATCAGGCGGTACCCGGACTCGACAGCGCTGACGATCGCGTCCAGACCGTCGGCGCCCTGGAGGCCGGTGGTGCCGAAGCCGACAGCGGGCAGTTCGGTGCCGTCATTGAGGTCGTAAATCGGGATTTCCATCGCAACTCTCGCGTTCTGCTCGCAGGTCTTCATCACGGACCACACGGTCACCTCGTGGTGCAGCATCTCCCCGGTGATCGCGTTCTGAACCAAACCCTAGCGAGAATCCTCACCGATGACAGCGGTTCTCCGAGGGAATTGACCGAATGGGTCTTTTTGTCCTGAGGGTGTGCGGGAACGATCCTCGCCCTCACGCACCGGCTACGGGGATGTCCGCCACGATCGAGGTCCCGGCGGCGTCGCTGTGCACCGCGATGGTGCCGTGGTGGTTGTCGACGATCGCCTTGACGATGGCCAGGCCGAGTCCCGAACCGTTGCCCGACGTACGGGCCTGGTCGGCACGGACGAACCGGTCGAAGATCCGTTCCAGGAGCTCGGTGGGGATCCCTGGGCCGTCATCGGTCACGGCGATGCGGACGCGGTTGCCGACGGGCTCGATGGCCAGGACGACGGTCGAACCGGCCGGGGTGTGGGTTCCCGCATTGGCGAGCAGGTTCGTGATGACGCGCCGCAGTCCGAGCTCGTCGCCGACGACGACCACCGGCGTTGGCGGAAGCTCGACGGCCCAGCCGTGGTCCGGGTACAGCAGGGCTGCAGCCTCCTGGGCGTTCGCCGCGATCTCGGAGAGGTCGACCTCGCCCAGCGATGGCGTTCCGCCGGAATCCAGACGGGTCAGCGACATCATGTCCTCGACCAGGGTGGAGAGCTCCCGGGCCGAGCCCTGGATCCGGCCGATGGAGCCCCGCAGGGCCTCCTCCTCGCCTTCGGGCACCCGTTCGGCCAGGTCGGCGAAGCCGCGGATGACCGCCAACGGCGTCCTGATCTCGTGGGAGGCATCGGCGATGAACTGACGGGCCCGCTGCTCGCTGGCGGTACGGACCTGGAGGGCGTCCTCCATGTGGTTGAGCATCTTGTTGAACGCGAAGCCCACCTGACCGACCTCGGTGATCCCGTCCGCCAGGGCTTCCGGTACGCCGGTGATCCCCTCGATCTGACCGGACGCCAGCGGCAGCTCGCTGACGTCGTGGGCAACGGCGGCGACAGTCTTCAGGCCGCGCAGCTGACGCGCGATGATGAACCGTCCGGCGACGGCCGAGAGCACGGCGACGGCGATCGCGATCGCGATCGCCCACAGCACCAGCTTGCGGGTCATCTCGTCGAGCTGAGCGGTCGGCAAGCCGGCGACCACGTCTATCGTCGAACCGTCGGTGAGGCCGATCTTGGCCGTCGCCAGGCGGTAGGTGCCAACGCCGGGCAGAGTGATCGTGGTGATGCCGGGATGGTTGACCACCTGGACCCGGATCGCCGCCAGGTCGGCGCTCGAGAGGCTCTTGACCTCTCCGCGAGCACTGGTCACATACGCCACATTGGTGCCGACAGTCGGCGGCACCAGGTACGCCGTCAGGGTCTGACTGCCCAGCGCTCGGGCGGCTCCCGGCCCGTCCCCGAATCCGTCGGGGACCGGACCGGTACCGATGCCTGGGTTGTGGACGGCGCGCTGGACCGACGCGAGCACGTCTTGGTTGAGCCGACTGCCCTGGTAGTGGCGCAAAAGCAGCGTCGTGGCGATCCCGGAGATCGCCGCGGCGGTGATCGCGAGCAGCACCATCACGAGCAGGAGGTTGGTCGACAACGTGCGGGGTCGACCGAAGATCCGTCCCTGGGTGGGCACCACGTCCTGCTGCATCGGACCAGCCTGCCGGTAGCGCGCCGGTCTCACCAAGCAACTCGCTGTGAGAGACCTGTGAGTGCGCCTGTTCCGGGCCTGGGCATTGTCTGTAATCAAGAGTTACAGTAATGAACATGCGCCCGGATCCCGCACAATCCGACCTGCCGACCCCTGTGCCGCATCGCGACGTCAGGACGCGACGCATCAGGTTCAGCTACCCGACCGGAAGCAGGCACCAGCACTACGTCGACGGCGATCTGGTGATGAGCCACGCGGTCGCCGTACTCTCCGGGATGTTTCCCGAGGGGGAGGACTTTTTCGTCCGGTCGGTGCGCGACGGGAGGCCGAAGGTCACGGATCCGGAGCTGCTCAGCCAGGTGGCCGGCTTCATCGGGCAGGAGGTCTCGCACGGACGCGAGCACCGCGACCTCAATGACCGTCTGGCGCAGATGGGGTATCGCAGCGTCAAGGTCGACCGGCACGTGAAACGGCTGCTGGGGCTGGGGGACAGGTTCCTGTCGAAGAACCAGCGGCTGGCGATCACGGCTGCCCTGGAGCACTACACCGCCACCCTGGCCGAGTGCCTCCTGGAGAAGCCGGAGGCTCAAGCACTCCTCGGCGAGACCGAGGTGCGGTCGCTGCTGCTGTGGCACGCGCTGGAGGAGTCGGAGCACAAGGCGGTCGCGTTCGACGTCTACCGAGCAGCCGGCGGACCGGAGTGGCTGAGGATCTGGACCATGCGGATCGTCTCGGCCATCTTCGTGCTCGAGGTGATTGCCCAGACCACGTTGTCGATGCTTCGCGATCGGGCCACCTACAACCCGGTCACCCTGGTGAGGAGCCTCTGGGCGCTGCGGCGTTCACCGTTCATGAGCCGTCAGATCGCCCACAAGCTTCGCACGTACAACCAGCCAGGGTTCCACCCCGACGACTGGGACGCGACCGAGCTGATCGAGCGTTGGCGTACCGAGCTGTTCGGTGAGCAGGGCAGCCTGGTCGACCATCTTCGGTAAGTTGCAACTAAAGGTTGCACATCTGAAGGTCATCCCCTAGAGTCATCTGCAACCAAACGTTGCAGAAAGTGGGATGACATGGAACACGGAACCATTGCTCGCGAGATCCACGTGGACGCGTCACCGGAAACAGTGTTCGAGGTGGTCAGTCGACCCGAGCACATCAGCCAGTGGTGGTCGGACGAGGCCCTGATCGACGTCGTCCCGGGCGGTTCGGGGGAGTTGCTCTTCGGGGATCGCGCCACCGGGCACGTCGCTCTGCTCACCGTCGTGGAGGTCGACCCGCCGCGCCGGTTCTCGTTCCGGTGGTGCGCGCCCGCGGGGGAGTCGGCGGTCGAGGGCAACTCGCTGCTGGTGACCTTCGACCTGGTCCCGTCCGGTACCGGAACGACGGTCCGGGTGACCGATGCCGGGTGGCGCGAGCTCGGCTGGGACGAAGCGGTCCTGGACCACGAGTACCAGGATCACTCGCAAGGCTGGGACCACTTCGTCCCGCTGCTGGAGGCCTATGTCGGAGGGTTGGTCTCCTCATGACCACGGCCGTCGACGACGACCTGTGGTCGGCGATCGGGGATCCGACCCGGCGCAAGCTCCTGGACCTGATCCTCTCCGACGGCCCCGCATCGGCGAGCGGCCTGAGCGGTCGGCTCCCGGTGACGCGGCAGGCGATCGCGAAGCATCTCGCGGTGCTCGACCGGGTCGGCCTGGTCCATGTCGCGCCCGCCGGCCGCGAGATGCAGTACGGCGTGGACGAGGCCCAGCTCGCACGGGCGGTCGCCCAGCTCGCCGATGTCGGGTCCTCGTGGGATGCCCGCCTCCGGCGCATCAAGCAGCTCGCGGAGGCCCTGCAGGCCGCGGCAGACACATCAACGAACAACGACAAGAAGGAGTAGCAGCAATGGTGGACATCCTGCACAGGATCGGAGTCAAGGACTCCTCACCCGACAAGGTCTACGACGCCCTCAGCACGATCGACGGGCTGGCCGGCTGGTGGGCCAGTGACACCTCGGGAAGGTCCGAGGTCGGCGGAGAGATCACGTTCCGGTTCGCGCCGGGGTACTTCACGATGAAGGTGGTCGAGTTGACGCCACCCGAGCAGGTGACCTGGGAAGTCGTGGACGGGCCCGAGGAGTGGGTCGGCACCAGGGTCGGCTTCAAGATCAGCCAGGCCGACGACTACACGATCGTCCTTTTCAAACACGCCGACTGGCGTGAGCCGGTCGAGTTCATGCACCACTGCAGCACGAAGTGGGCGGCCTTCCTGCTCAGCCTCAAGCAGTTGCTGGAGACCGGGACGGGTGCGCCCGAGCCGCACGACCTGCAGATCTCCGACTGGCACTGATTCCGACGACCGAGGGTTTGCTATAGATACATACAGCATGTATGTTACTATCCATGACATCACAACGTCCAGCAACCCTCGGTCGCGGCCGGGTGCTCGACCTCGGCAGCGGTCGGGTGCAGCTCTTCGAGAACGGGCCGGCTGACGGCCGCGTGATCGTGTTCGTCCAGGGACTGCTCGTGAACGCCGACGTCTGGCGTGACGTGGTGCCGGGGCTCGCTGCCGGGGGAGCCCGGTGCATCACCGTCGACTGGCCGCTCGGCGCGCATGCGATCGCGATGCCGGAGGCCGACCTGACGCCGACCGGCGTCGCCGACCTGATCGCGGAGCTCCTCGAGCGTCTCGACCTGGACGACGTCACGATCGTCGCCAATGACACCGGGGGAGCACTCACCCAGATCATGCTCACCCGGCGGCCCGAACGCGTGGGCCGCGTCGTGCTGACCCCGTCGGACAGCTTCGAGTACTTCTTCCCGCTCATGTTCCGCCCGCTGACCTGGTTCGCCAGGATCCCGGGAGCCGTGTGGCTGATCGGCCAGAGCCTGCGTCTCCGGTTCGCCCAGCGGCTTCCGATGGCGTACGGGTGGCTTTCGACGAAGCGGTTGCCCGACGAGCTCGTCGACTCCTTCATGGCGCCGATGCTGACCTCGCGCGCCGTACGGCGTGACCTGGCCAGGTTCCTGTCCAGCGTGCACCGGCGGTACACCCTGGCAGCTGCGGAGGCGTTGCCGGCGTTCGAGCGTCCGGTGCTGCTGGCCTGGGGGACCGAGGACCGGTTCTTCCCGATGTCCCTGGCCGAGCGGCTGGCCGCGATCCTGCCCGACGCGCGCATCGTGCCGGTGGCGGACGCGGCCACGCTGGTCCCGGTGGACCAGCCCGAGATCCTCGTCGGCCTCGTCGCAGAGTTCATCGGCCTCGATGCCCGCACGTAGCCAGCAGGACCGGACCGCGGCGACCCGAGCGGCCTTGCTGCGCGCCGCACGACCGCTGTTCGGCGCCCGAAGCTTCGCCGACGTCCCGGCGGAGGAGATCGTTGCCGCCGCAGGCGTGACCAGGGGAGCACTGCACCATCACTACGGCGACAAGAAGGGCCTGTTCCGGGCTGTCTTCACCGAGCTCGAGGCCGACTTCATGACCGACGTCGTCACCGCGATCGACGGCGTGGCGCCCGAGGACCTGGTTGCGGTCGCCATCAAGGCGTTCCTCGACATCTGCGCACGACCCGAGACCCAGCAGATCGCCCTGACCGACGCGCCTGCCGTCCTGGGCTGGCAGGAGTGGCGCGCCATCGAAGCCCAGCACGGCTTGGGCCTGGTCGTGGCCCTGGCAGCGAACAGTGTTCCAGTCCGGTCCGGTACGACGACCGCGAACCTGCTGGGCCAACTCGTTCTCAGTGCCTTGATCGAAGCCGCTCTCCTGGTCGCCCACGCTGAGGATCCAGCCCTGGCCCGTCAGCAGGCCGAATCGACGCTCCTGGCGCTGTTCGGGGACCTCTTCACACCGTGAGGCTTGATCTGCGCGGGGAGGGGTCTATCTGCCTGAACCTTCGCGTGTTGACATAATGTTCCTTATCGGCGAACGATCTACTGCTCACGGGCTGCGCGTCGAGCCTTCTGTTCCCGATACTTGGCCCGATACCCGCGGAAGTCGCTCGACATCTTGATGCCAGTAGCCACGGTGAAGAAGCCCAGCGCGACAAGGCGGTATGGGGTCGAATTCGAGTGCAGGCCAACGACCAGCAGGATCACGCCGATAGTCACGCAGCCGAGTTGCACGCCGTAGAGCGCAAACTCCGTCGAACGCTTCAAGGGCGGACGGACACCTCGCCTA
Source organism: Marmoricola sp. (assembly GCA_025964775.1). Lineage (GTDB taxonomy): Bacteria > Actinomycetota > Actinomycetes > Propionibacteriales > Nocardioidaceae > Marmoricola. Next base: position 20,511 of record JAOPYE010000024.1, read on the forward strand.
GTGATCGCCGTCTCCGGATCCGGGGTCTCCATGCGGACGATGTTCGCCGCATTCTCAGGTGTAGACGGTGAAGACCCACGCAGCCCGCCAAGGCGGTGTGCTCAGTCTCCCGGGGACAGACTCCGGTGGTGTTTCCGGGCGCTCCGCAGGCCCCAAACGAGACAGGCAAGAACACAGGCCACAAACACAGCGAGAGCAACGGTTGAGCCAGAGCCAACAATGGCCGCTCCGACAAGGAAGATGAACAGCGCAGCGACCAGCGCGAGGACGAATGCGAATGCGAGTGCGAGTGGGACCAGTCGCTGTGATGCAGTGCGGCCGTTTCGGTTCATGATCTAAGTGCATTCGGCCTGAGAGCGCGGCTGCCGAGGCACCGCAGGGCACGGACCGTAGTCCGAGGTGAGACTTCCGAGTCGGTTCATAGGTGTAGGACGCGCAACCGGTATGTGAGATCACGCGAAAGGCAGATCAAGCCCTGACGTACAGCGCCAAATGCTGACCCGTCAGCGTCTTCTTCTTCGCCGACGTCAGCTGGGCCGGCGTTCCTTCGAAGACGACCTGACCGCCGTCGTGGCCAGCCCCCGGGCCCAGGTCCACGATCCAGTCGGCGTGGGCCATCACGGCCTGGTGGTGCTCGATGACGATCACTGACTTCCCCGAGTCGACCAGTCGGTCCAACAATCCGAGCAACTGCTCGACGTCTGCCAGGTGCAGACCCGTGGTGGGCTCATCGAGGACGTAGATGTCGCCCTTCTCGGCCATCTGGGTCGCCAGCTTGAGCCGCTGACGCTCCCCTCCGGACAGGGTCGTCAGCGCCTGGCCCAGGCTGACATAACCAAGACCCACGTCTGCCAGTCGCTCCAGGATCTTGTGGGCGGCCGGCAGCGCGGAATCGCCCTCGGCGAAGAAGTCCTTGGCTTCGCTCACCGGCAACTCGAGCACCTCCGCGATGTTCAGCCCACCGAACCTGTACTCCAGCACGGCAGCCTGGAAACGCCTCCCCTCGCACTCCTCGCAGACCGATTCCACCGTGGCCATCACCCCGAGCTCGGTGAAGATGACGCCGGCTCCGTTGCAGGCGGGGCAGGCGCCCTCGGAGTTCGCACTGAACAGCGCGGGCTTGACGTCGTTCGCCTTGGCGAACGCCTTGCGGATCGGCTCCAGCAACCCGGTGTACGTCGCCGGGTTGCTCCGTCGGGACCCCTTGATCGCGCCCTGGTCGATCACCACGACGCCGTCGCGTCCGGCGACCGAGCCGTGGATCAACGAGCTCTTCCCCGAGCCGGCGACGCCCGTGATGACGCAGAGAACTCCGAGAGGCAGGTCCACGTCGACGCCCTGCAGGTTGTGCGTCGAGGCCTTGCGGATCTCGAGCGCTCCGTTGCCACCCCGTACCTCGGCCTTGAGCGATGCCCGGTCGTCGAGATGCCGACCGGTGATGGTTCCGCTGGTACGCAGGCCCGCGACCGTCCCCTCGAAGCAGACCTGCCCTCCCCCGGTGCCGGCGCCCGGTCCGAGGTCGACGACGTGATCGGCGATCGCGATCGCCTCGGGCTTGTGCTCGACCACCAGCACGGTGTTGCCCTTGTCGCGCAGCTGGAGCAACAGCTCGTTCATCCGGTCGATGTCATGCGGGTGCAAGCCGATGGTCGGTTCGTCGAAGACGTAGGTGACGTCGGTCAGCGACGAGCCGAGGTGCCGGATCATCTTGGTGCGCTGGGCTTCGCCGCCCGACAACGTGCCGGCAGGCCGGTCCAGGGACAGGTACCCGAGCCCGATCGTCTCGAAGGAATCCACCAGGTGCTGCAGTCCCGCGACCAACGGTGCGACGCCGGGGTCCTTCACAGCCCGCAGCCACTCGGCCAGGTCGCTGATCTGCATCGAGCACACGTCGGCGATGTTCTTGCCGTTGATCTTCGAGGAGCGAGCCTGCTCCGACAGCCTGGTGCCACCGCAGTCGGGACAGGTGGTGAAGGTGACGGCGCTCTCGACGAACCGGCGCACGTGCGGCTGCATCGACTCGACGTCCTTGGAGAGCATCGACTTCTGGACCTTCACCAGGACGCCTTCGAACGTCAGGTTGACGCCGTCGACCTTGATCTTCTCCGGCTCGCCGTACAGCAGCTTCTTGAGGTCCTTCGCCGAGTAGGTGCCGACCGGCTTGTCCATGTCAAAGCCGGCGCCGCTGAAGATCCGGCCGTACCAACCGTCCATGCTGTAGCCCGGAACGAGCAGCGCACCCTCGGAGAGTGACTTGCCGGCGTCGTAGATGGCGGTGAGGTCGAAGTCGTTCAGCGACCCCATGCCTTCGCACTTGGGACACATCCCGCCCTGGTAGACCGCGTTGCGCACCACAGACGTCGACCCCTGGCCCTTGTCGGTCTTCATCATCCCGCTGGCGACCCGGGTCGGGACGTTGAAGGCGAACGCCGTCGGCGAACCGATGTGCGGCGTGCCGATCCGGCTGAACAGGATCCGCAGCATCGCGTTCGCGTCGGTCGCGGTCCCCACGGTCGAGCGCGGGTTCGCGCCCATCCGCTCCTGGTCCACCAGGATCGCGGTCGTCAACCCGTCCAGCAGATCGACCTCAGGCCGCGCCAGCGACGGCATGAAGCCCTGCAGGAAGTTGCTGTAGGTCTCGTTGATCAGGCGCTGCGACTCCGCGGCGATCGTGTCGAACACGAGCGAGCTCTTGCCGGAGCCGGACACCCCGGTGAACACCGTCAGACGCCGTTTGGGGATCTCGACACTGATGTCCTTGAGGTTGTTCACCCGGGCCCCGTGCACCCGGATCAGGTCATGGCTGTCAGCTGGGTGCTGTGACACGTTCTCTCCCTGTTGTCGCACGCGGGATCAGGGTAGCCAGCAGCACCACGGGCACGCTCGCGTCGTTCTCGGTCACGACCGCGCCCATCAGCCACCACGAGCACATCCTCAGGCCCCGTTCAGACCTGAACTGTCCCAGACGAAGCCGTCGGCATCGGTGAACGAGCCGGCGTCACTGGAGACGGTGATCCGGTGCGACCCGCTACCTTCTGCCGGGACGCCGGCATCCTTGGCCAGCGCAGCCCGCTTGTAGAGCCCGAGCGTCACGGCTCCCGGCGAGCTGGCGAACTGGACGTACTTGCTGCCGTAGCTCTTCTCCACCGCGAGTCCGTGATCGGCGTAGAACTGCTTGCTCGCCTTGACGTCCGCCACCCCGAGCAGAAGGACCAGGTCCTCGAACTCCATGCTGGCCCGCGCGGTGTCCTTCTTGGAAGACGACGCGACCTTCCAGATGGCTCCGTCGGGTGCCTGGACGACGCCGCCGTAGCCCCAGAAGCTCTTCGTGACCGGCTTGATCGTCGTGGCTCCGGCCGCGACCGCAGCTGCCACGAACGCGTCCACGATGTTCGGCTGGGCGACGACGACGGACAGGGTGTAGCCGCGGAAACCGGTGCTCGGGCCCTCTGCGGAGCGCACCTTCACCAGCGAGCTGACTCCAAGGGCCTCGTAGAAGGCCGCCGCGGCGGCGGTGTCCGGGACCTCGAGGGTCACTGCCTTGATCGCGGCCATCTCAACGCACCTCGTTGATGCGGATGTGGTTGCCGGCCGGGTCGCGGAACGCGCAGTCGCGTACGCCGTACGGCTGGTCCGTCGGCTCCTGGATGACCTCGGCCCCGGTGGCCTCGAGCTTCTCGAAGGTCGCGTCGAGATCGGGCGTCGCCAGGATGATCCGGGCATAGGTGCCCTTCGCCATCATCTCGGCGATCGTCGCGCGCTCGTGGTCGTTGAGTCCGGGATCCGCGGCCGGCGGCTCGAGCACGATGCTCATGGTCGGCTGCTGGGGAGGGCCGACGGTGATCCAGCGCATCCCGTTGTAGCCGACGTCGTTGCGGACCTCGAAGCCCAGGGCGTCACGGTAGAACGCCAGGGAGGCCTCGGGATCGGTGTGGGCAAGGAAGGTGGTGTGAATGGTGATGTCCATGACGATCACGCTAGATGCGGCCCCGGGATCGGTGCTTCTTGATTCCTGACCGATGTCTTTGACGAGCCTTGGCGAATCGGTCTGGTCACCTGTTTGACCACGCACGACGGCATCTCGGCGCCGCCTTCCGCCGCCCGTTCGCGATAGGTGCTGGGCGGCATCCCGACGAGCTCGGTGAACCGGGTGCTGAACGTGCCCAGCGACGAGCAGCCGACCTCGAAGCACACCTCGGTGACGCTCAGATCTCCTCGCCGTAGCAGTGCCATAGCCCGCTCGATCCGGCGGGTCATCAGGTAGCTGTACGGCGACTCGCCGTAGGCCAGCCTGAACTGGCGGCTGAGATGACCGGCCGACATGTGCACGCCACGTGCCAGCGACTCGACGTCCAGCGGCTGGGCGTACTCGCGATCCATCCGGTCCCGGACCTGGCGCAGCAGCGCGAGATCGCGCAGGTACTGGTCCGAGGCGCGTTGACCGGAATCGGGGCTGCTGGTCACGGTCGCGATCGTGTCACGTCGCGCCGGTCAAGCCCAGCAACCCCGTTCCGTGATGTCAGACCAGCGCCGCGGCGTGGTCGGCCAGGGCCGACCCGAGGGTCTTCTGAAGCTCCTCGGAACCCGCACGCTGGACCAGCTCGAGGGACTGGGCGATGACTACCTCGCTCAGCGGGTCACCGAGTTCGGCGAAGTGCGGGTGGTGCGGGTACGGCGTCCCGCACCAGTTGTCGTCGTAGTCCGCCACAGCCGAGAGCGCCGTGACCTTGGCCTCGGGCGTGGCGTGCTCGCGGTTGGCGCCCGAGACCGACTCGCGCGCGGCGGCCGTCACGGCGTGAGCCACGTTGGTCGGTGCGAAGGCGGTGACCTGTCGCGCCACGATCGAGGCGATCACGGCGTCGACCTCGTAGGCGTAGCGGGCCCTGATCAGCAGCTGCCACGGAATCGAGCTGAAGTCGATGTTGTCGTCCGGTCCATACATGGTGGTGCTCCCTCGGTTCGGCCCGACCCGATGCCGGGCGTCACCTTGTCAGGAGCGTCGAGAGCCGCGATTGATACATCGCCTCAGCGAGGGACCGGTGTACTGGCAGCACTGGTCGGGTCGATCAGGATCTTGGCGTGGGTCTCCGGGTCCCCGAGAGCCTCGAACGCACCGGCGACCCCGTCCAGCCCCACGACGCCGGTGATGATCGGTTCGGCGTTGGCCTTGCCCTCGGCGAGCAGGTGCAGCGCATCGTGGAACTCGAGCGGGGTGTAGCCCAGGACGAACCGGAGATCGATCTCCTTGTTGATCGCCATCGAGGGACGGATGGTGTCGGGCTGCATGCAGACGCCGACGACGACCACCCGCGAGAAGACGGGCGCCGTGCTGATGATCTCCTCGATGACTCCGGGTACGCCGACGCACTCGAAGATCACCGGGTGCTTGGGATCGGCCGCTCCCAGCTTCTCGGCCGTTCGCCACACCAGCGGCCACGGGACGGGCAGCTTGCCCAGCTTCTCGACGGTGGAGACACCCAGCTCGAAGACCTCGGGGGCGGTGACCAGGTGCCCGTGGCTCGAGGCCGAGGAGAACGGCGACTCGGTGGCCGGGTCGACCACGACGTCGGCCCCGCAGGTCGAGGCCAGTGCACGTCTGCCGGCGGAGAAGTCACTGGCGATCACCGTGCGCACGCCCTGGGCCTTGAGCATCATGATCACGGCCAGTCCGACCGGTCCGCAGCCGATGACCACGGCGACCTGTCCCTTGCCCACCTCGCCGCGGCGTACGGCGTGCAGGCCGACGGCCAGTGGTTCGGTCAACGCCGCGACATCACTGGCCAGGCCGTTGGGGATCGCCAGCGTGAGGGCGTCCTGGACCAGCACCTGTTCGGCGTACGCGCCGGGAGCGTGGACCGACAGCCCGGTGGTGTGAATCCCGCCGGCCTGACGCAGCAGCGGGAAGGAGACCACCGCAGTGCCCTCGGCCAGGCGGGTGCCCCCCTTGCCTCGTGCGGTGACGATCCCTGAGAACTCGTGACCCAGCACGATCGTCTGGCTCGACCGCATCAGCCCGTCGTAACCGATCTCGGCGCCGATGTCGGCCAGCGCGTCGGCGTGGTGGCGGGCGTGCAGGTCAGAGCCGCAGATCCCGCAGCGCACGACGTCGAGCACGAGCTGCCCGCGTTCGGGAGTCGGGGTCGGAACCTCTCCGACGCTGAGCCTGGTCTCGGTGAGGGTGACGGCCTTCATGCTGCTTCTCCGCTCTTCTCGGCGATCGCCCTGATGCGTTCCAGGGTCTGTCGCATCCCGCGTTCGTTGGCCCGCGACCGGTGCCACCCGGCCAGTGCCCAGTAGACCTTGGACAAGGCGTTCGGACGCAGTGAAAACGATTCGGTGACCTCGGTGCCGCCATCGACCTGCTCGAGGTGGTAGCTCCAGCGGTTAAGCGTCTGTCCGTTCATCACGACGGCGAACTCGAAGTGCTCCCCGGGAATGCAGTCGGTCACCTCGCAGACAGTCCAGTACGTCGGTCCGACACCGTTGCGCTTCACGTGTCCCTTGAAACGGGCTCCGATCGCGGGGCCGGTCGCATCCCCGAGCCAGACCGCCTCGAAGGTCTCGGGCGAGAACTCCCCGATCCGGGTGACGTCGCTGACCAGGTCCCAGACGACCTCAGGACTGGCGGCCATGTGCACGCTCACGGATCCACGCATGACCCGGAACCTAGCAGCGCGAGGTGCTCAGTCGCGCGGGCGCCAGCGCTTCCAGACCGCACTCCCCCGGGCCCGTTCCCTGTCGTCCCACTCGAGCCAGACCTCCGCGACCATCTCGGACTCCGACGCCTCGGTGACCCGTGCCGTGAGCGTGACGGTCTCGTGCAGCGGCGCCGGCCGCAGGTAGCTGACGTCCAGACCAGCCGTGACGTAGGGCAAGGCAGCCCCGGGCAATGCCGGCCAGCCCCGGCTGTACGCCTCGTGGGTGACGACCGCTGCGCTGTGGCAGTCCAGGATCGTGGCGATGATGCCGCCGTTGAGGAAACCCATCCCGTTGTCGTGCTCGGGCCACGGCGTGAACAGGGCGACAGCGGACCCGTCCTCGCGGTCGTAGCTCTTCAGGCGCAGGCCACGTTCGTTGGCGGGGCCGCAGCCGAAGCACGGCATGTCCGGGAAGTAGCGGTCCTGCAGGCTGAGCTGACGACTCATGCGGCGTGCAGGAGGATAGCGATGACGTCCATCAGGTCGCGCATGCTGCCTCCCTTGACGACGTACCGGTCGGCGCCCGCAGCGAGGGCCTCGGTCTCCAGAGTCGCCTGGTTGAATCCCGACAGCACGATCACCCGGACGGCGGGCACGGCTTCGCGGATCAGCGGAAGCGCCTGCAACCCGTCCATGCGAGGCATGGCCATGTCCAGGAGGACGAGGTCGGGCTGCAGCAGGCGCGCCTGCTCGACGGCATCGAGCCCGTCCGTCGCCTCACCGACGACCTCGTACCGACCCTGCTTGGCGAGCTTGAGACGCAGCAGCATCCGGATGTCCTCGGAATCGTCGACGATCAGGACCCGGGGAAGCCGGAGCCCCGCGACCTCGGTCTCACCCGCCTCGGCGACCTGAAGGCCCACGGGTGGCTCCAGACTCGCGGCCTGGATCCGGATCAGGTCACCGGCACGGAGGTCCTGCCCCCGAGGCTCGAGCAGGTCGTCCATCATCATGCGCGCGGACTCCAGGGTCCGTTCCAGGTAGGACTGGGCCGATACGCGGTCGTCCTGGTCGAGTGCGTACACCGCCGAGGTCAGCCCCTGAACGACGTTGTCATTGATCTCGAGCGCTTGCCGCCGGCGCTGTTGCGACTCGCCCAGCCGGGTCGCCATCGCCTCGCGCTCGAGCCGCGGGTGGGCGTCGGCGAGGAAGAACGCGGTCATCGGCTGGTGGTCCGATTCGTTGAAGCTGACCTTGGTGACGTCGAGCAGCAGGTCCGCGCCGTCGAGGCGGTTGGCAGGGATCGCGCGCCCGGCTCGACTGCCTCCGGGCAGGACCTCACGCAGCCCGAGGCCACTCGGATCCGCGCCGAGGATCTCGGCGGTCCGCGGGTTGGCCTGGACGATCCGCTGGTCGGCGTCGACGACCAGGATCGCTTCGGGGGCGGCGTCGATGAGGCCCCGGAACCGCTCGGCGACCCGCTCGCGGTCCTGCTCGGCGAGGACCCGTTCGGTGACGTCGATGCAGGTGCCGCGCATCCGCACCGGCGTTCCTGAGGCATCCATGATCACCTCGCCGTTGGACGAGAGGTAGCGGAGGTCACCGTTGGGACGGACGATCCGCTCGATCATCCGGTAGGGCTCGCCGGTGGCGTAGGCCTGCTGGTGAATGGCCTGGACCCGTTCCCGGTCGTCGGGGTGGATGTTGCCGAGGAACCGCTCGTAGGAGGCGTTGAACGACTGCGGTTCGTAGCCGTAGATCCGGTAGAGCTCGTCGGACCACTGGTTCGTGTCGGTGGCGATGTGCCAGTCGTAGTCACCCATGCCGGCCAGGTGCTGGGCGCTGTTCACGCGCATGGTGAGGTCGCCGAGCTCGGCCTCGGCGACGATCCGCGCGGCCGTCATGCTGATGATGTCGAACACCACGGGAAAATGGCTGGTCGCGGCATCGGCGACGGACGGCCAGCCAAGTGCCAGGACCCCGAGATGACCGGGAAGCCGACGAGCCACGACGTGGTCGATGCCCAGGGTGCGCCACGCGGCCGGGGCAAGGACGACACTCGGTCCGCCGTCCGCGCTCGGCTGGACGCCCGACCCCGGCACCTCAAGGCCATCGACGAAGGCCGTGGCGGCCCCGTCAGGGGTGGTGGTCTCGACGACGACCGTCGTTGCGCCGACGAGTCGGCGCACCTTGGGGAGCGCCAGTTCGAAGAACGACTCCGGGTCGGTCGCGAGCGCGCACGCACGCACCAACTCGATCAGCGATCCACTCCCCCGAATGTCACTCATGTCCTGTGGCTCCTCCCCGAACCTTTCCTCATCGTAGGCCGATGCGGGAGGTTGCGCGGCAGCTTCGCTAGACCGGTGACAAATCGGGCGTCATGGCCTTAGTGCCAGCGCGTCAGCCACTCGGCCGAGACCTTGGCCAGCGCCATCTGCCACAACGGTCCGAAGCTGATCCTGCCCGCTCCGGCACGCGCGTACATCGCGAGGTCACCATCGACGGGATTCGCGATCGCGTTGACCGGCAGGGGCAGTGCGGCACAGATGCGCGCCAGGGTCGCCTCGTCGTGGAAACCGACCGGATACAGCGAGTCGGCGCCGGCCTCGGCGCAGGCGATCATCCGAGCGATCGCCAGGTCGACCCGCTCGTCGTCGGCACCCAGCTTGTTCTTGAAGGTGTCCGTGCGGGCGTTCAGCACCACATGGACACCGGAGGCGTCGGCCGCTGCGCGCAGCTCGCCGATCAGCGCCGCGTGCTCCTCGGAACTGCGCATCCGGCCACCCTCGCCGTGCACGGTGTCCTCGATGTTGAGTCCGACCGCGCCGGCAGCCAGCAGGCCGTCGATCAGCGTGCGAGCGGACTGTCCGTAGCCCGACTCGATATCGACGGAGACCGGCACCGGGACCGATTCGGTGATCTGGGCGACGCGGGTGGTGACCTCGGTGAAGCTCATCCCCTCGCTGTCGGGGCGTCCGATCGAGTCAGCCAGCGGGTGACTGCCGACGGTCAGGCCACCGAAGCCGGCTGCGACGGCAGCCCGCGCCGACCAGGCGTCCCACACGGTCGGCAGCACACCAGGGGCACCGGGAACGTGCAGCGCCAACAGCGCCTGTGCCTTGGTCTCGAGTTCGGTGATGTCACTCATGTCAGCTCCTCAGGGTTGCAGCAGGACCTTGATCGAACGCCGTTCGTCCATCGCCCGGTAACCCTCGGCGACCTCGGACAACGGCAGTACTGAGTCGAACACCAGCCCGGGGTTCACTGTTCCGGACGTGACCATCTCGAGCAGTTCGGGAAGGTAGCGGCGTACCGGCGCAACGCCGCCCGCCAGGCCGACGTTCTTGGCGAACATCCGGTCGACCGGCAGCTTCACGCCGTGCGGAACCCCGACGAACCCGACCATCGCCCCCGGTCGCGCCGCCGAGAAGGCCATCCGCATCGAGTCGTCGGTGCCCACGCACTCCAGGACCGCGTCCGCGCCTACTCCGCCGGTGATCTCCTTGATCCGCTTGACGCCCTCGGCCCCGCGCTCGGCAACGATGTGGGTGGCTCCGAACGCGGTCGCGATCTGCTGGCGCGGCTCGTGGCGCGACATCGCGACGACCTTCTCGGCGCCCATCTGGACCGCGGCGAGGACGCCACACAGTCCGACGGCCCCGTCGCCCACGACGACCACGGTGTCCCCCGGCTTGACCCGCGCCGAGACCGCGCAGTGCCAGCCCGTGGGAAAGACGTCAGCGAGGGTGAGCAGGGACGGGATCAGCGCGGCGTCCGGCAGCCCGTCGGTCTTGATCAGGCTGCCCTCGGCCTGCTGGACCAGGCCGAACTCGCCCTGTCCGCCGGTCGTGAACCCGCTGTTCTCACAGGCTGATTGGGCGCCGTTCACGCAGTGCGGACACGTGTTGTCGCAGGTGCAGAACGGCACCACGACGAAGTCGCCGGCCTTGAACGAGCTCACGCCGGAGCCGACCTCCTCGATCACCCCGACCATCTCGTGGCCGATCGTCGAGCCGGCCGTGATCGGGTTCTCCCCGCGGTAGGGCCACAGGTCCGAACCGCAGATGCAGCCGGCAGTGATCTTGATGACGGCGTCGGTCGGGGCGCTGATGACGGGATCCGGACGATCCTCGAGACGGATGTCCCTGGCAGCGTGGATGGTGGTGACTCGCATGGCCCCGATCCTGCCAGTACCCACAACCCGGGCAACATGGCGTTGGCTTCATCTCATATGTGAGATAGCGTCCGGCGCGTGACCGCCGACTACCTCTCCCAGATCGGCACCTTGATCCGGAGTGCCCGCAACCACCGCGGCTGGACCCAGCAGCAGCTCGCCGACGCCCTGAGCACCAGCCAGAGTGCCGTGAACAGGATCGAGCGCGGCCACCAGAACGTCTCGCTGGAGATGCTCGCGCGCATCGGGGAGGCGCTCGACGAACAGCTCGTCAGCATCGGGGCGGGACCGGTCCACCTGCGGGTGACCGGCCCGACGACCCTGTCCGGCAGCATCGACGTCAAGACCTCGAAGAACGCGGGCGTCGCGCTGCTGTGTGCGGCCCTGCTCAACAACGGCCGCACCACGCTGCGCAAGGTGGCCAGGATCGAGGAGGTCAACCGGTTGCTCGAGGTGCTGACCAGCATGGGGGTCCGCACCCGCTGGCTCAATGCCGACAACGACCTCGAGATCGTTCCACCGGCGCGCCTGGACATCGGCGCGATCGACGGCGAGGCCGCACGGCGTACCCGGTCGATCATCATGTTCCTGGGCCCGCTGCTGCACCGCTCCTCCGATTTCCAGCTCCCGTACGCCGGCGGCTGCGACCTCGGCACCCGCACCGTCGAGCCGCACCTCACCGCGCTGCGCCACTTCGGCCTGGAGGTCAAGGCCACCGAGGGCAGCTACCACGCGGTCGTCGCCGAGGGCGCAGCGCCGAAGCGCCCGATCGTCCTCACCGAGCGTGGCGACACCGTCACCGAGAACGCGCTCATGGCCGCGGCCCTGTACGACGGCACGACGGTCATCCGCAACGCCAGCCCGAACTACATGGTCCAGGACCTGTGCTTCTTCCTGCAGAAGCTCGGCGTCGTGGTCGAGGGCATCGGTACCACCACTCTTGTGGTCACCGGATGCGCCGTGATCGACGTGGACGTCGAGTACTTCCCCAGCGAGGACCCGATCGAGGCGATGTCGTTGCTGGCCGCCGCGATCGTCACCGGCTCGGAGATCACGATCCGCCGGGTGCCGATCGAGTTCCTCGAGATCGAGCTCGCACTGCTCGAGGAGATGGGCTTCCGCTACGAGCGTTCAGAGGAGTACCGGGCGGCCAACGGGCACACCCGACTGCTCGACCTGACCACGGCGGTCTCGCCGCTGCACTCCCCCATCGACAAGATCCACCCGATGCCGTTCCCGGGCCTCAACATCGACAACCTGCCGTTCTTCGCGGTGATCGCAGCGGTCGCCCAGGGTCAGACGATGCTGCACGACTGGGTCTACGAGAACCGTGCGATCTACCTGACCGAGCTCGGCAAGCTCGGCGGCAAGGTCACCCTTCTCGATCCGCACCGGGTGATGATCGACGGCCCCACCCACTGGTCGGGAGCGGAGATCGTGTGCCCGCCGGCACTTCGTCCGGCGGTGGTCATCCTGCTCGCGATGATGGCTTCGAAGGGCACCTCGGTGCTGCGTTCGGTCTACGTGATCAACCGCGGCTACGAGGACCTCGCCGAGAGGCTGAACCAGCTCGGCGCGCGCATCGAGACGTTCCACGACCTCCGCTGAGGCCGTCGCGACCTCAAGCCTGGAACAGGGTCTCCACGAAGGCCCGGCTGCGCTGAGCGACCGGCGGCGGTGACGCCATGTCGGTCGTGATCCGGGGCAGGGCGGCGGTGTTCGCGAGCTGGTGGGCGTGCCAGTCGGTCTCGGCCTCGACCAGGGCGCCCAGGTCGGCGCGGGTCAGGAAGATCCCCGAACAGTCCGAGCAGCGGGCGACCGACGCATGGCCGTAGCACCGCTTCTCCATCGTCCCCTGACACTGGGGACAGGTCATCGTGTCCACGTGCTGACGGTACTCCGCGCCGTGTCGTATCTCCCGAGGGCTCGCGCAGTGAATACTGGTGCCGGGAGCGGAGGGTTGAGGGACCTTGGAACGACCAGTCACAGGACACGTCTACCTGGACGCGGTCTTCGAGCCGCCCGGGAGCCTGCTCGCGATGGCTCACCGGGGCGGTGCGAAGCACCCGTCCCTGGGTGGGTTGGAGAACACTGCGCGCGCGTTCCGGCACGCCCACGACCTCGGCTACCGCTATCTGGAGACCGATGTCCACCTGACCGCTGCCGGCACCCTGGTGGCGTTCCACGACGACGTCCTCGACCGGGTTACCGATGCGACCGGCTCGATCGCGCACGCCGGAGCTGACGTCATCGCCGGCGCGCGGATCGGCGGGACCGAACCGATCCCGCTGCTCGTCGACCTGCTCGAGGAGTTCGGCGACTGCCGGTTCAACCTCGACCTGAAGTCACCCGGGGCCGGGGAGGCCGTCGCGGAGCTCCTGGACGCCACCCGGGCGCACGACCGGGTCGCGGTCGGAGCGTTCTCCCTGGCCCGGATCCGCGAGTTCCGGCGCCGTACGTCCGGCCGGGTCGCGACCTCGGCTGCGCCGGCCGAGGTGGTGGCCTTCCTGCTCGCCCCGACCGGCAGCGTGGCCCGGGCCCTGACCGGAGCCGGCGTCGCAGCGCTCCAGGTCCCCCACCGGCGCGGCGCGGTCCCGGTCGTGACCGGTTCCCTGGTGCGACGAGCGCATGCGGCGGGCGCGCACGTCCACGTGTGGACCATCGACGACCCCGCTGAGATGAACGAGCTCATCGACCTCGGAGTCGACGGGATCATCACCGACCGCACCGACGTCCTCAAGGATGTCCTCGCCGCTCGCGGACTCTGGAGGGAACCGGCATGAGCACCTCGATCGAGGCGACGTCGCCTCCGGATGCCGCTGACCGGCTCCGCCAGCAGAAGGCCTGGAACTGGTACGACTGGGCGAACTCGGCGTACTACACGACGGTGCTGTCGGTGATGTTCGCGCCGTACATGATCACGGTCGCCGGCAAGGCCGCCGGATGCGTGAATGCCGACGAGAACTGCAAGAAGACCGTCGACGTCCTCGGCCTGCACCTCGCTGCGGGTGCGCTGCCGAGCTACCTGACCAGCTTCGCGACGATCGCCGGCGCGTTCCTGCTGCCGGTGATCGGCGCCGTCGTCGACCGGTCCCCGCGCAAGAAGCTGCACATGGCGGCGTACGGATGGGCTGGCGCGGCCTTCGGCTGCCTGCTGTTCTTCCTCCAGGGCGACCACTGGCAGCTCGGTGCCGTCGCCGTGGTGATGAGCAGCGTGCTTGCCGGCTGCTCCCTGGTCAGCTACTACGCGATCCTGGTGGACATCTCGACCGAGGAGGAGCGCGACCGGGCCTCGTCCCGCGGCTGGGCCTGGGGCTACCTCGGCGGCGGCGCCCTGCTCGCCCTGAACCTGGTGTTGTTCCTCGGCCACGACAGCTTCGGGCTCTCCAAGGCCATGTCGGTCCGGGTCTCGCTACTCTCGGCGTCGGTGTGGTGGGCGGCCTTCACCGTGATCCCCTACGTGCGGCTGCGCAACTACGCGCCCAGCAACGTCGTCGCCGAGTCCGGTGGTTGGTTCTCGCGCAGCTTCGGACAGCTCTTCACCACCCTGCGGGACCTGCCGAACTACCCGATGACCCTGACCTTCCTGATCGCCTACCTGTTCTTCAACGACGGCATCCAGACGGTGATCTACGCAGCGTCGACGTACGGCGAGAAGCAACTCGGTTTCGGTACGTCGGTCCTGATCGGCACGATCCTGCTGATCCAGTTCGTGGCCTTCGGCGGTGCCCTGTTCTTCGGACGGCTCGCAGCGCTCTACGGCGCCTACCGGTCGATCCTGTGGGGCACGTTCGCGTGGATGGGGATCGTGACCGCCGCCCTGTTCCTGCCGCGCAAGAACCTGGTGCTGTTCATCCTGGTCGCGATCGCGATCGGGGTCGTCATGGGCGGCACCCAGGCGCTGTCGCGCTCGTTCTTCAGCCTGCTGATCCCGCGGGGTCGCGCGGGCGAGTACTTCAGCCTCTACCAGGCCGCCGAGCGGGGCACCTCCTGGTTCGGGACGCTGACCTTCGGGCTGGTGTTCCAGATCACGGGCTCGTACCGGCCGGCCATCTTCGCGCTCGTGATCTTCTTCGTCCTCGGGGCGATCTTCCTGCTCCGCCTGGACCCGGAACGGGGAATCCGGGAAGCCGGCAACCAGGTTCCGACCCGGAAGATGCCCGATCCCGTGTGAGTCGTGTCTCGCAGCCGAACCCGCGGGAATCCTCAGGCGCGCCCGTTCGTTGACGATGAACCGAGGGAAACCAGCCCGTACCGCGTCCCGCACGCGAACGGCTGGCGTCACGTTCGACTTGCCTGAGCGTCCCAGAGGTTGTACGCATGAGGGTGCGGCCACGATCTGGCCCGCACGGACTATTTGGAGGAATCGCATGGGAGACCGGACTTTGCGAGGCGCGCGCCTCGGTGGCCAGAGCTTCGAGGACGAGCGTGGCATCGAGTTCGCTGCGCGGCAGCAGGTCGGTTACCAGTGCACCCGCGGCCACGTCTTCGAGATCACGATGTCGGTCGAGGCCGACGTCCCGGCGAACTGGGAGTGCCCGCGCTGCGGCGCCGAGGCCCTCAGCGTCGACGGGATCCTGCCCGAGCAGAAGGTCGAGAAGCCGGCCAGGACGCACTGGGACATGCTCCTGGAGCGCCGGTCGATCAGCGAGCTCGAGGACATCCTGACTGAGCGGCTGGAGCTGCTCCGTGGCGGCGAGATCGGCCCCGCCCACCTGCACCGTCCGGCATCACGCGCCAAGGCCAAGAAGAAGGCCAACGCCTGACCTGACAGCGCCGATCCGTCACCCCGGATCGCCTGGCTGGCCACCATCAGGCTGGACCACATCGCCCTGGACCACATCACCTGGTGGTCCGGGGCGACGTACGTTCCAGGACTGGCCGCCCACCGGTCCCAGCCGCCGGGTCAACGCGCGGGCCAGGAAACGTCGGCCGAGCGGACGCGTGAACGGCAGGATCAGCACCATGCCGAAGGCATCGGTGACGAACCCGGGACTGATCATCAGGGTTCCGCCGATCACGATCAGGATGCCGTCGGCCAATTCCCGGGCGGGCATGCGGCCCTCGGACAGGGCGACCCGCAGTGCACGCCATGCCCGGCTGCCCTGGTGGCGGATCAACCAGGAGCCGAACGCGCTGTCCGCGATCAGGAGCAGGACGGTCCACCACACCCCGATCACCTGACCGACCTTGATCAGGACGTAGATCTCCGCGATCGGGACCAGGATGAAGGCGACGAGCAGCAGCCACCAGGGGAAGGACCGCCTCATTCACCCACCTGCCCGTCCACGGCCTCACGCAACAGGTCTGCATGCCCGTTGTGACGCGCGTACTCCTCGATCATGTGCAGCAGGATCCAGCGCAGGCTGAAATGCCCGGAACCGTGACGCGACTCGCGCTGGGAGAGCGCGTCCAGACCGCCTTCGACCAGGACGTCGGCAACATCGGCCCGCGCGTGCGCGACGGTCGAGTCGTAGGCAGCGAACAGGTCCGCGGCCGGGTCGAGGGCGCCGGTCCGCCATTCCCAGTCCGGATCGGACTCCCAGTCGATCCCGTCCCAGGGAGCCCCGAACTCACGACCGAGCAGGACCCGCGAGAACCAGCTCTCCTCGACCAGGGTCAGGTGCTTCATCATCCCGCCGAGCGTCATCGTCGACGGCTCGATGCGGAGCGCGAGTCCCGCGGCATCGACCCCGTCGACCTTCGACCGGAAGGTCGCGCGGTGGTAGTCGAGGAAGGCGAGCACGGTTTCGGACTCGCCTGCTCGCAGTGGCGGATCAACACGGGGGGACATGGCTCCCACGCTAACTGCTCGTCTCAACCCGGGGACGGTCACCGGTGAGGACGGATGAGGCGGCGGGGGGAGGAACGGGACCTTCGGACCGCCCGCACGATGACTGGATGTCACCGGACGACCGTTGTCTACTGGTGCCGCACTCCCCCCGTGTTCTCCCATCTGACTCGAGAGACCTCGACGCATTCGTAGGGGTCCACCCACACCGCGGCGGCCGGTGAGGCTTTGCCCTCATGTCGAGGTTCGGAAGTAAGACGATCTGCCTGGAGGAACAGCGCTACCCAACCGATCTCCGGCGCTCCTGTCAACCGTCGACTGACCTGCGCAGATGCGGTAAATACGCAGGTCAGGCGAGTGACTCCAGAGCCAACAATTCATGAAAGAAAATTCGTCGGGCGGCGTGTCTTGACGGACTCGCTGAAGTGCACGTTGAAGGTTCACTCCGGTACGACGCAGGTGCCGATCGCTGTCGTCGCCACGATCGGCTCGGGCAGCATCGACGCGGCCGAGCCACCGGCCTCCGCAGTCCCCCGACCGACGACCGTCGCTGTGAAGATGATGACCCGGGAGCGTGTCCCGACGCGGGTCAGCTCGCCCACGACCTCGAGCACGTCGCCGGCCATCACCGGCGCACGGAACTGCACCTCGGCGTACGACGCGAACAGTCCTTCGTCTCCGTCGGTGGTGATGCACAGCTCGGTGGCGACGTCACCGAACAAGCCCAGCGTGTAGGCACCGTCGACCAGGTTGCCGGCGTAGTGCGCGTGCGCGTACGGGACGTAGCGCCGGTGCGTGACGCTCAGACCAGGCACGCAGGCAGGTGTTCGACTCATGAAGCCCTCTTCTCGAGACGGTGGACCAGGAAGCTGGCGACGTCGACCGGGGTCGTTCCGCGGGCGAAGACCCGGTCGACCCCGAGTTCGGCGGCCATCGACTCGTCGAAGCGCGGCCCGCCGACGATCAGCACCGGCCGCCGTGCCGGCGGGAACGCCTCGCGGAACGCGGCCGACATCTCCCGGGTGTTGAGCAGGTGCGCGTCGCGCTGGGTGACGACCTGACTGACCAGGACGGCATCGGCCTTCTCCTCGATGGCGTGGGCCACCAGGTCGGGGACGGAGACCTGAGCACCGAGGTTCACGACCTTCAGCTCCCGGTAGTACTCCAGCCCCTTCTCCCCCGCGAAGCCCTTGATGTTCAGGATGGCGTCGATCCCGACCGTGTGGGCGTCGGTGCCGATGCACGCACCCACCACGACCAGGCGGCGCCGCAGCGTCGACTTGACCCGGGCGTTGACCTCCTTGGCGGTCAGGAGCGGGTAGTCGCGCTCGACGACCTCGACCACACTGGGATCGACCAGGTGCCGGACCGGACCGTAGACCACGAAGAACGTGAAGTCCGGCCCCATGGGCTTCGCATGGACCACCAGCGCCGGCTGGATCCCCATCTTCTCGGCCAGCTGGGCTGCGGCGCCCTCCGCGACCTTGGAGTGGGCCATCGGCAGGGTGAAGGACACCTGGACCATGCCGTCACCGGTGGTGTCGCCGTACGGGCGGAGCAGGCTCATGAGGTCCCCTCCAGGAGGTCGGTCGCGGGGTTCACGTACCCCGGTGCCTTCCGGAACACCCCGTCCAGGCCGCGGCCCCCGTCGGGAGGGCGCCGCATCAGGCCGAAGGTGCCGTCGGCGATCGCGTCCAGGAGACCCGCCCCGGAAGTCGACGGAGCGTGCTCAGAGATCCGCTCGAGCAGGTCGATCGACTCTCCCAGCACGTGTTGGGCCCGGGCCGGGATGAAGCTGCCCGGCAGCGGCCGGAAATCGGACTGCAGGTCGCCGGCCGCCTGGAGCACGTAGCGGACGTTCTGCAGTGCCAGGTCGCGGTCCGAGAGCCACGGCGTGACCACGGCCTCGGTCATCATCCCGACGAGCAGGATGCCCTGGCCGGTCAGTGCACCGACGAGGTTGAAGAACCCGTCCAGCAGGTAGCCCCGGAAGACGTCACCGGTCATGTGCTTGGTCGGCGGCATCCACTTGAGCGGCGCCTTCGGGAACAGCTCGCGCGCCAGCAGCGCGTGGGCGAGCTCGAGCCGTAGCGAGGACGGCACGTCCGGGTCGATCTCGAAGGCATGGCCGAGTCCGAGCTGCCAGTCCGCCAGACCGGCCTCCTTGGCGAAGAACTCGTTGAGGAGCTGGCTGGTGGTCACGGTGTGCGCTGCCTCGACCGCGTCCGCGGTCGTCAGGTAGTTGTCCTCGCCGGTGTTGATGACGATCCCGGCGCGGGCGTGGACCTGACGGCTGAACCGCTGGTCGACGAAGGTGCGGATCGGGTTGATGTCGCGGAAGAGGATCCCGTACATCGAGTCGTTCAGCATCATGTCGAGTCGTTCCAGGCCGGCCAGCGCGGCGATCTCGGGCATGCAGAGGCCGGAGGCGTAGTTCGTCAGCCGGACGTAGCGGCCCAGCTCCCGGCTCGTCTCGTCCAGCGCCGCCCTCATCAACCGGAAGTTCTCCTGGGTCGCGTAGGTGCCCGCGAAGCCTTCCCGGGTGGCGCCTTCGGGCACGTAGTCGAGCAACGACTGCCCGGTCGACCGGATCACGGCGATCACGTCGGCACCGGCACGCGCCGCTGCCTGGGCCTGCGGGATGTCCTCGTGGATGTCCCCGGTGGCCACGATCAGGTAGATCCACGGCTGGCTCGGGGCGTCGCCGATCGTGCGGATCAACCGCTCGCGGGTCTTCCGCTGCGCGTCGATCCGGCGGATCCCCGCGCCCACCTGCCGGCGCGCGGCGGCCTGGGCGCGGGTCGCGTCACGCCCGTCGGGCAACCGGAACCGGACGGACCCGGCGGCGGCTTTCTGCGCCAGTACCAGCAGGTCCTCGGCCTCCCCGCGAACCAGCGCATCCCAGACGGGCAGGGCCAGCCCGTGCTCGAGCCCGGCGTCGGCCCGCACCGCATCGGCGAGTCGGTTGACCCACGGGGTGCCGTCGGGGTCGGCTCCGGAGAGTCCCGCCAGGCGCAGTGTCGCCCGTTCGACCGAGACGGTGGTGTGCTGGCGGGCCAGCTTGACGATCGGCCGGCCGACCTGCCGCGCCAGCGCCCGGGCACGTCGTACGAGGACCGGGTCGAGATCCAGCTTCCCGGTCATCGCCGCTGTCCGAAGAGGTCGCGTACGCCGGGGGTCGCCCGGTACAGGTCGAGCGCGAGGTCTGCGTGTCCGGGGACGTAGCCGTTGCCGACGAGCATCGTGACGTCTGCCGCCAGGCCCTCCGCCCCCAGGGCTGCTGCGGAGAACGAGGTCGCCATCGAGAAGAAGATGATCGTGCCTCCGGTGCCGGTCGCCAGGACGGCCCCACCCTCGCAGCCGGGCACGTCGACACACACCACGGTGACATCAGCCGGCCCACCGGCCTTCCCGACGGCGTCACGGAGCCCCCTCGGATCACGGGCGTCGGCGAGGACCACCTCGTCGGCGAGACCGGAGTCATGCAGGGACCGGGCCTCGTGCTCGTTCGGCACGACGCCGATCAGGTGAGTGGCCCCGGCGCGTCGTGCTGCGGCCAGACTCAGCGATCCACTTTTCCCGGCTGCTCCGATGACGGCTACCACCACGTCGTCAGCCGCGGCGGCGTACCCACCGACCACACGGGCCGTCAGCGCCGGCGCCCCGCACACGTCCATCACGGCCAGAGCTTCGGCGTCGTCGAGATCCGGGGGCAGGACCGCGGCGATCGAACGGCCGAACAAGATCGCGTGACCGGCTGCCGGAACCTGCTCGGACATCCCGTCCCAGCGTTCGAGGCCGTCGGAGATCGCCAGGGGCGTGAGCGTCAGCGAGACCAGGGTCGCCACCCGGTCGCCGACGTGCAGTCCGAGCGGCGAGGCAGGACCCACCTCCTCGACCGTTCCGATCAGCATGCCGCCCGAACCGGTGACCGGGTTCTGCATCTTGCCGCGCTCAGCGACGATGTCGAGGACCTCGGAGCGCACGGCTTGCCCGTTGCCGGCGTGCTTCTCGGACAGCTGACGGAACGAGGCCGCGTCGAGGTTGAGCCGTTCGATCCCGACCCGGACCTCGTCGGCCCAGAGCTCGGGACGGGCATCGAGCCTCGATGCCGACTGGGGCAGCGCGCCTGCCGGTTCGAGGACACGGTGGCTGCCCACCGGATCTCCTTCGGCCAACAGGTCGTTCATCACGCATCATCCTTCATAATTGGTCAATCACGAGATAATTTCCCGTGTCGAGGTGGCAATGCCGGATCTTCTCTCCTACTCTGACACCTGAGACCGGCGTCACACAACCGACGCGCTGGTACGACACATGCCGCGCAATCCGCGGCCAGGAGGAGCAATGAGCGTCGAAACGATCGCACCGGACGTCGCGGGTCAGCCGTACCGCTACGCGCGGGTCCAGCTGGTCGAGCCCGACTGGACGCGGTTCCCCGGCTGGCGGGACGTCACGGCGGCCGACTGGGCGAGCGCCCAGTGGCAGCGCGCGCACTGCGTCAAGAACCCGCACCAGCTGCGGGAGGTCCTCGGTGACCTGGTCGCCGAGTCGTTCTACGTCGACCTTGCACGCGACCACGCCGAGCGCGCCACGATGTCGATGCTGCTCCCCCCGCAGATGCTCAACACGATGGCGTCCGGGGCCCGTCCGCACGGCCCCGGATCGCTGACCGAGGCGTTCCTGGGCGACCCGGTACGCCGCTACATGCTCCCGGTGTTCTCGGACCGGCGTACGGACTGGCCCTCGCACCCGCACTCGTCGCGCGACTCGCTCCACGAGCACGACATGTGGGCAGCCGAGGGGCTGACCCATCGCTACCCGACCAAGGTCCTGGCCGAGCTGCTGCCGACCTGTCCCCAGTACTGCGGGCACTGCACCAGGATGGACCTCGTCGGCAACTCCACCCCGCAGGTCGACAAGCTGAAGTTCACCGTGAAGCCGACCGACCGGCTCGAGGCGATGCTGACCTACCTCCGCACGACGCCCCAGGTACGCGACGTGGTCGTCTCGGGCGGTGACGTGGCGAACATGCCGATCGCCCGGCTCGAGGACTTCCTGACCCGGCTGCTCGAGATCGAGAACATCCGTGACATCCGGCTGGCGACCAAGGCACTGATGGGCATGCCGCAGCACTGGCTCCAGGACGACGTCCGTGCCGGCATCGAACGGGTCGCCACGACGGCGCGGTCCCGCGGTGTGTCGCTCGCGATCCACACCCACGTCAACCACGCGAACTCGGTCACGCCGCTGGTGGCGGACGCAGCCAGGGCAATGATGGACGCCGGCGTCCGTGATGTCCGCAACCAGGGCGTCCTGCTGGACGGGGTGAACGCCGATCCGCACGTACTCCTCGACCTGAGCTTCGCGCTACTCGACGGGGCCCAGATCATGCCGTACTACCTCTACATGTGCGACATGATCCCCAACGCGGAGCACTGGCGGGTCTCGGTGGCCCGTGCCCAGCAGCTCCAGCACGAGATCATGGGGTACCTCCCCGGTTTCGCCACCCCGCGGATCGTGTGCGACGTACCGTTCGTCGGCAAGCGATGGGTCCACCAGCTGGCCCAGTACGACACCGAGCGAGGCATCTCGTACTGGACCAAGAACTACCGCACGTCCATCGAGGCAGCCGACAACGAGGCGCTGACCCGGCTCTACGAGTACTACGACCCGATCCACTCCCTGCCGCGCTCCGGGCAGGACTGGTGGCGGCAGCACGCCTGATCGACGGGGCGCTCACAGGAATCCGGGTTAGCGTCGAGGCGTGGAACTGGACCGTCGAACCCTGATGGCGGCAGGCCTCGGCGTGCTGCTCAGCGGTTGCGCGACCAGCCGGGCCGCCGCCGGCGCGCCCTCGGTCTACCGGGCCGCGGCGCCGAGTGCCGCGCTCGCGACGACTCCAGCGGTCCTGCCGTCCCCCGCGCTCTGGCATCCGTCCAGCGGAGACTTCGACCCGCGGTGCAAGCTGGCCGCCGTCCGTTGGATCGAGCGCGCCGGGACCGGCCCGAACCGTCGCGTCTCAGTCATCGACGCCCAGTACGGCGGACTGCTGACCAGCTCGGCGAGCGTCCTGGTGGTGACACGGTCCTGGACCCTGGCCAACGGCGTCGTCACACCGTCGGGGCGGACCTACGACGTCCGGCTCTCACGCCGGAGCTCAGGGTGGCACGTCGACGCCGTGCACCCCTCGCGACCAGGACCGCCCGCACCGCTCAGCTCCGTGGCCCGGCGGGTGCTGAGCGATGACCGGATCGTGCTGCCGCCCGCGGCGCGCCGAGACGTGCGCTCCGGCCTCGTGCACCACACGACGCTGGCGGCGCTCCTGACCCTGGCCCGCGACTTCAGGATCGGAGTGAGCGTCATCCGCTCCGGCCACCCGTTGTACGTCTTCGGCACGAACAGGCTCAGCGACCACCCTCGTGGTCGCGCCTTCGACACCTGGCAGATCAACGGGAGGTCCGTCGTCGATCCGCGCACCTCCAGGCACCTGGTCACCGAGTACATGCACGCCGCGGCGAGCGCCGGCTCGTACAACGTCGGCGGGCCCTACCTGCTCGGATCAGCACCGCAGTGGTTCAGCGACCGCACCCACCACGACCACGTGCACGCGGGCTTCCTGACCTAGGTCGCAGCGACGTCCGTCAGGACGTTGACCAGTCGCGCGATCGGGCTCTCCAGGGCCCAGCGCCCCGCGAGCTCGGTCAGCGCGCCAGGATCGTGCGGCGTCGCGGGCAGCGCCAGGTCGGGCGCACCCAGATCGATGGTCCGCGCCACCGCGACGACCTCAGGGGCGACGTCCAGGTACGGCCCAGCATCGAGGATCTTGCGTCGCGGTCCGGGCGCCAGCTCAGCGTCTGGATCGAGCGCGGCGGCCCGGATGCCGGCGATCGTGCCGAACCGGTTCAGCAACGTGGCCGCGGTCTTCTCCCCCACGCCGGCGACACCCGGAAGCCCGTCGGAATTGTCGCCACGCAGCGTGGCGAAGTCGGCGTACTGGCTCGCGTTGACGTCGTACTTCTCCCGAACGACCGCCTCGGTGACCCGCTCGTGGCGTCCAACGCCACGCGCGGTGTAGAGCACCCGGACGCTGAGCCCTGTGTCGGGCGCGTCGGCGACGAGCTGGAAGAGGTCCCGGTCCCCCGTCACGATCTCGACCGGCATCCCGGCGTCGGTGGCCAGGGTGCCGATCACGTCGTCGGCCTCGTACCCGTCAGCTCCGACGATCGCGATGCCGAACGCGTTCAGGACCTCGATGATGATCGGGATCTGGACCTGGAGCGGATCAGGAACCTCCTCGATGTCCGAACCGCCGGGGACCTCGGCCTCGACCCGGTGCGCCTTGTAGCTGGGGATCAGGTCGACGCGCCACTGAGGGCGCCAGTCGTTGTCCCAGCAGCAGGCCAGGTGCGTAGGTTCGTACTCCTCCACGAGCCGGGAGATGAAGTCCAGCAGTCCGCGGACGGCGTTGACCGGTGTTCCGTCCGGCGCACGCATCGTGTCGGGCACGCCGTAGAAGGCCCGGAAGTACAGGGACGCGGTGTCCAGCAGCATCAGCGAGGTCACAGCGCAAGGCTAGGGCCTCGACGTAAAAGAAGGCGCCCAGCCTGGCCCTGGCACTAGGCTCACCTGCGTGGAGAAGATCGACCGACAGATCCTGCGGCTCCTGTCCGCGGATGGCCGGATGTCCTACACGGACCTGGGCAAGGCCACCGGCCTGTCCACCAGCGCTGTGCACCAGCGGGTCAAGCGCCTCGAGGAGCGCGGCCTGATCACCGGTTACGGCGCCTCGATCGACTATGCCCAGGCTGGTCGCCCACTCACCGCGTTCGTCTCGATCACGCCGTTCGACGCCTCGGCTGCCGACGACTACCCCGACCAACTGGCCGACATGGAGGAGATCGAGAGCTGCTGGTCGGTGGCCGGCGAGGAGTCCTACATCCTCAAGGTGCGGGTCGCGACTCCTGCTGATCTGGAGGAGACGCTGAGCCGGATCAGGACGCGCGCGAAGGTCTCGACCAGGACCACGATCGTGCTCTCGACGTCGTACGAAGGTCGTCCCATCGGCTGAATGGTCAGCGGCTGACTTCTCAGTCAGCCACCGACGAGTACGAGACCACCCCGCGGCGCAGCCGGGTGACGGCCTCCCGGGCCCGCTCCCGCAGCACCGGGTCTCCGGCGGCGTCGCCGACCTGACCGGCCAGGTCGAGGAGCTGCTTGACCCAGCGCACGAAGTCACCGGCGGCAAGGCCGGTTGCGTCCAGGACCTCGTCGAGATCGTCGCCCTCGGCCCAGCGGTAGGCAGCCCAGCAGAACCCGAAGTCCGGCTCACGGAGCTGGTCGAGCTTGTTCTCCCGCTCGAGCGCGTCCAGGTCCGCCCAGAGCGCGGTCATCTCGCGCAGGACCTCCTTGACCGGCCCGCCCGGCAATCGCGGCGACTGCGCGTCGTCCGCCTTGCGCGACTCGAACACCAGGGCCGAGAGCACCGACGCCAGCTGGCTGGCATCGAGGTCCTTCCAGAGCCCCACCCGCAACGACTCGGCCGTGACCAGGTCCATCTCGTTGTAGATCCGCATGAGCGTCCGCCCGCGCTTGGTCACGACGTCGTCCTCGAGGTACTCCAGGGCAGTCAGCACGTCGCAGACCCGGTCGAATTGCCGGGCGATGGTGTTGGTGCGCTGCTCGATGCGGCGACGCAGGGTCCGCGAATCGCGATCGAGCTTGTACCAGCGCTCCATCCAGCGGGCATGGTCCTCGCGATCGGGGCAGGAGTGACACGGGTGCTCGCGCAGCCTGCGGCGCAGCTCCTCGATCTTCGCCGAGCCGTCTCCCCGGCCGGCGGTCACGTCGTCGCGCGTCGTGCCCGGTGGAGGCGGGGTGAAACCGTGGGTCCGGATCTTCAGGGTCGAGGCCAGGTCCCGCCGGGACTGGGCGTTGCGCCCGTTGAAGTTCTTCGGCACCTTCATCCGGGTCTGGACCACCACCGGGGTCGGGAAGTCCACGATGCTCAGTCGCCGTGCGTGCCGGTCATGGGTCAGGACGTAGGGACGCGGACCGTCGGTCGGAGAGCTCGTACCCGGATCGAGCACGACCGCCACGCCGGAGAACCGACCGGCCGGGACCTCGATGACGTCGCCCGGGCGCAGTGCCTCCAGCGATGCGACCACCTCCGCGCGACGGTCGTGACGCCGCGACTTGGCCAGCCCTGCCTCGGTCTCGGAGAGCTCCCGGCGCAGGCGCGCGTACTCACCGAAGTCGCCGAGGTGGCAGCGAGCGGACTCGGCGTAGCCGTCGAGGGCGTCGTCGCTCTTGCGCAGCTGGCGCGCCAGACCGACCACGGCCTTGTCGGCCTGGAACTGTGCGAACGAGGACTCCAGCAGCTCCCGCGCACGTTCGCGCCCGAACTGGTGGACGAGGTTCACCGCCATGTTGTACGACGGCGCGAACGACGACTTGAGCGGATAGGTGCGCGTGGACGCCAGTCCAGCCACCGACTTGGGCTCCAGCCCGGGCTGCCAGAGCACCACGCCGTGTCCCTCGACGTCGATGCCCCGTCGTCCCGCGCGACCCGTCAGCTGGGTGTACTCCCCCGGAGTGATGTCCGCGTGGGTCTCGCCGTTCCACTTCGACAGCTTCTCGATGACCACCGAGCGAGCCGGCATGTTGATCCCCAGCGCCAGGGTCTCGGTCGCGAAGACCACCCGGCACAGCCCACGCAGGAACAGCTCCTCGACGCACTCCTTGAAGGTCGGCAGCATGCCGGCGTGGTGCGCTGCAACGCCGCGGGTGAGCCCGTCGAGGAACTCGTGGTAGCCGAGGACCTGGAGGTCCTCCTCGGGGAGGTTCGAGCAGTGCTCCTCCACGAAGGCGAAGATCTCGTCACGTTCGGCCGGAGTGGTGAGCTTCAGGTTCGCGTTCAGGCACTGCTGCACAGCGGCGTCGCAACCGACCCGGCTGAAGATGAACACGATCGCCGGCAGCAGGCCGGCCCGGTCCAGCTGCTCGACCACGTCGGCCCGGCTGGGCACCCAGACCCGCCTGCCGTTGCCCGACTGGCGCGCGCGAGCGGGCTGGCGCTGGCCGCGCGGCGACCGGCGGTCACGCATCCGTCCGCTCATCAGGTCGTCGCGCGCGACCCGCAGCAGCTCCGGGTTGACCTCTTCCTGCCCCGGTTCGGCAGAGCCGTCCGAGAACAGGTCGAACAGCTTCCGCCCGACCAGGACGTGCTGGTACAGCGGCACCGGCCGACGCTCCTCGACGATCGTCACGGTCTCGCCGCGAACCGTCCCGAGCCACTCGCCGAACTCCTCGGCGTTGCTGACCGTGGCCGAGAGCGAGACCAGCGCCACCGAGTCGGGCAGATGGATGATCACCTCTTCCCAGACTGCTCCGCGGGAGCGGTCGGCCAGGTAGTGCACCTCGTCCATCACGACGTAGGCGAGGCCGGTCAGGGTGCGTGAACCGGCGTACAGCATGTTGCGCAGGACCTCGGTGGTCATCACCACGACCGGGGCATCGCCGTTGATGCTGTTGTCCCCCGTCAGCAGTCCGACGTTCTCCGCGCCGTACCGCTCGACGAGGTCGTTGAACTTCTGGTTCGACAGTGCCTTGATCGGCGCGGTGTAGAAGCACTTGCGACCGCTCGCCAGGGCCAGGTGGACGGCGAACTCGCCGACGATCGTCTTGCCCGAGCCCGTCGGCGCAGCGACCAGCACCGAGTGGCCGTCCTCGAGGACCCGGCAGGCACGCAGCTGGAAGTCGTCGAGGGCGAAGGAGTAGTGCGCCGCGAAGTCCGCGAGGCCCGGGTGACCGCTCATGGCACCAGGACGCGAAGAGCCCCGGGCACCACCTCGACGGTCAGGGGCAGCGGTGCGATCCGCTCGCCGTCGGCGTACGCCACGATGCCGGGGGCTGCCACGGTGATCGAGCGACCGGTGAAGTGGTGCATCTTGGGGTGGTTCACGTGGCTGCCGGTGCGCAGCTTGGGGAACGTCCGGATCAGCTCGAGCTTGCCCATCGGGTCGATCGCCACCACGTCGAGCAGTCCGTCGTCCATCAGGGCTCCCTCGGTGATCCGCATCCCGCCGCCGAACGAGGGACCGTTGCCGACGGCGACCATCATCGCGTCGAAGCGGTGCTGGACGCCGTCGACCTCCAGGACGTACGGGATCGGGTTGAAGGTGCGGAGCTCGGCGAGCGTGGCGATGTTGTAGCGCATCTGGCCCTTGGGCCAGGTCATCTTGTTCGCCCGCTCGTTGACGATCGCGTCGAACCCGGCCGCCAGCACGGTGACGTAGTACCGGGCACCGATGCGGGCGAGGTCGATCGTTCGTTCTTTGCCGGCGATGACCACGTCGGCGGCTGCGGCCGGATCCTTGAGCGGCAGGTCCAGGTTGCGGGCCACGTCGTTGCCGGTCCCGGCCGGGACCAGCCCGAGCCGGGTCTGGCTGCCGGCAAGCGCCTGGGCGGCCAGGTGGACCATGCCGTCGCCGCCGATCACGACCAGGGTCTCCACCCCGTCGACCACGCACTCGCGGGCCAGGTCGAGCGCCTCGTCGGCATCACGGCCCGTCAGCGCCCGTACGTCGTACCCGGCATCTGTCAGACGTGGAATCACCACGCCTCCGACCTGTCTGCCCTTGCCCTTGCCCGACGTGGGATTCGTCAGGACGGCGATCTCCTTGCGCACGACCCGACCCTAGCGGGGAGCACACGCGCGCGGAGCAGCGACGCTCATGGCGCCTCGAGCGGTGAGGCCTGGTCGTCGTCCCAGTCGGGGATCGCTGCAGCACGCCGGCGGTCGACCAGGCGGGCCACCACCTCGGAGACCATGAAGAGCACGGTCATCGGGATGGCCAGCATGCACATCGTGAACGGGTCGGTGCTCGGCGTGGCCACGGCGGCGAAGGTGAAGACGCCGACGATGATCCACGGACGGTACTGGCCCAGCTTCTTGCCGCTGATCACGCCGGCCAGGTTGAGCATGATCACGAACAGCGGGATCTCGAAGGCGACCCCGAAGAGCAGCAGCAGGCGCACGACGAAGGAGAAGTACTCGTTGAACTCGACCAGGTTCTCGACGCTCTTGGGCGTCAGGCCGAGCAGGACGTGCAGGCCCTTGGGCAGGATCCAGTACCCGGTCGCGACGCCGGCGAGGAACAGCGGGCCGGCGACCGCGGCGAAGATGCGGGTCCACTTGCGTTCGTTCGGGTGCAGGCCCGGAAGGATGAACGACCAGATCTGGTAGAGCCAGTACGGGCTGCTGCACACCAGCGCCGCGGCAGCGCAGAGCTTGATCTGCAGCAGGAACGGGCCGCCCACACCGGAGATCACCGGCAGGCTCACCCGGCCGGCTCCAAGAAGCTCGCGGGCATGGTTGTACGGCTTGAGCAGCAGGTCGAAGAGCTGGTTGTAGAAGAAGAACGCCACGATCACCAGGACCAGGAAGACCAGCAGCGACCGGAACAGTCGAGCCCGAAGCTCACGGAAGTGGTCGGCCAGCGCCATCTGACCGCCCGCGCCGACGGCGGAGCTGGGTTTGGTCGAGAAGAGGCTGACGATGCGGCGCACCGTCATCGTGCGGCGGGTCAGTCGGTGCCGGCGTCGCGCCGGACTGCTTCAGGCTCGACCGGCGGCGATGCCTGGACGGGAGCAGCAGGCGCAGCGGTGTCCGTCGGTTGTGCCGCGGCCCCGGAGTCGAGCTGGCCGGCGGTCTTCGCAGGCGCGTCCTCGTCATCGGTGAAGACGCCCTTGGTCTCGGCCTTGAAGATGCGCAGCGCGCGTCCGCTGCCGCGAGCGAGCTCAGGGAGCTTCTTGCCGCCGAAGACGAGCAGGACGACAGCAAGCAGAACGATGATGTGCCAGGGCTCCAGGCCGTTCCTGAGCATGTCGTTGCCTTTCGCTTAACGTGCGCGGGGAAACCGGTGAGACGGGCCGTTCGAGGGCGCCCACACCATCCTACGACGTGGCCTGCTGCAACCGCAGCGCGGACCGCGCGACGGCCCGTACCTGCTCCCCCAGCGCCGCCGGTTCGAGGACGGTGAGCCCGTGCCCGAAGCGCATCGCCAAGCGGACCAGCCACTGTTCGTCACCTACCGAGAGGGCCACCTCGAGCCCGCCGTCATCGGTCTCGCACGTCGTCAGCACCGGGTAGTACTCCGCGAACCAGCGCATCTCGCGGCTCAACCGCAGGCGCGCGACCAGGTCGTCCGGCCCGGCCTCGAAGAGGCCCTCGGCGAGATCGCGCGGTTCGAGGTCCGGCACGGCACGCGGGCTCTCGAGCACCTCGCTGCCCACGATCCGGTCCAGCCGGAACAGCCGACGGTCGACTGCCAGGTGGCACCAGGCATCCAGGTAGCTCTTGCCGTCACGGGTCAGCAGCGCGATCGGGTCCACGACCCGGTCGGTGGTCTCGTCACGGCTGGGCACGAGGTAGGAGATCCGGAGCTGCCGGTTGGCGCTCACCCCGCGCTCGATCATCCCCCGCGTCGCCTGCTCGGCGAGCCTCTGCTCGGGGATCCGGACGTCGACCAGTGGAGTGGCGCCTCCGGCCTCGGTGGCAGCCTCCAGCTTGGCGAGCGTGCGTTCGACGACGTCCCGGGACGCGACCGGGCTGGAATCCAGCAGCGCGCGCAGCGCCACGATCAGGGCCGAGGCCTCGTTGCTGCCCAGCCGCAGTGGCCGGGCGAGGAAGTCTGCGTTGTCGATCCTGACCAGGCCGTCCGGGTCGTCCTCGAGCGCCTCGACGTTGATGTCGATCAGCTCGGCCGGCCCGAACCCGGGCAGGCCGCACATGTAGAGCACCCGGAGATCCTTGAGCATCTGGTCGGACGTCACCCCGAAGTCTGCGGCGACCTCCTTCAGCGGAACCTCGCCTCGTCTCTGCAGGTACGGCGCGAGGGCGAGCAGCCTGGCCAGCTGGTCGCGGGTCGAGGCCCCGCTCATCGTCCGGCTCCGCTCAGGGAGGCCAGCCGGTCGGCAACCAGCGCCGCGAGCTCAGCAGGCTCCACCGCCACGACGTCACCGAGGTGCGAGAGGACGTCCCCGGCAAGCTCGTCGCGGGAGTACATCGTGACCCGGAGCCGGTCCCACGCCGTGTCGCGATCCGGGCCGTCGATCCCCGGCGTCACCTCGATCGCCCGACGACGCATCAGGACGGCGCTGCCCTGGCGGGCCAGAACGGTCGCCGAGGTACTCGGCCGGGCCGGGGCCAGTGCCGAGGTCAGGGCACGCACGTCGGTTCCTGCCGGGACCTCGAAGGACCCCGCACGACCGTCGGCGGCGACGGCGCCCTCGATGCGACTCAGCCGGAACATGCGTGGCTCACCACGATCCTTGTCGAAACCGACGACGTACCAGCGTTCGCGGGAGGTCACGACCCCCCACGGCTCGAGGTGTCGCAGCGTCGGTTCGGGGTCGGAGGGGCGGCGGTAGTCGAAGCGGACCGGGGTCCGGCTGATCGTCATGGCCCACATCGCGTCGAAGGCGGGTTCGTCGGCCTCGACCCGCGGCTGCAGCACGTCCAGGGCGTCACGATCGACGTCGTGCCCGGCCGCGCGGAGCTTGACCAGCGCGTGCGAGGTCGCCGACGCCAGCCCGGCGTGCTGCCAGACGCGGGCGGCGAGGCCGAGGACCGCGACCTCATCGGGTTCCAGGTCGAGGTCGGGAAGCTCGAACGCGTCGCGCGCGATCCGGTAGCCCTGCTCGTCCTCGAAGAACTTGTCGACGTACCCGAGCTCGAGAGGGATGCCGAGCGCGCGGAGCTCGGCCTTGTCACGCTCGAACATCTTCTCGAAGGCCTCGTCCTCGGAGCCGTGGTAGCCCTCGATGACCTCCCGGATGCGTTCCTTGGTCACGTAGTTGCGCGACACGAGCAGCATGATCACGAGGTTCAACAAGCGTTCGGACTTCGATGCGGTCACGGTGCCCCTCTCTGCTCAGAGTCAGTACGTCGATGGCGTACGCGATCGTCCCATGCGCCGGCGGCGACCGGGCATCGGGCAGCCACCAGCACGGCGACGTGCCGGGTGCGCATGCTCACATGCCTTCGATGAGCCGTTCGACGCGCTCGTCGTGCGACCGGAACGGGTCCTTGCACAGCACCGTGCGCTGGGCCTGGTCGTTGAGCTTGAGATGGACCCAGTCGACCGTGAAGTCGCGACGCCGTTCCTGGGCGCGCTTGATGAAGTTGCCGCGCAGCCGTGCCCGGGTCGTCTGGGGCGGGACCGACTTGGCGGCGAAAACGTCCAGGTCGTTGGTCACCCGGGTGACGGCCCCGCGCTTCTCCAGCAGGTAGTACAGGCCCCGGTCGCGGTGGATGTCGTGGTACGCCAGGTCGAGCTGGGCGACCCGCGGGTGCCCCAGCGACAGGTCGTTCTGGGAGCGGTAGCGGTCGATCAGCTTCCACTTGATCACCCAGTCGATCTCACGCTCGACCAGGGACAGGTCGCCGGACTCGACCGCCTTGAGGCCGCGTTCCCACAGGTCCAGGGAGCGCTCGATCACCGGGGTGTGCAGCTCGCGGCGGTCGACGAAGTCGCGGGCCCGGGACAGGTACTCCATCTGGATGTCCAGGACGCTGGCCTCGCGGCCGTTGGCCAGCAGCACCTTCTTGCGACCGGTCATGTCGTGCGAGATCTCCCGGATGGCCCGGATCGGGTTCTCCATCGTGAGGTCGCGCATCACCACGCCCTCCTCGATCATCCGCAGCACCAGGTCGCAGGAGGCGACCTTGAGCATCGTGGTGGTCTCGCTCATGTTCGAGTCGCCGACGATGACGTGAAGCCGGCGGAAGCGCTCGGCGTCCGCGTGCGGTTCGTCGCGGGTGTTGATGATCGGACGGGACCTGGTCGTGGCGCTGGAGACGCCCTCCCAGATGTGCTCGGCCCGCTGGCTCAGCGAGTACGACGCGCCGCGAGGCGTCTGGATCACCTTCCCGGCGCCGACGATGACCTGGCGGGTCACCAGGAACGGGATCAGGACGTCGGCGAGCTTGCTGAACTCCCCGTTGCGACTGACCAGGTAGTTCTCGTGGCAGCCGTAGGAGTTGCCGGCCGAGTCGGTGTTGTTCTTGAAGAGGTAGACGTCGCCCGAGATGCCTTCGTCGTGAAGCCGCCGCTCGGCGTCGATCAGCAGACCTTCGAGGATGCGCTCGCCGGCCTTGTCGTGGGTGACCAGGTCGATGATGTCGTCGCACTCCGGCGTCGCGTACTCGGGGTGGCTGCCGACGTCGAGGTAGAGCCGGGCGCCGTTGCGCAGGAACACGTTGCTGCTGCGGCCCCAGCTGACGACCTTGCGGAACAGGTAGCGGGCGACCTCGTCCGGCGAGAGACGCCGCTGCCCCTTGAAGGTGCAGGTGACGCCGTACTCGTTCTCGATCCCGAAGATCCGCCGGTCCACACACCCACCCTATGCTTCGGCGAGCAACCCCGAGAGGGAATCGCCGCTGAGCCGGCGGAACTTGCGCGGCAGCGTCCGGGTGCGGTCCAGGACCGCGACCTCGAGGTCTCCGGCCGGGATGGTGCGGCCGTCCTCCCCCGACTGAGCGAGTGCCTTGACCGCGAGCCGGATCGCCGCGTCCAGCGACAGGCCGCCCTCGAAGTGTTCCTTGAGGTAGGTGTCGACGGCCTCGGCATCGCCGCCCATCGCCGCGTAGTCGTGCTCGTCGGCGACCTGGCCGTCGTAGGTCAGCCGGTAGATCTGGTCGTCCTCGACCGCATCACCGACCTCGGCGACGAAGATCTCCACCTCGTAGGGCTTCTCGCCACCGGAGGAGAAGATCGTCCCGAGCGTCTGGGCGTAGGCGTTCGCCAGGCCCCGCCCGGTCACGTCCACCCGGTCGTAGGAGTACCCGCGCAGGTCGGCCAGGCGCACGCCGGCGATCCGCAGGTTCTCGAACTCGTTGTACCGCCCGACTGCGGCGAAGGCGATCCGGTCGTAGATCTCGCTGACCTTGTGCAGCGCCTTGGACGGGTTCTCCGAGACGAAGACCACCCCGTCGGCGTACTGGATCACGACGACCGAACGACCGCGGGCGATGCCCTTGCGCGCGAAGTCCGCACGGTCCTTCATCAGCTGCTCGGGCGAGACGTAGAACGGCATGCTCATCGGTCGAAGTCCTCAGTTCAGGGCCGCGTTGGGGCCGTCAGGGCGCTGCA
This sequence comes from Marmoricola sp., assembly GCA_025964775.1. Taxonomy (GTDB): domain Bacteria; phylum Actinomycetota; class Actinomycetes; order Propionibacteriales; family Nocardioidaceae; genus Marmoricola. The sequence goes on from JAOPYE010000024.1 coordinate 54,270, forward strand.
TGCGGCCGGCGACGACGCGATCGGCGATCTCGGCCACCTCGGCCTCGGGCATCCGCTGCTGGCCGTCGCCGGTGATGACGTGCACCACCGGGAAGATCCGCCGGGTCAGGTCCGGGCCACCGGTGGCCGAGTCGTCGTCGGCGGCGTCGTAGAGCGCCTGGACCGCGGCCGTGACGCAGTCGGTCGCGTCGAAGTCGCCGCGGTAGAGCTTCTTCAGCGAACCGCGGGCGAAGACCGATCCCGAGCCGACGGAGTGGAACGCGGTTTCCTCGTAGCGACCACCGGTCACGTCGTAACTGAAGATCCGGCCGAAGCCTGCTCGGCGGTCGTACCCGGCGAAGAGCGGTACGACGGCAAGGCCCTGCATCGCGAGCGCCAGGTTGTTGCGGATCAGCGCCGAGAGCCGATTGGCCTTGCCGTCCATCGAGAGCGTGCTTCCCTCGATCTTCTCGTAGTGCTCGAGCTCGGTCTGGAAGAGTCGCACCATCTCGACCGCGAGCCCGGCCGAGCCGGCGATGCCGACGCAGGAGAACTCGTCGGCGGGGAAGACCTTCTCGATGTCGCGCTGGGCGATGACGTTGCCCATCGTGGCGCGGCGGTCGCCGGCCATCACGACCCCGTCGGTGAAGGTGGCCGCGACGATCGTGGTGCCGTGCGGCGCGAGGTCGGCCGGGCTTCCGGCGGGCAGAGCCCGTCGGGCGGGCAACAGCTCGGGCGAGACCTCACCCAGGAAGTCGGCGAACGAGGACGTGCCCGGGCTCAGGAAGGCGTCGGGCAGGCGGGCCGAGCTGCGCCCGGACGATTCAGCGCTCACTGGCCGCCCTTCTGGATGAACGACTTCACGAAGTCCTCGGCATTGGTCTCGAGCACGTCGTCGATCTCGTCGAGGATCGCGTCGATGTCCTCGTCGAGCTGCTCCTTGCGCTCGGCGACGGCGCCTGCAGGCGCCGTGGTGTCCTCGACACCCTCCTCGGTCTCCGAGGACTTGCGCGGCTGCTTCTGCTCCTGTGCCATCGGCGTCTCCTTCCCATCCCCCTGGCTGCTCACCCCGCAACGCGGGCCAGTACTACCGACCCTAGCGAGTCAGCGCTGAGAACAGGGCCAGAGCCGTGTCACTCGCATCGATCAATTCCCCCACGTGGGCCTTGCTGCCCCGCAAGGGGTCGATGGTGGGCACCCGCTGGAGGGAGTCGTGACCCGGGAGGTCGAAGATCACCGAGTCCCAGGAGGCTGCCGCGATGCTGTCGGGGTACTTGTCCAGGCACCGGCCGCGGAAGTACGCACGCGTGTCCGTCGGCGGGTCGTGCATGGCCGCCGTGACGGCCGCCGGCTCGAGCAGCCGCTGCATCCGGCCCATGCCCACGAGCCGGTGGTACAGGCCCTTCTCCGGCCGGATGTCGGCGTACTGGAGGTCGATGAGGTGCAGCTTCGCGTCGTCCCACTCCAGGCCGTCGCGGTCCCGGTAGGACTCGAGCAGCTTGAGCTTGGCGACCCAGTCGAGCTCGGTCGCGCACTCGAACGGGTCGCGTTCGAGCCGGTTCAGGACCGACTCCCAGCGAGCCAGTACGTCGGCGGTGTCCGGGTCGACGTCCGACCCGTACCGCTCGGCGACGTAGGCGCTCGCGAGCGAGAAGTACTCCCACTGCAGCTGGACGGCGGTCAGCGTCTGGCCGCCCTCGCGCTCGAGGAGGTAGGTCAGCCCGGGGTCGTGCGACACGGCGCGCAGCGAGGCCACCGGGTTGAAGACCGAGAGGTCTGAGGTCATGTACCGGTTCTCGATCATGTCGAGCACCAGGGCCGTCGTGCCGACCTTGAGGTACGTCGAGGTCTCCGACAGGTTCGCGTCGCCCAGGATGACGTGCAGCCGGCGGTACTTCTCCGGATCCGCGTGCGGTTCGTCCCGGGTGTTGATCAGGGGGCGCTTGAGCGTGGTCTCCAGCCCGACCTCGACCTCGAAGAAGTCCGACCGCTGCGCGATCTGGAAGCCGTGTTCGCGACCGTCCTGGCCGATGCCGACCCGACCGGCACCGCAGACGACCTGGCGCGAGACGAAGAACGGGATCAGGTGCCTGACGATCTCGCCGAACGGCGTGGACCTGTTCATGAGGTAGTTCTCGTGCGCGCCGTAGGAGGCACCCTTGTTGTCGGTGTTGTTCTTGTAGAGCACCAGGTCCGGCTCACCGGCGACCGACGCGAACCTGCAGGCGTCCAGGGCGACCTGCTCTCCTGCCTTGTCCCACAGCACCGCGTCCATCGGGTTGGTGACCTCCGGGGTCGAGTACTCCGGGTGGGCGTGGTCGACGTACAGCCGGGCGCCGTTGGTGAGGATCACGTTCGCCAGGCCGAGGTCCTCATCGGTCAGCTGGCTGGGGTCGGCGACCTCGCGGGCCAGGTCGAAGCCGCGCGCGTCCCGCAGTGGCGACTCCTCCTCGAAGTCCCAACGTGCCCGCCGGGCGTGCAGCTCGGCACTGGCATAGGCGTTGACCAGGCGCGTGCTCGCGAGCATCGGGTTGGCGTGCGGCTGCCCGACGACAGAGATGCCGAACTCGGTCTCGGTCCCCATGATCCTGCGCACGCCCATGTCGCGAAGGGTACGCGGCGTTGTCCACAGACTTCTCATGCTCCCTCGGTGCAGGTCGCACGCGTGTTATTTTCGACAGCACTCGGAATGTACGACGCTCGACGGGAGTCACTTTTGCTGCGCACCGGCACTGCCCGACGGGCCGGCGGTCTCGTGACCCTGATCGCACTCCTCGTCGCAGCGCTCGCCCTCGGTGCTCTGGGAACCTCGGCAGGTGCCTCGCCAAGTGCCTCACCAGGGACTCCCGGTCCGACCCCGACGTCGGCGACGGACACCAGCAGTGCGACTCCGACGGTGACCAGCGACCCGACCACCACGGCACCGCCACCGCCACCGACCCTGGTCGCGCAGCCGGACAACGCCACGCTCCTGACCGACTCGCACGCCTACGTCGACGTCCTGGCCAACGACACCTGCAACGGCGTCACGCCGTGCACGGTCGCCAACATGGCTCCCCCGCCTGCCACGAAGATGACTGCCACCGCACCAGCGGGCTGGACCGTGGCCATCACCTCGACCGGGCTGATCCGCGTCGATGTCCCGCCCGACATCACTGCCGGGACCCGGACGGTCACCTACACGATCACGGATCCCGCCACGGCGCAGCCCGCGACCGGCATCCTGAGGGTCCGGGTGAGGCTCCAGCCGACGCCGCAACGCTTCAACCCGCCCCAGGGGACCAAGTTCAGTCATGCCTTCGTGCCGGGTTCGAGCTACCAGATCCACAGCCAGATCCTGCGCTCGATCAACAGCACCCCGAAGGGCGCCCAGATCAAGATCCTGAGCTGGTCCTTCTCGAGCCCCTCCCTGCGCGCTGCCCTCGTTGCGGCCAAGAACCGGGGCGTCAGCGTCCAGATCATCCTCGCCGGGCGCTCGAACGTCACCAACTCCGACTGGGGGTTCCTGGTCACGAACTTCGGGATGAAGCGCAACCTGAAGAGCGTCACCACCGGCAGCTGGGTCTTCCGCTGCACGCGCTCCTGCCGCGGCACCCAGGGGACGATGCATGCCAAGGTCTACATCTTCAGCCAGGTCTACAACACGCTCTGGGTCACCATGACGGGGTCGGGCAACATGACCGACTTCGCTGCTGTCGGCCAGTGGAACCAGATGTTCACGAACACGAACAACAAGCCTGCCTACGACGCGCTCTACAACGTGTTCCAGCAGGCCAAGAAGGACGTCCCCGCGACTCCGCAGCAGCTGACGATCAAACTGCCCACGACGACGTTCTTCTTCGCGCCCCTCACCACGAACACAGCCACGGCGGATTTCATGAACAAGGCGCTCAACACCGTCAGGTGCACGGGCAACACGTCCTTTGCCAACGGCCGGACCCGGATCAGGATCGCGATGTACACCTGGCGCGACAGCCGCGGCACCTGGCTCGCACGTACGGTGCGCCGGCTGTGGGACCAGGGCTGCGATGTCCGGATCATCTACTCGATCATGAGCGGTGGGCTCAAGCAGATCCTGTACTCACCGGCCGGCCGGGGCCGCATCCCGATGCGCCAGACCCTGCTGGTCGACAAGCTCCACCAGCCGATCTGGTACCTGCACAACAAGTACGTCGCGATCGAGGGCAACATCGGCGGGGTCCCGAACTCCTACGTCGCGTACCAGGGATCGTTCAACTTCTCCAACCTGGGGCTGACCTCGGACGAGAACTTCCAGCGCCTGCCCGGTGCGACCTGGACCACGCCGTACTTCGCGGACTTCGACCAGGTCTGGCACCAGCCCGAGACGAGGGCACCGAACCCGTTCAACTACGTCGCTCCCGAGGACCGGATCGTGCTGGGCACGGGCGTCTACAAGTACATGGAACCGAACTGATCGGTCAGCGGCCGTTCATCGCGCTCGTCGGGCCCTGACTTCCGCGATCCGCCAGGCCAGGACCCGGCTGAGCGCTTCGCGGGCAATCGACCCGGACATCTTCGACGACCCGGCCAGCCGATCGGTGAAGGTGATCGGGACCTCGGTCGTCACCAGTCCTCGACGATCGGCCCGCCAGGTGTTCTCGATCTGGAACGAGTACCCGTTGGACGCCGATTCCAGGACTTCGATCGCGCGGAGCGCGGTCGCCCGGAACGCCTTGTACCCCGCAGTGGTGTCGTGCACCGAGATCCCGAGGACCCGGCGGACGTAGACGTTGCCACCGCGCGAGATCGCCCTGCGGTGCCAGGCCCAGTTCTGCACCCCGCCGCCGCGGACATAGCGTGAGCCGACCGCGACGTCGGCCGAGTCCAGGGCTGCGAAGAGAGCGGGCAACCGTTCCGGGGGATGCGACAGGTCGGCGTCCATCTGGGCGATCTGGTCGTAGCCGCGCTCGAGGGCCCAGGCGAAACCCGCCCGGTACGCCGCACCGAGGCCGCCCTTCCCCGGCCGGTTCAGCAGGTGGACCCTGGTCCCGAACAGGCTGTGCGCCGCGACCAGGTCGGCGGTGCCGTCCGGACTGTTGTCGTCGACGATCAGCACGTCGCACTCGGGAGCAGCCTCGTGCACGGCGTCGATGACGCGTCCGACGTTCTCTGCCTCGTCGTACGTCGGGATCACGACGATCCTGCGTAGTCGCGGATTCACGGCAGCAGTCTTCCGGTGCACGGGCCGTGCCCGACGACGGGGGGTCGAACCAGACCGAGGCGCAGGTAGATCGCCCGCCCGCACACCCGGGCCACCTGGGCGTACTGGTCGCGGATCAACGACATCGCCCCGTGAGCGCTCATCCGGCCCACGGCAGCGGATCCGCGCACGACGATCCAGGTCGGGGCCGAAGGACCCGCGAGGACCGCTGTCAGCTGCGTCATGTCGTGGTCGAGGATGTCGGCCGGCAGGCTCCACAGGTACGGGTACGGCGAACTGAGCCCGCTGATGAAGACGATGTCTCCACCTCCGAACGCCGGGACCACGGTGTCCCCCGGATGTGCTGAGGCGGCCAGCGCATGCCCGATCACCGTGCCCGGAATGGGAAGCGGGTGCCGGATCGCCGTCACCATGGCCAGCAGTGTCGAGCCGATCACGACCGCCGTGACCACCGAGTACACCCGCGGGGCGACGGCGAGCAACGCGCCGGCACCCAGAGCCACGGCCGGCACGCTCTCGACCAGGTAGTGCAACCAGTAGCTCCCGCCGGCGAGGATGGACACGGCTGCGTACAGCAGGGTCACCGCGACGCCCAGAGCGACCGCGGGCGAGGTCGACCTGCGGACCCCGAACACGGCGAACGCCGCCAGCACCAGCGGAACCCCGGTGCGCAGGAACGCGGTCGTCATCCGGCCCAGCTGGATGCCGGTCGCGTCATCGCCCTGGACCGCGATCGCGCGCGCCGCCTTCAACCGGAACGGATAGGTCGCCTCGTAGACGCCGCCCGGCGACGTCCCGTGCAGCATCGCCCAGGCGGTGACGACCAGGTAGCACGCGATCGAGCCCATGGCGGCGAGGCCGACCAGCCGGAAGAACGCCTGCCGGGTCAGGGTGCCGGTGCGCCATGCGATCCCCCAGCACACGGCAGCGAAGACCACGACGTCAGCCATGTTCTGCTTGACCAGGAGTGCCGCTACGGCAGCAGCCCCGGCTCCCGCGGCGCTGAGCCACCTGCGGCGGTCGCTGACCGGCTGGACCGCCTCGACGGCGAGCCGGATGCCCAGCGCCAGGAACGGGACCGCGAGCAGTTCGCCGTTGACGTCGATGGCGCCGTACAGCGGGCTGGCGAGCAGCGCGCCGGCCACGACCGCCGTGCCGATCCGGCCGCGGGTTCCGAAAGCCCGGCCACCGGCTGATGCCAGCAGTGCGATCGCGATCGACGCGGCGATGGCGCCGATGATCTCGAGACTGACGAACCCGCCGGTGTGGGCGGCGACGGCGAAGATCGTGATCAGCAGGGGCGGACGGTCCACCCAGTAGTGGCCGTACAGCTCGTGACCACCGGAGTGCCACTGGCTGCCCAGGGCCAGGTAGCCGCCCTCGTCCGGTGTCGGGCCGTCCCGGAGCATGAGCATCCGCAGGACCACGGCCGTGGCGATCACCAGGAGGGTGACCGCGTGGGTACGAGTGGCCGGGACCAGGCGCGGGCTCAGAGGTACTGGCCGGTGTTCGCGACCGTGTCGATCGACCGTCCGGGCTCGGTGCCCTGCTTGCCGGTGATGAGCGTGCGGATGAAGACGATGCGCTCACCCTTCTTGCCCGAGATCCGGGCCCAGTCGTCCGGGTTCGTGGTGTTCGGCAGGTCCTCGTTCTCCTTGAACTCGTCCACGCAGGCCTGCAGCAGGTGCTGGACCCGAAGGCCCTTCTGGTCGTTGTCAAGCAGGTCCTTGATCGCCATCTTCTTGGCGCGGTCGACGATGTTCTGGATCATCGCCCCGGAGTTGAAGTCCTTGAAGTACAGGACTTCCTTGTCACCGTTCGCGTAGGTGACCTCGAGGAACCTGTTCTCATCGGTCTCGGTGTACATCCGCTCGACCGTCGCGGTGATCATCCCGGCCACGGTCGCAGCGCGATCGCCACCGAACTCAGCGAGGTCGTCGGCGTGGAGCGGCAAGGTCGGCAACAGGTACTTGGAGAAGATGTCGCGGGCAGACTCGGCATCGGGTCGCTCGATCTTGATCTTCACGTCCAGGCGACCTGGCCGCAGGATCGCCGGGTCGATCATGTCCTCGCGGTTCGAGGCGCCGATGACCAGCACGTTCTCGAGCAGCTCGACACCGTCGATCTCGCTGAGCAGCTGCGGGACGATCGTGTTCTCCACGTCCGAGGAGACACCCGAGCCGCGGGTACGGAACAGCGAGTCCATCTCGTCGAAGAACACGATCACCGGGGTGCCCTCGCTGGCCTTCTCCCGGGCCCGTTGGAAGACCAGCCGGATGTGCCGCTCGGTCTCGCCGACGTACTTGTTGAGAAGCTCGGGACCCTTGATGTTCAGGAAGTAGCTCTTCGCCTCGTGACCGGCTCCATCAGTCAGGTTCCGGGCGGCGACCTTCTTCGCCAGCGAGTTCGCAACCGCCTTGGCTATCAACGTCTTGCCGCAACCCGGAGGCCCGTACAGCAGGATCCCCTTCGGTGGCTTCAGCTGGTGCTCCAGGAACAGCTCGGGATGCAGGTAGGGCAGCTCGACGGCGTCGCGGATCGCGTCGATCTGACTGGCGAGTCCCCCGATGTCGCTGTAGTCGATGTCCGGTACCTCTTCGAGGACCAGTTCCTCGACCTCGGACTTCGGCACCTTCTCGTAGACGTACCCCGAACGGCCGTCGAGCAGCAACGAATCCCCGGCGCGGAGCGTCTCGATGTGCAACGGCTGCGCCAGGCGGACCACGCGCTCTTCGTCGGCGTTCGCCACGATCAGGGCGCGCTCGCCGTCGGCGAGCATCTCCTTGAACATCACCACCTCGCCGATCTCCTCGAACTCGAGGGCGGCGACGACGTTGAGGGCTTCGTTGAGCATGACTTCCTGGCCCTTGGTCAGGGATTCCAGGTCGACTGCGGGACTCACCGTGACCCGGAGCTTGCGGCCGCCGGTGAAGACATCCACGGAATCGTCCTCGTTGCGCGTCAGGAAGGTGCCGAACCCGGTCGGCGGCTGGGCCAGCCGGTCGACTTCTTCCTTGAGCGTCATGATCTGGTCGCGGGCCTCGCGCAGCGTGCCGGCAAGACGTTCGTTCTGGGCGGTGACAGCCGCGAGCGAGCGCTGCGTGTCCACCAGGCGCTGGTCGAGCTCTCGTGACGATCCCGGGGCATCCGCGAGCCGACGTCGCAGCTCGCCCACCTCAGCCTCGAGGAACGACAGCTGGCTGAGCAACTGCGCAGTGTCCTGTCCGTCGTTGCCGGAGCCTGTCATCGACCTCACCTCCACGGGAGCGTTCGTTGATTCGACCCTACCTGCGCAACTGTCTCCATGCTTAGAAGATTCGTCACGTGTTGGCCACGGTGTAGTGAAATGGCTCAGGAATGAATTTCTGGTCCAGGGACAGGACCGGGTCAGTCCCCGGTGTCCTCGACCAGGTCGGACGGACGCGGGCCGGAGTAGTCCTCGCCGTAAGCTCCCGGAGCCGGTCGGCGCTTCTTGCGGGGCGCCGGGTTGCCGGGCGCCATCCGCCGGGCCGTGACCAGGAAGCCGGTGTGCCCGTTCATCTTGTGGCTGGGCCGTACGGCGAGTCCCTCGACGTGCCATTCCCGCACCAGCGTCTCCCACGGTTGCGGTTCGGTGAACTCTCCGTGCGCCCGCAGCGTCTCGACGACCTTGCCGAGCTGGGTCGTCGTGGCGACGTACGCGACCACGACGCCGCCGGGAACGAGTGCCTCGGCGACGGCGTCGACGCACTCCCACGGCGCGAGCATGTCGAGCACCACCCGGTCGACGGTCCCGGCAGCGTCGACTCCCCCGATCGACTCCACGAGATCACCGACCGTCAGCTCCCACGCCGGGTGGTCACCGCCGAAGAACTGCGTCACGTTCTTGCGCGCCACGTCCGCGAACTCCTCGCGACGCTCGTAGGAGGACACCCGACCGGTCGGCCCCACGGCGCGCAACAGCGAGCAGGTCAGCGCCCCCGACCCGACCCCGGCCTCGACGACGCGGGCGCCCGGGAAGATGTCGGCCATGGCCACGATCTGCGCGGCGTCCTTGGGGTAGACCACGGCCGCCCCACGCGGCATCGAGACCACGAACTCGTTGAGCATCGGGCGGAACACCAGGTACTCGCCGCCGGACGTGGAGGTGACCGTGAAGCCCTCGTCGCGACCGATCAGCTCGTCGTGCTCGATACCACCGCGGTTGGTGTGGAAGGACTTGCCCGACTCGAGGCAGATGTTGTGGCGACGACCCTTGCCGTCGACCAGGCGGACCCACTCTCCCGGCTTCAGCGGGCCCCGGCTGACGCCGGACCAGGACTGTCGGTTCGCCTCGTCGGTCATCTGCTCCATCTCCTCGTTCGTTCGTGCTCCCCTGCCCTCATCCGCGCACTCAACCTGAGGCGCCGGCCTCGAAGGCGGCGTCCACGTCGGCGGTCACCAGCAGGCCGTACAGCGACCCGTCGGGCTCGATCAGGACGTATTCGTTGGCGGGCGTGCGCGCCATCGCGCGGATCAGGTCCTCGCCGGCAGAGTCAGCCGGGAGCACCAGACCAGCGGTCAGCGTACGGGCAACCGAGCTCACGGGCACCCACGGGCGTCGCTCCTCGGGGATCGAGAGGAGTGCGGCTTCGTGGACGATGCCGACCAGGCTGTTGTCCGCGTCGTGGACGATGATGCCGCCGGCTCCAGCCTGCTGGGCCCGTCGCACGGCCTCGGCGACCGACAGGTCCTCGGCCACCGCCACCACCCGACGTGCCAGCGGCCTCGCCCGCAACGCCGGCAACCGCTGCCTCAGTCGTGCGTTGATCAGCGAGGCGGTGGCGCCGGACCACAGGAAGCCCGCCATCACGCAGCCGAACAGGTAGTCGGAGGGATCTGCTCGTCGGCCGAACACGGCCGGGATGATCAGCGGTGAGCCCAGGGCCAGCACGGCCGCCAGCCGACCGCCCCAGGCGGCCGCGATCGTGCCGGTGTGCATGTTGCCGCGCGCCTGCCACACCGCGGCGCGCAGGACCCGGCCGCCGTCCAGGGGCAGCCCGGGCACGAGGTTGAGGACGCCGACCACCAGGTTGGCGCCGCAGAGCCCCTCGACCGCCAGCCGGGGCAGCCCGCTCGGCACCACAGCGAGCAGCGCCAGCGCAGCAAACCCGACAGCGAGCGAGGTCAGGGGTCCCACCACGGCCACCTTGAACTCCTGGGACGCGGTGCTGGACTCCCCCTCGATCTCGGTCGCCCCACCGAGGAACTGCAGGCTGATCGAGCGGACCTTCAGGCCCACCCGCAACGCCATCAGGGCGTGCGACAGTTCGTGGAGCAGGACCGATCCGTAGAGCAGCATCGCGAACACCACCCCCGCGACGTACTTGCCGGCACCGAGTCCGGGGTGGACCTCCTCGACCCGGGGAGCCATCACCACGGCGATCAGCACGGCCACCAGCAGCCACGAGGCACGCACGTAGATCGCGATCCCGCGGAACCGGCCGATCCGGAGCGTGCCTGCTGGCTGCATCACGGGTCGGGGTTCGTCGGGGGCCACGGTGAAACGCTAGCGCCCCGGCTTTGTGTCGATGGCAGAGCCTAGGGTGAGACCCATGGCGAAGTCGGTGACCGAACAAGTGCGCAACGGCACTCCGGTCGACGGTGTCGACGTACTCGGTGCCCTGTCGCCCAGCCGCGCCGGCGACTTCAAGACCTGCCCGCTGATGTACCGGTACCGCACGATCGACCGGCTTCCCGAGCCGCCCTCGCCCGATGCGGTCCGCGGGACCGTGGTGCACAAGGTGCTCGAGGACCTGTTCGACCTGCCGGCAGGAGAACGCACCCCGGCCCAGGCCGAGTCCATGATCGACGCTGCCTGGGCCCATGTCCGCGAGGACGACGAACGGGCAGCCAGCCTGTTCGCCGACGACCAGGACGAGGCGCGCGACAGCTGGTTGGCTTCCTGCCGCACGGTCCTGGCGAAGTACTTCGACCTCGAGGACCCGACCGCCCTCGAACCCGCCGAGCGGGAGCTGTACGTCGAGACCCTGCTCGACTCCAAGTTGCTGCTGCGCGGGTTCGTCGACCGGATCGACATCGCCCCGGACGGGGCCATCAGAGTTGTCGACTACAAAAGTGGGCGCAGCCCCGGAGAGGGCTTCGAGGCGAAGGCGCTGTTCCAGATGCGCTTCTACGCCCTCGTCATCTGGAGGACCCGCGGGGTCATCCCGGCGATGCTGCGCCTGATCTACCTCGGCAACGGCGAGATGGTCAGCTACGCCCCCGACGAACAGGATCTGCGGTCCACCGAGCGCCAGCTCGAGGCGCTGTGGGCCGCGATCTCCCGGTCGACGGAGTCCGGCGACTGGCGCCCGAGCAAGAGCCGCCTCTGCGATTGGTGCGGCTTCAAGGAGTTCTGCCCGGAGTTCGGCGGCACGCTGCTCCCGCTACCGGTCAAGGCTGTGCTGGTTCACCAGGGCCCCGAGGTCGTCGACCTCGACCTCGACGAGTGAGTCGACGAACACCCGCCGCTCCCCCTCCAGCACCGGCACGTGGTTCGGCACCACCAGCACAGTGCACCCTGCGGCAACCGCGGACTTCGCGCCGGTGTTGGAGTCCTCGATCGCGAGGCAGTCTGCCGGCTCGACCCCGAGCTCGGCGGCCGCACGCAGGTAGGGCTCCGGATGCGGCTTGCCGACCGTCACGCTGTCCCCGGTGACCACGGTGGCGAAGGTGTCGGCAGGCAGGGCCGCCAGGACGGGGTCCACGAAGCGCTCGTACGACATCGTCACCAGCGCGCACGGAACGCCGGCCGCGCGCAGTCCGGCGAGCAGCTCACGGGACCCGGGCCGCCACGGCACCGACTCCTTGATCCGTGCGATCACACCGTCGAGCAGCCGTTCGACGATCACGTCCGGCGCCAGGTCGACACCACCGTGCCGTCGGATGTACTCCGCGGAGACCAGCAGGTCGTTGCCGACCAGGTTCAGCGCGTGCTCCATCGACCAGGTGCCGCCGTGCTCGGCGACCAGCGCGAACTCGACCTCGATCCAGTACGGCTCGGTGTCGACCAGCGTGCCGTCCATGTCCCACAGGACGGCTGCCGGTTTGCTAGTCCTCAGGGTTGTAGCCGAGGTTCGGGCCGAGCCAGCGCTCGGCCTCCTTCAACGTCCAGCCCTTGCGGGTCGCGTAGTCGGCGACCTGGTCCTGAGCCAGCCGGCCCACGACGAAGTACTGCGAGTCCGGGTGCGAGAAGTACCAGCCGCTGACGGCAGCACCCGGCCACATCGCCATCGACTCGGTGAGCTCGATACCGGTGTTGGCCTCGACGTCCAGCAGCTTCCAGAGCGTGTCCTTCTCGGTATGCTCCGGACAGGCCGGGTAGCCCGGCGCCGGACGGATCCCGACGTACTTCTCACCGATCAGGGCCTCATTGGAGAGCTCCTCGTCCGGCTGGTAGCCCCAGAACTCCTTGCGGACCCGCTCGTGCATCCGCTCCGCGAACGCCTCGGCCAGACGGTCGGCCAGCGACTCCAGCAGGATGGCGCTGTAGTCGTCCAGCGCAGCCTTGAACTCGATGATCTTGTCCTGGCTGCCGAGTCCGGCGGTCACCGCGAAGGATCCGACCCAGTCTTGGAGTCCCGAGTCCTTCGGTGCGATGAAGTCGCCCAGGGACCTGTTCGGCACGCCCTCGCGGTGCTCCCCCTGCTGGCGCAGGTTGCGCAGGGTCTGCAGGACCTCGGTACGACTCTGGTCGGTGTACACCTCGATGTCGTCGCCGACCGCGTTCGCCGGGAAGAAGCCGATCACGCCGTTGGCGGTGAGCCACTTCTCCTTGATCAGCCGGTCGAGCATGTCCTGGCCGTCGTCGTACAGCTTGCGGGCAGCCTCGCCGGAGGCAGGGTTGTTGAGGATGTCGGGGAACTTCCCCTTCATCTCCCAGGCGTTGAAGAACGGCTGCCAGTCGATGTACTCGCGCAGCTCGGCGAGGTCGTAGTCGTTGAAGACCCGGACCCCGCCCTGGGCCGGCACCGGGGGTACGTAGCCCTCCCAGGTGATCGGCGTCCGGTTCACCCGGGCCTTCTCCAGGGTCAGCATCGGACGCTCGTTCTTCTGGGCGTGCCGTTCGCGCAGGCTGGCGTAGTCGGCCTCGGTCGCCTCGAGCAGCGCTGGACGCTGCTTGTCGTCGAGCAGGGCGGCTGCCACCGGGACCGAGCGCGAGGCGTCCTTGACCCAGACCACCGGGCCGGTGCGTCGCGGCGAGACCTTCACGGCCGTGTGGGCTCGCGAGGTCGTCGCCCCGCCGATCAGCAGCGGGATCTCAAGGCCCTGGCGCTCCATCTCCGCGGCGAAGTTCACCATCTCGTCCAGCGACGGGGTGATCAGGCCGGACAGACCGATGATGTCCGCCTTGTGCTCCTTCGCTGCGTCCAGGATCTTCTGGGCAGGCACCATCACACCGAGGTCGATGACGGTGTAGTTGTTGCACTGCAGGACCACGCCGACGATGTTCTTGCCGATGTCGTGGACGTCGCCCTTCACGGTCGCCATCACGATGGTGCCGTTGGTCGTCTCGGCGTCGCCGGGCTGCTTCTCGGCCTCGATGTACGGCAACAGGTAGGCAACGGCCTTCTTCATCACGCGGGCCGATTTCACCACCTGCGGCAGGAACATCTTGCCGGCACCGAAGAGGTCACCGACGACGTTCATACCGTCCATCAGCGGGCCCTCGATGACCTCGATCGGACGCCCGCCCGCCGCGGAGATCTCGGCGCGGAGCTCCTCGGTGTCGGCCTCGACGTCGGCGTCCATCCCCTTGACCAGCGCATGCGTGATCCGCTCGCGGACCGGGAGGCTGCGCCATTCGGCGGCGGCCTTCTCGTCCTTCTCCTCGCCGGCGTTGTTGAACCGTTCGGCGATCTCCAGCAACCGCTCCGCGGCGTCGGTACGCCGGTTCAGGACGACGTCCTCGATGCGCTCGCGCAGCTCGGGGTCGATCTCGTCGTAGACGACCAGGGCACCGGCGTTCACGATGCCCATGTCGAGCCCGGCCTTGATCGCATGGAACAGGAACACCGAGTGGATCGCCTCGCGCACCGGGTTGTTGCCCCGGAACGAGAAGGACACGTTCGAGATACCGCCGGAGATGTGCACGCCGGGCAGGTTCTCCTTGATCCAGGCACACGCCTCGATGAAGTCGATGCCGTAGGTGGCGTGCTCCTCGATGCCGGTCGCCAGCGCGAAGCAGTTCGGGTCGAAGATGATGTCCTCGGCCGGGAAGCCGACCTCCTCGGTCAGGATCCGGTACGCCCGCCCGCAGATCTCCTTGCGGCGCTCCAGGTTGTCGGCCTGGCCGTCCTCGTCGAAGGCCATCACGACCACGGCGGCGCCGTACTTGCGACACAGCCGGGCTTCGCGGATGAACTTCTCCTCGCCCTCCTTCATGGAGATCGAGTTGACGATCGGCTTGCCCTGGACGTTCTTCAGGCCCGCCTCGATGACCTCCCACTTGGAGGAGTCGATCATCACCGGGACGCGGCTGATGTCGGGCTCGGCGGCGATCAGCTTGGTGAAGCGGTCCATCGCGGCGATGCCGTCGATCATGCCTTCGTCCATGTTGATGTCGATGACCTGCGCCCCGACCTCGACCTGCTGCAGCGCCACGGTCAGCGCGGTGTCGTAGTCCTCGGCCTTGATCAGGTTCCGGAACCGTGCCGAGCCGGTGATGTTGGTGCGTTCACCGATGTTGACGAACAGCGAGTTCTCGGTGATGTTCAGCGGTTCCAGGCCCGAGAGCCGGGTGGCGACCGGGATCGTCGGGATCTCACGCTGAGCCTTGCCCTCGACCACCCTGGCGATCTCGGCGATGTGGGCCGGGGTCGTGCCGCAGCAGCCACCGACCAGGTTGACCAGTCCGGCCTCGGCGAACTCCGCGATGTAGCCGGCCTGACGCTCCGGGGACTCGTCGTACTCGCCGAAGGCGTTCGGCAGTCCCGCGTTCGGGTAGCACGAGACGTAGGTGTCCGCGATCCGGGCCATCTCGGCGATGTACGGCCTCATCTCGGGCGCGCCCAGCGCACAGTTCAGCCCGACCGCGATCGGCTTGGCGTGCCGCACGGCGTTCCAGAACGCTTCGGTGACCTGTCCCGACAGCGTGCGGCCGCTGGCGTCGGTGATGGTGCCGGAGATGACGACCGGCCAGCGCCGACCGCGCTCCTCGAACAGCGTCTCGACGGCGAAGATCGCGGCCTTCGCGTTCAGGGAGTCGAAGATCGTCTCGATGAAGATCAGGTCGGAGCCGCCGTCGACCAGGCCGTTGGCGGCCTCGAGGTACGCCGCGACCAGGTGGTCGTAGGAGACGTTGCGGGCACCCGGGTCGTTGACGTCGGGCGAGATCGACGCGGTTCGCGTCGTCGGCCCGAGCGCGCCGGCGACGTAGCGCGGCTTCTCCGGGGTGGCCAGCTCGTCGCACACCTCACGGGCGAGCTTCGCGCCGGCGTAGTTGAACTCGTAGGCGAACTCCTCCATGCCGTAGTCGGCCAGCGAGACGGCGTTCGCGTTGAACGTGTTCGTCTCGATGATGTCCGCGCCGGCTTCGAGGTACTCGCGGTGGATGCCGCCGATGATCTGCGGCTGGGTCAGCGTGAGCAGGTCGTTGTTGCCCTGCACGTCGCTGGGCCAGTCCTTGAACCGGTCCCCGCGGTAGCCGGCCTCGTCGGGGCGGTCCCGCTGGATGGCCGTGCCCATGGCGCCGTCGATGATCATGATCCGCTCGCCCAGGGCGCGCGTCAGCTCGTCGGTGCAGTCGGGGCGGAGGTTCGGCTCCCAAGAATCAGCACTGCCGTTCACGTGCGTTCCTTCCGTTTCGGAAGGCGTCCTTGGCTCTGCCGAGCGTGGCGGACCCAGGCCACATCTCGCAGGGATCCGTTGCAACGCCTCTCGACCGGACGAGTCTACGTGGTGGGTCCGCCCACACCGGGCTGATTTCTCATGTTGACACCCACGTTCACCGTAGGCTGAAGAGATGATCCTCGCTACGCTCGTCAACGCGCTGTCGCCCACTCGGCCTCACCTCGCTGGCGCTCGGCGGGCGCTCGATAGGCTCCGCGCGTGATCGAGATCGACGACGTCCGCCCCCTCGTCAACCCGGTCATGCTCAGCGCCTTCGAGGGCTGGAACGACGCCGCAGGAGCCGCTACCGGCGTCCTCGACCACCTGATCGACGTCTGGGACGCCCAGCTGGTCGCTGCGATCGACCCGGAGGACTTCTACGACTTCCAGGTCAACCGCCCGGTGGTCGGCACGTCCGAGGACGGGATGCGCCGGATCACCTGGCCCTCGACCCAGCTCTACGTCGCCCGCCCGGCAGGTTCGCACCGCGACGTGGTCCTGCTCCGCGGGATCGAGCCGAACATGCGCTGGCGCCAGTTCTGCGCCGAGCTGCTGGCTGCTGCCGACGACCTCGAGGTCGTCGAGGTCGTGACCCTCGGAGCACTGCTCGCCGAGACCCCGCACACGCGTCCGATCCCGGTGACCGGAACAGCCACCGAGCTGGACCTCGACGACCGGCTCAAGCTCGAACCGTCGACCTACGAGGGCCCGACCGGCATCGTCGGAGTACTGCAGGACGCGTGCGCGCGCCTCGACATCCCGGCGGTCTCGTTCTGGGCAGCCGTCCCGCACTACCTCCCCCAGGCACCGTGTCCCAAGGGCACGCTGGCGTTGCTGGCCCAGGTCGAGGACCTCCTCGAGATCTCCATCCCGCTCGGAGACCTGCCCGAGGAGACCCGCGCCTGGGAACGCGGGGTCGCCGAGCTTGCCGAGGAGGACGAGGACGTGGCCGAGTACGTACGCAGCCTCGAGGAGTCCAAGGACACCGCAGACCTCCCGGAGGCCAGCGGCGAGGCGATCGCCCGCGAGTTCGAGCGCTACCTCAAGCGCCGGGAGAACCCGGGCGACGGGCCGGTCTAGTTACAGCAGCAGGCCGAGCGCCGCATCGGCGAGCGCCCGGATCACCTGTCCGGCGCCGGGCTCGGAGTCGTCGCCCAGATCGGTCGCCTCGGCCCAGTCGGAGAGCGCCGCCAGGGCACGCGGCGCGTCCAGGTCGTCGGCCAGCGCCTCGAGCACCTCGGCCACCACACCCGCGCTCGAGGCCCCGGCCGGCTTCGCGGCGGCGACCTTGACCTCGTGATACTCCTCCGCCGAGACCGCCAGCAGGTCGTTGTCCCACTCCCAGTCCTCGCGGTAGTGGTGGGTCAGCAGCTCCCAGCGGATCGCCATCGGGTCGACGCCCTCGCCGCGCAGCCGCGAGACGAGCTCGAGGTTGCCCTTGGACTTCGACATCTTCTCGCCGTCCAGGGCCACCATCCCGGCGTGCACGTAGGCGCGCGCGAACCGGTGCTCCGGATCGGCGACCTGGGCCTCCGAGGCGCTCATCTCGTGGTGCGGGAAGACCAGGTCACTCCCGCCGCCCTGAACGTCGAAACCGGCTCCCAGGTGTTCGCGCGAGATGGCCGAGCACTCGATGTGCCACCCGGGCCGGCCCCGACCCAGGGCGGAGTCCCAGGCCGGGTCGTCGGGTCGCTCGCTCTGCCAGAGCAGGCAGTCCAGCGGATCCTTCTTGCCGGGCCGGTCCGGGTCTCCCCCGCGCTCGGCGAAGATCGCCAGCATCTGCTCCCGGTCCCAGCCGGAGACGGCACCGAAGTCCGGGTCGGCGGTCACCGAGAAGTACAGGTCGCCGTCGACGTCGTAGACGGCACCCGTGGCCTGCAACCGCTCGATCATCGCCACGACCAGCGGAATCGACTCGACGGCACCGATGTACTCGTCGGGCGGCAGCACCCGGAGCGCCTCCATGTCGGTGCGGAAGAGCTCCGTCTCGCGCTCGGCGAGCTCGACCCAGTCCTGGCCGGTCGCGACGGCACGTTCCAGCAACGGGTCGTCGACGTCGGTGACGTTCTGGACGTAACGGACCTGGTGACCGGCGCTGCGCCAGGCCCGGTTCAGCAGGTCGAAGGCGACGTAGGTGGCGGCGTGCCCCAGGTGGGTGGCGTCGTACGGCGTGATCCCGCAGACGTACATCCGCGCGGTCCCGGTCTCCGGGGTCAGTGTGACCAGTCCCCGGGTGGCCGAGTCGTACACCGCTACCGGCGGACCCGGACTCGCGAGGGCGGGGACGACAGGAGCAGACCAGGCACGCATGGGGGAACCTTAACGACCTTGCTCAGAACGGGGGCCACGGGAGGGAGGGCCACCCGGGTCCCGGGTCGGGGAAGCGCCCGGCCGCAGTCAGGCGGGCGAGCCGGACGCGCGTCCGGGCCCGCTCGGCCCGGGTGAGCAACGCAGCGAGCTCATCGTCCAGGCCGGCAGCGAACGCCCGGTCCAGGGCAGCGAGTCCGGCACGTTCCTCGACGGTGAACGGCTGACCGGCCCAGCCCCACAGGACGGTGCGCAGCTTGTCCTCGACGTGGAAGCAGACACCGTGGTCCACGCCGTACCGGTGGCCGCCGGCCATGGCGAGCACATGGCCGCCCTTGCGGTCGGTGTTGTTCACGACGATGTCGAACAGCGCCATCCGGCGGAGAGGGGCACTGTCCTCGTGGACGAGGGTGACCGGTCGCTCACGGTCGTCGTACGCATCGAGAACGGCGAGCTGTCCTGGTGCGACCCGGCCCTGGGGAACGATGTCGACGCTCGCCTGGTCGGGATCCGGCTCGCACCACAGCTGGACCATGCCCGGACCGGCGGGCCCGTCCCGCAGCAGCGTCGGCGGTACGACGGACCAGCCGAGCGACTCGGAGACCAGGCGGGCGGCGTACTCACGTTCGGCCAGGGTGCCGTCGTCGAAGTCCCAGAGCGGGCGTTCGCCCGAGACCGGCTTGTAGACCGCCTGGACGCCGTCCTCCTCCGCGCCGAGGCGGCACAGCCAGGTGTGGTTCGAGGCGGGCATGATCCGGCCCAGTAACGTCATTTCGCCGTGGGCCAGCAGCTCCTCGACCCCGGGATCGGGAACGGGTTCGGTGTCCGACCGCGGTGCCGAGCTCACGAACGTGTACGCCGGAAACCGTTGGCGCGCGGGCAGAGGTGACCGGCGGGGTCGATCGGTCCGCCGCAGAACTGGCACGACGGGCGTCCGGCCTGGACGACCGAGGCAGCACGCGTGGCGAACACCCGCGCGAGCACCGGGGTCAGTCGCACGATGAAGAGCTCGTCCGGTTCGGGCTCGTCGATGGGCAGGTCGACGAGGTCGTCCTCGGCAGCTTCGATCGGGACCTCGACCTCGATCACCGGGAAGACCTCGACCACGACTCGTTCGTCGTCGGCGTCCCAGGACAGCGTGATCGTGCCGGCACGGAACTCTTCGACGATCGGCTGGTCCAGGGGGCCGTTGTCGACCAGGTCGGTCGGCGTGATCGCCGGGATGAGGCTGGCGATGCCACCCGAGCTGAGGAGCTCGTCGAGGAGTTCGTCGACGCGTTCGCCGAGGATCTCCACCTGCTGCTTCTCCAGAGCGACGCTGGTGACCCGCATCCCGGAGCGTGCCTGCAGGAAGAAGGTGCGCTGCCCGGGCTCACCGACGGTGCCCGCGATGAATCGTTCGGGCGGGTCGAAACGATGGACCAGGGGCGGCATGGAGCGAGCCTACGACCTCACCGGGAGGGCCCTGAGCCACCGCCCAGCTTCTCGTCCAGCTTCTCCTCGGACCCTGCGCCGGCGTGGTTGCCCAGGTGGGCAAGCGATCCGCTGCTCGTGTTGGTCGCGAGCACGTAGGAGCGACGCGTCGTGTAGTGGATCACCGACAGGCTCGCCGGATCGATGACGATCCGCTGGAACGAGTCCAGGTGCATGCCGAGGGCGTCCGCGAGGATCGCCTTGATGATGTCGCCGTGTGCGACGGCCAGCCAGACGGCGTCGTCGCCGTGCTCGGCAGCGACCTTCGCGTCGCAGGCCCGCACCGCCGCGACCGAACGCGCCGACATCTCCGCCATCGACTCCCCACCCGGGAACCGGACGCCGGCCGGGTGGGCCTGGATGACCTTCCAGAGGTCCTCCTTGACGAGGTCCTTCATCGGGCGTCCGGCCCAGTCGCCGTAGTCGCACTCGGTGAGCCCGCGCTCGACCCGGGCCCGCAGGCCCGTTCCGCGGAGCAGCAGCGCCGAGGTCTCCTTGCAGCGTTCGAGCGGGCTGGTGAACGCCGCGGCCAGGGCGAGGCCGTCCAGCCGAGACGCTGCCGTCCGGGCCTGCCCGGCGCCGACCTCATCGAGCCGGATGCCCGGTGTCCTGCCGGCCAGCACACCGGTCGCGTTCGCCTGCGTCCGCCCGTGCCGCGCGAGGATCACCGTTGCCACGCGACGAACCTACCGCGAGCCTGCGCCACGGCAGGCGAGCGTGTTCTAGCCTCGGACACGTGATCGTGGACAACGCTCTCTACCGCAACGGCATCCGGGTCGACTGCGGCACCGCCGTCTCTGACCTGGCGGGAGTCCGCTCTCGTGCCAGCGAACCCGGCGACTTCGTCTGGGTCGGGCTCCATGAACCGAGCGAGACCGAGCTCAACACGGTCGCGACGGTCTACGACCTGCATCCGCTCGCGGTCGAGGACGCCCTGATGGCGCACCAGCGCCCCAAGCTGGAGCGCTACGACGACTCGCTCTTCCTGACCCTCAAGACGCTCTGGTACGTGAACGAGAACGACGCCGTCGAGACCGGCGAGATCAACGTCTTCGTCGGGCCAGACTTCGTGGTGACCGTGCGGCACGGCAAGGGCGGCGGCCTGCACGACGCGCGACTGGCCCTGGAAGGCATGCAGAAGGTGCTCGCCCACGGTCCGTCCGCTGTCGTCTACGCCGTCTGCGACCAGGTCGTCGACCGTTACGAGGAGGTGGCGGAGGAGCTGGTGATCGACGTCGACGAGGTCGAGAACTCGGTGTTCGCATCCCAGCGCACGAACGACTCCGAGCGGATCTACATCCTCAAGCGCGAGCTCGCCGAGATGCGCCGGGCGGTCCTGCCGCTGCGCGATCCGGTGAACCGCTTCGCCACCGGCGCGGTCCGTGGCATCGACACCGAGGCGGCGCCGTACTTCCGCGACGTGGCCGACCACCTCTCGAGCGTCACCGAGACGATGGACAACCTCCAGGAGCTGCTGACCGCTGCCTTCGAAGCGCACATGGCGCAGATCAGCATCCAGCAGAACGACGACATGCGGAAGATCTCCGCGGCAGTCGGCCTGATCGCCGCCCCGACCCTGATCGCCGGCATCTACGGGATGAACTTCCACCGGATACCAGAGCTTGCCTGGCCCTTCGGCTACCCGATGGCGCTCACCATGATGGCGTGCAGCTCCCTGGCCATCTGGATCATCGCCCGCCGGTCCGGTTGGCTCTGAGGTCAGGTAGCCGACATCACGTTGGTCGCCAGGAGGACCAGCAGCACCACGCCGAGACCGACCCGGTACGGCACGAACTTGCCGATGCTGTGGTGAGCGACGAACTTCAGCAGCCAGGCGACCGACGCGTAGGCGACCACGAACGCGACCAGGGTGCCCACGATCGTCGGTCCGACCGCGAGGCCGTGCCCGTCCTTGTGCACCTCGTAGGCACCCGCCGCGACCAGGGACGGGATCCCCAGGTAGAAGGACATCCGGGTGGCCGTGACCCGGTCCAGACCCTGAGCCAGGCCCGCCGAGATGCTGGCACCGGACCGCGAGACGCCGGGGATCAACGCGAGGCACTGCACGACTCCCATGACCAGTGCGTCACGGAGGTTGAGCGCGGTCTCGCCGCGCTTCTGCGTCGCCCGTCGCTCCGCGAGGATCATCGCGCCGCTCCAGATGATCAGTGCGGCTGCCACCACCCACAGCGAGCGCAGGCTGCCGGAGACCAGGTTCCGCGCGGCGAAGCCGACGATCCCGATGGGGATCGAGCCGACGATGATGTACCAGCCCATCCGGTGATCGAGTGTCCCGCGGTACTCGGGCCGGAAGACGCCGACGGTCCAGGCCTTCGCGATCCGCCAGATGTCCGTCCAGAAGTAGATCAGCACAGCCGCAATCGCTCCGACCTGGATCACGGCGGTGAACGCGGTGATGTTGTGAGCGTCGATCTTGTAGCCGAGCAGCTTCTCGGCGATGGTCAGGTGGCCGGTGCTGGACACGGGAAGGAACTCGGTGAGTCCCTCGACGATGCCCAGGATGATGGCGTCCAGATAGTTCACGGGACCTGACCCTAGGGCCCGAACCTGACCTCGACCTGACCCAGCCTGCTACGGCGAGCCGCCGCAGGACGGCGCGTCAGCGCTGGTTAACCTTCTGCCTATGCAGCAGCGGTACCTGGGCACGACCGGACTGAAGGTCTCGCGCCTCGGTCTGGGGACCATGACCTGGGGTCGCGACACCGACGAGCACGAAGCGCGTGACCAGCTGGCTGCTTTCGTCGAGGCCGGCGGGACGCTGCTCGACACGGCAGCCGGTTACGGCAACGGCGACTCCGAACGCGTCATCGGTTCATTGCTGGGCGATGTCGTGGCGCGCGAGGACGTGGTCCTCGCGACCAAGGCGGGCATCAGCCGGATCCGCGGTGATCGGGAGACCAACGGCTCGCGCGGATTCCTGCTCGACAACCTCGATGCCTCGTTGAAACGCCTCAAGGTCGACCACGTCGATCTGTGGCAGGTCCACACCTGGGTCGATGACGCGCCGCTCGAGGAGACCCTGAGCGCCCTGGACCACGCGTTGAACAGCGGCCGGGTCAGGTACGTCGGCATCTCCAACTACAACGGCTGGCAGTCTGCTCGCGCGGCGACGCTCCAGCGGTCGTTCCCGGGCCGCGCGGTGCTGGCGTCGAACCAGGTCGAGTACTCGCTGCTTGCCCGCGGAGTCGAGGCAGAGGTGATCCCGGCGGCGCAGGCACTGGGGATGGGCATCCTGCCGTGGTCACCGCTGGGTCGTGGCGTGCTGACCGGCAAGTACCGGACCGGTACGCCGGCGGACTCCCGGGCCGCCTCGCCGCACTTCGCCTCGTTCGTCGGGCGCCACCTCAACGAACGCTCGGACCGGATCGTCGAGGCGATCACGCGAGCCGGTGAAGGTCTCGGCTGGTCACCGTTGGAGGTCGCCCTGGCGTGGGTGCGCGACCGCCCCGGTGTGACGGCCCCGATCGTCGGCGCCAGGACCGCCGCGCAGCTGAAGGCTTCCCTCCTGGTCGAGGAGTGCGAGCTTCCCGACGAGATCTCCGCCGCGCTCGACGACGTCTCGGGCACCGAGTTCGGGACCCCGGGAGAACAGTGACCTCCGCCAGGGAGCGCACCAGCCAGCGCCGCGCACTGCGACCCGGGGTGGAGTACGAGTACGACCGGATGCTGATCTCGCGCGAGCTCTCGCGCAACGTCGTCACGCGACTGCTCGTCGAACGCGCCGAGACCGGAGGCTGGGAGCTCGATCGCGTCCGCATCTCCGCCGACGGCACCCGGCGGGTGATCCTGCGTCGCAAGATCATCCGTCAGCAGCCGCTCTGGTACGCCTGGTAGGGCTACAGACTCCCCAGGAACCGGTCGAAGACCCGCGCCCCGAACTGCAGCGAGTCGACGGGAACGCGCTCGTCGACACCGTGGAACAACGCTGTGAAGTCGAGGTCCTCGGGCAGCCGCAGCGGAGTGAACCCGAAGCACTTCATCCCGATCCCTGCCCAGTACTTCGCGTCCGTCCCGCCGCTCATCAGGTACGGCGCGACGATCGCATCGGGGTCCTCGGCGAGAAGCGCTGCGGTCATCGCTGCCGCCACCGGTCCGTCGTACGAGGTCTCCAGGGCTGGCATGTGGACGTCCCGGCTGATCTCCACCTCCGACCCGGCGAGCATCGCCAGGGTGTCCCAGAACTCGTCCTCGTAGCCGGGCAGGAAACGACCGTCGACGCGGGCCTCGGCACTCCCGGGGACGACGTTCACCTTGTACCCGGCCTGGAGCATCGTCGGGTTGGTCGTGTTGCGGATGACCGCACCGAGCATCCGCGACGCGGCGCCGAACTCCTCGACCAGGCTCTCCGCGTTCTCAGGGGTCGCCTCGGTCCCGGCGAGCTCGGCCACTGCTGCGAGGAGCACCTCCATCGTCGGGGTCAGCCGTACCGGCCAGGTGTGCTGGCCGATCCGCGCGACGGCCGTGGCCAGATGCGTGACCGCGTTGTCCGGGTGCCGCATCGACCCGTGCCCGGCGTTCCCCCGGGCGGTCAGCCGCAGCCAGGCCATCCCCTTCTCGGCTGCTTCGATCAGGTAGACCCTGCGGCCGCGGACCGTCGTACTGAAGCCGCCGACCTCACCGATGGCCACCGTGCAGTCGTCGAGCAGGTCACGGTGTTCGGTCACCAGGTGGCCAGCGCCCTTGGCGCCACCGGCTTCCTCGTCGGCGGTGAAGCAGAGCACCAGCGGTCGGTCCGGTACGACGCCGGCACGCGCCCGTGCCCGCACGCTGCTCAGCAGCATGGCGTCGAAGTCCTTCATGTCGACCGCCCCACGGCCCCAGACCATGGCTCCCCCGGGCCCGTCCCGCACGTCTCCGGAGAACGGGTCCACCGCCCAGTCCGCAGCGTTCGCCGGCACGACGTCGAGATGGCCGTGCAGCAGCACCGGCTCCCCGGTATCGCCGCCCCAGCGCCCGATCAGCGAGGTGCGGCCGGGCTCGGACTCGACGACCTGCAAGCTGATGCCGACCTCGTCGAGCAGCGCGGCAACGTGTTCGGCAGCCTTGCGCTCCCCCGGGCCGGGTTCGTCGCCGAAGTTCGTCGTGTCGATCGCGATCAGGTCACTGCAGATCTCGACGACCTCAGCGGCCGGGTCGTAGGCACGCTCGCTCATGGGTTCATCCTGCCCCACCGCGGTGCAGGTCAGTCGAACGCCGGCCCGGCTGTTTCGGGCCGGCCGTTGTTCGCCAGCAGCACGAACCGGTGCCTGCCGGGTCGTCCGAGCGGCGGGCCGTACCAGCGGACCCGGTACTGGTGACGTCCCCGCTCCGGTCCGTCGTAGCTCACACCGATCCGCCAGCCCTGGTCGTCGACCGGTCTGCCGTCGTACAACGCAGGCGCCCAGTCGTGATCACCCTCGACCTCGACGCGGACGAGCGGCTCGTGCCAGTGCAGGTCACCCGGCGAGACGTCGGTCCAGGACATCTCCCAGAACGCGTCCTCGGTCGGGGTCGCCTCGACGAAACCGATCCGGCCGATGACCCGGGCGTCGGTTGATCCCGTCGGCGCGGCGAGGTAGCGATGAACCCCGAACGTGAACGAGCGGCTCACCGGCTCGCTACCGACACCGTTCCCGAGGTCATCGGCGAGCTGGCGAGCCATCCCCGCGACCCAGGTCTGCTGGCCCGGACCGAACAGGGTGGAGGCGCCTTCGTAGTGCTGGGCCGTGTACTCCTCGGCCGTCGTCAGGTAGTCGCAGTGGTCGTTGACCAGCGAGGAGACGAACGCCGTGTCGACCCCGAGCCCGGAGGACAGCACGGCGGCCCCGATCCGGCGTCCCGACTCGACCGTCGTCTCGAACGGCAGGCCGACGACCGCTGCGTCGCCCAGCTGGAGCAGATGGATCGGCAGCACCTGCGGAAAGTCCTCGTCACGGCCCACGAACTTCGCGTGGAACATGTTCGTCCCGGCGATCCGCTTCTCGGCGTGCGGTCCGTGCGGTCGCCGCGACGAGCCCGCCTTGAACGGCGGGATCCGGTGCAGCACCGCGGTCTCGTTCTCCTCTGCGCCAGCGGTCTTGGCCCACCCGATCCGGGGTGCGGCGAGCTGGACCCCGTCCACGACCGGCGCGTCGGCGAGCGGAACCTGGCGCAGCACCGACCTGACCGTGAACTTCTCGGAGAGCGAGGACGCCAGGCGCGCGTGCAGCTCGGCAGCCGCCGTACCGATCCCCCGTCCGACCCGTTCCGCCTCGGGGAACACCAGCATTCCTGGGCGGACCGCCGGGGTCATGTCGCCGTGGGACGCCACGACCGCGCCCGTGACGGGGCGGCTGCCGGTCGCCACGGCCACCCGGTCGGCGAGCTCGCCGTTGAGGTAGGTCCACACGTCCGCGTTGTACGACGGGTCGTGGCTGCTGATCCCGGTGCCGTGGATCGAGAACCATGAGAACGCGGCCATCGGCCCTGCTGCGTCGTCGACACGAAGGAGGTGCAGGCGCGGGTCGACCGCGGCGTACTTGCGATGCACGTCGGTGCGCCGGTCGGTGATCGAGGTGTTGCGCACGTACGCCGGCAACGACCGGTTGCGGGTCAGCCCCCAGACCTCGGTCACGCCGATAGCCGCACGCGCCGGTCGTCGGGATGCAACCGCCTCGCGAACCGCGGTCCTCAGCTGGGCCACCAGGAATTCCGCGTAGCCGGGGTCGAAGCCCGGTCTGTTGGACGCCCAGACGTTGTAGAACTCGCTGCCGCTGTACTGACCGGGTCCGGCGTGGGTGTGAGTGGCCGCCAGGAAGATCCCCGAGAGCGGCACATCGGTGTCGCTGACCTGGCGGGCCAGCTCGTGGTGGACGACTGCGGAGCCTGCGAGAAGGTCGAGTGCGATGAGCACCACCGAGGAACGCCCGCTTCGCAGATGAACAGCCCGTGCCTTGAGCCTGGTCCGGAACCCGCGCCCGTCCGTCGCGTTCTTCGAGTGCCCGGACTTCGGCATCCCCGGGGGCGGGGTGATGTCGACCTCGGCGGCGCCGGCCAGCAGACCGTCGACGGCCGGCAGCACAGGTTCGGCAACGGGCTCGATGACCAGCCGGAAGCGCTTGTCGCTGACCTCGGCGTCGGGCCAGACGGCGCCTTCGCTCGCGGATCGATCCATGCGGTGCAGACTAGTGGGCGGCAACGCCCCGATTCGTGGGTCACGCCTTCGTCTTGCTAAGGTAGCGCCCGCTCGTCCGAGTGGCGGAATGGCAGACGCGCTAGCTTGAGGTGCTAGTGCCCTTTAACGGGCGTGGGGGTTCAAGTCCCCCCTCGGACACCAGAAGATCCCCGGATTCCTGCAGGTCAGGAGCCCGGGGATCTTGGTGCTTGTGGCTGGTCAGGCGCGTTGCGCCAGCCGCGCTCCCGACATTCGTCGCAGGACCACCAGCGCCAGGACCACAACCGCCGACTCGGTCAGCACCGAGACGACGCCGAGCGGCTCGAACCAGTTGCCGACATCGTCGGAGAGCTGCGGGAAGGCCACCAGGCGGGTGGCGGCGTAGCCGATGACCGCTGCGCCGCAGACCGCGCTCGCGGCGGCGTACGCCGCGGGGTGGTCGGTGACCGCGACTGCGATACCGATGCCGAAGCAGGCGATCGTCAACAGGATGAACAGCACGCCCATGTAGGGCGCTTCCTCCAGGTGCGGGCGGATCACTGGGATGTGCGCAATCGCCGCGGCGAAGATGATAGGGACCAGCAGCCAGCGCAGAGCTGCGTGCCGGGAGGTCTTGGACGGGTTGGGAGTGGTGTTCATGGCGAGCCACCTGACGAGACGAGTACTGCGGCGGTATGGACTTCGGGTGGTTCCGTCCCAGCCTACGGCCGGGACGGAACCACCGTGGTGAGGCTCAGCTCAGCTGAGCTTCTTGTTGGCGGCGATGCCACCGGCCAGGATCTTGGCCGTGCCGGGCATGTGCATGGCGGCCATCTCCAGGTCGGGGTACACAGCCGGCTTGCCGCCGACCAGCGCGTCGATCGTCGTGAGCAGCGTCGCCACGTGCGGGATCAGTTCCTGGGCGACCGCGTCAGCGGGCAGCTCGGGGACGACCGAGTTGATCAGCTGACCGAACGAGGTCCGGTAGCCGTTCAGGTCGGACTTCGCCTGCGCTGCCATGGCGGCGTTCTTCGTTGCCTTGCCGAGGGTGTAGTTGACGAAGAACCCGATGTGCTGGCGCCACGACTGCAGGAACGGTGTTGCTGCTGCCGGGTACGCCGAGCCCACCGCCTGCGAGAGCGCGACCGAGTTCGCGTCGAGAGCGTTGACCGCAGCCACGACGGACGGATCCTTGAGGTTCCCACCCTTGATGACGGCCTGCGTCAGTGCGATGCCGGCCAGGTCGACGTGCGAGTCGAGCAGGTAGGTCAGGCCCGAGCGCAGACCGGACGCGGCATCGTCGGGATCGCCGGAGAGGCCCTTGTTCTTCGCAATGCCACCGGCGAGGATGTCGGCGGTCATAGGCATGTGGGCAGCAGCCTTGGAGAGCAGCGCGAAAGCGTCACCCTTGCCGGAGACCAGGGCGTCGATCGTGTCGAGCAGGGTCTGCACGTGCGGGATCAGCTCCTGGGCGACGGCGGCGGCCGGCAGCTCGGGGACGACCGAGTGGATCAGCTGGCCGAACGAGGTCCGGTAGCCGTTCAGGTCGGACTTCGCCTGCGCTGCCATCGCTGCGTTCTTGGTCGCCTTGCCGAGGGTGTAGTTGACGAAGAACCCGATGTGCTGGCGCCACGACTGCAGGAACGGTGTCGCCGCGGCCGGGTAGACCGAGCCGATCGCCTTCGAGAGGGCGACCGAGTTGCCGTCGAGCGTGGTCACTGCGGCCACCACGGACGGGTCCTTGAGGTTTCCGCCCTTGTCGACCGCGGTCTTCAGCGCGATGCCGGCCAGGTAGACGTGTTGGGTCAGCAGGTCGGTCAGCGTGGCACGCAGCTCGGCGGCCGGGGTCGTCGTGGCGGCCGTACCGGCGACGGCCGTGGTCGACGGCGACGAGTTCGGAGTGGTCGAGGACGCCGGCGTGCTCGAGGAGCCACAGGCCGCCAGCGACACGGTCATCAAGGTCGCCACCGCAGCGGCAGCGAGGCGGGTCTTGCCGGAGTTGGTCAGATTCATCGGGATGCTCCTTGGGAGGTGGATCGGTGGGACGTGCACAAACAACTGGGGTGCTACGGGGTGACGTCGATCTCGCCGTTCATGCCGTGGTGGATCGAGCAGTAGTAGACGTACTTGCCAGGCTTGGTGAACGTGTAGGACACGTCGTGGCCCGTGCTCAGCGGCATGTTGACCAGGCCGTCCGGGTTCTGCGACGTGCGCAGTCCGTCGGATCCGAGGACGAAGGTTCCCGTCGTCACCGTGTGGGCGATCGAGTCGGAATCGGTCCAGGTGACCAAGGTGCCGACCTTGACCGTCAGCTTCGCCGGAGTGAACGACAGCAGCTTCGTGGTCACGGTTGTGGCGCTGTCGTGCTGCGTGGTCGAACCGGCTCCAGGCGAGCCGGCCGATCCGCAGGCCGACAGGACTGTGAGTGCGACCAGGGCGGCACCGGTGGCGAGCTTGCGACGTGTTCTCGTTTTCACACCGCTAGTTCGGAGCAACCTCCGAACCGGATTGGAGCAGGGGCCAACCCGGTCAGCCCGTCGTTACTTGCCTGCGCCGTAGGACCAGGTGATGCCGCCGTGCGGGTCGCGCGACACCGTGGCGATCACCGTCCCACCGGACGCGAGGGTGAGGGTGCACGTGGTCGTCGCGCCGTTGGTCAGCGTCACCCGGGCAGGACAGACGGTCGAAGCCACGGCGTCGGCCTTGTTCTGAGCTGTGAAGTCACTCTGGATGGCCGTCGCGAGTACGTCACTGTCCGGCGTCGGCACCTCAGTCAGCTTCCAGCGCACGTGCCTCTGGGAGTCCTGCACGGTCACCGTCACGATGCCTGCGGATCCAGAAGGCGACGACACCGAACATGTGAAGGTCCTGCCGGCGCTCGACGGCACGTTGCTCGGGCAGGAGACGGACTGAATCCTGGTCTGCGGATTGTGGTCGAGGGTGACCTTGATGTTCCGTTCTAGCGCGGCAGCGTCCACATGCTTCGCCCCGCAGGAAGTCAGGACGACGCCAGCGGCGGCCACCAGCACGACCGAGACCGCGAAACGGGCAGGACGGGACATGCGCGCAACGTAGTGGTTGGATTGCAACCATGTCGAACCTCGCAGGCAAGGTCGTCCTGATCACCGGCGGCGCTCGAGGTATCGGTGCCGCAACGGCGCGCGAACTCGCGCGGCAGGGCGCCAGGCTCGTCCTGACCGACGTCGACCGGGAGCCCCTCGACGCCATCGGTTCCGAGCTCGGGACAGAGGACGCCCTCACCGTCGTCGCCGACGTGACCGACCTGGCCGCCATGGAAGCCGCCGTCGCGGCAGGTGTCGAGAAGTTCGGCGGGATCGACGTCGTCGTGGCCAACGCCGGCATCGCCAGCTACGGCTCGGTCCTGGGGGTCGACCCGTCCACGTTCCGCCGGGTCATCGACATCAACATCAACGGCGTCTTCCACACGGTCCGGGCGGCCCTCCCCTCGGTGATCGAACGGAAGGGCTACGTCCTGATCGTGTCCTCGCTCGCCGCCTTCGCGGCAGCACCGGGACTGGCGGCGTACAACGCCAGCAAGGCCGGGGTCGAGCACTTCGGGAACGCGCTGCGCCTCGAGGTCGCGCACCACGGCGTCGACGTCGGGACCGCGCACATGTCGTGGATCGACACTCCCCTGGTCCAGGACGCGAAGAACGACCTGTCTGCTTTCGCCGAGATGATCTCGCTTCTGCCCGGGCCCCTGAAGAAGACCACCTCGGTCGACGCCTGTGCGACTGCCTTCGTCAGCGGCATCGAGAGGCGCAAGCGCCGGGTCTACGTCCCGGGGTGGGTCGGCGTGATCCGCGCGCGTCGGAACCTCCTCTCCTCGAGCATCGGTGACCGCGCCACCCTCAGGCACGTACCACGGCTGTTGCCGAAGATGGATGAGGAAGTCCGGGCGCTAGGTCGTTCGACGAGCGCCAGGAACACGTAGGTCGAGACGGTCCTGCGTGTCAGCTGGCCATGAACAGGATGGCCTCGCGGTCGTACTCGCGACCCTCGTGCTCGGCCTTGAGGTGCGCCTGGACCAGCTCGACGAGGGTGTCCTCGTCGGCAGCCGTGATGTATTCGCCGCAGGGGCAGTTCAGACGGGTCTTCATGCCCCGATCATAGGTCCCGACCTCACCAGCCGGCAGGAAGCGGTCGCCCTTCGGCGTACCCGGCGGCCGACTGGATCCCGATGACCGCACGGCCGGCGAACTCGGTCAGGTCATGGGCTCCGGCGTACGTCGCGGCAGACCGTACGCCGGAACAGATCTCGTCCACCAGGTCCTCCACACCGGGACGCGCCGGGTCCAGGAACATCCGCGAGGAGGAGATGCCCTCCTCGTACAGCGCCTTCCTGGCCCGCTCGAAGGCATCGTCGGACGCTGTCCGGCTGGCGACCGCGCGGGCCGAGGCCATCCCGAAGCTCTCCTTGTAGGCGCGACCGTCCGCACTGCGCTGGAGGTCCCCGGGTGACTCGTAGGTGCCCGCGAACCAGGATCCGATCATCACCTGGGAGGCACCCGCCGCGAGGGCGAGCGCGACGTCGCGCGGGTGGCGTACTCCCCCGTCGGCCCAGACGTGCTTCCCGTGCTCCCGCGCAGCCGTGACACATTCGAGCACGGCACTGAACTGCGGGCGACCGACCCCGGTCATCATCCGCGTCGTGCACATCGCCCCCGGGCCCACGCCGACCTTGATGATGTCCGCCCCGGCATCGACCAGGTCGTGCACGCCCTCGGCCGCGACCACGTTCCCGGCCACGACCGGTATGCCGGGCTCGATCGAACGAACCGCCCGCAGCGCATCGATCATACGTTCCTGGTGACCGTGGGCGGTGTCGACCACCAGCGTGTCGACCCCGATCTCACGCAAGCGCTCTGCCTTGGCCGCAACATCGCCGTTGACCCCGATCGCTGCGGCGACGCGCAGACGACCCCGGTCATCGAGTGCCGGACGGTAGATCGTCGAACGCAACGCACCGATCCTGGTGAGCAGGCCGACCAGCTCCCCGGCACTGTCGACGACGGGAGCGAGCCGGTGCCTGGTGGCGGCCAGCGTGTCGAACGCGTCCCGCGGTGCGACGTCGTCACGCAGGGTGACCATGTCCGTGGTCATCACCTGCCCGACCTGGGTGAACCGATCGACGCCCTGGCAGTCGGCCTCGGTGATGATCCCGACAGGTTTGCCGTCCGCGACCACGATCGCGGCCCGGTGCGCGCGCTTGAAGAGGAGGCCGAGCGCATCGCTCACGGTCTCGTGTGGTGCCAGCGTGATCGGCGTCTCGAAGACCGGGTGCCGCTGCTTGAGCCACGACACGACCTCGGCCACCACGTCGAGCGGGATGTCCTGGGGAAGCACCGCGAGCCCGCCGCGGCGCGCCATCGTCTCGGCCATCCGGCGTCCCGACACCGCGGTCATGTTGGCCAACACGTGCGGAACCGTCGTGCCGGTTGCGTCGCCGCTGGCCAGGTCGACGTCGTAGCGCGAGGAGACCGCTGAGCGTCGCGGCACCATGAAGACATCGTCGTAGGTCAGGTCGTAGGGCGGTGTCGAGTCGTTGAGGAAGCGCACGGCGTGAATCTACCCGCGCCCGGTCCGACAAGATGGCGTCATGCCCCCCACCACCGTGACCGCTCGCGCTCCGGGCCGGGTGAACCTGATCGGGGAGCACCTCGACTACAACGGCGGCCGCTGCCTCCCGATCGCCGTCGATCTCGCGACGATCACCACGGTGTCCCGCTCCGCCGACGGTCACCCGCGGTACTCCAGCGACGCGGCAGCCCACGGCTGGACGGCGTACGTGTCCGGGGTGCTGGCCGCCCTGGGCGTCGGGGAACCGCTCGAGATCACCGTCACCTCGGACCTGCCAACCGGTGCCGGGCTGGCCAGCTCGGCCGCCCTGGAGTGCAGCATCGCGCTGGCGGTCGACACGCTGCTGGACCTGGGACTGAGTCGCGACGACCTGATGATGGCCTGCATCCGCGCGGAGAACGACTACGTCGGTGTCCCGACCGGTGGCATGGACCAGGCCACCTCGCTGTTCGCCGAGCAGGGACACGCCCTGCGACTCGACTTTGCTGACAGCTCGCGCCACCTCGTGCCGTTCGACCCTGGCTCTGACCAGCTCACTCTCCTGGTCATCGACACCCGGGTCAGCCATGCCCTGGTCGACGGCGCGTACGCCGCCCGTCGGGCCGACTGCGACGCCGCCGCCGAGGCGCTGCGGATCACCCATCTCGCCTACGCGACCGCCGAACAGATCGAGGGACTTCCGGGCGGCCGACTGGGCCGTCGGGCCCGGCACGTGGCAAGCGAGCAGGAGCGCGTCATCGCGTTCGAAGCCGCCCTGGGAGTGCGCGACTGGGCGACGGTCGGCGCGCTGATGACGGCGTCGCACGTCTCCCTGCGCGACGACTACGAGGTGTCCTGCCCCGAGCTCGACCTCGCCGTCGAGACGGCGAACTCGGCCGGTGCCCTGGGGGCGCGGATGACCGGTGGTGGATTCGGCGGGCGGCGATCGCCCTGGTGCCTCAGGAATCGCTCGAGAACCTCGAGGCTGCGATCCGCAGCGCGTTCACCGCGAACAGCCACGACGCCCCGACCCTGTACCGGGTCGAGGCGTCGCGCGGTGCCGGCCTGCTCGAAATCGGTGGAGCCTGAGCGCTACTTGAGCTCGGCCGAGCTCAGGCCGAGGATCCGTCGCGCCACGATCAGCTGCTGGATCTGCTGGGTGCCCTCGAAGATGTCGAGGATCTTGGAGTCGCGGCCCCACTTCTCCAGCAGGTCGGTCTCGGAGTAACCGAGCGTGCCGGCGAGCTCGACGCAGCGCAGGGTGACATCGCTGCCCACCCGGCCGGCCTTCGCCTTCGCCATCGAGGCCTCCATCGAGTTCGGCTGACGGTTGTCCGCCATCCAGGCCGACTGGAGGGTCAGCAGGTACGCCGCCTCCCAGTCCGCCTCGAGCTGCAGGAACGTCGCCGCCGCGGCCGACTGGCTGAAGGCCGGCCGGTCGTAGTCGATCTCGATGCCGGCGTCGCGCAGGATGTCGCGCGTCAGGTCGAGCGAGGCACGCGCACAACCGACAGCCATCGCCGCCACGAGCGGCCGGGTGTTGTCGAAGGTCGCCATCGCCCCGGCGAAGCCCATCTTGGTGTCGATCTCCGGCGAGCCCAGCAGGTTCGCAGCGGGCACGCGGCAGTCCGTGAACATGATCACCGCGGTGTCGGACGCCCGGATGCCGAGCTTGTGCTCGAGCCGCTCGACCTTCATCCCCGGGGTGCCCTTGGTCACCACGAACGACTTGATCGCCGCACGACCGAGGCTCTTGTCCAGGGTCGCCCAGACGACGACGCTGTCAGCACGCTCGCCCGAGGTCACGAAGATCTTCTCGCCGTTGAGGACGTACTCGTCGCCGTCCTTGACCGCGGTGGTCGAGATCGCGGCGGAGTCCGACCCGAAGGACGGCTCGGTGATCGCCATCGCCGCCCAGGTCGGGCCGAACCGGGCGAGCTGCTCGTCGGTGGCCACCGAAGCGATCGCCGAGTTGCCGAGCCCCTGGCGCGGCATCGAGAGAAGCAGGCCGACATCTCCCCAGCACATCTCGCCGACCGAGAGGACGGAGGCGAGGTTGGCGCCGTTCTTGTTGCCGGCCTTCTCCTCGGGCTTGTCGTCACGGCGTACGCCGGCAGCACCGGCGCCCTCGGAGGCACCGGAGTCGGCGAGGCCGTCGATCATCGCGGCCAGCATGTCGAGTTCCTTGGGGTACTCGTGCTCGGCAGCGTCGTACTTGCGCGAGATCGGCCGCAGCATGTTCATCGCGACCTGGTGGGCCTGGTCGATGAGCGGGCGGATCTTCTTGGGAGTCTCGAGATTGATGCTCATACGCGTACTCGCTTCGCTCCGTGCGCGCATGAGCCATGCTCGCTGTGTCGATTGATTCGTTCGCTGCGCTCACTCATACCAGCACCGCCCCTTCCATCAGGCCGATCGCTCTCAGGTCGCGGTACCACCGCTCCACCGGGTGTTCCTTGACGAAGCCGTGGCCGCCGAGCAGCTGGACGCCGTCGTTGCCGATGCCCATCCCGCGTTCGGCGCACAGCCGGCGTGCCAGTGCGATCTCGCGCGACGCGTCCTTGCCCTGCGCCACCCGGCCGGCTGCCTTGTAGGTGACCAGCCGCATGCCCTGGAGCTCGATCGCGATGTTGGCGACCATGAACGCGACCGACTGGCGGTGCGCGATCGGTTCGCCGAAGGCTTCGCGCTGCTTCACGTACGGCGTCACGTAGTCGAGCACGGCCTGGCCGGTCCCGACCGCGAGCGCACACCAGGCCAGACGCGAGTTCTGCACGACCTCGCGGTAGGTGTCGGCATCGCCGAACAGGGCCAGGTCCGCGACCTCGACGTCCTTGAGCACCAGCCGGGCCAGGCCGGCAGCGCGGACGCCCATCGACGGATCCGCGACGATGCTGACCCCGTCGGTCTTCGACTCGACCAGGAACAGCTGCGGCTTGCCGTCGAGCTCGGCACCGACGAGGAACAGCTCTGCCTCGGCGCCGCGGACGACGGCCGACTTGATCCCGTTCAGGACGAAGCCGGAGCCCGTCTTCGTGGCGATGGTGGCCGGCGCGAGCGGGTCGAACAGCGCGGTCGGCTCGGCCAGGACGAGTGCCGCAGCCGGCACCTCGTCGCCGGTGAACGCCGGCAGGTAGGTGGACTGCTGCTCATCGGTGCCGTACAGCGAGAGCGCGGTCGCGACGGCGCCGGAGGCCAGTGATGCCACTGCCAGGCCGAGGTCTCCATGGCTCAGCGCCTCGTGGACCAGGACGCCGGCGACGGCAGAGCGCTCGGTCGCGATACCACCCAGGTCGTCGGCCACACCCAGGATCGGGAGGCCGATCTCCAGCGAGGCCTTCAGCAGGTCCTCGGGGGCCGCGCACGTCTCGTTGGCCTCCGCGGCAGCCGGACGGACGACCTCGTTGGCGAACTCCGTGACGACGTCGACGAGCATCTGCTCGTCCTCGGACGGTGTCAGATCGAACAGCCCGTTGCCCTGGACGGAGGGAACACGTTTGCCACCACCTTGGCCACCGACGCGGGCGAACGTGCGGCCAGCGGCTCCCGCGGCCTTGAAGCCCGCACTCGTCACCCGGTAGACCGTCTGCTCGCTCGACTTGCGGATGCCCAGCCGATCGATCAGGTCGCTCTGCGCGAACTTGTTCAGCGCAGCGACCGCAAGGCCGATGGGGTCACGTTTCTCGTTGTCGGCCAGGCCGTGCTTACCGCCGGCTCCCAGCATGCTCTTCACAGGATCGAATGCCATGCGGCAACTGTAACTCCGAGTTACACATACCGCTACAGGATCGAGCGTGGCGCAGGTCACGAGTTCGCACGCTCTAGTCTTTCCCGCATGTCGTCCGCTCCTGCCGCTGAATCCGTTCCCGGGCTCCCGACTGGTGGAACCGTTCGTCCGATCACCCGGTGGGGCGAGGCCGTGATGCATCGTCCGGCCCGCCCGGTCACCACCTTCGACGCCACGCTCGCTGCCCTCGCAGCCGACATGGTCGCCACGATGTACGCCGCCGAAGGGGTCGGCCTGGCCGCCTGCCAGATCGGTGAGGACCTGGCCATCTTCGTCTTCGACTGCCCCGATGAGGACGGCACCGAGCACCAGGGAGTCGTGTGCAACCCGGTGCTCCAGGTCCCCGAGGGCCGCGATCGCAGTCTCGACGACGGCGACGAGGGCTGCCTGTCGTATCCGGGTGCCTACGTGTCCTGCGCACGCCCCGATGTCGCGCGCGTCACCGGCCAGGACCTGCACGGTGAACCGGTCGAGTACAGCGGCGACGGCCTGCTCGCCCGGTGCCTCCAGCACGAGACCGACCACACGAGCGGGATGGTCTTCGGAGACCGGCTCTCGACCCGGCTGCGCAAGAAGCTGACCAAGCAGATGGAGTCCCAGGCCGCCGACTACCCCCCGAGCTGGCCCGTCAGCTCTGACTGACGCCGTCGAGCAGGTACGACGTGATGGCGGCCCTGAGCCCGTCGTGCCGCGAGGCCAGAGCGCTGGCCGGGTCCGACCAATTCTGCGGCGGATAGAGCCACACCGGTTTGCCCACGAGCTCTGCGGGCTCCCACGCGTACCGGGGCCAGACGTGCGCGTGGAGAAACGGATCGGTGTTGCCCAGGATCTCGAGATTGATCCTCCGAAAACCGGAGTCGTGATCAGCGCACGCGCGTTCCACGGCCGAACCGAGACGCTCCATGCTCGTCAGGAACTCCAGGCGCTGGTCCCTGCGAAGGTCGCTCAGCCTGGTGGCGGTCGGATCATCGGCCAGCAGCACGCAGTAGCCCGGTAGCCACTGGACGTCGCCTATCACGGCGTACCCGCCCGGCAACCGCGCCATGACTGTCGGGTTGTCTCCTCGGATCGCCGCACCGATTCGATCGAGTCGCCAGTCCGTCACGGACCCAGCCTGCCATCGCAGCCCGGACTCACCGGTGGCTGGCGACGTAGCAGGCCACCGCGGACGCGGCCGCCACGTTGAGCGAGTCGATCCCGGCCGCCATCGGGATGATCGCGCGCCGCTGGGCCGAGGCCTCCCAGCGCTGTGACAACCCGTGGCCCTCGGAACCAAGGACGAGCGCGAGCCGGTCCACGCCGGCGACAGCCTGCTCGATCGGGATCGCATCCGGGGCGAGCGTCAGCGCGACCGTGGTGAAACCACGCGCGGCGAGGTCGGTCAGGCCGGAGTGCCAGTCCTCGACCCGGGTCCACGGCATGGTGAA
Organism: Marmoricola sp.; assembly: GCA_025964775.1. GTDB lineage: Bacteria > Actinomycetota > Actinomycetes > Propionibacteriales > Nocardioidaceae > Marmoricola. Next base: position 91,988 of record JAOPYE010000024.1, read on the forward strand.
GATCGCGCCCATGCCGACCTTGATCGCCCTGCGGTACAGCGGATCCGCGCAGCGCGGCGAGAGCAGCACGGCATCGAAGCCGAGGGCCGCCCCCGACCGGAATACGGCACCGACATTGGTGTGGTCGATCAGGTCCTCGAGGACCAGCACCGAACGGGCACCGGCCAGGACGTCGTCGAGTGGGGCGAGCGGTCGGCGGTGCAGCGACGCGAGCGCACCACGGTGCACGTGGAAGCCGGTCACCTCCTCGGCCATCGCTTCGGGCAGCACGTAGACCGGCGCCTCGCTCCGGTCCAGCACGTCGGCCAGGCCGTCGAGCCAGCGCGGTGCCATCAGGAAGGACCGGGCGGTGAAGCCCGCTTCGATCGCGCGGCGTACGACCTTCTCGCCCTCGGCCAGGAACAACCCGTGCTCTGCTTCCAGGTTCTCCCGCAACTGCACGTCGCGCAGGTCGCGATAGTCGGCCAGGCGTGGATCGTCGGCCGAGGTGATCGTGACGACCTCAGCCATCGAAGGCGTCCGGGTGCGCCACCCGCACGACCTCGCCGATCACGATGATCGCCGGGGCCGTGACCGCCGAGGTCACCAGGTCGGCTGCCAGGGTGCCGAGCCGCGAGAGCACGGTGCGCTCGGTCGGCATCGTGCCGTCGCAGACCACGGCGACCGGTACGGCGGGGTCGCGACCGTGCTCGAGCAGCGCGGCGGCGATGGCGGGCGCGTTCTCGACCGCCATCATCAGCACGATGGTCCCGCGCATCCGGGCAACCGCGTCCCAGGCCACCAGCGACTCGGGATGACCGGGCGGCAGATGGCCGGAGATCACCGTGAACTCGTGCGTCACCCCGCGGTGCGTGACCGGGATGCCGGCGATCGCGGGCACGGCGATCGGGCTGCTGAGGCCCGGGATGACGGTCACCGGCACACCAGCCGCCCGGCAGGCCTCGATCTCTTCGTACCCGCGACCGAAGACGAAGTTGTCACCACCCTTGTAGCGCGCGACCCGCTTCCCCGCCAGCGCCCGGTCGACGATGATCCGGTTGATCTCCTCCTGCTGCGCAGAACGCCCGCGCGGGAGCTTGGCCACGTCGATCAGCTCGACATCCGGGCTCAGGTCACCGAGGAGCTCGCGGGGCGCCAACCGGTCGGCGACGACGACGTCGGCCTCCATCAGGGCCCGTCGTCCGGCGACGGTGATCAGACCAGGATCGCCGGGTCCGCCCCCGATCAGCACGACCCCCGCCGACCGCTCGACGACCGCCGTGTCGAGCTCGCCGTTCTGGAGACCCTCGAGGATCCGGTCCCGCACGGCCGCGGTGCGCCGCGAGTCCCGGTACTCGCGACGGTCACCGAGGACGGCGATCGTGACCTCGCCGTGCCGCCCGACTGCCGGGGTCCAGGCGCTGCTGGCCAGGGCGTCGTCGGACTGGACGCAGAAGGTGTGCAGGGACTCGGCGACCTCGGTGACCCGGCGGTTCACCTCGTGGTCCGCGGTCGCCGCGATGACGTACCAGGCGCCCTGGAGATCCGCTTCGACGAAGTCCCTCTCGAACCAGGTGATCTCGCCCGAGCCGACCAGGCCCTCGATGGCCGGAGTCACCTCCGGGGAGACCACGTCGACGAGGGCACCGGCTGCGATCAGCCCGGGAATCCGGCGCTGGGCGACCTGTCCGCCACCGACGACCACCACCTTGCGTCCCGCGAGCCTGAGTCCGGACGGATAGGTCGGGAATTCGGTCACGCGACCATTCTGCGCAACCCGGACCTCGGGTGCTGACGTGGGTTCACCCATCGGACTAGGGTCTGGTCCATGAGCATCGAGCGCCCGGTACATCCCGATCCGTACACGCTGCTTCCGCCGGTCCCGTCCTTCACGGTGACCAGCGACGACGTCACCGCCGGGGCGCCCCTGGCGGACGACCAGGTGGCGGAGTTCGGCAACTCCTCGCCCCAGCTCGCGTGGGCCGACGTCCCCGAGGGGACCCAGAGCTTCACCGTCACCTGTTTCGATCCGGATGCCCCGACCCCCTCCGGGTTCTGGCACTGGGTCCTGGTCGACGTACCGGGGGACGTGCGGTCGCTCGAGGCCGGCATCGGCGTTGAGGGCGGCGCTCTCCCGGGCAATGCATTCATGTGCCGCAACGACGCGGGCTCGCACGCATTCATGGGCGCGGCTCCCCCTGCCGGCGACCAGGTGCACCGCTACTACTTCGTGGTGCACGCCGTCCGAGAGCCGGCACTGGGCGTCGACCCGGACGCTAGTGCGGCGGTGGTCAGCTTCAACCTCGCCTTCAAGACCCTCGGTCGCGCGATCGTCCATGGCACCTACCAGCACTGAGGGCGTCCCGGAGTCCGGGACAGCGTGGGACGTCCTCGGGCCGCCGTACGTCGCACGCACCCTGCAGCTGCGCCCCGACGCCGAGGGCGAGGTGGTCGCCACGCTCGTGCACCGACCTGCCGACGGGCCGTCCACCGGCAAGGCCGTCCTGCACGTCCACGGTTTCGCCGACTACTTCTTCCAGACCACCGCGGCAGACTTCTGGTGCGACCGCGGGTACGACTTCTACGCCCTGGACCTGCGCAAGTACGGCCGCTCGATCCGGCCGCACCAGACCCCGAACTTCACCTCGGACCTGTCGGCGTATTACGAGGAGCTCGACCAGGCCTACGAGGCGATCAGTGCCAACTACGACCACATCGTGCTCTCGGCGCACTCCACCGGCGGGCTGACAGTGCCGATCTGGGCCTCGGACCGGCGGCTGCGGATCGCCGGGATCGTGCTCAACTCCCCCTGGCTCGACATGCAGGGCGACCCGGTCCTGCGGCGAGTCGCCATGCCGGTGATCGGGCAGATCGGATCCCGTCGTCCGCAGCTCGAGATCCCGCGCAAGGTCAGCGGCATCTACGGCCGCTCGATCCACCGTGACCACGAGGGCGAGTGGGACTTCAATCTCGCCTGGAAGCCCCTGCACTCGTGGCCGGTCTACGCCGGCTGGGTCCATGCCATCAAGCAGGGACACGCGCGGATCGCCGCCGGTCTCGACGTACCGGCACCGGTGCTGGTGCTGTCCTCGACGAGGACCGCTCGTCCGACCTCGATCAGTGACCCGGCGGTGTTCAGCACCGACATCGTGCTCGACGTCGAACAGATCCGGCGCCGAGCCCACCTGCTCGGGCGCCACGTGACGCTCGCCCAGATCGAAGGAGCGATGCACGACGTGACGCTGTCGCGCGCTCCGGTCCGGAAACTCGTCTTCGACGAGGTGGCGGTCTTTCTCTCCGCGTACGTCGATGGCTAACGTCAGGGTCATGAACCCTGTCACCGGACTCGCCCTCGGACGCATCGCCATCGGCGTCGGCGCCCTCACCTCCCCCTCGCTGGCCACCACGCTGTTCCGGCTCGACGGGCCCAACAACCCGCAGCTGCCCTACATGACCCGCATGTTCGCCTCGCGCGAGATCGCGGTGGGCGCGATCACCCTGGCGTCCCGGGGATCCGCGCGCCGCAACCTGGTCGCGCTGGGCATCGCCATCGACGGAGCGGACGCCTTCGCCGGGTTCGACGCGATGCGGTCCGGCGCGGTGAACCAGCGCACCGGCTTCGGCCTGGTGGCACCCGCGATCGGTGCGATGATCGCCGGAGCGATCGGACTCGTCTCGAAGGGCTGAGGAATGACGATCTCGGTCAACGACTGCGTCGCGGCGATCACCTCGCACACCCGTGGACTGGCGGCGGCAGCCGACGGCAACCTCGCTGCACGCATCGAGCACTGCCCGGACTGGTCGATGGCCGACCTGGTGTGGCACCTCTCGTCGGTGCACTGGTTCTGGAACGAGATCGCGACCCGGCTCCCGCTCACCCAGCCCGAGGACCTGGTCCGCCCGGAACGCCCGGCCGAGGCGGACCTGATCCCGACCCTGCTCAGCGGTGTCGAGGTCCTCGCCGACACGCTGCGCACCGCAGACCAGCAGGCGCCCTGCTGGACGTGGGGCCAGCAGGAGAACGTCTGGTTCATCACCCGGCACCAGGTGCAGGAGGCCGCGGTCCATCACTGGGACGCGGTCAACGCGTCCACCGGCCAGGGCTGGGCGATGGACGACCGGATGGCGACGGATGCGATCGAGGAGTTCCTGACCCACTCGGTCGCGAACCCGCGCTGGCCGATGCCGGAGGCCGCACCGCTCGGCGCGACCTTCAGCCTGCCGGGGACAGCCTTCGCCGTTGCTGACGGCGCCCTGCCCGGCACCCTGGACCGCACCACCGCTGCGGTCGAGCCGGAGGGCGATCCAGGCTCCGTGCTCCTGTGGCTCTACCGGCGTGTGCCGGACCATGCGGTGATCCCGAGCACGGTGGACGCCGAGCTGGTCGCCAGATTCCGAGCGTTCACCTTCACCGACTGAGTCACATGAAGAACGACACCAGCGCGACGACCCCGACCAGGACGATCACACCGCGAAGCAACGGCGGAGGCAGTTTCCGCCCGACCGTGGACCCGATCTGTCCGCCGACGGTCGCACCGACCGCGAGCAGCAGCACGATGAGCCAGTCGATCCGCCCCGAGAACGCGAACACGACCGCGGCAGTGGCGTTCGCACACGGCACGACGATGTTCTTCAGGGCGTTCTGCCGTTGGAGCGTGTCGTCGAGGCCGACACCGAAGATCCCGAGCACGATCACGCCCTGGGCCGCACCGAAGTAGCCGCCGTACACACCCGCGCCCATCACCGCCGGCGCGACCCACCCGGAGCCGTGCGACGGACGGTCCCGATCGCCTGCCCGTGCCTCCAACCGGGCCGTCAGCCGCGGGCCGAGCAGCACCAGGGTCACGCCGATGAAGATGAGGACGGGGACGATCGCCCGGAACGCCGAGGACGGCAGGACCAGCAGGAGCAGTGCGCCGATCACGGCGCCGAGCGCCGAGGCGATCCCGAACCGGATGATGCGTGCCCGCTGCCCGACCAGCTCGGCGCGGTAGCCCCAGGCTCCGGACAGTGAACCCGGCACCAGGCCGAGCGTGTTCGAGACGTTGGCCGTCACCGGGGGTACGCCGAACGCCAGCAGGGTCGGGAACGTGATCAGCGTTCCCGACCCCACCACGGTGTTGATCGTCCCTGCCGCGACCCCGGCGAGCAGGATCACGGCGCACTCGGCGAAGCTCACTGAGCGGGAGGCTCCTGGCCAGGCGGCTCTGAAGCCGGAGGCTCGACCACCGGCGGATCACCGGCAGCCGACTCCTGGGCTTCCTTCAGGGCAGCCTCGACGCTCTCGTGGGCACTGGCCAGCGCGCCGCTGCCACCCACCTCGATCCGTTCGGCCGATCCCATGTCTACCCGGGCACGTCCGCCCTCGGCGTGCTGCGGGATGCCGGCCACCTCGTGGATCGACGAACCCAGGCCTTCGAGCGCCTTGGTGATCTCGGACGGGATCACCCACACCTTGTTGGCGTCGCCCTCGGCGATCCGCGGCAGCATCTGCAGGTACTGGTAGGCCAGCAGCGCCTGGTCCGGCTGGCCGTCGTGGATGGACTGGAAGACCGTCAGGATGGCCTGCCCCTCGCCCTGCGCGCGCAGGATCGCGGATTCGCGCTCACCCTGGGCCTGCAGGATCAGCGCTTCCCGGGAACCCTCGGCGTTCAGGATCGCGGACTGCTTGTTGCCCTCGGCCGTGAGGATCGCGGACTGCCGCTGACCCTCCGCGGTGAGGATGATCGCACGCTTGTCACGATCCGCACGCATCTGCTTCTCCATCGCGTCCTTGATGGACGGCGGCGGGTCGATGCTCTTGATCTCCACCCGGCCGACCCGGACGCCCCAGCGGCCGGTCGCCTCGTCGAGGACCACGGACAGTCCGCGGTTGATCTCTTCGCGGGAGGTCAGCGACTGCTCGAGGGTCATGCCACCCACGACGTTGCGGAGCGTGGTCATCGTGAGCTGCTCGATCGCTGCGATGTAGTTCGCGATCTCGTACGTCGCAGCCACCGGATCGGTCACCTGGAAGTAGATGACGGTGTCGATCGCCACGACGAGGTTGTCCTCGGTGATGACCGGCGCCGGCGGGAAGCTGACCACCTGCTCGCGCATGTCGATCACGTACCGCACACGGTCGATGAACGGCGTCACGACGTTCAGACCCGGCTGCAGCGTGGCCTTGTACTTGCCGAACCGTTCGACGATCCCCGCGCGTGCCTGCGGCACGATCCGGATCGTCCGGGCGAGCACGAGGATCACGAACACCGCGAGGACGGCGAAGAACACGATCAGGAACGTGGTCATCAGGATTCCTTCTGTTGGATGCGGAGCACGTACGCGGTGGCGCCCTTGATGGACACCACGTCGACCTGGATGCCGGCCTCGATCTGGTCGTCCTCGTCGAACGGTTGCGCCGTCCAGACGTCCCCGCCGATCCGGACCCGGCCCGGCGCCGCGTGCGTCAGCGGTTCGAGCACCAGGGCCCGCTTGCCGATCAGCGCCTGGGCACCGGTCATCAGCGTCGGTCCGGCGTGCAGACGACGGATCATCGGCGGACGCACCAGCGCGAGCAGGGCGATCGCGACGGCCAGTCCGATGACGATCTGGAACGAGACCGAGGCGCCCATGAACGCGGCGATCATCGAGACGAGCGCGCCGCCGGCGAGCATGGCCAGGACCAGGCCGGTGGTCAGCATCTCAAGCGCACCGAGAGCCACCGCGATCCCCAACCACAGCAAACCAACGTTCATGATCAGACCCTAGCGGTGACGTGTACGGCGGCGCGCGGAGTACCGCCCGTCCTCGATGCCGAGCTGCAACGACATCCCGAACGTGGCCGACAGGTTCTCAGCCGTCATCACCGAACCGAGCGGTCCGGCCGTCACCACCTGTCCCGCCCGGAGCATCAGGACGTGGGTGAATCCGGGTGGCACCTCCTCCACGTGGTGGGAGACCAGCACGATCGCGGGAGACAGCGAGTCGGTCGCCAGCACGCTCATCGTCGAGACCAGGTCCTCGCGCCCGCCGAGGTCGAGCCCGGCCGCCGGCTCGTCGAGGATCAGCAGCTCGGGATCGGTCATCAACGCGCGGGCGATCTGGACGCGCTTGCGCTCGCCCTCGCTCAAGGTGCCGAACGTCCGGTCGAGCAACCGGCCCGCGCCGACCTCCACCAGCAGCTCCCGGGCCCGTTCGTGGTCGAGCTCCTCATAGGCCTCGCGCCACCGCCCGATCACGCCGTACGACGCGGACACGACGACGTCGCGGACGAGCTCGTGCCGCGGGATCCGCTCGGCGATCGCGGCACTGGTGTACCCGATCCGGGGACGCAGCTCGAAGACGTCGACCTCGCCGAGCACCTCGCCGAGAATGCCGGCACGCCCCTCGGTGGGGTGGATCTGCGCCGAGCAGAGCTGGACCAGCGTCGTCTTGCCGGCGCCGTTCGCGCCCAGGATCACCCAGCGGTCGCCTTCGTTCACCGTCCAGCTGACGCGGTCCAGCAGGACGGCCTGCCCCCGGCGGACGGTGACGTCGGCCAGTTCGAGAACGGAGTTCATGGTGGGGCAAACCTAGCGTGACTACCCTCGTGCCCGTGCCGGTCCCACCCAGTTCCCTGCCCCGGAGTGCGTCGCTGGCCCTTTGGCTCGACGCCTGTCTGCGCGGCCTCCTGGGTCCTGACGACTTCGCGACCGCGGTGCGCCACGACGACCCGCAGCACCTCGTCGTCGGCTGGCCGGGCACCGACGGAGCTCCGTTCGCGCTCGACCTGCTGCCCGGCAAGGTCGCGGCCCTGGGCACCTGGCAGCTCCTGCTCGCGCTGCCGGTCCCCGGCGACCCGCTCGGTCTCAAGGGCCCGCCGGCGTTCAACGCCGATGCCCTCGACGCGGGCGAAGCCGTCGTCCTCCTCGCGCCGACGCAGTCCTGGGGCCTGGTCCCGACGACCGACGCCCGGACGGTGCTGTGGCAGGTCCAGCCGGCCGATGCCGCTGCCGTCCTCGATCCGGGCGAGGCCTCGCGAAGCCTGCGCCAGGTGCTCCTCGAGGTGACCGCCGAGCTGGTCCGTCTCGACGTGGCGAGCTGGCAGCCGGAGATCCCCGACCTGCTCCTCAACCTCCGCCATCGGCCGGGCCTGGCCCTTCCGCCGGGGACGTCGGCGGACGACGCCGAAGCCCTGGAACGAGCGGTGCTCTGTGCCGAGATCGTCGAGCTCGCGCTGCTCGACGACAGCGGTGCCGTCACGGCGTACGAGATCCAGGCCCGCCGCGGAAGTCTGCGCGAACTCGACCGGGCGGCCCGTCGCGCGATCGTGGCCGTCTGCTCCGCTAGCCTCGGACCGACATGAGCGACCCGTACGGCGCCGACGAGCTGCCCAAGACCCTGCTGATCACCCTCACGGGCAAGGACCGTCCGGGGGTCACCTCGAGCGTGTTCACCATGCTCGCCCGCTTCAGCGTCGAGGTCATCGACATCGAGCAGATCGTGCTGCGGGGGCGGCTGATCCTCGGCCTGCTCGTCAGCGCGCCGCGCGACTGGAAGCCCTTGCGTGACGCGATCGAAAAGGTCGCCGACGAGCTCGAGATGACCGTCGAGCTCGAGCGCGGTGCCGGCGACAACCGGCCTCGTCCGCAGGGACGCAGCCACGTCACCGTCCTCGGTACGCCGTTGCGCTCGGCCGCCGTGGCGGCGATCGCCGGCCGGATCGCCGACGTCGGAGCGAACATCGACCGGATCGAGCGGATGGCCCGGTACCCGGTCACCGCGATCAACCTGCACGTCTCGGGTACCGACCCGGAGAAGCTGCGCGCGATCCTGGCGACCGAGGCCGCCCACCAGGGCGTCGACGTCGCCGTCCAGTCCGCCGACCTGCTGCGTCGCGGGATGCGCCTGATCGTGATGGACGTCGACTCCACCCTGATCCAGGGCGAGGTGATCGAGATGCTCGCCGCCCACGCCGGCTGCGAGGACGAGGTGGCCCGGGTGACCGACGCGGCGATGCGCGGCGACCTGGACTTCACCGAGAGCCTGACCGCCCGGGTCGCGCTCCTCGCCGGCCTCGACGCGTCCGCCCTCGACCGGGTCTATGAGGACCTGGTCCTGGCCCCGGGAGCCCGCACGACCATCCGGACCCTCAAGCGCCTCGGCTACCGGTTCGCCATCGTCTCCGGCGGCTTCTCCCAGATCACCGACCGGCTGGCCGCCGACCTCGGGATCGACTACGCCGCCGCCAACGAGCTCGAGATCATCGACGGCAGGCTCACCGGCAGGGTGCTCGGTGACGTGGTCGACCGAGCCGGCAAGGCCCGTGCGCTGCGCCGGTTCGCCGCCGAGGTCGGGATCACCGAGGCAGCGACGATCGCCATCGGCGACGGGGCCAACGACCTGGACATGCTCAGTGCCGCCGGCCTCGGCATCGCGTTCAATGCCAAGCCGCTGGTGCGCGAGGCCGCTCACACGTCGGTCAACGTGCCCTACCTGGACACCGTGATGTACCTGCTCGGCATCAGTCGCGAGGAGATCGAGGCCGCGGACGCCGCCGCCGGGATCATCACCCCGGCTCCCCCGCTTCCCTGAGCCGGCTCAGCCGCGCGGCACGTGGAACGCGTCGATCCGGGCTCCGGCGATGTCGAGGTCGGCCCACCCACGCGGGACGTCGAGCACGCAGATCGCCGAGGTCGGGAAGCCCTCACTGACCCGCGCGAAGACCGCGGGATCGGCGGTGCCATCGTCGAGCAGGTGCACCAGGTAGGCCATCGTGGGGTTGTGCCCGACCACCATCACGGTCTCGGCGTCGGCGGGAGCCGTCCGGATGATCTCCAGGGCGCCGTCGGTGCCTGCTGAGTACAGCGCCCGGTCGAAGGTCGGTACGACGTCCACGCCACTGCTGGCGGCGAAACCGTCCCAGGTCCCGCGGGTCCGGGCTGCCGAGGAGACCACGACATGGTCCGGCAGGTAGCCCTCGGCGAGCGCCCAGCGACCGGCAGCGAGCGCATCACGCTCACCGCGCGCCGCCAGCACGCGGTCGTGGTCGCTGACCGCGAACTGCTCCGCCTTCGAGTGCCGCATCACGATCAACCGGGTCATTCGGGTACCTCCGCGAGTCCGTACCAGGCCACGATCCCACCGGCGGTGAGCAGCGCGGCGCAGAGCAGCTGTCCGGATTTGAAGCCGTGGGTCAGCGCCACCGGGTTGCGGTAGTCGTCGCCACTCAGCCCCACTACCGCAGGCAGCGCAGCGACGGCGAGCAACGAGCCTGCCCGGGCCACGGCGTTGTTGATGCCGCTCGCCACTCCTGCGTGCCGATCGGGCGCCGCAGCCAGCACCGCCGTGGTCAGCGGCGAGACCAGCATCGTCAGGCCGACGGCGAACAGCAGCATGCCCGGGAACACGTGCAGCCCGTACGACGCGTGCCGACCCACGAACGCGAGCAGCACCACTCCAGCAGCGCAGACCAGCGGCCCCACACTCATCGGGATCCGCGGGCCCATGCGTGCCGCGATCGTCGCGGCCCGCGAGGAGAACAGCAGCATCACGACGGTCAGCGGCAAGGTCGAGAGTCCCGCGCCGAGCGCCGAGTAGCCGCCGGTGACCTGGAGCTGGAGGACGAGCAGGAAGAGCACGGTGCCGAGCGCGCCGTACACGAGGAAGGTCATCATGTTCGCCGCGGTGAAGACCCGCGACGCGAACAGCTCGGCCGGCGCCATCGCTCCGGGGCGGCGTTCGAGCAGTACGAACGCGACCATGCCCGCGAGGGTCACGACGGCCCCCAGCACGATCACCGGAGCCGACAGGCTGCGCCAGGACGTCAGCAGGAAGGTGAGCAGGCCGAGGGTCGATGTGCCCACGACCGCGCCGGGGATGTCGAACGGTGCGACCTCCTCCTCGTCACGCGATTCGGGGACGAAGCGCCCGAGCACCAGCACGGCGATGCACAGCGGGACGTTGATCGCGAAGATCCAGCGCCAGCCCCCGTGCTCGACCAGGAAACCGCCGACGAACGGGCCGATCGCCGTCGTGACACCGGCGAAACCGGCCCACCGGCCGATCGCCGCGGGACGGTCCTCCGGACGGAAGCTCGACTGGATCAGCGCAAGACCGCCGGGCACCAGCAACGCGGCCGCAACGCCCTGGAGCACCCGGCAGGCGATCAGCTGGAGCGGGGACTGGGCGAAGGCACACAGGACGCTGAACACACCGAAGCCGGCAACACCGATCAGGTAGATCCGCTTGCGGCCGTGCCGATCTCCCAGGGAGCTTCCGACCAGGATCAGCGAGGCCAGCGCCAGCAGGTACCCGTTGAGCACCCACTGGATGTCGGCCAGGCCGGCGTGCAGGTCGTCACCGATCGTGCGCGCGGCAATGTTGACGACGGTGCCGTCGAGCATCGCGATCCCGGATCCGATGATCACGGTTGCCAGCGTGAGCCGGCCACGGTGCGAGCGGAGTTCGATCACTCCGGCACGCTACCGGTCAGGCCCCCATCGCGTGGTAGCCGCCGTCGACGTGGACGATCTCGCCGGTCGTCGCCGGGAAGAAGTCGGAGAGCAGCGCAACGACGGCGCGCGCCGTCGGCTCCTGATCGGTGTTGTCCCAGCCGAGCGGCGAGCGTGAGTCCCAGTTCGCCTCGAGCTCGTCGAAGCCGGGGATCGCCTTGGCAGCCAGTGTGCGCAGCGGTCCGGCGCTGACCAGGTTGACCCGGATCCCCCTCGGTCCGAGGTCGCGGGCCAGGTAGCGCGAGCAGGACTCCAGGCCGGCCTTCGCGACCCCCATCCAGTCGTACGCCGGCCAGGCAACGGTGGCGTCGAACGTCAGACCGACCACAGAGCCTCCCGTGGACATCAAGGGCAGGCACGCGTTGGTCAGCGAGGCGAGCGAGTACGCCGACACCTGGACCGCCTGGGCCACGTCGGGCCACGGGCCGCTGAGGAACTTGCCGCCCAGCAGGGTCTCCGGGTTGCCGTAGGCGATCGAGTGCACCACGCCGTCCAGGCTGTCGACATGTTCGCCGATCAGCTCGGGCAACCGGGCCAGGTGCTCGTCGTCGGTCACGTCGAGCTCCAGGACCGGCGCCTGCGCCGGCAGCCGACCGGCGATGCGCCGGGTGATGCCGAGCGCGCGGCCGAAGTTGGAGATCAGCACGGTCGCGCCCTGTTCCTGGGCGACCCGGGCGACCGAGAAGCCGATCGAGGAGTCCATCGTCACGCCTGCGACGAGGATCTTCTTGCCTTCGAGAATGCCTGCCATCAGTGCCCCATTCCGAGTCCGCCGTCGACCGGGATCACGGCCCCGGTCACGTAACCTGCCGCATCCGACGCCAGCCAGGTGACGGCGTCGGCGATCTCTGCCGTCGAGCCCATCCGGCCGAGCGGGATCTGGTTCCGGTACGCCGCCTGCTGCTCCTCGGGGAGGACGGCGGTCATGTCCGTCTCGATGAAGCCAGGAGCCACCACGTTCGCGGTGATCGACCGGCTACCGAGCTCGCGTGCGAGCGACCGCGCCATCCCCACCTGACCGGCCTTGGACGCGGCGTAGTTGACCTGCCCCGGCGAGCCGAGCAGCCCGACGACGCTGGAGATGAAGATGATCCGCCCGCGGCGCAACCGCAGCATGCCCTTGGCCGCGCGCTTGGCGACCCGGAACGAACCGGAGAGGTTGGTGTCGATGACCTCGGACCAGTCGTCCTCGGACATCCGGAGCACCAGCGTGTCCCGGGTGATCCCGGCGTTAGCAACCAGGACCTCGACGGGCCCCTGGTGGGCCTCGACCGCTGCGAACGCCGCATCCACCGAATCGGCGTCCGTCACCTCGCAGGGCACCGCGAACGCCCCGGGCGGCGCCTCGCCGGACCGGCTGGTCACCGCGACCAGGTCACCCTGGGCCAGGAATGCCTCGGCGATCGCACGCCCGATCCCGCGGTTGCCACCGGTCACGAGAACAGATCTGCTCATGCCTCGACCGTAGCCGCCACCTGTGGAGTACCGCCAAATCCAGTGGTTCGCACGAGCGCAACGCACAAGCAATCGTCACATCGCTTGTCGACGACCTACAAAATCGTGGTCAGTCGTCTTCCAAGCGGAAGCCCACCTTGATCGCCACCTGGAAGTGCTCGACGGTGCCGTCCTTGACCTGTCCGCGCACCTGTCCGACCTCGAACCAGTCGAGGTGGCGCAGGGTCTGCGATGCGCGCTCGATCCCGTTGCGGATCGCCTGGTCGATGCCGACGGGTGACGTGCCGACGATCTCGGTCACTCGGTAGGTTCGATTCGTCATGCGGCAAGGATGCCACGCCTGAGCCGACGTACGATCGCAGGTGTGGGTGCGCGCAGGAAGAAGGGCGAAGCGGACGTTGTCCGCATCACCGCCGCGCCCGACAACCCGAACGAGGACATCGACCGCCGCCAGCGCCGCTACCTGATCTCGATGGGCATCCGGACGCTGTGCTTCGTCGGCTCCGTGTTCACCGTGCACATCCCCTGGCTGTGCGGAACCCTGATCGCCGCCTCGTTCGTGCTGCCGTACATCGCCGTCGTGCTCGCCAACGCCGCCGCTCCGCGCATCGAGGGCTCGGTCCTCGGTCCGGGGGTCGCACCGCGACCGGACTACGGCGAGCTCGGCGGCCCGACGAAGCCCTGATCCGCCTCGATCATCCTCGGTTGACCTCGTCGGCCGACCACCTTCGTGGGAGAATCGGTCCGGGTCGGAGTTCCAAAACCCCTGGACCCGACCCCGGTGCCGGACGAGACACCCCCAGATCGTCCGGCACCACCCCTCGCCCCCTGGAGCCACGTGAGTGACATCTGCTCGGCCAAGTCCTGCACCAGCGAAGCAGCCTGGGACCTGTGCTGGAACAACCCCAAGCTGCACACCGAGGACCGGCGCAAGGTGTGGCTGGCCTGTGCGGACCACCAGGCGTCGCTGACCGACTTCCTCAGCTCGCGGGGATTCCTCCGAGACGTGGTCGCACACGTCGAAGGCGTCGACCACTCGGTCTGACTGCTCAGCCGCCGATCGCCGACATCGGGCGGTCGGGCTGCAGGAACGTCGGGTCGTCGATCCCGTGTCCGGCACGCTTGCCGAGCATCGCTGCCACCCACTGGTCGGCAAGCTCGGCATCGGAGGCACCGCCGCGCAACGGCGTACGCAGGTCGGACTCGGTCGTGGCGAACAGGCAGTCGCGAACCTGGCCGTCTGCGGTGAGCCGGACCCGGTCGCAGTCGCCGCAGAACGGACGGGTGACCGAGGCGATCACCCCCACCGTGCCCGGCCCGCCGTCCACGAGGAACTCCTCGGCCGGCGCGCTCCCGCGCGGGGATCCGGTCGGCTCCAGATCGAACTCGGCCGCCAGCGTCGCCAGGATCTCGTCGGCCGTGACCATGTCCGCACGCGACCACCCGTGCTGGGGATCCAGGGGCATCTGCTCGATGAAGCGCAGGTGGTAGCCGCGTTCGAGGCACCAGCGCAGGAGTTCGGGCGCCTGGGTGTCGTTGATCCCGCGCAGCAGGACGGCGTTGACCTTGACCGGGTCGAGGCCTGCGGCCCGCGCCGCGGCCAGACCGGCGATGACGTCGGACAGCCGGTCGCGCCGGGTGATCGCAGCGAAGTCGTCGGGACGCACGCTGTCCAGGCTGACGTTGACCCGATCGAGGCCGGCAGCGGCCAACGCGCCGGCGATCCGATCGAGCCCCAGCCCGTTGGTGGTGATCGAGACGCCCGGCGACGGAGTCAGCGCCTTCGTCCGGGCCACCAGGTCGGGCAGGCCACGACGGAGCAACGGCTCTCCCCCGGTGAAGCGAACCTCGTCGATCCCGAGACGCTCGACGCCGATGGTGATGAGCCGGATGACCTCGTCGTCGGTGAGCGCGGCCTCGTGCGGCATCCAGTCGAGGCCCTCGGCCGGCATGCAGTAGCTGCAGCGCAGGTTGCACCGATCGGTCAGGGACACCCGCAGGTCAGTGGCGACACGACCGTGTCGATCGAGCAGGGGCTGGATGTCCATCTCCCGATCCTAGGCTGCCCTCGGTGCGAGTGGCCTGGATCACGCGGCTACTGTCGCCCGGGTGAGGTTCCTGTTCACCCGGCGCTGGGTGCTGTTCGCGTTGACGGTGGCCCTCATGGCGTGGGGCGCCGTCCTGCTGGGTCAGTGGCAGTTCCACCGGCTGCAGGAACGCCGCGCCGACAACAGCCTGGTGGCCCGCAACCTCGCGAAACCACCGGTCGCGCTGGACTCGGTGCTCCGGGTCGGACAGCCGACGAACCCGAAGGACGAATGGCGTTCGGTCGTCGTGCACGGCACCTGGGACGACGCGCACACGATCGTGCTCAAGTACCAGCTCCGCGACAGTGTCGCCGGGATCGACGTGGTGACCCCGCTGGTCACCGACGCCGGCCCGGCCGTGCTGGTCGACCGTGGCTGGATGGCGACCGAGAACGTCGGCTCGACCCGCCCCGCGACGCCGGCGGCGTCGAGCGGGGAGGTCACGGTGATCGGCTGGGTGCGAGCCGACGGGACCGGCCACGCAGCCGAGGTCTCCGGTCTCCAGACCCGTGCGATCTCAAGCGTGGGCGCTGCGCAGGCGTTGCCGTACCGCTTGTACGGCGGCTTCCTCGACCTCCACACGGAGAGCCCGAACCCGTCGACCGCGCTGGGTGCCACCACCCTGCCCGACGACACCAGCGAAGGGCCGCACTTCTTCTACGGCCTGCAGTGGTGGTTCTTCGGCGTCCTGGCGGTGTTCGGATTCGGCTACCTTGCCTACGACGAGTGGCGGATGGCTCGCGAGGCGGCGCTCGCGGAACCCGTGGAGTCAGAGAGCCCGTAGCATCCCGCCGTCGACCGGCAACATGACGCCGGTGACGAACGAGGACTGGTCACCGAGCAGGAACAGCGCTGCCTGCGCGAATTCCGCGGGTTCGCCGTACCGGCCCAGCGGAATGCCCGTGATCGCTCTCTCTCGCGCCGCGACCGCGTCCCCGGAGGACGCGTCGAGCTCCGCAAGCCGGTCAGTCGCGATCCGGCCCGGCAGCAGGCCGTTGACCCGGATCCCGCGCGGACCCAGCTCGTCGGCCAGGGTCTTGGCCACCATCGCCAGACCGGGTCGCAGTCCGTTGGACACCGCCAGGTTGGCCAGTGGCGCCCTCACCGAGCTGGACAGGACGAAGGCGATCGAACCGGGACCCTCGAGCGCGCCGGCAACGGTGCGTGCCATCCGCACCGCGCCGACGAAGACCGACTCGAACGCTGCGCTCCAGACCTCGTCCGGGGTGTCCATCACCGTGCCCGTGGGCGGCCCGCCCACCGAGATCAGGGCACCATCGAGCCTGCCGAAGGCGCGCAGCGCTTCGGACACGACGGCTGCCGCTGAACCCGGATCAGCGTTGTCGGCCACCAGACCTGCGCAGCCGGCACCCAGACCCGAGACAGCAGCGGCGACAGATGCCTCCGTCCGCCCGGTCACCAGCACCGAAGCGCCACCCGCGAGCAACGCGGCGGCGGTCGCGAACCCGAGGCCACGCGTGCCGCCGGTGACGACGAACGCCTTGCCTTCCACCCCCGCTGCCATCAGACGCTCGCCGGAGCGAACTGGGTCGCGTAGAGGCTCGCGTAGGTCCCGCCCCGCACCAGCAGCTCCTCGTGCGTGCCGCGCTCCGAGATGCCGCCGTTCTCGACGACGAGGATCTGGTCCGCTTTCAGGATCGTGGACAGCCGGTGCGCGATCACCAGCGACGTCCGGCCCTCCAGCGCCTTGTCGAGCGCGGCCTGGACCGCCTGCTCGGACTCGGAGTCCAGGTGGGCCGTCGCCTCGTCGAGGACGACGATCGAGGGCGCCTTGAGCAGCAGGCGCGCGATCGCGAGCCGCTGACGCTCGCCCCCGGAGAGCCGGTAACCACGGTCGCCGACGACGGTGTCGAGGCCGTCGGGCATTCCGTGCACCAGGGTCGCGATCTGGGCCTGGCCCAGGGCGATCCAGATCTCCTCGTCGGTCACGCCAGGCCGCGCGTAGCGCAGGTTCTCCCGGATCGTGTCGTGGAACATGTGCGCGTCCTGGGTCACGTAGCCCACCGTGTCCTCGAGCGACTGCAGGGTCAGGTCCCGCACGTCCCACGAGTTCGTGCCGTCCCCGACCCGGACAGCGCCGCTGTTGACGTCGTACAGGCGTGCGACGAGGTGGGTGATCGTGGTCTTGCCTGCGCCCGAGGGCCCGACCAGGGCGACCATCTGCCCCTCCCGTGCGCTGAACGTCACGTCGTGCAGCACCTCGACGACGTCGCGGCTCTCGACCCGGGCGACGTTCTCCAGGCTCGCCAGCGAGACCTCGTCCGCGCGCGGGTAGGTGAACGCCACATGGTCGAACTCGAGCGTGCCGGCGGACGGCGGAAGGGCCACCGCATCGGGCTTCTCCTGCACGGTCGAGGGCAGGTCGAGGACCTCGAAGACACGGTCGAAGCTGACGAGCGCCGTCATGACGTCCACCCGCACGTTCGAGAGACCCTGCAACGGACCGAGCAGCCGGAGCAGGAGCGTGGCCAGGGCGGTCAGCGTCCCGATCGTCAGGGTCGAGCTGATCACCAGGTGGCCGCCGATCCCCCACACGAGGGCGGTGGCCAACGCCGGGATCAGCATCATGATCGCCGCGAACACCCGGGTGATCAGGGCGATGCGCACCCCGTAGTCCCGCACCACGCCGGCCTTCTCGGCGTACTTGGCGTCCTCGTCCTCACGACGCCCGAACAGCTTGAGAAGCAGCGCGCCACCGACGTTGAAGCGCTCGGTCATCACGTTGCCCAGATCGGCGTTGCTGTTCATCTGCGCCCGCGTCAGCGAGCTCAGCTGGCCACCGACCCAGCGCGAGGCGAGCAGCAGGATCGGGAACAGCACCAGGCACAACAGCGTGATCTGCCAGGACAGCGCGATCATGGCCGCGCCGACCACGACGACCGAGATCACGTTGCCCATCGTGCTGGACAGGGTCGAGGTGAAGGCACGCTGCGCGCCGATCACGTCGTTGTTCAGGCGTGAGACCAGCGCGCCGGTCTGGGTGCGGGTGAAGAAGGCGAGCGACATCCGCTGGACATGGGCGAAGACCTTGGTGCGCAGGTCGAAGATCAGGTTCTCCCCGATCCGCGACGAGAGGTAGCCGCTGCCGACCCCCAGGATCGCGTCGAGAAGGGCGACCCCCACCATCGCCACCGCGACCCAGGTGACCACAGACCCGTTGTGCGCCAGGATCCCGTCGTCGAGCAGGTGCTTGACCAGCAGCGGGGTCACCACGACCAACGAGGCGTCCATGACGACGAGCACCAGGAACCCGGCGATCAGCTTGCGGTGCGGGCCGGCGAACCCGGCGACCCGGCGCAGCGTGCGCCGGGTCAGCTTCTGGTCGACGACCGACGGGTCGGTGCGCATGGCCCGCATCGCGGCCATCATCGGGCTCATTGCGCTCATCGCCAGCTCCTCATCAGATCGGGACTTCTCAGCCGCCGGCAGCGAGCGCCCGGAAGCGTCGTGCCTGTGCGGTCCTCTCGAGCAGTCGCTGGCCGTCCAGGTCCTCGGTCAGCGCCGACTGCAGCAGTGCGGTGGTCTCGCGCACCGCTCCCGCGTTGGTCGCGAGCAGTGCCTGGACCAGGTCGTCGGTGGCTTCCGAGAGCTCGGCAGCCGGGACGACCACGGTGGCCAACCCGAGGTCAGCCGCCTCGGACGCCGGAACCTGCCGGGCGGTCGCGCAGATCTCCAGCGCCCGTGAGTAGCCAACAAGCTCGACCAGCGGCTTTGTTCCCGCCAGGTCCGGAACCAGGCCGAGCGCCGGCTCCTTCATGCAGAACCAGGCGTCGTCGGCGACGACCCGCAGGTCGCACGCGAGCGCCAGCTGGAAGCCCGCGCCGATCGCGTAGCCGTGCACCTCGGCGATCGCGATGAACCGGGGATCGTTCAACCAGGTGAATCCGCGCTGGTAGCCGTCGATGGTGTCCAGGATCTCCTGCTCCGGCGCGGTCATCAGGTCGAGGATCGCCTCCTCGCCGGGGACTCCCTTGCCGTTGATCAGGCCGGTGTCCAGGCCGGCGGAGAAGCATTCTCCGGCGCCGCGGAGCACGACGACCCGGACGTCCTCGGACAGGGCGGACCCGATGTCGGCGAGCGTGTGCCACATCGACGGAACCATGGAGTTGCGCCGCTCGGGCGCGTTCAGGGTGATCGTGGCGACCGGGCCGTCGATGTCGAGGGCGAGGCGGGAGGCAGCCAGGGTCTCAGCGTCAGGAAGCATGGAACGAACCTTAGTCGGGCTCGCCGACGGACTTACGCGAGGCTGATCAGGTCGAGGTAGTCCTCGGACCACAGGTCCTCGTCCCCGTCGGGGAGCAGCAGGACCCGGTCCGGCTCGAGGGCCTGGACGGCACCCTCGTCGTGGGTCACGAGCACGATCGCGCCCTGGTAGCTGCGGATGGCCCCGAGCACCTCTTCGCGCGAAGCCGGGTCAAGGTTGTTGGTGGGCTCGTCGAGCAGCAGCACGTTGGCCGAGGAGACAACCAGGATCGCCAGCGCGAGACGGGTCTTCTCACCGCCGGAGAGGACCCCGGCGAGCTTCGTCGCGTCATCGCCACTGAACAGGAAGGAGCCGAGCACGGTCCGTCGCTCCGCGTCGGTGAGCTGGGGCGCCGAGGTCGCCATGTTCTCCAGCACGGTCCGGTTCACGTCCAGGGTCTCGTGCTCCTGGGCGTAGTAGCCGATCTTCAGACCGTGACCCGGGAGCACGGTGCCCGTATCAGCCAGATCCACACCGGCGAGGATCCGCAGCATCGTGGTCTTCCCGGCACCGTTGAGACCGAGGATGACGACCCGCGAGCCCTTGTCGATGGCGAGGTCGACGTCGGTGAAGACCTCCAGCGAGCCGTAGGACTTCGACAGCCCCTCGGCCATCAGAGGCGTCTTGCCGCACGCCGCCGGTTCGGGGAACTTGATCTTGGCGACCTTGTCGGCCGCGCGCACGCCCTCGAGGCTGTCCATCATCTTCTCGGCACGCTTGATCATCGACTGGGCGGCCTTTGCCTTGCTCGCCTTGGCGCGCATCCGGTTGGCCTGGGCCATCAGGGTCTCGGCTGTCTTCTCCGCGCTGGCGCGTTCCTTCTTGCGACGGTGCTCGTCGTTCTCACGCTGCTGGAGGTAGTTCTTCCAGGTCATGTTGTAGAGGTCCACTTCGGCGCGGTTGGCGTCGAGATGGAGCACCTTGTTCACGCAGCCCTCGAGCAGCTCGACGTCGTGGCTGATCACCACCAGTCCCCCGCCGAAATTCGACAGGAACTGGCGCAGCCACACGATCGAGTCGGCGTCGAGGTGGTTGGTCGGCTCGTCGAGCAGCAGGATGTCGGCACCCGAGAAGATGATCCGGGCCAGCTCCACGCGGCGACGCTGCCCACCCGAGAGCGTCTTGAGCTGCTGGCCGAGCAGGCGGTCGTCGATGCCCAGGCCGGACGCGATCTGGGCTGCTTCTGCCTCGGCCGAGTAGCCGCCGGCTGCGTGGAAGGCGGCGTCGGCCTTCTCGTACCGCTTCATGCCCAGCTCGTGGATCTCCGGGTCGGGCGAGCCCATCTGCACCTCGGCCTCGCGCAGCCGGGCGACGACCTTGTCGAGACCGCGGGCCGAGAGGATCCGGTCGCGTGCGAGCACCTCGGGGTCACCGGTGCGCGGGTCCTGCGGCAGGTAACCGAGGGTGCCCGAGTTCGTCACGGTTCCGGACGCCGGCAGGCCCTCGCCGGCCAGGATCTTGGTGAGCGTGGTCTTGCCCGCACCGTTGCGGCCCACGAGGCCGATCCGGTCGCCCGTGGCGATCCGGAACGAGACGTTCTCCATCAGCAGGCGCGCGCCTGCGCGCACTTCGAGCTTGGAAGCGGTGATCACGGTGGGGTCCTGGCGGTCGACTGGTCTCGGGGAAATGCGGCTGACGCGGAATGCGCTGACAGGGGCGCGGTGTCAGCAGTCGGTGGCCGGACTCATGGTCCGGAGTCTACCCGTGCGCGCAGGCCCGAACGGCCGCACTGGTTGAATGTCCCCCATGTCCACCGTTGCCCACGACACCGAGCAGACCGGCACCCCCGAAGACCGCGAGATCCTCAGCATCGCTCGTGAGCAGGTGCTCGAGCGCGGTGTGCCGTTGGACGAGGCGCAGATCCTGCGGGTGATGCAGACCTCGGATGCGGCGTTGAGCGATCTGCTGGCGTTGGCGCACGAGGTCCGGATGACGT
>JAOPYE010000015.1 GCA_025964775.1 Marmoricola sp.
GTGCGCGAGTGGTTCGTGCGGCCGTCGTACAGCGTGGGCAGGACGCCCCACACCTCGAGCTCGCGGTTGGTGAAGCGCTTCACGTCGTGCACGGTGTCGAGCAGCTGCCCGACGCCGCGGTGCGACAGCGTCTCGCACTGCAACGGGATGAGTACGCCGGTGGCCGCGGTCAGTGCCGCCACGGTGAGCACGCCGAGCGAGGGCGGGCAGTCGAGCAGCACCCAGTCGTAGCCGTCGGTGTCCTCGACGGCCGTGCGGATGACGTACTCGCGACCGGTGCGGGTCAGCAGGTCGGCCTCCGCGCGGGCCAGCTCGATGGTGGCCGGCAGCAGGTCGACGCCGTCGTCGGTGGCGATGATCGCCTCGGTCGGCTCGAGGCCCTTGGTCAGCACGTGGTGCACCGAGAGCTCGAGGTCCTCGGGGTCGATGCCGAGGCTGAAGGTCAGGCACGCCTGCGGGTCGAGGTCGATGAGCAGCACTCGCTGCCCGAGCTCGGCCAGCGCCGTGCCCAGGGATGCAACGGTGGTCGTCTTCGCCACGCCACCCTTCTGGTTGGCCACGGCGATCACGCGAGTCTTGGACATCAGTGCACATCATGCCGCACCGGCCTTGCCCGCGCCGACCTCGTCCGTGGATGCTGTGCCGCATGCCGTCCACGAATCGCCACTGCGCACTGATCACCGGTCCCACCGCTGGCATCGGCCACGAGATCGCCCGCCAGCTCGCAGCCCGCGGCTCGGACCTGGTCCTGGTCGCCCGCAACGAGGAGCGGCTCGGGGAGGTCGCCCTGGCGTTCGCCCAGGAGTTCGGCACGAAGTGCGAGGTGATCGCGGCCGACCTCACCGACCGGGACTCCCTGGCTGCGGTCGAGGCCCGGCTGGCCGACGCCTCCCGTCCGATCGACCTGCTGGTCAACAACGCCGGCTTCGGCCTCAAGGGACGCTTCCTGGACAACTCGATCGAGGCCGAGCAGGCCCACCTCGACGTCCTGGTGGTCGCGCCGATGCGGCTCACCCACGCGGCCCTGGGCCCGATGGTGGCGCGCGGGAGCGGCCAGATCGTCAACGTGTCCTCGGTCGCCGGATACCTGCCTCGCGGGACCTACTCGGCCGCCAAGGCGTACGTCACCCGGTTCAGCGAGTGGGCCCACAACGAGTACAGGCCCCAGGGGGTGCACGTGATGGCGCTGTGCCCGGGCTTCGTCCGCACCGAGTTCCACGAGCGCATGGAGGTCGGCCGTGATTCCGCGCCGTCGTTCCTCTGGCTCGATGTCGAGGAGTTCGTGACCGCCGCTCTGGCAGACCTGGACGCCGGCAAGGCGGTGAGCATCCCGACGCTGCGCTACAAGGCGATCGTGGCGGGCGCCAAATACGTACCGACAGGACTGCTGCAGCGCTTCCAGAGCTTCGGGCGCAAGTAACTAGCCCTTGCCGGCGATGAAGGCGCGCACGGCATCAGCCACCATCTGCACCGCGATCGCCGAGAGCAGCAGGCCCGCGATCCGGGTGACGAGCAGGACGCCGCTCTCGCGGATGAGCCGCAGGATCGGCAACGAGAAGCGCATCGCGAGCCAGATCGTCAGGTGCACCCCGATCACGCCGAGGGCGACAGCGGCGAAGTCCGGGAAGTCGTGGACACGCTTGCTGAACACCATGGTCGCCACGATGGCGCCGGGGCCCGCGAGCAACGGCGTACCCAGGGGAACCAGGGCGACATTCGTCTCGACGCCCGCGGTGTGCTCGGAGTCCTTGCCGGTGAGCAGCTCGAGGGCGACCAGCAGGAGCAGCAGGCCACCCGAGCACTGCAGCGCGGGCAGGGAGATGTGCAGGTACTGAAGGATCTGCTGCCCGAAGAACGCGAAGACGCTGATGACACCGAACGAGACCGTGACGGCCTGCCAGGCCAGCCGTCGCGAGACCTGCGGCGACCGTCCGCCGGTGAGTGACAGGAAGATCGGAATGGTGCCGACGGGATCCATGATCACGAACAAAGTCACGAAGACTTCGGTGAGAAGGACCCATTCCATCGGGCAAGCGTAGGGGTGGGCCCGGGTGAACGACGAACTGGAAAGCGGGCATTCCGCTCACCTCGGACAATCGTCGTCTCGTCGGCGAGACCTTCCTTCACCAGGTCGGCCGCGGTCCTCCGAACGGCATCTCCAGCGCCTCGGGGCCGAAGCCGGTGACATCGGCGAGCAGCCACTCGTCGCGCAGCAGCAGTGCTGCCGACGCAGGGCGCACGATGATCCAGAGCCAGCGCCCCTCGGCCTCTCCGGCGAAGACGGAGGTGGCCAGCACGTCGCCGTCGTCGGGCGGATCGACGACCCACATCGGGACGGCGCGACCGCCTGCACGCACCCGCACGGCGTGCTGGCCGTGACGGATCTGGTCGCCCGGATCGTCGTACGACGTCCCCGCGCAGCGAGAGCCCAGCCCTACGCCCGGGTCCTCGGCCACCACCGTGACTTCGACCGGGCCGTCGAGGTCACTGGTCCCCACCGTCGTGGTGACGGTCGCACAAGCACGATCAGCACCCGTGACACAGCCGAAGTCGGAGATCGACCAGCCCGGGCTCATCGGCCACGGCAGGTAGGTGGGGAGGTCCTCCGCCCGGCTCACCAGCTCGGCGAAGGTGGCGTAGTCGGCGGTTGCCGGGCGCCACAACGGCCGGATGCCGCCGTGCATCAGGCAGCTGAAGGCGCCCTCCGACTCGGTGACCGGGGACGTGCAGCGAGGACAGGAAGCCACGAGCGACACGCCCCGAGGCTAACTCCTCAGGCGTTCCAGCGCGCCACGGCCGGCGACTCGTGCTCGTGACCGAGGACCGAGATCGTCGCGGTGTCGAGCCGCAACAGCCTGCCGTCGGTGACCGCCAGCCCGAGCCAGCGACAGGCCAGCGCACGCGAGGCGTGGCCGTGCCCGAAGACCAGGACCCGCCCACCGTCCGCGCGCACGCGCACGACCACCCGATCCAGTCGAGCTGCCACCGCGGACGCGTCCTCACCACCCGGGCACGAGCCGCCCCAGATCGTCCAGCCCGGTTCCTGCTCCCGGATCTGGGCGGTGGTCAGGCCCTCGTAGTCGCCGTAGTCCCACTCGACCAGGTCGTCATCGACTACCGGATCAGGGAAGCCGGCCAGCTCCGCCGTACGTCGTGCACGAGCCCGCGGGCTGGTCAGGACCAGGTCGAACGAGATCCCGGCCAACCGCGCCGACAGTGCACGCGCCGCCTGCTCCCCGGCCGACGTCAGTGCGACCTCGGTGCGCGAGGTGTGCTGCCCGCTCCTGCTCCACTCGGTCTCGCCGTGCCGGATGATCCAGAGCTCGCCCGCAAGCGTCACTGGGGCGGAGTCAGTCATGGCCCCAGCCTTCTGTGATGATTGCCCGATGACAAGTCCCACCATTTCGGACACGTCGCTGCTGCACCGGTCCCGGATCGCGGTCGCTGCCGCGTTCGCGACCCAGGGCATGGTCTTCATCAACCTGACCACCCGACTGCCGGACTTCACCCACCAGTGGTCCATCTCGAACAACCGGCTCACCCTGTTGCTGCTGATGATGGTGCTGCTGGCCGGTGCCGGCTCGGTCCTGGCCGAGAACCTCGCCAGGACCCGGGACTCAGCGCTCCTGCTGCGCTGCGGCCTCGCCGGGATCACGATCGCGGTGCCGCTGATGTCGTTGGCACCTGCGTTCGGGGTGTTCATGGCGGCCATGGCCGTCTACGGCGTCGCGCTCGGCATGGTCGACGCGAGCACCAACATGCAGGCCGTGGCCCTCGAGCACCGGTACGGGCGACCGATCCTGCCGTCGTTCCACGGCGCCTGGACCTTCGGCGGGCTGCTGGGCGCGTGCGCCACGCTCGCGACGACGCACCTGGCCCTCGGGGTCGGCGCCGTCCTGGCCGTCGTACCGCTGGTGGTGCTGACCCGCCCGTTCCTGCGTCGCGTCGGAGATCCGGCCGCAGACGCACCGAAGCTGGACATCGGATGGCGACCGATCGTGCTCGTCGGCGTCGGGATGGTGCTCTTCTACATGGTGGACACGGCTGCCTTCACCTGGGGCCCGCTGTACCTCGATCACGTCTTCGCCAACACGCCCTCGGGCCTGTTCGCCCTGGCCGTCGTCCCGTACCTGCTCTCCAGCGGCGCGATGCGACTGGCCGGCGACGGCCTGGTGGCCCGGCACGGAGCCGTCCCGGTCCTGCGGGTCGGCGGCGTGATCGCCTCAGTTGCTCTGGCGATCGTCGTCTTCGCCCCGGCCTGGCAGGTCGCGGTGTTCGGCTTCCTGGTCCTCGGCAGCGGTGTCGGCGTGATCGCTCCGCTGAGCTTCTCGGCCGCCGGCCGGATCGCCGGTGGCGCCGAGGAGGACCCAGCGATCAGGCAGGCCAGGGTGGACGCCGTGATCGCGCGGTTCAACCAGTTCAACTACATCGGCGCACTGTTCGGCTCCGTGCTCACCGGTGCCGTCGGCAACAACGACCTCCGGTACGGGTTCGCCGTGCCGATGGTCCTGATCCTGGGGATCCTGCCGCTGGCGCGGGCCTTCGCGCCCCGACCGTTGGTGGTTGAGGAGGGCCGCTAGGCCCGTCTCGAAACCCTCACGAGGTTTCGAGACGGTTGCTGCGCAACCTCCTCAACCGGCGTCGGGACCTGGCCAGTTCTTGTCGGGCTGGGGCACCGGGCGACCGGGCTGCTCGCCACCGCGCTCGGTGAGGTAGCTGTCCTTGGGCACCATCACCTTGCGGCGGAAGATGCACACGACCTGGCCGTCCTGGTTGTAGCCGATCGTCTCGACGTAGACGACACCTCGGTCGTCCTTGGACTTCGACTCGAACTTGTCCAGGACCGTCGTCTCGCCGTACAGGGTGTCGCCGTGGAAGGTCGGCGCGACGTGGCGCAGCGACTCGACCTCGAGGTTGGCGATCGCCTTGCCCGAGATGTCGGCGACCGACATGCCGAGCAGGATCGAGTACACGTAGTTGCCGACCACGACGTTCTTGCCGAACTGGGTGGTCTTCTCGGCGTAGTTCGCGTCCAGGTGCAGCGGGTGGTGGTTCATCGTGAGCAGGCAGAACAGGTGGTCGTCGTACTCGGTGACCGTCTTGCCGGGCCAGTGCTTGTACGTCGCACCGACCTCGAACTCCTCGTAACTACGACCGAACTGCATGTCTCACTCTTTCCTGACGATGACGCCCCTGTTTCCGGAGCCGTCCCATCGTGCCGAACAAGGCCCGGATCAGGCGAGTCGGACGTGCGTGGGATTGCTCACGCGTCAGGAACCGTAGCCGAGCTTGGTCGCCATCTCCTTGGCCTCGGGAGTGATCGGAACGGCCACGACCGCCGTGCCGTAAGCACAGAGCTCGGTCCAGACGTCGCCCATCTCGGAGGTGTCGAAGCGCATCCCGACAACGGCGTTTCCCCCGCGGGCGCGAGCCTCCTCGAGCATCCGGCCCATCACCTCGTTGCGACTGTTGATCAGGTTCGTGGTCATGCCCTTCAGCTCACCACCGACGAGCGACTTGAAGCCGGCGCCCATCTGCGAGAACGCGTTCCGGGAACGGACCGTGAGGCCGAAGACCTCGCCGCACACCTGGCGGATCTCCCAGCCAGGCAGGTCATTGGTCGTCACGACGAGCATCAGGATCCTCCTCCGCCGGCCTTGCGCCGGTGCATCTTGGGCGCGCCTCCGACCACCTCTGAGCCGTGTGCCTTCTCCTTGGTCGGTCCGTCCGTCGGCACGCCGCGGTCGTTGGACTTCTTGCGGTCCAGCGCTTCACGCATCTTTGCCTTGAGGTCCTCGTTCGGGCTCTGCTCGGCCATCTGATCCTCCGTGTGACTCGCGGGCTGCTGTCGCCAGCCTGCCACCCACCCCGTCACCGCGTCGAGGAAGGGTGACGATCAGGCTGTTCCAGCCGAAGTCACCCGCGCGATCCACTGATCGAACAGCCGGTCAGCTCTTGATCTTGTGTTCCGCTTCGCTCCAACAAGCTGCTTGCTTCGGGATCACTCGAGCTCGTCCCTCACTCGGCGCTCCGCTCAGCTGCGCAGCTTGTAGTCCTCGAGCATGTTGCGACCGATGATCATCTTCTGGATGTCCGAGGTGCCCTCGCCGATCAGCATGAACGCGACCTCGCGGTAGAGCCGTTCGATCTCGTACTCCTTGGAGTAGCCGTAGCCGCCGTGGATCCGGAAGGAGTCCTCGACGACCTCGTGGGCGTACTCCGAGGCGACCATCTTGGCCATGCCGGCCTCGACGTCCATCCGCTGGCCGGTGTCCTTCATCCGCGCGGCCTTCACCATCATGGTGTGCGCGACCTCGACCTTCGTGGCCATCTCGGCGATGCGGAACAGGATCGCCTGGTGCGCGGCGATCGGCT
Source organism: Marmoricola sp. (assembly GCA_025964775.1). Taxonomy (GTDB): domain Bacteria; phylum Actinomycetota; class Actinomycetes; order Propionibacteriales; family Nocardioidaceae; genus Marmoricola. The sequence continues at coordinate 6,376 of JAOPYE010000015.1, forward strand.
TGCCCATGGTGTGTCGCTGCTGGGCGTACTCGATCCCCAGCTCGAAGCCGCGCCAGGCCAGACCGCAGGCGCGGGCAGCGACGTTCACGCGGCCGACCTCGACACCGTCCATCATCTGGTAGAAGCCCTTGCCGGGTTCGCCGCCGAGGACCTGGTCGGCACGGACCACGTGGCCGTCGAGGACCATCTCGGTGGTCTCGACGCCCTTGTAGCCCATCTTGTCGATCTTGCCGGGGATGGTCAGCCCCGGAGCGGTCTCGCCGAAGCCGGCTTCCTTCTCGATCAGGAACGTCGTCATGTTCTTGTAGACCGAGTCGGCGCCTTCGTCGGTCTTGCACAGGGTCGCGACCAGGCGCGACTGTGCGCCGTTGGTCAGCCACATCTTGGTGCCGGTGATCTTGTAGCTGCCGTCGTCCTGCTTGACCGCCTTGGTCGAGACGGCCGCGACGTCGGAGCCCAGCCCGGGCTCGGACATCGAGAACGCGCCGCGCATCTCGCCGGTGGCCATCTGCGGCAGGTACTTCTGCTTCTGTTCCTCGGTGCCGTGCTGCATCACCATGTACGCGACGATGAAGTGGGTGTTGATGACACCCGAGACGCTCATCCAGCCGCGCGCGATCTCCTCGACGCACAGCGCGTAGGTCAGCAGCGACTGGCCGAGGCCGCCGTACTCCTCGGGGATCATCAGGCCGAAGACACCGAGCTCCTTGAGCCCTTCGACGATCTCGGTCGGGTACTCGTCGGCGTGCTCGAGCTCCTGGGCGACCGGGATGATCTTCGTGTTCGTGAAGTCCCGAACGGCCTTGAGGATTTCTTCCTGGATGTCGTCCAGACCCTCGGTCTCACAAAGTCGAACCATGGGTGATGCAGTCCCTTCCGGTGATGATCAACGGGCGCAACGATGAAGACGGCGCCGCGTGGGGATATTACCCGCGAGTATCTCCCAGCTCGCCCGCGCTCACCATGATGCAGGTCACCCACCCGGTACGGCGAGCCGGGGACTCACCTGATCACGAACCGCCGGGCCCAGGGAAACCGCTCGGCGATCGCGTGCCGGAATCCCGGTGCGGGGCGCTCCTCGAGCGCGGCCACCCGTCGCCGGGCGGCATTGCGCTCCATCCGCAGGCGGCGTACGTCGTGCATGAGCTGGCCCGCGACGGCAACCGCGACCTCGGCGACCTCGGCATCGGTCACCGACTCGGCCGTACGCCGCTCGGGCAGATCGGCGGGCACGCGCAGGTCCTCGAGGTCACCGATGACGTCGTAGCCGCCGGCGCGGATGTGTTCGATCGCGTCGTCCGCACGCCGTCGGCACTCCTCGATCACTCCTGGGGCCGGCCAGTACCGCTCCCCGTTGCGGGGCACCAGGCGCTCGTCGGCCAGGAACGTGCGGATGTACACCCCGCGATCAACCGCCTTGGTGAAGTCGTCGTCCTGCAGGTGCAGGTTGATCCGCCGCAGCGTCTCGGCCTCGACCACGCCCATCGACTCGTTCGGGAAGCTCGACTCGTCGTCGAACTCGTGCGGGTCCAGGCCGAGCAGGGTGGCGAACCGTTCCCAGATCAGGTTCCGCGGGGCGCCGGGGCCGGGCAACGGAAGCACGTGCACGTTCGCCGGGGTGACCACCGGCGCCCACCGTTCCAGCACCAGTCGGATGTCGAGGGTGTGCCAGTTCCAGATCGCCTGCGAGCTCTGCGAGACCGGCTTCGCGGCGTACTCGGCCATGGTGACCGTGTCGCGGTTCTTCAGGCTCTCCTGCCAGCTGCTGGTGAACAGGCCGAGCGCATCGCGCGCGGTGACCACGACGTGCACCTCCGCCGGAGCCAGGTCGGCAACCATCACCGCGGCCTCCTGCGTGGAGGCGCCGGCGAAGAACTCGTGCGAGATGACCGCGTTGGCCTCCCACGCGGCGATCTCGGCGGTCAGGCGGGCCCAGGACGTCAGCCGGCGTTCGTCGAACGTCGCGACGTTCGGGTCGTGGCGGATCACCCGGCTGGCCCACAGGTGGTCGCGACGTTCGCGACCCGGGAGCAGCACACCCTGGTCGCGCATCCGCTCCCGGTCGCCCCACATCATGGTCTGCAGGTACGTCGTCCCGGTCTTCGGCAGCCCTATGTGCAGGAAGACCTTCTCAGCCATGGGTGGTCGACCTAGACGACGGAGCGCTCGAACTTCGCGAGCGCGGCCTCGATCGCCGCCCGGTCCTGCGAGGCCAGCGGCAGCATCAGCTCGGTGAGCAGGTCGACCAGCTCGGCGACCCGCACGTTGAGGTTCCGGTTCTCCTGGACCTCCGCCTCGAGCTCGTCGATCCGGTTGGTCAGCTGGTCGATGACACCGCCACTCGCCGCCCGGACGACCTTGCGGGTCACCCGCTGTCGCAGCGACGTACTGCCCTGGTGTGTCTCTGGGGTCACCTCGGCCACTCCGCCACCAATCGCGTCGTCGGTCGACCGGGCTTTCCGGGCGCCGTCCCCTCATCGAGGTTCTCGCGGTGAACGATAACGGCTCCCCGCGCGACGAGTTCGGCGACAACCGTCTCGTCGGGCACCGGGGAGAGCAACTCGGTCACAGTGCGCTCCCGGGGCTCGCCGCGCCAGAACTCCAGGTACAGGCGGCCGCCGTCACGCAGCGCCATCCGGGCGAACTGCCACGCCGCGGCACGGCCGATCTCGTTGGTCGCCCCGATGAGCTGGTTCGCCATCAGCACGCGAGGACCGGGCGTCCACGCCAGTCGTGCACCCTCGGCAAGCCAGGACCGCAGCGAGACCAAATTGATCCACCGCACGGTCAGGTCGAGCCCTTCGGCGGCCGCGAGCTGCTGGACCGCCCCGGATGCAGCCGTCACGAAGTCCAGCGCGATCACGCCGGCGCCCTGCCGGGCGAACCACAGGCTGTCGGCCCCCCGACCGGCTCCGAGGTCGACCAGCTGGGGCGGGACGCCCTCACTCTCGAGCACGAAACGCGCCAGCGCACTCGGCTCCTCGGGTGGCATCACGGTTCGCAACGTGCCGTAGCGACGCTCCCAGACGTTGCGCTGGGCACGCTGACCCCTGAACCAACCGTCGAGGCGACGGACCGTGCTGCGCGGGGTCGTGAACTGGTACGCCGGGTCCGGCACCCGCCAGCCAGGCCCGTAGGTCGCTTCGAGCAGCTTCTCGGGGCGAGCCGGCGCCGGCAGCGTGCGCCCTTCCAGGGTGGTCGTCCCGAGCGGGTAGATCCAGCTCGGCTCGAAGGGCGCCCCGATCTCGCCCATCAGGTACAGCATCGGCGGAGCGCCACCGACCCCCGGGGCGATGTAACCGCCGAACACGTCGAGGCCGCGGCTCGCTCCGTCGGCCTCGATGATGTCGACCTTGAACGCCATCCCGCTGTACCGGTCGGTGGCGAAGCCGAGCTCGGTCAGCCGCCGCTGCAGCTCGAACGACTCCCGGATCGCATCGACCGGGTGGGAGTGCTTGCTGACGTAGCCGAGGTCGGCATCGCTGTCGTGCCCGATCAGGCCGCCGTCCCGGACAGCCCCCAGCAGCGTGCCGTACGCCGGGAACGCCTCGATCCCGGCCGTCTTCAGCGCCGCCAGCACAGCCTCGATCGAATCCAGCAGGGGCACCACCTGTTCGGGCGTGCGCGTGTCGAAGGTCTGCGAGATCCGGTTCGACTTGTCCAGGCCGAGCGGGCGACCGTCCTCGTCGACGACCGCGACCCGGCCGTCGCCGGCACCGAACCCGACCTCGGCGTCGTACAGGGTGACGTCGGCGACGTGGGCCACGAGGCTGAGCTGGGTCGTCCCCTGCAGGAAGCGCGTCAGCTGGCTCGGCCAGGCGGCGAAACGACCACCCGCGGCGGGCTCGCTGTCGCGCAGCAGCCAGAACGACCAGATCCGGCGACCGTCGAAGCAGACGTCCACGACGTCGTCCTGCGTCGCACGGAACGACAGCCCCCTGTCATCGATGCTCACCGCCTCGACGCGGGGTAGCGGAACCGCAGCCGTCATCTGGCGGTCAGCCCCGGATGCTCTGCTGATCGACGCTCTGCTCATCGACAAACGTGTTGGCCCGGGACAGGTCGTCGTCGAAGTCGACCTCGACCACCTGGTACAGGGAGATGTCGACGGCCTCGATGCGCAGGCCGTCCTTCTCGATCGCGAGCTCGAGGCCGCGCTCGAAGTAGTCGTGCTCGTCGGCCTCCTCCAGGCGTGCGATGAAGGCAGCCTTCTGGTCGGCCGCGATGTAGTTGATCCCGACGGCTTCGCCGAGGCCGCCGACCACGCTCTTGGAGAGCTCGGCGATGTAGCCCTCGGGGTCGAGGGTGTACTTGATCTCCTCGTCGGCGACCGACTCGGTGTTGACCGCCACGAAGCTGCGGCCCGCCTCGATCTTGTCGTGGATCAGGCCGAGCACCCGCGGGTCGAACACGACGTCGCCGTTGAGCCAGAGCACACCGCCCGGCTGGGACAGCGTCAGCGCCTTCAACAGGCTCTTGGCCGTGTTCGTGGAGTCGTAGACCTCGTTGTAGACGAAGGAGATGTCCGGCATGGCCTCGATGACCAGGTCGAGCTTGAAGCCGACCACGGCCGTCACGAACACCTCGTCGCCGTACGCGGTGCGCAGGGAGTTGACCGCACGGCGCATGATGCTCTCGCCGCTGGTCAGCTCGGTGAGCGGCTTCGGGTGCGGCTTGCCGAGGCGCGTGCCGAGTCCCGCGGCGAGGATGACGACCTGGATGGCCACGAGCGGTCCCTTCCCTGCATGTCGCCCGGCGAGCGAATCCGCGTCATCCTACAAACCTGCAGGCCAGCCGTGGCCCGTGGGACATGGACAGGAGCCCTGCGTGTTGATCGCGACCACCGAGCGTCTCCGGATCCGCGACTGGCAGATCGACGACGCCCCCGCCGCGCTGGACATCATGAGCCGTCTCGAAGTCGTGCGGTGGCTCGGCGACGGCGAGCCGGTCCTGATGAAGGACCTGGACGAGGCGCGGACGAGGATCGGGACGTGGATGCTGCGCGACGATCCGCCCTGCGGTCACTGGGCGATCGAGGTCACCGACGGCGGACCCCTGGACGGCCGCACCATCGGCACCGTGCTGCTGGTCCCGCTGCCCAACGGCGACGGAGAGGTCGAGATCGGCTGGCACCTCCACCCGGACGCATGGGGGCACGGCTATGCGAGCGAGGCAGCACGGGCGGTCCTGCGCCGCGGGTTCAAGGGCGGCCTGACTGAGATCCACGCCGTCACCGACCTGACCAACGAGCCGTCCCAGGCTGTCTGTCGCCGGATCGGCATGGAGCACCGCGGGATCATCGACAAGTGGTACGCCACCCCCTCGCAGTACTTCGTGATCACCGGCGAGCAGGCCTCAGCCGGCGGGAACCTCGACTGAGGGCGGCGCGGACGAGATGACCACGGCCATCCCGGCCAGGATCAGCACCAGTCCGAGGACGGCGGCAAGGCCGGGCACCTGGCCGAGCCAGGCCGCGGCGATCAGCGACGCCCCGGGGATCTCCAGCAGGATCGTCAGCGACACCACCATCGGCGAGACCCGGTCGAGCAGGTGGTTGAACACCGAGTGCCCCAGCAGCTGGGCGGTCGCGGCCAGGAGGCCCAGTCGCCACCACTGTCCCGGGCCGTAGCCCGTCAGCGCCTGGCCGCGCACCAGCGCGGCCACCAGCAGCACCGCGGCCGCGGTCCCGTAGCACCCCAGGGTGTACGTCGTGGTGCTCATCGTCTGCCGGGCCCGACCGCCGATGATCGCGTACGCCGCGACGCCGACCGATCCGGCCAGCGCCAGTCCGTCGCCTGCCAGCGCACGGGTCGAGATCGAGAAGTCCACGCCGGACACGACCAGTGCACCGATCGTGGCGAGGGCAACGCCGCCGAGGACCCGGGTCCGGACCGCAGCGCCACGAGCGAGGTCGTAGCCGACCACCCAGAGGACCTGCAGCGAGACGAACGCGGTGCTGGACGCGACCGAGGTCATCGCCAGCGAGCTGATCCAGAACCCGAAGTGCGCGGCCAGGCAACACCCGGCCAGAGCCACGGTGAGCACCTGACGACGGTCCAGGGAGCCGATCTCGGCCCGGTTGCGGACAGCCGCGACCGGTGCGATCGCGACCGTCGCGAGGCCGTTGCGCCAGAAGGCGATCGCCAGCGCGGGCACGGCCATCGACGCCATCAGCGGTGCCGCGAGCGACACAGCGCCGACGCCGACCGCGAGCAGGACCAGCGTGCGCAGGTCGATCCGGGTCACGGAACCCGGATCTCGCCGCGAGCGATCGGGTGCACCTGGCCGGAGACCCGCACCCGGGTCGCAGCTCCCGCAGCGACGTCCACGCCGCCGAGGAGCAGCGACGGCCTGCCGAGCTCGATCCCCTGGTGGATCCGGTAGGCACCCCCGTCTGCGAGCAGGCCACGAGCGGTCAGCGCCATGCCCAGCCCGGCCGCGGCACTGCCCGTCGCCGGATCCTCGATCCCCAGCACGAACACGCGACTGTGCACCTCCAGCGGGTCGCCCGGAGCCGTGGCGTACAGGTTGATCCCGTCGAGCGGGTCACCGGTGGCGGGCAGGTCGGCAAGGTTCCGGACGTGGGTGCGCCCCACGACTGCGCGTGCGACCGCCTCGTCGGAGACCGGCAGGTGCACGAAGCCCAGGCCGGTCCCCGCGACCCAGGCCTCACCATCCAGGTCCGCCGTACTCAGCCCGAGCTCGGCCAGCAGCGGTGCCACGGCGTCGGCAGCCAGTGGACCGGCCAGGTCGCGCGGTGCCGCGCTGAGCTCGACCAGGTCGTCGGCGAAGCGGACGCGGATCTCGCCTGCCCCGCACTCCTGGACGACCTCCTCACCCGCCAGGTCGCCGCGCTCGCGCAGCACCCACGCCGTCCCCAGCGTCGGATGCCCGGCGAACGGGAGCTCGCCGGACGCGGTGAAGATCCGGTTGCGATAGCGACCGGGCGCCAGCGGCGCCGGGAAGGTCGTCTCGGAAAAGTCGAACTCCCGGGCGATCGCCAGCAGGGCCGCATCAGAGAGGTCGTCGGCACCGTGCACGACCGCGAGCTGATTCCCCGCAAAAGGGCTTTCGGCAAAGACATCGACCACGTCGTAGGCGAGAAACGAAGCTGGCACGGACCCATCCTGCCCTTAACCGGTCGCGCGACGCCCTCAACGGCGCTTCGGCCCGACCAGACCTGCTGCGCGCCGTCACGCTGGCACCTCGACGGCGTTCTCGTCGGTCGACGATGCTGGCGCATCGCCTCCCTCCTCGGCCTTGCGAGGCACTCAGCGTGTCGACGCTCGCGACGGCCCGGCCGAGCCGAAACCCCGTTAGGCTTGAACCTCGTGAGCACGACACCGACCCGCATCTTCGCAGCCCGCCTCGCCGGGCTGCCGGTGTTCGACCCCCAGGGAGACCAGGTCGGCAAGGTCCGCGACGTCGTGGTGGTGCTCCGGGCCGACGTACGGCAGCCGCGGGTGGTGGGCCTGGTCGTCGAGGTGTTCGGGCGCCGACGGGTCTTCGCTCCGATGACCCGGGTCACCAACATCGACTCCGGCCAAGTGATCACCACCGGGCTGCTCAACATGCGCCGCTTCGAGCTGCGTGCCGCCGAGACCCTCGTGATCGGGCAGATGCTCGACCGCAAGGTCAGGGTCAAGAGCACCGGCGTCGAGGGCATGGTCTTCGACGTCGCGATGGAGCAGGCGCGCACCCGCGACTGGGTCCTTTCCCGCGTGGCACTGCAGGAGCACTCCAAGGGATTCCGGCGGCGTGGCCAGACCCATGTCGTCGAGTGGGCCGACGTCGAGGGGCTGCACGTCCGCGAGGCCAACCAGGGCACCACTCACCTGATCGCTGCGCTCGCCGACCTCAAGCCGGCCGATGCCGCGAACGTGATCCACGAGCTCCCGCCGGAGCGGCGCAGCGAGGTCGTCGCCGCGCTCGACGACGAACGCCTGGCCGAGGTCCTCGAGGAGCTGCCCGAGGAGGACCAGGTCGAGATCCTGGCCTACCTGAGCCAGGAGCGCGCCGCTGACGTCCTGGAGGAGATGTCGCCCGACGACGCCGCCGACCTCATCGCTGACCTTCCGCCCGAGACCGCTGCCCGCTTGCTCGAGCTGATGGAGCCCGACGAGGCTGCCGACGTGCGCCGACTGCTCTCCTACGGCGAGGAGACCGCCGGCGGCATGATGACGCCGGAGCCGGTGATCCTCTCCCCCGACGCCACCGTGGCCGAGGCTCTGGCCCGCGTCCGCAGCGAGGAGCTGACCCCGTCCCTGGCGGCCCTGGTCTACGTCTGCCGGCCCCCGCTCGAGACGCCGACCGGCAAGCTGATCGGCGTCGCCCACATCCAGCGGCTGCTCCGCGAACCGCCCTCGGAGCTCGTCGCAGGCGTCCTGGACAAGGGCCTGGACTACCTGCACGCCGACGCGACCCTCGAGGACGTCGCGACCTTCCTGGCGACGTACAACCTGGTCGCGGCACCCGTCGTCGACGACGAGGGTCGGCTGATCGGCACGGTCACCGTCGACGACCTGCTCGACCACCTGCTGCCGGACGGCTGGCGCGACCGCAAGATCGGCCAGGTGTGAGCCGTGATGACTCCTGACCCCCGCAAGCCCGACCGGCGTCCGATGGACAAGCGTGTCGCGGAGAAGAAGGCCGCAGACAAGAAGTCCGAGGACCGCGCCCGGGCTCGCCTCGACCAGCCGCAGGACGTCCGTCGTTCCATCGTCGGTCGGTCCCTGGTGCGCCGGCCGGCAGCCGACCAGGACCGGTTCGGCTCGTTCGCCGAGCAGTTCGCCCGGTTCATGGGGACGGCCCGCTTCCTGATCTACATGACCCTGTTCGTCGTCTTCTGGGTCGGCTGGAACGTCATAGCGCCGTCCGGTTCGCGGTTCGACAACTACCCGTTCATCTTCCTGACCCTGATGCTCAGCCTGCAGGCGTCGTACGCGGCACCGCTGATCCTGCTCGCGCAGAACCGTCAGGAGGTGCGCGACCGGGTGATGACCGAACAGGACCGCCAGGCCAACGCCCGCGGGCACGCCGACATGGAGTTCCTGGCCCGGGAGGTCGCCTCGCTGCGGATGGCCCTGGGTGAGGTCGCGACCCGCGACTTCCTGCGCTCCGAGCTGCGCGGGCTGCTCGCCGAGCTCGGCCAGCGCGAGGACGACCACGACACCGACGCCGACGCCGAGAAGGCATCGACGGGTGACGAGGATCATCGGTCCTGAGCCGACCGGCGGGAAGGACGACCTCCTCCACGACGTAGGCTTGGCCCCATGACCACCCCTGTCCTCGAGCAGATCCAGGCTGCCCTGGCGACTGTGAACGACCCCGAGATCAAGCGCCCGATCACCGAGCTCGGCATGGTCGAATCCGTCGACATCGACGACACCGGCAAGGTCGCCGTGCGGGTGCTCCTCACCGTGGCGGGCTGCCCGCTCAAGGACACGATCACCCGGGACGTCACGGCTGCTGTCTCCACGGTGGCCGGCGTGACCGCGGTCGACCTCGACCTCGGCGTGATGACCGCCGAGCAGCGTGCCGGCCTCAAGGAGATCCTCTCCGGGGGCCAGGCCCAGCGTGAGATCCCGTTCGGCCGTCCCGACTCGCTCACCAAGGTCTACGCGATCGCCTCGGGCAAGGGCGGCGTCGGCAAGTCCTCGGTCACGGTCAACCTGGCGCTCGGCCTGGCCGCCGAGGGCCTGAAGGTCGGCGTCATCGATGCCGACATCTACGGTCACTCGATCCCGGCGATGTTCGGCATCGCCGACACCAGGCCCACCCAGGTCGACGACCTGATCATGCCGGTGCCCACCGCCAGCGGCGTCTCGGTGATCTCGATCGGGATGCTCAAGCCGCGTCGAGACCAGGTGGTCGCGTGGCGTGGCCCGATGCTCGACCGCGCGCTGGTCCAGATGCTCGCCGACGTCTACTGGGGCGACCTGGACGCGCTGCTCCTCGACCTTCCGCCCGGAACCGGCGACGTCGCGATCTCCCTCGGCCAGCACCTTCCGAGCGCCGAGGTGATCGTGGTGACCACTCCGCAGGAAGCTGCCGCTGAGGTGGCCGAGCGTGCCGGCACGATGGCTTCGATGATGCACCAGCGGGTGATCGGCGTCGTGGAGAACATGAGCTACCTGGCCTGCCCGCACTGCACGCCCGAGGGCAAGGAGCACCGTCTGGAGATCTTCGGGTCCGGTGGTGGTGCACGGGTGGCCAAGACCCTGAGCCAGCGGTTCGGCTACGACGTCCCGGTCCTGGCCGACGTCCCGCTCGACATCTCGTTGCGCGAAGGGGGCGACGCGGGCAAGCCGGTCGTCGAGTCCGACCCGACCTCGCCGGCTGCGCAGGCCCTGCGGGCGATGGCGCGCGACCTGGCCGGACGCGGCCGCGGTCTGGCCGGCATGCAGCTCGGCCTGACGCCGTCGTCGAAGTTCTAGGGCTCGCGGGGTTTCGAGACGGTCGCTGCGACCTCCTCAACCTCCTCGCTGGCGCTCGGACCTAGACTCGCAGCATGTTCGGAGTCGGGTTGCCCGAGATGGCCGTGATCCTCGTGGTCGCGCTCATCGTCTTCGGTCCCGACAGGCTCCCCGACTACGCCCGCCAGGCCGGCAGGATGGTGCGGCACCTCCGCTCCTTCGCCGAGTCGGCGCAGGCGGACCTGCGCAAGGAGCTCGGTCCGGAGTACGCGAACCTCAAGCTCACCGACCTCGACCCGCGGACCGCGATCCGCAAGCACATCCTCGAGGCGATCGACGCCGAGGACACCGCCGAGGCCGCGAGGACGGCGGTGCTCCGCGGTGGTCCCGAGCTGGGACCCGACGAGCGGCCGCCGTACGACGCCGAGGCCACCTGATCTGAGACGCGTCAGCGGATCAGATCGTTGGTCATCGAGCAGCGAGCGCCGACCGAGGAACGAGGTCGCGACCGAGCGTGTCGAGATGCGGTGAGGTACGCGCTCAGGTCACCACGTCTCGGCAAGCTCGACGACCGGACGGGACCGCCTACCCCGTTTTTCCGATCAGGCCGATGCTCACGTCGAAGGTCTTCCCGCCGCGTTGAATCGTCAGGGTCGCCTTCTCGCCGGGCTGGTGGGTCCGGACTGCGACCACGACGTCGATCGACCCCGTCACCGGCAGGCCGTCGACCTTCGTGATCAGGTCACCCACCCGCAGGTTTGCCGAAGCCGCGGGAGTGCCGACGGTGATGCTGCGGACGACGGCTCCCGTGCCTGCGGCGTTGCCGCGCACCGTCACGCCCATCACCGGGTACTCGGCCTTGCCGGTCCTGAGGATCTGGTTGGCGGTGACGAGGACCTGCTCGATCGGGATCGCGAAGCTGACGCCGATGTTGGCCGACTGGCTGCCCGAGCTGGACGACCCGACCGTCGCGATCGCCGAGTTGACGCCGATCACCTGGCCTTGCAGGTCGACCAGCGGGCCACCCGAGTTGCCCGGGTTGATCGCTGCGTCGGTCTGTACCGCGCTGATGTAGGACGCATCGCTGCCGTCACCGGTCGTGACCGGGCGGCGCTTCGCGCTGATGATGCCGCTGGTCACGGTCGCGGACAGGCCCAGCGGTGAGCCGAACGCGACGACCGTCTCACCGACCCGCATCTGGTTCGCCGAGCCGATCGACACCGGCGGCAGGTCCTGCGCGCCGTCGACCTTGAGGACGGCGATGTCGTAGACCGTGCTACGACCGACGACCGTCGCCTTCATGTGCCGACCGCTCTGGTCGATGACGTCGATCGGACCGTTGTCGGCGGCTGCCTGCTCGACGACGTGGTTGTTCGTGATCACGTGGCCGGCGCGGTCCAGGACGAAGCCCGAGCCGGTCGCGCCCTGGGCCCGGTGGTCGTACTCGGCGACGATCTGGACGGTGCTCGGCAGCACCTTGGCCGCGACGGCCGGGATGCTGGCGTTGTTGGCCGCGAGCGGCGGAGCCGACTGCTGCTGGAGCTTGAGGATCCCGACATCGGGCGTGCTGGTGCTGCTGTTGTTGTTCCCGTTGTCGACGAGCGATCCGCCGATCGCCCCACCGATCAGCCCGACGACCAGAGCGATCGCCGCAACGATCGGCCAGATCCACCCCGAGGGACGGCCGGGGGCGGCCTGCGGCGTGACGGCGTACGGGTTGGGCGGCTGGACGCCGGGGGCCGGGGCGCCGTACGTCGGCGGAGGGGTGTAGGCCGGCTCGCCGTACGCGGGCGGAGCGCCGTAGGCCGACGTGGACCCGTACAAGGGGCTTCCGTAGGCAGGCGGCTGCGGAGCCTCAGCCGGAGCCGGGGCGGCAGGCTGCGCTTCGTACGGCGTTGTCGGTTCGTCCGGATTGCCCGGCGGCAGATCACCCGTCGGGTGCTCGGCCGGTACGCCGTTGTTCTCGGTGTCGCTCACACGCCTATCTTGACCTACCGCCGAAGGCGGCGTTCTCGATGTCCGCGGTCAAGCCGGTCCCGGGGTCGTTGCGGACGGGTGTCGCGCCGCCGATCATCGCCGGTCCGGGCCTGCCGGGAACCTCGCCCCGACCGACGGGGCCCGAGGTCACCGTCATCATCGCCATGACGGCCAGGCCGACCGATCCGGCGCCGACCAGGGCGGTCGCCGTACGCCGACGCGTCGAGCGGCGCTCGATCTCGTCGACGATCGCCCAGGCGTGGACGTCGTACAGGGCACCGAGGAGACCGGCAGGGGCGGCGAGCGGCGTCGGCGCAGCGAGCCCGGCGAGGCGCTGCTTGATCCAGCCCTCTCGCTCGACCAGCCGTCGACAACCCGGACAGCCCAGGACGTGGCTCCACGCACGCTCTTCCTCGGCCGGGGACAGCTGCCCGTCCACAAGCGCCGAAGCGCTCGATCCGATGTGCCCGTGGAGCTTGAGGATCACTTAGACCCGCCCTGCCAGCTGGGGACCGGCGACCCGGACCCGACCGGAGGTCGGCGCACGGTGCGACAGCGCCTTGCGCAGCATCGCCCGGCCGCGGTGGATGCGCGACCGGACCGTGCCCATCTTGAGGTCGAGGACGTCGGCGATCTCCTCGTAGGTCAGGCCCTCGACGTCACACAGCACGACCGCAGCCCGGAAATCGGGGGGAAGCGCGGCCAGGGCCGCTTCGATGTCGGCGTCGAACATCTGGTTCAGGTAGGCGACGTCCGGGGTCGCGACCGGGCTCGGGAGCCGGTTGTCGGCGTCCTCGGGCAGCGAGTCGAAACGGATCTTGCTCTTGCGGCGCGCCTGGTCAAGGAAGAGGTTGGTGGTGATCCGGTGGATCCAGCCCTCGAACGTCCCGGGGGTGTAGGTGTGCAGCGACCGGAACACCCGGACGAAGACCTCCTGGGTCAGGTCCTCGGCGTCGTGGGGGTTGCCGGTGAGCCGGTAGGCGAGCCGGTAGACCCGCGCGGAGTGGTCCTCGACGATCTGGTCCCAGCTGGGCACTCCGGCGGCCGCGGCCTCGGAGGTGGGCTGGCTCATGATGGGCTCCTTGCTGCGGTGCGTACTCGAGATACGAACCATCGGTGCTGGGACCTCCACGCTAGGAACTCAAGGTGAGAGCGTGCTGAGACCCCACTGAGGGTCAGCAAGCAATCGCGAGGGACCGCGTGACGCGACCCCACACCTGAAGAACGGCGGCCGGGCCCGAAGTGTTCCCACTTCTCCCCGGTCCCTCAGCGGTACAGTCCACCCCATCGCAGACCCACGACCGCGCCGTACCGAGGAGGACGTCATCGTCACCGCACCGAAGCCCGCGAGCTGGACCTACTCCGAGGAGTACGTCGCCGAGGACACGGTCCTGGCGAACGCCCGCGCCCGTGCCGAGGAGGTCGGCGTCGTGCCGATCGGCCCCGGTGGCGGCGCGGCCCTCCGCTTCCTGACCTCGGTCCTCGACGCCCGCGCTGTCGTCGAGATCGGCACCGGGACCGGCGTCTCGGGCCTGTGGATGATGCGCGGCATGCGCCCCGACGGCGTCCTGACCTCCGTCGACACCGAGGCCGAGCACCAGCGGCTCGCCAAGGAGACCTTCACCGAGGCCGGCATCGCCTCGCAGCGGGTCCGGCTGATCCCGGGCGCGGCACTCGAGGTCCTCCCCCGACTGACCGACGGCCACTACGACGTCGTGTTCGCCGATGGCGACAAGCAGGAGTACCCGGAGTACCTCGGCGAGGCCCTGCGCCTGCTGCGTCCCGGAGGCGTCGTGGTCTTCGACAACGCCCTGTGGCACGACCGGGTCGCCGACCCCGCCCAGCGCGACCCGGACACGATCGCGATCCGCGAGCTCTGCCGCGTCGTGGGCGAGCACGAGTCGCTCGTCCCGGTCCTGCTCCCGGTCGGTGACGGACTCCTGATAGCCAAAAAGGTCTGGCTCCCCGAAGCCTGAGGGCCCAGCCCTCAGGTGGTCCCACTCAGTTAAGTGGAACCTGCCACTCGAGCAACGTCCCGTGGGGATCCTCGGGGACGATCCGGAACAGTCCACCCAGGTCGGTGGCGCGCCGGCGCACGTTGCGCAAGCCGCTCTCGGACACGGCCTCGCCGATGCCGCGACCGTTGTCCGAGACCCGGAGCGTCAACCGTTCGCCGGTGGCCTCCACCTCCACCACGCAGGCGTCCGCCTCCGCGTGCCGGGCGACGTTGGACAGCCCTTCGCGCAGCGAGGCCATCAGCTGGTGCGAGACCTCGCCGGACACGGCGACGTCGACGGGTCCGCGGATCCTCACGAACGGCGTGAACCCGAGGACCGGCACGTACTCCTTGACCAGCGCCCGGATCTCGGACTTCAGCGAGGTCCCGTCGTCGTGGCGCAGCTCGAAGATCGTCGAGCGGATGTCGCGGATGGTGGTGTTGAGCTCCGCGACCGCCTCGCCGAGCCGGTCGCGTACCTCGTCGAGGACCACGATGCGTCGCAGGCCCTGGAGCTGGAGCGCGGTGGCGAAGAGCCGCTGGATCACCGAGTCGTGCAGATCGCGGGCGATCCGGTCGCGATCGGCGGTCAGCATGTGCTCCTGCCGCTCGGCCAGCGCCTGGGTCCGGTCCAGTGACAGCGAGGCCTGGTCGGCGAACGCCGAGAGCAGTGCGAGGTCGGGTCCGTCGACGCCGAGCGTCGCGTCGTCCAGGGCGACGAGCAGGAACTGGCCGGGCAGCAGGCGCGACGGCATGGGTACGACGACCCGGGTGACCCCGTCGCCCCGATGCGCCACGGTGGCACGACTCTCCAGCCAGGCAGTGCTGATCGCCGCACCCCACCTCTCGGCGAGGTTCGTGTCGTCGATCTCGGTCCCGTTCGGCCGATCGTCGGCCACCAGGTCGATCTCGGTCCCGTCGGTGTGGACGACTCCGACCGCGCCGGCACCCGCGGCGCGACGAAGGTGCGCCGCCACCAGGGCCAGGGCGTCGAGCGGGTCCCTGGAGTCCGCGAGCGCCTCCGACATCGCGATGCCGGACTCGAGCCAGCGGTTGCGCTGCTCGGTGTCGGCGTGCATCCGCGCGTTCGCAATCACGTGACCCGCGACCTGGGCCAGCACGTCGAGCAGCTGCTCGTCGGTCTGCGTGAACTCGCGACCCCCGGCCTTCTCGGTCAGGTAGAGGTTGCCGTACACCTTGCCCTCGACGCGCACCGGTACGCCGAGGAACGAGGCCATCGGCGGGTGGTTAGCAGGGAACCCCATCGACCGCGCGTGCTCGGCGACGTTGCTCAGCCGCAGGGGCTTCGGGTCCTCGATCACGACCCCGAGTACTCCCTCACAGGTGGGCAGGGAGGAGATCTGGGACATCTCGCCGTGGTCGAGCCCGTGGATCACGAAGTCCGCCACGATGCCGTTCGAGTCCAGCAGCCCCAGGACGCCGTACTGGGCGCCGGTCAGCGCGCACGACGCCTGGACGAGCCGCTCGAGCGAGCCGCGCAGGTCGAGTCCGGAACTGATCAGCAGGACGGCATCGAGCAGGCTGCCGGCCTGTGTGCTGATGTCGACATCCCGCCCCTCGCCCACCAGCACAGCGTACGGAACTTATGTCCGATCTAGTCCGAAACGGTCGAGTTGAGGCGGGCCAGTGCCACCGCCAGCTCGCGGATCTCGTCCGGCTCCCATCCCGACATCTGCGCGCCGAACTCCTCCCGGCGTTTGCCCACCATCGACAGCAACCGCTCGCGGGCCAGCGGGGTGGCGGCCAGGATCGAGGCGCGGCCGTCGTTCGGATCGGGGGTGCGCTCGACCAGGCCGAGATCGACGAGCTGGTGCACGATCCGGCTGACCCCGCCCTTGTCGAGCGCGAACATGTCAGCCAGGTCCGCAGCGCGGTGCGGGCCGAACTCGGCCAGCGTCGCGAGCATCGGGTACGACGTCGCACTCAGTGCGGGGTCGACCTGGGTGGCACGCTCGGCCAGCCCGCGCCGCACCCGGCGCAGCAGGCGGCCGATCTCGTGCTCGAGGCCGCGGATCGCCTCGTCGCGCGCCAGATCGTCCACGAGCAGCATCATCCCATCAGCTCCGGTTCCGCGGCAGGTTCGCTACCGAGCGTCGTCCGCAGCGGGACCTCCTTGATGAACAGGACCGCGACCAGGGCCAGCACCGCGAACACGGTCGAGACCAGGAACAGCTCGCCGATCGAGGTGCCGAACGCGTGCTCGAAGATCGGACGGACCGTCGCAGGCAGGCTGCGAACGTTCGGGATCTGGTTGCTCTGGTGCGCGCCGGCCGGGATCCCGGCCTGCACCAGCCCGTGGTGCACCGAGCTCGCCACGCGCGAGGCCAGCAGGGCACCCAGGGCAGAGACACCGATGGAACCGCCCATCGAGCGGAAGAACGACACCACGGCGCTGGAGGTACCGAGGTCAGCAGGGGCCGCGTTGTTCTGAACGGCCAGGATCATGTTCTGCATCGTGGCGCCGAGCCCGACCCCCAGGATCGCCTGGAACAGCGCGACCTCGGCCAGTGGCGTCGACTCGTCGATGAAGCTGAGCAGGAAGATGCCGAGCACGACCAGCACCATGCCGCCGACCAGCAGGTTCTTCCACCGGCCGGTCCTCGAGATGATCCGGCCTGACACGATGCTGGAGACCAGCAGCCCGCCGACCATCGCGATCGACATCAGTCCGGCGTGCGTGGGTGTCATGCCGCGGGCGATCTGGAAGTACTGCGAGAGGTACACGGTCGCACCGAAGAGGGCGACGCCGACGAAGACGCTCGCCAGCGTGGCCAGCACCGTGGTGCGGTCGCGGAAGAGGCGCGGCGGGATGATCGGCTCGCTGGCGACCCGCAGCTCGACCATCACCGCAGCGGCGAGGATCGCCACCCCGAGGACGACCAGCGCGAAGCTGGTCATCGAGCCCCAGGCGAACTGGCTGCCGGCCAGGGAGACCCAGATGAGCAGCGTCGAGACGCCGCCGACGATCAGGGTCGCTCCGAAGTAGTCGACCTTGACGTCACGCTTGATGACCGGGAGGTGCAGGGTCTTCTGCAGGACCGCGAAGGCCGCGGCCGCGACCGGGATGCCGACGAAGAAGCAGGACCGCCACCCGAGGCCGGGCAGGTCGACCAGGACACCGCCGATGAGCGGGCCGCTGATCGTGGCGATCGCGAACACGGCACCGATGTAGCCCGAGTACCGGCCGCGATCGCGCGGCGGCACCATCGAGGCGATCACTACCTGGACGAGTGCGGTGACCCCGCCGACACCGAGGCCCTGCACGGCGCGTGCGGCGATCAGGACCCCCATCGACTGGGCGACAGAGGCGACCACCGAGCCGGCGACGTAGATGAGCAGTGCCGTCTGCACCAGCGTCTTCTTGTCGAACTGGTCCGAGAGCTTGCCCCAGATCGGCGTCGAGGCAGTCATCGCGAGCAGCGTGGCCACCACGATCCAGGTGTAGCCGGACTGGGTGCCGTGCAGGTCGGAGACGATCCGGGGCAGGGCGTTGTCGACCACCGTGCTGGAGAGCATGGCGACGAACATGGCAAGAAGAAGGCCGCGAAGCGCGCCGAGGATCTCCCGGTGCGACATCGGGCCGGCCTGCTCGGCAGGCGGCGCGGAAACCAAAGTCATGGTTGTATTCTGCAACTATCTAGTTGCGTTCCGCAACTTTTATGAGGCAGGTCACATCGGCCGGGCACGCAGCGACCCGCAGGTGTCAGGCTCGCGCCTGGTACCGGCGGACAACCGGTTCACCTGCGGGTCGGGTGGCTGCGGTGAATTCGCTGGCAGCCGCCAGCGTGCCCCACAGAACTCACGAGGAGCGGGGGCGGGGAGCTGCTAGCTAGCAGCCACCTCACTTGTCCTAGAAGAATGCATTTCTTCAGACCACCTCCTTCCTGTGTGCGACCACCGTACGTCGAGTGATCGCGCGGAACAATGGGTTTCTCACCCGGCCAGCGCGGCCGCGAACTGGGCGTTGTACAGCCGCGCGTAGGCGCCGTTCGCGAGGAGCAGCTCGTCGTGCGTTCCCTGCTCGACGATCGATCCGTCCTCCATCACCAGGATCAGGTCTGCGTCCCGGATCGTGGAGAGTCGGTGGGCGATCACGAACGAGGTCCGATCGATGCGCAGCGCCGCCATCGCGCGCTGCACCAGCAGCTCGGTGCGAGTGTCGACCGAGCTGGTCGCCTCGTCGAGGATCAGCAGCGCCGGGTCGGACAGGAAGGCGCGCGCGATCGTGACCAGCTGCCGTTCACCGGCGGACAGGTTCGAGCCCTCCTCGTCGATGAGGGTGTCGTAGCCGTCCGGCAGGGAGTGCACAAACCGGTCCACGAACGTGGCCCGCGCCGCCGAGAGGATCTGCTCCTCGGTCGCCTCCGGGTTGCCGTAGGCGATGTTGTCCCGGATGGTGCCCTCGAACAGCCAGGTGTCCTGGAGCACCATCCCTGTCTGCGACCGCAGTGCTGAACGCGGCATCGCGGCGATGTCCACACCGTCGAGCGTGATCCGTCCGCCCTGCACGTCGTAGAACCGCATCACCAGGTTGACCAGCGTGGTCTTGCCGGCCCCCGTCGGGCCGACGATCGCGACCGTGTGGCCGGGATCGGCGACCAGGGAGAGATCGCGGATCAGTGGCTTGTCGGGCAGGTAGGAGAACGTCACGTTCTCGAAGCGCACCTCACCTCGCCGCCGGCCCATCGCCGCGGCGTCGGTGTGGCCTTCGACCGGCTCCTCGGACGCGTCGAGCAGCTCGAAGACCCGCTCGGCCGACGCCACGCCCGACTGCAGCAAGTTGGCCATCGAGGCGACCTGGGACAGCGGCTGGGTGAACTGTCGCGTGTACTGGATGAACGCCTGGACGTCTCCCAGGGACAGCGAGCCGCTCGCCACGCGCAGTCCGCCGAGCACGGCGACCGCCACGTAGTTGATGTTCCCGATGAACATCATGATCGGCATGATCAGGCCGCTGACGAACTGCGCCGAGAACGAGGCCTTGAACAACGCCTCGTTCTCCACCTCGAAGACCTGTTCGGAATCGGAGAGGCGGCCGAACACCTTGACCAGGGAATGCCCCGAGAAGGTCTCCTCGATGTGCGAGTTCAGCCGGCCGGTGCGCCGCCACTGCTGGACGAACATCCCCTGGGAGCGCTTCATCACCCGCCCGGTGACCAGCATCGAGATCGGGACGGTGACCACGGCGACCACGGCCAGCAGGGGCGAGATCCAGATCATCATCGCGAGCACCGCGAACACGGTGAGCACGGAGGTGAGCAGCTGGCTCATGGTCTGCTGCAGCGACTGGCTGACGTTGTCGATGTCATTGGTGACCCGGCTGAGCAGCTCACCACGGGGCTGGGAGTCGAAGTAGCTCAACGGCAGGCGGTTGACCTTGTTCTCGACGTCGGAGCGCATCGTGAAGATCGTGCCCTGCACCACGTCGTTGAGGATGTAGCCGGCGAGCCAGGCCAGCGCAGAGCCCAGGACGTAGATCGCCAGCACGATCAGCAGGACACGACCGACCTTGTCGAACTCGACCCCGAGGCCGGGGTGCACATCCATCGACGACACCATCGAGGCGACCTTGCCCTGACCGGTCGCGCGGAGGTGCGCCACCGCCTGGGCCTTGGTGAGGCCGGCAGGCATCTTGCCGCCGATCAGCCCGGCGAAGATCAGGTCCGTCGCCTTGCCGAGGATCCGCGGACCGATGGCACTCAGCACCACGCTCGCCACGGTCAGCGCCAGCACCGCGCTGGCCTTGACCCGGTAGGGCCGCATCCGTCCGAGCAACCGCATGGCCGACGGCTTGAAGGTCGAGGCCTTCTGGCCCACCATGCCGCCACCGAACGGCCCGCGCCCGGGTCCGGCACCGGGGCCGGCGATGACGCGCTCGGTCTCCTTGAGCTTTCCGGCCGACCCCTCCCCTTGGTTTCGAGACGGGCGCAGCCCGCCCTCCTCAACCTCCTCGCTTCGCTCGGACATCAGGCCGCCTCCTCCGCACTCATCTGGGACGCGACGATCTCCTCGTAGGTCTGGCACGTGTCGAGCAGCTCGTGATGCGATCCGCGCCCGACGATCTCGCCGTCCTCGACGACGAGGATCAGGTCGGCGTCGCGGATCGTCGAGACCCGTTGCGCGACGATCACCACGGTGGCGTCCGCCGTCACTGGTTTGAGGGCAGCCCGCAGCCGTGCGTCGGTGGCGAGGTCGAGCGCCGAGAACGAGTCGTCGAACAGGTAGATCGCGGGCTTGCGGATCAGGGCCCGCGCGATCGCCAGCCGCTGGCGCTGACCTCCGCTGACGTTGGTCCCGCCCTGGGCGATCGGAGAGTCCAGGCCATCGGGCATCGCCGCGACGAAGTCGCGTCCCTGGGCGACCTCGAGCGCCTGCCACATCTCTTCCTCGGTCGCATCCGGTTTGCCGTACCGCAAGTTGCTGGCGACGGTCCCCATGAACAGGAAGCCCTTCTGCGGGACCAGTCCGAGCTGGGCCCACAACGCCTCGGCATCGAGGTCGCGGACGTCGACCCCGCCGACCAGCACCCGACCGTCGGTGGCGTCGAAGAGCCGTGGAACCAGGTTGACGATCGTCGACTTCCCGGCACCGGTGGAGCCGATGATCGCCACGGTCTGTCCCGGGCGGGCCTCGAAGGAGGCGTCCCGCACGACCCCGACATCAGCGCCCGGGTAGGTGAAGCCGACCTGCTCGAAGCGCAGCACCCCGGGCTCGACGAAGGTCGTGACGCCGACGTCGGGAAGCACCACCGACGAGTCGGTCTCCAGCACCTCGACGATCCGGTCGGCACAGACGGCGGACCGCGGAATCATCATCAGCATGAAGGTCGCCATCATCACGCTCATCACGATCTGCATCAGGTAGGACAGGTACGCCGTCAGGTCGCCGATCTGCATCTGCCCGCCCTGCACGCGGTGACCGCCGAACCAGAGCACGGCGACCGACGCGACGTTCGCGACCAGCATCACCGTCGGGAACATCCCGGCCTGCCAGCGACCGGCGCGGATCGAGACGTCGGTGAGGTCGCCGTTCGCCGTCGCGAACCTCGCGGTCTCGCGCTCCTCGCGCACGAACGCGCGCACCACCCGAACGCCGGTGATCTGCTCGCGCAGCAGTCGGTTGACCTCGTCGATGCGCTCCTGCATCAGTCGGAAGCTGGGCACCATCCGGGTGACGATGAAGCCGATCGAGACCGCAAGAACCGGCACCACGAGGGCCACCAGCCACGACAGCCCGGCATTGACCCGGACTGCCATCACGATGCCGCCGACCATCATGATCGGGGCCGAGACCATCAGGGTCCCGCCCAGCAGTACGAGCATCTGGACCTGCTGGACGTCGTTGGTCTCGCGGGTGATCAGCGACGGCGCACCGAAGTGCTGGACCTCGCGTGCCGAGAAACCGCCGACCTGGTGGAACAGCCGGGCACGCACGTCGCGACCGAACGCCATCGCCGTACGGGCCGAGAACCACACCGCGATGATCGAGCAGGTGATCTGCAACAGGGAGATCGCCAGCATCAACCCGCCGTGCCGAAGGATGTAGCCGGTGTCACCGGTGATCACCCCGTTGTCGATGATGTCGGCGTTCAGGCTCGGCAGGTAGAGCATGGCTCCGGTACCGACGAACTGGAGCCCGACGACGATCGCCAGCGATCGACGGTAGGGCCGGAGGTACTCGGAGATCAGACGGATCAGCATCAGGCCTTCTTCTTTCGCGGATCGACCAGCAGGCCGTAGAGAACGGTGTCGACAATCTCCTCGGGCGACATCAGGTCACCGTCGGACATCTGGGTGTTGCTGCCGCCCAGGGTGAGCAGGCGCAGGGTGTTCACGAGCTTGGCCGGGGTGATCCGGATCAGGTCGGCGTCAGGCTCGACCAGGGCGACCATGGCCAGATCCACGTGCTTGCGCCAGTCCCGGTGCCGGTCGTGATCGGCCTTGACCGCAGCCGGCGGACCCATGGTCCCGAGTGCACGGATCAGGCCGAAGGTGGAGATGTACCGCTGCTGGAGCAGCGCGGTGATGGCGATCAGCCGGTCCCGCAACGGCAGGCCGGCGTCGACGCCGTCGAGCTGCTGGACGAAGGTGGCCGAGCGGAACGCGTGGATCACGGCCTCGTCGACGAGTTCGTCCTTGGAGTTGAAGACCCGGAAGATCGTGCCCTCCGCGACCCCGGCGGCCTCCGCGATCTGGCGCGTCGTCACCGCACGACCGTGCTGGTGCAGCAGCGGCAGCGCGGCCTCGATCAGGGCAGTCCTCCGCTCGCCGGCGGGCAGAGCAGGGGCACGGGGAGTCACCGGGACACTCTATGTGAGTGAGCGCTCACTCACAAACGGTTTACGGAGCCAACCGGTGCGTGCTCCAGGTCTCGCCGGTCCGCCGGTAGACGAGCCGGTCGTGCATCCGGCCACGCCTGCCCTGCCAGAACTCGATCGTGCTCGGCCGGACCCGGTAGCCACCCCAGTACGGCGGTGCCGGGATGTCCTGCCCCAGGTAGTACGCGCGGATCTCGTCGTACGTCGCCTCCAGCGTCTCCCGGGACGCGACCTCGCGGGACTGGGCCGAGGCCCAGGCGCCGATCTGCGAGTCGCGCGGACGGGACGCGAAGTACGCGTCGGTCTCCGAGCGCCGTACGACGTCGGCGGTGCCCTCGATCCGCACCTGGCGCTGCAGGCCGTACCAGCCGAAGAGCAACGAGCACCGCGGATCCGCTGCCAGCGCGACTCCCTTGCGCGACTCGTGGTTGGTGAAGAACACGAAGCCACGGGCATCGAAGCCCTTGAGCAGCACGGTGCGCGAGGACGGCGCACCGCCTGCATCGACGGTCGAGAGCACCATCGCGTTGGGCTCGGTGATGCCGGCTGCGCGGGCGATCTCGAACCAGGTGCTGAAGAGCTCGAGCGGATCAGGAGTCAGATCGGACTCGTCGAGGCCGCCCAGCTCGTACTCCTCGCGCAGACTCGCGAGGTCGGGCGTGACCGGATCCATGGAGCCAGATTAGAACCTGTTCCGGGATACGGCAGAATGCCTGTGACGTCGCTGACGAGCGCAATCCGTTCGAAGCGACCACAGACCTGGACGAAGGAGTTCACGAGATGACTGAGGTACACCACGGACTCGAGGGCGTCATCGCCTTCGAATCGGAGATCGCCGAGCCCGACAAGGAAGGCTCTGCCCTCCGTTACCGCGGAGTCGACATCGAGGAGATCGTCGGACGGATCCCGTTCGAGAAGGTCTGGGGACTGCTCGTCGACGGTGCCTACGACCCCGGCCTGCCGCCGGCCGAGCCGTACCCGCTGCCGGTGCACTCCGGCGACATCCGGGTCGACGTGCAGAGCGCGATCGCGATGCTCGCACCGGCCTGGGGCATCCAGCAGACCTACGACATCGACGACACCCAGGTCCGCGAGGACCTCGGTCGCGTCGCGGTGATGGTGCTGTCCTACGTCGCTCAGGCCGCCCGCGGTGTCGGCCAGCCGATGGTGCCCCAGAAGGAGGTCGACAAGGCCTCCACGATCGCCGAACGGTTCATGATCCGCTGGCAGGGCGAGCCCGATCCGCAGCACGTGAAGGCGATCGACGCGTACTGGTCCTCGGCGGCCGAGCACGGCATGAACGCCTCCACCTTCACCGCCCGGGTGATCACCTCGACCGGCGCCGACGCCTGCGCCGCGCTCTCCGGCGCCGTCGGCGCGATGAGCGGCCCGCTGCACGGAGGCGCTCCGGCCCGGGTCCTCACGATGATCGAGGACGTGGAGAAGAGCGGCGACGCGACGGCGTACGTCAAGAAGCTGCTCGACGAGGGCGACCGCCTGATGGGCTTCGGCCACCGGGTGTACCGCGCCGAGGACCCGCGGGCCCGGGTGCTGCGCCGTACGGCGCGGGAGCTGAACGCCCCGCGCTACGAGGTGGCCGAGGCGCTCGAGAAGGCAGCGCTCAAGGAGCTCAAGGAACGCCGTCCGGACCGCGTCCTGGAGACCAACGTCGAGTTCTGGGCGGCCATCGTCCTGGACTTCGCCCAGGTGCCGCCGCACATGTTCACCTCGATGTTCACGTGTGCCCGCACCGCCGGCTGGTCGGCGCACATCCTCGAGCAGAAGCGGACCGGTCGCCTGATCCGCCCCTCGGCGATCTACACCGGTCCCCCGTCCCGCAGCGCCTCGGACGTCGAGGGCTACCACTCGGAGTGGGCACTGTCCTGACCTGAGCGCCGGACGCGATAGTCCGGAGCAGTTGGCACGGTTCGAGGTCTTCCCAACCGTGCCGATTGCTCCGGATTACCCGTCGTTGGGGTCCGGACTGTCGCCCAGCGATTCGTCGACCGTGTCCTCGAGCTCGTCGATCTTCTTCTCCGAACGGACCCGCCAGACGATCAGGCCGGCGACGACGATCACGGCAAGTCCGATGGCCAGGCCACGGCCGGCCAGCGACTCGATCCGGTGGTACGACTCCCCGGCCAGGTAGCCGATGCTCACGAAGGCCGAGCCCCACACGATCCCCCCGGCGGCGTTCCAGGCCAGGAAGCGGCGATAGGACATCAGGGAGGCGCCCGCCAGCGCAGGCATCATCGCCCGGAAGAACGCGGTGAACCGCCCCAGGAAGACGGCGACCCCGCCGCGGCGGCGCAGGAAGTCCTGGGCCTGCGCGATCCGGGACCGGTGCTTGTCGAGGAAGCGCAACCGGTCCAGCGCTGGACCGAGCCAGACGCGGCCGACCTCGTACCCGACCGAGTCACCCACGATCGCGGCGACCACGACCACCGCGATCGCCGCCACCAGCGGCACGTGGCCGAGGCCGGCTCCGACTCCGGCGATCACGGCGGCGGTCTCACCCGGTACGACGAACCCGAGGAAGACGGCATCCTCGGCGAAGACGAGCAGTCCTGCGATCACCAACAACCAGACCGGGTCCAGGTTCAGAAGGTTGTCCAGGGCGCTGCTCACCTGAGCCAGTGTGCCTGATCGGGCCATCCCGGCGGACTGCCGCTACGCGCTGCGGCGATCTACATTGCACCCATGACCATCGCCGACCCCACCGCTCGCGTCGCAGCGTTTCTGGCGATGCACCGCCCGGGCGCCGGTTTCGTGCTCCCGAACGCCTGGGACGCGGGCTCGGCCAGGATCCTGGAGCAGGTCGGCTTCCCGGTGATCGCGACGACCAGCGCCGGCATCGCGTTCTGCCACGGCGTCCCGGACGCCGGACTGTCGTGGCCGGAGATGCTCGAGTCGATCGACCGGATCGTCTCGGCGGTGAGCTGCCCGGTCAGCGCCGATCTGGAGTCCGGGTACGGCGCCACCGCCCAGGACGTGGCGGCGACGGTGGCCGCTGCCGTCGGCGTGGGCGTCGTCGGCGGCAATCTCGAGGACGCCGACGGCGGTGAGCTGTTCGACATCGGCGCAGCGGTGGAGAGGCTCCAGGCCGCCCGCAGCGCGGCCCCGGCCGGATCGTTCGTCCTGAACGCCCGGACCGACCCCTACATGGTCGGGCACCCGGATCCGTTCGCCGAGTCGATCCGGCGGGCGCAGCAGTACCTGGCGGCCGGGGCGGACTGCATCTTCGTTCCCGGGATCAGCGACGCCGACGAGATCGCCTCCCTGACGGCGGAGATCGGTGCGCCCGTCAACGTCGTCGCCGGGTTGCGGGACCCGGTCCTCGACGCCGCGACGCTTCGTTCCCTGGGCGTCGCCCGGATCAGCATCGGCGGCACCCTGACCCGGTCGGTGCTGACCCTGGTCGAGCATGCGGGCCGGGAGATGCTCGATGCAGGCACGTTCGGGTTCGCGGAGGGGGCGTTGCCGTACGCCGAGCTGCAGGGCCGGCTCGCCCGGGACAGGCCTAGCTCGTGAGCCGCCGGGCCATGCACCGGTTCAGCGGCGAGCTCCGGTAGTGACCGAAGCCGGCGATCGGTTCGTAGCCGGCGGAGCCGTACAGCGCGATCGCCTCCGGCTGCCCGGTGCCGGTCTCCAGGATCATCACCTCGGCGCCCGAGGAGGCGGCGGTCCGCTCCAGGTGTTCCAGCATCGCCCGGGCCCGTCCACGTCCACGCGCGGCCGGTACGACGTACATCCGCTTGATCTCGGCGGCGGCGTTGCTCCCCAGCGCGTCCACGTCGGTACGCCGTCGCCAGGCACCGGTGGCCACCGCCACCCCGTCGAGGTAGCCGACTAAGAACGCACCTGCCGGCGGCTCGAAGTAGCCCGGCTCGATCGGTGTCTCGTCGCGACTGCCGTAGCGGGCGACGTACTCGACCTGGACCTCCTCGACGAGCCTGGCTGAATCCGGATCAGTGATCGAGCAGCGCTCGATCCGCCACGAGCTGCTGACCGTGTCCATCGGGTCCAATCCGTTATGCCTACGCTGGTCGGTGCTGTCACAATAGAAGCAGGCTGACAGCGTCGTCAGGACTCACCCTCTCGAATCCAAGGACACTGAAGTGAACGACGCGATCCAGATCCCGGACAGCCTCAAGCCCGTCGACGGACGCTTCGGCGCCGGCCCCTCCAAGATCCAGGTCTCGCACCTGGATGCCCTGGCCGCCACGGGCACCTCACTGATGGGTACCTCGCACCGCCAGGCCCCCGTGCGCAACACCGTCGGCCGCGTCCGTGAAGGTGTCGGTGCCCTGTTCGACCTGCCCGAGGGCTACGAGGTGGTGCTCGGCAACGGCGGCGCCACCGCGTTCTGGGACATCGCGACCTTCGGGCTGATCCGCACCAGGAGCCAGCACCTGGCCTTCGGGGAGTTCTCCTCGAAGTTCGCCTCTGCTGCGACCGAGGCACCGTTCCT
Organism: Marmoricola sp.; assembly: GCA_025964775.1. Taxonomy (GTDB): domain Bacteria; phylum Actinomycetota; class Actinomycetes; order Propionibacteriales; family Nocardioidaceae; genus Marmoricola. The sequence goes on from JAOPYE010000015.1 coordinate 33,573, forward strand.
GGACGACCCGACCGTGATCAGGTCCGAGCCGGGCTCGCGACCAGCTCCCGTGGCCGAGGCCGGCGTCGATGCCTACGCCTGGGCCCACAACGAGACCTCGACGGCCGTGATGGCACCGGTGCACCGGGTCGAGGGTGCTGATGAGGGCGCGCTGGTGCTGATCGACGCCACCTCGGGGGCCGGCGGCCTCCCGGTCGACATCAGCCAGGTCGACACCTACTACTTCGCCCCGCAGAAGTGCTTCGCCTCGGACGGTGGCCTCTGGGTCGCCATCATGTCGCCGGCCGCGCTCGAACGTGCCGCCGAGATCGGTGCGAGCGACCGCTGGATCCCGGCGTTCTTCGACCTGCCGACGGCGATCGACAACTCCACCAAGAACCAGACCTACAACACCCCGTCCATCGCGACGCTGTTCCTGATGGCCGAGCAGCTCGACTGGATGAACTCCCAGGGCGGGCTCAAGGGGATGGTCGAGCGCACCACGGCGTCGTCCGACGCGCTCTACGGCTGGGCCGAGAAGACGTCCTACACGACGCCCTACGTCGCCGACCCGAGGATGCGTTCCCTGGTGATCGGCACGATCGACTTCGACGAGTCGATCAACGCCGACGACGTCGCGAAGGCGCTGAGGGCCAACGGGATCGTGGACACCGAGCCGTATCGCAAGCTGGGCCGCAACCAGCTGCGGATCGCGATGTACCCGGCGATCGACCCGGCCGACATCGAGGCCCTGACGGCGTGCATCGACCACGTCGTTGAATCGCTGTAACTTCGGTCAGCATTGACCGTGCCCCGCTCGCGCGTCGAGGTCGCTAGACCTCGCGTGCGAGCTCGGCGCGCAGCGCGGCCACCAGCTCACGCGCGAAGTGCAGCCGACCGGTCCCGTTGAGGTGCGCCGGGTCGGCGAAGTCCTGCTGCGGCGAGAGGGTGATCGAGTTGAGCACCTCACCGAGGCCGCGGGAGTTCTCCCGGTAGGTGTTCTCCAGGAGGGCGCCGTTGGCGAGGACCTGCTCGACGGCGGGTTCGCCCCAGAATTTGCGGACCACCTCGAGGTTCACCGGCGGGATGTAAGCCAGCGAGCGCTGCCCGCTCTCGGCGAGCCGGGCACTGAGGTTCCCGGCGAGCACCACGCCCTCGCTGGTCGCATCGAGGCGCCCTGCGTTGGACAGGCTCAGCAGATGGCGCACCCGGACCAGCTTCTGCCAGTTCGTCGTCGGCAGCCCGATCTCGGTCGGCGGGATCGCGTTGGTGATCATCCGGATCTCGCCGAGGGTCTGCTGTGCGCCGGTGAAGCTGGGCGCGGGCGTCCGGTCGAAGGCGTTCCAGTCCTCCTCCTGCGCACGAGGCAGCCGGTCCGGGTAGGGCTCGCCTGCCGCGATCATGGCGCGGATGGCATCGGTCTCGATCACCGCACCCATGACGGGGTGACGAACCCAGGACACCGAGGCCATCATCAGCGACATCGGGACCACGATGACCTGGGGCCGGTGCTTCAGCTCGTCGAGGACCTCGACGAACGCGCCGACCAGGCGCGAGTTGTACCCCGGTCCGACGATCGTGTGCACCCGGTCGGAGCCGAACTCGTCACTGACCATCTGGGTGAGCTTGCGCGGGTCGCTCTCGCCGGTCCGCGTCCAGAACATGGTCGAGTCCCCGAAGACGAGCACCTCGGGACCGTTGTCACCGGAGTAGGCCTCCCGGAGCGCCCTGAGCTGGCGCACCTCGACGTCGGGCAGGCGTGCGTCGTACCTGGCACGGAGGCGGTAGTACCAGGGACGGTCCAGCCGAGCCTTGATCTTCGCGGAGACGCGCCGCTGGAGCGACGGCTTCTGCAAGGCCCCCGGTGCGTTCGTCGACATCTACGCGGTCGCACCGTTTCGCTTGGCCAGCACAGCCTGGATCGAGGCGACGCTGGTGAACTCCTGCACCTCTTCGTCGTCGAGCATGATGTCCAGGGTCTCCTCGACCAGGGTGATCAGGCTCAGCGTCGCCAACGAGTCCCACTCCGGGAGGTCCTGACGTGTGGCCGCGAGCAGCTCGACGTCGGTGAGGTCCGGGAAGACAGTCCGGGCGCACTCCAGGATCGCCGTCTCCAGCCCTTGGGCAGAATCGAACACAGTCATGAGAAACCTTCCGTAGTCAGCGCGACACGAACTCGACAGCGTGGACTGCAGCTGTATCCCCCAGATCCAGCTGGCTGACGTCAACACCCACTGATTCGCCCTCAGTGTAACCAAGCGACTTCATCAGCTGGGCGACGACTCCGTTGCGATCGGTCGGCACGAAATCGAACCGGATCCGGGTCGGTTCGTACCGCTCGATCAGCGCTGCCAGCACGTGGTGCTCGATGCCGCGCGAGAACGCCCGGCAGCTCAGCACCCAGGTGTCGAGGGTCAGGGTCCCGCCGTCGAGGACCCCGGTCAGGACCGAGATCGCACCGAGGGTCCCGAACCTGTCGCCGTAGGTCATGCTCCAGCCGACCGCTCCGGGACGGGTACGGCGCTTGTGCCATTCGGCCTCGGCGACCCGGTGGCCGTTGAGGTTGAACTGGTTTGTCTTGTTGACGAGCTCGAACGCGCGGACCGAGTCCCAGAGGTCGTGATCGTCGATGAGGACCTGTCCGTCCAGACCGCGCAGGAACTGCACCGGGTCCTCGGCCTGCGAACGATCCTGCTCCAGCGCGGCAGCGGACCGCAGGCTGCTCACCCGGACGGCATCCTCCGCGGTCAGCCGCTCGCGCCAGAACAGCGCACCGAGCCGGGTCAGCAGCTCACCGACGGCGCGTGGTTCCTGGGTCGGGAATTTCAGCGCCGTGATCCCGGGGTGCGCAGCCGACACCTCCGCCAGCTCCAGATCACTGTCGTCGACGAACACGACGTCCTGCGCACTGATGTTCCAGGCCGCAAGGATCCGGTCGACCGCGGCCGACTTGGAATTCCAGGACGCCTCGATCGGGAACAACGAACCTGCGTCGACCAGGAGGTCGGGGCGCGCCAACGCCCGGGCGACGACGTCCGGCTCGTTCTTGCTGCACACCCCGATCAGCACGCCGCGACGGGAGAACTCGGCAAGCAGCTGCTGGTACAGGCCGTGCACCAGGGTCCCGGACTCGAGGTCCCAGGTCACGGCGTCCGGACCGATCTCGCCGACCAGGCCCCGCCACAAGGTGTCGTCGAGGTCGGTGATCAGACCCTTCATGGTCGGTCGGGGAAGCAGGGCCTCGGCCGCGGCATGGGCCAGCTCGGCCGCGCGCGCAGTCGTGAACGGGAAGCCCGAGCGGAGGTCCGACTGCAGATCGCGCTCCGAGACAGCGGTCTCCAGCGAGACGATCCGCAGGCCGTTCACCCCGAGCAGGGATCCGGCGTACTCCGCCACCAGCAGGTCGAGCCGCGCCTCCAGGACCCCGACGCGACCGGCCGGGGATGCGTAGACGTACGGCAGCTCGAGGGTTGGCAGCACCACCGCGACCGGGCACGCCGACGCAACCGCTTCCAGGCCCTGCCTGATCCGCGCCAGCCGCACCTGGGCGGTGGCGATGATGTCGTCGAGCTCTGCCCGCCGCGCGGTCGCTGACTCTCGCAGCCCGAGCCGCGGGTCCAGGTCGCTCCACTCGATCAGGACCGCACACAGGTCCGGCCCCTGGTCGGCCACGTGACCGATGCTCTCGGTCAGGGCGCCGTAGAGACCCGGAAGCATGACGACCCGGGACTCAGGTCGGGCGACCTGGACCGACGCGTGCAGGAACGTCTGCAGGTGCAACGGGGTGAAGCTGGAGGCCAGGCCGACGGTGAGGGTGGGCGCATCGTCAGGAAGCTCACGGGCACGGCCCACGGCCGCCATGGCGTCGCGAAGCGTGGAGATCTGCTCGGTCATCGGAGTCTTCCTGCTGCGATCAGAGCGCGTTCTTCCCGGAGGCAACGTCCCGGGTCCCGATCAGGCGTGCCGGCACCCCGAGCACGATGCCGTAGTCCGGTACGTCGGCCAGCACCAGCGAGTTCGCGCCGACCTGTGCGCCGACGCCGATCCGGACACCCCCGAGAACCGTCGCCCCGGCGAGCAGTGCCGCGTCGTCGCAGATCACCGGGAACTTCGGGTCGTCCGCCTCCCAATCGCGGGCGCCCGCCGTCACGCCCTGGGCGAGCGTGACGTTGTTGCCGATCACCAGCGTGTTGCCCATCGTCACCCCGTTGGGGTGCGGGATCAGCAGCCCCAGGCCGATGGTCATGCCCGGCGTGAAGTCGGCCCCGACCAGCGTCGTTCCGACCACCCGCATCACGTTGGCGAGCCGGTGGTGACCGGATCGGAACAGGCACTGCTGGGCGCGCAGAATGATGGACGCGGTCATCCCCGGGAGGGTCAGGCACCGGGTCAGAACACCCAGCCACGTGGGCTTGCCTTCCCGATACCGAAGCAGATCGGAGAAGACGAGTTCACTGAAGCTCGGGGATACCTTCGGCATGGGCCAAACCTTAGTCAACGGCGCGAGGGCGTACCGACGAATCTCGACAACGGGACGGCGGCCCGGAAGCCGCGCTGCAATCCTTACGCCTGCGGCTCCGCGGCGGCCTCGTCGTAGAAGGCGACGACCTCGCCGAGGGTCTGCGGAAGCTGGCCCTCCGCGAACGGGTCAGAGCCCAGCTCGTCCTCGAGGATCGCGGACAATTCAGCCGTCTCGAGCGAGTCCAGGCCAACCCCGTCGGCGTAGAGGTCGGTGTCGAGGTCAACGGCGTCGGTGTTCTTCACCCGGCGGATGAAGGCCCGAATCGTACGCTCGGCATCGCGTTGACTGGCCATGGGAACAGCACTCCTTGCATCGAGGGGGATGCCGGGAGGCTATCCCAACGGACCGGGGTTCGTGAGCAACTCCCAAGAAGCGGTCAGGGTTGCGCGGCACCACGGTCGATCGCGGCGACGACCCGCTGGAACCGGTCGTTGTCGTAGGCCACGATTCGCGCCTCGACGACGTCCGTCGCCGCATCGCGCAAGGTCTCGACCGCAGCCAGGACTGCGTCGTCGACCGGCCACCCGTAGATACCGGCCGAGACCAGTGGGAACGCCACCGTCGTCGCGCCGAGCTCGTCGGCGACCGCCAGGGCGCCGGTGTAGCAGGAGGTCAGCAGGCCCCGGTCGGTCTCACCGGCGCTCCGGTTCGGGCCGACCACGTGGATCACCCAGCGTGCGGGAAGGTCCCCACCCGTGGTCCAGCCCGCGGCGCCGGTCGCGAGACCGTGCGGGAAACGTGCGATGCAGTCGGCCAGGATCGCGGGGCCGCCGGCCCGGTGGATCGCACCGTCGACGCCACCCCCGCCGCGCATCTCGCGACTGGCCGCGTTGACGACCGCATCGACGCGCTGAGTCGTGAGGTCGCCGGCCACCGCAGTCAGCTTCATGCGCGCCTCAGCCGAGCAGTTCGGCCAGCCGCGGCCGGACCTGCCAGGTCGCGACCAGGTCGGCGTACTCGGTCGCCGCGGCGTCGCCCGAACCGCCCCCGACGACGGCCCGGATCAGGGTGTTGCGCGGCGTGTGCTCGCTGCCGACGAACTCGACGACCTCCACCCGGTAGCCCCGGGTGCGCAGAAGCGTCGCGCGCAGCGCATCGGTCAGGGTGTCGGCGAAGCGCTCCCGCAGGATCCCGTCCCGGGTCAGCAGCGAGTACGGCGCCGGGGTCGGCTGGTCGCGCAGCTGACGGGAGATGTCGTGGTGGCAGCACGGCGCGGCCAGGATCAGGGGCGCACCCCAGCCGACCCCCCTCGCCAGCGCGTCATCGGTCGCGGTGTCGCAGGCGTGCAGCGCGAGCACGACGTCGGGTGCTCCTCCGAGCTCGACGTCGTCGATCCCGGAGACCACGAACGTGACGTCGTCGGACACCCCGAGCTCGGCGGCGACTGCGGTGTTGTGTCTCCGCGACTGATCCTTCACGTCGACCCCGACGACCTCGACGGGCAGACCGCGGACCCGGCTCAGCCACGCGTGCGCGGCGAAGGTCAGGTACGCGTTGCCGCAGCCGAGGTCGACCAACCGGAGCGGCCGGTCCGTCGGCAGGTGACCGGCTGCCTGCGCATCCTCGATCGCGGCGGAGAGCTCGCGCAGGAACTCCTCGACCTGGCGGTACTTGGCACGACGGCTCGGCTTGACGCGGCCCTGCGCGTCGCTGATCCCGAGGACCCGCAGGACCGGGTCGTCCTCGGCCAGCAGCCGCGACTTCTCGCGGTCATGCGCCCGATCCGGTACGACGCCCGGTCCCGGCTGGGTCCCGACCACTGCATCGCCGCTCTTGGTGACGCGCAGCTGGAGGGTCTGGGTGCCGGTCTCGACGTGCCAGTTGCCGAACGGCTCCGCGAGCAGCTCGTCCAGGGCCTCGCCCACCGACGCCTCGCCGTGGTTGGCCACGTGGGCCTGGGTGTCGTCGTACCGGGTGATCTGGAGGTGCCGCCCGGCCTTGAGGTCGACGTACCGGAGCTCCACGCGGCGCCAGCCGGGTCGCTGGCCCTTGCGCCGACCGCTGGCCAGGGCGCGGATCAGCCCGTCGGAGTCCAGGACCAGGTCCCGGATCCGATCCAGTGCGGGAGCAAGCGGTTCGACCATCGGGCTACTTGAGCAGCTTCGTGATCACGACGAGCAGGATCAGGCCGACGAGGGCGCCGGTGATCACCAGTCGTCGGTAGCGGGGATGCATGCGGCGAGTCTAGGCAGCCACGGACTCTTCGGCCGCGGCGTCGTCCATGACCGCGCTGCTGCGCCAGTGCAAGGGGCTGCGGGCACCCCCGAACACGGTGACCGCGATCAGGATCCCGAGCAGCGACAGACCGCCTCCCCCGATCAGGGTCCAGCGGGCGCCGAAGGTTGCGCCGACCCATCCGATGAACGGCGCGCCGATCGGCGTGCCACCCATCACCACCATCATGTACAGCGCCATCACGCGGCCGCGCATGGCCGGATCGACACTCAGCTGGACCGTGGTGTTCGCGGCGTTCAGCATGGTCAGCAGGCTCAGGCCGAGCAGCGGGGTGACCAGGGCGAAGGTCAGGTACGACGGCATCGAGCCGAGGATGATCTCGATGGTGCCGAAGGAGATGCCGGCCAGGATCACCAGGTTCGCCCGCGGACGGCTGGTCCGGCGAGCACCGAGGAGTGCGGCGGTCAACGAGCCGACCGCGAGGGTCGTGCCGAGCAGGCCGTACTCGCTGGGGCCCTTGTGGAAGATCTGGGTGGCCATCAGGGCCGAGGTCATCTGGAAGTTCATCCCGAACGTCCCGGCGAACGACGCCGCGACCAGGATCATCTTCAGGTCCGGCCGGGCGCGCACGTAGCGGACTCCGTCGCGGATCATGCCCTTGCCGCGGGGAGCACGCTGGACCGGTGTGAGCTCCTCGGCGCGCATCAGTCGCAGGGCGCTGATCACCGCCAGGTAGCTGGCCCCGTTGAGCAGGATCACGACCCCGGTCGCGTGGACTCCTGACCCGAGCAGCGCGATCAGGCCGCCTGCGAGCGCCGGGCCGATGACGCGGGCCAGGTTGAACGAGGCCGAGTTCAGGCTGACCGCATTCGTCAGGGTGTCCGCGTCGACCATCTCGCCGACGAACGACTGTCGCGCGGGCGCGTCGAACGCGGCCCCCAGACCGAAGGAGAACGCCAGGACGAAGACCATCCAGGTCTGCACCACTCCGGTGAGGGCGAGGACTGCCAGCAGGATCGCCACCGTTCCCATCCACGCCTGGGTCAGCTGGAGCAGCTTGCGCTTCGGCAGCCGGTCAGCCACCAGTCCGGCGTACGCGGAGAACAGCAGGATCGGCAGGAACTGGAGGCCGGTGGTCAGGCCGAGGGCGGTGCTCGCCTCGGCCGCACTGCCGTGGTGCAGCTGGAGCACCAACCAGTCCTGCGCGACCCGCTGCATCCAGGTACCGGTGTTGGAGACCACGCCCCCGAGGGCGTAGAGCCGGTAGTTGCGGATGTGCAGGGCACGGAAGGTTGGACTCAATTGGTGGCCAATCGTTCGATCAGGGGAGCAGCGCGGCGGATCACGGCGCGCTCCTCGGCGGTGAGCTGGGAGAGCTGACGGACCAGGAAGGCATCGCGCTGGCGGCGATCGGCGTACACGGTCTGGCGGCCCTTCTCGGAGATCTCGATGAGGACGACCCGGCCGTCGTCGGGCGACGTGCGACGCACGACGTAGCCCTCGTCGACCAGGGCGTTGACCCGACGCGTCATCGACGGCGGCTGCACGCGCTCCTGGGCGGCGAGCTGTCCGACGGTGCTCTCACCGTTGCGGATCAGCACACCCAGCACGCTCATGGCGCCGACACTCAGCGGGTTCGCGGGGTCTCGCTCGTTGCGCAGGCGACGCGCCAGCCGAGCCACGCTGAGCCTGAGTTCACTCGCCAGGCCCGCGTCGGTGCGCGCGACGGTTGCGACGGTGGGTGTCATGGTACTTAGCGTAACTCTTTACCCCCGCTAAGTATTCCGAATATTCGCGCCCCTGATCAGGTGAGCCAGCGGGTGATCGGCTCGATCGCGAAGTAGACGACGAAGAGCGCGGCGATCACCCAGAGCAGGTTGTGCACCTGACCGGCCTTGCCCCGGACCACCTTGATCACCACGTAGGCGATGAAGCCGGCGCCGATGCCGACGCTGATGGAGTAGGTGAAGGGCATCAGCACGACCGTCAGGAACGCCGGGATGGCGATCTCGAGGTCGTCCCAGTCGATGCCCTTGACCTGCTGCATCATCAGGAAGCCGACGATCACCAGCGCGGGCACGGCCGCCTCGCTCGGGATCACGTCGACCAGCGCCGAGAACGGCATCGCGAGCAGGAACAGCACGCCGGTGACCACGGACGCGAGCCCGGTCCGCGCTCCTTCGCCGACCCCCGAGGCCGACTCGATGTAGGAGGTGTTCGAGGAGACACCCGCGACACCACCGGCAGCAGCGGCGAGCGAGTCCACGATCAGGATCTGCTGGGTGTTCGGCGGGATGCCTTCCTCGTCCAGCAGGCCTGCCTCGGCGCCGATCGCGGTCATCGTGCCCATCGTGTCGAAGAAGTCCGAGAGCATCAGGGTGAAGACCAGCAGGATCGTGGTCACCGCGCCGGCCTGGCCGAACGACCCGAAGAGGTTGAAGTGCCCGAAGGTCCCGAAGTGCGGCGTGCTGATGATCTTGTCCGGCCACTTCGGCACGTTCAGCCCCCAGCCCAGCGGGTTCTTGTCGCTCTTGGCGCCGATGCTGCCGATCGCCTCGACGATGATCGCCAGGATCGTCGTGCCGATGATCGAGATCAGGATCGCGCCGCGGACCTTCTTGACCCACAGCACGATCACCAGCAGCAGGCCCACGATGAAGACCAGCACCGGCCAGCCGGCGAGCTGGCCGTCAGGACCGAGCTGGACCGGCGTACCGACCCCGGAGCGGACGAAGCCGGCGTCGACGAAGCCGATGAAGGTGATGAACAGACCGATGCCGACCGAGATCGCCACCTTGAGCTGGGCCGGTACGGCGTGGAACACGGCGGTCCGGAACCCGGTCAGCACAAGGACCAGGATGATCAGGCCCTCCAGCACGATCAGGCCCATCGCGTCGGACCACGTCATCTGGGACGCGACCGAGAACGCGAGGAAGGCGTTCAGCCCGAGCCCGGTGGCGAGCGCGAGCGGGTAGTTCGCCACGACGCCCATGAGGATCGTCATCACCCCCGCGACCAGCGCCGTACCGGCGGCGATCAGGCCGAAGTTGTCGGCTGTGCCGCCGAGGAAGTGCCCCGAGTGATCCTTGACCCCGCTGAGGATGACCGGGTTCAGCACGATGATGTAGGCCATCGTGAAGAAGGTGACGATGCCTCCGCGGATCTCCCGACCGATGGTCGAACCGCGCTCAGTGATCTTGAAATAGATGTCCACCCGCCGCATCGTGGCAGAGCCACGGCTCGCTGAACACTGGTCCGCCGGTGATTTCACACAGCCGATACATTGAGCGGGTGTCAGACGAGAACCCCGTGGTCCACGAATTCGGCAACCGGACCTACATCGTGGCCGACGTCGAGCCGCTCGACGTCGACGGCGTGCGCACGCTGGCGGTCGGCACGATCCTGTGGGGCATCGCGTTCCTGATGCTGCTGCCGTTCTCCGGCCGCCTGCGCACCGACGGCCACCTGTGGTGGCTGTGGACGTGCGTGGCCGGCTTCGGGTTGGGCCTGGTCGGCTGGGATTACTGCAGGCGTCGACGCAACGCCCGGCAATCAGCCTGACTCAGAAATCTTCCAGATCCCCGCGGGACAAGGTGTCGAACACAGGGTCGGGCAGCGGCGGGGGCAGCTGCTTCTTGCGCAGCTGGGCCTCCGAGTGCGCACCGCACCCGTGCCGGAGCGAGACCACCCGGGCGTCGTCGTTGGCGAACTCGTTGGCGCACACGCCGAAGCCGGTCGCCAGCGGCCCCGAGAGCCGGACCAGGAAGCCGCACGAGTAGCAGTTCGCCGGGGCGGACTGGGCCAGCGGGACGTCGGGGCCCTGGTCGCCGTCGTACCAGCGCTGGGCGGCGAGGAGACGGCCCTCGATCGAGAGCACCCGCGGACGGCCCAGCCCGAGCTCGTCGGCGATGACCTTGACCTGCTGGCGCTCGGCCGAGTCCAGGGTGGCGTCGTCGCCCGGGTCGCCAGTGAGGTACGTCGGCACCAGGCGCGGATCGTCCTCGTCGACGGGCAGCAGGTCGCCGGGGCCCAGGTCGCCGGGCTGGATCCGCTCGCGCCACGGGACCCAGGCCGGAGCGAGGATCGAGTCCTGGCCGGGCAGGAGCACGACCTCGTCGACGGTGATGCCGTCCTGGCCGGGCGCGTGCACGACCGTGACGGCCCAGCGCCAGCCCGGATAGCCGGTCTGGATGCAGGTGAAGTAGTGGGTGACGACACCGTCGTCCTCGGTCACGCCCTCGAGGTACTCGCCGACGACACCGTCGCCGACCTGCTCGAGCAGGGCAGCCCGGGCGGCATCGACAGCGGCCACGGCAACGTCATCGGTCATCATCACTCCGGGATTGTCCACCATGAATCCCCAGGATGTCGCCCCGGGCCGCGATATGTCCGGTCTCTTGGCAGGATGGGGTCATGGAACCGGAGCCGGAGGTCAGCGACCCACGTCGCGGGGACCGGTTCGCGGACGCGACCGGCCGTGGCGTCGCGGCCGGCGCCAAGGGCCTGCTCGCGGCAGGACGAGCCACCGGTCGCGGTGCGTCCCGGTTGTTCCGCTTCGCGCGCCGGGCGGCCCGCGCCGAAGGCGCGGGCGACACCGGCCTGTCCCGGCTCATCGAGCTGCACGCCATCAACGCGGCCGGGGACGCTGCGGTCGCCATCTCGCTGGCCGGCACGCTGTTCTTCGCGAACCCGGGCGAGGCCCGCGGTTCGGTGGCCCTGTTCCTCGGCCTGACGATGCTGCCGTTCGCCGTTGTCGCCCCGCTGCTCGGCCCCTTCCTGGACAGGTTCAGCCACGGTCGCCGCTGGGCGATCGGCGCCACGATGGCGTTGCGGGCGTTCTTCTGCCTGATGATGGCCGACGCGATCGCGTCGGGCTCGGTGGCGATGTATCCCTATGCGCTCGGCTGCCTGGTGGCCTCGAAGGCCTACGGCGTCACCCGCGCTGCCACGATCCCGCGACTGATGCCCGCGGACCTCACCCTGGTGAAGGCCAACAGCCGGATCTCCCTGGCCGGGGTCGTCGGCGCTGCGGTCTCGGCGCCGCTGGCCGGGATCGCCTCCACCTTCGGGTCGCAGTGGGTGCTGCGCTACGGCTTCGTCGTGTTCATCGGCGCCACCGTCATGGCGATCCTGCTGCCGGCCGCGTCGGACGCCACCGCGGGCGAGGAGGACATCGGCATCATCGGGCGCCGTACGAAGTTCCGGGTCCCCGGGAGCGTCGTGTTCGCCTTGCGGTGCAACGTCGGCCTGCGCACGGTGTCGGGCTTCCTGACGATCTACATGGCCTTCGTCCTGCGCCAGCACCCGTTCGCCGGCTGGGAGCACCGGACCACGATCCTGATGGGTCTGGTCATCGGCGCGGCCGGGCTCGGCAACACCGCGGGCATCGGCCTGGCCTCGGTCCTGCGCCGGGCCAACCCGGGCATCGTGGTGGTGATCGCGCTGATCGTGGACGCGACCGCGGCCGTGCTGGTCTCCTGCTTCTACAGCCTGGTCGCGGCGATCGCGTTCGGCCTCGCCGTGGGCATCTCCGCCTCCATGGGCAAGCTGGCCCTCGACGCCACGGTCCAGCGCGACGTGCCCGAGAGCAACCGGACCTCGGCGTTCGCGCGCTCCGAGACCCTGCTGCAGCTGGCCTGGGTGATCGGCGGCTTCGCCGGGATCGCCCTGCCGTTCAACCACCCACGGATGGGGCTGATCGTGCTCGCCTCGGTGATCGTGACCTGGACGCTCGTCGTGCTGGTACGCCGGGCCCGCCCGGCGCTGCCGATCTCGACCGACGCGATGGCAGGTGGCTAGAGCTCCAGCTCGTCGGCGAGGGCGCGGAGCAGCTTCGCGGTCGGCGCGGCAGTCTTGCCGTCGGGGTGACGCCCGTGCCGGTAGGCCTCCTCGACACCCTCGAGGAGCTTGATCAGGTCCTCGACGATGACCGCCATGTCCTCGGGCTTGCGCCGCTGCGCGTGCCGCTGGGCGGTCGACACCGACGCCGGAGCGTCGAGCACCTTGACCTGGTGCGCCTGTTCGCCCTTGCGGCCGGAGAGGATGCCGAACTCGACACGGGTCCCGGCCTTGAGCGTGGTGATGCCCTCAGGCAACGACGACGAGCGCACGTAGACGTCCTCGCCGTCTTCGCGCGACAGGAAGCCGAAACCCTTCTCGGCGTCGTACCACTTGACCTTTCCGGTGGGCACCAGCTCGGCCTTTCTCTCCAGTTGAATGCGAAGGCACAGCGTAGGGCAGGCGCAGACTTCGGGCGAGTCGGTTGATCAGCGATAGAGCTCGGGATCGGGCAGAAGCTCGTTCATCGAGCCTGTCCGGAACCCGAGCGGGTCGATCTCGACGACCTCGAACCCGGCCGCTTGGATCGCTGCCGTCACCGTCCCGTCCAGATCGCCGACCAGCTCACGGTCGATCTCGAGCCGCGCCCGGTCACCCAGGTCCCGCACCCGGAGGTTGCGCACAGTCAGCCCGAGCGCACCCAGCGCCTCCCGCGCGGCGGCCTCCGCACGCTCGACCCTCGCCAGGCGTTCCTCGGTGACCTCGACCCCGAAGGCGATCCGCGAGCTCAGACAGGCAGCCGCGGGCTTGTCCCAGGTCGGCAGCTCCCACTGGCGTGAGGCCGCACGGACCTGGGCCTTGGTCAGGCCGGCATCCAGCAGCGGGGTGGCCGCACCGCGCTCGGCCGCGGCAGCGATCCCCGGCCGGAACCCGGTCCGCGCATCGTCGGCGTTGGTCCCGGTCGCGACGGCCGCAAAGCCGTGCTCGCGCGCCAGCGGACCGAGGACGTCGAGCAGCTCGGACTTGCAGAACGCGCACCGGTCGCCGGCGTTGGCGACGTACCCGGGCCGGGCCAGCTCGTCGGTCGCCGGCGTCAGGACCATGACGCCCAGGCTGCCGGCGAAGTCCAGCGCCGCCTGGCGTTCGGACAGCGGCAGCGACGGCGAGTACGCGGTGGCAGCGGCGACCTTGTCGGGGCCGAGTGCCCGGACCGCCGCGGCGAGCAGGAACGCCGAGTCCGCTCCCCCGCTGAACGCCACCATCAACGACTCATGACGACGCAGGTCCGCCTCCAGGGCAGCGAGCCGCGTCTCCAGCAGGTATCCGGCGAGCCATTCCGGAAAGGCGGTGAGGTCGTCGAGGACGACGTCGGTCCCGGCCGCTTCGAGCTCCTCGCGACCGCAGCCACCGGTCAGGACCGAGACGCTCAGGATGCCCGCGGCCCGGGCTCCCTCGACGTCGTGGATGTGGTCGCCGACGTACATGATCGCCCCGTGCTCACGCAGCACCGCACCCTTGGCCTCACCCCAGACCCAGCCCTCGATGTGGTCGACGTCGAGCCCGAGGTGCTCGACGTGGAGAAGCGCGTTCGGCGCGTACTTGCCGGTCACCAGCACGACCTTGCCGTGCTCCGCACGCACCGCTGCCAGCGACTCGTGAACTCCTGGCAACGTCGGCGTCGGCGGAACGGCATGCGTCGGGTAGAGCGATCGGAAGCGGTCGGCCGCGGGGGCGATCGCCTCCTCGGCCAGGTACGGCGCCAGCATCTGGTCCAGCGGCGGACCGAGCTTGTCGCTCATGGCAGCGGACGGGAACGCGACTCCCAGCTCGTGCCCGAGGGCGTCCAGGGTGGCGATGAAGCCGGGCACGGTGTCGATCAGGGTCATGTCGAGGTCGAACCCGATCACCAGCTCGCCCGCATCTCCCATGAGGAGAAGGTTACGGTGCTGCACGGACAGCGTCGGACGCCCCCGAGGCGGCCGACAGACCCGGAGGTCGGCACATGCCACGGTTGATCTACTCCTACATCGCCTCGCTGGACGGGTACGTCGAGGACGCGGCCGGTACCTTCGACTGGGCCGCGCCCGATGCCGAGGTCCATGCGTTCGTCAACGACCTGGAGCGCCCGATCGGCACCTATCTCTACGGCCGCCGGATGTACGAGACCATGCAGTACTGGGAGACCGCGAGCACCGGCGTGGACCAGTCACCCGAGCACCGGGACTTCGCGGCGATCTGGCAGGCGGCGGAGAAGATCGTCTACTCACGCACCCTCGAGGCACCGACCAGCGCCCGGACCCGCATCGAGCACCACTTCGACCTCGACGCGGTCGCCGAGCTCAAGGCGGCTTCGGAGAGCGACCTCTCGGTCGGTGGCGCCGGACTCGCCCGCGAGGCACTCGCTGCCGGCCTGGTCGACGAGTGTCACGTGGTGCTGTGCCCGGTCGTGGTCGGCGGCGGCAAGCCGGCCCTGCCCGCCGACGTGCGGCTCCGGCTCGACCTCCTCGACGAACACCGCTTCGCCAGCGGAGTCGTGCATCTGCACTACGCGATCCGCAGCTGAACGGGCGTCGCGACGATCCCGCCGTGTGACATGCTTTTCCCCATGCCCGAGCCCGTGCAGCAGCCGGTCCTGACTCCGCTGACCAGGTCTGCGATCTTCCTGGTGCTCGGCATGGCTGCCGGTGGCGAGCAGGCGGTTCGCGATGTCCTGGCGGACCTCGCCGGCTTGCAACGGTCCGTCGCGATACGCGGCCACGGCGACAGCCTGGTCTGCGTCGCCGGGATCGGTACGACGGCCTGGGACCGGCTGTTCGCCGGCGCCCGACCGGCTGAGCTGCACCAGTTCCCCGAGATCGTCGGCGACGCCCACCACGCAGTCTCGACGCCGGGCGACCTCCTGTTCCACCTCAGGGCCGAGAGCTTCGACCTGTGCTTCGAGCTCGCCACCCAGATCGTCAGTGCGCTGGGCGATGCCGTCGAGGTGATCGACGAGGTGCAGGGCTTCGGCTACTTCGATCAACGCGACCTTCTCGGGTTCGTCGACGGCACCGAGAACCCGGCCGGCAGCGATGCGCTCCGTGCCGTGACCGTGGGTGCCGAGGACCCGGAGTTCGCGGGCGGCAGCTACGTGATGGTGCAGAAGTACCTGCACAACCTGGGCTCGTGGAACGCGCTGAGCACCGAGGAGCAGGAGCGCGTCGTCGGTCGCAGCAAGCTCAGCAACATCGAGATGCCCGACGACCTCAAGCCGGCCAACTCGCACGTGGCCCTCAACGTGATCGAGGACGAGCACGGAGAGCAGCTGCAGATCCTGCGCGACAACATGTCGTTCGGATCGTTCGAGGCAGGTGAGTTCGGCACGTACTACATCGCCTATGCACGAACTCCGGCCACGCCGGAACGCATGCTGCGCAACATGTTCATCGGCGATCCCGTCGGCAACCACGACAGGATCCTGGACTTCTCGACCGCGGTCACCGGGACGAGCTTCTTCGTCCCGACCGCCGACTTCCTGGGCAACCTTCCGCCGGCGCCCTGAGCGTTCTCACCTCGGTGAGGGCTTGCTCACCGAGCAGGTTCGTTCTATCGTTTAACTATGACGTTAGATAAACGGATCAGCCCGAGTGGTTCGCCGTCGTCGCCGATCATGTTCACCCTCGATCCGACCTCCGGCGTTCCGACGTACCTCCAGCTCGTGCACCAGGTGGAGCACGCCCTGCGTCTGGGGTACCTCCAGCTCGGCGACCAGCTGCCGAAGGTCCGCGAGGTGGTCGCTGACCTCGCGATCAACCCGAACACCGTCCTGAAGGCCTACCGCGACCTGGAAGGCAAAGGCCTGACCGCCGGCCGACCGGGGCAGGGCACGTTCATCAAGGCAAGCCTCGACCAGATCGACCTTGCGGGCGTGACGGGGCTGCGGACCTCCCTGCTCGTCTGGCTGCGCGGAGCGGACGCGTCCGGGCTCGATCAGGACGGCATCGTCGCGCTGTTCACGAGCACGCTCCGGGATTTTGTTGAGCGCCGCGAGACGGACACCTCTCGCGGCGTACCGGACGAGGGCGCGCAGGCCGGCGGAGGAGCAGCATGACCACCGTCATCGAGACCTGTGAGCTCGGCAAGAACTACGGCCGGGTGGTGGCCCTGACCGGCTGCACCCTCAGCGTTCCCGAGGGCCAGCTCGTCGCGCTGGTCGGCCCCAACGGCGCCGGGAAGAGCACCCTGCTCAACCTGGTGGTCGGGCTGGCGGCGCCGACCAGCGGCACGGTCTCCGTCCTCGACGGCGTCCCCGCCGGGTCACCGGCGGCGCTGGACGGGATCGCCTTCGTCGCACAGGACATGCCGCTCTACCGGCAGCTCTCGGCGCTCGACATGATCCACCTCACGCGCAACCTCAACCAGCGATTCGACGACGCCTTCGCCCGCCGTCGGCTCGAGGACCTCGCCATTCCCGGGCGCCAGAAGACCGGGAAGCTGTCCGGGGGGCAGCGTGCGCAGCTCGCCCTCACCCTGGCGCTGGCGCGGCGGCCCCGGTTGCTGGTGCTCGACGAACCGACTGCTTCGCTCGACCCGCTGGCTCGTCACGACTTCATGGCGACCGTGATGACGGCCATGGCCGAGGACGGGGTCTCGGTCCTCCTGTCCTCGCACGTGCTCGCCGAGCTCGAGCGTGTAGCCGACCACCTCATCCTCATCTCGCACGGCCGGGTGCACCTGAACGGTGCGGTCGAGGACCTGCGCGAACGGCACCGCCTGGTCACAGGTCCCCGTGACCAGCCCGGCGACCCGGGGTGGCGAACCATCCAGCAGAGCAGTGCCGGCGTCCAGAGCCATCTCCTCGTGGAGGTGGCGAATCCCGGGCCACCCCCCTCGGGCTGGGAGGCCCGGCCGGTCAGCCTCGAGGAATTGACCATGGCCTACCTGCGTGAGGACGCCCGAACCGCACGCACCAGCACCCTGGAGGCGATCCGATGAGTACGACGACCCTGGCAACGGTCCCGCCCCCGCAGGTACAGCCCATTCCCTGGCGCAGCCTTGCCTGGGTCATCTGGCGCCGGCAACGGACCACGACCCTCACCATCCTCGGCATCCTCGGGCTGCTCGCGATCTACCTGCTCGTGTCCGGACTTCAGATGCGCTCGGCGTGGAGCACGGTGCAGGCCTGCACCCCGGTGCACTCGAGCGCCTGTCAGTTCGCGTGGGAGAACTTCAGGAACGCACACTCCAACCCCGGCATCGTCAGCGCCGTCTTCATCTTCGCTCCGCTGCTCATCGGGGCGTTCGCCGGCGCACCGCTCATCGGCCGCGAGCTGGAGACCGGCACCTTCCGGTACGCCTGGACCCAGGGGGTCGGCCGCCTGCGCTGGGCCGTTGCCCTGCTGGTGCCCGGTGCGATCGCCGTCGCGGTGCTGACCGGCGCCTTCGGCGCACTCATCGCCTGGCACGACCACCCGCTCTGGGAGGCGGACGTCGCGAGCCGACTGCAGGCGAGTGAGTTCCCCACGACCGGGATCGCGATCGTCGGCTGGAGCCTGGCGGCCTTCTCGCTCGGGGTGCTGGCGGGCTACCTCTGGAGGCGCGTCGTGCCGGCGCTCGCCACGGCGATCGGGATCGGGTTCGGGCTGGCCCTGGCGACCTCCAAGCTCCGGTTCCGCTACATCGCGCCGTTGCGGACCAAGAGCCTCGACTTCGTGACCGGCTCCCAGACCGTCCAGCAATGGTGGGAGAAGGCAGGAGCAGTCGTCAGCGGCCGGGATCTCAACATCGCGCTCCAGTCCGCCGGGATCCAGCAGATCGACGTCGGCAACGGCGGCAAGACCACGGTCACCGCGTCGCCGAGCAACGGCGTCGACCCGATCACGTACCTGCTCCAGCACGGATACCAGCAATGGACGAGCTACCAACCGAGCAGCCGCTACTGGCAGTTCCAGTGGATCGAGTTCGGCTGGCTCACGGCCCTCGCGGTGCTCCTCCTGGCGGCGACGTTCCTGCTCATCCGCCGCCGGGACGCCTGAGCACACCCGCGCGACCAGCCGCCAAGGAGCCGTGCGGTCCTCAGGATCCCGGGCGCCGCGGTCGCAGGCGCGCGGCGGCGAAGATCACACCGCCGGCGACGACGGCGATCAGCGCGAGGATCCAGACCCACAGGCTGCTGTTTCCCGAAGGCGGCGACGCCGGCGGAGAGCTCGCCGACGTCCCTGCGATCGTCGGGTCGGCGGTCGGCGGATCCGTGGCGTTCGCGGTCGGTGTCGGGGTGGCGGCCGGTGCCGTGAAGGTGTGATCGGCGCCCGCGGTGGTGCCGTTCTGGTTGGTAGCCACCGCGCGGAAGTGGTACGTCGTACCGGCGACCAGACCGGTGATGGTGGCGTGGAACGCGACCGGGCCGTTGCCGGAACCGATGCCCTGCGCCGGGGTGTTGCTGCTGTAGGCCGAACTGCTGCCGTACTCGAAGGTGACGGTGGTGGCCGCACCGAACGGATCGGCGGTGGCGTTGAGCGTGGCCGAGGTCGCCGTCAGCCCGGTCGCGCCGCCGGTCGCCGCCGTGGGTGGCTTGGTCGTGGTGAAGGTTCGGTCGGTGCCGTCGGTGCTTCCGTTCTGGCTCGTGGCGACCGCACGGTAGTGATAGGTCACGCCCGGGACCAGGCCGGTGAGATCGGCGTAGAACGTGATCGACGCGGTGCCGGACCCGACAGGCACCGCCGGGGTGGTGCTGCCGTAGGCCACGCTGGTTCCGTACTGGAAGTTCACGGTCGTCGCGGACCCTGACGGGTCGACGGTGCCGGTGAGCGTCGCGGTGGTCTGCCGCACGGCGCTCGCGGCACCGGTCGTGACGCCGGACGCCCTGCCGGTGGTGAACGTGTTGTCGAAGCCGCGGACGGTGCCGTTCTTGTTGGTGGCGACGGCGCGGTAGTGATAGGTCGTCCCCGGGATGAGCCCAGTGAGGCCGGCATGGAATCCGATCGACCCGGTGCCGGGGCCCACGGGGACTGGGGCAGTGTTGCTGCCGTACGCAGCGCTGATTCCGTACTGGAAGTTCACCGTGGTTGCGGACCCGGCGGGATTGACGGTGCCGGTGAGCGTCGCTCTGGTCTGCTGGACCGCGGTGGCGGCACCCGTCTCCACACTCGGAGGCATGGTCGTGCTGAAGGTGCTGCCGCCGTCGGTAATGCGACTTGTGTTGTAAGTGGCGACTGCGCGGAAGTGATACGTCGTCCCTGGGGCGAGACCGATGAGGTCCGCGTGAAACGGGAACGAGCCCGAAGTGGATCGGATGACGGTCGTGACGGTCTTGTTGCTGTAACCGCTCGTGCCGTACTCGAAGTAGACCGTGGTCGCGGAGCCGTGGAGGTTGACGATCCCGTTGACCGTGGCCGAGGTGCTTTGCACCGTCGTCGCGCTTCCGGTAGTGACGGTAGGCGGACCCGGCGCCCGGGCGGCAGCAGCAGGAAGCGCGAGCAGGCAGAGCGCCAGCCAGAAAACAGCCGCCCAAGCGACGACGCTCAGGGGCCGCCCACCGTCTCGAGGACTTCTCATCCGGGCACCCTCCCTCCGCCGTGGCATGCGAAAGTCTAGGTGCGGGCGCGGTCGTCGGGCGGCGGTCTGGAGAACATCGCCGCCGGCGCGCCGCGCCGGGAACTCAGGCGGATGCGGGACTCGCCACCACTTCGAATGACCGGATGCGAGCCTCGATCGGTCCCGGCCCGAAATGGCGGAGCAGGGCGGCCTCGGCGATCGCGGTCGCGGTTGCCACGTTAAACGTGGGGTGAGCCTCGATCTCGCCGCGCAGCGGGGTGCCTTGGCAGTAGGCGATCACCGCCTCCGAGACGGTGCTTCGACTGATCCCGTCGACCGGTGTGACTGTGACGTCCGCCAGCCCGGCGCGTTCGAGGTCGGCCCGGATCAGAGCCGGGTCGTGGTAGCCGTACGGGGTGCGGCTCAGGAAGGAGAGCGGGTTCTCGGGCGCCGCCTCGATCAGGGCCGCGGTGATGATCTGCGGAACCTCGTTGTTCTCGACCTTGTCCCACACGTTGAACAGGAACGCGCCGCCCGGCTTCAACACGCGTCGGGCCTCCCGGTAGCCCTGGACGCGGTCGGGGAAGAACATCGCCCCGAACTGGCAGACCACCACGTCGAAGCTGTCGTCGTCGAAGGGCAGGTCGAGCGCATCGGCCTGCTGCCACCGCACCCGCTCGTCATCGATCGTGCGAGCCGCGGTGTCCAGCATCGGTTGGTTGAGATCGGTGGCCGTGATGCTGGCACCGGGACAGGACGGCACGAGCTCGCGGGTCAGCACCCCGGTGCCCGCCGCCGTCTCCAGCACGTCATGGGGTGTGCGCGCGCCGACGGCACCCGCCAGCCTCAGTGCCGCGGCGTGGAAGATCATCGGGACCAGCAACCGCTCGTAGATCTCCGGGATCTCGCCGGTGAACCGGGCATCCAGGCTCTCGTCGCTGGTTCCACTCATCTCGTGACCGTACTGCCGTTCGCTGCTTCCCGGCCATGCGCAGGGGCCTGCGCAGTCCCGGTCGTTGCTCCATGATGGACACCATGCGCAGGCGCGAACGAACTCGGACACCTCTGGGCGCCAGCAAGTCGCTCGTCGACGACCGCGTCGCCTTCACGCTCTACCGCCGCTTCTTCGGCGCCGAGGACATGCACTCCCACTACCGCTGGAACGCTGTGGCACCGCTGATCGACCTCGATGCCACCCGCACCCTCGAAGTCGGCGGTGGAGACGGACGCATCAGCTTCGAAGTCGCCGCCCTGGGCCACACCGCCCCGATCGTGATGACCGAGTTCGACCCCGCCTCCGTCAAGGAGGCCGTCGACATCAAGGCCGCGGGGGGCTTCACCCAGGTCGAGGTCTCCCAGCAGGACCTCCGCCAGCTCGCGGTCGGCGACGGGTTCGACCAGGTCCTGGCCATCGACGTCCTCGAACACATCGACGACGACGAGCTCGCGATCCGCCAGATCGCCCAGGCGCTGCGATCCGGCGGCCGCCTGGTCGTCTCCGTGCCGACGCCGCGATACCCGGTCATGTTCGGCCGCAGGTTCCACGAGCACCTCGGCCACGTGCGCGACGGCTACTACCTCGAGGACCTGGAACCGAAGCTCGCCGCCGCCGGCCTGAGGGTCGAGAGCCACCGCTACTACACCGGCGCCTGGGTCTCCCGGGCCTGTCGACTGTTCTACGGGCTTCGCATCCCGTACGTCGTCGGGGTCCTGTGGGCACCGCTGGTACGGCCGCTGCTCATGCATACCGAGCGGACAGCTCGCCGAGCCGAGGCGTGCAGCCTGGCACTGGTCGCCG
Source organism: Marmoricola sp. (assembly GCA_025964775.1). Lineage (GTDB taxonomy): Bacteria > Actinomycetota > Actinomycetes > Propionibacteriales > Nocardioidaceae > Marmoricola. The sequence goes on from JAOPYE010000015.1 coordinate 55,337, forward strand.
TCAAGCCCTGAGGGTCTCGATCGCACGGCCGCTGGTTAGGGTGGTCGTGATGAATGCCGTCGACTATTGCGACCTGTGTGATCTGCCCCGGTCCCAGTGCATCCATGGCCGGCCGCCCAGCCTGCCGACCGCGCCGGCCAAGGCGTTGCCCCGGAAGCGATCGGCTCCGGCGAAACGCTCGGTGCCGGACAGGCTGGTGACCCGGCGCTGGAGCGCTCCTGAGGCGTTCCGGCCGCTGATTCTCGCCGTCCTGGAGCAAGCCGGCGGCGAGCTGGAGACCGACGAGATGTTCCTCGAGCTCGAGATCGCGGCCGAGGAATCCCTGTTGTCCGGAGACCGGGACAAGACCCCGGAGGGCGAGGAGCGGTGGCGCTATGCCGCTCGTCGTGCCAGGGTGGCGCTGATCAGCGAGGGCTTGATGACGAAGTCCAAGCCCGGCTTCTGGCAGCTCGCTCAGCCGTAGGAGACGTTCGAGCAAGGGTTGGCGGTGGCAGTACGGATCGTTCCGGTCACACTGCTCGGCAGCGGCTTGGGTGCCGTCGTTCCCGTCCACCGGTGCGACGTTCCGAGGATCAGGGTGAGGGTCCGGGCGTTGGGGTCGGGCACCAGCGTCGCGCCGAGGTAACGGGCCAGGACTGCCGCTCGAGCCGCGTCGGCCGGCCGGTAGTGGATCTCGGACCTGGTCACGGTCGTGGTGGGAGCGTTGCCGGGCTTGGCGACGAAGCCCGCCTTGGTGAGCCGGGTGGAGATGCGTCCGGCGAGACCGCGGGTGGTCGTGCCGTTCAGCACCTTCACCTTGCCGGTGCCGCGAGGTATGGCCTTCGAGGTCTTCGTGGCAGGGGACTTGCCGATCAGCTGGCGGTTCGCCCGCAGGGCCGCCCAGAGTTCGTTCGCGTCGGGCTGCACGATCGCGACCCGGGCCCCGTCGTAGCGCCACGGCACCGTGACGAAGCCGATCTTCTTCGGGTCCAGACCCTTGAGGCTCTGGGCGAACGACAGCAGCTTCGTCGGACTCGACAGGCTCGGATCGAAGGTGATCGCCGAGGTGGCCGCCCGCACCAGGGGCAGGATGTTGCCCAGCTCGAGACCCTTGTTCTTGATGGTGATCACCATGCTCGCCAGGAACGCCTGCTGGCGCTGGATCCGGCCGATGTCGGACCCGTCGCCGATGCCGTGCCGGACGCGCACGTACTGGAGGGCCTGAGCACCCGAGACCAGCTGCCGCCCCGCCTTGAAGATCAACGTGCCCTGATAGCCCAGGTTGGGGTCGAGGTCACCCTGGTAGACGTCGTTCGGGACGCACACCGGGACACCGCCGACGGCCGAGGACATGTCGGCGAAGCCGGCGAAGTTGATCACCATGGTGTGGTCGATCCGCAGACCGGTCATCCGCTCGACCGTGTTCACCGTGCAGGCCGGGTTGCCGGCCCGCGTCAGCCCGACCGAGAACGCGGAGTTGAACATCACGTCGGTCTGGGTCTGGGTCCACGACCCGTCGGGCATCCTGCACGGCGGAATGGTGACCAGGGAGTCGCGCGGGATGGAGACGCCGACGGCCGAGGTCCCGCCCGGGTAGATGTGCACGAGGATCGTCGTGTCGGAGCGTCCGACCAGGTCGCCCGCACCACCGAGCTTGCTGTTCTCCCCGCCGCGGGCGTCCGTGCCGATCAGCAGGATGTTCATGCCCTTGGTCTCCGCGGGACGAACCTTCTCGAGCCCCTTCGAGTCGAAGGTCTTGATGCTTCCCGCAAGGACCGCGTAGGCGACCCCGACGACCGAGGTCACCAGCATCAGGAGGACCGACACGGCGATGACGATGCGGCGCCGTCGGTTGGGCCGCTTGCCGTGGCGTCGTCCGGCGCGCCGCCGACCACCCGGGCCCGCGGCAGGCAGAAGCGCACCGTCCCCGGGCACCTCACCAATCGACATTGCCTGCTCCTCGTCACGGCCCTGCCGTCCGACTCGGGCTGAATCAGTCTAGGCAGGCAGCCTGAACGCTTCCTGACGGGAGCGCTGAGCGCAAATTCAGCGTCGATCAGGCCAACCGGGCGTGAACGACCTCGTCGAGCACCCCGAGCGGCAACGAGCCGTTGTCCAGGACGGCGCTGTGGAACTTCTTGACGTCGAAGCGGGCGCCCTGGCGCTGGCTCGCCTCGGCGCGCATCCGGAGGATCTCCAGCCGCCCGATCATGTACGACGTCGCCTGGCCCGGCGTGAGGATGTACCGGTCGACCTCGGGCCGGCAGATGGCCTCGGTCATCGGTGAGTTCTCGACCATGAAGTCGACTGCCTGCTGGCGCGACCAGCCGAGCGCGTGCAGGCCGGTGTCGACGACGAGCCGGCAGGCGCGCAGCGAGTCGGCCGAGAAGATGCCCATCCGGTCGAGCGCACCCGAGTACAGCCCCATCTCGTCGGCGAGCCGCTCGGTGTACAGGCCCCAGCCCTCGGCGTACGCGGAGTTGTTCAGGTGCTTGCGGAACTCCGGTACGCCGGTGAGCTCGCTGGCGATGGCGAGCTGCAGGTGGTGCCCGGGGATGCCCTCGTGAAAGGCCATCGACTCGAGCTCGAAGGTCCCCCAGGCACTCGGGTCCTCCACGTTGATGAAGAAGGTGCCGCCACGCGAGCCGTCCGTCGCCGGCGCGAAGTAGAACGCCTTCGCGCCGGTCCTGGTCGCCTGCACGGCGCACTTGGCCTGCGGGAGCACCTCGAACCAGTCCCCCATGGCGTCCCAGGCGCGCTGCATCGCGATCTCGGACGCCTCGACGAGTTGGTCGCCGGTCTCGAAGTGCAGGGCCGGGTCGGTCCGCATCGCCTCGAAGATCTCCTGCAGGTCATCGGTACCGACGACCTCAAGCCCGAGCTCGCGGTACTCCTCGGCCAGACCGGCGATCTGGTCGAGGCCGATGTCGTGGATCTCCTGCGCGGTCTTCGTCGTGGTCGTGTAGTAGCGCAGCGTGCGGTCGTAGTCCTCCTCCCCATCAGCAAGCCAGCACAGGCCGGCGCGGTCATCGGGTCGCGCGGCCGGCAGAGCGACCTGCACCAGCGCCTCCCGGTACGCCGCCATGCCCGGTCGGATCGCGGTCGCGATCGCCTCGACCATCGCCGCGCGCCAGGCATCGGAGTCCACGTCCGCCGGCAGCCCGGTGAGGTCGAGCAACGGGTCCTCGGCGACCGGGACGGCGAGCGCGGCGTCGAGCTGGGCGATCGTTCCGGTCACCGCGAACCCGGGCGACACCCGACCGCGGGCGACACCCTCGTGCTGGCGCTCGGCGAGGTCGACGTACCAGCGACCGATTGCGCGGTACTTCTCGACCATGGCCTCGGCGACCTCGGCCGTCGGGATCGCCAGCATGCCCACGACGAGCGGAAGCGAGACCTGGTCGCCGAAGATGGGGTCGGCGGCGAACTCCCGGAAGCGTCCCTCGATCATCCCCACCCGGGTCGTCGCCTCGCTGAGCAGCACCGATCGGGTGATTCGCTGCTGGTCGTCGAGGAGATCGACGTCCAGCGCCTCGGCACGGTCGACGAAGTCCCGCAGCTCGGCGGCCTGGCGGTCTTCTTCAGCGCGGCTCGCACCCTCGAACCGGGCGGCGTGCAAGTAGTCGCCGAGCAGGTGCGCCTCGGTCGGGTTGGCCCGCATGTGCGCTGCGTAGAAGTCCTCCGCGAGTAGGTCGATCGAGTCGGCCATCGGTGCCCCTTTCCGAGAACGGGGGCCGAACGCCCCCGTTGTGCAGGTCCTCCGACCCTAGGGACTCGTCGAGTCGGACGACAGTCTTTTTGGCGCTCCCCGCGGATGCCCCGCCACTGCGCGGCAGCCGGCACCACCCCGGGGTCCGTAGAATTGGTCGGATGCCCACCCCCGACGCGCCGCGGACTCTCGCCGACCAGTTCCGGAACTGGCCCGACGACCGTGTCGCTGCGCTCCTGGAACAGCGCCCTGACCTCGGCGTGCCGGCGCCGTTGGACTCCGCGCAACTGGCATCGCGTGCCGTCGTCCGGGTCTCGGTGGTCCGCGCACTCGACCTGCTCGACCGCCTCGAGCTGGAGACCCTGCTGGCGGTGATCCAGGTCGGCCCGGCGCCCGAGCACGAGATCGCCGCGGTCCTTGCGGCCGAGCCGGCGTCGGTGGCCACGGCCCTGGAACGACTCGCCGCGCTCGCCCTCGTCTGGGGAACGACCGACGCCTGGCGCGCCACCACGGTGGTGGCCGACCTGATCGGCCTCCCGACCGGACCACCGGAGCCGGAGATCGACGGTCTGTTGGCCGACATCGACGAGCGGGCCCGCACGATCCTGGACCACCTCGACGAGACCGACGCGGCCGGCACGGTGGCCGACGCCCGGACACCGGTGCGGGTCGCCGGTGCCTCCACGCCCACCGAGCACCTCCTCGCCCGCCGCCTGTTGATGGCCCGCGACGACCGGCACGTGGTGGTGCCGTGGACGGTCCGGCTGCACCTGCGGGGCGGGCGATCGACCCGGTACCCGGTCGACGTTGCGCCCGAGCTGGCCGACAGCGAGCGGACCGCGGCCCAGATCGACCGGGCTGCGGCGGGGGCGGCGTACGAGTTCACCCGACGTACCGAGATGTTGCTGGAGGCCTGGGCCACCCGGCCACCGGCAGGCCTCAGGGCCGGCGGCCTCGGTGTCCGCGACCTGCGCGCGGCTGCCGACCTGGTCCACGCAGAGCTCGCGGCAACAGCGCTCGTCATCGAGACAGCCGCCGCGGCGCACCTGCTCGCGCAAGGCATGAATGACGACCTCGACTCGGCCTGGCTGCCGACCGACGCGTACGACGCCTGGGCAGCCCGATCGACTGCCGAACGCTGGCAGGTCCTGGCGAAGGCCTGGCTCGACAACCCCCGCCTCGCCTCGGCCGTCGGCGGACGTGACGGCGACAAGCCGGTCAACGCCCTCTCCCCCGGGCTCGAACGGTCCTGGCTTCCCGGCGACCGGCGGACGACCCTGGAGGCCCTCGCGGACCTGCCGGTCGGCCGGGCCCTTGCTGCCGGTACCGGCACCGCCTCCCTGGTCGCACGTCTGCGCTGGCACCATCCGCGGCGCCCGGCTGCTCGCCTCGACCTGACTCCCACCACCCTGGCGGAAGCCGCCGCGCTCGGGCTGACCGGCCTCAGCGGCCTGTCGGGCTTCGGCAGGACGTTGCTGGCCGGCGACGACGCGGCACCGGCCCTGTCCGACCTGCTCCCGACGCCCGTTGACCACGTGCTGATCCAGGCCGACCTGACCGCGGTGGCCCCGGGCCCGCTCGAGCAGGAGTTCGCACGACGGCTGGCCCTGCTGGCCGACGTCGAGTCCCGTGGCGGCGCCACCGTCTACCGCTTCACCGTCGACTCGGTCCGCCGCAGCTTCGACTCGGGGTGGTCGGCCGTCGAGGTCAAGGACTTCCTCGCCTCCTCGTCCCGGACCCCGGTCCCGCAGGCGCTCGACTACCTGGTTGACGACGTCGCTCGGCGCTTCGGCACCCTGCGACTCGGTGCGGCGGAGGCGTTCCTGCGCAGCGACGACGAGACCGCGCTGACCGAGCTGATGCACAACTCCGCTGCCGCGTCGCTCCGACTACGCCGGATCGCGCCGACGGTGATCGTCTCCGACGTTCCCCTCCAGGTCCTCCTGCCGAGGCTCCGCGAGCTCGGCGCGGCACCCGTGGTCGAGGCAGCCGACGGCACCGTCCGGATCGCCCGGCCCGACGAGTTCCGGGCCCGCACACCCCGGTCCCACACGGCCGAGGTCCGCGCCGACGTGCGCCGAGCCGCCCGCACCTCGGCGGTCGTCGCAGCGATCCGGGCCGGTGATCGTGCCGCCGCCGAGCGTCCCTCGCGCGGGCCGGCGCGCGCCCCCGCCGACGTGATGAGCCTGCTGCGCGAGGCCGCCGAGACCTCGGCCGAGGTCTGGATCGGCTATCTCGACAACCACGGCACCTCCTCCGAACGGGTGGTCAAGCCGCTCGAGGTCGGCGGTGGCCAGCTCTCGGCGTACGACGCGCGCACCGAGGAGGTCCGCTCCTTCGCGGTGCACCGGATCACGGAGGCACGGCTCGCACCGGCACCCGAGTAAACTCACGCGGTGATCGCGAGCCTGACGCCGTGAACGACGGCCCCCTGATCGTCCAGTCGGACAAGACCCTCCTGCTGGAGGTCGACCACGAGCGCGCTGCCGAGGCGCGCCGGGCGATCGCCCCGTTCGCCGAGCTCGAACGGTCGCCCGAGCACATCCACACCTACCGGCTCACCCCGCTCGGCCTGTGGAACGCACGCGCTGCCGGCCACGACGCCGAGCAGGTCATCGACACCCTGCTCGCGTTCAGCCGCTACGCCGTCCCGCACTCACTCCTGGTTGACATCGCCGAGACGATGGACCGCTACGGCCGCCTGCGCCTGGAGAAGCACCCGGTCCACGGCCTGGTCCTGGCCACGACCGACCGCGCCGTGTTCACCGAGGTGATCCGCAGCAAGAAGGTTGCCGGCATGCTCGGCGAGATGTTGGACGAGGACACCGTGTCGGTGCACCCCTCCCAGCGCGGCAACCTCAAGCAGGCGCTCCTCAAACTCGGCTGGCCCGCTGAGGACTTCGCCGGCTACGTCGACGGCGAGGCCCATGCGATCGCCCTCGTCGAGGACGGGTGGCAGCTGCGCGACTACCAGAAGCAGGCGGCCGAGTCGTTCTGGCACGGCGGCTCGGGGGTCGTCGTCCTGCCCTGTGGTGCCGGCAAGACGATCGTCGGCGCGGCCGCGATGGCCCATGCGCAGGCCACCACCTTGATCCTGGTCACCAACACGGTCAGCGCGCGGCAGTGGAAGGCCGAGCTGCTCAAGCGGACCACCCTGACCGAGGAGGAGATCGGTGAGTACTCGGGCGCCCGCAAGGAGATCCGTCCGGTCACCATCGCGACGTACCAGGTCCTGACGCTGCGCCGGAAGGGCGTCTACCCGCACCTCGAGCTGCTCGACGCCCGCGACTGGGGCCTGGTCGTGTACGACGAGGTGCACCTGCTGCCCGCGCCGATCTTCCGGATGACCGCCGACCTGCAGGCGCGTCGCCGGATCGGCCTCACCGCGACCCTGATCCGCGAGGACGGTCGCGAGGGCGACGTCTTCAGCCTGATCGGCCCCAAGCGTTTCGACGCCCCGTGGAAGGACATCGAGGCCCAGGGCTGGATCGCCCCGGCGGACTGCGTCGAGGTCCGCGTCACCCTGCCGGAGGGCGAGCGGCTGGCGTATGCGACCGCCGACGCCGACGAGCGCTACCGGCTGGCAGCCTGTACGCCGGCCAAGACGACGGTCGCCGAACAACTAGTCGCCCAGCACCTCGGTGAACCGACGCTCGTGATCGGCCAGTACCTCGACCAGCTCGACGAGCTCGGGGAGCATCTTGGCGCTCCGGTGATCAAGGGCGAGACCAGCGTGAAGGAGCGCCAGGAGTTGTTCGCCGCGTTCCGCGAGGGCGAGATCGACCTGCTGGTCGTCTCGAAGGTCGCGAACTTCTCCATCGACCTGCCCGAGGCTGCCGTCGCGATCCAGGTCAGCGGGTCGTTCGGGTCACGCCAGGAGGAGGCCCAGCGGCTCGGCCGGCTGCTGCGCCCGAAGGCGGACGGCCGGACCGCACGGTTCTACACGATCGTCGCGCGCGACACCGTCGACGCCGACTTCGCCCAGAACCGGCAGCGCTTCCTGGCGGAGCAGGGGTACGCGTACCGGATCCTGGACGCAGCCGACATCGGGAAAGTGGTCGACTGAGCTAGCTGCTAGCGCAGTCCGATCGTCTGCGCCGCGATCAGCTCCTCGCGCAGCGTCGGTGACATCCCGGCACTGAGCATCCGGAACGCCACCCTCGAGCCGTTGGCCGGCGGTGGTGGGACGTGCGGGCAGTTGACGTCGGCACGCCTCCCGGAGACCCTGGCCGGCAGCGCTCCGGTCGCGAGGAAGTTCGCGATCCGGTCATCGACGCAGGCGACGCCCGAGAGGGACGAGGCGTGCGTCGTACCGCCGACACCGGCGATCAGTCGCGACGTCGGGAAGCGTCCGCGCACGGTGAGGGCACCCGAGTACGGCGTGGCCGCGTCGAGCGTCTCGTTGATCAGCAGCACCTTGCCGCTCACGCGGGCGCCGGTGACGTAGATGCGCCGGTGCGACGGGGCCGGCCAGTGGAAGCACGGCGCGTTGTACCAGGTGTTGTCCCACGCGAGGAACGGGTGCGTCCGGTTGATCCGGCGCGCGTCCCTCATCTGCTTGCGGAACGGGGGCCGGTACACGTCGGTGCACTGGACCGCGTCGTAGACGGCGTAGCCGTTGTCGTCGCCCTGGTTGGCTGCGGCGTACATGTCGAACAGCGCCCTGCCGTGGTGGTGCCGGACGAGGTCGGAGTAGGCCGCACCGATCGTTGCCCAGTCGTAGACGTAGTAGCCCGCGTCGAGCATCGCGTCGGTGAGCTCGTCGGGGCCGAGGCGCCCGTTGGCGAGCGGGTGCTTGTCGAGCTGCTTGAGCACGAGGTTGAACCCGGCACGGATGTTCTTGCCGCTCCTGCCGAGGTGGAAGACGCTGTGGTGGCGCGCCATCCAGTTGAAGAACACGTTGATGTTGCGGTCGAAGAAGATCTCCTGCTGGAGGTTCGCGCCGTACCAGTAGTTCGTCGGGTCGACGATGCCGTCGAGGACGAACTTGCCCACCCGGTTCGGGTACATGGTCGCGTAGACCTGGCCGAGGTAGGAGCCGTAGGAGAAGCCGTAGAAGTTGAGCGTGTCGAGCTTCGGGATCTTGGCGGCATCGAGCAGCGGGTTGAACTGGGCCTGGTAGGCCACCCGCAGGCTCTCCATGTCCTTGACCACGTCGCGCGTGCTCATGAACGGCAGCAACGGCTTCGCAGCGCTACGACCGCACGCCGCCGCGTAGCCGTTGGTCTTCCTGATCCAGTAGCGCATCAGGCGCCGGTTGGACGGTTTGAAGTCGGGCCGGTTGTTCCCGAAGTAGTGCGAGTTGCAGTGCAGCGACGGCTGGCTGCTGCCGACACCACGCGGGTCGAACCCGATCCAGTCGTAGGTCATGCCGCCGCCGTTCGGGACAGCTCCCTGGAGGTTCGCGTACGGCAGGCCGGAGCCGCCTGGTCCACCCGGGTTCACGACCATGATGCCCTGGTAGGCACCGGCGGTCGGGTCGGCCAGGACCCGGCTGACGGCGATCTTGACCGTCTTGCCGTTCTCAGGGTTGGCGTAGTCCAGCGGGACCGTCAGCGTCGAGCACTGCATGTCCCCGCCCGAACACGACGTCCATGCGGCCAGGGTCGGGGCGAACGCTGCCTGAGCAGGAGCGACAGGTTCTGCCTGTGCGCCGGTGAACCCCGAGACCGTGACGGCCAGAACCGAACACACGATCAGTACGACGACACGCTTCACACGATTTCCTTCCGAAGACCCCGTCGGCACACCGCCGACATCCCGGCCCACCCTGTCTCGCGCAGGCGGAGATGTCCACCGTTTCGGGTGGATTCGGGCAAACGGAACCGCAGCGGTTCAGTCGACCGGTACGCCGAGCGCACGCTGGTGCGCGTCGTCGATGAGCAGACGCCACGCCCGGACCGCCGCCGGATCGACGTACGCCTTGGTCCAGGAGCCGTCGGGTCGCACCTCGTCGGACAGGCCGAACCGACGGACGCCGGCGCGGATCAGCCACGGCACGTGCTCGGCCTCCAGACCACCGCACGCCAGCACCATCACCGCGACCCGCGGATCACCCTGGGCACGGGAGATCAGCTCCTCGCCTCCCGAGGCCAGACCGCGGGTCGACCCTGCGGACGCGACGCCGTCCAGCCCGGGCAGCATCAGCACGTCGCGCCACGCGCGCCGGGCCTCGAGCGCGGAGTCGAACCCGCGATGGAAGGTCCAGGGCACACCGGCCAGCTCGGCGGCCAGCTCGCTGCAGGTCGCCCGGTCGATCTCGAGGTCGCGGTCCAGGAAGCCGAAGGACAGGCCCTCGGCACCGAGCTCGACGTAGGCGCGGGCCAGGGTCACGAGCTCGGTGAAACCCGCGGCATCGATCTCGAGCGAGTCGCGCGTCCGCAGCATCACCCGGACCGGCAGGTCGGTCTCGCGCACGATCGCGGAGACCGTCGACGGGTCCGGTGACCGGCCACCCGTCGCCGGCTCCGCGATGAAAAGCAGCGCGTCCGCCTCTCCTGCCGTGGCCGCAGCGGCATCGCGGGCATGCAGGACGGTGACCTCGAGCAGGGGTGCAGCTTCAGGGGTCGGTTCACAGGGAGGGGACACAATGGTCATCGTGGCATTCGACGACCCGGTGATGACGGCGCGCGCGCTGGTGTTGCGCGACATGGAGAAGACGGGCGTCGCCGACGCCGAGGGAGTTTCTCTGCTCGAGGAATCACTCGCCCAGCGTGCGTGGTGGCTGGAGCAGTGGCCTGACGGTCGGCCGTTCGTCGTCGGCCTGGTTGCCCAGGACGTCCAGGACGCGCTGCTGGAGTCGGCCGGACGTTGGCCGGTCTGCACGGCGTGCGAGCACAGCACGCACGCCCTGTACGTCGATCCCGACCTCGGCGGCCCCGACCCCAGCTGGGTCTGCGAAGAGGCCGGAGTCGTGGTGGCCCCGGTCGGCGGCCTCTGAGTCACCGCCGATCGGTCTACCTGAGGTGTTCGGGGCGCAGGACCGGAACCCAGAGTGTGTAGCGATCGGCGCGGTAGATGCTGCGGGTCACCTCGACCGCAACCTCGCGGCAGAACGACCGCCGCGAGATGTGCAGCACCGGCGCGCCGGGGTCTAGCTCGAGCGACTGCGCCTCCTCCTCGGTCGCCACCGCGGCAACGACCGAGTCCTCGCCCCAGGTCGGCATCAGGTCACGGTCGGCGAAGAAGTAGTACAGGCTCGAGGGCAGGGCATCGTCGAGGAAACGCGGGAACGTCTCCAGCGACAGGTACACGTGCTGGATCGCGATCGGCTGGCTGTCGGCCAGGCGCAACCGCTCCCAGTGCACGATCGGCGCACCGACCTCGGCCTCCAGGGCGCGGGCCAGGCCCGGGCCCGCGGTCTCGCGGCGGGCCAGCAGCGTCCGTGACTCGGGGAGCTTGCCGCGACGCTCCATCTCCTCGGAGAACGACGACAGCCGCATCTGCATGTCGATCAGCGGCTTGGTCACGAACGTGCCGCGACCCGGGATCCGCTCGAGCAGGCCCTGGGCGACCAGGCCGTCGAGGGCGTGGCGGACCGTCATCCGGGCCACCCCGAACTGCTCGACGAGATCACGTTCGGAGGGTGCCGGGCTGCCGGGTTCGGCGTCGACGATGAGGGAACGCACGTATTCGCGCACCAGCAGGTGCTTGCGCCCCCGCTGGGTGGCCGGAATACCGTGGTCCACCAGATTCACCCTCCTCGCTCCGTCGTCACCCTAGCGAGCGCCTGCCCACCGGGAAGGGGTTTTCCGCGCATCCGCCGCGGCTGCCGACCGGCCCGTGACGCCTCGGGAGGACCGGTCCGGATAAGTCGGATGCGCCGTGTCGGTGGCCGGTGCGAGACTCCATCCGATGACCTCGCCGACCCCTCGCTCCACGATCTCCTCGTTCTGGCACGACCTGCCGCGCGAGGGGAAGCTGCTGCTCTCGGTGGTCGCCTTCGAGTTCATCGGGACCGGCCTGGTGCTGCCGTTCTGGGTCGTCTACCTCCACGAGCTCCGGGGCTACTCGCTCAGCGTGGTCGGCATCCTGCTGGCCGTGATGTCGGCGGCCGGCGTCGTCGTCTCCGCTCCCGGCGGCATGCTCATCGACCGTTTCGGAGCACGCCGGACCATGCTCGGCGTCCTGGTCGCGGCCGTCGTCGGTCAGACCACCGTCGCCTTCGCCGACAACGTCGTGACCACCACTCTGGGCGTCGCCATCATCGGCGCCGGTTTCGGGATGGGCTGGCCGGCCTCGCAGGCACTGATCGCGTCGGTCGTCCCCTCGTCGATCCGGTCGCGCTACTTCGGAATGAACTTCTCGCTGCTCAACCTCGGCATCGGGATCGGCGGCATCACCGGCGGCCTGGTCGTCGACGTGCACCGGCTCTCGACCTTCCAGGCGATGTACCTCGGAGACGCCGCCAGCTATGCGCCGAGCCTGTTCCTGCTGCTCGTCCCGCTGCGGCACATCGGCAAACCGGTGCCGGACCCCGAGCAGGGTGCCGAGACCGAGAGGATCAGCTACCTCAAGGTCCTGCGCGCTCCGGCGATGGGGACGATGACGCTGCTGATGTTCGTCTCGGCCTTCGTCGGGTACTCCCAGCTCAACGCAGGCATGCCGGCGTACTCCCGCGCGATCGGGGACGTCTCGACGCGCGGCCTGGGCTTCGCCTTCGCGTGCAACACCCTGGTGATCGTGCTCCTGCAGCTCGTGGTGCTCCAGCGCATCGAGGGTCACCGACGCACCCGCGTGGTCGTGGTGATGTCGATCGTCTGGGCGACCTCCTGGGCCCTGCTCGGCGCCAGCGGGATCGCACCCGGTACGGCGACAGCGACCTTCTTCGTGGCCGCCTGCGCCTCGGTGTTCGCACTCGGCGAGACCCTGCTCCAGCCGACGATCCCAGCGATCATCAACGACCTCGCGCCCGATCATCTGCGCGGCCGCTACAACGCACTCAGCTCGGGATCGTTCCAGTCGGCCTCGATCCTCGGGCCGATCGTCGCCGGCTTCCTGATCGGGCACCACTGGCACCTGGAGTACCTCGGCATGCTGATCGTCGGCTGTGCGCTCACCGGGTGGCTCTCGGCCGTCCGGCTCGAACCTCAGCTCGGCGACGTCGCCAACGGCGTCGTCCCGGCGGGCGCGCCGCTGGCCGCCGACGAACCGGCCCCGCGCGGCTCACCGGTCCAGGGCGGGGTCGGGGTCGAACCCAGCGGACGCTGACTCGAACATCTGTTCGACTTCTTTGCTAGGCTGGGCGCGTGAGCGTGGCGTTCCAGCCGTCCCTGTTCGACGGTCCCGAGACCGGTCTCGGACCGCTGTCCGGCCTGCAGCGCACGGTGCTGAGCCACGGCGCGTGGGTCGACGTCCAGCCAGGCTGGATCGCCGGTGCCGACGAGCTGTTCGCCCGCCTCGTCGCTCAGATCCCGTGGCGCGCCGAGGCTCGCCAGATGTACGAGCGGATCGTCGACGTACCGAGGCTCGTCCACACCTACGGGATCGGCGACGAGCTGCCCGATCCGGTGCTGGCGCGTGCCCGCGACGAGCTCACGGAGCACTACGCCGACGAGCTCGGCGAACCGTTCGTGACGGCGGGATGCTGCTACTACCGCGACGGGCGGGACTCGGTGGCGTGGCACGGCGACAACCTTGGTCGAGGCCGCAGCCAGGACACGATGGTCGCGATCGTCTCGCTGGGATCCCCGCGCAAGCTGCTGCTGCGTCCGCGGGGCGGGAGCACCGAGATCACGCACACCGTCGGGCACGGTGACCTGCTGGTGATGGGTGGCTCCTGCCAGCGCACCTGGGAGCACGCGGTACCGAAGACGTCGCGCCCCGTCGGACCGCGGGTCAGCGTCCAGTTCCGGCCGCGCAACGTCTTCTGACCCGTCGCCTCGGCTCAGGGCGCCGCCGGTGCGACGTGGATCGCCAGGGCCTTGGTGTTGGTCCCGGTCGCGGTGGTGAACCGGACGATGAAGTACGAGTCACCGGCGGTCGTCGGGGTCCCGGAGATCTCACCGGTGGCCTCGTTCACGGTCAGGCCATCGGGCAGGGCGCCGTAGATCGGGGCCCAGGTCCCGTCACCCTCGGCGCTCAGGGTTGCGCTGTACGGCGTACCCACGGTTCCGTCCGGAAGGGTCGTCGTGTTGATCACCGGGGATCCGGGATCGGCGACGTGGAGCAGCAGCGTGCGGCTGGCGGCAGCGCTCGTCGCGGTCTCGGTGAACGTGACGTCGAAGACGTAGTCACCTGCTGCCTCGGGCGCACCCGAGAGCAGGCCGTCGGCCGACAGGGTGACACCGGCCGGCAGGTTCCCGCTCGTGTACGCCCACGTCCCGTCACCGCCGGCCTTGGTCAGCTGCTGGCTGTAGGCCTGGCCAGTGGTGCCATCCGGGAGCGAGGTCGTGGTGACTGCCGGCCCGGTGATGTGCAGGGCGTAGAAGCCGTACGCAGTCGAACCGGTCGCGGTCTCGGTGAAGACGACGTAGACGGCGTAGTCACCCGAGCTGGTCGGCGTTCCGGACAGCACGCCGGTGGCCGGGTCGAGGCTCAGACCGTCGGGCAAGGGCTCGGAGGACCACGTGCCTGGACCACCGGTCTTGGTCAGTGTCAACGAGTACGGCACCCCCTGTGCGCCATCGGGCAACGACGCGGTGGTCACCGCCGGCGCCGTGATGCGCAGGGCGAAGGCGCCCGTCGCGTAGGAGCCGGTCGAGGTCTCGGTGAACGCGACGTAGATCCCGAAGTCGCCCGCGCTGGTCGGCGTTCCGGACAGCACGCCGGTGGCCGGGTCGAGGCTCAGACCGTCCGGCAGGGTGGCGGACGACCAGGTCCCGGCGCCACCGGTCTTGGTCAACGCGACCGAGTACGGCGCACCCTTCGCGCCGTCGGGCAGCGAGGTGGTCGTCACGGCGACCGGCGTACCGATCACGTGGAGCGCAAGCGCCTTGAAGGCCTGTCGCCCGGTGGCGGTCTCGGTGAAGACCGGGTACACGCCGTACGTACCGATCGTCGTCGCGATGCCCGAGATCACACCGGTGGCCGGGTCGAGGCTCAGGCCGGCGGGCAGGCCCTGGATCGACCAGGTGCCCGCCTGACCGCTCTTGGTCAGCGTCGTCGTGTACGCCGCCCCGCGGGTCGCGTCCGGGAGCGTCGTCGTCGTGATCGTCGGTGCCGGCGATGTGGTGACCCTCACCGTGGCCGGAGCCGAGGTCGCGGACGCGTTGATGCCTCGCTGCGCCACCACCGCACGGTAGGTGGTGGTTCCGCTCGGGACCACCACGAGACTGTAGGTCGCGACCGAGGTGACGGCCGTCGTGCCGACGGTGACCCAGGTGCTGCCCGAGAGGCGCTGGATGGTCACGCGTGTGCCGGACGCAGTCGGCGCCACCGAGCCACCGACGGTGGTCGAGGCGCCCAGGACGATCGAGGACGGCGTGGCGTCGAACGAGATCGCGACGTGGCGCAGGGACGTCACGTGGACGGTCGCGCTGGTTGTCCGGGCGAGCCGCGAGGTGGCCGGCGCCTGCGCGCGGTAGGAGTAGACCGCTGCGGTGGCCGGCAGGGTCGTGCGGGCCGAGTACGCGCCACCAGCGGTCGTCGTGCGGGTGTTGACGACCGTCAACCAGGTCGATCCGACGAGGCGCTGGATCTTGACGAGGCTCCCGGTCGGCGAGTGCGTCACGCCTCCGTGGATCACCACAGAGATACCGCCGAACGCCGACGTCGGCGCGGCTGCTACCGAGATCGACCGGCCCGTTGCCGCCTGGGCCGGCGTGGCCAGCCCGAGCACCACGAGCAGCACGGCCCCGATTGCAGCGATCGATGACACGTACCTGGTACGGAAAGAACCCACGGCGATGTCCAACCTTCGCTCGACCCGAGAAGCGCACCCCACGTGCGCCGGGTGCAGACATTACGGATTTCGCGGGTCTCCGTATAGCGCCACACCCGGTCGGCGCCGGCCCGCGTGCTGCACGTACCGGACGAATCCGGATTCTCTGTGACAAAACAGGGCCCCGGTCCGAAGACCGGGGCCCTGCAGCAAGCGATGTGGCTAGTGGATCAGAAGTCCATCCCGCCCATGCCACCCGACGGGTCGCCCATCGGGGCGGCCTTCTCGGGCTTGTCGGCCACGACGGCCTCGGTCGTCAGGAAGAGCGCCGCGATGGAAGCAGCGTTCTGCAGGGCGGACCGGGTGACCTTGGCGGGGTCGATGATGCCGGCGGCGATCATGTCGACGTACTCGCCGGTGGCCGCGTTCAGACCCCAACCAGCTTCGAGGTTGCGGACCTTCTCGGCCACCACGCCGCCCTCGAGGCCGGCGTTGATCGCGATCTGCTTGAGCGGGGCCTCGGACGCGAAGCGCACGATGTTGGCACCGGTCGCCTCGTCACCCTCGAGCTCGAGCTTGAGGAACGCGGTCACGGTCGCCTGCAGCAGCGCAACGCCGCCACCGGCGACGATGCCCTCTTCGACGGCTGCCTTCGCGTTGCGAACGGCGTCCTCGATGCGGTGCTTGCGCTCCTTGAGCTCGACCTCGGTGGCCGCGCCGACCTTGATCACCGCGACACCGCCGGCCAGCTTGGCCAGGCGCTCCTGCAGCTTCTCACGGTCGTAGTCGGAGTCGCTCTTCTCGATCTCGTTGCGGATCTGCTTGACCCGACCGGCGATCTGGTCGACGTCGCCGGCACCCTCGACCACCGTGGTCTCGTCCTTGGTGATGACGACCTTGCGGGCCTGGCCGAGCAGCTCGATGCCGGTGGTCTCCAGCTTGAGACCCACGTCCTCGGAGATGACCTGGCCACCCGTGAGGATCGCGATGTCCTGCATCATCGCCTTGCGACGGTCACCGAAGCCCGGAGCCTTGACGGCCACGGACTTGAAGGTGCCACGGATCTTGTTGACCACCAGGGTCGACAGTGCTTCGCCGTCGACGTCCTCGGCGATGATCAGCAGCGGCTTGCCGGACTGCATGACCTTCTCCAGCAGCGGGAGCAGGTCCTTGACGGTCGAGACCTTCGAGTTCGCGATCAGGATGTACGGGTCGTCCAGGACGGCTTCCATACGCTCCGGGTCGGTCATGAAGTACTGGGAGATGAAGCCCTTGTCGAACCGCATGCCCTCGGTGAGCTCGAGGTCGAGGCCGAACGTGTTCGACTCCTCGACGGTGATGACGCCTTCCTTGCCGACCTTGTCCATCGCCTCGGCGATGATCTCGCCGACGATCGGGTCGGCGGCGGAGATGGAGGCGGTGGAGGCGATCTGCTCCTTGGTCTCGACGTCC
>JAOPYE010000011.1 GCA_025964775.1 Marmoricola sp.
CCGGCGCTCATGGCCGACCGATGCGAAGCGAGGGAGGCCATGAGTGCCCCCCCGGACGTCCCGGCGATCGTCGCGCGAGCCTTCGACGTCTCGAGGCGTGCGGGGTACGTCTCGTTCTGCCGCAACGAGACGGGACGCCTGCTCGCGGCGCTCGCCGCGACCAGGAACGGCACCATGGCCGAGTTCGGCACCGGCTGCGGCGTCGGTACGGCGTGGCTGCGCTCGGGTGCCCGCCCCGGCTCGATGATCCTGTCGGCCGAGCTGGACGAGAAGCTCGCGGTCGCCGCTCAGGACATCTTCGTCGACGACACCCAGGTCGAGGTGCTCGCGGCCGACTGGTCGACCCTGCGCAACAAGGGTCCGTACTCCCTGCTGTTCCTCGACCCCTCCTCCCCCGAGGACGCCTCGGTCGACTCGGTCGCCGACCTCGTCGAGCCCGGCGGCATCGTGGTGATGGACGACTTCACACCGTGCGAGATGTGGCCGCCGATCACCCAGGGGCGGGTCGACGTGCTGCGCCAGGACTGGCTCACCGACCCCCGCTTCACGGCGGTCGAGGTGATGGTGGCTCCCGACGCCTGTGCGCTGATCGCGACCCGGAACTAGGGCGTCGGCTCCAGGTCGACGATGGCCCGGGGCAGCATCGCCTGGACCAGCGGCCCGATGGACACGGTGTAGACCAGAGTCCCGACGCCGACGGTGCCGCCGAGGAAGAACCCCAGGACCACCGCGGTCAGCTCGAGCCCGGTGCGCACGAGGCGGATCGAGACGCCCGTACGCCGGTGCAGGCCGGTCATCAGGCCGTCGCGCGGTCCCGGCCCGAACTGCGAGCCGATGTAGAGCGCGGTGGCCACGGCGTTGAGCAGGACGCCGGCGACCAGGAGCCCGATCCGTGCTTCGAGGGCATCAGGGCGATGCAGCAGGCCGAGCGTGATGTCGGCGGCGATCCCGACCAGGAACGAGTTTGCGATCGTGCCCAGTCCGGGCAGCTCGCGCAGCGGGATCCACAGCAGCAGCACCAGCAGGCTCACCACGATGACTGCCTGGCCGATCGTCAGCGGCAGGTGGCGGGCAAGGCCCTGGTGCAGCACGTCCCACGGCGCGTTGCCGAGGGCACTGCGGATCAACATGGCCAGGGTGACGCCGTACAGGGCCAGACCGATCAGGAGCTGCGTCAGACGGCGCGGCAGCCGCCCGGCGCGTACCTGCTCGATCGGCCCGAGCCGGGCGAGCTCACGGGTGGCGACGGAAGACACGACGCACCAGGTGTTCGAGCGCGGGGCGTCGGCGGGTCGGGCGACCCAAGGGAGGGGTTCCCATGCGGGAGTTGTTGAATGCGGACATGGCACCAGTGTGAACTGAATTGGTCTGGTTCTACATAGCCAATCGTGATTCACTGGTCTGCATGGACCCCAGGGTGATCGCAGCTTCGCGCGTGGCAGCACTGATCGGCGAGTTCGACCGCGAACCGGCCTACAAGGGCCTCGCCGAAGGGCTGCGCGTCCTGATCACCGACGGCCGGCTCCCCGTCGGCGTCCGGTTGCCGAGCGAGCGCGAGCTCACCGATGCCCTCGGCGTCAGCCGCACCACCGTCACCCGCGCGTACGCCGAGCTCCGCGACCACGGCTTCCTGCTCTCGCGCCAGGGCTCGGGCAGCGTGGCGAGCCTGCCGGCCTCGCGCGGCCTGCGTGGCGATCACCTCCTGCCCCCGGGCGACCTCCCCGAAGGCAAGATCGACCTCACCTGCGCGGCGCCCGTCCCCGGACCGGGCATCCTCGGCGCCTACGAGCGCGCCGTCGCCGAGCTGCCCGGCTACCTGGCGAGCACCGGGTACTACCCCTCGGGCCTGCAGGTCCTGCGCGAGGCCATCGCCGACAAGTACGCCGCCCGCGGACTGGCGACCTCGCCGGAGCAGATCATGGTGGTCGCCGGCGCCCAGTCCGGCGTCGCGATCGTCGCCCGGGCCCTGGTCCGGCGCGGCTCCCGGACGCTGGTGGAGAGCCCGACCTACCCCAACGCGATCGCCACCCTGAAGCATTGCGGTGGCCGGCTGCTCAGCAGCCCGGTGGGACGCGACGACCCGGATGCCGAGGAGCTGGTCAGCGTGATCACCCAGGTGCGCCCGGAGACGGCGTACCTGATCCCCGATTTCCACAACCCGACCGGCCACCTGCTCTCCGACGAGAGCCGGGCCCGGGTGGCCGCCGCATTCACGCGCGTCGGCACCGTCCCGATCATCGACGAGAGCATCGTCGACCTGGCGCTCGACGGTCAGGAGATGCCGGCACCGTTCGCGCTCCACCACCCGCACGCGATCAGCGTGGGCTCGCTGAGCAAGCCGTTCTGGGGCGGCCTGCGGGTCGGGTGGGTGCGTACTCCGGCATCGCGGGTCGACGACATGTTCCGCTCCCGACTGAGTCTCGACCTCGGTGCTCCCCTGCTCGAACAGCTCGTCGCGACCGAGCTGCTGCGCAACGACGTCGGACTGCTCGAGCACCGGCGCAGCCAGCTGCGGGCCTCTCGCGATGCCGGCCTGGCCGCACTCGCCCGGCACCTGCCGGACTGGGCCGTGCGCCGGCCGACCGGTGGCCTCAACCTGTGGTGCGAGCTACCTCATGCCATGTCCTCCGACCTGGTCCCCCGTGCGGCCGGGCACGACGTCCTCATCGCCCCCGGTCCGAGCTTCGCCCCCGAGGGCGGGCTCGATCGCTTCCTGCGGATCCCCTACACCCAGCCGGCGCACGTGCTCGTCGACGCGATCGAGCGCCTTGCGCTGGCCTGGACCGAGACCCTGGCCGACCCCGCCGGCCTGCGCCCGAGCGCGCCGACGTTGGTGGCCTAGGACCAGACCCGGACGTAGTCGATCTGGGTCGTCGCCGGCAGCACGGTCGCTGCCGTCGGCGCGTTCGAGCCGGAACCGATGAGCTGGCTCAGGGCGATCATGAAGGGCTGGTTGAACGGCCCCCCGAGGTAGGGCCACAGGTAGGACTGGGTGCACAGCTGGCCGTCGTAGGTGATCGTGATGAGCGACGAGGTCCACTCCATCGCGTACGTGTGCCAGCCACTCACGTCTGACACCAGGCAGTTGTTGTTCGTGGCGCCGCTGTCCCAGCCCGAGTTGCCGTAGTGCAGGTACGGGATCACCCGGTCGGCGTACTGGCTGTACCACTCGGCGATGTCGATCTCGCCGCTCCACGGCCACGCCTGGTAGCTCGGCTTGGCCGGCCACATCCACAACGACGACTGGGTCCCGGGAACGTTGTCACCGGGGAACTTCGCCCGGATCTCGTAGCGCCCGTAGGCCTGGGAGAACTTGAGGTAGGTACTGACCGTCGCGCCGGTGTAGCTCGTCGCGAACGCACCCGACGGCGACGCGCAGTAGAACGGCTTGGCCACCCTTTGCGCCGTCAGGCTGAGGACACCGCCACCCACGCTGATGGTGCTGGGGTCGTTGACGTAACAGGCGCTGCCCTGACCGAACGCGCTCTCCGAGGTGAGCAGCGGCGACCACTTGGTCGCATCCAGGCTGTTGCCGTTGAAGTCGTCACCGAAGGTGCAGACCCACGGCGTGCCGCTGGCCTTCTTGATCACCGCGCCACCGCAGTCGGCCGAGCTGGTGACGGCCTGGGCCGCTGGCAGCGACAGCAGGGATGCCGTCAGGGCCAGTGCGACGATGCCGACTGATCGTTTGACGCGTTCCCGCGTTCGAGCGCGCATGACTGTTCTCCCCACTCCGAGGGTCGTAAACCGGGTGCAACCGGTCAGATCCCGTTGACTAGCCGACACCTTAAGAGAAATTGGGCGCCTTGACCAGCAAATCCGGTTTTGTCTCGTCTTTCCGGATTGTCTGGATCAGGACCACACCCTGACCCAGTCGAACTGAGCGCGCGAGACCGCCGGCGTCGACGCCGTCGGCGCGTTGCCGTCCATGCCGAAGCCCTGGAACATCGCGACCAGGAACGGGGAGTCGAACGGCGAGCCGCCCGCTTGGGTATCCGCGATACACGTCCGGCCGTCGTAGGTGATGGTGATTCCGGCCGGCGTCCATTCCAGGACGTAGGTGTGCCAGCTGCCGACCGCGGGCACGAGGCAGGTGTTGTTGGTCGTCTGGGAGTCGAGCAGGCTGAAGTAGTGCAGGTACGGGATCACCCGGTCGTACCACTGGCTGTACCACTCGGCAACGTCGATCTCCCCGGTGATCGGCCACAGGGTCCCGGACGAGTTCGCCGGCCAGAGCCACAACGAGGTCTGGACACCGAGCTGGGTGGTGTACGGGAACTTCGCCCGGAACTCGTAGCGTCCGTAGGTCTGGGACCACTTCTGGTACGTGCTCACCATGCCGGCCGAGTAGCGGGTCGTGTAGGTCTTGTCCCCGACGTGACAGGTGAACGGCGAGGCCTCCCGTCGCGACACGAGCGAGAGCACCCCACCTGCGACGGAGACGTTCGCGGGCCGGTCCAGGAAGCAATCGGGACGGTTCCCGAAGTCGAACTGGGTGCTGGTCATCACCCGCCACTTGGTCGGGTCCAGCTGGGTCCCGCCGAAGTTGTCCGCGAACGTGCACTTCCACGCCGAGCCGTCCGCCTTGTAGAAGACCGTCGCGCCGCAGCTCCGTGTTCCGGCAATGCGACCGGCCCGGGCACCAGCCAGTGCCCCGGCCCGGGCACCGGCGCGAGCGCCGGCCCGTGCCGCAGCCCTGCGATCGCGCCTGGTCGACCCCGCCTTGCGTCCGGCCTTCGCGCCCTGGGCCGCCCCGGCCCTTCGGCCGGCGATCGCACCCTCCTGGGCACCAACTGCGCCGCCGACGGCTGCTCCTGCTGCTCGTCCGGCCCGGGCCCCGGCGTTCCCACCGGCCCGTCGGCCTGCCAGCTGACCCGCGTTCGCGGACCGCTGGTACACCACTGTCGCCGCCAGCCGCGCGGACGACGCGGCTCGCGACCTGGTGACCCCCGACGCGCTGGTCTGGGCGTGGACCGGACCCAGGCCGGCAGCCAGGAGCGTTGCGAGGACCAGGGCCGAGAAGATTCTCAGTCGCGTGCGGACGGACATAGGACTCCCCACTCAACAGGCGGACGTGCTCCGGGTGCAGTCGGAGCAAATCCGTTGGCTGACGCGCAAACTAGTGCAATCCCGCCGACGGCGTACAGCGATTCGGCCAATGCAGCCGGGACCCGGACCATCCAGGGCGCAGCACGCGACCCGGCTGCCCGGCGCGGACTAGACGGACAGGTCGACGCCGCGGACCGTCTCGGCGTCGATCGCCGACCGGATCTGCTCGAGGACCTCGGCCGGAATCACGGAGTCGACCGACAGCGCGACCAGGGCCTTGCCGCCCTTGGCGTCGCGGGCGACCTGCATCCCGGCGATGTTCACGCCGGCATCACCGAGGATCTGACCGACCGTGCCCACCATCCCCGGACGGTCCTCGTAGCGGAAGAACGCGAGGTGCTCGGTCGGCTCCAGGTCGACCAGGAACCCGTTGACCTCGACCAGTCGCTCGCGCTGGTTGATGCCGACCAGGGTCCCCGACACGGAGAACTGCGAGCCGTCGGCGAGCGTGCCCCGGATGGTGATCAGGTTGCGGTGGTCGGGACTCTCGGGGTCGGTGATCAGCCGAACGGCCGTCCCGCGCTCAGCCGCCAGGAGGGGCGCGTTCACGTAGGAGACCTGGTCCTCGACGATGTCGGCGAAAACGCCCTTGAGCGCCGCCAGCTCCAGCACCTTCACGTCGAACTCGGTGATCTCGCCCCGGACCTCCACGTCGAGCGACTGGGCGACCTCGCCGGCGAGCGAGGTGAAGATCCGACCGAGCTTCTCGGTCAGCGGGATGCCGGGACGCACGTCCTCGGCGATCACGCCGCCCTGCACGTTGACCGCATCCGGGACCAGCTCGCCCCCGAGGGCGAGGCGTACCGACCTGGCCACCGCGATCCCGGCCTTCTCCTGCGCCTCGTCGGTCGAAGCGCCGAGGTGCGGTGTCGCGACGACGTTCTCGAGCTCGAAGAGCGGCGAGTCGGTGCACGGCTCCTTGGCGAAGACGTCCAGTCCGGCAGCTGCGATCTGGCCGGTCTTGAGGGCGTCGTACAACGCGGCCTCGTCGACGATGCCACCGCGTGCGGCGTTGACCAGGACCAGGCTCGACTTGGCGGCCGCGAGCTGGTCGGCACCGATCAGCCCCACGGTCTCCGGCGTCTTCGGCAGGTGCACGCTCATGAAGTCGGCCTCGGCGAGGAGCTCCTCGAGGGAGACCATCCGCACGCCCATCTGTGCGGCCCGACCGGCCTGGACGTACGGGTCGTAGGCGATCACGTTCATGCCGAACGCCGAGAGCCGCTGGGCCACCAGCACACCGATCCGGCCGAGGCCCACGATGCCGACCGTCTTCTCGTAGAGCTCGATGCCGGTGTACTTCGAGCGCTTCCACTCGCCGTTGCGCAGAGCGGCGTGGGCGGGGCTCACGTGGCGGGCAGCGGCCAGCATCAGGGCGACGGCCAGCTCGGCCGCACTGACGATGTTGGAGGTCGGCGCGTTGACCACCATGACGCCGCTCTGGGTCGCGGCCCTGACGTCGACGTTGTCCAGGCCGACCCCGGCACGCGCCACGATCTTCAGCTTCGTGGCCGCCGCCAGCGCCTCGGCGTCGATCTGGGTGGCGGAGCGGACGAGCACGGCGTCGACATCGACGATCGCGGCCAGCAACTCGCCCCGATCGGCACCGTTGCAGTGCCGGATCTCGAAGTCCGGGCCGAGAGCCTCGACCGTGGCGGGGCTGAGCTCTTCAGCGATGAGTACGACGGGCTTGGCCACGTGGATTCCTCAGTGTGTGTGAGTCGGCTGGAGCGAGGCGACGCCGACTCGGATCGCGGGGATCGGCGGCAGCCATCGTGCACGACACTGTGCCCGCCGAAAACTGTACCCGACCCCGCCCGGCCGGCCGTGCCCGTCTTGTCCCTTGTCGAGGACCCGCGCACCACCGGGAGCCGGCGGCCCGCAGTCAAGAAGTCGGTGGGGGCGACTGAGATTTTGCTGAACGATTGGGCTCTGGGCCGTCGGGGCTGGCAGGGTTCGTCTGTGGATCAAATTCAATGCACCAACTGCGGAGCCTCTCTTCCCGCGACCGGCACCTACTGCCTCGCCTGCGACACCCCCGTGGAAGGCGCCAACACAGGACTCTCGGTCTCGACGTCGACCGTGACGAAGGTGGGCCGGCCCTGGGTCGGCGTCACCGTCGGCATCGTGGTCCTCGCGGTGATCGTGGGCATCGTGCTCGGCATCCGGGCCCTGATCATTCACGGGCAGAACAGCGCCGCCGAGCTGGCAGCGACGACCGGGGTCAAGTACATCGTGGCCACCGAGCGCGGCCAAGCCGGTCTGTGCAAGCCGCTGAGCACCACCTTCGTGACCGGCGACCCGGCCCAGTCGCTCGCCGCCTGCCGCGCGCTGCTCGGCAAGAACCCCAGCCTCAAGCTCAACGGCCTGCACACGACCGCGATCAACCGCCACGGCGACGGTGCGACTGTCCGGCTGCAGGGCACGATCAACCCCGGCACCGGGCCGCACCCGTTCGACCAGGACGTGAAGCTCGCGAAGGTCCAGGGCACCTGGAAGATGGACTGGGACCTCCAGCCGATCAGTTGACCGGTGCCGTCCATGTCACCGGCCAAGCCCCGTGACATGGACGAAGGGCCCAGCAAGTATGAGTTGCTGGGCCCTTCTATGACCGGATCACGGTGACTCTTCCGATCGACCGAACCTCCCTGCGGATCCACCGGCTGTCACCTTGCCAGCTGCGGCGGGTCGCCCCACCACCAGATCCGAACTTTGGTCCGATCACGTCCTCCCCGAAGGGATCGCGTGAGAGATTTCTACGTCCGCCACGGGTGCGTGCGCAAGAGGGTTTCGCCAGTTATTTCGGGGAATTCTCGCTGCTCGGCGTGTCCTCCACAGAACCGGTCTGGTTGTCCACAGATCCGTCCGGTTCTCCACAGGTTGCGGGTCAGCCCTGTGGACGTTGGAGCCGCACCTGAGTCTCAGTCGGTGCCGGATTCCATCGCGGCGTCGTCCAGTGCGGCCTCGGCGTCACGGTCGACCTCGGCGACGACGGCGATCTGGTCGAACCCTCCTGAGGGCAGCTCGCCGAACAGCGTGCCGTTCTCGACCAGGACCGTGCCCTGGTCCAACGGCTGCCCTGCGTAGAGCTCGAGCTTGGCGCGACTGTCGGCGATGTCGAGGTTGCGCATCGTCAGCTGCCCGATCCGGTCGGTCGGGCCGAACGCGGCATTGTCGACCCGCTCCATCGAGAGCTTGTCCGGGTGGTAGGAGAAGTGCGGGCCCTCGGTCGCCAGGATCGTGTAGTCGTCGCCGCGCCGCAGTCGCAAGGTGACGGTGCCGCTGACCAGCGAGGCGATCCAGCGCTGGATCGATTCACGCAGCATCAGCGCCTGCGGATCCAGCCAGCGTCCTTCGTAGAGCAGCCGACCCAGCTTGCGGCCCTCGAGGTGGTAGTTGGCCAGGGTGTCCTCGTTGTGGATCGCATTCAGCAGCCGCTCGTACGCCGCGAACAGCAACGCCATCCCGGGCGCCTCGTAGATCCCGCGGGACTTGGCCTCGATGATCCGGTTCTCGATCTGGTCGGACATGCCGAGCCCGTGGCGGCCGCCGATCGCGTTGGCCTCGAGGACCAGCGCAACGGCGTCGCCGAATCGGGTGCCGTTGATCGCGACCGGACGACCGGCCTCGAAGGTGATCGCCACGTCCTCGGTGTCGATCACGACCGCGGGATCCCAGAACTTCACGCCCATGATCGGCTCCACGGTCTCCAGCGAGACGTCGAGGTGCTCCAGGGTCTTGGCCTCGTGGGTGGCCCCCCAGATGTTGGCGTCCGTCGAGTACGCCTTCTCGACCGAGTCGCGGTAGGGCAGGTCGCGCTCGAGGAGCCACCGGCTCATCTCGTTGCGGCCGCCGAGCTCGCTGACGAAGTCAGCGTCCAGCCACGGCTTGTAGATCCGCAGCTCGGGGTTGGCCATCAAGCCGTAGCGGTAGAACCGCTCGATGTCGTTGCCCTTGTACGTCGACCCGTCGCCCCAGATGTTGACGCCGTCGGAGTGCATCGTGCGCACGAGCATGGTGCCGGTGACGGCGCGCCCCAGCGGGGTGGTGTTGAAGTACGCCTTGGCGCCCGAGCGAATGTGGAAGGCACCGCACGCGAGCGCGGCCAGACCCTCTTCGACCAGCTGCGGCTTGATGTCGACCGCGCGCGCTATCTCGGCGCCGTACTGCTTCGCGCGACCGGGCACCGAGTCGATGTCGGGTTCGTCGTACTGGCCGATGTCAGCGGTGTAGGTGCACGGGATCGCACCCTTCTCGCGCATCCAGGCCACCGCCACCGAGGTGTCGAGACCTCCGGAGAAGGCGATTCCGACGCGCTCGCCGACGGGCAGACTGGAGAGGACCTTGGACACCCGAGAAGTATGCATGATGCTGCATGATCATGCAAAACGCACTTTCCGGGTCAGACAGCGCAGCCGTGCGGGCCGCAGAGCTCGCCGTCCGCCGCTCCTTCTGGACCGCCCACGAGGTCCAGCGCCGGGTGCGAGTCCGCCCAGGCACGTTCCAGGACGTCGGTGAACACGTCCGCGGACTGGGCTCCGGAGATCCCGTACCGGCGATCGATGACGTAGAACGGGACCCCGGTCGCGCCGAGGCCAGCCGCCTCGCGGATGTCGGCCTCGACCGCGTCGGCGTACTCGTTGCCGGCCAGGACGTCGGCCACCCGCCCGGCATCCAGCCCGGCGGTGGTCGCGATCCGGGCTAGCGTGGCGTGGTCGGCCACGTTCTCGGCCTCCACGAAGTAGGCCGAGAGCAACGCCTCCTTGAGGCGCCCCTGGAGGTCGGCTCCCCCACTCTCGAGTGCGAGGTGCAGCAGCCGGTGAGCGTCCACCGTGTTCGCGCGCGACGACGCGTGGTGCCGGAAGAGCAGGCCCTCTTCGGCCGCGACCGCCTCGACGCGGTCGATCATCGCCTTGCCGGCCTCGGGCCCGCCGCCGTACTTGCGACCCAGCGACTCCGCAACGGACTCGACCGGGACCGCCGGGGCCGAGGGGTCGAGCTGGAACGAGCGCCACACGATCTCCACTCCTCGCTCCCCCGGCACGGTCCCGAAGGTGGCCAGGGCGGTCTCCAGACGCCGCTTGCCGATGTAGCACCACGGACAGACGACGTCACTCCAGATCTCGATGCGCATGTCACCAGAACCGGGGCGGCAAGCGTTCTGTTCCGGCTCGCCCGACCCTGAGACCCGGGCGCCGATCTCAGGGGGATGACCGGTGTTCCCCCTGATGCGCCGGGCCGGCGTGCGGGGCGAGGATCAGGCCATGATCTCCATCGAGAACCTGTCCAAGACGTACGGCGGATTCAAAGCCGTCGATGACGTCACGTTCGCCGCGCGAGCCGGTCGTGTGACCGGCTTCCTCGGCCCCAACGGTGCCGGCAAGTCGACCACCATGAGGATCATGGTCGGACTGACTCCGCCCACCTCGGGGACGGCGCTCATCGACGGGCGCCCGTTCGCGGAACTGCCGAACCCCGGTCTGGACGTCGGCGTCCTGCTGGACGCCTCCGCCCAGCACGCGGGTCGCACCGGGCGCGAGATCCTCGCCCTCGCCGCCCGCACCATGGGACTGCCCAGGATGCGGGTCGACGAGATGCTGCACCGGGTCAGCCTGAGCGACTCCGAGGCCGAGCGTCGGGTGAAGAACTACTCGCTCGGCATGCGGCAGCGGCTCGGGATCGCTGCCGCGTTGATCGGTGATCCGGCCGTGCTCATCCTCGACGAACCTGCCAACGGTCTCGACCCGGCCGGCATCCGCTGGATGCGCGACCTGCTCCGCGAGTACGCCGACCAGGGCGGCACCGTCCTGCTCTCCTCGCACCTGCTGCACGAGATCGAGGTCGTCGCCGACGACCTGGTCGTGATCGGCAACGGCAGGATCGTGGCGAGCGGCACCAAGGAGGACCTGCTCGCAGCGGCCGGCACCTTCATCCGGACCCGTGACGCTGCCGGGCTGACGAGGGCCCTGAGTGCCGCCGGCATCTCGAGCTCGGTCACCAGCGAAGGAGCGGTCCGGACCGACGCCGACCCGGAGCAGGTCGGCGTCATCGCGCTCGAAGCGCGCATCGCGCTGACCGAGCTCCGCGCGGCCGATGGTGCCGGGCTCGAGGAGATGTTCCTCGAACTGACCGCCGAGTCCCAGCGCGACCCGATCTCATCCGAAGGAGCAGCAGCATGACCACCACGATGGAACGCACCTCCGCCGCGCCGGCGCGCACCCTGCGTTCGACCGAGCAGATCCCGACGAGTCGGATCATCGGGGTCGAGCTGCAGAAGATGTTCGACACCCGCTCCGGCTTCTGGTTGCTCGTCGGCGGCGCGATCGTCTCGGTGATCGCGACGATCATCACCGCGTTCGCCGACCCGCACCTGAGCTACGGCGCCTTCGCCGCGGCGATCGGGGCCCCGCTGTCGATCATCCTGCCGATGACCGGGATCCTCGCGGTCACGAGCGAGTGGAGCCAACGCACCGGCCTCACCACCTTCACGATGGTGCCGCACCGCGGCCGGGTGATCGCCGCGAAGCTGGCCGCGACGATGCTGGTCGGCCTCGCCTCGATCGCCATCGCGTTCTCGGTCGGCGCACTCGGCAACGTCATCGGCAGCGCGGTCACCGGACACCACACCGTCTGGGACATCAGCATCGGCAACGCGCTGACGATCTTCCTCGCTGACGGGCTCGGCATGCTGATGGGGTTCATGCTCGGGGTGCTGATCCGGAGCAGCTCCGGGGCGATCGTGGCCTACTTCGTCTACGCGCTCGTCCTGCCCGCCGCCTTCGGTGCGCTCGCGGCGTTCCAGGCCTGGTTCCGGCACGCGCAGGGCTGGGTCGACTTCCACGACGCCTCGACCCGCCTCTACGACAGCGGCATGGGCGGCAGCGACTGGGCCCACCTGGCCGTGGCGGGCCTGATCTGGCTGGTGATCCCGCTGGCGATCGGCCTGTTCACCCTGAGCAGGTCCGAGGTGAAGTAGCGAACCGACGACGGACCCCGGCCTCAGTGCGCGAGGTCGGGGTCCCAGCGGTTGGCGATCAGCTTGAAGCTGGGCGTGTCCTCCAGTGAGGTCATCGCCTCGTAGATGCGCTCGTACTTCGTGGCCGCGATCCGCCACTTACCGTCCGGGTCCTTGCGGTACGCGTCGACGTAGTACCCACCACCGCGGATGATCATCTTGAAGTCCGGCACGATCACCGTGTCCTCGAAGCCCCAGGAGCCCGTCGCGGTCTCACCCTCCACGCTGATCTCCGGGTGGCTGGCGATGTGGATCGTGACAATGCCAGGGCCGAGGTTCGCCGACATGAAGTCCACGACGTCCTTGCGGTTGTCGTAGTGCAGGGGCTTGTCCATCGCCTGGGTGCCGTACCGGGCGGTGACGTCGTCGGCCAGGCAGTCGCCGAACTCGTCCCACATCTTCAGATCCAGGGTCCGGAAGTAGCGGTACTTGAGCTGGCGGATTGCTTCGATCGCTTCGAGGTCCATGGGGCGAGCCTAGAACGTGTTCTAGAAACGCGGAAGGGTTTCGACAGGCTCAACCACTTGTGGATGAGCCTGTCGAAACCCGAATCGATCAGCGGGTGGCGGTGCCCTCGACGTAGTCCGAGTCGTGGCTCTTGACCCAGGCCATCAGCTTGCGCAGCTCGCGACCGGTCTCCTCGATCGGGTGCACCTCGCCCTTCGCACGCAGCGCCTTGAACTCGGGAGCGCCGGCGTCCTGGTCGTCGATGAAGCGCTTGGCGAACGCGCCGTTCTGGATGTCGGCGAGAACGGCCTGCATGTTCTCCTTCACCTGCGGCGTGATCACCCGCGGGCCGGAGACGTAGTCGCCGTACTCGGCCGTGTCGGAGACCGACCAGCGCTGCTTGGCGATGCCGCCTTCGTACATGAGGTCCACGATCAGCTTGAGTTCGTGGAGGCACTCGAAGTACGCGACCTCGGGCTGGTAGCCGGCCTCGATCAGGGTCTCGAAGCCGTACATGACGAGCTGGGAAGCGCCACCGCAGAGGACTGCCTGCTCGCCGAACAGGTCGGTCTCGGTCTCCTCGGTGAACGTGGTCCTGATGCCGCCGGCACGGAGGCCGCCGATGCCCTTGGCGTACGACAGCGCCAGGTCCCAGGCCTTGCCGGAGGCGTCCTTCTCGACCGCGACGAGCACGGGCACGCCGCGACCGTCCACGAACTCGCGACGGACCAGGTGGCCGGGGCCCTTCGGGGCGACCATGAAGACGTCGACGCCCTCGGGCGGGGTGATGTAGCCGAAGCGGATGTTGAAGCCGTGACCGAAGACGAGGGTGTCGCCGGGGGTCAGGTGCGGCTCGATCGACTCGGCGTAGACGTGCCGCTGGACCTGGTCGGGAGCGAGGATGACGATGACGTCGGCTTCCTCGACGGCCTCGGCCACCGAGAGGACGCGCAGGCCCTCGCCCTCGGCCTTGGCCTTGGACTTCGATCCCTCGGCGAGGCCGATGCGGACATCGACACCGGAGTCACGCAACGACAGCGAGTGCGCGTGGCCCTGGCTGCCGTAGCCGATCACGGCGACGTGCTTGCCCTGGATCAGGGACAGGTCGGCGTCGTCGTCGTAGAACATTTCAGCCACTGGGGGCTCTCCTTCTGGTTTGTACTCGATGATCGAGCGGTCGAGATTCTTGTCAGTCCGGGTTCGGCGGCCGCGAGTGCAACCACCGATGATGTCAGGCGATGACCTTCGCGTCCGGCACGGGTACCGGGACGGGGCGCAGGGTGCGCTCGCTGATCGAACGGGGCCCGCGGCCGATGGCGACCAGGCCCGACTGGACCAGCTCGCGGATGCCGAACGGCTCGAGCACCCGCAGGAAGTCGGCGAGCTTGGCGGAGTTGCCGGTGACCTCGAGGGTGATCGCGTCGGTGGCCACGTCGACCACGCGTGCCTTGAAGAGCTGGACGACGTCGAGGACCTGCGAGCGGGTCTCGACATCGGCCTTGACCTTGACCAGCAGCAGCTCGCGCTCGATGGCCTCGCGGTCGTCGAGCTCGACGATCTTGATGACCTCGATGAGCTTGTTGAGCTGCTTGGTGACCTGCTCCAGCGCGATCTCCTCGACGTTGACCACGATGGTCATCCGGGAGATGTCCGGGTGCTCGGTCGGCCCGACGGCCAGGGAGTCGATGTTGAAGCCCCGGCGGCTGAACAGCCCGGCGATGCGCGCGAGCACACCGGGCTTGTTCTCGACGAGCACAGACAGGGTGTGAATGGACATCAGAGGTCGTCCTCGTCGAATTCGGGGGCTAGGTCGCGGGCGAACTTGATGTCGTCGTTCGAGGTGCCCGCAGCGACCATCGGCCAGACCATGGCGTCGCGGTGCACCCGGAAGTCGACGACCACCGGCACGTCGTTGATCTCCATCGCCTTCTTGATGGTCGCGTCGACCTCACCCGCGTTGTCGCAGGACAGCCCGACGGCGCCGTAGGCGTCGGCGAGCTTGACGAAGTCCGGGATCCGTCGTGCCGGGCCGGTGTGCAGGTCCGTGTTGGAGTACCGGCTCTCGTAGAACAGCGTCTGCCACTGCCGCACCATGCCGAGCGACTCGTTGTTGATGATCGCGACCTTGATCGGGATGCCCTCGATCGTGCAGGTGGCCAGCTCCTGGTTGGTCATCTGGAAGCAGCCGTCACCGTCGATCGCCCACACGGTGGTGTCCGGGCAGCCCACCTTGGCGCCCATCGCTGCCGGGACGGCGAATCCCATCGTCCCGAGGCCGCCGGAGTTGATCCAGGTGTTCGGGTTCTCGAACCCGACGTAGTGGGTGGCCCACATCTGGTGCTGCCCGACGCCGGCGCAGTAGATCGACTCGGGACCGCTGATCGCGCCGAGGCGCTGGATCACGTACTGCGGCGCCAGGCCCTCGGCCGGCGTGTCGTACCCGAGCGGGTAGCGCTCCTTGACCCCGGCCAGGAACTTCACCCAGCCCTCGAAGTCTCCGGTGTTGCCGGCGTCCTGCTCACCCTGGAGCGCGACGACCAGATCAGCCAGCACCTCGCGGCAGTCGCCCACGATCGGGACGTCCACGAACCGGTTCTTGCCGATCTCGGCCGGGTCGATGTCGGCGTGGATGACCCGGGCTCCCGGTGCGAACGAATCGAGGTTGCCGGTGACGCGGTCGTCGAAGCGCGCGCCCAGGCTGATGATCAGGTCGCTCTTCTGCAGCCCCGCCACCGCGGCCACGGTGCCGTGCATGCCGGGCATGCCCAGGTGCTGCGGGTGGCTGTCGGGGAACGCTCCACGCGCCATCAGGGTGGTGACGACCGGCATGCCGGTCATCTCGGCGAGCACGCGGAGCTCCTTCGACGCGCGCGCCCGGATCACGCCACCGCCGACGTAGAGGACCGGGCGACGCGACTCGAGGATGAGCTTGGTGGCCTCGCGGATCTGCTTGGCGTGCGGGCGCGTCACCGGCCGGTAGCCGGGCAGGTTGATCTCGGTCGGCCAGACGAAGTCGGTCATCGCCGTCAACGCCGACTTCGCGACATCGACCAGCACCGGACCGGGACGTCCGGTCGAGGCCAGGTAGAACGCCTCGGCGACCGTACGCGGGATCTCGGCGGGGTCGGTGACCAGGAAGTTGTGCTTGGTGATCGGCATCGTGATGCCGCGGATGTCGGCTTCCTGGAAGGCATCGGTGCCGATCGCGGCGGCCGGGACCTGACCGGTGACGGCGACCATCGGGACCGAGTCCATGTAGGCGTCGGCGATCGGCGTGACCAGGTTGGTCGCACCGGGGCCACTGGTGGCCATGCAGACGCCGACCTTGCCGGTGGCAGCGGCGTAACCCTGGGCAGCGTGCCCGGCACCCTGTTCGTGGCGTACGAGGATGTGCCGGATCTTCGAGTCGTAGAGCGGGTCGTACGCCGGGAGGATGGCGCCGCCGGGGATGCCGAAGATGTTCTCGGCACCCGCGCTCTCGAGGGACATGATCAGGCTCTGGGCACCGGTGACCTGGGTCCCGCTCCTGTTGCCGCCCTGCTCGGTCATCGCCTACTCATCTCGTCTGGTCTTCGTCGTCTGCTGATGGGGGTTCCTGCATCAAAAAACCCCCCGGCCATGGATGGCAGCGAGGGGTCGACGCGGGAGCTTTGAGGTGGTGGCCTCAGCTCACGCGTCGCGTGCGTACAAGAATCTCAGAACGCATGGACACATAGTGCCCCTCGTGCCGCCGGGCACTCAACTCACTATGCCAG
Organism: Marmoricola sp.; assembly: GCA_025964775.1. Taxonomy (GTDB): domain Bacteria; phylum Actinomycetota; class Actinomycetes; order Propionibacteriales; family Nocardioidaceae; genus Marmoricola. The sequence goes on from JAOPYE010000011.1 coordinate 16,327, forward strand.
CCATCCCACGATCTGGGACAGCCATCTCGGTAGTTGGGTCAGTCGACGGGCAGCGTGAGCCGGCGCTGCTGGACTCCCCCGGGCTGGTTCGAGGGGGCGAGCCAGGCCTGCATCGCGGACCGGACCGCCGGCCACTCCGCGTCGGTGATCGAGAACCAGGCGGTGTCCCGGTTGCGGCCCTTGTAGACCACGGCGTTGCGGAACGTGCCTTCGTAGCGGAAGCCGAGCCGCTCGGCGGCGCGTCGCGAGGGCGCGTTCAGCGAGTCGCACTTCCACTCGTAGCGGCGGTACCCGAGGTCGTCGAAGACGTGCCGGGCCATCAGGTACATCGCCTCGGTCGCGGCCGTGGTGCGCTGGAGCTCGGCGGCGTATGCGATCGCACCGACCTCGACCGATCCGTTCGCGTGGTCCAGCCGCAGGTACGACGCCGTCCCGACGGCGCGACCGTCCTGGCGGCAGATCACCAGCGGCACCGCCATCGGATCGTCGGCCAGGCCGTCGAGCCACTCGCGCAGGCCGTCGCGAACCTCCAGCGGAGGGGTGGCCAGGTAGGTCCACAGGCTTGCCGGTGAACGGCGAACCGTCGCGTCGTACAGGGCCTCGAGGTGCTCGTGCGACCACGGCTCGATGCGGCACCACTCACCGAGCAGCGTCACCGGCGCCACCTGGGCGCGCACGGACCACTCGACGGCGTCACCGATCGGCTGCCCGAACTCGTTGACCCGGCTCACTGGAAGCTCACGAACTGGATCCGCGGACGGATCCGGAAGACCTGCGCGGGCCGCATCCGGGGCACGTCCTGGCGGTAGAAGAGCTTGAAGCCGAGCACGAACCGCCCGGGCCGGACCACCGCGTGGAAGGTCGCCAGCTTGGTGCGCGGCGGCCCGAAGCCGTCGACGTGCTGGACCATCGCCAGGTGCGCCCGGGGCAGGACGCGCCCGATGTCCCGGATCATGTCCGTGCGGAACTGGTGCAGCAGGAAGATCTTCTGCGGCAGGCCGTGGCTCGCGGTGAAGTCGTCGAGCCAGCGGGAGGTCTCGTTGATCTCCGCGGCCCCCACGGATCCGATCCGGCGACCGGGGACGCCGTGGGGACCCATCCGCCACTCCGGGTCGAGTGCCAGACCGACCCAGGGATCGGCCAGTGCCCAGGCCCATCGCCGGGCGATGACGGGAAAGCTCGCCCGGCCGGGCTGGAGGTCCAGGACCACGAGCGCTCCGTGCCGGTGGGCGGCCTCGATGTAGCTGCGGACCAGTGCGTGGTCGATGTCCGCGCTGTAGTCGCCCGTCCGGGTCGCACCAATGTGGGCCACCGTCACGATCAGCTCGAAGACGGGCTGGACCGTGCGTCCGCCGACCGCGAAGGCGCGCGCCGCCCGGTCCAGGCGCGGCATGATCGCATCGGGCGACGCATCCCCCAGCACGCCGAGCGACCCCGTGCCCGCCGTGCCGTAGTAGGCCACCAGCATCCGGCCCGGTCCGAAGACGTGCGTCACCCCGCCCGGGAGGTCATCCGGGTACGCCGGCAGGGATGCGCCTGGCCTGGCGTCCGGAGTTGCCGGCGCCGTGGGTGGAGTGACCGGAACCGGTCCACTGGTCGCAGGCACCGACGGTCGGTGGTGCGGCCGCGCGGGCGCCGTCCCCGAACTCGTCCCGACGTGACCGATCGCACCGATGACGAGCAGCAGGATCACCAGCATCAGCGACACGAGATAGAGCGGGACCCAGTCCTGGCCGTCGTACGGGGCCGGCTTGGCCTCCTGCGTCTCCACCCGTCCATTCGACACCACGAGGTCAAGCGGGCGCACCCGGGTTGTGGCGCGTGCGCAGCAGGGTCAAGAATCCCGGCGCACGCGGTCATGTCCCGGGCTCCCGAACGCGGACAGACTGGCGCCATGATGCCGGGAACTGCGACGGTACGTCGCGCACTGCTGCTTGCGGCCGCACTCCTGCTCGCTGCCCCGGGATCCCCCGCGGTCGCCACGTCGAGCACCGACTGCGCGAACGCCGCCGCGAACACGCTGGCGTACGCGACCTGCGAGTCCCACAACCTCGCGATCACCGGCCAGAACGCGACCATGCACTCCGACCTGATGGCCGGGATCACCGCCGACACCCTCGCCTACCAGCTGACCAAGCTGCTGACCCTCGCCGCCGACCCGGAGCGGCACCCCGACCCGAACTCGTGCACGACGGTCCTCGCCTGCCCGATCGACCCCCGCCTGGACGGCTGGACGGCACGCGGCGGTCTCGTCGACCCCGTCCTGTACACGTCGCGCTCGGGGGCCACGATCTCGGGTCACGTGTGGGCCACCGCGGCCGGGCCCGCGAAGCGTCCCGCCATCGTGATCGTCAACGGCTCGATCGTCGGGTACGAGCAGGGCTGGTGGTACCTGGCCCAGAGCCTGGCGAAGGCGGGGTTCGTGGTGATGACCTTCGACACCCAGGGCGAAGGGATGTCCGACCAGTTGGGGCAGGCCCCCGACCAGACCGAGGACGCGTTCGCAGGCACCCCGCTGCTCGGCCTGATCGGCCCCCGCCCGATCACCCAGGACGTCCTCGGCGGCAACGGCCTGCCGTTCTACGACGGCGCCCAGGACGCCCTCGATTTCCTGCTGTCCTGGCCGGCCCACCCCTTCCTGCCTCGCCCGAGCACCAGCACCGGCACCTCCCACGCCGCCAAGCAGGTACGCCGGGTGGCGGCCGGTCTCGATGCGGCGTACGACCCGCTGTGGAGCCTGGTCGACCCCAGCCGCGTCGGCCTGACCGGCCATTCCTACGGCGCCCAGGCAGCGTCCTGGCTGGCTCAGAAGGACCCGCGGGTCGATGCCGCGGTGGCGCTCGACTCGCTCTGCCTCCCGGTCTCCCCGTCGCCGGACGAAGCCGCCAGTCTCAGCAGCCCGGCGCCTGATTTCGGAGGACTGCCCTACATCACCTACGGATTCAACACGACGTGCTTCTCCACCCCCGGCGGGCCGGCACCGGCGGTCACGAAGCCGATCCTGGGCATCGCCGGCGACTACCTGCTCGCCCCGATCCCCTACCTCGAGCCTCCGAACCCGCTCGGCAAGTCGCGCGCCTCGCTGGCCTACTCGGCAGACGGCGTCGACACCGGCCAGATCCTGGTCCGCGGCGGGACGCACCTCAGCTTCGCCGATCTCCCGGTCCTGTTCCCGAGCTCGCTCCGGGCGATCGACATGACCACCTGGTACACGACGGCGTGGTTCGAGAAGTACCTGGAGCACAAGCCCGGCGCCGACGCGATGCTGCTGACCCGGCGGTGGCAGGACGACGCAGCGACCGGAGCGGTCGACCCGGCCACCGACCCGAACCTGTTCTCCTGGCACTTCCGGTCGCGCCTCGACATCACCAGCAGCACCGGCGCGCGCATCGACTGCGAGGACCTGCGCGCCGGCTGTACAGCGATGGTTCCGGCGGCCAGCGACGGTTGGCCGGGCGAGTACTCGTTCGTCAGCGCCAGCCGCTAGGCCAACCGCACACACTGACGGAGTCATCGACCTCAGCCTGAACGATGTGCCCGAGCGCCACGGGAGCCAACCTGCTGGAGCTCATCCGACTCCAACCACGGACGCCAGGCCGACCGTGAGGAGACCCGCTGAGATCGCAGCGGTCGCCCACCTGACACGCAGGTCGACAAATGGAAACTGGATCGCTGCAGCCAGTGGGAACAGTGACAACAAGTGGCAGGGAAATACGCCGAAGAGCGAGATCGCCATCACGAAAAGGATGACCACGTACTGGCTGACGCCCGTCCGTCGTGTGATCGGTAGTGCCTGAGCCGATCTGACCCTCACGGCACAATCACGTTCTTGGCCCCGTCGGAGTAACTCACGGTGCCAATCTCGTAGTAGTTCGCAGCGCAGATGAGCATTTTGATCACACAGTGGTCCAGGCGAATCTTGAACCACGACACGTGTCTCCAACGCGGAAATGACGGGTGAGCTGTGCCTCGCGCATCCCTGTCCGAGTAGTACGAGTCACTCGACACCAGCCCTTCGTTCGTCCAGGCGGCAGTGTAGAAGTTGTAGATCAGCACTTCCGGTGGAGGAGCATAAACGCTTCCGATCCGATGCTGAGTCGCGTTGTAGCACAAACGCTTTCGCCAGGTGATCTTCCACATCAACTGTCCGATCCCGTTGTACCCGGGATACGCGTAGTCGTACTGAGTCAGCCTGTAGCCCGACCCGCACGTACCGATCTGCGCATCTGCCTCGGCTGGCGTAGCCGGCTCGACGAGCACCACCGTGGCCAGAGCCACAGCCACCACAATCGTCGTCAACCGAGCCCGAGAAGTTCTTCGAGAGTCCATACAGGTGGGACCCGACCCAACGACGCGCGTCACGCCGGTCTCAGAAGGAATTGATCAGGCAGAACGATCACCGACAGACTCGGATCGGGTTGTGGCGATCTCCTACGGAACCGGTTCAAATCGGCGGCTTAGCCGCCCCATTCGCGGCGCTCGGCCAACAGTAGGCCCACGTCAGCCGCAGACGGCTCCGTGCGCGGCCGACTGCACGACCTTGGCGTACTTGCCGAGCACGCCGCGGGTGTACTTGGGCGGGTTCGGCGTCCAGCCTTCCTTGCGGGTGTCGAGGTCCTCGATCGTCACCTCGAGCGTCTTGTTCGCGACGTCCAGCGTGATCGGATCACCGTCGCGGATGAAGGCGATCGGGCCGCCGTCGACAGCCTCCGGAGCGATGTGACCGACACAGAGCCCGGTCGTGCCCCCGGAGAACCGGCCGTCGGTGATCAGCAGGACGTCCTTGCCGAGTCCGGCACCCTTGATGGCGCCGGTGATGGCGAGCATCTCGCGCATGCCCGGCCCGCCCTTGGGACCCTCGTACCGGATCACCACGACGTCACCGGCGTGGATCCGGCCCTCGGTCAGGGCGTCGAGCGCGGCCCGCTCGCCGTCGAAGACCCGGGCCGTGCCGGTGAAGGTGGTGTCGTCGAAGCCGGCTGACTTCACCACGGCACCCTCCGGGGCCAACGAGCCCCTGAGGATGGTGATGCCGCCGGTCTTGTGGATCGGGCGGCTCAGTGCACGGATGACCTCGTCGTCGACGCCCTTCGGATTCAGCGCCTCCAGGTTCTCCGCCATGGTCTTCCCGGTCACGGTCAGGGTGTCGCCGTGCATCAGGCCGGCGTCGAGCAGGGCCTTCATCACGACCGGGATGCCGCCGATCTTGTCGACGTCGTTCATCACGTACTTGCCGAAGGGCTTGAGGTCGCCCAGGTGCGGGACCTTGTCGCCGATCGTGTTGAAGTCGTCGATGCTCAGGTCGACCTCGGCCTCGCGGGCGATCGCCAGCAGGTGCAGCACGGCGTTGGTGGAGCCGCCGAGGGCCATCACGACAGCGATCGCGTTCTCGAATGCCTCGCGGGTCATGATCTGGCGCGCGGTGATGCCCTGCGCGAGCATGGCGACCACGGCCTCGCCGGAGCGGTGCGCGAAGCCGTCACGGCGGCGGTCGACGGCTGGCGGAGCGGCACTCCCGGGCAGCGACATCCCCAGGGCCTCGGCGACCGAGGCCATCGTGTTGGCGGTGTACATGCCACCACAGGCACCTTCACCGGGACAGATCGCCCGCTCGATCTTGTCGACCTCCTCCCGGGTGATCTTGCCTGCCAGGCAGGCGCCCACGGCCTCGAAGGCGTCGATGATCGTCACGTCGTGGCCGTCGACGCTGCCGGGCATCGTCGAGCCGGCGTACAGGAACACCGAGGCGAGGTCGAGGCGGGCCGCGGCCATCAGCATCCCGGGGAGAGACTTGTCGCAGCCTGCCAGCAGCACCGAGCCGTCGAGACGCTCGGCCATCATCACGGTCTCGACGGAGTCGGCGATGACTTCACGGCTGACCAGCGAGTAGTGCATCCCTTCGTGGCCCATCGAGATGCCGTCGGAGACCGAGATGGTGCCGAACTCCAGCGGGTAGCCGCCCGCGGCGTGCACGCCGTTCTTCACCGCCTTCGCCAGCCGGTCCAGGGACAGGTTGCAGGGAGTGATCTCGTTCCAGCTCGACGCGACGCCGATCTGCGGCTTGACCCAGTCGTCGTCGCCCATGCCCACCGCCCGGAGCATCCCTCGCGCGGCGGCCTTCTCGAGGCCGTCGGTGACATCGCGACTGCGGGGCTTCATGTCGGGGGCGGAGTCCGGGGTCGTCATGGGTGTCATTCTCTACGACCGCGCCAGTCGTCCGGGGAGGGGTTTCGTCCCTTGACCATCCGGGGAGGGTGAATTGGGTGCTGATTCGGTCCTGCGATGTGAGACCTAGTTCACATACTCGTCACACACAGGTGACCGTCCCGTCGCACGCGCCTGACACATTCAGGGCTTCACCACCACCAAGAGGGAGGAACCCGGATGAGCAATCTCTACGCCGCCACACCTCTGGGTCTCGTGGCGCGTTGGTCGACCCGGAGCCAGGAGCAGGCACGCCGCAACGCGATGGCAGCGTGCACGATCCTGACCGCGCGCCGACTGGAGCGCATCGAGGTAGAGGAATTCGTCGCCGGCTACCTGTCGCGACAGACCCGGACGACCGAGACGACGCCCGTCGCCCCGGCCCGCCACGTCGGCTGATCCCGCCCAAGGCCCGAGACCACCCACGACGCGGCTCGTGATCTGAGCCACCATTACCCCCTTACGCAGCGGGGCTGGGGCAAACTCGGGCCATGTCCGCATCCGCAGTCGACCTGCGCGTCGTCGACGAGCCCGACGACGGCCTCGCTCTCCGTTTCTACACGGTCACCGCGAGCGACGGCACCGAGCTGCAGGCCTGGACCAACGACGTCGCCGGCCCGACCGTGCTGCTGTGCAACGGCCTGGGCACCAACCCGTACGCCTGGCCGGCTCTGCTCGACCCCGAGTGCGGTGTGCACGTGATCTCGTGGAACCACCGTGGCACCGGCGGCTCGGCCCGCCCCGCCGACCCCGGCCACGTCGGGATCGACGCGTTCGTCGAGGACGCGCTGGCCGTCCTGGACGACGCCGGACTCGACTCGTGTGTGGTCATGGGCTGGTCGATGGGCGTCAACACGGCGTTCGAGCTCGCGTTCCTGCACCCCGATCGGGTCACCGGCCTCTTCGCTGTGGCGGGCGTGCCCGGCGGGACCTTCTCCTCCATGCTGGCTCCCCTGCGCATCCCGCGCTTCGCCCGGGCCGCGATCACCGTCAACGCCGCCCGACTGCTGCGGCTGGTCGGCAAGCCGCTCTCGCACCTCAGCACCCGCCTGCCGGTCGGGCCGAAGACGGTCGCGGTGCTGAGCCACAGTGGGTTCATGTTCCCGGTGGCCGACGTCGAGCTGACGGCGCTGACGATCAAGGAGATGCTCGCCACCCCGGTCGACTGGTACATGCACCTGGCCGTGCAGACCTCGCGGCACGTGCGGGTCTCCCTGCGCGACATCGCCGTCCCGACGACCTTCGTGGCCGGGCACTGGGACGTCCTGGCGTCAGCCGACGACATGCTCACGGCCGCCATGCGTATCGAGGGCGGTGAGTACGCCGAGTTCAACGGCAGCCACTTCATCGCCATGGAGAAGCCGGCCGAGGTCCACGAGCTGCTGCTCGACCTGCTCGACCGCGTCGACTAGCCGGAACTGCGAAGGACCCCGGTCTTCGACCGGGGTCCTTCGGTGTCCTGGTTGTCAGGCGATGACGCGGATGAGGGTGTGCCCGCGGCGGAGATCGGCGAACTGGCCGGTCGCCGACAAGGTCGCCCTGCCCAGGATGCGGCCCACGCGTACGAAGCGAACGAACCTGCCGGTGCTCGTCGCCGTGCCCGTGGCCACGACGCGTCCACGGAACCGGAGCGTGACCTTCTCCCCGGCGGCCAGGCCGGAGACCGTCACCTTGACCAGCTTGCCGTGGGTGACGCGATACCGCGCCGGGGTCACGTGCAGGATCGCGGCACCGAGGGACTTCGTCAGCACCGAGGTCGTGGAGACGCCGTCGGTGACCGAGATGGTCCGCGTGGCGGTGCCCGGCGGGATCGCGACGCGGATCGCCGCGGTGCCGCCGATGCCGGCAGCCCCGGGTACCGAGATCGCGATGCCGGAGACGCAGACGGTTTCGCCCGGGACGGCTCCGGAGACGCGGTAGCTGGCCGTCTTCCCGGCCTCCACGTACCCCGTCGGGCCGCTCAGCGCGAGGGCGGGTGTGGCGGTCGGCGCCCACTGCAGGACCGCGAGGGCCTGCGAGGTGGCGCGTCGCCACTGGTCCTGGGTGCTCGTGGTGATGCCGACGGCCCGTCCGTTCGCGAGCGCGGTGCCGTCGTAGGCGACCGCGCCGGTCTGGGAGGTGAGCTGGGTCGGGCAGCCCGCGAGCTCGTCTGCCTGGTGCTGGCGCACCCAGACGGCGGCGTGCTGCGCGGCCGTGGCGTCACCGAGTTCGCCAAGCGCCCAGCCGGCGAGGCCGGTGCTGTTCGCGTTCGGCGAGTTCGTGGACGTGCCGCCGCTGAACGAGCCGTCGGCATGCTGCTGGGCCAGCAGCCACGCCTCCGCCTTGCCGATCGCGCGCGCGACCTTGGCATTGGTGTCGATCTGCGCGTGCAGCGCGAGGATGGCCGTGGACGTCACATCGGGATCCGCCGGACCGCCGGTGGCGTCGCAGGTCTGGTCCGTGGCATCGGCTGCCGCGAAGTTCAGGCGGAAGTAGCCGGCAGCGCACTGCTGCTCGAGCAGGAAGGTGAGGGCGTCCGCAGCCTTGGTCGACCCAGCCGCGGCGAGGCCCTCGGCGGCATAGGCCTGGCCGATGGTGTTGGCGAAGTCGCCGTAGGAGCTGTCATCGGCGATGCGGCCCGTGACGAGGACACGGTTCTCCAGGTTCTGGACCAGGTTCACCCCGCCGTAGGTCGTGGGGTCCTGTCCCGCGAGCTGGGCGAAGACCAGGGCCTTGGCGGTGGGTCCGGCGTAGAACCCGTGCTGGACGAATAGATTCGCCGGATACGAGAACTCGTCGGCCTCGGTGTAGCCCGCCGTCCCGGCGATGTTCGGCGCCAGCGCGGTCGCGATGTCGGAAACGTCGGAGGTGTGACCAGGGACCGCGCTGAGCGCGAACGCCGTATCGATCGTCAGGCCGTAGTCGTCGAAGCCGCCGAAATTCGGGTTGTGCATCAGACCGCTGCTGAGCTGGCCAGCGAGCCAGTCAGCTCCCGCCGTCATCGCAGGGTTCGGGGGCGGAACGGCCCCGGCCGGAGAAGCCAGCAGGCCCAGTCCGGAGACGGCCAGGGCCGAGGTGGCCACCAGGGCGCCGAGACGGCGGGTGAACAGAGACATGGGAGCCCTTCCCGCTGCTCAGCGGCGGCGGGATGCCACCGCTGTTTTCCACGACAGCGTGTGTGCAAAAGACGTCGCGTGGCGGGTGCTCCGACTCGTCGCACGAATGCGACCTACGGTTGCGGGTCAGCGCCGGGATTCGACCGGCTTTCCCCGACCACGGACGTGGCGGATGGTGCAGCTCCTCGAGGCGAGGAACGGGCTGAGACTAGCACCGGACCTAGGGCGCCAGCTTCTCCAGGATCAGCTCACGGACCCGCCCGGCGTCGGCCTGTCCACGCATTTCCGCCATCACCGCGCCGATGAGCGCTCCCGCGGCTGCCACCTTGCCGTCGCGGATCTTCTCCGCGACGTCCGGGTTGGCCGCGATGGCACGGTCGACGGCGTCGCCGAGCGCGCCGTCGTCGGAGACGACAGCTAGCCCGCGGGCGGCGACGACGGCATCCGGCTCACCCTCGCCGGCCAGTACGCCGTCGAAGACCTGGCGCGCGAGCTTGTCGTTGATCGAGCCCTCGTCGACCAGCGCCTGGATCCGCGCGACCTGCTGCGGTGTGATCGGCAGCTCGGCGAGCTCGACGCCTTCCTCGTTGGCCCGGCGGGTGAGCTCGGAGACCCACCACTTGCGGGCAGCCTGCGCCGAGGACCCGGCCGTCACGGTCTGCTCGATCAGGCCGACGGCGTCGGACGCCACGACGTCGCGCATCTCCAGATCGGTGAAGCCCCATACGGCCTGCAACCGGGCCCGCTGCTCACGCAACGGCTCGGGCAGGGCGGCGCGCAGCTCCTCGACCCATTCCGTCGGCGGTGCCATCGGCACCAGGTCTGGCTCGGGGAAGTAGCGGTAGTCGTCGGCATCGGACTTCTCGCGGCCCGACGTCGTGATCCCGGTGTCCTCGTGCCAGTGCCGGGTCTCCTGGAGGATCGACTCCCCCGCGCTCAGCAGGGTCGCCTGGCGCGAGACCTCGTAGCGGGCGGCCCGTTCGACCGAGCGCAGCGAGTTCACGTTCTTGGTCTCGGTGCGCGTCCCCAGCTTGTCGCTGCCGCTCGGTGCCAGTGACAGGTTCACGTCGCAGCGCATCGAGCCCTGCTCCATCCGGACGTCGGACACCCCCAGCCCGAGCAGCAGGTCGCGCAGGGTCGCCACGTACGCGCGGGCCACGGCGGGGGCCTTCGCGCCCATCCCGGTGATCGGGCGGGTGACGATCTCGATCAGCGGGATACCGGCGCGGTTGTAGTCGACCAGGGAGTAGTCAGCGCCCTGGATGCGACCGGTCGAACCGCCGACGTGCAACGACTTGCCGGTGTCCTCCTCCATGTGGGCACGCTCGATCTCGACGCGGTAGGTGTCGCCGTCGACCTCGACGTCGAGGAAACCGTCGAAGGCGATCGGCTCGTCGTACTGCGAGGTCTGGAAGTTCTTCGCCGTGTCGGGGTAGAAGTAGTTCTTGCGCGCGAAGCGGCTGTACTCGGCGATCTGGCAGTCGAGTGCGAGACCCAGCCGGATGCTCGACTCGATGGCCTTCGCGTTGACCTGCGGCAGCCCACCCGGGAGCCCGAGGCAGGTGGGGCAGGTGTTCGTGTTGGCGCCGGAGCCGAACTCGTTGGCGCATCCGCAGAACATCTTCGACGCGGTGTTGAGCTCGACGTGCACCTCGAAGCAGATCACCGGCTCGAACATCTCGAGGGCGGCGTCGAAGTCCATCAGTTCCGCTTTCGCCATCAGACGGCTCCCTCTTCGCTCGCGAACATCTCAGTGGCGCTCAGGTCGGGCGCCTGGCTCAGCAGGGTGTGACCCCACTTCTGCTCCAGCAGCTGCTCCAGAGCGGCGCCGATCGTGTACAGCCTCGCGTCGGCGCGGGCCGGTGTCATCAGCTGCAGGCCGACGGGTAGTCCGTCCTCCGGCGCCAGGCCGATCGGCAGGCCCATGCCGGGGACGCCGGCGAGATTGGCCGGGATGGTCGTGATGTCGTTGAGGTACATCGCCATCGGGTCGGCCAGCTTCTCGCCGAA
>JAOPYE010000034.1 GCA_025964775.1 Marmoricola sp.
CCGCGACGGCCTGCTCGGCGGCATCAACGCCGTCATCGTGGGCAACTACCTCACCACCCTGGGCCGCGACCCTGAAGAAGACCTCGCCCTGCTCGCCGACCTCAAGATGCCGATCAAGGCACTCAGCGTCGTGGTCTGATGGCGTCGACCTTCGATGCCTGGTTGCGGCGACGGGCATCAGAACGCGACCGCCTCGGACTGACGCGACGGCTGCACGACGCGGATCGCGGCGATCCGCTCCTGGATCTGGCCGGCAACGACTATCTCGGTCTGGCCCGGCATCCGCTCGTCATCGAGTCCGCTGTCGCCGCAGCACGCAGGTTCGGTGCTGGCGCGGGCGCATCACGTCTCGTCTCCGGGACCCTCTCGGTCCACACGGAGCTGGAGGATGAGCTCGCCGGCTTCCTCGGGTTCGAAGCGGCTCTGGTGTGCTCGACCGGCTATCACGCCAACCTCGCCACCGTGCAGGCCGTGGTCGACGCCAACACGTTGGTCGTCAGCGACGCCCACGTCCACGCCTCCATGATCGATGCCGTGCGGCTGGCCCGAGCCTCGGTGACCGTCGTGGCGCACAACGATCTCGACGGGTTCCGGGCCGCGCTCGCCACCCGTAGCCAGCAGCGCGCGGTCGTCCTGATCGAGACGATCTACTCGGTCCTCGGTGATCAGGCTCCGGTCGTTGCGCTGGCGTCGTTGTGCGAGGAGTTCGACGCCATTCTTGTCGCGGACGAGGCCCATGCGATCGGGGTCGTCGGCCCAGGTGGTCGTGGGGTTCTGGCCCGGTCCGGACTGACGGACCGCAGGAACGTGATTGCCACCGGCACCCTGTCCAAGTCGCTCGGGGCGCAAGGCGGCGTCGTGCTCGGATCCCGTGCAGTTCGTGAGCACCTGGTGAACCACGCCCGCCCCTTCATCTACGACACTGCCCTGGCTCCGCCGGCCGCCGGTGCGGCACGGGCTGCCTTGGCCATCCTCGAGTCCAGCCCCGACCTCCCGACCCGGGCCCGCAAGAACGCTGCGGCACTGGCGGACGCGTGCCGTGTCTACGCACCCGCAGGCGCGGTCCTGTCCGTCTCGATGCCAGGGCCTACCGAAGCGCTCGCTGCCGTGGCCTCGGCCGCCGCAGCGGGGGTTCGGATCGGCTGCTTCCGCCCGCCGTCGACGCCGGACGGGGTCTCGAGACTTCGCCTCACCGCGCACGCGCACCACACGTCGGCCGAGATCGCGGTAGCCGTCCAGGTCCTCGAACAGCTCACTCACGAACGGTTGTCATTGCTCGGCCAGCCGGCCTGACGAAGGCGACACGGCGGTCACGGCAAGGATCGTCCGGGCAACGAGCTCCGGGTCGTCGTACATCGGGACGTGACCGACGCCGGGCATCGTGATCAGCTCGGACCCGGGGATCAGGTCGCGGTACGGCCGGCCGTACCGCTCGTAGGGAATCGTCCGGTCACGCTCGGGCCACGCCAGCCGGACCCGGCAGTCGGTCGGGATGTTCAGCTCGCGGACCGCGCCGTGCACTTCGATCCACGCGAGAAGGCCGTCCATGAGCAGGCAGGCGCGGGTCTCCTCAAGCATCGCGAACGCAACCTCGGTCGGCAGCAGGTCCCCTCGCTCGAGCGCTGAACGCATGAAGAGGCGTCGGGATCGCGGCCGGGCAACGAGCTGGCGGGTAGTGCGCCATCGCGCACTCCGGCTGGACAGTCGCATCAGCCAGGCGAGCCGACGGAAATCCTGCTCGGCTGTCCAGGCTCCCGCAGGTGACAGTGCGACGACCGACAGCGCCCGACCGCGTTGGGCGAGCTCGAGGGCCAGCCAGCCACCGAGGGAGTTGCCGACCAGGTGCGCCTTGGCAAGCCCTGCCTCGTCGAGCAGTGCCTCGACCGCGTCGGCCACCGGCCCGATGCCGAGTGGGCCGGCTGGCAGGCCTGGGCCTCCCAGATGGCCGGCGAGCGTGGGCGCGATCACCGTGTGGTTCAGCTCGAGCGCCGGGATCACCGGCCGCCAGATCTTCCACGAAAGGTTGATGCCGTGCAGGAGAACCAGAGGTGATCCGGATCCGCCGCGGTGGACGTCGGGCAGCAGTGTCACCGCAGCCAGCCAGCTTGTTCGGGGAGCGGGCTGCCGAGAGCGAGCACTTCGTTGAAGCCGGCCTCGAGGCACGACAGGAACAGGTCCCCGTCTGTGAAGGCGGCGGGGTCGTAGTTCACCCCCACGCAGCAGATCGGCCCGTGGGACACCAGGGTGATCATGGCCGGACAGCCCGGAAGCGGTGCGAACGGGTACAGCCTGTCGACCCGGACACCGGCAAAGAAGACCTCGTCGCCGAATCCCGGCACGTTGCTCGCCTGCAGGTCGTTGGCTCGTGCCATGCCGCCGGCGACCTGCGCGAGGGCCTGCGCTGGGAGCCGGGCGATCAAGGGAGCGAGGATGGCCAGGTTGTCGAGGGCGGGCTCGAGTCGAGCTGCGTGCACCATCGCCCGGACCGCGCGGATCCTTTCGGCAGGATCGACAAGGTGAGCAGGTCCGGACAGGCGGGCAGAGGCGAACCTGTTGCCGCCCGCCGGATCGTGCGGCTGCCTGACCGAGATCGGGATGGCGATCGGAATCGGCGCACCAGGCTCTCCGTACGCCTCGTGGTACAGGCGGTACCCGCCGAGCAGCGCGGCGAGGTAGGCGTCGTTCAACGAGCCGCCGGCGGCCTTGGCGCTGGCCCGCAGCGACGCGAGGTTCACGTCCAGGGCGGCGAGCCGCCACGTGGTGCTTCGACCGGCGAGCAGACGCGACGGCTTGGCCGCCGGGGGGGCCAGCACCCGCTGAAGGGAGAGGCCGTAGCGCAGGCTCGAGACGGTGGATCCCATCGGGTCGTCGACGACGCGATGCAACGCCGTCAACACGTGACGGGCGGCGGAGGGTGCAGATCGGGTGGCGGTGAGCGCATCCTCCGCGATCGCCGCCCAGCCGACGGGCGGGTGGTCGGAGCAGCCTGCAGCGGTGACGTCGGATGCGGCAACGGGGACCTCGGAGTGCAGCGCCTGCATGAGTTGGAGCGTGCCGACCCCGTCGGTCGACGAGTGATGAAGCTTCAGGGCGTACGCAGCCCGGCCGCCAGGCAACCCTTCGTACAGCGTTGCTTCCCAGGGTGGTCGTGACCTGTCGAACGGAGTGGCCACAGACTTCTCGACGGCGTTGAAGAGGTCCTGCCAGGTCGCTTCCTCGGGGAGGCGGGACCGGTGCAGGTGGTGGTTCAGATCGAATCCGTCCTGGGCCTGCCAGCGGGGAGCCGCCAACCCGAAGGGCGACTCCACGACGTGCTGCCGCAACCTCGGGATCCTGCTCACCGCGCGTCGATGAGCGTCGACGAAGTCTTCCCAGGCCGGCGCGCGATCGAGGATCTCCAGCGCCATCATCGTGGACCGCAGGCCCCCGTCGGACTCTGCGCGCCAGATGATCGTTTCGAGCGCGTTCATGGCGGGCGAGCCGCCCCAGTCGGCGAACTCGGTTTCAGCCGTGGTCACGCCAGGGTCCTCTCGTGGTGCGTCGCGGGCCACTGGGCCAGCGTCTTGACGAATTGCTGGCGTACGTCGTCGACGTGGTCGTTGATGGTCTCGACGGACCAGTCGTCGGTGGGTATCGGCGGAAGGACCACCACTTCGATCGTGCCCGGCCGCATGGTCTGGGCACCCCGCCACATCACCTCGCCGGCGCCGTGCAGGACGACGGGCACGATCGGAACGCCCGCCTGCATGGCGATGTGGAACGCGCCCTTCTTGAACGGCCCCAACTTCGGCGTGGGGGAACGCGTCCCTTCGGGTGCGATGGCCAGCGAGACCCCGTTGCGGAGCTTGTCGACCGCTGGCTGAAGTGCCTGGATGGCCGCTGCCGTGTTGCTGCGGTCGATGAACGCGACACCAGCGATCTGGAAGAGCTGCCCGAATCCGGGAATGTTGCGAACCTCCTTCTTCGTCACGCCGGTCCACCCGGTACGAAGGAGCTTCATCGCCACGATCGGGTCGATCTTGCTCTGGTGGTTGAACACGAAGACGCACGGCCGGTTCGCCCAGAGGTGCTCATCACCGGAGATCACCTTGACGTCGATGCCGGCGAGGGCGAGCCCGACGTCGGATCCGACGCCGCAGGTGACGTCGACGATCTGCTCGCGCGACTGGTTGAGCAGGCCGAGGCCCAGCCCTGCTCCGAAGGCGACGCCGAACGCTCCGTAGAACCCGACGGTGCGCGCCACGTCGGCGAGGACCGGGGCGCCCGACCGTCGCGTGCAGGACAGGATCGGCCAGTCCCGGGCCACGGCTTCATCCCTCAGCCGGGCGTCGGGTTCGACCGCGGCCGGTCTACCCACGGTGTTCAGGAACGGGATGTCCTCGGCACCGTTGCTGTAGGCGTGCGACCGCTTCAGGTCGATCTTCTCGCGCTTCGCCAGATCGCGGACGGCGTCGGCCTTCGCCGGGCCCCAGAGCGGCGTCCCGTCGACGGCACCCGTCAGGAGCCCGTCGACGACCTCGGGGCGGGTGCACAACAGGTGGGCTGCATCGAGTGCCTGTGCCATCGGCTCGGCCTGGTACGGAGTGGCTGACGACGCCAGCACCACGGTGTGGCCCTTGTCGTGGTGCGCCTGCACGATCTGCCAGACCTCGGTGTGCAACTGGCTCGCGACAACGTCGATGAACAGCTGTTTCCCCAGCGCGTTCAGGTCCTCCTCGTTCCGGCCTGCCCAGGCACGGAGACCGGGCTCGAGGACGGCGACGAAGTCTTCGGCACTGTGGACTCCGCGCACGCCGGCCAGGACAGTCGAGGCCAGTTCGCCGACTCCGATCTCTCCGGCCTTCAGGCGATGACTGAGGAACGCTGTCGCCGAGTACCCGGAGATCACCGTGCCGTCGAAGTCGAAGAACGCACCGATCTCCGGCCCGGACGGGCCGGCGTGGATCTCGGCGATCATGGTTTCCAGGCTCATCGGCTGGCCTCCTCAGTCAAGACGCTGTCCTCGAGTTCGGCGATGATCGTCAGGCGAGTCATCACGCTCTGCAGTGATGCGCTGAAGCCGGCACGCGCGCGTGCGACGGCGCTCGACTCACCGGATACCAGGCCTTGGTGTCGTGCGAGCCTCAGTGCCGTTGCGTAGAGCTCCCGCGAGACGGAGTCCGCACGGTGCAACCGGCCACGAAGCCAGAGCTGCTCACCGAGTCCGAGGCACTCGACCAGGAACGCCTCGTCGTCGAGGTCGACCTGCGGGTCCTTGGACCACAGTGCTTCGGAGACCACCAGGTGTGCGTCGAAGAACGAACGCAGCGCGCGGTGGGCCACGAGCACCTGCGAGGTGGCGAGCAGGCGCATTGCTCCCGCTTCGGTACAGGCGTGCTCGTGCCAGTCCGGGTCGATCAGCTTCAGCTCGGCCTCGACCTCGTCGCGGAACTGAGGAGTGGGCGGGAAGAAGAACTCGAACTTGAGGACGTCGCGGAGCCGCAGGGCCTCGCTCAGGGCAGCTTCGAGCGGGTCGTCGGTGGGTTCGCGGGACGCGAGCTCGAGAAGCGCGAGCTCGACCAGCGCGCGGATCAGCAGGTGGTGGACAGCGCCGTTGCGATAGAACGCTGCCACCCGGTGCTGACCGGGGCGTACGACCCAGACCGGCATCGGCCCACCCGAGAACCGGGTCGCGACGCCGACCTCGACCAACTGGTTCAGGGCGTCTACGAGTACGCCGTCGGAACGAAGACTGGCCGCTGGGCCTTCTCGGCCCCGTCGAGCCAGGTAGTCGAGGAGGGGGAGTGTCACTCGGCGGACTTCGGCGAGCGTCATGGCACGGTCGCGTGCTCCGAGGAGCGCGAGAGTGACCAGCGCGGTGGGCGTGATGGGTGTCGCCTGGTTGATGCCGTCGCAGATCCGGAAGGCGACCTTCTCCAGACGAGCCGTGCCCTCGCCGGCGTCGTCGAGTGCCTGCCGCAGCGAGAAGGGCTCGCCGAACTCGACCCAGGCGTTGCCGCGATGACCGCTCTGGCCGAGGACGTAGCGGGCGAGCCAGCGTGCACCCTCGGCAGCCTTGGTGCCGCCGCCTTGTTCCTCGGACAGCGCCGTCACCTCGTGCAGGTGGTCATAGGCGATCGAGACCGGCACCAGCTGGACGTCGTCGGTCCGCCCCTCGTCGAGGGCCCGGGTGAGGTAGGAGAGCAGCCCGAGCTTGGGCGGGCGAAGCTTGCCGGTCCGCGTGCGACCACCTTCGATGTACCACTCGAGGTTGAACCGCTTCGCTGCCAGATGAGCGAGGTACTCGCGCAGGGCAAGCTTGTACACCGCGTTGTCGCCGGTGACCCGTCGGATGAAGACGACACCGGCACGTTTCCCGAGCGGTCCTATCGGCCAGATCGCCATGTTGTTCCCACCGAGGATGTGATTCCGGGGGAAGTCCTGCGCGTGCAGGACCTCGCCCAGGACCAGGGGGTCGGAGTACGAGCGGTGGGCCGGCAGGAAGATCAGCGCGTGGCTGCGGTTGAGGTGACGCAGGTGTGCGAGGCGGTCTTCGTTCACGTGGACGTTCCAGGCCCGAGCGTGCATCGGGGCAAGAACAGCCCGATACGCATCGATCGCTGCCGGGCTCTGCACCGCAACGAGTTCGTTCAGGTGGTCACGAACCTCGGCTCGCAACTCCTCCACTGGTCGACCGGTCGTCTCGGCCAGGATCGCGATCTTGCGGCACAGCGGCCCCGAACCGGCGATCTGCTCCGCCATCCGTCGTGGCACCTTGTACCGATCGCCGATCAGTCGGCGCTCCGCACGATCGGCTGCCAGGACTGCGGAGTGCGTGACGAACTCCTCCAGTGAGCCCCCGCCGTCGTGGCCCGTCGAGAAGAGCCTGCGCAGCGCTCCCAGACGTGCCGGCTCGCCGAGGACCACATTCACGGATCGGGGAGCCTTGCGCGCCAGGGTCGGCTGCACGATCGACCACGGGCGTCGGGGTGTCAGGTGGGCGAGCACGTCCCCAGATCGACGTGGCGGCGCCGACCAGGCGATCCGCACCGGGACCAGGAGGGTGTTGTCGTCGAGCGTGTCAGCTGACCAGTCGTCGTACACGCTGACCACAGCAGCAGCGGGGTGAGCCTGCTCGGCCCACTCGACGACGAGCCGACGCTCGGTGCGAGACCTGACGTCGTGCAGGACGACGACATCCCCGAGTGAGCGCGGGGGATCGAGCGCGGGTGCTGGATCGGACGTCATGGCTGCGCGGCCTTGATGTAGGCGTCACGCAGGATGCCCTTCACGAGCTTCCCCGTAGGCGTCCGCGGCAAGGAGTCGGCGAAGTCGAAGCTCCGGGGCACCTTGAAGTGCGCCATGCGAGCCCGGACGAACGCGAGGAGCTCCTGCTCCAGCTCGGGGCCGGCCTGCACGCCTGGAGCGGGCTGCACCACTGCCTTGACCTGTTCGCCCATCTCCGGATCGGGGATGCCGAAGACCGCGATGTCGAGGACCTTCGGGTGCATGGCCAGGCAGTCCTCGACCTCCCGCGGGTAGATGTTGACCCCGCCGGAGATGATCATGAAGGCCTTGCGGTCGGTCAGGAAGAGGAATCCGTCCTCGTCGACGTAGCCGATGTCGCCGGTGGTGGTCCACGTCGGATGATCAGGGTGCTGGGCGTCGAGCGTCTTCTGCGCGTCGTTGTGATACGCGAACGGCATCGAGTCTCGCTCGAAGTACACGGTTCCGATCTCGCCGGCAGGCAGCTCGGTTCCGTCATGACCGCAGATGCGGAGAACCCCGAGGCCCGCCCGACCGACTGATCCGGGCTTGGCGAGCCACTGGGCAGAGTCGATGAGGGTGAGACCGTTGCCCTCGGTGGCGCCGTAGTACTCGTGAAGGATCGGGCCCCACCAGTCGATCATCTGCTGCTTCACGTCGACCGGGCAGGGCGCCGCGGCGTGGATCGCGACCTTGAGCGAGGACACGTCACGGGCCTCACGGGCGGCGGCGTCGAGCTTGAGCATCCGCACGAACATCGTCGGAACCCACTGGCTGTGGGTGACCCGGTACCGCTCGATCGCATCGAGCGATCTCTCGGCGTCGAACTTGGGCTCCATCACCAGGGTGCCGCCGAACGCGTGGACGATTCCGCCGAACCGCAACGGGGCCGCGTGGTAGGTCGGCGCGGGGGAGTAGTAGACGGTGTCGGGCCCGAAGCCGTACATCGGTCCGAAGACACCCGCGAACGGGTCGCCGGGTTCGTCGACCTGGTGCTGCGGCAACGGAGGCTTGACGCCCTTGGGACGGCCGGTGGTGCCCGAGGAGTACAACATGTCGGCGCCCCTGGGCTGATGCTCGAACGGAACCGGAGAGCTCCCGGCCACGGCGTCTTCGTACGAGGTGAACCCAGCCACCTCCCCGCCGAACGCGAGCCGGACCACCAGCGAATCGCTGGCCGAGCCGATGGCGCACGCGAGGCAGTGGGAAGCCGCAGAAACGACCAAGGCCTTGGCGCCGCAGTCGTCGAGGATGTACGCCGCCTCGTCGACAGAAAGCCCGTAGTTGATCCCGGTCACGTAGAGGCCGGAGCGCAGCGCCGACCAGTACACCTCGAACACCTCGGGAGAGTTGGGCGCGAGGAACGCGATGTGGTCACCGGGTCGAAGGCCGGCATCGTGAAAGACGTGCGCCAGGCGTGTCGAACGTTCGTCGAGCTCACGGTAGGTGAGCACCGTTCCGGTGTCGGCCATGATCACAGCGGGCTTGTCAGGAGTGATACGAGCGGTGGTTCCTGGGAACACGGTCTCTCCTCGGCGGCACGGTGGGACGGCATCGCGACCTTGCGCGAGGGGTGAGAGTCGGCCGTCGCGTCCTGATCAGACTCGCTGGTGCGCCCGGAGCGGGCATCACCCCCGAGAGGTAGATCGATCCTCCGGGCGGGCCCACCTCGAAAGGAGCGAGGATGAACTTTCACAGTCAGTATTGACTGTGAAATGGAACCGGCTCCATGCTTGCCCCCTGGCCACGAGCGAAAGTCCGAGGAACCGACATGCACGCACCCGACGAGACGACCCTGCTGAGTACGCCGGACGGCGTGAAGATCTCGGTCAACATCTGGAGGGCACCGGCTCCTCGCGGCGTCGTTCAGCTGACCCACGGCATGGGTGAGCACGTGCTGCGCTACGGCGAGTTCGCCCGTGCCCTCAACGCTGCCGGCTGGACCGTGACCGGGCAGGATCATCGCGGTCACGGGGCGAGCGTGTCATCGGCCGACGAGCTGGGTCAGATCGGCGCGACGGGATGGACCGGCCTGGTCACCGACATCGACGTCGTACGGGACGTCTCGCTGCTCGAAGCACGCGGGGGACCGTTGGTGCTGTTCGGGCACAGCATGGGGTCGTTCGCCGTCCAGCAGTACCTGCCGGGGATCGCAGACAGGTTCGCTGCCGTGATCCTGACCGGGACTGCTGCTCTCGACCTGCTGGAACCAGCGATCAATCTGGAGGCGGAGCTCGATCTCGCCATGTTCAACGCACCGTTCGCACCGGCCCGCACCGATTTCGACTGGCTGTCGCGTGACGAGTCCGCCGTCGACGCGTACGTCGCAGATCCCCTGTGCGGTTTCGGCCTCGACATCGAAGCCACGAAAGCGCTCTTCGCGGGCGCGCGCGCCGCTGCCGCTCCCGATGCGCTGACTGGCGTACGGGCGGACCTTCCAGTGCTCATCGCTGTCGGTGAAGCCGACCCTGTCAACGCCGACCTGGCGTTGGTCCACGCGCTCTCGGCGAGGTACACCAGCGCTGGGCTGGGCAACGTCAGCGTTCAGACCTACCCCGGCGCGCGCCATGAACTCGTGAACGAGACCAATCGCGAAGCAGTCTTCGCTGACCTGGTTCGCGCACTGGATGGTTGGTTCCCGCGGCAGTGATGGCCCCGGGATCCAGCCCGGCTGCACCGCCGACGACTCGTCAGGCCCAACGGGAGTCCACGCGAGCCAGGGTGCTCGACGCCGCGGTGGATGCGCTGTTCGATCTCGGGTACTCGGGAGCCTCGACGCTCGAGATTCAGCGGCGCGCGGGCTTGTCCCGGGGTGGGCTGCTTCACCAGTTCGCTTCTCGGGACGAGTTGCTCGTGGCGGCGGTGCACCACCTCGCCTCTGTGCGAGTGGCCGCGCTGAGCGATGACCGCGACTGGCCCCCGACGCCTCGCGAGCGGGTGGATGCTGCTGTCGTGGCGATGTGGCTGCAGTACCGCCAGCCGTATTTCTGGGTGTCGGTCGAGCTGTGGCTGGCGGCCCGTCACAACCCGGCTGTGAGGCGCGCACTGGAGCCGCTGGAACGCGAGCTGGGCGAATCGGTCCGCGCGAGCACTGCGGCGTTCTTCGGCGAGGACCTGGTCGAGAAATCCGGTTACCGGCCGTTGACCGAGCTGTTGATGACGAGCATGCGGGGAGTCGGCCTCGCCTACGCCCTGAGCCCGGACCGGAATCCGGACTCAGATCCACACCTCGAGCTGTGGCAGAAGACGGCGCGGCACCACCTGCTCGACGAATCGTGGTGACATCCCCCTCCCGGGGGGTGAACGACATCCCAGGGATGGATGTAGGGACAGCGACCGATTCGTAGCGTCGTAGGCGTCCTACTTCCTAGCGGTGGTGATCGCCATGTACCAGCCAGACGAACGGGGCCCGCAGCGGCCCGCAACCAGTGGACGCACCTATGTCAGGTTCGCCGCACTCGGCGACTCGGCGACGCACGGCCTCGGGGACCAGGTCGACGGGGAGTGGCGAGGGTGGGCGCGGATCCTGTCCCAGGCCATCGCCAGCAGCCATGACGTGTCGTTCTGCAACGTCTCGGTGCCGGGCGCGACCATGGAGAACGTCCGCTATGCCCAACTCC
Source organism: Marmoricola sp. (assembly GCA_025964775.1). GTDB lineage: Bacteria > Actinomycetota > Actinomycetes > Propionibacteriales > Nocardioidaceae > Marmoricola. The sequence continues at coordinate 10,866 of JAOPYE010000034.1, forward strand.
GGACCGCGCTCGAGCACACGCCACAATTCGCGTCCCTGGTCGTCGGAATCAACGACACCCTGCGGTCGACGTGGGACCCGGTGAGATTCCGGACCGACCTCCTTCACTGTGCTGAGCAGCTCGCCGGTCGCGGCGCCTGCCTGCTGACCGTGCGCTTCCACGACCACGGGCAGGTTCTTCACCTGCCGCGCGTGCTCAGGAACCCGCTGTCGCGACGCATCGCAGAGGTCAATGCTGCCTACGACGAGGTCCAGGCGCGTTTCGCCGGCTTCCAGGTGGACCTCGGTGCCTTGGACGAGGTCTACGACCGGAACTTCTGGGCCGTCGACCACATGCATCCCTCCGAGCTCGGTCACCGGCTCCTCGCGCAGGTGTTCGCCGAGCAGCTCTCGGATAGTGGCCTCGGCTTCACGCCGCCCTCGATCCTGTGCACGCAAGCTCCGACCTCGACCATGGACAACGTCCGCTGGATGGTTGCGGAAGGCGCTCCCTGGGTCGGCCGCCGGGTCCGGGATCTCGGCCCCGCACTGGCCAGGAACGCCTACGGCGCGGCTCGCACCCACCTGGCCGGCTAAAGGAGTGTCGTTCGCGGCCGAATGTGTTCGTTGTACTCATGAGACCAACTGCAGCAAGGAGGCAGGACGATGTGGGACACCGTGGAAACCAGTGACGTGCACCTGTCGCACGACTTGCCGTGCCCGAGCTGCGGTCATGCTGCGCACACCTACCTGGCCTGCAGCGACGTCTGCTCCTGTGCGCCGACGATCATGCCGGGCACAGTGGGGCTGGCCGCCTAGCGGTCATGGCGCAAGCGCGTGAAAGACCTCCACCAGTTCATCGATGACCTGATCGACGGTGAGGTCCAGGACACCGTCATGCCAGGCCAGGCAGACCTGGCTCAAGGCGCCGGCGAAGGCGTAGGCACGTAGCCGCAGGGCCACTTCGTCGCGTCCTTCGACGGCCGGGCTGAAGCTGAACCAGAGTTCGACGGCGCGGGTTGCGAACCCGTCGCCGTACTTGGTGAGTGCGCCGGTCTTGCCTTCGACGGCAAGCAGTCGGGCAACGCGTGGATCTGCGAGTGCGCCATGGAGGTAGGCAGTGAGAGCCGGCCGCGGGTCCTGGCCGCCGCCGGCGATGATCGCTGGTACGACCTGCTCGACCAGTCGGTCGGTGACTTGTTCGAAGACGGCTACGGCGAGCTCGTCGATCGAGCTGAAGCTCTCGTAGAAGTACCGCTTGATCAGGCCGGCCTCGGCGCAGATGTCGACGATGCCGACGGCCGCGACCCCGCGGGTGCCGAAGAGCTCCAAGCCGGCGTCGATGAGCCGTTGGCGGCGCTCGTCGCGTCGCTCGACGGCACTCATGCCGCCGTAGACGCGTGTGCTCTCAGCCACGGTCGCTCCTCCCATTTGACACCCAAGCGTATCAGATCGTAAGGTCGAGCCATAAGTGATCCGATTGAGTATCAGATGGAGGAGCTGTGGCTGCACCACTCGACCCCGACGGCCTGATCTGGCAGCACTTCGGTCGGCTGCCGGCGCACCGGCTGAGCAACGGGCTGCGCGAAGCGATGTTGCAGAACATGCACCCCGAACTGGCCGCTGGCGTCGAGCTGCGGTCGAGGTTCTTCGAGGATCCGCTGGCTCGCGGCCAGCGTTCGATCGGTCCGATCATGTCAGTGGTCTACGGCGGGGAAGCCTCACCGGACTGGGGCAAGCTGATCCGCGGCTTCCACGGTTCGATCAAGGGTGTCGACCGCTACGGGCGCCCTTACAGTGCACTCAACCCGGACACCTTCTTCTGGGCACACGCGACCTTCGTCGAGGACATCGTCACCGGTCGTCAGCTCACCGGCTTCCCGCTCTCGGAAGCCGACAAGCAGGCGCTCTACCGGGAGTCGGTCGACTGGTACCGCCTGTACGGGGTGAGCATGAAGCCGGTCCCACCCGACTGGGATGCGTTCTGCGAGTACTGGGACCACATGATCACCCACGTCCTGGAGGACACCCGGACGGTGCGGGAAGGATTCCGGATGTACAGGACGGCCCCGGCCCCGAGCAGCAAGCGGCTCTCCGCACGTGCCAACGCGATCGTTGGTCCCTACCTGCTCAAGCCGTTGGTGCAGACCCCGTTGATGCGGCTGATGCTCTGGCTCACCGTCGGGGCACTGCCGCCGATCCTGCGAGACCGGCTGTGCCTCGACTGGACCTCCAGCGACGAACTGCGCTACCGCGCGCACCTCAAGGCGGCCCACCTGCTGTTGTTGGCGATCCCCGACGAGAACCAGTACTTCCCGCTGGCCCGTTCGGCCCGTCAGTACTACCGCGACACCGGCACCGTCGCGCCCATCGGCCTGCCCGTGACCAAGAGTGCCCCCACCCGTCCCGAATCGGAGTACGTCTGATGACCATTGCCGTGACCGCCGCGCTGGCTGTGCTGTTCATGCTCTCTGGGGCCACCAAGGTCGTCCCCAACACCAGGTCCCTTCCGGTACGCGAGAAGTTGGCGATCCCCGCGACTGCCTGGGCACTGCTCGGTGCCGCCGAGATCGCCGGCGCTGCCGGGGTGCTCGTGGGGCTGAGCGTGAGACCACTGGGCATCGCGGCCGCTGTCGGGCTCGTCCTCGTCGGTATCGGTGCGGTCGTGGCACACGGGCGGTTGAAGGACGGGCTGACCCATGCCGCACCCGCCGTCATTGCCCTGGTCCTCGCTGCGACCACTCTCGTGCTGATCTCAACCGGAAGGTGACCTCGATGACCGCACAGGCCGCGATCGCGACCGAACCGATCCCCGCCGAGTTCCTGGGCTACTGGAAGCGCGTGGACACCCCCGGCGTACGCCGCGCGCGACGCATCTGTCGCACCGTGCTGCGCTTCGACCCGATCCCCGCCGAGGACAAGGTCATGGCCTTCGCCCACGGCTACTACGACGCCGACCCGGTAGCCGAGGCCTTCGTCGACGACGTCTACCAGAGTCGCGGGCCCCAGGAGGGGCGTCGCCTTCTCGACCAGGCGATCACTCACGGTATCGACTCGGTACCGGATGCTCCCGAATCGATGCGGCGCCTGTTCGCTGAGTTCGAGACTGCGCCGCCATGGCTGGATCCAGCACAGGTCGAGCAGGGTGCGGCACTGTTCCGACGCTACGGACCAGCGGTGTTCAGCTTCGCGGGCGTCGAGACGCTGCTCGGCTACACCGAGAGCTCGATCGTCAAACCGCTGGCCTTGACCGGCGGGTACGCCGGGGACAGTGCACTCAACCGCTTCATGGAGACGGCCAGGTTCTGGATCGACGTCTCCGAGCCAGGTGGACTCGACGCCGGCGGACCTGGTCGGGCCACCGCGATGCGGGTGCGGGTGATGCACGTCTTCATCCGCCGCCACATCGCCGATCATGCTGAATGGCGGCCAGAGGAGTGGGGCGTCCCGATCAGCCAGTCAGACGCACTGATCACGCTGATGTCCTCCAGCCTGACCCCGGGCCTGGCGATGCACCTGATGGGCTATCGGACCTCGCGCCGCGAGATCGAGACCCTGATGCACTACTGGCGCTACATCGGCCACCTGCTCGGAGTCCAACCCCGCTGGTATCCCGAGACGGTCGTCGAGGGGCTCCAGTTGAGCACGGTGTTCCTGCTGAAGTGTGCCCGGACCGCCGGAGCCGACGGGGTCGAGCTGGTCCAGTCCTACCCGCGTGCGTTCACCCCGAAGACCGGTACGCCGTGGCGCAAGCGGTTTCGCGACGAGGTGAACTACCGCGCGCAGCTCGGCTACACCCGTTACTTCCTCCCCGGTCGGTTCTACCGGAAGTACGACCTGCCCAACCCCTGGCCCTGGGCTTTGCACCCGTTGCTTCAAGCCCCGGGCAATCTTGTGGTCGACACGTTGCGCCGCCACGTTCCTGCGGTCGAACGTCACCAGGATCGCTATGCCCGCTGGCGCCGCGAGACCTGGTGGCGCAACGAGATGGGCGACAAGGAGTCGAAGTTCGCCCCCGCCGAGCAGCTGCGCCGCTGAGCGCGCCACCGCTTCCCACGCAATCACCACACATCGAGGAGGACACATGCCGCACACCGAGAACTGCACCATGGCCGCGACGCCGGCCGACTACCAGCACTTCGGCCTCGCCATGGACGAGATCGCCGGCTGGGAGGACGGCTTCCGCACCGACCCAGGTGGACCTGGCACCTTCGAGTGGTGGTACTTCGACACCGTCCTGGAGGACGGTTCGACGCTGGTCATCACCTTCCTCGTCAAGGACATCCGCGGGGGCGGGGGAATCAAACAGGCAGCCAGCCCCGTCGTCACCCTCGAGCTGGACAGGCCCGACGGCACCCATGTCGAGCGCGAGTTCGAGGGACACGACGACTTCGCCTTCGCCACGGATCGCTGCGACGTCCGCGTCGGCCCCAACACCTTCACCGGCGACCTGCACAGCTACTCCATCCACGTGGAGATCGACGACGTGACCGCCGACGTCACGCTGAGCGGCACGGTGCCGTCCTGGCGACCCGAGACCGGGCACATGCTGTTCGGCAGCGACAAGCCGCACCTGTTCGCTTGGCTGCCCTCGGTCCCTCAGGGCGCGGTCGAGGCCACCCTCACCGTCGAGGGCGAGACCCGGATCCTGACCGGAACCGGCTACCACGATCACAACTGGGGCGACGCCGCCATGCCTGACCTGATCAACCACTGGTACTGGGCGCGAGGAGAGGTCGGTGACTACTGCGTGATCGCGTCCAACATCACCGCAGAGAGGAAGTACGGGCACAGCGAGATCCCGATCTTCATGCTCGCCAAGGACGGGGTGATCGTCGCCGACCAGAGTGCGCTGGTGCGGTTCGACAACCGCGACGAGCAGCCCGACACCGTCACCGGCAAGCCGGTGGCCAACACCACGATCTACGAGTACGACGCCACTGCCCAGGGTGGTGAGCACTACCGGGTCACGTTCGTGAGGGAGAACACGATCGTGCACGACCGGATGATCGAGTCCATCTCCGGGCCAAAGCGCCTCCTGGCCAGACTGGTCGGGTTCGACGGCGGCTACATGCGCTTCACGGGCCAGGTCACGGTTGAGCACCTCAGCAGCCAGGGCGCCCCTGAGACGGTGACCGCGCCGGCGCTGTGGGAACTCATGTACTTCGGCAAGACACTGAGGTGAGCCGGTCTGCCACCATGACCGGCAACCTGGTCTTCCTCGCGTTCGGTTCGGTAGGGACGCGTTCGCCGGGTTCCTAGCGACCCGCGGGCGCGTTGCAGCGAGCGTTCACGCCGGCCTTCGGACGGATCAGGTTCCAGTTGGCGCTGCCTTCGCGAGTCGCCTGCTTCGGGACGCAGAGTTCCTGCTGGTACAGACCGTCCGGGTCATAGGCCACCGTGTCGACGTACGGCCACGGATTGCCCACCTGGTCGACCTGACCGGTGAAGCGGAGCGCTCCCATGCCCGCGAGGCAGACGACGTAGCTGATCGCAATCACTACCCAGGCGACGCCGAACTGCGTCAGGTTCGGCAGGCGCCGGTAGGACCTGAGCCGGGGAGCCCAGCGCTCCGGGAAGGTCAGCCCGTCACGGCCGTGGTACAGCAGCAGACAGGTGCCCAACATCGTCAGCTCGAACAGCAGCGGCTCCCACAGCCACTGCGCCTGACCGGTGGTGCCGCCGGCGATGAGAGGCCCAGGAGCCTGGGTGAAGATGAACGCCTCGGTCACGCAGCCCAGCCGGAAGCCGCCCAGGTCGAGGGGGAACGTCACGCACTTGCAGATGATGATCAACGCCAGCAGCGGATGCCGGGTCATAAAGGCTGTCGGTCCGCGTCTGGCGAAGCCACGAGCGCGCAGGCGCTTCCACAGGACGTGCGCGATGAGCGCCGGGACGACCAGCCAGACGATGTAGAGCGGGAAGAAGAACACCGGTTCGAACGTCGGGGCGAGATCCGACCACGGAAGTGCTCCGTGCGGGATGTGCAGGAAGGCTGGGTTCGTCGGGAAGTAGCCGAGCCAGTTGTACAACGGGTCGAACGCAAACGCGCCGCCGGCCGCGAACGACACCGCCAGCATGGGATGCATCCTCCGCGCGGCCCACGACTTGTAGCCGTACACGAACAGGATCGTCAGTCCGCCGCCGATCCCGATCGCCTGCCAGAGGTAGATCCACCCGGCCCATCCGAGCGGCGGTGGGTTCGCGCGGAGGGCACCGTTGTAGTGGTAGACGTGGTGGCTGACCCCGCCGACGACGTAGGTGCTGGCGTTGACGGAAACGGTCGGGTTCCGCAGCGCTCCCGGTCCGGTCTCGGCAGTCGCCACCATGAATCCGAACAGCGCCGCGAAGAGTACGAACGCGGTGACCAGCCATCGACGGCCGTCGAGCAGTCGCTGAGGCTGCACATCGGTCTCTTCGGGCAATGTTTGCGACGCGATCGAGCTGGTTGCCATGGTGTCCTCCGCGGGCACAGGGGGATTCATCAGGTGGTGGGGGTGCTCGTGCCGAGGAGGACTGTCACGACCCCGACGATGACGGTCAGCATTCCCACATACTGTGCGACATTCAGCCGCTCGTGCAGGAACAGGACGCCGATCAGTGCGATCGCGAAGATGCCGATCGCCGACCACAGCGCGTAGGCAACCGCGACCTGCATGCCGCGCTCGAGCACGTAGGACAGCGCCACGAACGCTACGACGTAGCAGGTGATCACTGCCGCGCTCGGCGCCAGACGCGTGAAGCCGTGAGAACTCCGCAGGGCGAGGGTCCCGGTGACTTCCGCGCAGATCGCGACGCCGAGCAGGGCGTAGGTGAGCGGCATTCGTTCATCGTCCGGGGAGGGTCGGGCTCCGGCATCACCCCACGGGATGGCCTTGGGGGTCCTTCATGGCTAGCACGTTCTCGGACGCACCTCATGGAAGCACGGAGTCGCTACCCAGGGGTGATGTTCGTTCTCCAGCCACCGGGCACGGTGGAAATCGATGTGGCTCGGGCGTTCACCGGATCCCCGAGCCACGTCATCCAACCGGACGAAGGATGCTCATGGACGCTCACCACGTGCGCAGGGGTCAGGCAGCGTCGAGTGCTGACGGGACCTCACGACCGCTGTCTCGTCGCATGCGAGCAGCCCGTCTGCTGCCGGTCACCTTGGTGACGGCGCTGTGTGCCGTGTCGGTCTCCGGCGCCGGCGCTGCCACGATGTTCCACGCCCACCGCTCCGCAAGTGCGAGGCACTCGGCGTCTGGACGCATCGTGAATCAGCCTGCGACGCTGCCGGTTCCCGACGAGATCGGGCCGGCAGTCCCGTACGGCGCGGCCGACACCGTCGTGTCCACGGCCGATGTCTGGGGCATTCCGTCGCCGGCCCTTTCCGCCTACCAACAGGCCGCACAGATCATCGACGTGACCGACTCGTCCTGCCACCTCGGCTGGGAGCTGCTGGCGGCCATCGGTCGCGTGGAGTCGAATCACGGGCAGTACGGTGGAAGTGTCCTCAACCCGAACGGGGTGAGCACACCTGCCATCTTCGGTCCGGAGCTCGACGGCACCCACGGTACGCAGAACGTCGCTGACACCGACCACGGACGGATCGACCACGACACCGCTCACGATCGGGCAGTCGGCCCCATGCAGTTCCTCCCTGCCACGTGGGCGGCTGTCAAGGTCGATGGCGACAGTGACGGCATCAGCAACCCCCAGGACATTCACGACGCCGCGTTGGCGGCCGCCGTCTACCTGTGCTCGGGGACGGACGACCTCGCCACCGACAGCGGCCGACGTGCCGCTCTCATGCGCTACAACAGGTCCACCGCCTACGGCGCGCTGGTGCTGAGGGTCATGGACGCCTACTCCCACGACGCGTATTCGGCGGTACCCGGCGGCAGCTACGGCGGGACGCTCCTGGTGGCCTCGGCGCCCGTGCACTCGGCGGCGACGAAACAACCGACCAGGTCGACCGCCCAGGCGACCACCGCTCCCGCGACACCGCCCCAGTCGTCGGCGACTGCCGGTCCCGTCGCGTCGAAGCCGGCTCCGGCACCTGAGGCGAAGAGCAGCGGCCTTCCCGGATTCGTGGGAGCCATCGTGGGTGGCTCCGCGCCTCACGTCGCCACGGGGATTCTGACCAGCACTCAAGCGACCGTGGCCTGTCTGGAGAAGGGCGTTTCAACGCTCGACGTCCTCGCGCTCGCTCGTTGCGTGACCGACCTGCTCGCACCCGTGAACTGAGGAGCATCTTGAACCAGCACAATCCGACGTTGTCCAGCTTGAGCACCGAGGAGCGGCGGTTCGAGCCGCCGGCTGGTCTTGCTGCGCAGGCGAATCTGACTGCGGCCAGTTATGAGGAGGCGACCGCGGACCGCCTCGGGTTCTGGGAGAAGCAGGCCGACCGGTTGACGTGGGACA
>JAOPYE010000036.1 GCA_025964775.1 Marmoricola sp.
GGGGGGGGGGGGGGTGGGGGGGGGCGTGGGGGGGGGCGTCGGCGTGGGCGTGGGCGTGGGCGTCGGGGTGGGCGTGGGTGTGGGTGTCGGCGTCGGCTTCGCGGTGTGGTGAACGGGTGTCGGCGTCGGTGTCGGAGGGGGAGGCGGGGGAGGTGGGGGAGGCGGGAGGGTCGTGACGATGTGCACCGCGATGGTCGTGATCAGCGGCGGCTCAGTGAAGCTCGGGTCCAGGGCGAACCAGTGCACCTCGATCGTGTAGTTGCCGACCGGCAGCGGGTTCGCCGCTGCGCACGCCCACGACGTGCCGGTGGATGCCATCAAGGTGGCGCTGCACAACATCGGCGGGTCGGCGGAGCCGTCGTTGTTGATGACCTGGACCTGGTCGAAGTCGGTGACCGGGCCGGCCACGGTGCCCGCGAACTGCAGCGGCTGGTCGGCGACCAGGACGGTGACATCGGACCCCGACGGCGTCGTCACCACCGGTGCGGGCGGAGCGAGCGCGAAGGCAGCCGGGGCGCACAGCAGCCCCGCGATGGCCAGTACGGCGGTTGCCAGCAGAACGCGCACGACGGTGCGGATCACGCCACCCCCTCCGGATGTCGGATTCAGACTAGGACCCGACCAGCGGCTGGGGCCGGGCTTTCGTGCGAGTCGCAGCGACCCGGCAGGATGGCCGCATGCGCGTCGTCATTGCCCCGGACAAGTTCGCCGGCACGCTGACCGCCGGCGAGGCTGCGGCCGCCATCGCGGAGGGCTGGCGACGCCGGGTCCCGGACGCAGACGTGGTTGAAGTACCGATGTCCGATGGCGGGCCCGGCTTCATCGACGTCGTCGCGTCGGCTCTCGGCGGCGAGCTGATGGCCGCCACGGTCCCTGACCCGTACGGCGTACCGGTTCCGGCGACCGTCCTGGTGCACGGCTCGACCGCCTACGTCGAGAGCGCCCAGGCCGTCGGCCTGCACCTGACACCGGCCGGACAGCGACGCGCGATGCAGGGGTCCAGTCGCGGTGTGGGCGACCTGATCCGGTTGGCCGTCGAGGCGGGGGCGTCCCGGGTCGTGATCGGCGCCGGTGGAACCGCGACCAACGACGGCGGGGCCGGGCTGCTCGCCGGTCTGGGCGCGACGGCGACCGGGGGAGTGCTCGACGCGGGCCCCGCGGGGCTGACCGGCCTGGAGTCGGTCGACCTGGACGCCGCCGTGGCGGCGACTTCCGGGGTCGAGATCGTGCTCGCCTCCGATGTGGACACCCAGCTGCTCGGCCTGGTCGGCGCGACCAAGACCTTCGGGCCGCAGAAGGGCCTCAGCGAGGAGGAGCTCCTGGTCGCCGATGCACGGCTCCAGCGGTTCGCCGAGCTCACCGACCGCAAGATCGCCACCCACAAAGGTGCCGGCGCGGCGGGCGGGATCGGGTTCGCCCTGCTGCTGCTCGGCGCCGGCCGGGTGCCGGGCGTGGACCTCGTGGCCGATGCGGTCGGACTGGCCGACCACCTGCGCGGCGCGGACCTGGTCATCACCGGGGAGGGCGCCTTCGACTTCTCCTCGCGGGCCGGCAAGGTCGCCTACGGCGTCGCCCAGGTCGCCACCGCTGCCCTGGTGCCGTGCATCGCGCTGGCCGGCCAGGTGCTGATCGGATCCCGGGAGATGCGGGCGCTGGGCATCGAGGCGGCGTACTCGGTGGTTGACCGGGTCGGGGAGGAACGAGCCTTCGCGGCTCCGGGCGAGGCGCTGGCCGAGCTCGCCGAGCGGGTCGCGCGCACCTGGGGCCGTTGAGGGACACCTCGCGCGTGGGACCGGTCCGGGAATAACCGGCCGTGTGCGAAGATTGATCCTGTTGAGAGGTCCTCAGAGGGACCACCACGAAGACACCCGGGAGAGCACCATGACCGAACAGGTCGAGACCGCCCCAAAGACTTCCGGCGAGCCCGTTGCCGGGCACCGCACGGACAGCATCAATGTCAGCCAGACGGCTGCTGCGAAGGTCAAGAGCCTGCTCGAGCAGGAAGGTCGCGACGACCTGGCTCTGCGGATCGCCGTGCAGCCGGGAGGCTGTTCAGGCCTGCGCTACCAGCTGTTCTTCGACGAGCGCACCCTGGACGGCGATGTCGTCACCGACTTCGACGGCGTCAACGTGGTGTGCGACCGGATGAGCGTTCCGTACCTGAACGGCGCGACGATCGACTTCGTCGACACGATCGAGAAGCAGGGCTTCACGATCGACAACCCGAACGCGACCGGTTCCTGCGCCTGCGGCGACAGCTTCCACTGAGCCACGACGAAGGGCCGCACCCCAAGGGGTGCGGCCCTTCGTCATGCCCACTCAGTCGAGGTGCAGGTGGATCCGCGACGCCAGGTGGGCAGCGGCGTCACTCACGGTGATCTCCGGCTTGCTGATCTCCCGCGGGAAGTCGGCGTACTCGATCGACGGAGCCGTGCCGAGCGCCGCGTCGTCGATCCGCTGGTCCGGGATGCCCATCTCGGACGCACAGGCGTTGCAGTCCGTGTGCATCTTCACGGTCGTGTCCTGGTCGTCGTAGGCAAGTCGCTCGTAACTCATGTCCTCGACGTTATTGGCTACTTCCGGGTACTCCTAGCTGTACCGGCCGGTAGGCTCCAGAGTTCACGAAGCGCTTGCACGCGCGCAACATCGCCCCCGCCTGTCGGCTCCCAAAGTTGAGGACACATGCCGCTCCTGATCGCCGGTTCCATCGCCACCGACCACCTGATGACCTTCGAGGGCAAGTTCGCCGACTCGCTCGTCGTGGAGCAGCTGGACAAGCTCTCGGTGAGCTTCCTGGTCAACGACCTCGAGATCCGGCGTGGCGGTGTCGCGGCCAACATCTGCTTCGGCCTGGGTCAGCTCGGCCTCGACCCGGTCCTGGTCGGCGCCGTCGGCGAGGACTTCGCCGACTACCGGTCGTGGCTCGAGCGCCACGGTGTGGACTGCGAGTCGGTGCACGTCTCGGACTCCAAGCACACCGCCCGGTTCGTCTGCACCACCGACACCACGATGGCCCAGTTCGCGTCGTTCTACCCGGGCGCCATGAGCGAGGCCCGGCTGATCGAGCTCGGTCCGATCGTCGAGCGTGTCGGCGCACCCGACTTCGTCCTCATCGGCGCCGACGACCCGGACGGGATGCTGCGCCACACCGAGGAGTGCCGCCAGCGCGGGTACTCCTTCATCGCCGACCCGAGCCAGCAGCTGGCCTTCGGTGAAGGTGATCTGATCCGCCGGCTCATCGAGGGCGCGACCCTGCTGTTCAGCAACGAGTACGAATCGCACCTGATCGAGTCGAAGACCGGCTGGAGTGCCGACGACATCCTCGATCGGGTCGGCACGCAGGTGATCACGCTCGGCAAGGACGGCGTGAAGATCGTCGCGAAGGGCCAGGAGTCCATCGTCGTCCCAGCGCTGAACAACGTGAACGCCGTCGAGCCCACCGGAGTCGGCGATGCCTTCCGGGCCGGATTCCTGGCCGCGATGGACTGGGGCCTGTCGCACGAGCGTTCCGCCCAGGTCGGCTGCACCCTCGCGGCGTACGTGGTCGAGACGGTCGGTACCCAGGAGTACGCCTTCTCCCGTGAGGAGTTCGTAGCGCGGCTCGGAGCGTCGTACGGCGACGAGGCGGCCGCCGAGGTCGGCAAGCACCTGAACTGAGACGCTCCAGCGGATCAGTTCGTCGAGCCTCGGACTCAGCTGAGGCGGCGTACCAGGTAACGGGGGACACCGTCGTCCGCCGTGTCCTCACCCAGGTACTCCTGCGATCGCATCCGGCACCACGCCGGTACGTCGGCCCGCGCAGCGACGTCCCCGGCCACCACGGCGATCACCTGGCCGACTTCGACGTCGGCCAGGTGCCGGGCCAGCTCGATGATCGGACGCGGGCAGAGCATGTCGCGGCAGTCGAGCTCGACGGTGGCGTCCATCAGACGCCAGCCTCGGCCCGCAGGTCGGCCACGATGCCCGGCAGGACCGCCAGCAGACCGTCGACCTCGGCATCGGTGGTCTCGCGGGTCAGCGAGATCCGCAGGTTGCCGTGGGTCAGCGCTCCCATGGCTGCCAGCACGTGGCTCGGCTGCAGGGTGCTCGCCGTGCAGGCCGAACCGCTGGCGACCCCGAAGCCCCGGCGGTCCAGCTCCGTCACGATCGCCTCGCCGTCGACGTAGAGGAACGAGAAGGTCACCAGGTGGGGGAGGCGGTCGACCGGATCACCGACGACCTCGGTGTCGGCGATCGTGGAGACCGCCGAGCGGATCCTGTCGATCAGGGCGCGCTGGCGAGGGCCGACCTCGTCACGCTCGGCCACGACGGCCTGCAACGCTGCGGCCGCCGCGAGCGCGCCGGGCACGTTCTCCATGCCGGTCGCGCGCTCGTCGACCCGGTCGTCGCCCGGGAAGGGGTTGCGCCAGCGAACGCCCTTGCGCACCAGCAGGAGCCCGATCCCCGCCGGACCACCCCACTTGTGCGCCGAGGCCGCGGCGGCGGCCCAGCCCTCGGGCAGCGCCAGGCGTCCGGCGGACGCGCAGGCGTCGAGGAAGAGGGGAGCGCGTTCGGCGAAGGCCGCCACCGGCTGGACCGTGCCGACCTCGTGGTTGGCCGCCTGCAACGCCACCACCGTGGCCTCGAGCGCAGGCTGATCGACGACCCGCCCGAGGGGGTCGACCGGAATCGTGGTGAACGATCCGCCGCGTGCGGCATGCCACTCGCCGGCGTGCATGACGCTGGCGTGCTCGACGGCACTGGCGACAAGGTGGCTCCCGGCCCGCGCGCTGCCCGCCAGCAGGCCCAGGACTCCGAGATGGACCGCGTGCGTCCCGCTGGGCGTGAAGGTCACTTCGTCGGGCCGTACGCCGAGCGCCTCGGCGGTGGCCTCGCGTGCGTTGTCGAGGAGGATCCGGGCATTGCGGGCAGGTCCGTGCAGGCGCCGCGGATCGGCGTACCCGTGCTCCAGGGCCTGCTCGATCACCGCGCGTGCCGCAGGGTGCAAGGGCTCGCTCGACGCGGTGTCGAGGTAGGTCGCCCCAGAGGTCGCCCCGGAGCTCGGGTCAGGCGTCGTACCGCGTGTGGTCACAGGTGAAAACTAGCCGCATCCGGACGTGGGAATGAGCACACGTGTCAACTCCCCGACCTGTGCCACGAGTGGCCCGTGCGCAGTAGTAGGGTTCGCATGTCCGTCTCAAGATGTTCGGTTAGAGAGAGGGCTCGTTCGTGGGTCTGGAGCTCCCCAAGCGTGCACGCACGGTGGCACTCGGCGTAGTCACTGGTTCGGCATTGCTGGTCCTCAGCGGCTGTTCGGCCGACGACAGGGCGCAGATCAAGCGCCTCGCCATGCCGATCCCGTCGAGCAAGGAAGCGCACTCGATGTACGACCTGTGGCGCTGGTCGTGGCTCGCCGCGATGGTCACCGGCGTCATCGTCTGGGGCCTCATTGCCTACGTGGTGATCAAGTACCGCCGCAAGAGCGAGTCCGAGATCCCGGTGCAGACCCGCTACAACCTGCCGATCGAGATCTTCTACACCGTCGCGCCGGTGATGATGGTCATCGTCTTCTTCTTCTTCACGGTGCAGGCGCAGGACCACGTCCTGCACGCGCCGAAGGACCTCACGGCCGCCAACGCGCAGGCCGACCTCAACGTGACCGTCGTCGGCCAGCAGTGGTCGTGGACGTTCAACTACGCCAAGGGCAGCGACGCCCTCGGCGGCGACGTCCTCTGGGAGTCCGGTACGACGGCGCACGCCCCGACCCTGTGGCTCGTCAAGGACCGCAGCGTGTCGTTCGACCTGTTCTCGCCCGATGTCATCCACTCGTTCTGGGTGCCGGCCTTCCTCTTCAAGATGGACGTCGTGCCCGGTCGCCAGGCGCAGAACCACTTCACGCTCACCCCTGACCGGTACGGCACCTTCGAGGGACGTTGCGCCGAGCTCTGCGGCGTCTACCACTCGCGGATGCTGTTCAACGTCAAGGTCACCACGCAGGCCGAGTTCGACGCACACATGGCCAAGCTCAAGAACGAGGGCAACGTCGGGATGAACCTCGGCGGCAGCCAGGTCACCACGGTCGACGGGCTCGACACCAGCAACGGAGGACAACAGTGACCGCGGTAGTCGACGCGCCTCCCGGAGCGCCCACGCGCACCCTGGGGCAGCAGCTGGTCCGGATCATCACCACGACCGATCACAAGCTGATCGGCAAGCTGTACCTGATCACCTCGTTCGCCTGGTTCATGATCGGCGGCGTCATGGCGCTGCTGATCCGGTCCGAGCTCGCGTTCCCCGGCCAGCAGCTGGTCAACGACGAGGTCTACAACCAGCTGTTCACGATGCACGGCACGATCATGCTGCTGCTGTTCGCGACCCCGTTGTTCTTCGGGTTCGGCAACGTGATCATGCCGCTGCAGATCGGTTCGCCCGACGTCGCGTTCCCGCGGCTCAACATGATGTCGTACTGGATGTTCCTGTTCGGCGGCCTGATTGCCGCCTCGGGGTTCCTGACCCCCTCGGGCGCTGCCGACTTCGGCTGGTTCGCCTACGCCCCGCTGTCCAACGCCGTGCGGTCGCCGGGCGTCGGCGGTGACCTCTGGATCATGGGCCTGTGGCTCGCGGGTCTCGGCACGATCCTGGGTGCGGTCAACTTCATCACGACGATCATCTGCATGCGGGCACCCGGCATGACCATGTTCCGGATGCCGATCTTCGTCTGGAACACCCTGGTCACCAGCCTGCTCGTGCTGATCGCGTTCCCGATCTTCGCCGGCGCGCTGCTCTCGCTCGAGGCCGACCGCAAGTTCGGGGCGCACGTCTTCGACGCGGTGCACGGCGGGCCGATCCTCTGGCAGCACCTGTTCTGGTTCTTCGGGCATCCGGAGGTCTACATCATCGCCTTGCCGTTCTTCGGCATCGTGACCGAGATCCTGCCCGTGTTCAGCCGCAAGCCGATCTTCGGCTACGTCGGCCTGGTCGCCGCCACGCTCGGCATCGCGATCCTGTCCGTAGCCGTCTGGGCCCACCACATGTTCGTCACCGGCGCGGTCGACCTGCCGTTCTTCTCCGGTATGACGTTCCTGATCGCGGTGCCTACCGGCGTCAAATTCTTCAACTGGATAGGCACGATGTGGGGGGGATCTCTGTCCTTCGACACCCCCATGCTGTGGTCGATCGGCTTCCTGACGACCTTCCTTTTCGGCGGCCTGACCGGCATCATCCTGGCCTCGCCCCCGCTCGACTTCAACGTGTCGGACTCGTACTTCGTCGTCGCCCACTTCCACTACGTCGTCTTCGGCACCGTGGTGTTCGCGATGTTCGGAGGCTTCTACTTCTGGTGGCCGAAGATGACCGGCCGGATGCTCGACGAGCGACTGGGCAAGATCCATTTCTGGCTGCTGTTCGTCGGCTTCCACACCACGTTCCTGGTCCAGCACTGGCTCGGTGTCGAGGGCATGCCGCGTCGCTACGCCGACTACAGCGCTGCCGACGGGTTCACCACCCTGAACCAGATCTCGACCATCGGGGCGTTCCTGCTGGCGTCCTCGACGCTGCCGTTCCTGTGGAACGTGTACAAGTCACGTCGGGCACCCAAGGTCACCGTGGACGACCCGTGGGGCTGGGGCCGCTCGCTGGAGTGGGCGACCAGCTGCCCGCCGCCGAGGCACAACTTCAACTCCATTCCGCGTATTCGTTCCGAGTCGCCGGCCTTCGACCTGCACCACCCGGAGATCGCAGCCCTCGAGTACGACGACAACGCTGAGCTGGAAGGGGCTGACGCCTGATGAAGGCCGAGACCTGGATCTTCGTGATCTGCACGTTCTTCTTCGTGCTGGTCGCACCTGCCTACTGGTTCGTCACCGGCGACCCGACAGGTACCTCCGCCCTGGTGATGACCGCCCTGCTGACCACGCTGGTGAGCATCTACCTCGGTTTCCACGCCAGCCGGATGGATCCCCGCCCCGAGGACCGCAAGGACGGCGAGATCGCTGATGGCGCCGGCGAGCTCGGCTTCTTCCCGCCGTACAGCTGGTGGCCCATGTGGTGCGCCATGACGCTGGCGACGATCGTCCTCGGCGTCGTCATCGGCTGGTGGCTCGTGATCATCGGTGGCGTCCTCGGCGCGATCGCGCTTTCCGGCCTGGTCTTCGAGTACTACCGCGGGGAACACGCCCACTAGGCCCGCTTCCAGGGGAGTGACGCGTTGCACGTATTTCCTGCACTAGCCGTATCCGCGGGCTTGTTACGCTTGAGGCGTCCACACGAGCTGTTTCTGAGCTGATTCTCCGGGAGAACCATGCGTTCGCGACGTACCTGGACCGCGCTGGCCGCGGTCCTCATCTTGGCGGGCGCTTCAGCGTGCTCCCAGGCAGCCGGAACAGCGGGCGGACCGACGTCCGCCGGGACCAGCCCGAGCGCCACCGGGACGCCGGTCTCGGCCGCGCAGATCTCCTCGACCATTGCCGCAGGCTCGGTGGGCGTGAAGGTGAACCGCTCACTGCGGCTCGACGTCGTCAACGGCACGTTCACGTCAGTCTCGGTGCTCTCCAAGGGCGCCGAGGTGGCCGGGACGATGTCGGCCGACAAGGCCAGCTGGCAGAGCACCGCACGCCTCCTGCCCGGGCAGACGTACCGGGTCAGCAGCGTCGCCGTCGACAGCTCCGGCAAGCAGCAGACCTACCAGTCGCAGTTCCGGACCCAGGCGCTGGCGCTGAACCAGCAGACCTTCCCGAGCTTCTTCCCGCTCCCGGGCTCGACGGTCGGCGTCGGCATGCCCGTCGTGATCCGCTTCGACGTCCCGGTCACCGACCACGAGTCGATCCAGAAGCACCTCACCGTCACGACGGTCCCGGCCCAGGTCGGAGCGTTCCACTGGATCTCGAACACCGAGGTGCACTGGCGTCCGCAGAAGTTCTGGAAGCCGGGCACCAAGGTCACGGTCAACGCCGACATCAAGAGCGTTCCGGCCGGCGGCGGCGTGTTCGGCCAGACCAGCCGCACCAGCACCTTCACGATCGGCCGTTCGATGATCAGCAAGGTCGACACCCGCACCGACCAGCTGAAGGTGTATCGCAACGGCACGCTGATCAGGACGATCCCGATCACCACCGGCAAGCAGCCCGACTTCACGACCCGCTCCGGGATCAAGGTGATCGTGGAGAAGCACCGGACGATCGACATGAACTCGGGCACGATCGGTATCGACCCGGGCAGCCCGCAGGGCTACAACCTCAAGAACGTCGAGTTCGCGATGCGACTGACCTACTCCGGGGAGTTCCTGCACGCTGCCCCGTGGTCGGTCGCTTCCCAGGGCCACGCCAACGTGAGCCACGGCTGCACCGGCATGAGCACGGCGAACGCCGGTTGGCTCTTCGCCAACAGCATCATCGGTGACGTCGTCGAGTACACCGGCACCAGCCGCCCGATGACCCTGACCAACGGGCTCGGCGACTGGAACCTGCCCTTTGCCCAGTACGGCCAGGGCTCGACTCTCTGAGTTGGCGCGTCACCACGTCTCGGCGACGGCTCGTTCCTCGCCTTGCTCGACGACCGGGTTCAACCGTGCAGGTTCTTGGCGGTGGCTGACGCCTTGACCTTGCCCGGGTCCGGGTAGGTGCCGAAGAGCCGGTCTGCGGTCGCCGACGAGGTGACCGTGAACCAGTAGTGCTCGTTCTTGTAGTGGTGCAGCCGGTGGTTTCGCCAGACGGCCTTGTAGACCGCGGTCCTGGGCTTGTAGTCGCTGTGGATCAGGTAGTGCGACCACTCGTAGAGCAAGCCGGTGACCCCCACGGTGAAGAGGAACGTCAGGCCCTGGCCGAGCCGGGGGAACGCGAAGATCGAGATCGCGAAATCGCCGGCGATGACGGCGATGAGCGAACGCCACGGGATGAACACCAGCGGGATGTTTCGCGGGTCGGCGTGGTGCCTGCGGTGGTCGCGTGCCAGTTCGCTGTCGATCTTGATCCCGGCGATCTTGCGGGGCCGGAAGTGCAGGATGAACACGTGGATGACCCATTCCAGGACAGGGAACAGGGCAACCAGGACGACCGGCGCCCACACGTCGCTCAGCTGCCATGCTCCCGCGGCGATCCGCCAGACGAGTGCGGTGACGATGGTCGCGGAGATCATCCACGGGCTCGGGTGCTTCCAGAACTCTGCGAACGTCGTGCCGAGCGACACCGTCGTACGCCGCGAGCCGGTGATCCTGCGCTCCTCGGCTGCGAGTCGCTCGGCCGCCAGTGCCTCGATCTCGGGCGAGGGCTTGCTCATCGGGTGTCTCCTTCTCCAGGGTGCTCGAAGTCGTCGAGGAAGCCGACCATCGCCACGGTGGCCGGGCGCAGCAGCGCATCGGCGGCTGCTTCGGCCGCGGCACCGTCACCGGACAGCACCGCCGAGCTGACGGCCCGATAGGCATCGACGTTGCTGACCTCGCCGTCCAGCAGCGGTGCGAGCGGTTCGATTGCTGGTTCGTAGGCGTGCCGCAGGTTGTTGAACATCATTCGGAACACGATGGAGTCGGCCAGGTCGACGACGGAGTCCCAGAACGCGAGCGCCGCGTGCTGGCGCTCCACGGGGTCGCCGGCCGATTCGAGGGTGGCCAGGGCGCCGGCAAGGGCGTCGCGCGTCGCCTGCGTCGCCCTGGCCGAACGTTCGGCGGCCATCCGCGCCACGTCAGGGGCGATCGAGAGCCGGGCCTCGATGATGCTGCGCGCAACCGCCGGGTCGAGCTCGCCGTGCCGGACCAGCAGCCGGGGGAGCAGGTCCAGGCCCGCGTGCCGTTGGTAGTCGCGGACGATCGTCGAACCGCCGTGGCGCACCTCGACGAGCCTGGTGGCCGAGAGGCGCTGCAGGGCCTCTCGTACGGTCGGTCGCGACACGCCCAGCAGCTCAGCCAGCCGACGTTCACTGGGCAGCGAGTCGCCAGCACCCAGCGAGCCGTCGACGACCTCGCCGAGGAGCTGCTCGAACACGTCGTCGGGCACCAGGCGCTTGGTGATCGGGGTGAGGACCATGCGCCCAGCATCCCGCAGCGCTGGTCAAGTGGTCAAGTGGTAAGACCAACCTGTTGAACGGGCCGTTAAGAACGGCCCGTTCAACTCAGTGCTTGTGCGTCAGGTCGTCGCCGACGACGTCGTGGCGTCCGTCGAACTGGTGGCCGTCGGCTGCGTGGCCCTCGAGAGGCACCTCGTGCTCGTGCTCGAGCTCGGCATGGTGGTGACCCTCCTCGAGCTCCTCCTTGGTGGGCTTCTGCACGTTGGACGCGAACCAGGCCTTCGACAACCGTGCCCGGAGCTGGTCGACCCGGGCGTTCGGCGCCTCGACACCGTTGGCGTCGGCACCCGAGACCCCGGTGTACACCTGGTCGCGGTTGCGGGCGGTCAGCCGGTAGGCGTGCTCCTCGCTGAGCGGCAGGTGCTTCTCGGAGTAGCCACCGTCGGCGTCCCGCATGATCACGCCGCTCTCGTAGCCGTGCAACAGCATGTCGTTGTCGTGACGCTGGAGCGAGATGCACCAGCGTTTGGCGATGATGAACACGAGCGGCGGGACGATGAAGATCGCGCCGCGCATGAAATAGGTGATCGTGTTCAGGTCGAGGTGGAACTGCGTGGCCAGGATGTCGTTGCCGCCGGCTGCCCAGAGCAGGCCGTAGACCGAGATCATCGCGGCCAGGAACGCCGTCCGGGTCGGGGCGTTGCGCGGTCGCTCCAGCAGGTGGTGCTCGCGCTTGTCGCCGGTGACCCACTGCTCGATGAACGGATAGCCGAGGACGATGCCGAGCAGCACCATCGGCGCCACCTGGCCGGGCAGGAAGACGTTCCAGCTGAGCGTGATACCCCAGATGTGCGTCTCCCAGCCGGGCATGATGCGCAGCAGGCCTTCGGCGATGCCCATGTACCAGTCGGGCTGCGAGCCCGCGGTCACCTCGGCCGGGTTGTACGGACCGAAGCGCCAGACCGGGTTGATGGTCATCAGGCCGCCCATCAGCGCGACCACGCCGAAGACGATGAAGAAGAACCCGCCGGCCTTGGCGGCGTACACGGGCATCATCGGGTAGCCGACGACGTTCTGCTCGGTGCGGCCGGGGCCGGGCCACTGGGTGTGCTTGTGGTAGACGAGCAGCAGCATGTGCGCGGCGATCAGGGCGAGAATGAGACCGGGGATCAGCAGCACGTGCGCGGTGTAGAGGCGCGGGATGATCTGGTCGCCGGGGAACTCGCCGCCGAACATGAAGAACGACATGTACGAACCCAGGACCGGTGTCGCCTTGACCAGGCCGTCGGCGATCCGGAGGCCGGTGCCCGAGAGCAGGTCGTCGGGCAGCGAGTAGCCGGCGAAGCCTTCGAGGATGCCCAGGAGAAGCAGCACGCCACCGATGATCCAGTTGAGCTCGCGCGGCTTGCGGAACGCGCCGGTGAGGAAGACGCGCATCATGTGCACGAGCATGGCGGCGATGAAGAGCATCGCGGCCCAGTGGTGCATCTGGCGCATGAGCAGGCCGGCGCGGACGTCGAAGCTGATGTGCAGCGTCGAGGCGTAGGCCTCCGACATGTGGATTCCGCGGAGCTGGTCGTAGGAGCCGTTGTAGACGACCTCGCCCATGCTCGGGTTGAACCACAGGCTCAGGAAGACCCCGGTGAGGAGCAGGATCACAAAGCTCCACAGCGCGATCTCGCCGAGCATGAAGGACCAGTGGTCCGGGAACACCTTGCGGATCTGCTTCTTCGCCGAGGTCGCGATGCCGAGGCGCTCATCGGCCCAGTTCGCGATCGCGCCGGCCGGGTTCGGCTTGGCGGTTGCGGCGGGCGTCGTACCGTTGCTGGCTGCAGGTGCGCTCATGTCAGGTTGCTCCGGTCTCGTTCCCAGTAGCTCGGGCCGACAGGTTCGGTGAAGTCGCTCTGGGCGACGATGTAACCGTCGGCGTCGAGCGTGATCGGCAGCTGCGGCAGGTGTCGTCCTGCGGGTCCGAAGATCACCTTGCCGTTGTCGGCCAGGTCGAAGGTCGACTGGTGGCAGGGACAGAGCAGGTGGTGCGTCTGCTGCTCCCACAGGGAGATCGGGCAGCCGACGTGGGTGCAGATCTTCGAGTAGCACAGGATGCCGTCGATGCCCCAGTTCCTGCGGTCGGGCAGCGCCTTGATGTCGTCAGGATGCATCCGGACCAGGATCACCGCAGCCTTGGCCTTCGCCTGCAGCAAGGCGGTGCCCTCGATGACGGGCTGGCCCTCGGAGTTCGTGGCGAAGAAGATCTCGGGCTCGGCGTTGACGAGCTGGCCGATCTCCATGTCCTCGGGCTTGATCTTGGCGCCGTCGACGTCCTGGACGACCTGCATGCCTCTGGCCCACACGGTGTGCGCGAGCTTGTTGCCGGGCAGCGGACCGAGGTCGCGCAGGAACACGATGGCCGGCAGGCCCAGCGTGGCCATCGCACCGAGCAGGGAGTTGCGCACGAGCGGACGGCGCCCGATCCCGGACTCGGCGATACCGACCTCGAGCGCGGCGATCGCCTCGTCGCGGTCCTCCTGCGGGGAGGCCGCGGGGTGGCGGTACTCGACGATCTCGTGGTCGCTCATCAGCTTGCGCGACCACTGGATGGCCCCGATGCCGATCGCCAGCAGAGCCAGGCCCAGGCAGCCGCCCAGGGCGACGGTGGACGCACCCATGCCGAGGAACACGGTGGGGTGGCCACCGATGTTCAGCGAGAAGTACGCCACGCAGGTGAGGATCGCGAAGACGGAGGAGAGGCCGAACAGGGTCGCGACCTGGCGCTCGGCACGCTTCTCCATGACCGGGTCGACATCGGTCGGGCGCGGGAGGTGCTCGGGCAGGCCCGGGTCCGCGATGGGCTCGGCTGCTGCGACGTGCTCGAGCTCGTGGTTGTCGTCGCTCACGCGTCGGCCCCCTTCGTGGTGGTCTTCTTCTTGCGGGAGGTGCCCGACGTGATCCAGATACCGGCGCCGACGAGGCTGCCGATGCCGACGAGCCAGGCGAACATGCCCTCGGAGACCGGGCCGATCGAGCCGAGCGTGAAGCCGCCGTAGCTGGGCGCGCTCTCGTTGGTCTTGAGATACGCGATGATCTCCTTCTTGTCCAGCGGCGACAGGACGCCGTTGGAGAAGACCGGCATCTGCTGCGGCCCGGTGAGCATCGCTTCGAAGATGTGCTTGGAGGAGACCCCCTTGAGGGCCGGTGCGTACTTGCCCTTGGGCAGCGCGCCGCCGCTACCGGCGAAGTTGTGGCATGCCGTGCAGTTGGTCCGGAAGAACTCGCCGCCCTGGACCATCTGCGCGTTGGTCACGCCGCTGCCGTCGTACTGGTCGGCGGTGGGGATCGACGGGCCGGGCCCGAGCGAGGCGACGTACGCCGCGAGGGCCGCGATCTCGTCGCTGTTGAAGACCGGGGCCTTCTGCATGGCCTGGGCGCCCGGCTGGGCCATCGGCATCCGGCCGGTGCCGACCTGGAAGTCGACAGCTGCAGCGCCGACGCCGATCAGGGAAGGACCGTAGTTGTTTCCGCGCTCGGTGGTGACGCCCTCGGCGTTCGAGCCGTGGCACGAGGAGCAGCTGACCGCGAAGAGCGCGCGGCCCTTGGCGATCGTTGCCGCGTCGCTCGAGGCCTTGTCGGCGCTCGCCGGTGACAGCACGGCGACGAGGCCGCCGGTCGCCAGCAAGGCGACGATCAGCACGGCGGGCGCGGCGACGCGACTGCGCCGACGTGTCGAGAGCCGAGCTGAGATCTTGCGCGTGAACAGTCGCACAACAGGTCCTATCGGTTCAGGCGTTACTTGATGAGGTAAATGGTCGCGAACAGGCCGATCCAGACCACGTCGACGAAGTGCCAGTAGTAGGACACGACGATCGCGGTGACGGCCTGCTCGTGAGTGAAGCGCCGTGCGACGAAGGTCCGTCCGAGGACGAACAGGAAGGCGATGAGACCGCCGGTCACGTGCAGGCCGTGGAAACCGGTGGTCAGGTAGAACATCGTGCCGTAGGCGGAGGACGGGATCGTGATGCCCTCGTGGATCAGGTTCGTGTACTCGAACGCCTGGCCACCGATGAAGATGGCTCCCATGCAGTAGGTCAGCACGAACCACTCGCGAAGGCCCCACTCCTTGACCGGGTGCAGGGTGAGGACCTTGCCCTTGCGACCGACCTGACCGCGCTCAGCGGCGAACACGCCCAGCTGGCAGGTCAGCGAGGAGAGCACCAGGATCGTGGTGTTGCCCGAGGCGAACGGGACGTTGAGGTGTGCGGTGGACTGCGCCCAGAGCTGGGGGCTCACCGACCTGATCGTGAAGTAGCTCGCGAACAGCGCCGCGAAGAACATCAGCTCGCTCGAGAGCCAGATGATGGTGCCTACGCTGACCATGCTCGGTCGGTCATGGTGCCCGTGCAGGCGGGATGCTGGGATCACAGATGCTGTCGCCACGCCGCCATTATGTCGATAGTCCGACCCCGCGCCACCTCGACCCCCGGTTTTGAGCACCCGTGTCGCAGACCGTGCCGCAGGGGGTTACCGGTGGTGGTGGTGTGACTCACGTGTTTCGACCTCGGGTGAGCCGGCCGGCAGCCTGCTTCTACCCTGTTCTGGTGCTGATTCCCCTCGCCGCCGAGACCGACCGGTTGCCGGCGTTCCACCTCTCCACGGTGTTCACCGCGTGGGGAGCGGACCCGGTCCTCATCACCAGCACGAGCGTGATCGCCGGCCTGTACCTGCTCGGTGTCTGGACGCTGCACAGCCGCGGCGACAAGTGGCCGGTCGGGCGCACGGCCGCGTTCGTGGTCGGCGGGACGGGGTCGTTCTACTTCGCGACGTCCTCGGGCATCGGCACCTACGACGACACGCTGCTCTCGGTGCACATGGTCCAGCACATGATCCTGGGCATGGTGGTGCCGCTGTTCCTGGCACTCGGTGCCCCGGTGACCCTCGCCCTGCGCACGCTGCCGCGGGGCCCGCGGGCAGGCCTGCTCGCCGTCCTGCACTCGCGCGTCGCGAAGGTCCTCACATTCGCTCCGCTCACGCTGGCCCTGTACGTCGTCAGTCCCTGGGCGCTCTACTTCTCCGGCTGGTACTCGGCCACGCTGCACTCGGACTTCCAGCACGAGATGATGCACGTGCACCTGGTCGTGGTCGGTTCGCTCTTCTTCTGGCCGCTGATGGGCATCGACCCGCTGCCGAACCGACTCGGGTACCCCGTGAGGATGCTGATCGTGGTCCTGACCCTGCCGTTCCACGCGTTCCTCGGCATCACGATCCTGGGTCAGTCCAAGCTCATCGGCGGGAACTGGTACCCGGACCTGCACGCCACGATGCCGTGGTTGCCGGCTCCGCTGGACGACCAGCACCTCGCCGGCGGGATCCTGTGGAGCTCGGGCGACCTGATCGGGCTGCTCTTCTTCGGGGTCCTGTTCGTCCAGTGGGTCCGGTCCTCGATCAAGGAGGGCCAGCGCGAGGACCGCCGCCTGGACCGGCTCGAGCGCCTGGAGCAGGCCCAGGCAAGGCGCCCGACACCCGGCGCACCCGACTAGTAGCATCCTGATCGTGACTGCCAACTCCTCCGCACCCGTGCGTGTCCTCGTCTACAGCGACGACTCCGACGTCCGCCAGCAGGTGATCCTCGGACTCGGTCGTCGGGTGCACCCCGACCTGCCCGAGCTCACCTACGTCGAGGTGGCGACCGAACCGGTCGTGTGGCAGCAGCTCGACTCCGGCCAGATCGACCTCGCGATCCTCGACGGCGAAGCGACCCCCGCCGGTGGTCTGGGCATCGCGCGACAGCTCAAGGACGAGATCTACCAGGCCCCGCCGGTGCTGGTCCTGACCGGGCGCCGCGACGATCTGTGGCTGGCCACCTGGTCCCGTGCCGAGGCGGCAGTCTCACACCCCCTCGACCCGATCGAGCTCGCTGAGGCGGTCACCCGTCTGCTGCGCTCACGGGTTCCCTCCGAAGCCTGAGCCGGCGCAGATGAGCGGGCACACCTGGCCCGAGGTCCTCACGAGCCTGGTCGCACGACGTGACCTGACGTCGGCGCAGACCACCTGGGCCATGGGCGAGATCCTCCTCGGCGCTGCGACACCGGTCCAGGTCGCCGGTTTCGCGGTCGCATTGCGCGCCAAGGGCGAGACGGTCGACGAGCTGCAGGGGCTGGTCGACGCGATGTACGAGCACGCGACGCCGCTGGCGGTCGCCGGCCGGACCCTGGATGTGGTCGGGACGGGTGGCGACAGGTCGTTCTCGGTCAACATCTCGACGATGGCGGCGATCGTCGCGGCCGGTGCCGGCGCGACCGTGGTCAAGCACGGCAACAGGTCGGCCTCGAGCAAGGCCGGCAGTGCCGACGTCCTGGAGCTCCTCGGCATCCGGCTGGACCTGCCGGCTGACGACGTCGCGCGGGTCGCCACCGAGGCTGGCATCACGTTCTGCTTCGCTGCTGCCTTCCATCCGGCGCTGCGGCATGCGGCCGTGGCGCGCAGCGAGCTCGGTATCGGGACGACGTTCAACTTCCTGGGACCGATCGCCAACCCGGCCAGGCCCGCTGCCCAGGCCATCGGGTGCGCCGACGTCCGGATGGCGCCGGTGATGGCCGGGGTCTTCGCCCGTCGTGGGGTCGATGCCTGGGTCTTCCGCGGTGACGACGGACTCGACGAGCTCACCACGACCACCACCTCGCGGGTGTGGCTGGTGCGCGGTGGCGAGGTCATCGAGGACACCGTCGATCCGGTCCGCCTCGGACTCGCCCTCGGGACGGTCGAGGGGTTGCGCGGCGGCGATGCCGCTCACAACGCCGAGGTCGTACGCCGGCTCCTGGCCGGTGAGCGCGGTGAGGTGCGCGACGCCGTCATCCTCAACGCCGGGGCCGCTCTGGCGGTCCACGCTGACGACGAGGGCAGCCTGGAGGACCGGCTGGCTGCCGGGATCGTGCGGGCCACCGAGTCGCTCGACTCCGGGTCGGCCGCAGCGACGCTCGAGCGCTGGGTCGCGGCCGCTGCGGGCTGAGCAGGTCAGAGGACGAGCTCGAAGGACCCGTCAGGTCGAGCCGTGAACCCGAGCCGTTCGTAGTACGCGGCGACCATCTTCACCGGGGTGATCACCCGCGTGAAACCGCGTCCTGCCAGGACGCCGCTGCGGCGCCAGACGAACTGGCCCGGGGAGAAGTCGCGGAAGCGCGGCGTCACGTAGTCGAGCAGGACTTCTGCGACGTCGCCCTGGGCGTGCACCAGCACCACGCCGACGGTCTCGTCGGCGCGCTGCAGGATGAAGGCGAGGTTGTCCGCCTCGGCTCCGTTCCAGACCAGGTCGGGCTGGAACGCCAGGATGTCGGCTTCGTGGATGCGCAGGAGGTGGCGCAGGTACTCGTCCTGTCCGCCGACCTCGAGGACGACATAGGTCTCCTCGTCGTGGCGGGTGCCCAGAAGGCTCCGGATGTGCCACGCGTTGATCGCGACGAGCGCGGCGTTCATCGCGACCATCGGCCAGATGCCCAGGGCGGCGTTGAATCCGGCCAGCACGATGCACGCCGCCAGGTTCAGCACCCGGAACCGCAGCACCCGGGCCTGCATCACCGAGTACACCAGCAACGCCGACCCGAGCCATCCGACGACGTCGAGCCACGCCGCCGCGGTCATCGGGCTGTTCCGTCCGGATCTCGGCGACTCATGGGCCGAGGCTAGTTCACTCCAGGACCCTGCGAGTCGGGCGCGCGGACTCGGCGATGTGGTGGACCAGCGCCTTGGCCGCGCGCGTGTTGCGGGTACGCACGGCGGTGGGCAACAGGGCAGCAGCGTGCAGCCGCGACGTGACGTGTCGACGAGCAGTGCGCGCAGCGCGGTCGAAACCGCCGTCGGCCAGCTGGGCCGCCACGGTCCGGAAGTAACGTCGCTCCTCGGCGAAGCGGGCGCCGTCGAGTGTCTTGACCGCAGAGTCACTCCCCGCGTGACGGCGGTACTGGAACGAGACCTGCGGGTGCAGGGTCATTGTCCCCCCGTCGCGCAGCACGTCGACGAGCATGCCGAGGTCCTGCGCCACGTGCAGGTCGCTGCGGAACCCGATCCGGCGCAGCTCCGAGAGCCGCCAGCACAGGCTCGGGAAGTAGGTCCAGTTGCCGTGCAGCAACGAGACCATCAGGTCTTCTCCGGCGACGCGCACGATGCCGTCGCGCTGCGGCGTCATCCAGGACTTCACCCGGTCCACCAGTGGCATCGCGGGCCGGCCGGTGCCGTCGATCACCTCGACGCCGACCGAGACGATGTGCGCGTCCGGGTACGCCGCGATCGCCTGGTGCAGGTCGCCCACGAAGGTCGGCAGGGCCAGGTCGTCCGCGCCGAGGATCACGACGAACTCGGTCTCGGCGAGCTCGACAGCACGTCGGTAGTTCAGGTTGGCGCCGAGGTTGACCTCGTTGCGGTGGTAGCGGATCCGCGGATCGCCGAGCGACGCGAACCAGGGGCCGATGGAGTCGTCGGGGTACCCGTCGTCGACCACGACCAGGCGCCAGTCGTCGCAGTCCTGTGCAAGCACGCTTGCGACCGTCTGGCGCATCAGGTCGGGGTCACCGTAGAACGGCAGCAAGAGGTCGATCATGACCGTGGGCTCCTTCCGGGGTTGGGCCAACTGCAGGCGCACAGGAATTGACGGCGGCCCACCAGCACCCGCCGCTGAGCAAGCAGCTGAGCACGAGCACGACAGCCGCGGGCAGCGACCAGCTGGTGGCGGCAAGAAGTTCGGTGAGCCGGCCCTGGACTCTGGTGATCGCGATGAGGGTGGTCAGGTTCCCGACACTCACTGCCAGCACTCCGGCGCCCAGCAGGACCGCCACCAGTCGGGGACGGATCGCCGGTGCGCGATCGAGGGCGATTCCGGCAAGGAGGAAGGCGCCGACGACGAATGGCGCTGCGTACCTTCCCTGCCAGATCGCGCCCGTGAGGTGGTAGGTGCGCACGGTCAGGACGGTCGGGACGACGTAGGAGAGGCCGAGCACGCTGAGGATCGAGATCGACCGCCGGGACCGCAGCCCGCTGCGCCTCAGGGCGCCGACGAGCAGGGCCAGCAACGCCGCAGCGAAGAGGGCCAGCGTCAGGGTGGGTGCTGGCTCGTCGCGCAGCGGGACCGCGCCGATCGCCTGGAACGGCCAGAGCAGGATGCCGTCGACCACGCTGGGCCAGGGCGAGGCCGTGAAGTTCCCACCCACGGTGGTGGGGTCGTTGACGTGGCTGGTGAGCACCCACCCGAGCTCGTACGCCGCGCCGGCGACCAGGCCCAGCCCTGCGACCCATTCCCATCCCCGCCGCGGGCGTAGGGTGCGCCACGCCCGACCTGGCCCGTAGGCCAGCACCACGACGACGGCAGTCAGCGCGCACCACAGCAGTCCGAGCGTGTGCGTGTTGGCGACCACGGCGCCCGACAGGGCCGCGCCGGCGTACGCGAGGGCACGTTCACGTCGTGCGACCGCACCCTCGAAGAGTGCCAGGAGGCACGCCCACAGGGCGATGCCGGCGAACATCTCGACACCGTTCGGGGCGGCGACGGCTGAGGAGTAGACAGTGGTGGGCAGGGCGGAGAGCAGGACCGCGGCTACCGGCCAGACGCTGCGCGAGATCCCGAGCAGGACCCAGACCGCCAACCCGAACAGCGCTGCGGACAGGAGCGCCGTCATCACACGCATCACGACCAGGTTCGCGTTGCCGTGCCAGGGCGCGGCCACGGTGCCGACCACGGCGTAGTACGCCGGGTTGTACCGGGCGGCGGCGCTGGCGATCAGGACGCGGCCCGGACCTGCCGATCGCACCGCGTTGCAGTTCCACGGCCCCGTGTACGGACGCGCGTCACAAGCCGGCTTGGCTGCTGCGGCCACGTCGGCGCGCACCGAGATCAGGTCACCACGCCCCAGCTTGGTCGGCACGCCGTGGCCGGTCACGGTCCAGTGCCCGGCCGCCACCGAGCTCGCCCGGTAGCCGTGGTCGAACTCGTCGATGCCGAAGTAGGGGATCATCACCGCGATCCAGGCGAGCTGGAGAGCCGCCAGTCCGGCCACCGCCAGCGCCGTGATCCGTACTCGCTTCGATGTGCTCATCGACGGATGTCGTCGGCCGCGCGCAACGCCAGTTCGCGGGTCAGTTCGGTGATCCGGCGCTCGAGGCCGAAGATCCGCTGGTAGCTCGCCACGGTGGTGAACAGGAAGGTCATCACGAAGACGTAGAGCAGCAGGTCGGTACCGCGCTGTACGCCGACCAGGTGGGCCGCCCAGACCGTGGTCGACGGGAACGCCACCGCGATCACCCCGAGCACGACGACGGCAGCCCCGACGAGGCGGCGAACCGCGAGGTTGGTGCCGGTCGCACGCTGGCGCAGCAGCATGCCGAGAGCCAGCGTGCCTGCGATCAGCAGGACCTTGATGATCATGACGTGAACCTCAGCCGCGCGGCTGCGAGGTCGAACAGCACGTTGACCGCGTTGAGGTTCCGCTGGCCCTTGGCCTGGGAGTAGGCGCTGTACCGCACGGTCGTGGAGACCTCGCAATAGGTCAGGCCGGCCGAGCTGATGGCGCTGGTGAGTTCGCTGGCGTGCGCCATGCCGCACTGGCTCAGGTGCAGGTCGGGCAGCGCGCGGGTGTTGATGACGCGCAGTCCGTTGTGCGCATCGGTGACGTCGAGGTGGGTCGTCAACCGGGTGAACGCGACAGCGGCCTTCAGCAGGACCCGTCGTGCCGAGGGCATGTCGATGGTGGCGCCGGTGAAGCGTGACGCGAGCACGATGTCGACGCCCGTGGCGCGCGCGCGAGCCAGCATGCGCACAGCGTCGGCGACCAGGTGCTGGCCATCGGCGTCGAAGGTCACGACCCAGGCGAACTCGGGACGCGCCGCGACCCAGGCCAGGCCGGTCTCCAGGGCGGCGCCGGCACCGAGATTGATGGGGTGACGCGCCACTGCGGCTCCCGCGGCCCGGGCCAGGGAGGCCGTGTCGTCGGCACTTCCGTCGTCGACCACGAGCACGTGCCGGAACTGCTCGCGAAGCTCGGTCACGACGCCGCTGATCGCCGTCGCTTCGTTGTACGCCGGGATGACGATGCAGACGTCTTCGTTCGACACGGTCGGCCCCCTGCCTCGAATGGTGTCGATTCGATTCTCAACCACCACAGACAGGGGCGAAAGGGACATAGCGGAAATTCGGTGGAAAAGCCGCAAAGATGTCCGATCGGGTGGCCGGACATGGCCCGATATGACTAGCAGTCTCGCCTGCGACCGGTCCTAGT
This sequence comes from Marmoricola sp., assembly GCA_025964775.1. Lineage (GTDB taxonomy): Bacteria > Actinomycetota > Actinomycetes > Propionibacteriales > Nocardioidaceae > Marmoricola. The sequence continues at coordinate 22,230 of JAOPYE010000036.1, forward strand.
CGAGACCGAGGGAGAACGCGGACTCCAGGTCGTGCTGCGAGTACGCGCGGAACGCGATGTGGGTCTCGGTCTCGAGGACGCCCGGCACCTTGTTGAGCCGATCGGCGATCGTCGCCGCCACGGCGTCGTGGTCGCGAACCCGGACCATCGCGATCAGGTCGATCTTGCCTGTCACCGAGTAGACCTCGCTGACCCCGTCGAGGGCCGCGATCGCCTCGCCCACCTCCGGAATGCGGGCGACGTCGGCCTTCACGAACACGATGGCGGTGATCATGGAAGCAACCTACAACGCCTCACCGGGCCGGCCGGTGGACCGTGGTGATCGATCGGCGTTCGTCGAACGGGACCAGCGAGGTGCGGGACAGCTCCACCGCATCGTGGGTGGCCAGGTGGCGCGAGGCGCCGCGGACCGGACAGGTCCACTCGCCCTCGACGTGCACCAGGCGGATCCCTGGACTCTCGAGCCAGCGCAGGACCTTCTCGGTCTCTTCGGCGGTGGCCGCAGGCGTCGGCCCGAGGCCTGGCAGCACGGTCTCGGCGCTGGCACGGAGGCTGTCGACCCAGGTGCCGGCATGAGCGTCGGACGGGATGACCCCGGCTGCTGCGAGCCGTCCGAAGCGAACGACGTGAACCGCCCAACGACCGTCGTCCTCGCGTCGGGCCGCCACCACCTCGGGACACCGGGTCAGGGCGCGCAGTCGCTGGGTGCGCGAGGCGGCGCGCACGAACGACGCGAGCCTGTCCCGGTGGACACCGGCGTCCTCGTAGCGCTCCTCGCGGCTCAGCACCTCCATCCGCCGGCTGATCGCTTCGACGACCTCGTCGGCCCTGGAGAGCAGGTTGTCGCGCAGGACGGCGACCGTGGCTGCGTAGTCGTCCAGGTCTGCGCTCCCGTCGCACGGAGCAAGGCAACGATCCATCTCGGCCAGGACGCACGCCGATCGCGACGGGGCGAGGGGGAGCCGACCGCTGCACTGGCGGATCGGGAAGGTGTCGTGCAGTGCGGCCAGCGTCTTCTCCGCTCGCTTGCGCGAGGAGAACGGCCCGAGGTAGTCGGCGTCGTCGTCGAGCACCGTGCGCACCATCGAGAGGCGGGGCCATGGTTCGTTGGTCAGCTTGATCCAGTGCACCTTCTCGGGGAACCGGCTGCGCCGGTTGTAACGCGGCTTGTACTGGGCGATCAGCCGGAGCTCGCGCACCTCGGCTTCCAGGGGTGTCGCGCACTCGATGCCGTCCACACAGGCGGCCAGTCCAACCATCTCGCCCATGCGTGACCGGGTCTCGGAGGCGGTGAAATAGGAGCGGACGCGGGTGCGCAGATCACGGGAGGTGCCGATGTAGAGCACCCGCTTGCGATCGTCGCGGAACAAGTAGACGCCGGGCGCGTGCGGCAGCTCCTCGGCGAGGTGGCGTTTCTTGCGCTGGGCCGAGGTCACCCGCGAGCTGAAGGTCTGCAGCTCCTCGATCGTGTGCACGCCGAGGCTGCCGAGCCGTTCGAAGAGCCCGTGCAGCACGTCAACGGTCGCGCGGGCATCGGCCAGCGCCCGGTGGTTGGGCGTCGTGCCGGAGCCGAAGGCGATCGCCAGTGAGCTCAGCTTGCAGTTCGGCGCATCGTCGCGGGTGACCACGCGTCGGGCGAGACGAGCGGTGTCGAGGACTTCGAACGCGGGCCACCGCGTGCCCTGCGCCTCGGTGAAGTGCCGCAGGAACCCGACGTCGAACGGAGCGTTGTGCGCGACGAGGATCGAGCCGTGGGCGAACTCCAGGAAGGCCGGCAGGGCGGACTCGATCGTGGGTGCGCCGGCAACCATGGCGTTGGTGATGCCGGTCAGGACGGCGATGAACGGCGGGATCTCCGCGTGCGGGTTGACCAGCGTCTGGAATTCGCCGAGCACCTCGCCACCGCGCACCTTGACGGCACCGATCTCGGTGATCATCGAACCCTGCGAGAACGCGGCTCCGGTCGTCTCGAGGTCGACGACGCAGAAGGTCAGGTCGCGCAACCGGCGCCCGAGTTCGTCGAAGCTCATCTGGTTGGCCCAGCGCGTGGCCGTGGTGGCGGCATCCTCGGCGCTGGCGGTGGTCATGCTCTCCACCGTAGGAAGGGCCGCCGACAGATCTGACCTCGACGCGCGCAATAGGCTGCTCGGAGATCGGTCGGAGTTCCCGGCCCCGGTTCGAGCTGAGATCGAGGAGAGACTGTGGGAGTCGCCCTTCCCGGACCGCACCAGCGCTGGCGCTGTGGAGGTTGCGGCAACCTGACCCGGTTCGACGTCACCCGGAGCCGTCGTACCAAGGAGTTCTGGCACTTCGACCTCGCCGGCGAGCACCGCGTCGAGGAGACCGAGCTGCGCGACGAGGTCGTCGACTCGGTCACCTGCCGGTGGTGCGGACGCTCGGATGCGATCGAACTGGTCGACCGGAACGACGTGCGGGCGGGTACCTCTCCGGGGGCGTGAGCCGTTTCTGTCGGTGGGTGCTGTCAACCTCTGATCAGCCCACCGCCGACGACGGGCCCAGAAGAGGAGAGTGAACCGATGAGTGTGCGCATCGACTGCGACACCTGCGTGGTCCGCGGTCTGTCCTGCCACGACTGCGTGGTGACGGTCCTGCTCGGCCCACCGCCCGAGCTGAGCTTCGATGCCGATGAGCAGGAGGCCCTGGCAGTGCTCGCGTCCTCGGGTCTCGTACCGCCCCTGCGGATGGTCACGGCGATCCCCGGCGTGGCCGTCGAATCTGCCTGACAGCGGGGCACTCTGTGGCGGTTGTGGCCAGTGGGGCACGTGTTCCGCTTCACACCCGCGACACGCGGGGCAGGTTTGGCGCCTCGTTACCGTTCGGTTACCGTCAGTCCTCAAGTCCCTGCACGAGTGACCGACCGGGTTGCTCAGGGGCTGCGCTGAATCCGGCGACATGCTTCTCGGAGAGCATGGGACCGGAGCCGGGGAACCACATCTTCATGGGGTGAATCCGGCGCACTCAGGCCACGTTCGACGGCCGGTGTGTGCCGGTAGGGCGATCTTTGCGTCCGAATCCGTCAGCTCACCTGGTAAGCGTTCGACAAAGAGGAGACCGTCCGCTCGTGCTCCACGGCCGGAAGCGCACCAGCGCTCTTGTGGCGATCGTCATCGCCCTGTTCACTGCCCTGATTTCCCTCGGCATCGGCCTCGACAGCCCTGCTGCCGTGGCCAAGCCCGACCTGAGAACCGCGAAACGGCAGGTCGCCCAGCTCGAGCGCCAGGCTGAAGTCGCCTCGGAGCGCTTCAACGCCGCGAAGGTCAAGCTCGCCGCGACGAGCGTCACGCTCGGCGCGCTGAATGCTGACCTGGCGCGGGAGCAGGTGGTCGTCGACGCCATGCGCAAGCAGGTCGCGACCATGGTCGTGGACCAGTACCAGGGCGACGCCCTGTCGATGACGTCGCAGGTCGTGCTCGCGCGCAACCCCGACGCCTTCCTCTCCAACCTCAATGCCGTCTCGGCGTACAACGACCAGCGCGGCCAGGTCATGGGCGAGTACAGCACCGAGCTGAGCCGGCTCCAGCTGCGCAAGTCCGCGGCCCAGGCCGAGGCGAGCACGCTGCGCGCCCTCAAGAAGAAGATGGCGGCCGACAAGGCGGACATCGACAAGCAGGCTGCGAAGGCCCAGGCGGTGCTCAACAGCCTCCAGCCGGTGCTGCGCACCGAGCTGGTCGGCCGGGCCTACACCGGCCCCCTGCCCACTGTGCCGGCCAGCGGCCGTGCCGCGGCTGCCGTCGCCTACGCGATGGCCCAGGTCGGCAAGGCCTACGTCTACGGTGCCGCCGGTCCGAACGCGTTCGACTGCTCCGGCCTGACCATGCGTGCCTGGGGTGCCGCCGGCGTCGCGCTGCCGCACTCGGCAGACGCCCAGCAGGGATACGGCGCGCGGGTGCCGGAGAGTCAGCTCCAGCCAGGCGATCTCGTCTTCTACTACAGCCCGGTCAGCCACGTCGGCATGTACATCGGCAACGGCCTGATCGTCAACGCGGAGAACCCGAGCAGCGGTGTCCGGATCACGAGCCTGCACTCGATGCCGTACTCCGGTGCGGTCCGACCGGGCTGAACCACCGTTGCGCGGGTGGGTCGCGGCGGGTGTAGCGACCGTTCTGCTGACCCTGACGGGCTGTGCCGGCAACACCAGCATCCCCCCGCCGGCACCGTCCTCGGACAACAACAGCAGTCGTGGTGTCCAGGCCGCGGCCACGATCGACGCGTTGCTCAGTGCCCTCTCCTCGGGGGACGCCGCCGCGGCATCCGAGCTCGGAACGCCGGCGGCGCGAGGTCTGGTGGGGTCGCTCGCTGAGAACGTCCGGAGCCTTCACCTGGTCGACCTCTCGCTCAGGTACGTCGACGAGGATGCAGCCGTGACGCCGCCGGACGCGGCCGGCCCGGATGCGTGGACCGGCACGGTCGAGGTCGTCTACCGGCTCCGTGACTGGGACGACGCTCCGATCACCGTCGAGACACCGGTGACGTTCGTGCCGGGGGCGCACGGTCAGTTGATCGCGGGCATCGGCGGCAGCGACGGCCGTACGCCGGTGTGGATGACCGGGCCTGTTCAGGCACTGGTCGCCGGACGCACCCTGGTGATCGCCCAGGACGGGCAGGGCGCACGGGATTCGCTGCTCGCCCAACGCGCCATCCGGGCCGTTGACCAGGTGCTGCCTCGCTGGGGCGGGAAGCTCGTCGTCGAGGCTCCCGCCACCGAGACCGGCCTGGACCAGGCACTCGGGGCGCCGCAGGCGCAGTACGCCGACATCGCGGCCGTGACCGGCAGCGTCGACGGTTCGCTGGACCGGACCTCACCGGTCCACGTCTTCCTCAACCCGCGCGTGTTCGACGCTCTCGGTCCGCGCGGAGCCCAGGTGGTGATCAGCCACGAGAGCACCCACGTGGCGACCAAGGCGACGTTCGCAACGATGCCGACCTGGATGATCGAGGGCTTCGCCGACTACGTGGCGCTCGCGCATGCCGGGATTCCCGTCTCGACGGCTGCCTCGCAGATCCTGGCGCGGGTGCGCAAGCAGGGCCCGCCGGATCACCTGCCCACGACCGCCGAGCTCGCGCCGACCGCGAGCGGACTCGGCGCGACCTACGAAGAGGCGTGGCTGGCGAACCGATTCATCGCGCGCCAGCACGGCGAAGCCAAACTGGTGGCCTTCTACCACGCCGTCGACAACGGGATGGCGGTCGGCGAGGCGTTCCGGCAGGTCCTGGGGACGACCCAGGCAGAGTTCGTGAAGCGCTGGCAGGTCGATCTCCGGCACCTCGTGAAGGGCATGGCAGGCTGAGGGTGTGAGCGATCAGGCCGGCCCGAGCGTGCGCCTGAGTCTCGTCGTGAGCGTCCTGGCCGCGGGCAGCGTGGTCGTCCTCTCCGCGATCCTGATCCCATGGCACTGGCTACCTGGCCAGCAGGTCCACGCCGTTGCTGCCAGCAGCGCCTTCAGTCCCGCCCAGATCGGCCGGGCCGAGCGGGTGTCCTGGGCCCTGCGGCAGTCAAGCTGGGCCAACCTGGTGCTGGGCCTGGCAGTCGCGTCGGTTCTGGGCTTCACCGGGGTCGGCAGCAGGTTGATGGCGAGGCTGCGCGGGCCGTGGTGGCTGCGCATCGTCTGGGGCACGGCCGTGGTGAGTCTGGCTGGCGTCCTCGTCCAGCTTCCGTTCGGGGCCAGGATCCAGCGGGTCGAGGTGGCCCAGGGGCTGAGCACGCAGAGCTGGTCGAGCTGGCTGGTCGACCAGGCCACCGCGTACCTGGTCGTCGTCGTGTTCACCGCGATCGCTCTGCTGGCGATCATGGCGATCGCGCGCCGGGCGCCGCGGTCCTGGCCGGCCTGGGCGGCCGCGGCGGCCGCGGTGCTCGCGCTCGTCGGCTCCTTCGTCTATCCGGTTGTCGTCGAGCCGCTGTCCAACCACTTCACCTCGATGGCTGCGGGTCCGCAGCGGGCCGACATCTTCGCGCTGGCGAAGGTGGAGCAGGTGCACATCAGTGACGTGCTGGTGGCCGACGCCTCGCGCCGTACGACGACCCTGAACGCGTACGTCTCCGGGTTCGGGAGCACCCGCCGGGTCGTCGTCTACGACACGGTGCTCAAGCAGCTGACCCGGCCCGAGATCGATTCGGTCGTGGCCCACGAGCTCGGCCACGCCAAGCACCAGGACGTCCTGGTCGGAACGATCCTGGGGGCGCTGGGGTCCGCGTTCGGTATCGCCCTGCTCGGGCTGCTGTTCAGCAACCGTGCCCTGCTGCGACGTGCCCGCGTGTCCGGGATCGCGGATCCTCGCGCGGTGCCGCTGCTGCTCGCGCTGGTCGCGATCGGCGCACTGGTGGTCAGTCCGATCCAGAACACGATGAGTCGCGCGGTCGAGGCCAGGGCTGATCTGGCGTCGCTGGATGCGACTCGCGACCCCGCCACGTTCATCGAGATGCAACGACGCCTCGCACTCAGCGCGCTGGCCGACCCCACGCCGCCGCACTGGAGCCAGTTCGTCTTCGGGTCGCACCCGACGCCGCTCCAGCGGATCGGGATGGCACGCCAGTGGCGGCCGGGGGACTGAGGACATGACAACGGCCGCGGCCCGTTTTCCGGGTTCGCGGCCGTTGTGACGTTGTGAGGTTGTCAGCAGGTGCCGACGGTCTGGCCTCCGCCGGAGTTGACGCCAGCGGCGACGGTGTTGCAGGTGTTCTTGAACACACCGGAGATCACGCCGCCGAACGCGAAGACGATCGCGACGATGAGGGCGGCGATGCCGGCAACCAGCAAGCCGTATTCGACGGCTGACGCGCCGTCCTCGTTGCGCTTCCCGATCGAACGGAAGAACTCAAGCATTGATGGTTCCTTTCCGGGGGTATCAGTGCTGATCAGCAGGTGCCGACGGTCTGGCCGCCGCCTGCGTTGACGCCTGAGGCGATCGTGTTGCAGGTGTGCTTGAACACACCGGAGATGACCCCACCGAAGGCGAAGACGATCGCGACGATGAGGGCGGCGATGCCGGCAACCAGCAGGCCGTACTCGACGGCTGACGCGCCGTCTTCGTTGCGCTTCCCGATTGAACGGAAGAACTCGAGCATGTTGGTTCCTTTACCGTGTCTGGGCTTGATCAGCAGGTGCCGACGGTCTGGCCGCCGCCGGCGTTGACGCCTGAGGCGATGGTGTTGCAGGTGTGCTTGAAGACACCGGAGATGACCCCACCGAAGGCGAAGACGATCGCGACGATGAGGGCGGCGATGCCGGCAACCAGCAGGCCGTACTCGACGGCGGACGCGCCGTCTTCGTTGCGCTTCCCGATTGAACGGATGAACTGAAGCATGGTGGTTCCTTCCCCTTGGGAACTCTTACTGCCGGTGCCTATCACCGTCAGGGACAACAGTCCCATTTCGGGACAGAAGGGACATCGGGTGTCCGGTTTGTTCCTGATAGTCCTTTTGGACTAGGGGGATATGCGTAGTGTGGGTCGATATGCGCTGGAGCCAGCGGTCAACGGGGTGCGGCCGAGGTGTCGATCAGGCCGGCCCGCATGGCTGCGACCAGCGCCTGGGCGCGGTTCGCCGCACCGAGCTTCTCGTAAACCTTGGCGATGTGGGTCTTGGCCGTGGACTCGCTGATGTACAGCTTCCCGGCGATGGCTGCGACTCCGAGGCCGTCGGCCAGCAGGTCGAGGACCTGCCGTTCGCGGTCCGAGAGCCGGGGCGTGGCTGAACTCATCCGGCGGATCATGGCCTCGGGCAGGCCCGCGCAGGTGAAGCTCAGCGGCGAGACGGCGGCGTGCCTGGCGGCACCGATCACCTCGGTGCTCGGGGCGTCCTTGCCGACGAAGGCCGAGGCGCCGGCGTCCATCGCCGCGAAGATCTGCTCGTCCCCGGCGTACATCGTGAGCACGACGAGGCCCTGGTCCTTGCGGTCCTTGCGCAGCGCACGAACCAGGTCCAGGCCCGACCCGTCGGGCAGCTGCAGGTCGATGACGACGACATCGGGTTGGGCGGCTGTCGCCACTGCCAGCGCGTCGGCGATGGTTCCGGCCTGACCTGCCACGGTGAAGGCAGCGTCCCGGGTGAAGGCGCCAGCCAACCCGTGCCGGATCAACTCGTGGTCATCGACGAGCAGTACCGAGGTGGTCATCGATCCTCCTTGTCCTGGTCATTTCTGGTCATTTCTGGGTCGTGCCGGCTTCGTTCTCAACTGAGCTGCAGCGTGATGCGGGTTCCGCGGCCGTCGGACGCGGGGGAGTCGATCGCGAGGTCCGCACCGACACGGTCGGCTCGTTCCCGCATGATCCGCAGGCCGTGCGAGTCGTCGCGTGCCGACCCGAGTCCGTTTCCGTCGTCGACGACCGAGATCTCGGCGTACGGCGGCTGGACGCGACAGCTCACCCACAGGTTCTCACCACCGGAGTGCCGGCGCGCGTTGTTGATCGCCTCCTGGGTGATGCGCAGGAGCTCCGCCTCGACCCTCGGGCCGAGCCGGACCGCGGACTCGTCGAGCGTGACGTGGACGGTCAGGTCCGAGTGCGAGCCGATGTGCCGGGCGAACGAGGCGATGCTCTGGCCGAGCCCCTGCCCGGTTCCGGTCTCGTTGCGCAGGTCGAAGACCGAGTTGCGCAGCTCGGCCACGACCCGGGTCACCTCGCGCCGCAGCAGCTCGACGTCGTGGGCCTGCGTCGGGTCGGTGGTGCCGGCTGCCAGGTTGTCGACCAGGTAGCCGAGCGAGGCCACGTCCTGGGCGACACCGTCGTGCACCTCTCGGGCCAGGCGGTGCCGTTCCTCACTGGTGGCCGACTCGCGCACGGCCGTGAAGAGCAGGGCGGCGTTGAGACGGACGGTGGTGGCGGTGAGAGCGCGCATCACCCGCTCGACGGTGCGCTCGTCGGGCATGGTGACGCACTCGGCCAGGACGACCGCGATCGTTTCCTCGTCGGTGGCCATCGGGAGCGCGATGCTGGATCCGCCGAGCGTCGGCTGACGGCTCTGCCAGGCTCGGTGCAGCAGCTGGTCCACCTCGTCGATCGGATAACCGATCACCCCGGGCCCGTGCTGGAGTGGCGTGAAGGTGCCGGCCTGGCGGATCACCACGACGGCGCGGCGTACGAGGACTTCGGTGCTGACGGTGCCCAGCGCCTCGTCGGCGATGTCGACCGGGTCCAGTCCCGAGGTCAGTCGTCCGGAGAGCGCGTGCAGCTGGCGGATCAGTTCCAGGGCGCTGCGGTACGACGCGTCGCTCGCCGAGCGGCTCTCGTTGCGTCGGGTGAACGTGCCCAGCACGCCGAGCCCGGCTCCGGTGATCAGCCAGGTGGCGATGTCTCCGGCCAGATTGGAGTTGTGATGGTCCAGCACCAGGACCCAGGTGGCGGCGATCGCGGCGCCCTCGCTGACCAGGACAAGCGCGACCCAGCGGAGTCCGCCTGCCATGCCCGCGAGCAGCGCCGGCAGCGCCAGGTAGGGCAGGGCAGCCTCGTGCGCCGGGAAGCCAGCCACGCCGATGATGCCGGTCGCGATGCCCTCAGCCACCACCACCCAACGGACCGGGATCAGGGAGCCGAGCTGGGCCAGCTCGGCGGCCGCCCCGATCCCGACGGCGTACCAGAGCCCGCCGAGGCCGACCTTCCCGACAAGTGCCGTGGAGGAGATGGCCGCGAGGGTGAAGACTCTCGCGGCTATCGCGACCCGACGCTGATCGGTCACGTCAGGGTGCCCCGGAAGTTGTTCATGATCGAGATCGCTGCCGGACCGAGCACTGCGATGAACAGGCACGGAAGGATGCAGAAGATGAGCGGGATCAGGATCTTGACGGGCACCTTCTGGGCGACTTCCTCGGCCCACTGGCGACGCTTGACCCGGATCTCCGAGGACTGGACCCGGAGTACCTGACCGACCGGGATGCCGAACGCGTCAGCCTGGACCATGGCGCTGACGAACGAGCGCAGGTCGGGCAGGTTGGTGCGCTCGGCCAGCGACCGCAGTGCCTCGGTCCGGCCGCGGCCGATCTGCATCTCCTGGAGCATCCGGGCGAACTCCTCGGCCAGCGGGCCGTCGGTGTTGCGCGCCACCTGGGCCACAGCCGCGTCGAAGCCGAGACCCGACTCCACGGAGATGGTGAGCAGGTCGATGGCGTCGGGCAGCCCGCGCTGCAGCTCTGCCGACCGGTCGTAGGCCCGCTGGTACAGGTACAGGTTCGGCGCCATGTAGCCGGCGACCGAAACGCCGACGACGACCACCAGGGTGGGCAGGAAGCCGAGTCCGATGGCGAGCGAGAACACCAGGGAGACCCCGAGGGCGGCGAAGAAGCCGACTACCTTGCCGGCGCTGACCCGGTCCACCGTCCAGCCAGGCGGATTGCCTGCGTGCTCGAGCTTCTCGTGGATACGGTCGTTCGCGTCGGCCGGCGTCAGCCGGTGGCCGAGGCCCTGGGCCCGGGCCAGCAAGGGGAGCAGCACCCGGTCGCTGAAGGGGGCGTCTAGCTCGCCCTTCATCTCCTCGGGCGCTGCTGTCAGGGCTTCGAGGACGGCGATGGAGCGGTCGACGCCGGCACTCTGGTGCGGGGCCAGTGCGATGGCGGCGATGACGATCACGAGGGCGACGAAGATCATCGCGACGCCGGCGAGCATGACTGCAGTGCTCATCTCAGACCTCCACCTTTGAGACCTTGGTCATCCAGAACATACCGACGGCGAGCAGGACAGCCATCGCACCGACCATCAACCAGCCGATCGGCGTGGTGTACATCGGCTTGACGTACCCGGGCTTGGTCAGCGTGAGGTAGACCAGGAAGCCCGGGGGCAGCGAGCCGAGGATCCAGCACGAGAGCCGGCCTTCGGCCGAGAGGGCACGTACGTGGCGGCGGATGTACTCGCGTTCGCGCAGGGTGTGGGCCACGGTCAGCAGGAGCTCGGAGAGGTTGCCGCCGACCTCGCGCTGGATCCTGATCGCCATCACGACCCACTTGAAGTCGTTGCTCTGCATCCGGATGGCCACCCCGTCGAGCGCGTCCTCGATCCCGACACCCAGCCGCGCCTCGACGATCACGCGCTTGAACTCCGAGGTGATCGGTTCGGCGCCCTCACGCACGATGGTGTCCATCGACTGCGCCAGGGAGAGTCCGGCGGAGAGGCTTCCGGCCATCAGCTGCAAGGTGTCGGCGAGACCGGCGTCGAACGCCTTGAGCCGCTTGGAGCGCTTCGTGCCCAGGTAGAGCCACGGACCGATCGCTCCGATGAACAGGAACATGATCATGGCGATCGCGTTCCCGGCGGTGATCAGGAAGCCGACCAGTCCGGCTCCGAGCGCGATCCCGACGTGCAGCAACAACCACTCCGAGGACTTCAGCGCCATCCCGGCGCCTTCGAGGCGAGTGGCGATCTTGGCCTCGAAGCCGGAGTTGGTCGACAGCACGCTCTGCGCGGCCTGCCTGGCCTGGGCGGCCAACGAGCTGGACTGGACGTGGTCAGCGCGCATCTGGTCCCGGGTGCGGCGGCTGCCGTCCTCGGTCGCGCTGTACACCTGAAGCTGCTGTTCCAGCGTGGTGCGCTTGTCGGGATCCTTGGGGCTCAGCAGTACGGCGAGCAGGCCGATCATCCCGAGGCCGATGGCTGCGAGGGCGACATACATGACCGGAGTCGGGATCGCCAGCGACGAGGACGCGGCCGGCCCGGGCAGCGGAAGGCCTCCGGTGGTGCCGGTCGGGGCCGCAGCCTGGACCTGGACGTACGCCGACGCGTTGTACGGCGTGCCGGCCGCGCTCAGTGACACGGTCACCGAGGCATCGTTGTTGGAGTGGTTGGCTGGAACCTTGGCGGTCACCGCGACCTGCCGCGCCAGGGTGTCGGCCTCGGTCGAGAACGCCTGCGCCAGTGCGGCAGAGGTGGCTGACACGACAGTGCCCTTGCCCGCGGCGGCCATCGCAGCGAGCGCGGTAGGAGCCGCGGCGCCCTGCTCGAGAGCCACGGCGTCGACCTTGACGCCCGACGCAGTGATCGCCGAGATGACCGGGGCCAGGGGCGTGCGGGTGTTGTCCTGGCCGTCCGAGAGCACCACGACCTCGCGCTCGCCGGTGGTCCCGGTGGCGGCGACCGCTTCACGGACGCCGGCGTACAGGGCGGTGTTCAGCTTGAGGGTGAGCCCCTTGATGACGGTCTGCGACGTGGCCCGGTCCAGGCTCGGGCGTTGCAGGACGTGCACGCTGTTGTCGAAGGTGACGATGCCGACGGCAACGTTGGCCGGGATCGCGGACAGGAAGCTCAGGGCCGCTGATTTGGCTGCTGCGATCTTCGCTCCGTGCATGCTGTCGCTGGTGTCGATCGCCAGCACGGCGGTCCGGGCGACAGCGCTGCTGGACGCTGCCGCGACCGCGCTGGCGTCGACCGTGGTGCCGTCGATCGTCACCTTGACCGAGGTCAGGTCGATCGCGCCGGTGCCGGGCACGGAGACGAGCAGGTGCAGGCTGCCGTTGCTGGACTCGGAGTGGTCGATGCTCGCGTCGGTGCTGGCCTGGGCAGTTCCGGCCAGCGCGCCGGCCAGCACGAGGGGGGCGACGAACCCGACGGCTGCCAGGCGGCGCAGAACGGTGTTCATGACGACTCCGGGACGAAGATCCGCGGATCCACCTCGACGTTCGCGAACCCCATCTTCTCCAGGAACTTCGGGCGCAGCCCGGTGGCCTTCAGCGTTCCCATGCTGCGGCCGTCGTGGTCGAACCCGGCCCCGTTGTCGAAGAGGAAGATGTCCTGGAGGGTGATGACGTCGCCCTCCATCCGCTCGACCTCGGTCACGTGCGTGATCCGGCGGGTGCCGTCCTTGAGGCGGGCCTGGTGGACGATGACGTCGACGGCTGACGCGACCTGTTCGCGGATCGCGCGCATCGGCAGGTCCATCCCGGCCATCAGCACCAGCGTCTCCAAGCGGGCCAGGGTGTCCCGGGGACCGTTGGAGTGCACCGTGCAGATGGAGCCGTCATGGCCGGTGTTCATCGCCTGCAGCATGTCGAGTGCCGAGGCGTCACGAACTTCACCGACGACGATGCGGTCAGGGCGCATACGCAGCGAGTTGCGCACGAGGTCGCGGATGCTGACCTCGCCCTTGCCCTCGATGTTCGAGGGCCGGGACTCGAGCCGGACCACGTGGTCCTGCTTGAGCTGGAGCTCCGCCGCGTCTTCGATCGTGACGATCCGCTCGTCGTCAGGGATGAACGAGGACAGCACATTCAGCGTGGTCGTCTTGCCGGCGCCGGTTCCACCGGAGACGACCACGTTGAGCCGGCCACGGACGCAGGCCTCGAGGAAGTCGGCGGTCTTGCGCGACAGCGTGCCGAAGTCGATCAGGTGCTCCGCGGTGAGCGGGTCGCGGGAGAACTTCCGGATGGTCAGCGAGCTGCCGTCGATCGCCAGCGGCGGTACGACGGCGTTGACGCGGCTGCCGTCAGGCAGTCGGGCATCGACCATCGGGGACGACTCGTCGATACGGCGGCCGATCCGGGACACGATCTTGTCGATCGTGCGGCGCAGGTGGGCCTCGTCGTTGAACTTGCCGTCGACCCGGACCAGCCGGCCCTTGCGCTCGAGCCAGATGTCGAACGGCCCGTTGACCATGACTTCGCTGACCGAGTCGTCGCGCAGGTAGGGCTCCAGCGGACCGTAGCCGAGGATGTCGTCGGCGATCTCCTGGGTGATCCGCTGCCGGTCGTTGCCGGTCAGCGGTCGGTTGCTGGCGGCCATCACGTCGGTCAGCGCCTGACGGACCATCGACTCGAGCTCTGCCGGGCTCAGGTTGGCGTCGTACAGCTTCGGCCCGAGCTGGACCAGCAGCTCCTCGTGGACGTTCTCCTTGAGGTCGTCGAAACGGCCCTTGTTCGGGCCCCGCTTGCCGGAATCCGAAGCAGCCGCTCCGCTGGGCGCGATCGCATGGGCCGTGAGGCGGCTCGCCTGGCTCGTGTCCTGGGCCGAGTTCTGCGTCGAGTTCTGCGTTGAGTTCTGCGTTGAGTTCTGCGTTGAGTTCTGGGACCCCTCCGGGGTCGTCGCCGCGTGGGTCGGCTCGGGTGATGCGGTCGCCGGGTCAGCCGCCGCGGACATCGACGGCGTCGTGCCGGCACCATGCGTCGTTGTCGGCGGCGTACCGGGGAGGCGGGCAGGGCTCGGCCCGGCTCGCCGTGCTCCCGGCTCGCGGTGCTCGGCCGCCATGGTGGCTGCTGCGTCGGTCTCCGGCGTCGCGAAGGCCGACGTGGCGGTTGTCTCGCTGGTGCCGTTCATCAGCTCTGCAAGACGTTCAGAGAACTCGCTCATGCCCCACCCCTTGTGTCATTTCCGGCTCACTTCTTCCGACGCCCGAAGACGCGTCGCTTGTCCGAATCGATCGGCTGAGCACCGCCGCGTTGAACGGCTGATCCGTTGATGCCGGTGCTGCTCAGGTCGTGCGCCAGCTTGATCAGCGCCTTGCTGACCGGGTGATCGGGGCGGCTCAGCACGATCGGGCGCCCGTGGTTGGTCGCGTTGGCGACCGCGAACGAGGACGGCAGGGCCGTGGAGACCGGCATCTTCAGCAGCTGCTCGACATTCGCCGGGGACAGTCCGACCTCGTCGTCGGCCCGGTTGAGCAGGAGGTGCCGGCGTCCCTCGGCCAGGTTGAGCTTGTCGAGGGTCTCGAGAGCCACCTTCACGTTCTTGACGGTGGGTACGTCGAGCGTCGCGACCAGGATGCAGTCGTCGCTCTCGTCAAAGGCGTGCAGCACCTGGTCGTCGAAGGCCGGCGAGGTGTCGACCACGACGTAGTCGAAGTGCTGGCGCAGGATCCGCAGCACCTTGCTCACCAGGGCGGGGGAGATCCGCTCCTTGGCCTCGGGATGCGTCGGTGCTGCCAGGATCGAGCAGTTCTCGTGCCGGGTCAGCAGCGTCTCCAGCAGGCTGAAGTCCAGGTGCTCCTCGGCTTCGACCGCCTCGACGATCGTGTGCTCGGGGATCAGCTGGAGCGTGATCGCGACATCGCCGAACGCCAGGTCGAGGTCGACCACGCACACGCGGGCAGCCCCGCTCCCGCTGAGGGCGACCGCGAGGTTCACCGCGACGGTGGTCTTGCCGACTCCACCCTTGGGGGAGAAGACGGTGATCACCTTGCCGTCCCGCTCCGCCGCCTCCGGGACCGGTCCGCGGACCGCCTCGAACACCTGGCGGGCGCGCTCGACGGCTGCTCCCATCCCGTCGATGTCGTCGGCAGCGATGACGGCTGGAATGCCGACCCTCATCGCCGCCTGGAACACCAGGGAGGTGAGCTCGTGGCGCAGCAGCACGATCCCGGTCGTCGGGTGCGCGGTGACCAGTCGTTCAGCCAGGGCGACGGCGTCGTCGAGCTCCGTGTTCGGTCCCAGCACGACGGCGTACTCGGCCGGCTGGTTCGCAAGCCAGTTGTCGAGCTGAGCGATGCCGGCCACGACCTGCGTGCCCGCGGGCAAGCCGGCTGTGAGGGCGCTGGCCCAGGCAGCGTCATTCTCGACAAGGACGGGCATGTGACTACCTTTCGTGGGAGCGCACGAGCACGTGGGCCGTCAGTGGAGCAGGTCGCCGGCGTTGGCACCGGCGTCCGGCGCTACGGCGGACGTAGGCGTCACGAGGCCGAAGGCGAGCTCGCCGTTCACTGACGCGTAGATGATCTTCTGCGCCTCGGCCTGGGGCACGCCCAGCGTGAACAGGGTGCGCGGAAGCTGCTCGGTCGTCTGGGTGCCGGTCGTGGACGTGGTGGTCGTCGCGACCACGGTGGTGGTCCCGACGGCGATGACCTCGACCTTGGGCAGCAGCAGCTTGGTGTAGTAGCCGGGCAGCCCTGCGCCGTTGTTGGCGGTCAGGAAGATGGCGACCTGGTCACCCGGGTTGACGAACCCGGCCACCCGCGCCGTGTCGGTGAGGTTGATCGAGATCGCAACGTCGCCCTTGGGGATCGTGAGCGTGCTCGTCGTGGCAGCGGTCGCGGCGAACTTGCCTGCGATTATCTGCTCGCCCGGGTAGATCGTCGTCTGGGCGATCTCCGAGGAGATCGGCCCGAGGGTGCTCAGCGCACCGACCAGCTCGTCGCCCTGGGTGATCGTGCTCACGCCGATCTTGCCGGCCGCCTGGGCAGCGGCGACGGTCTCGCCGGCGTCGATCTGCTTGACCGCCACCAGCACCTTCAGCGCCCGATAGCGGTCGTTCGCGCGTTGGTCCGCGCCGTGGACGTAGAGGAACACCAGCAGTGTTCCCAGAGCCGCGATGACGGCGGCGACGGCGATGAGCACTTTCCTGCGGTCCATGCCGAGGTTCCCTCTCCTCAGCGGCACCCGCTTGCCCGGACCCGGTCTCCCGGCTCACGTCGGGAGGAGGACGTGCCTGCGAACACCGAAGTGATCTGGTCGACACACCCCTCCGGTGTCGACGCATGTAGCACTTTGCCCGAATTGCACCTCTTGTGCACCTATTTTTGAAGACATCACCCAGTTGGGGCCCATATATGGCCCGAAAGGACTATGAATCCCCCGTGGCGCGGCGCGGTCTGCCGAGGAGTTCCCCGGTTCGTTCCTGACCCTGCCTCAGTGCGAGTAGAGAGCCTCGACCTCGTCGACGTTCTCCCTCATGACCACGTTCCGCTTCAGCTTCAGGCTCGGGGTGAGCTGTCCGCCCTCCTCGGTCCACTCATCGGGAAGGATCGTGAATTTGCGGATCGACTCGGCCTTGGACACGGCCTTGTTGGCCGCGTCGACGGCCGCTTCGATCTCGGCGTGCAGGTCGGGGTCGTCGAGCAGCTTGGAGATGTCGGTCGGCTTGCCGTGCTGCTCCGCCCAGGCGGGCACGGTCTCGCGGTCCAGGGTGATCAGGACGCCGATGAACGGGCGTCCGTCGCCGACGACGATGCACTGGTCGATCAGCACGTTGGCGCGCAGCCGGTCCTCGAGCACGGCGGGGGCGACGTTCTTCCCGCCGGCCGTCACCAGGATCTCCTTCTTGCGTCCGGTGATGCGCACGAAGCCCTCGTCGTCGATCTCGCCGATGTCGCCGGTGTGGAACCAGCCGTCCGCGTCGCGCGCCTCGGCGGTGGCGGTGTCGTTGTGCCAGTAGCCGGCGAAGATCTGGCCGCCGCGGAACAGCAGCTCGCCGTCGTCGGCGACGCGCACCGAGGTGCCGCCCACCGGTCGGCCGACGGTGCCGACCTTCTGGGCGTCAGGCAGGTTCACGGTCAGGGCAGCCGTCGTCTCGGTCAGGCCGTAGCCCTCGAGCACGTTCACGCCGATGCCGCGGTAGAAGTGCCCGAGCCTGTCACCGAGCGGAGCGCCACCGGACACGGCGTACGCGCACTTCCCACCGAGGGCAGCTCGCAGCCTGGAGTAGACGAGCCGGTCGAAGACGGTGTGCTGGGTCCTCGTGGCGATCCCGACCTTGCCGGTTTCGAGCGCCCGCGAGTACGCCATCGCGACCTCGGCCGCCCGGTTGAAGATCCGGCCGTTGCCGTCGGCAACGGCGCGTTGCGAGGAGGTGTTGAAGATCTTCTCGAAGACCCGTGGCACGGCAAGGATGAACGTCGGCCGGAACGCGGCGAAGTCGTCGAGCAGGTTGCGGATGTCGGCCGAGTGACCCATCCGGACCCGGGCCTTGACGCAGCCGACCTGGATGATCCGGGCGAACACGTGCGCAAGCGGCAGGAACAGAAGCGTCGACGCCGGTTCAGCCTCCGGGCCCGAGGGCGTGAACAGGTTGTCGAGCTCGTCGATGGCGACCGACAGCTCGAACATGAAGTTGCCGTGGGTCAGGACGCAGCCCTTGGGTCGCCCGGTGGTCCCGGAGGTGTAGATCAGCGTCGCCAGCGCGTCCGGGCCGGCCGTCGCACGGCGCGTCTCGAGCTGGTCGTCGGTGATCTCCGCGCCGAGGGTGCTGAGCACCGAGACGCCGTTGTCCTCGATGGACCAGACGTGGTGCAGGTCGTCGAGGCGATCGCGGATCTCCTTGAGCCGGCCGGTGTGCTCCGGCGTCTCGGCGACCACCGCCCGCGCGCCCGAATCGGCCAGGATCCACTCGATCTGCTCGGCGCTCGAGGTCTCGTAGATCGGCACCGTCGCTGCGCCCGCGAACCAGATGGCGTAGTCGAACAGCGTCCACTCGTAGCGCGTCCGCGAGAGCAGGGCGACCCGGTCTCCCGGTTCGACGCCGGCAGAGACCAGCCCCTTCGCGACCGCCCTGACCTCGGCCAGGAACGCCGCGCAGGTGATGTCGACCCATCCGTCCCGGGTACGGCGCGCAAAAGCCACCGATTCCGGGTGTTCCGTGCCGTTGATCACGACGTCGTCGGTCAGGTTTCCGGTCGTGGCCACCGGGACCTGCAGGGGGGTGGAGTACTCGCGCACACTTCTCCTCGTCGACTCGGAAGTCTGCTGGAACACGTGTGACGTGCTCCTCATCCGGCACCTGCACGGTACTAGGGGCGCTCGATGATCCGATAGCCTCGCGTCCATGCCCGAACAGACCACGTCGAGCATCGTGATCGATGCCGCTGCCGCCCAGGTCATGGCGGTCATCGTCGACTTCGAGGCCTACCCGGCGTGGGCCCAGGGGATGAAGGCTGCCCAGGTCGTCTCGACCGACGAGTCCGGGCACGCCCGCCAGGTTCACTTCGAGCTCGAAGCCACCCCGATCAAGGACTCCTACACCCTCGACTACACCTACGTCGGTACGACGACCTTGCGCTGGAAGCTGGTCGAGGGCCGGATGCTGCGCGCGATGGAGGGCTCCTACGAGCTCGTCGAGACCGGAGCCGGTACCGAAGTGACCTACAAGCTCGCCGTCGACGTCGCGATCCCGATGATCGGGATGCTGCGGCGCAAGGCCGAGAAGGTCATCATCGACACCGCGCTCAAGGGCCTGAAGAAGCGCGTCGAGTCCCTGGCTTGAGAGACGTGGTCATGTGAGTGCGGAGAGCGAGCGGACGATCCAGCACAGCAGCGTCCGGATCATCCTCTTCACCGGCAAGGGCGGTGTGGGCAAGACGACCTCGGCCGCTGGGACGGCCACGCTGGCCGCGCGTCGCGGACAGCGCACCCTGGTGCTCTCCACCGACGCTGCGCACTCCCTCGGTGACGCGTTCGCGTGCGCCATCGGAGCCGAACCGACACCCGTCGCGCCGAACCTGTGGGTCCACCAGGTCGACGCCCAGCGTCGGTTCGAGCGCTCGTGGGGTGACATCCAGGGCTACCTGATGTCGGTCCTCGATGCCGCTGGCGTCGACCCGATCACCGCCGAGGAGCTCACCGTGATCCCGGGCGCCGAGGAGGTCCTGGCGCTGCTCGAGCTGCGTCAGCACGCGCTCTCCGGCGAGTGGGACGTGATCGTCGTCGACTGTGCGCCGACCGCCGAGACCCTGCGCCTGCTGGCGCTGCCCGAGGCCCTGAACTGGTACATGTCGCGGATGTTCGGGGTCCAGCGCCGCGTGATGCGCGCCCTGCGTCCGGTGCTCACCCGGGCTGCGGGCGTACCGATGCCCGAGGACTCGGTCTTCGACGCCATCGAGCGCCTGCACAGGGACCTCGAGGAGGTCCAGCAGATCCTCACCGACAAGGACGCGAGCGTCCGGCTCGTGCTGACCCCCGAGGCCGTGGTCGTCGCCGAGGCACGTCGGTCGTTGACCACCCTGTCTCTGTACGGCTACCGGGTCGACGGCGTGATCGCGAACCGCGTCTTCCCGGCCGACGGTGCTGATCCGTGGCGTGAGGCGTGGGTCAGCGCCCAGTCCTCGGTCCTTGCCGAGGTGCGCCAGTCGTTCGTCGACCTGCCGATCTGGATGTCGTCGTACCAGCCCGGAGAACCGATGGGTGCCGACGCCCTGGCGGCCTTCGCGGAGGCGGCGTACGACGGCAGCGACCCGCTCGCCGTGCCCACCGGAGAGGGCCCGATGACCATCAGCCGGACCGACTCGGGGGCCGTCCTGCGGATCGCGCTCCCGTTCGCCGCGAAGGAGGATGTGGACCTGGCCCGGCATGGCGACGAGCTCGTCGTCACCGTCGGGTCGTACCGTCGGTTGCTCGCGCTCCCGGTGGCCCTGGCTCGGCACACGGTCGTCGGGGCGCGCGTCGAGGCAGGATCACTGCAGGTCAAGTTCCGCACCGACGTCAGCGACGAGACAGAGGAGTCACGGTGAGCGACGAGTTCGACGGCGACCGACCGGCCGGCAGCGGCCCGACTGCGGGTTCGGGCGAACCGGTCGGCAGCGTCGGCGAGGAAGCGGCCAAGCTCTTCACCGCCCTCTCGGGGTGGGCGCGCGACCAGGGCACCGACTACGCCGGTTCGGCCGCGGGTGCGGCAAGCGCGATGTCGGACATGATCGGCAACGTCAACCAGCACATCGCGACCGATGGCGCCGACTGCAAGTACTGCCCGCTGTGCCAGGTCATCTCGGCCGTGCGGTCGACCAGCCCCGAGGTGAAGGCACACCTGGCCGTCGCGGCGAGCTCGCTGATGCACGCGGCCGCCGGAGTGCTGGCCACCCAGGTTCCCGCCGATGCCAAGAACTCCCCGGTGGAGAAGATCAACCTCGACGAAGACTCCTGGGACGAGTCATGACGTTGAGCGTCGGGGTAGACGTGGGCGGGACCAAGATCGCTGCCGGAGTCGTGACCGAGGACGGCACCCTGATCGCGAGTACCCGTCGCGAATCCCCGGCGGAGCAGCCGGACGCGATCGCCGACGACATCGCAGCCATGGTCACCGAGCTGTCGGCCGAGCACCAGATCGCCTCGGTGGGCGTGGCCGCAGCCG
The DNA here is from genome assembly GCA_025964775.1 of Marmoricola sp. GTDB lineage: Bacteria > Actinomycetota > Actinomycetes > Propionibacteriales > Nocardioidaceae > Marmoricola. The sequence goes on from JAOPYE010000036.1 coordinate 42,990, forward strand.
GCTTCATCGACCTGGCTCGCACCGAAGTCATGTTCGCCCCGAACCTGGCCTGGCGCGAGGAGCCGCTGCGCAAGCTCATCGCGGACCGGGTCACGGTGCCGGTCACGATCGAGAACGACGCGAACGCCGCAGCCTGGGCCGAGTACCGCTTCGGGGCCGGCCAGGGTGCGCGCACCCTCCTGATGGTCACCATCGGGACCGGGATCGGCGGGGGTCTCGTCCTGGGCGGACAGGTGTTCCGCGGGGGCTTCGGGGTCGCCGCCGAATTCGGTCACATGCGCGTCGTCCCGGGTGGACGGCGCTGCGCCTGCGGCCTCGACGGATGCTGGGAGGCCTACGGCTCGGGGACAGGGCTCTCGGCCCGCGCGCGAGAGCTCGTGGCGCAGGATCCGTCACGCGCGCAGATCCTGCTCGCCCTGGCCGGCGGGGACGTGGACGGGATCAAGGGGCCGATGGTCTCCGAGGCTGCGGAGGAGGGCGATCCGGTCGCGAAGGAGAGCTTCGTCGACCTTGCCCGCTGGATCGGTGAAGGACTGGGCAGCCTGGCCGCTGTCATCGACCCGGACGTGATCGTCGTCGGCGGTGGCGTGAGTGAGTCTCCCGAGCTCGACCTGGCGATCGTCAGCGAGTCCTTCGAGCGGTCCGAGACCGGGTTCGGCCACCGTCCCGCGCCCCGGATCGCGCGTGCTGCCCTGGGCAACGACGCCGGCCTGATCGGCGCTGCTGATCTCGCGCGACTGCCGTGAGGTAACCGGCCGATCACCGCAAGCGGTACTCCGGCACGAGCTCGCCGGCCAGCTGCTCGAGGAACAGGCCGACGTCGGTGACGATGCCGCGTGCCTGGGACGAGCCGCGATCGGCCAGCTTGGTCACCGTGGCCGGGTTGATGTCGACGCAGACCAGCGGGATCGAGGCGGGCAGGATGTTGCCGGTGGCCACCGAGTGCAGCATGGTCGCCACCATCAGGCAGAAGCCGACATCGCCGATCTCGGCGCGCATCGCACGCTGACCGTCGATCACGTCGGTGTACACGTCCGGCAACGGGCCGTCGTCGCGCACCGAGCCGACCAGCACGAACGTCTTCTCGTGCTTGACCAGGGCATGCATGATGCCGCCGGTCAGGATCCCCGAGCTCACGGCGTCACGGATCGATCCGGCCTTGCGGATGGTGTTGATCGCCCTGATGTGGTGCTCGTGGCCGTGCTCGACGCCCTGGCCCATGGCCAGGTCGATGCCGAGCGAGGTGCCGTACAGCGCGGACTCGATGTCGTGGGTCGCCAGCGCGTTGCCGGCGAACAGCACGTCGACGAAGCCAGCGTTCACCAGCTCGACCATCGCCGGTGCAGCGCCGGTGTGCACCACACCCGGGCCGCCGACCCAGAGCACCTTCTTGCCGGCCTCCTTCGCTGCGCGCATCCCGTCGGCGACCTGGCGCACCAGCACGGCCTGGGGCTTCTCGCTCGACACGTCGGAATCCATGAAGCCGAAGCCGGTGCTCTCCGCGACCGCGGGGGCTTCCACCCGGATCCCCGAGGCGCCGCAGACGACCTTCATGCCGGCCTTCACGTCGGCCATCGGGAGGGTGTGCACCCGCGGGCCGTCGGGCGTGTCGACGACGATCAGGCCGCAGTCCATCTCGGGGCTGTCCACCGGGATCCAGGCCGTCTCGAGACGGACCTGGGTCTCCAGGTTGGTGCTGGAGTAGAACCCGTCGGGGAAGACGCCGTCCTGGTCGGCGACGGAGACCGCGGCAGTGCCGGGATCGACCTGGTTCACCCCGCGGGTCTGCAACCGCATCAGCAGCCGCTGGAGGGCATCGTCGTCGACGGCTGCGACCCGGATCGTCGCGTGCGAGGTGTCGCCGGCGTCGTGACCGAGGTCGAAGCTCACGATCACGTAGTCGCCGCCGTACTCGCGGATGTCGTCGAGGACCCGGGACAGGATCCCGGAGTCCATCAGGTGTCCGCTGATCTCGACGGTCTCGGTCGACTGCAACTCACATCTCCTCTGGTGGGGTGGACTGGTCAGAGAACGGCGCCGTCGTCCCCACCGAGGTCCGGGTCGTCGGGTCCGGCCATCGTGGCGACCAGGTAGCCGAAGCCACCCACGAACCACGCCAGGCAGAGCAGGCCGACATAGGAGGGTAGCGAGATGTTGAGCAGCAGCCCGACCACCACGATCCCCGGTACGCCGAACAGGCCGATCCAGGCGGCCAGCCTGACCCCGCGTGGTCGCGGGAGCGGGGGCGGTGGGGGAGGCACGTAGCCCTCCTCGTCGTCGTCCCACCGTGACGCGGCGAGCTCGGCCGGGACCTCGAAGACGACAGGTGGCTCGGGGGCGGCCTTCGGTGGTTCCGGGAAGGCCGGCACGTCGCCGTACTGCTCCACGATGGCCCGCCAGTCGGCGTCCTCGCGCTCGCGTCGTGCCGCTTCCTCGTTGTTGCTCACGTGCCGGTGACCCGCCTGATGAACGCCGCCGAGCCGGAGAAGATCTCCTCGGCGTCGTTGTCCAGGGTGGCGACGTGGAAGCTCTCGTGCAGGACACGCTCGGCGGCGTCGCTCGAGGAGATACCGGCCAGGATGATCTTCGCCGACGACGGGTCGACGACGTGGTCGTCGGCCGAGCGGAACAGCAGCACGGGCGCGGTCACCCTCGGCAGGTCCGCTCGCACCTGCTTCCAGGCCGCGAGCATCGAGGCGAGCGGCTTGAGCGGTGTCTTGGGGTAGGCGTACTCGAGGACGTCGGGCTTCTTGATGTCGTTGCCGATCGCGGGGAACGCCTTGACCAGGTGCTTCATCACCGGCAGCAGGAGCAGCTGCCTGTTGGTGCTCGCGACGGCCGGGTTCACGAGCACCACGCCGGCGAGGTCGGGCGCGCGTCGTTCGGCGAGCTGCAGCACCAGGCAGCCGCCCATCGAGAGGCCGGCGACCACGACGACGTCGGTCCGGGCGCGCAGCGCGTCGAACTCGGCCTCGAGCGCGGCGTAGTAGTCGTCGTACCGGGTGCTGGTCATCTCCTGCCAGGTGGTCCCGTGGCCGGGCAGCAGCGGCACGGACACGGCGAAGCCCTGGTCGGCCAGGTACTGCCCCCACGGGACCATCGAGGCCGGTGACCCGGTGAATCCGTGGCTCAGCAGTACCCCGATCCGGCGGCCGTCGGCACCCGGCGTTGCTTCGGTGTGGAGCGGCTCGGCGTGCGGGGCGATAGCCACCAGGTTCCTCCGTCAGGATGGGCGCGTCATGGGTCCGTTCATCAACCCGGTCCATCGTTTCACGGGACCCAAGGACGGGCTAGGGTGTGTCTTCGGCGAGGAGGTGTGGGTTGTTCTACTGGTTCCTGAAGTGGATCGCGATCGGTCCGCTGTTGCGGGTCGTGTACCGACCGCACACCGAAGGCGAGGAGAACATCCCCACGGACGGCCCGGCCATCCTGGCCAGCAACCACCTGTCCTACGCGGACTGGCTGTTCATGCCGCTCACCGTGCCCCGCAAGATCACCTTCGCGGCCAAGGCCGAGTACTTCACGTCCCCCGGCATCAAGGGCTGGTTCCAGAAGCTGTTCTTCTCCGGTGCCGGCCAGGTCCCGATCGACCGCTCCGGTGCGTCCGCGGCCGAAGGTGCCCTGGTGACCGCGAAGCGCGTGCTCGCCGACGGCGACCTGTTCGGCATCTACCCCGAGGGCACCCGGTCGCACGACGGGCGCCTGTACCGCGGCAAGACCGGAGTGGCTCGCCTCGCCCTGGAGACCGGCGTTCCGGTGATCCCGGTCGCAGTCGTCGGTACCGATGTGGTGGCGCCTCCCGGCAAGAAGTTCGGGTCGATCACCCGACCGGTCGTCCGTTTCGGCAAGCCGCTCGACTTCGAGCGCTACGAGGGCCTGGAGAACGACCGGTACATCCTGAGGTCGATCACCGACGAGATCATGTACGAGATCATGCGGCTCTCCGGTCAGGAGTACGTCGACATGTACGCCAACCGGGCCAAGGAAGAGCAGAAGAAGGCCGATGCGGACGCCCGGGCAGCCGCGAAGGCCGCCGCCGAGCCGGCTGCTGCGAGCACAGGCCCCGGACCCGCCGGTGACGACCACGCGCCCGAGTCCAAGGCCTCCTGATCGCCCAGGAGTCAGCTCAGGAATCAGCCCGGACATCAGCCCCGGGACCGGCTGCGCGATGACCATCCACAGTACCCACCCGTTCGCCGAGCCAGCCGACCCGGTACGCCGGTTCCGCGCGCGTCTCGGCGGAGCGGTCTCGCTGTGGACCACCGGCGACGCGGACGGTCGTGCCGGTCTGACGGTGTCCTCGCTGATGGTCGCGGCGGGTGAGCCTGCCCGGATCATCGCGCTGCTCGATCCGGACGCCGACTTCACCGCGGCGTTCTCCGGCAACGGCCGCGCGGTCGTGCAGCTGCTGGACTGGAACGACCGCGATCTGGCTGAGGCGTTCGCCGGGACGGCGCCGGCCCCGGGAGGACCCTTCCGCGCGGCGACCTGGGAGCAGACCTCGCACGGTCCGGCCCTGCCCGGTCGGTCCAGGGCCCTGGTGAACCTCGTCTCCGTCCGTCCGGAAGGGTGGTCGTCGGTGGTCACGGCTACGGTCGAGGAGATCGACCTGGCCGAGGTCGATGACGGGCTGGAGCATCGCCGCGGGCGCTACCACCGGGCCGGTGGCAGCGCCGTCACCGGCGACTGAGACACTCCGGGTCAGCGTTTCTCCTCGGTTCACCCCGGGAAGAAGCCGGGTACCGGTAGCGTTGTGCCCAGCAGGACAGAGAGAGAGGGGACCGCAGAGATGGTGCTGTTTCGCCGACAACTCGGTGACGTGCTCCGCGGCGAGCGGATGCGTCGCGGCATGACCCTGCGCGAACTCTCCTCCGGGGCCCGGGTGAGCCTGGGCTACATCTCCGAGATCGAGCGTGGTCAGAAAGAAGCATCCTCCGAGCTGCTCGCGTCCCTCTGCGATGCTCTCGAGGTACCGCTGTCCGACGTACTCCGCGAGGTCAGCGACACCGTCGCGATCGAGGAGGCCCGGATCCTCGCCGAGGCCGGCATCGAGCGCGTTCCGACGCGTTCCGGCGACGTCGTCGCCTCCGCGGCCTGAGTCAGGCGACGCCGGCGGCGTTCTCCAGGGCCGTCAGCTCGTCGTCGAGGTGGGTCAGCAACCGCTGCAGGTGCGGGACCGTACGGCGACAGCCGGTCAGTCCGAAGCACATGTCGTCGGCGTAGCTGTTGCAGGTGATGTTCAACGCCATGCCCTGCATCGGGACCGAGACCGGGTAGCTGCCGGTCAGTCGGGCTCCGTTGAGGTACTGGACGCTGCGTGGCCCCGGCACGTTGCTGATGATCAGGTTGAACGGCGGTCGCACGATCCCGTTCAGCCGCAGCATCGGGATGGCGAGCGACGGCGCCATCCCCAGCGCGCTCATCGCCATGATCTGGTTCGGCGTCATCGACTCGAGGGCCTCCTTGCCGGCCTTCATCGAGGCGTGGATCGCGGCCAACCGGTCAGCGGGGTCGGCCAGGTCGGTGCCGAGCTTGACCATCACCGAACCGACCGCGTTGCCGCCGCCGCCTTCCTCGGAGTCGGCGCCACGCGACTTCAGGCCCACCGGGACCATCGAGACCAGGGACGCTCCGGGGAGTCTGTCCAGCTCCATCAGGTAGTTCCGTACGGCGCCGCCGCACATGGCGAGCACGACGTCGTTCAACGTGGTGCGGCTCGCCTTCGAGATGGCCCGGATCCGTTCCAGCGGCCAGTCGTCGGCCGCGAACCGTCGCGAGCCGGTGATGTTGACGTTGAACATCGACTTCGGCGCGTAGAACGACAGCGCGGACGCCTCGTTGCGGAGGCCCTTGGTCAGGGTGCGGATCAGTGCCGCCGGGAGACCGGCGGCGTCGGCGGTGACGCCCATCGCCGTCCGCAGGGCGTCCATCGGGACCTCGGTCAGGCTGCGCTCGGCGACCTCACGCGTCTTGCGGCTCCGGTTCGTGGCCCGGGCGTCGAAGGGCAGCGGCATGTGGCGACGGTCCGGGTCGGTGCTCAGCGCGTTCTGCATCAGCTTCATCGCCGAGATGCCGTCGACCAGGGCGTGGTGCATCTTGGTGTACATCGCCACCCGGCCATCGGTCAGGCCTTCGATGATGTGCGCCTCCCACAGCGGACGCTCACGGGCGAGCATCTGCCCGTGCAGGCGGGAGACGAGCTCGAGGAGCTCGCGGATCCGGCCCGGTTCGGGCAACGCGCTGTGGCGGACGTGGTGCTCGATGTCGAACTCGGTGTCCTCGGTCCAGATCCACTGGCCGAGGCCGCCCAGCGTGCGCACCGGCTTCTTGATGAACAGCGGCGCGATCTCCTCGGTGTCCAGGCTCGACTCGTACAGCTCCCGGGCGAAGTGCGGGCCGGCGTCGGCAGGCTTCTCGAAGAGTTGGAGACCTGCGACGTGCATCGGCTGGTTCCGGTTCTCGGCGAGCAGGAACCCGAGCGAGGTCGGATCGATCGTGACGGCCACGTGACACCTCCAGAGCGGGCCGGGAGCGGCCTTCGGTGATCCTTGCGGCTCGTGGGGTTTTTGGGAACAGGGACGCGCCAGCGGATCTGTTCGATGGTCGTTGAGCAGCGTCCGCGAGTGAGGAACGAACCCGCGTAGAGCGTGTCGAAATGTGGTGACGCGAACGCAGCGGTGACCACAGGACCCGGAGTAGGTTCGTCCCATGACGATCACGGAACCAGCCGGCACGCGTACCGCCTCGACGTTCGACTCGCTGAACCCGCGCACGGGCGCCGTTGTCGGCACCCATCCGATCGCGAGTGCGGCCGACGTCGAGGCTGCTGTCGCGCGCGCCCGCACTGCTGCTGCCTGGTGGGGCGCCCTGACGTTCGCGGAGCGCAAGACCCGCCTCAACGCCTGGAAGGGCCACCTGACGCGCAAGATCGGCGAGCTCGCCGAGATCATGGAGGCCGAGACCGGCAAGCCGCACGGTGACGCCATGCTCGAGTGTGCCCTCGCGATCGACCACCTGTCGTGGGCAGCGGGCCACGCCGGCAAGGTGCTCAAGCGCCGCAAGGTGCCCAGCGGTCTGGTGATGGCCAACCAGAAGGCGACCGTCGAGTTCGCACCACTCGGGGTGATCGGCGTGATCGGCCCGTGGAACTACCCGGTGTTCACGCCGATGGGGTCGATCGCCTACGCGCTCGCAGCGGGCAACGCGGTGGTCTTCAAGCCGAGCGAGTACACCCCGGGCGTCGGGATCTGGCTCGCACAGACCTTCGCCGAGGTCATCGAGAAGCCCGTCTTCCAGGTCGTCACCGGTATGGGCGACACCGGCGCGGCCCTGTGCCGCTCCGGCGTCAACAAGGTCGCGTTCACGGGCTCGACGGCCACCGGCAAGCGGGTGATGGCGGCCGCCTCCGAGACCCTCACCCCGGTGCTGATCGAAGCCGGTGGGAAGGACGCCCTGATCGTGGATGCGGACGCCGACATCGAGGCCGCCGTCGACGGTGCCGTCTGGGGGGCGAACGCGAACGCCGGCCAGACCTGTGCCGGTGTCGAGCGCGTCTACGTCCACGAGCGCGTCTACGACGACTTCCTGACCCAGGTCGTCGCCAGGACCAAGGAGCTGCACGCCACCAACGACGCAGGTGCCAAGATCGGCCCGATCACGATGCCCTCGCAGCTCGCCATCATCCGCCGGCACATCGATGACGCGATCGCGCACGGCGGCAAGGCAGTCCTCGGCGGTCCGGATTCGGTCGGGGAGCGGTTCGTGCAGCCGACGATCCTGGTCGACGTCCCCGAGGACTCCTCGGCAGTGACCGAGGAGACGTTCGGACCGACCATGACCGTGACCAAGGTGAAGGACATGGACGAGGCGGTCGCCCTGACCAATGCCTCGCGCTATGCCCTGGGATCGTCGGTCTTCAGCAAGCGCAACGGGATGAAGATCGCCGAGCAGCTGCGGGTCGGGATGACCGCGATCAACGGCGTCATCACGTTTGCCGGGGTTCCGTCGCTGCCGTTCGGCGGTGTCGGCGACTCGGGCTTCGGCCGGATCCACGGGCCCGAGGGTCTCAAGGAGTTCACCTACGCACACGCGATCACCAACCAGCGGATGAAGCCGCTCATCGCGCTCACCACGTTCCAGCGCACCGAGAAGGCCGAAGAACAACTGGGCAAGATGATCACGATGCTGCACGGGCGTGGCGGGAAGTAGCACGCGTCCTGCCAGACCGGCACTCGATCTCGCTCTCAGCCGCGGTAGGACCTCGCTGCGTGCTCGGCTCGCGCGGCTGCGCTCGAAGAGCTGGCAGGTCGGCCAGTGCGCCCTGGCGGCAGGAGTGGCCTGGTACGTCGCCCATGACCTGATCGGGCACGCCCAGCCGTTCTTCGCCCCGATAGCGGCCGTGGTCAGCCTCGGGACGACCTACGGGCAGCGGCTGCGACGGGTGGCCGAGGTGACCCTGGGGGTCGCGATCGGCGTCTTCCTCGGCGATGCGATCACGCACGTGCTCGGTTCCGGTGCCTGGCAGATCGCGCTCATCGTGAGCCTGGCCATGGTCTCGGCGCTGCTGCTGGACGCTGGTGCGATCTTCGTGACCCAGGCTGCGGTCCAGGCAATCGTGGTGAGCACCCTGATCCCGGATCCGGGCAAGGCGTTCCTGCGCTGGAGCGATGCCCTGATCGGAGGGGTGGTCGCACTCGTCGCGGCGACCCTGGTCCCGCGTGCGCCCCTGCGTCGGCCCCGGGAGCAGGTGGCCGTGGTGATCCGGAAGGTCGCCATGCTGCTGCGGTCCTCGGCGATGCGGATCGAGGACGGCGACGTCGAGCTGGCGCTCGCGACACTGGCCGATGCCCGGCGTACCGACGGGTTGATCGCCGAGCTGCGCGCTGCCTCGGACGAAGGGCTCTCCGTGGTGGCCTCGTCTCCGTTCCGGTACCGGCACAAGGACGACGTACGGCGGATGGCCGACCTGGTCGAGCCCGTTGACTTCGCCCTGCGCAGTACCCGTGTCCTGGCGCGCCGGATCGCGGTGGCCTGCTACCGCGGGGAACCGATCCCGTCGGCGTACTCGGTGTTCCTGCGCGACCTGGCCGACGTCACCGACCTGATGGCCGGCGAGCTGGCGGCGAACCGGATGGCGACCACGGCACTCGAGCCGTTGGTGGGGCTTGCCCGGGCGTCCTCGCACCTTCAGCGGACGAACGTGCTCTCCGCCGAGGCCGTGCTGGCGCAGGTGCGGTCGCTGATCGCCGACCTGCTCGCCGTCGCCGGGATGGATCCGCTGGCAGCGACCGACGAGCTCCCGCCACTGGCCGACTAGGGTTGCCCCTCCCATGGACCAGCCCCTGAGCTCGCCGCCGGACGTCACCTGGATCACCGCGTTCATCGACGTGCCCGCCTCGCGCTACGACGACTCCCGGAGCTTCTGGGCTGCGGTCACCGGCTCGACCCTGTCGCCGGTGCGGGGGAGCACCGGCGAGTTCGCGACCTTCGTGCCGCCCGACGGTGACGCCTACCTGCGGCTTCAGCGGGTCGAACGTGGGCCTGCCGGGATCCACCTCGACCTGCATGCGGCCGAGCACTCGTTCACCATCCGCACCTCGCCGGGCGGCCTGCCCTGGTGCGAGGTCTCCGACGCCGAGGGCGAGAGCACCCGTCCGCTCCCGAGGATCTGGGCCGGGGGACAGGCGAGCCTGGTCGACCAGGTCTGCCTGGACATCCCTGCTGCGGCCTACGAGGACGAGTGCGCCTTCTGGGCCGAGCTGACCGGCTGGCACCTGGTCGCGTCGTCGCGCCCGGAGTTCAGCTACCTGGTGAGGCCCGAGCACCTGCCGCTGCGGATCCTGCTCCAGCGCCTCGACGATGCTGACGGGCCGGTGCGTGCCCATCTGGACCTCGCCACCACCGACCGGGCTGCGGAGACCGACCGGCACCGCGACCTCGGCGCCCGGGTCGAGGCGACCAGGCAGCGCTGGACCGTCCTGCGTGACCCGTCCGGTGCGACGTACTGCATCACCGACCGGGACCCCTACACAGGCCTGCTCTGAAGCTTCTCGATCCAGCGACCAGTGGTCCCGTCGAACGGACTCTGCCCGTCCGACATCGCGGCGAAGACCTCGTCGCAGCTGCGACGCGCGGCCGCGATGACGTCGGCCGGGTAGCCGAACGCCACCTGGTGCTCGGCGAACTCGTCCTCGTCGTCGATCCACACCCGGCCGTCGGTCTCGCGGATCACGTCGAGGTCGAGGTCGACGCAGCGCACCTCGCTCTCGTCGGCCGACCAGGCGCACGGGGTGGTCACGTCGACGTAGAAGTCGACCGGACGGTCGGCCTCGTTGCCGTAGATCGTCGCCACCCACCAGGCGTCGTAGGGGAGCAGGACGACGTGGTCGGCCCACGCGGTGAAGCCCTTGCCGGGCTTCGAGAGCCAGGTGCCCTTCGGTACGCCGACCCAGTGACCCAGCGCGTCCGCACCGAGGTGCAGCGCGTCGAACTCCCAGTGCGGCCCGTCGGGCCACTTGCGGGTCAGGACGCGTACGGCGCGCAGGTCGCTCACGCCGGCAAGCCTAGGTGCCGGACGTCGGCCGAGGAGACCTACTTCCTGCCCGGCATCGTCTTGGGAGCGCCCCAGGCGACGACATCCTGGTACGTCGACCCGGCGAACTTCGCGGCGTTGTGGATGATGTGTGCGTCGATCCCGACGAGCACTCGCGCCTTCTTCTTCTTCGCGGCTTCGAGGATGATGTCGGCGGCCTTCTCGGCAGTCATCCGAGCCAAGCGCTTCTCGAACAGCTCGTCGAGCTTGGCGCCGTCCTGGCTGGCGGTCTTGCGACCGTTGCGGGAGATGCCGGTCTTGATGCCGCCGGGGTGCACGCAGGTCACCGAGACCGGGTGCTTGTTGATCAGCATCTCCTCGCGCAGCGCCTCGGTGAAGCCGCGAACGGCGTACTTGGTGGCGTTGTACGCGGTCTGGCCGGGCATCGAGATCAGGCCGAACAAGCTGGAGATGTTGACCAGGGCGCCGTCGCCCGACGCGATCAGGTGCGGCAGGAACTCCTTGGTGCCGTTGACCACGCCGAGGAAGTTGACCCCGACGATCCAGTCGAAGTCCTCGTACGACATCTCCTCGAAGTCACCCGTGACGGTCACGCCGGCGTTGTTGACCACGACGTTGACGCGGCCGAACTGCTCGGCGACCGCGGTGGCCCAGGTGCCGATCGCGGCGCGATCGGAGACGTCGATGACGTCGCTGCGCACCTCGGCGCCGAGGCCCTTGACCAGGTCGACCGTCTCGGCAAGGGCTTCTGCGTTCCAATCGGAGATCGCGAGCAGGGCGCCTTCGCGGGCGGCCTTCAGCGCCATCTCGCGCCCCATGCCGCCGCCGGCTCCGGTGATGACGACGACCTTGTCCTGAAGAGTCTTCATGCGACGTGCTCCTTGGTGCGGGTGGGGGCGTCCGACCGGGTGGTCACGACGTACTGCTCGATGTCGAAGCTGCGCAGCAGTCCGCGGAACGCGAACGTGGTTCGCGGCCAGAGCGTGGTGTTGCGGCCGTGCTCGTCGAGGTACCAGCTGGCGCAGCCACCGGTACTCCAGACGGTTCGCTTCATCCGTCGTTGCAGGTCGTCGTTCCAGGCGGCCTGGGCGGCCTGGGTGGGCTCGACCGCAGCGATGCCGCGCTCACCCATCTGCTGCAGGGCCGAGAGGATGTAGGCGATCTGGCTCTCGATCATGAAGACCATGCTCGAGTGGCCCAGTCCGGTGTTCGCGCCGACGATCTGGAACAGGTTCGGGAAGCCGGCCGCCGTGGTGCCCTTGTACGACGTCATCCCGGTCTCGGCCCAGACGTCCCCGAGGGTGCGTCCCTCGCGACCCTTGATGTGGTGGGCGATCGGCTGGTCGGTGGTGAAGAACCCGGTCGCGACGATCAGGACGTCGATGTCGCGCTCACGGAGTTCGTTCGTGCGGGCGTCGCGGGTGACGATCCCGGTCGGGGTGATCTCGGTGATGCCGTCGGTGATCACCTCGACGTTGTCCTGGGCCAGCGCGGGGTAGTAGGTGTTGGAGATCAGGATGCGCTTGCAGCCGATCTGGAAGTCGGGGGTGACCTTCTCCTGCAGCTCCGGGTCGCTGATGCCCTTGCGGATGTTGCCCAGCGCCATCGTCTGTGCTGGGGACAGGATCTTCGGGACCCGCGTGAAGCCGGGGACGTAGGTCTCGCGGCCCCAGTAGATCGCCGAGCGGTAGATCTTCTGCAAGCCCGGCAGGTAGCGGAACCCGAGGCGCTCGATGCCGGTGTACGCGCGGTCGTGACGAGGCATCACCCAGGGTGCGGTGCGCTGGTAGACGCCGAGATGGGCGACGGTCTTCGCGATCTCCGGGATGACCTGGATGGCAGAGGCGCCGGTCCCGATGACGGCGACCCGCTTCCCGGTCAGGTCGACGTCGTGGTCCCAGCGGGCGGTGTGGAAGATCGCGCCGGTGAAGCCGTCGATGCCCTTGATGTCGGGATCCTTCGGCTCCGAGAGCCCACCTGATCCACTGATCAGGACGTCAGCGGTGACGGTGCCCGCGCTGGTCACGACGGTCCACACCTCGTCCTCGGTGTCCCAGGCCGCGTCCTGCACGGTGGTCCCGAAACGGAAACGGTCGAGAACGCCTGCGCGCTGGGCGACGTCCTGGAGGTAGGCGTGGATCTCGGGCTGCGGGGAGAAGGACCGCGACCAGGTCGGGTTGGGCGCGAACGAGAACGAGTACAGCTGACTCGGTACGTCGCACGCGGCACCCGGGTAGGTGTTGTCGCGCCACGTGCCGCCGACGGTGTCACCCTTGTCGACGACGAGGAAGTCGGCCTGGCCGGCCTCCTCGAGCTTGATCGCCATGCCGAGCCCTGCGAAGCCGGCGCCGACGACGAGCACCCGGACGTGTTCGGGCAGGGTCTCGGTGCCCGCCGCGGCAGCGGAGGTCGTGGTTGTCATGGAAGGATCCTAGCGCTTGTTGAACAACCGTCAATAGCGTTATTGACTGATGTTCAGTAATATGGGACACATGTCGACCACCAGCGGGCCTGCAACGGGCGGACGCATCCGGATGTCGCCCGAGAGTCGGCGCGAGCAACTCCTCGAGCTCGGGACGCAGCTGCTCTCGACCAGGACGCTCGACGAGATCTCGATCGAGGTGCTGGCCGAGGAGGCCGGCATCTCCCGAGGCCTGCTCTACCACTACTTCGGCAACAAGCAGGACTTCCACCTGGCCGTCGTACGGCGCGCTGTCGAGCAGCTCGTCGCGATCACCGCGCCGCGCGACATCGAGGACCCGCTCGAGCAGCTGGCGGTCTCGATCGGCGCCTACCTGGACTACGTCGTGGAGAACTACACCGGCTACGTCTCGCTGGTCCGCGCTGCGGCCGGCGGCAACGAGGAGCTCCGGGCCATCTACGAGGAAGGTCGTCGGGCACTGACCGACCGCATCTTCGAGGTGACCGGTCCCGCGGGCCTCGACGCCCTCGGGCTCAGCGATTCCCCGACCATGCGCCTGCTGGTCAACGGCTGGGCCGCGATGCTCGAGGTCGTCATCATCGACTGGGTGCACGACCCGCGCGGGATCGCCCGCGAGGACCTGCTGGGTCGACTGGCCCGGGCACTGCCCGGGATCGTGCTGGCCTGAACGAAGCCGGAACCGAGCGTGTCGAAACCTGGCGAATGACCCGCTGACGGAACATCCAGAAGCGCATTGCCACGAAGCGCATCACCGTCACCGCCAGGTTCGTCACCGTCAGGACGGCGACCTCGGCAGCCGGCGGCGAGCCGTGCGGCAGCAGCAGGATCGCTCCACTCGTGGCCCCGAGGCCGATCGCGAAGACGACCAGGCCCTGGACGTGCTGGCGCAGCGCACCCGCAACACCACGGACGCCGAAGCTGAACCGCCGGTTCGCGGCCGTGTTCGCCACCGCGGTGACCAGCAACGCGAGCAGGTTGGCAGGCAGCGCGTCGGTGACCTGGCGCAGTCCCAGGAACAAGGCAGCGTAGGCGAGCGTCGAGAGCACACCGATCAGCAGGAAGATCGCCACCTGCGATCCCAGCCGGCCGATCGCGGCGTCGTCGGAGGTGCGCCCGAGGCTGACCGCGACCTCCCGGAGCGGGAGCTGGCCGCGCGCCAGGCTGGTGCCGAGTCGCAGGACGCCCTTGAGGTCGTTGATCGCGGTCCGGACGATGTCGACCCTGCTGTCGGGGTCGTCGATCCAGTCGACGGGCACCTCGTGGATCCGCAGTCCCGCGCGCTCGGCGACCGTGAGCAGCTCGGTGTCGAAGAACCACTCCTGGTCCTTCACCAGCGGCAGCAGCTCGCGCGCTGCGTCGCGGCGGATCGCCTTGAACCCGCACTGGGCGTCGCTGAACCCGACCCGCAGGGATTGCCGCAGGATCAGGTTGTAGCTGCGCGAGATGAACTCGCGCTGGAAGCCGCGCTCGACGCGCGCCGACCCCGCCAGCCGCGAGCCGATCGCCAGGTCCGAGTGCCCGCTGATCAGCGGCGCGACCAGCGGCAGCAGGGCGCCCAGATCGGTCGACAGGTCCACGTCCATGTACACCAGCACGTCGCTGTCCGATTTGCTCCAGACGTGCCGAAGGGCTCGACCGCGTCCCTTCTCGGCCAGGTGCTGGAGACGGACGTCGGGGTAGGTGTGGCTGAGTCGGCGCCCGATCGCCGAGGTCGAGTCGGTGGAGGCGTTGTCCGCGATCGTGATCCGGAAGGACCACGGCATCGCCAGCAGGTGATCGCGCAGCCGGTTCACCGTGGCTGCCAGCTGGACCTCCTCGTTGTGCACCGGGATGACCACGTCCAGCACCGGGGTGGTCTGGTGGCCCGCCGTGGCCAACGCCACGGCGGGCTCCTCCAGCGCACTCACGAGGTGCTCCCCGAGAGGTCGTAGAGGGTGATCCCGCTGACCGTCGTCGCGGTGAAGTGGGCTTCGACCCAGGCGCTGATCGCCGAGCTCGTGCTGCCGCCCGCGCTCGGACCGCCTCCACCTCCGCCTTGGCCGCCGCCGGCGATGAACCAGTGGATCTTCCCGGCCTTCACGTAGGCCTCGAACTGGGGGAGCGTCGGGCTCGGATCAGACCCGTTGAAACCACCGATCGCCATCACCGGCAGCTGCGTCGCGAGCTGGTAGCCCGACGCCGTGTTCGATCCGATCGCGGCCGCGGCCCAGGTGAAGTTCGAGGAGTTCGAGCCGAGCGCCTTGACCAGCGCCGCGCTCGGCGTACTGGCGTTCAGCAGACCGCCTGCCTGGCCGCCGGTACGGGTGCTCCCAGCGACCTGCGTGCCTTGGCCGGGAGGTCCGCCGAAGCCGCCTGCCTGCGCACCGGTCGGGGGCTGCCCGGTTGGCAGCCGTCCGCCGAAGGCGCCGCGGAACCCGCCCGGAGCGCCACCCCGGCCACCGCCCGGTCCGCCCTGGGCGCCGGCGACCGTCGGGCCGGCGGTCGGGATCGAGCCGCTGTGCGGCGTACTGGCCGTCTCGAGTGCGTACGACGCAGGGCCGGCCAGCACCGTCGCCAGACCGAGCCCGGCAACAGCGAGCGCCCAGCGCTTCGGCATCCGGTGCACGCCGAGCAGGCCGCCGGCCGCGACAGTGCCACCGAGGATCACCAGGACCCGCACCCACGGCACGAAGCTCGCGGACCGGTCCAGCAGCACGTAGGCCAGCACTGCCGTGCCGGCGACGCTGGCCGCGAGCACCGCTCGGGCGATCACGTCCTGGCGTTCGCGCCACAGCGTCCAGGCGCCGATGCCGATCAGGGCAGCGATAGCCGGGGCCAGCGCGACGGTGTAGTAGGCGTGGAAGATCCCGGCCATGAAGCTGAAGGTCAGTCCGGTCACCACCAGGGTGGTACCGAACATGACGATCGCTGCGCCGATCCTGCGGTTCGCCCGCGTCGCGGTGCGCGTCCACCACAGGGCCGCAGCTCCGAGGACGAGGGCGGCCGGCAGCAGCCAGGCGATCTGGCCGCCGACCTCGGAGCTGAAGAGCCGCCCGATGCCGGTCGCGCCCCACATGCTGCCGGTGCCACCGCCGGCACCGCCGACCGAGCCGGTCTCGTTCCCGGACAGGCGGCCGAGACCGTTGTAGCCCAGGGTCAGCTCGAGGATGGAGTTGTTCTGGGAGCCGCCGATGTACGGACGGCTCGCCGCCGGGCACAACTCGACGATCGCGACCCACCAGCCACCGGCAAGCAGCATCGCGCCGAAGGCCGCGAGCAGGTGCACGACCTTGCGCCCCCAGCTCGTCCTCGCGAACAGCAGGTAGACGAGTGCCAGCGCGGGCAGGACCAGGAAGGCCTGCATCATCTTGGTCAGGAACGCGAGGCCGACCAGGCTGCCGGCCAGGACGAGCCAACGCAGGGGTCGACCGGCATCGACCTTGCTGTCCTCGACCGCGCGCAGCGTCGCCGTACCAGCTCCGAGCAGCAGGAGTGCCAGCAGCGCATCGGGGTTGTTGAACCGGAACATCAGCACGGCGACCGGCGTGAGCGCCATCACCAGGCCGGCGATCAGGCCCGCGACCGCGGAGCCGGTCACACGGCGGACGGTGTGGTGGAGCAGGGCAACCGTGGCCACGCCGAACAGCGCCTGGGGGACCAGGATGCTCCAGCTCGAGAGCCCGAACACGCGCACCGAGAGCGCCATCGGCCACAGGGACAGGGGCGTCTTGTCCACGGTGATGGAGTTCGCGGCATCGGAGCTGCCGAAGAAGAAGGCCTTCCACGACTCGGAACCGGCTTGCACGGCGGCGGAGTAGAAGGAGTTGGCCCACCCCGAGGCGCCGAGGCCCCACAGGTACAGGAGCGCGGTCCCGATGAGCAGGACCACCAGCGCCGGGCGCGTCCAGGACGGATCGGCAGGCGCTGGGGGCGTCGTCACGGTCCGCACGGGCGGCCGCTCGAGGGTGCTGGTTGTCGTCGTCATGCCCCGAGGTTGGCGGGGCCCGCTGCGGCGACCGTGTGGTCAGTCTGTGCGGCTCCTATGAGCGCGAGGACTATTCGTCGTTGCCGTAGATGTCCCGCGTGTAGACCTTGCCCACGACGTCGTCGAGCGCCTCGGAGCGTCGGTTGGCGACGATCACGTCGGAGCGCTTCTTGAACTCGTCGAGATCGTTGATCACCTCGGAGTTGAAGAACAGGTCGTCGCAGAAGCCTGGCTCGTAGATGATCACCTCGACGCCCTTGGCCTTGATGCGCTTCATCACGCCCTGGATCGAGGACTCCCGGAAGTTGTCCGAGCCGGCCTTCATGATCAGCCGGTAGATGCCGACGGTGCGGGGGCGGCGGCGCAGGATGTCGGCGGCGATGAAGTCCTTGCGGGTCGTGTTGGCATCGACGATCGCGCTGATCAGGTTCTGCGGCACCTCGCGGTAGTTCGCCTGGAGCTGCTTGGTGTCCTTGGGCAGGCAGTAGCCGCCGTACCCGAAGGACGGGTTGTTGTAGTGCTTGCCGATCCGGGGATCGAGGCCGACCCCCTCGATGATCTGGCGGGTGTCCAGGCCGTGGCTCAGCGCATAGGTGTCGAGCTCGTTGAAGTACGCGACCCGCAGAGCCAGGAAGGTGTTGGCGAAGAGCTTGATAGCTTCCGCCTCGGTCGACCCGGTGAAGAGCACGTCGATGTCGGGCTTGAGCGCGCCTTCGACGAGCAGCTTTGCGAAGAGGTGCGCCGGCTCGGTCTCCGACCCGATGACGATCCGCGAGGGGTACAGGTTGTCGTGCAGGGCATGGCCCTCGCGCAGGAACTCGGGGGAGAAGATGATCGAGGCCCCCGGGTGGCGCTCGCGCACGCGCGCGGTGAAGCCGACGGGGACTGTCGACTTCACCACGATCGAGGCCTCGGGAGCGATCTCGACGACGTCGGCGATGACGGACTCCACCGACCCGGTGTCGAAGTAGTTGGTGGCCGGGTCGTAGTTGGTCGGCGTCGCCACGACGACGTAGGCCGCACCGGCGTAGGCCTGGTGCTTGTCCAGGGTCGCGGTCAGGTCCAGGTCACGGGTGGCCAGGTAGTCCTCGAGCTCGACATCGACGATCGGGGAGCGTCGGGCGTTGATCATCTCGACCTTCTCCGCGATCAGGTCGAGGGCCCACACCTCGTGGTGCTGGGCCAGGATGACGGCGTTGGACAAGCCGACGTAACCAGTGCCTGCGATGGCGATCTTCACGTTTCGACGCTAGGTGACCTGGGTGTCCGGGCCGTGTCCGCGATGTAAACGGCCGTCGACCGCACCCGGCCACCAGTAGGGTGTGCGCCGTGCGTATCGCCCTGCTCATCAACGGCATGACCGGCTACCTCGATGCCGAGTTCCGCGCACTCGCCGACCTCGGCCACACCATCCTGCTCGTGACGCCCGGTTCCGCGGACGCATCCGTGGGCGCGATGCGCGACACCGCTTTCACGGTCCTCGACCACGCGAGCGAGTACGCCGACGTGCACGCCTGGCAGCAGGATCCGGTACCGGCCGAGCTGGTCGCGACCGTACGCGCGTTCGACCCGGACGCGGTCCTGATGACCGCCTGGAACTTCTCGAAGGCCTACCGGGCGGTGATGAAGGCCGTGCCTGCCACCACGGTCCGGATCATGTACATGGACAACCTCTGGCGGGCAGCTCCCCGCCAGTGGCTCGGACGCCTGACCCACCGCTGGTACGTCGACAACGTCGCGGACGCCGCCCTGGTGCCGAGCGACCGCACCGAGTTCTACGCCCGCCGCCTCGGCTTCGAGCCGGCCGACATCATCCGCGGCGGCGCGGTGGGCGACACGCGCATGTTCCACTCCGAGTCCCGCACGGCAGAGGAGCTCGGCTCGCGGAGGGCGTTCCTCTCGGTCGGTCGTCTGGTCGACCACAAGGGCGCCGACGTCCTTGCTGCGGCGTACTCCCGCTACCGCGAGCTCGCTGATGACCCGTGGGACCTGCACGTGGTCGGGATCGGCCCGATGGAGGCGGTGATCGGCGCGATCCCCGGCGTCACGATGCACGGCTTCCTGCCGCCGGACGAGGTCGCCGAGCTGATGCGACAGGTCAGCTGCCTGACGCTGACCTCCCACATCGAGCCGTTCGGTGTCGTCGTCCACGAGGCAGCGGCCTCGGGGCTTCCACTGCTGGTCACCGAGTTCTCCGGGTCGGCGCCGGTGTTCGTCCAGGACGGCTACAACGGGTGGCAGGTGACCGCCGGCCACGTCGGTCACTGGTCGCGCGCGATGCTCGAGATGAGCGGGCTGCCCCCGGCGCGGCTCGCCGAGATGTCGGAGATCAGCCGGTCGCTGTCGCGGCGAGCCAGTCCCGCCGGATGGGCCTTGAACCTGGTCGAAGAGATCACCAGGCGTCAGGCGCGCGGCGGGGGCCGACTGCTGGCCGGCGACACACGAGCCATAACATTCCGACCCTGATCAGGGTGAAGAGTTCAGAAGGAGACCGCGCGTGCCGGTGACCGTCATCGTCGAGCCTGACCCGGGGGGACACCGGTTCCAGGCTGTCGCCAACGTCGCAGCCGTCGCCGGTGAGACCACCGACGTGGTGCTGCTGACCTCGCCGGGTGCGGCGTCGTCCGAGGCGTTCGACGTGTACCTGTCGGAGACCACGTTCCTCGCGGTCGAGGAGTGCTTCGACCAGATCTATCCCACCACCGAGGAGATCGCGGGGGCGATCGCGGCGAAGGCTCACGAGCTCGACGTCGAGACAGCGGTGCTGATGGACGCCGACCAGGCTCTCAAGCGCTGGTGGCTTGTCGCCCGGCGTCAGTTCAGGGGCCTCGCCCGCAAGCCGCGAATCGTGCTGATGCTGACGCGCTACCCCGCGCGGGTTCTCTGGACCGACAAAAGGGTCCTCCAGCTCCGGGTCTCCAAGGGTCTGCTCTCGATGCTGGTGCGCGCGAACGGCACCGCCCAGCATATTGCCGGCTTCGCCGGCCGGGACGACATGTCCCGTGGCTGGGTCGTCCGCCGGGCGCGCGATCCGGAGATCTGCTCGGCGCACTCCCGGGACCGGGCCAGGCTGCGCGAGGAGCTCGGACTGCCTGCGGACCGGACGCTGGTGGGAATCTTCGGGATGATGGGGCCGGACAAGAACCCGGACATGGTCTTCGAAGCTCTCAAGGTCGCCGGGATCGACGCGGATCTTGTGCTGGCGGGCGTCTTGAAGCCCGAGGTCCAGGCCTGGGTCGACGGTCTCGACGAGGCCGATCGGGCCCGGGTCATCGTGCGACCTGGATTCCTGTCCAACGACGTCCTCGACAAGCACGTGGCTGCCGTGGATGCCGTACCGATCGCGCAGTTCCACGGTGGTCCGAGCGGGATCATGGGCAAGGCGATGGCGGCCGGTGTTCCGGTCGTTTCGGCCGGCTCCCAGGTTCGGGCCCGGGAGATGGTGGCCACCGACAGCGGCGAGAACGCAGAGCTGAACGCCGCCAGCATCGGCGCCGCGATCACCCGGGTGCTCGCGCGCGACTGGACCGCTCCGCGGCGGAACACCGTGCCGCGTGCCAGCGCGGACGAGTTCTCGCGTAACCTGCTCGGTGTCGACGGGGAGGGACGATTCGTCGGCATGTCACGGCGTTGAATGTGGCACTCGGGCCGACATACGGTCATACTCGTTCCAGGAAATCGGGGGACTTCCGTCTAAGAAAAGGTGCGACCCTTGCCCTCCCTGAACCCCGCGTTCCTCCTGCGTACGCCGCGTCTCCGGACCATGATCAAGTCGACCGTGAGTGAGTTGAACACGCCGATGGCGAAGGCCCGCACCCGTCGCGTGCTGGCTGCAACGGCGCGTCCGATGAAGCTGGAGATCGGCGGTTTGCTGCAGCGGGACGGTTGGGTGGTCACCAATGTCAACGCTGTTACCCGCAACTACCTGGACTGCACGACCCGCTGGCCGATCGAGGACGCCGCTGCGTCGTACATCTATTCCGACAACGTGATCGAGCACCTTCCGCTCGCCGCCGGGCGCGCGATGATGGCCGAGGCCTATCGGGTGCTGCAGCCGGGTGGAGTCATTCGACTGGTCACTCCGGACATCCGCAAGCACGTCGAGCTGTACCTCGCCGGGGTCTCGTCCATCCATAGCGATGTGGCCAAGGACTACCGCGATATGGGCCTGGTCGTCGAGCACCCCATCGACCTGGTTCGGATTCCGATCGGCAGCTTCGGGCACCACGAGGGCTATGTCTACGACTTCGACGTGCTCGAACAGGAACTCAAGCGCGCGGGGTTCAACTCGATCGTGGAGTGCGGGCTCGGCGAGAGCGAGCACGACGCGCTGCGCGGACTCGACTTCCGGGTCGCCGAGGGCGGCGCCCAGATCGTGGTCGAGGCCACCCGCTGAGGCTCAGCCCTCCACGGGTTTGAGCACGTAGCCGGCCCCACGCATCGTGTGGATCATCGGCTCGCGACCTGCGTCGACCTTCTTGCGCAAGTAGGAGATGTACAGCTCGACGACATTGGCCTGTCCGCCGAAGTCGTAGTTCCAGACCCGGTCGAGGATCTGCGCCTTGGACAGGACCCGCTTCGGGTTGCGCATCAGGTAGCGGAGGAGCTCGAACTCGGTCGCGGTCAGCGAGATCGGCGAGCCGGCCCGCGAGACGTCGTGGCTGTCCTCGTCCAGGACCAGGTCACCGACGGCCAGGACCGAGTGGTCGGCGGTCTGCTGGGCGCCGGCACGACGCATCAGGGCGCGCAGTCGGGCCACCACCTCCTCGAGCGCGAACGGCTTGGTCACGTAGTCGTCACCGCCGGCGGTGAGACCGGCGACCCGGTCCTCCACGGCGTCGCGCGCGGTCAGGAACAGCACCGGTACGTCGTCAGCGTCGGCGCGCAGCTTGCGCAGCACCTCCATGCCGTCGAAGTCGGGCAGCATCATGTCCAGCACGATCGCGTCCGGGTCGAACTTGCGGGCGGCAGCGACCGCCTTGGTGCCGGTGTGGGCCACCTCGACGTCCCAGCCTTCGTAGCGCAGGGCCATCCGCAGCAGCTCGGCGATGTTGACCTCGTCGTCGACGACGAGGACACGGACGGGGGTGCCGTCGATCCGGGTCAGTTCAGGTCCACGCGCAGTGCTCATGGATCAAGGGTCGCTCACGAGATCGGGCAACTGCCATGGATCTGCTGTGTGAAACCTGTGAACGTGGGAGCCGGCACCTGTGCCCTACTCGTGGCGAAATCACAGGTGCGTGACAGGTTCGGGGCGCATTCTGGTCCTCATGGAAGAGATCACGCCCGAGAACACCCCCGCCGAGACCCCGGCGGAGATCACGGCTGAGGCCGTGCCACCGGCAGCGCCCGAGGTTGCCGTGCCGGCGCCGGCACGCGTGCCGGGACCCCGTCTGCGTGACCAGGTGTGGTCCTTCCGCTCGCTGCTGGCTGTCGGCATCGCGTCGTTGCTCCTCGGTGGAGCCGGCGGGGCCGGGATCGTGGCCGCGACCAATGGTGACGGCCACGGCGACCGCTTCGCGCGGTTCGCGGGCGGTCCGGACGGTCGGCGCGGACCGGGCTTCGGCCACTTCGGGGGCGGCTACGGCTTCAATGGCGGCCCCGGCGGCTTCATCGCCCCCCAGAAGGGTCAGCAGAACGGACCGACAGGCCCCGGCCCGGTGCCCGCAACGCCGAGCAGCCCAGCGGGCTAGACCCCGGCCGGACCAGTCCCTCAGACCCCCCGGACGAGGGACCGGACGACGGGCCCGCGACACCTGAGTGGCGCGGGCCCGTCGGGGTTCGTCAGACTGGGGGTGTTGTGCACATCCAGTTCCCCGCCGAGCTCCCGGTCTCGGCACGCCGTGAGGACATCGCTGCGGCGATCCGCGATCACCAGGTCGTGATCGTCGCCGGGGAGACCGGGTCCGGCAAGACCACCCAGCTGCCGAAGATCTGCCTGGCCCTCGGCCGAGGGGGAGGCGGGCCGGGCGGCAAGCTGATCGGGCACACCCAGCCCCGGCGGATCGCTGCCCGCACTGTGGCCGAGCGCATCGCCGACGAGCTCGGGACGGAGCTGGGCGACGTCGTCGGCTACCAGGTCCGGTTCACCGACCGGACCTCGGCTGCCGGACGGATCAAGGTGATGACCGACGGGATCCTGCTGGCCGAGCTCCAGGGCGACCGCCGGCTCGAGCGCTACGACACGCTGATCATCGACGAGGCCCACGAGCGCAGTCTGAACATCGACTTCATCCTCGGGTACCTCAAGCGCCTGCTGCCGCAGCGTCCCGAGCTGAAGGTGATCATCACCTCGGCGACGATCGACCCCGAACGGTTCTCGAAGCACTTCTCCGACGCGCCGATCATCGAGGTCTCGGGCCGGACCTACCCGGTCGAGGTCCGTTACCGCCCGCTGGTCGCCGTTCCCGAGGAAGACGAGGACGGCGAGGTCGTGGTCCGCGACCAGACCGAGGCGATCCTCGCCGCGGTCGACGAGCTGCGCGCCGAGATCGACGGCGACATCCTGGTCTTCCTGCCCGGCGAACGCGAGATCCGGGACACCGCCGATGCTCTCGAACGCCGGTCGCTCGGTCCGCGGGGCTTCGACGTCGTCCCGCTGTACTCGCGGCTCTCGGCGGCCGAGCAGCACCGGGTCTTCGAGCAGCACGGCCGCCGACGGGTGGTCTTGGCCACGAACGTCGCCGAGACCTCGCTGACGGTGCCCGGCATCACGGCGGTGATCGACACCGGGGTGGCGCGGATCAGCCGGTACTCGGTGCGCACGAAGGTCCAGCGCCTGCCGATCGAGCCGATCAGTCAGGCGTCCGCCAGCCAGCGCTCGGGCCGGTGCGGGCGGGTCGAGGCGGGAATCGCCATCCGCCTGTACTCCGAGGAGGACTTTGCTGCTCGGCCTGAGTTCACCGAGCCCGAGATCCTCCGCACCACCCTGGCCAGCGTGATCCTGCAGATGACCTCGCTCGGTCTCGGGGAGGTGGGCCGCTTCCCGTTCGTCGAACCGCCGGACGCGCGCAACGTCCGTGCGGGGACGATGCAGCTGCTCGAGCTCGGCGCCCTCGTGGCCGGCAAGGACGGCAGGGACGGGCTACGGCTGACGAAGGTCGGACGATCGCTCGCCCGGCTGCCGATCGATCCCCAGCTGGGCCGGATGCTGCTGGAGGCCGACCGGCTGGGGTGCCTGCGCGAGGTGCTGGTGATCACCTCGGCGCTGTCGATCCAGGATCCGCGCGAACGTCCGGTCGATCAGCAGGCACGTGCCGACGAGCTGCACGCGAGGTTCCGCGACACGCGCTCCGACTTCATGGCGTGGCTGAACCTCTGGGACCACCTGCGTGCCCAGCAGTCGGAACTCGGTTCGAGCGCGTTCCGGCGGATGTGTCGTGCCGAGCACCTCAACTACCTCCGGGTGCGGGAGTGGCAGGAGTTCGAGAGCCAGCTGCGCCAGGTGGCCAAGCAGGTCGGGCTCAAGCCGACGGCCCGGACCGCGGCCCGCGCCGCCGAGGACACGATCCACCAGGCCCTGCTCGCCGGCCTGCTCTCCCACATCGGCCAGCGTGATCCTGACCGGCGTGACTACCTCGGTGCCCGTGGGGCCAGGTTCTCGATCTTCCCGGGCTCGGGCCTGTTCAAGAAGCAGCCGGACTTCGTGATCGCCGCCGAGCTCGTCGAGACCTCGAAGCTCTGGGGACGCCAGTGTGCGGCCGTCGATCCGTTGTGGGTCGAGCGCGCAGCGGCGCACCTGGTCACCCGCACCTGGTCGGAGCCGCACTGGTCGAAGAAGCGTGCCGCCGTGATGGCGCGCGAGCGGGTCACCCTGTACGGCGTTCCGCTGGTCGTCGACCGTCTGGTCAACTACGGCGCCGAGGACTCCGAGCTCGCCCGGGAGCTGTTCATCCGGCACGCCCTGGTCTACGGCGAGTGGCACACCCGGCACCAGTTCTTCGCGACGAACCGGGCGCTGCTCGAGCAGGCCGAGGAGCTCGAGCACCGGGCCCGCCGGCGCGACCTCGTGGTGGATGAGCACACCCTGTTCGACTTCTACGACTCGGTGGTGCCGGCCGGCATCGTCTCGGGCGCCCACTTCGACGCGTGGTGGAAGGTCGAGCGGCGCGAACGGCCCGATCTGCTCACGTTCGATCCGGCGATGCTGGTGCACGACACCGCCGGCGAGATCGATCCCGGTGACTTCCCGGACGCGTGGCGCGAAGGCTCTCTCGAGCTCCCGCTGGAGTACCACTTCGAGCCCGGGTCATCGGCCGACGGGCTGCGGATCGACGTCCCGCTGGCGACCCTGAACCATCTCGGCTCGCGAGCGTTCAGCTGGCACGTACCCGGCGCGCGGGAGGAGCTGGTGATCGCGTTGCTCCGCTCACTGCCCAAACAGCTGCGCGTGAACGTCGTCCCAGCGCCCAACGTGGCCAGGTCCTTCCTGGCCGCCGTACCGCCGGGCGAGGAGTCGCTGACCGATGCCCTCGCCCGCTACCTGCGCGCCGTCAAGGGCGACGTCGTAACGCCCGACGCCAGGGACTGGAGCAAGGTCGCGGGTCACCTCAAGCCGACGTTCCGGATCCTCGACGAGAACGGGGCCGTCCTCGCCGAGGGCAAGGACCTGGACGCGCTGAAGCGACCGCTCCGGGCTTCCTTCGAGGCCGCCGTGGCGGGCGCCGCTCGCGAATCCGGTCTGGAGGCGACCGGTCAGCGCTCCTGGTCTTTCGGGACGCTCGAGCGCTCGTTCACCCAGGTCCGTGCGGGACACGAGGTGCGCGGTTTCCCCGGGCTGCTCGACGAAGGTGACACCGTGGGGCTACGGGTCTGGGCCACCGAGGACGAACAGCTCTCCCGCCACGCTGCGGGTCTGCGGCGGCTGCTGGCGCTCAACACGACCGGCCCGGACCTGACCGACGGGCTCGACAACGCCAGGAAGCTCACGTTGGCCGCCTCGTCGTACCCGACCGCGAAAGCCCTCCTCGCCGATTGCACCCTCGCCGCGCTGGGCGATCTCGTCGCCTCCGAGGATCCGGTCGGGGTCTGGAGCGAGGCAGCCTTCGCCGCCCTGCTGGAGCGGTCCAGGCGCGAGCTTGCCGAACGATCCCGGGTGATCCGCGACCAGGTCGTCCGCGTCCTGTCCGACTCCGTCGCGGTCGACCGGCTCCTGCACGGGCGCGTCGACCTCGCGGTCCTCCCGTCGATGAACGACATGCGCCAGCACCTCGGTCGGCTCACCGCACCGGGTTTCGTGGCCACCGCGGGCAGCGGGCACCTGCGGGACTACCCGCGCTACCTCGCAGCCCTGACCGAGCGGCACCGCCGCCTGGCCACAGGTCCCCGGAGCGACCTGGAGCGGATGGGCCGGGTCGCCGAGTTCCAGGACGGGCTGGACCAGCGGATCGGGGCCCTGGCCGACGGCCGACCACCGGGGGCTGCTCTGGTCCGGCTCGGCTGGCTGGTGGAGGAGTACCGGGTGTCGCTGTGGGCCCAGCACCTCGGGACCAGCGAACCGGTCTCGGACGTCCGGCTGCGCGCCGCGATGAAGCAGGCCTAGGTTTCGACCCGCCGTCGCGGATTCGCAAGCTCAGCCGCGGGCTCGCTCAACCTCCTCGCGTCGTGCCCCCTGGTTCCTCGGGGTCACGGCTCGGACAGGGGAAGGTACGGCCGTGCCGCGGCGAGGACCTCGTCGAAGATCTCCCGGGGAAGAGCCGCGGCCTCGCGTCGCACGTCGTACGCGCTGAGGTCCAGCACCCTGTTCAGGCGCACCTCGCTGGGCCGGCGCTGCCGGTCCCAGTCTCCCGTCCCGACATCCATCCAGAGCCGGCCGGCACGCGCCTCCTGGCGTTCGTCGCGGTCGTGGTCCTTGCTGGTCAGGGGCAGCGCGACGATCCGGCCGCCACCCACGGCGAGCACCAGGACAGGGCGGTCCTTGCCGCGCGTCGGATCCTCCTCGTACGGGACCCAGGTCCAGACGACCTCGCCCGGATCGGGTCGACCGTTGTGGACCGGTGCGTAGGTCACCTCGAGCTTCGGCTTGCCGCCGAGCCCAGGGAGTCGGAATGCCATGGCACGACCGTAGCCAATGCCTGAGGAGTGGGTGCGCCGGGCCGGGAGCGCCTCACGGCGCGTGGCCGCTCGAAGCGGCTGTTTCTAGGTCCCGGGGCTGCCACGGCCCGGCGCACCGCAATTCTAACGCTCAGCCCAACATTCCGCTGAGTTCCAGCCGTCCTGAGCGTTCGAGTTGATCAGCCAGGGTCAGGAGCCGTGCCGCCGCGAGGTCGTTGTCGTACGACGATCCGCCTGCCGATTCGTGCTGGGCGCGACCCGCCGCGGCCACCCGCGCGAACGCCGCAGCCCGGAATAGCGTGTCGGCGAAGTCGCCGACCACGACACCGCCCAGGACTGCATCCACCAGGGCACGGACCTCGGCCGGGCCGGGCGGGTCCTCGACGCCCGAGATGGCCTCGGCGACCGGGGCGAGCCTGCGGCCGCGGTCGAACTCGAGGGCCGCGGTCTCCGGATCGGCGTACACCCAGGCTCGCAGCACGTACAACCGCCAGAGCACCCCCGCCAGGCTCTCGGCGGGTGCGCCTGCCCAGAGGTCAGCCAGCGTGTCGAGGCCTTCCGTGTCGGCCAGGTGCACGACCCGCGAGACCAGGTCGGCGTCCACCTGGTCGCGGGCGCCGCGGACGAGCGCAGTGGCCGCACGATCGGCGGCCTCCGCCAGCACGGCGGGGTCGGCTCCGTGCGCCGTCGTCTCGATCGCCTCGAAATGGCCGGAGCCCGGCAACGAGGGGCGGTGGTGTGCCCGATCCGTCATGGTTTCAACCTACGCCGAACCGGAAACATCGGCCCGGATTCAGCTGAGTCCGGCGGCTGCGGCCTGCACCATGGCGACCATCGGATCGTGGCCCGCGGGGTAGTGGAAGGCCTGCGTGCCGCGGTCGATCCGCAGGACGGCGATCCTGGTGCCCGCAGTCACGATGCCGAACGCCTCCGTGCGGCCCTCGTCGCTGCCGGTCGGGGACCAGCTCGCCAGGTACCAGGTGCCGGTCGCGGGACCGGCCGGGGCGGCTGTCGTCGTGCCGACCTTGAAGTTCTTGTCGGACTGGTCGGGCGCGGTGCACTTGTCGTGCCAGCTGAGCAGGACGTGCGCCGCCCGCGCTGCCGTCGCGACGTCGGGGAACTCGGCGATCTGTTCGCCCGCGTTGTCATCGGTGTCCACCGGAGGGAAGTAGGTCCGCTGGACAACGTGTGTGGCGCCGATGCTTGCCAGGTCGACCTTCGCGCAGACGCCGAACGGATCGGGTCCTGCCGTCCCGGTCTGGCCGTCCTGCCAGTGCCAGGTCGCGTTCAGTCCCGGTACGGCGCTGGTTGCGAGCAACCGGTCGGTCAGGGTTGCGGGCCTCACCAGGGACCCGGAGTTGGACCCGGTGCTCGTCGGCGTCGGGTCCGCGGTGATCGTCTCGGCCGGTGTCGTCGTCCGGGTCGGCTGCGGGTCGACGCCCTCGGAGGAAGGGGAGTCGTTCTTCGAAGCGCAGGCTGCCGTGCCGAGCAGGCACACGAGTGCGATCGCCGCGGCACGGACCAGGGCAGGGGAGTGGGCCGAGAGCATGCACCGAGCCTAGGGGGCCTGGGAGCCTGCGTCGGGCTCGTCGATCGGCGCGTCAACGGGTTCTTCTGCCGGTACCTGAGCGACCGGATGCAGGATCGCGTCGGTGATCAGCGGCGCCATCACCTCGACCTGCCAGGCCCGGGCGCCGAGTTCCGCCAGCTCGGCGCTGACGGCGGCCTCCATGTCCTCGTCCGCGACCTTGGGCGGGGTCCAGAGGACGCGGCGCAGGTAGTCCGGGGTCAGCAGGTTCTCGACCGGCACGTTGCGGTCCTCCGAGAGCGCCGTGACCGCGGCGCGGGCGGTGTTGAGGCGAGCCGCTGCCACCGGGTCGCGGTCGGCCCAGGAACGCACCTGCGGCGGACCGTCGGACCGGTTCGCGACCGGAGGGAGTTCGTTGTCGGGCAGGGCACGCGCCCGCTTGAGCGCATCGACCCAGGTGTCCAGGTAGCGACGGGCACCGCGACCGTGGAACGCCGGCGTGTCCATCAGCAACTTGCCGCTGGTCGGCAGTGCGTTGGCCGCCGCGATCATCGCGGAGTCCGGGATCAGCCTGCCGGGAGTGGTGTCCAGCGAGGCCGCGAGCTCGTCGCGCACGATCCAGAGCTCGCGCACGGCCGCCAGGGCACGCCGTCCCTTGGCTTTGTGGATGCCCGAGGTCCGGCGCCAGGGATCCACCCGCGGCGGGGGGTCGAAGGAGATCAGGTGCTCGAACTCCTGCCGGGCCCACTCGGCCTTGCCGGTCTCCTCGAGCTCGGCGGCGAGGACGTCGCGCAGCTCGAGGAGCACCTCGACGTCCAGGGCGGCGTACTCGAGCCAGGGCTCGGGAAGCGGACGCTTGGACCAATCGGCGGCCGAGTGCTCCTTACGCATCGACTTGCCGACGATGACCTCGACCAGGGTGGCCAGGCCGACCCGTGGGTAGCCCAGCAGGCGCGCGGCGAGCTCGGTGTCGAACAGCGCCGTCGGGACCAGACCGACCTCGCGCAGGCACGGGATGTCCTGGCTGGCTGCGTGCAGGATCCATTCAGCACCACCGAAGGCCTCGTTCAGCGAGACCAGGTCGTCGAACGCGGTCGGGTCGATCAGGGCGGTGCCGGCGCCTTCGCGGCGAAGCTGGATCAGGTAGGCGCGGGCGGAGTAGCGGTAACCCGAGGCACGTTCGGCGTCCAGACCGATGGGTCCGCTTCCGGCGGCGACCGCAGCCACCACCTCGGCCAGCGCTTCGGGCGTCTCGACGATCGGTGGCAGGCCGTCGCGCAGGACCAACAGGGGAGCGGGCGGCGATTCGACCTCGTCGGTGGCACCGGGACTGTTCTCGGTCGTATCCGCCGCCATCAGTCGCTGCCGCGCTGCCCGCGTCGGCTCGGTATGGTCGCGACACCTTCGGGGACGGGGGGAAGGCCGGCGGCGGTGCAGAGCAGCTCGCCCCAGGCCTCGACGTGCGCGGTCAGGTCGCCGACCGGGGTCCAGGAGGCACGGATCTCGATCTGGGCGGTGCCCGGCTCGGCCGCCATGCCGCCGAAGCTCTCGGAGGCGACGCTGGTGACGGTCCCCGACGGCGCGCCGTACTCGGCTCCGTGCGCCTCGAGCGCCTCGGTCAGCCAGGACCAGCCGACCTCGGCCAGCAGCGGATCGGTGACGAGCTCCGGGTCGATGTCGGCGCGGGCGTAGGCCACGCAGCGGAAGGTCCCGTCCCAGGTGTCGTTGCCGGCAGGGTCGTGCAGCACGACGATCCGGCCGGTGCCGACGTCCTCACCGTCCACGGTCACGTCGGCCGAGATGGCCGAGGCGAACGGGGCGATCCGCTGGGGCGCCGGCATCTCTTCGGTGTAGACCTCGGGACGGAACTTCGCGGCTCGCAACTGGCTGACGGCACGCTCGAACTCGGCCGGGACAGGCGTGGGCTCGATGTGTCGTTCGCGAGGAGCGGACATGGCCTCAGGTTAAGGCGGATCTCCGGATCCCGCGTCCCCGACTCGCCGCCTGACCTGCGAAGATCGTCCCATGCAGGCCCCCACCACCACGAACGCAGCGGACGCTGTTCGCGACTCCGCCTTCCTGCGGGCAGCGCGCGGGGAGCCGGTTCCGCACACTCCTGTCTGGTTCATGCGGCAGGCCGGCCGCTCGCTTCCCGAGTACCTCAGGATCCGCGAAGGCGTGTCCATGCTCGACTCCTGCATGCAGCCCGACCTGGTCACCGAGATCACCCTCCAGCCGGTACGCCGGTACGGCGTCGACGCCGCGATCTTCTTCTCCGACATCGTGCTGCCGCTCAAGGCGATCGGGGTCGACCTCGACATCGTCCCGGGAGTCGGTCCGGTGGTCGCGAGCCCGGTGCGCACCCTGGCCGATGTCGCCGCCATCCCCGACCTGACCCCCGAGCACGTCCCGTTCATCACCGAGTCGGTCACCCGGCTCGTCGGCGAGCTCGGCAGCACCCCCTTGATCGGCTTTGCCGGTGCTCCGTTCACGGTGGCGTCCTACCTGGTCGAGGGCGGTCCGTCGAAGGAGCACGCGAAGACCAAGGCGCTGATGTTCGGCGCGCCGGACGTCTGGGCGGCGCTGATGACCAAGATCGCGGCGATCTCCACGGCGTACCTGGAGGTCCAGGTGGCAGCCGGCGCGAGCGCGATCCAGCTCTTCGACTCGTGGGCGGGTGCCCTGACCAGGGCCGACTACCAGGCCCAGGTGCTCCCGTACTCCACCGACGTGCTGGGTGCGATCGGTCGTACCGGCGTCCCGAGGATCCACTTCGGCGTCGGCACCGGCGAGATCCTCGACCTGATGGGCCAGGCAGGCGCCGACGTGGTGGGGGTGGACTGGCGGGTGTCGCTGGCCGACGGGATCGCGCGCGTCGGCGGCAGATGCGTGCAGGGCAACCTGGACCCCACCCTGGTCTTCGCCCCGACCGAGGTGATGCTCGAACGCGCCGACCAGGTCCTGGCTGCCGGCCGTGCGGCTCCGGGGCACATCTTCAACCTCGGCCACGGTGTGATCCCGTCGACCGACCCCGACCAGCTCAAGCGACTGACCGATCACGTCCACGAGGCCAGCGCGCGCTGATCACACCTCCAGGGGCCCGGGATCTGCGAGGGCCTTCGTCGTACGCCGGCGCCACGTCAGCCAGCCGCCGTACCCGACCAGCCCCAGCACGAGGGCGAACGGCAGCACTGCGCCGACGGCGTTGAGGACGGCCGTCGTACTGGTTCCGAGAGCGTTCCACCCGGACTTCAGGCCGGACCAGAAGCTCTTGTGGGGGTGGAGCACGACCGGTGCCTTGCCGGGAACCGTCAGATACAGGTCGATGGTGGCCAGGGACGTCTGGTCGGCGAGGTACTTCTGCTGCTGCTCGAGCGAGTCCAGGTCGGCCTGGCGCTGGCTGAGCTGCGACTCGATCGCGATGATCTGGTTGAGGTTCTGGGCCTGGGCGAGCAGCGCCTGGATCCGGTCGAGGCTGAGCTGCTGGCTGCGCACCCGGGCGTTGTTGTCGATGACCTGGGTGGTCACGTCCTCCGAGGAACGGCTGCGGTCCACCAGCTTTCCGAGAGCCGGCAGCTGGTTCATGGCGTCGTCGAACCGGCTGCTCGGGATCCGCAGCTCGAGCCGGGTCTGGTCGGTGTGCCCGAGCTGGTCGGCGGTGGACTGCTCGCTGGCAATGGTGCCGTTCCAGCGGTCGAGGTACTGCTGGAGCTTGAACCGGGCACGGTCGATGTGCTTGGTGGTCAGCGAGATCTGGCCCTTGGAGATGATCGCCGGGCCCGCACTCACGCCGGTGTCGTTCGTCGAGGCTCCGGAGCCTGCCGTGCCGCCAGTGGCGGCTCCCGACCCCGTGGCGCCGAGGGAGGCACCAGTGGTGCTCGGTGCGCCGACGGCCGCCGGCTGCGGCGCGAGGCCGACAGGCTGCGGCGCGCTCACGGAGAAGGATTCGCCCGAGCGAAGTCCGGCCTTGGTGGCTGCGACGGTCGAGTCCGTCGAGTGGCTGGTGGCCGCAGCCCCGCAGGCAGCGACCAGCAGCGTGGCAGGAACGATCAGGAGGACGCGCTGGATCTTCATGGCGGTCTGACGCACCAACGGCCCCGTCGGATCCTTGCGATCTCGATCCGTACTCTGGGAAGGTGTCCACTCCCGTTTCCGCAGCACCTGTCGTCGTGATCATCGGCGGCGGGATCTCCGGTCTGGCCGCGGCGGCCCGGTTGTGCGAGGAACGGCCGGACGTCGAGGTCGTGGTCCTCGAAGGATCCGATCAGATCGGCGGGAAGCTGCGCACCGCCGAGATCGGGGGAGTCCGCGTCGACATCGGCGCCGAGGCGATGCTCAACCGGCGGCCCGAGGGTGTCGCCCTCGCCCGGACGTCGGGCCTTGCCGATGACGTCGTCTACCCGGCGACGACGACGGCGAGCCTGTGGAATCGCGGCGAGCTGCTCCCGATGCCGCGCACGATGATGGGCATCCCGACCGACCTGCGGGCGCTGGCCGAGTCCGGGGTCATCTCGAAGGCGGGACTGGCCCGGGCGGCCATGGACACGGTGCTGCCGGCCACATCGCTCGACGGACGCGACACCAGCATCGGTGCCCTGGTCGAGGAGCGCTTCGGCAAGGAGGTCGTCGACCGGCTGGTCGAGCCGCTCCTGGGTGGCGTGTACGCCGGCCACGCGCGCGAGATCTCGGCGCGAGCGGCCGTGCCCCAGGTGGTCGCACTGCTCGATCGGGACCGGTCGCTGGGCAAGGCCGCGGCACGGGCCACGGCCGGCCCGGCCAGCGACCTCCCGGTCTTCGCGGGTATCAGTGGCGGGATCGGGCGGCTGCCGGACGCCGTCGCGGCGAGTTGTGGTGCCCGGATCGAGACCGATGCGACGGCTCGCGACCTGGCCCGGCGCCAGGACGGCGGCTGGACGGTGGTGGTCGGTTCCACCGCCGAACCGCGGCTCGTGCAGGCCGACGCGGTGATCGTCGCGACGCCCGCGCGGACGACGGCACGCCTGTTGAGCGACGTCGCACCGAACGCGGCCCTCGAGCTGGCCCGGATCGAGTACGCGTCGGTGGCCCTGGTGACGATGGCCTTCGCTGTACGCGACTTCCCGGCGGTGATCGGTTCGGGGTTCCTGGTCCCGCCGGTGGAGAAGCGCGCGATCAAGGCCGCGACCTTCTCGTTCGCCAAGTGGGACTGGGTGCGCCAGGCCGGCGACGGTGTCGTCGTGATGCGCTGCTCCCTGGGCCGGCACCGCGAGGAGCACCAGCTCCAGCAGGACGACGCCGAGCTGGTCCAGCTGGCGCTGGCGGATCTGGCCGACGCGATCGGCCTGTCGGTCCGGCCGATCGACTCCCACGTCCAGCGCTGGGGCGGTGGGTTGCCCCAGTACGCGGTCGGGCACCTCGACCGGATCGCTGCCGTGCGCGCTGACGTCGCCCGGGTCGGTGGGCTCGCCGTGTGCGGGGCGGCGTACGACGGACTGGGTATCCCTGCCTGCATCGCCTCGGCCCATGCCGCCGTGGCGGCGCTGTTGCCGGACCTGCCTGCGCCGGCCTAGCGCGGGCTTGGGAGGATGTCGGGATGGCGACCAACGTGAAGAAGGCCCGCGAGATCAACGACATGGTGCGCTACACCATGTGGTCGGTCTTCCGGTTGCGTGACCTGTTCGGGACCGCCGACCGCAGCGCGGAGGTGGCCGAGGTCGAGGCGCTGATCGCCGGGCTCGCCGACGCCGATGTCGTCGTCCGCGGTGTCTACGACGTCTCGGGCCTGCGCGCCGATGCCGACCTGATGATCTGGTGGCACGCCGAGACCTCCGACGAGCTGCAGGACGCCTACCAGGCCTTCCGTTCCACGTCGTTCGGGCGCCGGCTCGACCCGGTGTGGTCTCAGATGGCGCTGCACCGGCCGGCCGAGTTCAACAAGAGCCACGTGCCCGCGTTCCTGGCCGACGAGGAGGTGCAGCCCTATGTGTGCGTGTACCCGTTCGTGCGGTCCTACGAGTGGTACCTGCTCGAGGACGCGGAGCGGCGCCGGCTGCTGGCCGAGCACGGGAAGATGGCACGCGACTACCCGGACGTGCGCGCCAACACGGTGTCGTCGTTCGCCCTCGGCGACTACGAGTGGATGCTCGCGTTCGAGGCTGCCGAGCTGTACCGGATTGTCGACCTGATGCGGCACCTGCGCGGGTCCGAGACACGGCGTCACGTGCGTGAAGAGGTGCCGTTCTACACCGGCAGGCGTCTTGAGCCCGCGGTGCTGATCAGCAAGCTGCCCTGACCAACGACGATTCCCGGAGGCACGATGGCGCAGCACCCGCACGAGGCACTGACGTTCGCGATCGGCGAGGTGAAGGCTCTTCCACACACGCTGTCCGAGACCCGTCGCCTGACGCTCACCCTCACCAGGGTGAATGCAGTCGAGGGCACCGCCGACTTCGAGCTTCACAACCCGGAGGCTCAGCCGGACGACATGGCTGCGGGCCTGGTCTGGGAGAACGCGGTGAACGCGGTCGAAGGAAATCAGTGGAGAGACAAGCTTCATCTTCCGGAGAAGACGGTGCCGGTGGACACCTCCACGATGCCGGTCGTCGCCATCCATGCCACGCTGCACGAGAAGTTGCAGATCGGCGATCGGCTCTGGAAATTGACCGAGGTGTCTGGTGGCAGCGCCACCCTCACCCCGGGCCACGACTTCGAGGATCACACCCTGGTCAATGAGGCAGTTGAAGAGTCGGGGTACAGCCCCGAGGCCATCGCCGCTGCCGAGCGCCTGGACGGGATCAACAGAAGTCTGTGAGTGGTCAGCCCCGAGTTATTCGGCCGGCTCCAGCGTCAGGCTGATCGAGTTGATGCAGAACCGCTGATCGGTGGGAGTGCCGTACCCCTCGCCCTCGAAGACGTGGCCGAGGTGCGAGCCGCAGTTCGCGCACCGGACCTCCGTGCGGATGCTGCCCATCGAGCGGTCCTCGATGTACTCGACGCTGTCGCCGGCCAGCGGTGCGTAGAACGACGGCCACCCGCAGTGCGAGTCGAACTTGGTCGTCGACCGGAACAGCTCGGCCTGGCAGGCCTTGCACCGGTAGACACCCTCGGTCTTCGTGTCGGTGTACTCGCCCACGAAGGGACGCTCGGTCCCTGCCTTGCGGAGCACCGAGTACTCCTCGGGGCTCAGCTGCTCACGCCATTCGGCGTCGGACTTCTCGACCTCGTAACCCATGCTTCAAGGTTACCGACCCGGCGGCTGGAGCCCAGCGCAGAACGATGACGAAACAGTGACGTCGGACACTGCAGTTAAGGTCGGGGCCATGGCCACTCCTGCCGCCGAGGTCATCGCGGGCGATCGTGCTGTCCGGGTCTCCAGTCCTGACCGGGTGATCTACCCGGCGACCGATTCGACTCCCGAGGTCACCAAGCTCATGGTCGCCCAGTTCTTCGCCGACGTCGGGGACGGCCTGATGCGTGCCCTGCGGCATCGGCCCACCGCCCTGGAGCGCTGGCCCAAGGGTGTGCTCCCGGGGATCAAGCTCGGGACCGGACGCCCGGGCGAGAAGGCGGACGCGTTCTACCAGAAGCGGGTGCCGATGGGAGCGCCCGACTACCTGGAGTCCTGTGAGGTCACCTTTCCCTCGGGGCGGACGGCTCAGGAGGTCTGCCCGACCGAGATCGCCGTACCGGTGTGGTGCGCGCAGATGGGGGCGCTGACCTTCCACCCGTGGCCCGTACGGCGCGACCCTGCGCTCAATTCCTGGGGCGACAAGCCCGATGAGCTGCGCATCGACCTGGATCCGCAGCCGGGCACCGGCTTCACCGACGCGGTGCGCGTTGCCGGGGTGGCCCGGGAGCTGCTCGCCGACCTCGGCATGACCGGGTTCGCGAAGACCTCCGGCAACCGCGGGGTGCACATCTTCGTGCGGATCGAACCGCGCTGGGACTTCGTCGACGTACGGCATGCCGCCATCGCGTTCGGCCGGGAGCTCGAGAAGCGGGACGATGGCGTGACGACCGCGTGGTGGAAGGAAGAGCGCGGCGAGCGGATCTTCGTGGACTTCAACCAGAATTCCCGCGACCGGACGATCGCATCGGCGTACTCGCTCCGGCCGCTTCCCGGGGCTCCGGTCTCCACACCGATGACCTGGGACGAGCTGGCGGGCGTGACCGATCCGAAGGCGTTCAACCTGTTCACCGTGCCTGACCGGATGGCCGATGGTGATCCCTGGGCCGGCATCGACGACGCGGTGTGCTCGCTGCAGCCGTTGCTGGACGCGTTCGCGGAGCAGGGAGCGGTCGAGCTCAATTACCCGCCGGACTATCCGAAGATGCCCGGCGAACCGCCACGGGTGCAGCCCAGCAAGAAGGTCGCCGAGCACTGGGATGAGCAGGGACGCCGGATCGAGGACTGACGGCCGCTATCTTTCCGGTCATGACCGAAGAGACAGATCTGGCCGCAGCCACCGCGAACGTCCACGCCATCGTGCCGATCCTGGGGGCCATGGGCCTGGAGGTCATCGAGGCAGCGCCGGGGCGGGCGGCGGCGAGAATCCCGACCGGCCCGAACGTGAACCACTTCGGCGTCAGCTATGCCGGATCGTTGTTCTCGGTCGCCGAGATGCTGGGCGGGATCATCGGTGGCTTCTTCGACGTCCCCGGCGCGATCCCGCTGGTGAAGCGGCTGGAGATCGACTTCACCCGGCCGGCCATGTCCGCCGCGACCTCACGGACGACGTTGTCGGATGACGAGATCGCCCGGGTTCAGGCCGAGACTCTCGCCAACGGGAAATCGAACTTCGAGCTGCTCACCGAGGTGACCGACGAAGAGGGTGTCGTGGTCGCGAAGACGCACGGGTTCTACCAGCTGCGCGTGATGGGCTGAGCCGAGGCCGTACGGGTCAGGCGCCGTACTGCACGCCGCGTGGCACCTGGAGTTCGCCACGCTCGAGGCGCCCGGCGATCTCCCGGATGTGAGCGTCCGACTCGCGCCAGCCACGCACCTTCTCCTGCGCGAGGACCTGGTTGCCGGCCTTCGCCTCGATGATCCAGGGCAGCACCCAGAACGTCCGCGCCGCGAAATACAGCGGAATCAGCAGCAGGAGCAACAGGACCGCTTCGCCGGCGAGGATCGTGAAGGTCAGGATGACGCCGCCGAAGAGCACCAGCACGATGCCCATCACCAGTGCCACTGCCGCACCGGCCAGGTCGTCGGCCCCGTCGAGGAGACCGAGCGGGTTACCGAAGGGGTTGCCGAAATCGCGCTTGCGCAGGTTCCACGGCAGCCACCGGCGCGCCACCTCGACGTGCTTGCCGTCCGGCGTGATGACCTTCACGATCAGAACCCGCTGATGCCTTCGCCCTCGCCGGCCTGCTCGTCGAACGTCTCGTGCTCGAGCAGGTGCAGCACCGGTACGCCGAGCTTGCGCCGGGCGCGGGACGTCCAGTCGAGGTGGAAGAACTCGCTGACGACGTGCGGGCGGGTCAGGATGATCGCCTCGCGCGCATCGACCGCTGCGACCTTGTCGGCCAGGGCCTTGATCGGGTCGATCGAGACGACGTCGCCGACGGCCCGTCCGCCGGCGGCGAGGATCGCATCGACCGAGGCCTTGACCGCCGTACGGGCTTCGTCGAGGACCTCGCCCTGGACTTCCTTGACCTGCTCGGGGTCGGTCAGGATCGGGGGAGTGGCGGCCAGCATGTCGGCGGTACCGAGCGCGCCCATGCCGGCCTCGATGTGCTGCGCGACCTCGGCCACGGGAACCAGCAGGTGGTAGAGCACGGGCTCGTCGATCTCCTCGTGCAGGCTGCGTACCTGGGCGGCGTCGAGCGCGCTCAGCTGCTGCTCGACCAGCAGGACTACGTCGTAGTCGGTCATGGTGCCTCCCGGATCCTCAGTCATCGACACCCAACACCTTAGTCAGGTCGTAGGAGACCGGCTCTTCGAGCTGCTCGTAGGTGCACGACTCGGGGTCGCGATCAGGTCGCCAGGCCTTGAACTGCGCGGTGTGCCGGAAGCGCCTTCCTTCCATGTGCTCGTAGCCGACTTCGAGGACGCGCTCGGGGCGCAGCGGCGTGAAGCCGAGGTCCTTGCCCGCGCTCCAGCGGCTCTGCGTCCCGGGGACCCGGTCCGGGTTCGCGATCGCCCACTCCTGCCACTCGCCCCACGGATGGTCACCGATGTCGCAGACCAGGGGTTCGAGCTCGACCACCAGCTCGGCCCGCCGTGCCTCCGCGAACGAGGCTGCCACGCCGACGTGCTGGAGCTTGCCGTCGTCGTACAGGCCCAGGAGCAGTGAGCCCAGCAGCGGCTTCTCCTCGGTGGAGTTCTTGTGCAGCCGGTAGCCGGCCACGACCACATCGGCGGTCCGGGCGTGCTTGATCTTCAGCATCGTGCGGGCGTTCTGCTGGTACGGCGCGTTCATCGGCTTGGCGACCACCCCGTCGAGCCCGGCACCCTCGAACTGGTCGAACCACGACTCGGCTTCGACGGGGTCCAGGGTCGTGCGCGTGAGGTACATCGGCCCGGACAGGCCCCGGAGCGCACCTTCGAGGCGAGCCCGACGTTCCGAGAACGGAAGCACGCTGACGTCCTCGTCACCCAGGGCCAGCAGGTCGAACGCGACGAAGCTGGCAGGCGTCTGCTCGGCCAGCAGGTTGACCCGCGACGCGGCCGGATGGATCCGTTCCTGCAGCGCTTCGAACTCCAGGCGGCTCGCGGACGCGACGAACAGCTCGCCGTCGAGCACGCACCGCGGCGGCAGCTGCTCCAGCGCCGCCGCCACCACTTCGGGGAAGTAGCGGGTCAGCGGCTTGGTGTTGCGCGAGGTCAGCTCGACCTCGTCGTGATCCTTGAAGAGCAGGCACCGGAAGCCGTCCCACTTCGGCTCGAACGACAAGCCGCCGTCGAACTTGCCGGGGTCGGGGATGCCCTTGACCGATTTCGCGAGCATCGGTTGCACGGGCGGCATCACCGGGAGGTCCATGGCGCAACCCTAACCAGCACTAGGCTCGGCCCATGATCTCCGACCTGCTGCGCCTGCCCGCAGGAACTGTGGACCTGGCCTCGATCGACACCGGTGGTAAGCCCGGGTTCAAGGGTGGCAAGGAGGATGCCGAAAAGGCGCTTCCGGCTTTGGGCCCCGAGGTCGCCGATCTTCAGGAGAAGCTGTTCGCCGCCGGATACACCGGGTCCGACAAGCGTCTGCTGATCGTGCTGCAGGGCATGGACACCTCGGGCAAGGGCGGCATCGTCCGGCACGCCGTCGGGTTGCTCGATCCCGGCGGCCTTCGGCTCAAGTCCTTCAAGAAGCCGACCGAGGAGGAGCTCGCGCACGACTTCCTCTGGCGGATCGAGCGCGAGCTTCCCGGACGGGGCGAGATCGCGATCTTCGACCGGTCGCACTACGAGGACGTGCTGGTCGGCAAGGTGCTCGAGCTCGCCGACCCCGCGGAGATCGAACGTCGGTACGACGCGATCAATGCCTTCGAGAAGCGGGTCGCTGACGAGGGTGCCGTGATCATCAAGTGCATGCTGCACATGTCGCGCGACGAGCAGCGCACCCGCTTGCTGGCGCGGCTCGACGAGCCGTCCAAGCAGTGGAAGTTCATGCCCGAGGACATCGATGCCCGCGCGCTGTGGAACCAGTACCAGGCGGCGTACGAGATCGCGCTGGAGCGGTGCAACACCGAGGCCGCACCCTGGTACGTGATCCCCAGCGACCGCAAGTGGTACCGGAACTGGGCCATCGGTGAGCTGCTCCGCGAGGCGTTGCAGCGGATGGACCTGGACTGGCCCATCCCGTCCTACGACGTCGCCGAGCAGCGGGCCCGCCTCGAGCACGAGGGCGCGTGATGCCGCTGCCGCTGGTCAGGGCAACCCGCTTCGTGACGCCGCTGCGCGAGGGCGGCTCGCTGCCGGGCATCGTCGAAGCCGACGACCTGGGCACCTACGTCTGCAAGTTCCGCGGCGCTGGCCAGGGTCTCGGGGTGCTCGTGGCGGAGGTGATCGTCAGCGGCCTGGCCGAGGTGATCGGCCTGCACACCCCGGCGCTGGTCGGGATCGAGCTGACTGAACCGATCGCCCGCTACGAAGCCGACCAGGAGGTCCAGGACCTGCTCAACGCCAGCCTGGGGCTGAACCTCGGGGTCGACTTCCTGCCGGGCTCGTTCGGCTTCGACTCCTCGGTCGAGGTCAGCGACGAGCTCGCCGTCCGGGTGCTCTGGCTCGATGCGTTCACCGCCAACGTGGACCGGACCTGGCGCAACCCGAACCTCCTGGTCTGGCACGGCGACATCTGGGTGATCGACCACGGCGCGGCGCTCTACTTCCACCATGCCTGGGCCGGTGGCATCACCGATCCGGCCCGGTTCGCCCAGCAACCCTGGGCGGTCGAGGGGCACGTGATGGCCGGCTACGTGGATGCTCTGGTCCCGGTCTCCGACGGGCTGGCCGACCAGGTCACCGACGAGGTGCTCGAGAGGGTCGTCGCCCGGGTGCCGGACGAGTGGCTGGTCGGGCCGGTCGGTCCTGACGACCTGCGGGCGGCGTACCGGAGCTTCCTGCGCGCGCGTCTCGACGGCAGTCGCGCCTGGCTTCCGCGGCGTGGTGCGGCATGAGCCGGATGGCCTACCAGTACGTCGTCCTGCGCTGCGTCCCGCGGGTGGATCGCGAGGAGTTCGTCAACGTCGGGGTGCTGGCCTACTGCCAGCAGGCGGAGTTCCTCGCCGCGGCGTGCCACGTGCAGACCGACCGGCTGCACGCGTTGTGGCCCGACCTCGACGCGAGCGCGGTCACCGCAGCGCTGGCCTTCATCGAAGGCGTCTGCCGCGGAGACGAGACGCTGGGCGATGTCGCGCGCGGCGATCTGGGCACCCGGTTCGGCTTCCTCAAGGCGCCGCGATCGACCGTCGTACAGCCCGGTCCGGTGCACGGCGGCACCACCACCGATCCTGCGGCGGAGCTCCAGCGTCTGCTCGACGTGCTGGTGCGCTAGCGCGCGATCTTCTCGACCGCGGTGACGGCCTGGTCGATCTGGTCCGGGCTGACGAAGTAGTGCGGCGAGGCCCGTACGACGGACTCCAACCCGCGCTCACGCATGTCGAGCAGGGTCGAGCTCGCCGAGCTGACCGAGACCGTGACGCCCGCCTCGAGCAGCCGGGCCTTGACCTGGTCGGGCTCCGCCGCGGCGACAGTGAAGGTCACCAGACCGCTGAGGTCCTTCCCGACATCGCGGATCTCCACGCCGGGCACGTGGGCCAGCCCGGTCCGGAGCGCGTCGGCGCGATCGCGCACGTCGCGCTCCACGTCGTCGATGCCGAGGTCCAGGAGGTGGTCGACCGCGTCCTTCAGGCCCAGCCGCCCGGCGACATCGTGCTCCCAGAGCTCGAAACGGGCGGCATCGGGTCGCAGGGTGTAGCTGGTGGTCCCGGTCCACTCGCCGCCGCGCAGGTCAGCCGCCGCCGGCTCGAGGTCGGCAAGCACCTCGCGACGGATGTAGAGGAACCCCGTACCGCGGGGGGCGCGCAGCCACTTGCGTCCGGTCGCCGAGAGCGCATCGACGCCGAGGGCACCGACATCCACACCGAGCTGTCCGATCGACTGGCAGGCGTCGAGGAGGACGAGGGCGCCGAATGCGTGGGCGAGCTCGACCACCTCGGGAATCTTCGAGACGTGTCCGGAGTTGGTCGCAACATGGACCAGCGAGACAAG
Source organism: Marmoricola sp. (assembly GCA_025964775.1). Classification (GTDB taxonomy): domain Bacteria; phylum Actinomycetota; class Actinomycetes; order Propionibacteriales; family Nocardioidaceae; genus Marmoricola. Next base: position 85,220 of record JAOPYE010000036.1, read on the forward strand.
CCGGACCCGCTCGTCGAGCATCGCGGCCATCGCGTCGAGGTCGATCTCGCCGTCCGGTCCCGTCGGGACGACGTCCACCTGGCACCCGTCGAAGCGGGCACGCTGGAGCAGGGTGATGGCGTTGCTGGCGTACTCGTTGCCGCAGATCAGGATCCGGTCACCCGGTTTCCAGGGCAGCGCCGTCACGAACAGGGACCAGGCTCGCGTGGCGCTGTCGGCCAGCGCCACCAGATCCGGATCGCAGCCCAGCAGGCGGCCGATCGAGGCGGGAAGGGCCGCGAGGTCGTCCGCGCGTTCGGCCGCAGCCCGGTAGCCGCCGATCTCCGCTTCGCGGCGCAGGTGTCCGATGACCACCTCGAGGGTCCGGGTCGTCGGCAGCGAGGATCCGGCGCTGTCCAGGAAGACCTGGTCGATGCAGCCGGGCGTCAGGGCTCGTTCGGCCTCGAGGTCGATCACCTGCCCATCCTGCCCCAGAACGGGTGGGTTTCGAGTCCGATGGGTAGGGCCGATGAAATGTGAACATTCGCTGACGCCGGGCCCGGCCCCTCGATTTCTGTCGGTGGGCCTGCCTAGGGTCGTGATGTCTCCAGTGGGCGGCGCACAGTGCTCCTGCCTGACCGGGACTGGGAGGTGTGGTGCGCGATGACGATCACCGAGTGGGATGCCGAATCGCTGACCCGTCGTTTCGACGAGGTCCGCGCGCACACCGAGTCCCTGGCCGGACCACTGTCGCCCGAGGACCAGACGGTCCAGTCGATGCCGGACGTGTCCCCGACCAAGTGGCACCGCGCCCACGTCACCTGGTTCTTCGAGACCTTCGTCCTTGCCGAGAACGAGGCCGGGTTCACCCCGTTCCAGGACAAGTACTGGTTCCTCTTCAACAGCTACTACGAGGCTGTCGGCCCCCGGTTCTCCCGCGTGGACCGTGGCGTGATCACCCGGCCCGGCGCGCACGACGTCGGGGTCTACCGGGGCAACGTGGATGCGCGGATGCGCGACCTGATGGCATCGGTCGACGGCGGCACCATCGAGAAGCTCACACCGACGATCGAGCTCGGCTTCCACCACGAGCAGCAGCACCAGGAACTGCTGCTGATGGACATCAAGCACGTGCTCTCGATGAACCCGATGCGTCCGGCCTATGCCGGTTCGCCGAGCGCGACCGGCGAGCCTGACGCGCTCGGGTGGGTCGAGGTCGCCGGGGGCCTGGTCGAGATCGGCCACCCGGGCGCGGGCTTCTCGTTCGACAACGAGCTGCCGCAGCACCAGACCTGGCTCAACCCTTACCGGCTCGCCGATCGGCTGACCACCAACGGTGAGTGGCTGGAGTTCATGGCCGACGGCGGCTACGCCCGTCCCGAGCTCTGGCTCTCCGACGGCTGGGCGCGGGTCAAGGCCGAGGGCTGGAAGGCGCCGTTCTACTGGGAGCAGTTTGATGGGTCTAGCGACGGAGTCTGGTTCGAGCACACCCTGAACGGCACCTGGCCGGTGAACCCGGGCCTGCCGGCCAGCCACGTGAGCCACTACGAAGCCGATGCGTACGCGACCTGGGCCGGCAAGCGACTGCCCACCGAAGCCGAGTGGGAGCACGCGGTCACCTCCGACGGCCAGGCAGTCCAGGGCAACCTCGCGAACTCGCGGACGTTCCATCCGCAGGCAGCGCCCGCAGCGAACGGCCGGCTTCGCCAGGTGTACGGCGACTGCTGGGAGTGGACGTCCTCGGCGTACCTGCCGTATCCGGGGTTCCATCCTGCCGAGGGCGCGATCGGTGAGTACAACGGCAAGTTCATGTCCAACCAGATGGTGCTGCGCGGAGGATGTGCGCTGACGCCCCCCGGTCACGCCCGCGCCACCTACCGCAACTTCTTCCCACCCGGATCGCGCTGGGCGCTGTCCGGGGTCAGGCTCGCCGACGGCGGCGTGCCCACCTCTACGGCAGGAGCCGTCTGATGCCCCCCGTCAAGCAACCTGTGGTCTCGGTCCTGCTGGACCCGGACTGGGCCAGCGGCTCGCTGGTCGAAGACGTACGCCGTGGCTTCGCCTCGCATCCCCGGGCGCTTCCGCCCAAATGGCTGTACGACGACCAGGGCTCAGAGCTCTTCGACGAGATCACCCGGCTTCCCGAGTACTACCCGTTCGCGCGCGAGCACGCGATCCTGACCGACCACGCCGACGAGATCGTGGCCGCCAGCGGTGCGACCACCCTGGTCGAGCTGGGCAGCGGGACCAGTGAGAAGACCCGGATCCTGCTGGACGCGTTCGCGGCGACCGGCACCCTCGAGTGCTTCGCGCCGGTCGACGTCTCCGAGTCGACCCTGCGGACCGCGGCGGCGCAGATCTCGCAGCGCTATCCCGGTGTGCAGGTCGAGGCCGTCGTCGGCGACTTCACGCTGCACCTCGCGCATCTCCCGCGCCACGGCCGCCGGATGGTGGCGTTCCTCGGCGGCACGATCGGCAACCTGTACCACGAAGAGCGGGCGGCGTTCCTCGGCGCGCTGGCCGACGTCCTGGAGCCCGGTGACTCGCTCCTGCTGGGCACCGACCTGGTCAAGAGTGCTGACCGGCTGATCGCGGCGTACAACGACGAACGCGGAGTGACGGCAGAGTTCGTCCTGAACTCGTTGCGGGTCCTGAACCGCGAGCTGGGCGCCGACTTCGACCTCGACGGCTTCTCCTACATCCCCTTCTGGGATGCCCACATGGAGCGCATGGACCTGCGCTTGCGTTCGGAGATGCCGCAGCGCGTCACGATCCCGGGCGCCGATGTGGTGCTGGACCTCGCCAGTGGCGAGGAGATCCGGGTCGAGATCTCCACCAAGTTCCGGGTCAGCAAGGTCGCTGCCGAGCTGGAGGCAGCCGGGCTCGGGGTCACCCGGGTGTGGACCGACGACGCCGGGGACTTCGCGCTGACGCTGGCCACGAAGGCCTAGTTTCGAGACAGGCGCAGAGCGCCTTCCTCAACCACCGGTGGTTGAGTTGGCGGTCTCTGAGGAGCGCGGGCACGGCGCGTCTCGAAGGGGTTGCGCAGCGACCGTCTCGAAAACTTCAGATCAGACGGGAACGGGGATAGGGGATAGGGCGTCTTGAATGCCCCACCCCCGTCCGTCACGCAAGGCCAGGGCGTGGCGGGTCAGGGCGTTAGCCCTTGTTCAGATCGAACAGCATGGACACTAGGCCGGATCGTGCAGGACCAACCAATCCGCAAGGAACGGAAGCGTCCACGGCCGGGGTGGGTCCCGAACGCGCATCTGATGGCTTCTGCGTCTCGCCGAAGCGCCTCGATCGCCGCTACCGGCTCAGATCGATCGGCATCCTCGGTAGGCAGGTAGTTCAGGACCACGATAGGTCGGTCAGCCTCTTTCAGAACCTTGACCTAGTGCTTGTCGTTGAAGGAGTGCCCGAGAACAACGACGTGCGTACTGTCGGCAAGAAGAAGCCGGACCGCGTCCCACAACTTAGGGTTGGTTTTCCCGCTTCTTTCCTGCCATCTTTGACGTCAAGTAAGCGGCCTCAGTAACCATTTTGATAGCCCCGGCGATTAGCACGATAGCGATCCCAATATACAGAGCCACCGGATGAGCATTCAGGTTATGCACGTTTACCAGAATGAGGATAAATCCAATGGCCCAAAGGGAATACGAGGCTATCAGAAATGAGCGAGTGGCCCTCCTTCGCGGCTGGGCCGGTGTTTCGGAATGACTTTCCTCGTTCGGCGCATTGCCCACAACGTCAGTGGCGCGATTCCTGCGCTGGAGGACTATTACCCAGATAGTAAAGACAAGGATGGTGGCAACAAATACTACAAAATAGATAATACGATCGGATGCCCCATGCAACTGAGTGAACATCGGTACATTCTGCACAACCATCAGTGGTCCTGTTGGGTAAAGTAGGTATAGATATCCGCGGCCCCGTTACCTAAAGCTTTAAATGCCTTGGCACCAGGCTGCAGGTATTCAGGAAGATTTTTGATGGCGGCAGCCCCTGGAATCTCCAATCCTGCAACATCGAGAACAATGTCCGTAGCGTTCCATTTCTTGCCGCCTGTTACCATATCCATGAGGTCGGTCTCCGCCGAGAACGTTCCCGTGGCGTCCGACACGATCATCGCTGGTGCCGCGCATTCCACATGCAAGAAGGCCACACAAACTCCAGCTCCTGCGAGGGTAGCGCCACTCACGGCCGCCGATCCGACGGACATGTCGTGAAGAAGCCCGTGGAGGGCATCGGGCTTCGAGGTGTGAGACCTCACCCCGTCAGAGCCGTGGCCCGCATTGCGAAGATGCGGACCGTGAGTCTGTACTCCCGGCTCCTGGATTCGGTCAACCAACTGCACCAGAAGGTCACAGCAGCGGATGCTAAGCGCGCCGCGGTCCGTGCAAACGTCCTCGCATTTATGGCCCTTCTCGTTGCGGTTGCTTTGGGACTCCCAGCCTTACAAGCTTCAATCGACATCGCCAGAAGGGTCTCGAGCAGCTCAGCACTCAAGCCGACGACGCGCCCATTGGTGTGGCTCGGCGATCAAGGGCCGAGCGGCGTGTGGGCAGCCTTCCTAGGCTTCCTCGGCGTCTCGGTTCTGTCGTGGATCGTGGGTGCTTTCGCCCTTCGAAATCGTCCGTCACGTCGGCGCTGGTTGCCTGCGGGCCAGTCCTGGGGCGTGCCACTAACCGTGACGAATTCTGATGCCGATCAGAACGTCAGTGACGACGGCAAATAGGGGCCGCGACTAGCTTGCTAGCGACCGGCAGCGTGCAGAAGGTCGCATGGTCCGGCAGGGTGGGGCATTCAAAACGCCCTATCCCTTATCCCATCAGACGGGAACGAGTTCGACGGCGCCCACGGCGTACCGGGCCAGGATCGTGCGTGCGACCTCCGGGTCGGCGCCGAGCGGCTCGGAGACAGCGACCGCGCCGGCTTCGATCGCCAGCTCGGCTGCCCGATCGGGCAGGAATCCCGGCGCGAGGAACAGCGAGGCGACTGCGACGTGGCGTCGTCCTTCGGCACGGAACGCCCGCACGGCTTCACCGGTGGCGGGGGGAGTGGTCGAGGCGAACGCTGCGGTCACGGGCAGCTTGTGGTGGGCACCCCAGACGCGGGCCAGCCGGGCGACTGCCTGGTTGGCGAGCGGGTCGGAGGAGCCGGCGGCCGCGAGAACGAGGGCATCGAGCTCGCGGACCCTGGCCGCACTGAGGGCCTCGCGAAGGCGCTTGTCGAGGACCTCGAGGAACGCGTGCTCAAGTCCCAGGACCCGCGTCGCGCGGATCTGGACTCCGGGGTGCCTGGCGGTGGCCTGGGCGATCACGTCGGGGACATCCACCTTCGCGTGGAACGCCTCACTCAGCAGCAACGGGACCACGACGATCTCGTCGAACCGGGCGCGTACGAGCTTGTTCACGGTCGTCTCGAACGACGGGCGCACGTGGTCGAGGAACGCGACCTCGATCCGCAGGTCGGGACGCAGGTGGCGCGTCTCGGCCACCAGGGCCTCGATGGTTGCCTTTGATCGTGGATCACGGCTGCCGTGGGCAAGCGCGATGAGGGCTGGGGCGGTCATGGACCGGCCTCCCTTCTCTTCGATCGCGTTCGACGGCGCTGTCGGTGCGAGGTTCAGTACTGCGGGTGGGTGAAATTGTGGGAGCTACTGGTGGATACCGCACTCGGTCTTGTTGGTCCCGGCCCAGCGGCCACTGCGCGGGTCTGCACCCGGCTCGACACGCTGGGTGCAGGGCCAGCACCCGATGGACGGGTAGCCGTCGTACTGGAGCGGGTTGACCAGGACACCGTTGTCGACGATGTACTGCTCGATCTCCTCATCGGTCCACCGCGCGAGCGGGGAGACCTTGACCTTCTGCTTCTTCTCGTCCCAGCCGACGACCGGGGCGATGACCCGGTTGTGCGTCTCGGCCCGGCGCAGCCCGGTCGCCCAGGCGTCGTAGTTGGCCAGGGAGTCTGCGAGCGGCTGGACCTTGCGGAGCTTGCAGCACAGGTCCGGGTCCGTCTTGTAGAGATCCTTGCCGTACGTCGCATCCTGCTCGGCGACTGACTGGATAGGCGTGATGCTGAGCAGGTTCACGGGCATCGTCGCGGCGACGGCGTCGCGGGTGCCGATCGTCTCGACGAAGTGGTAGCCGGTGTCGAGGAAGACGACGTCGATGCCTGGTGCGACCTTGGACGCGACGTCGGCCAGGACCGCGTCACCCATCGAGGACGTCACGCAGAAGCGTGCGCCGAAGGTGGCCACCGCCCACTCGATGATGTCCGCGGCAGGAGCGAGCTCGAGCTCGGCGCCGACCTGGAAGACGATCGCCTTGAGCTCGTCGATGGAGCGGCCCGCGGTCGTGGAACCGCGCGCTGCGCGTGCCGCCAGTGTGGTGGGTGCGGTCATGGTGTGCCTCCCGACCCGGCAGGTCCCAGCGCGGGTCGCGGGAGCTGCTTGATCATCGAGACCTTGAACGCACGCAGGCATGACCGGCATTCCCACTCGCCGTGACCTGAACCCTCGGCAGCCTCGTGGGGCCACAGGTTCTCCTCACCGCAGTAGGGGCAGTGGTACGGCACGGCACGCTGGTTCATCAGATCGTCTCCAGCGCCTTCTCGCCGCGGAGCAGTTCCTCGTCGACACGCTCGACCCACAACGCGAAGGACTCGCCGTCGGTGCGGTCGGCCAGGAAGGCGGTGACGACGTTGGTGACGTAGTCATCGAGTCCGGCACTGGTGACCTTGTGGGCGCGCAGCTTCTTGCCGAAGGTGTGGTGCAGGCCGACGCCGCCACCGAGGTGGACCTGGAAGCCCTCAACCTGGTTGCCGTCGTCATCGAGGGTCAGCTGGCCCTTGAGGCCGATGTCCGCCACCTGGGTCCGCGCGCATGCGTTCGGGCAGCCGTTGACGTTCACGGTGATCGGCACGTCGAGGTCGGGGAAGCGCTTCTCCAGCTCGGCGATGAGGTCGCGTGAGCGGTTCTTGGTGTCGACGATCGCCAGCTTGCAGTACTCGATGCCGGTGCAGGCCATCGTGTTGCGGCGCCAGTTGGACGGGCTGGCATCCAGGCCGAGCGCGAGGAGTCCGGACACGACCGCCTCGACGTCGCCCTCGGCGACTCCGAGGACCACGAGCTTCTGCTGCGCTGTGAGGCGCGCCCCGTCCAGGCCGAAGGTCTCGACCAGGTCGCCCAGGCCGGTCAGGGTCTCGCCGTTGATCCGGCCCACCATGGGAGCGGCACCGATGTAGAAGCGGCCGTCCTTCTGGGCGTGGACACCGACGTGGTCACCGCCGTCGCTGGAGACCTGGGGGGAGTCGATCGGGACGAGCTTCTTCTCGAGGTACTCGTTCTCCAGGACCTCGCGGAACTTGTCCACACCCCAGTCGGCCACCAGGAACTTCAGCCGGGCGCGGGACCGCAGCCGGCGGTAGCCGTAGTCGCGGAAGATGCCGGCCACGCCTGCCCAGGCGTCCGGGACCTCGTCGAGCGGGATCCAGACACCGAGCTTGACGGCGAACATCGGGTTGGTCGACAGACCGCCACCGACCCACAGGTCGAAGCCGGGTCCGTACTCGGGGTGCACGACACCGACGAACGACACGTCGTTGATCGCCGGAACCGTGTCCAGGCTCGGGTGACCGGTCAAGGAGGTCTTGAACTTCCGGGGGAGGTTGGAGAACTCCTTGTTGTTCAGGTAGCGGCGCTTGATCTCCTCCAGCGCCCAGGTGCCGTCGATGATCTCGTCGGCGGCGACGCCCGCGACAGGTGATCCGAGGAACGGTCGCGGACCGTCACCGCAGGCCTCCAGGCTCGACATCCCGACCGAGTCGAGCAGCTCCCAGATCGCCGGCACGTCCTCGATCCGGATCCAGTGGTACTGGATGTTCTGCCGGTCGCTGATGTCGGCGGAGTTGCGCGCGTAGTCGGTGCCGATCGTTCCGAGCGCGCGCAGCTGGCGCGCACCCAGCAGGGCGCCGTCGCTTCGGACGCGCATCATGAAGAAGCGGTCGTCCAGCTCCTCTTCCTCCATCGACCCGGTCTTGCCGCCGTCGATCCCGGGCTTGCGCTGGGTGTAGAGCCCCATCCAGCGGAAGCGCCCACGGAGGTCAGCGGGGTCGATCGAGTCGAAGCCACGCTTGGAGTACGTGTACAGGATGCGGTCCCGCACGTTCAGCGGGTCATCGTCCTTCTTGGACTGCTCGTTCTTGTTCAGCGGCTCACGCTGGCCCAGCGACCACTGCCCCTCGGCCCTCTTGGGGCGGGGGATCTCGGTCGCGCGGGGCGGACGTGAATCGAAGCGCTGGTCAGGCATGTGGGGAGGGGGTCCTTCGCTGAAAAGGGGCCGCGTGCGCCGTTGCGCGCGGTGGGGGAGCGGACGCTCAGCGGGGCCGACACATCATGCTGCCGGTACGACCGAGGTCTACGTGACGACGTGTCACGAGCCAGGTCGAGGTGGCAGCGCTGATCATGGGGTCAAGTCTCAGGTTGCGGACACCCGTTCCACAAACCGGAATCTCATGTCTTGAGACGACTGTCCGACATTTGGTACGACGTCGGGCGGTCCGGTCCGCCGCGACGGGCCGCTCTAGGCTGTCCGCATGAGCGCCGAATCCCTCGCCAAGACGACATCCGCCGCCTATGACGCCATGCTCGAGGTGATTGCCGCCGTCGAGCCGCGTGTGGCCGAGGCCACACGCAAGGAACTGGCTGACCAGCGATCCTCGCTCAAGCTGATCGCCTCGGAGAACTACGCCTCGCCGGCAGTCCTGCTCACGATGGGCACGTGGTTCTCGGACAAGTACGCCGAAGGCACCATCGGACACCGGTTCTACGCCGCCTGCCAGAACGTCGACACCGTCGAGGCCCTCGCTGCCGAGCACGCCCGCGAGCTGTTCGGAGCGCCGTACGCCTACGCCCAGCCCCACTCCGGGATCGATGCCAACCTGGTGGCCTTCTGGTCGATCCTCGCGCACCGCGTCGAGACCCCCGCCCTGGAGAAGTACGGCGTGAAGAACGTCAACGAGCTCTCCGAGGCCGACTGGGAGCAGCTGCGTCACGAGTTCGGCAACCAGCGCCTGCTCGGCATGGCACTGGACGCCGGGGGGCACCTGACCCATGGCTTCCGTCCCAACATCAGCGGCAAGATGTTCCACCAGCAGCAGTACGGCACCGACCCGGTCACCGGCCTGCTCGACTACGACGTCGTGGCCGCGAAGGCGCGGGAGTTCAAGCCGGCCGTGCTCGTCGCCGGCTACTCGGCGTACCCGCGTCGGGTCAACTTCGCCAAGATGCGCGAGATCGCAGACGAGGTCGGCGCCACCCTGATGGTCGACATGGCGCACTTCGCCGGACTGGTCGCCGGCAAGGTGTTCACCGGCGACGAGAACCCCGTCCCGTTCGCTCACATCACGACGACCACCACCCACAAGTCGTTGCGTGGTCCGCGCGGAGGCCTGGTCCTCGCCCAGGAGGAGTTCGCAGCCGATGTCGACCGCGGCTGCCCGATGGTGCTCGGCGGTCCGCTCTCGCACGTGATGGCAGCCAAGGCGGTGGCCCTCGCCGAGGCTCGCCAGCCGTCGTTCGCGACCTACGCCCAGAACATCGCCGACAATGCCAAGTCCCTTGCCGAGGGTTTCCTCTCGCGCGCAGCGAAGCTCGTCACCGGTGGCACCGACAACCACATCGTGCTGCTCGACGTCGCCTCGTTCGGACTGACCGGACGCCAGGCCGAGTCCGCGCTGCTCGATGCCGGTGTCGTCACGAACCGCAACTCGGTCCCCAACGACCCGAACGGCGCCTGGTACACCACCGGAGTCCGGCTGGGTACGCCGGCGCTGACGACGCGTGGCTTCGGAGCGACCGAGTTCGACAAGGTCGCCGGGATGATCGTCGACGTCCTGACCAACACCGAGGCCGGGTCCAACAAGGCAGGCGCGCCGTCCAAGGCGACGTACAAGCTTGCTGACGGTGTCGCCGACCGGGTGCGGTCGGAGTCGGCCGAGATGCTCGAGGCGCACCCGCTGTACCCGGGGCTCGTCCTGAGCTGATCGGCGATGACGAAGCCGACCTGGCTCGCGCGTGCGGTGCCACTGGCGGCTCTCGCCATCGTGCTCGCGGGCTGTGGCGGTCACGCCGCGCCGGCGCCCCCGCACGCGGCGAGTCCTGATGCCCCTCCGACACCGGCCGCGACAGCCGGTGCGCTGGTCACGGTGCACGGCAACGGCTTCACGATGGGACTGCCGCACGCGCCCAAGGTGTCGCACCAGACGTACGACACCAAGGCCGGCAAGGTCGACGCCGTCCTCTACACCGATGCGGGCGTCAGCGATGCGTTCGTGGCGGCGCTGACGACCTACCCGGCCCAGCACGCCATCACCCTGGACGGCGCGATCGACGGGGTGGCGAGGACCGTCGCGGGCACGGTCCGGTTGGTTCGCCAGCTGACGTTCCACGGCCTGCCGGCTCGCCAGGCACGGATCTTCGGTACCAGCGGCGCAACCCCGGTCACGGTGTTCGTCCTGGTCATCGACGTGCACAGCAAGCTGTTCCAGCTCGAGTACCTCGTGTCGGGTCCTGAGCAGCAGACCGCGCCACCGATCCTGACCACGGTGGCCTACTCGATCTCGTTCACCTGACCCTCCGGAGATCTTCGACACGGTGTGCGTCGCGGGTCGCCGATCCTTGCCTGCGCGAGCCTTACGGTGGACCCATGCCAGCGCAGGGGAGTGCAGAGTCGTCTGCGCGCCCGAGGGCAGTCCGGTCGACCCTGGTCACCGCGAGGCGCGAGCTGTGGCGGCTGATCGTCGCGACCACGGCGACCTGCATGCGCAACCGGGTCACCGGCCTGGCTGCCGAGGCAGCCTATTTCGCGGTCCTCTCGCTGCCCCCGCTGATCTTCGCCATGGCCGGCTCGGTGGGACTCGTGCTCTCCCACTTCAGCAGCGACCGGATCAACGACGTACGCCAGTCCGTGCTGGACCTGTCCTCCCGGGCGCTGACCCCCGACACCGTCGACAGCATCATCCGCCCGACCTTGAACGACGTCCTGCACGGCGGCCGGTACGACGTCATCTCGATCGGCTTCATCCTGGCGTTGTGGTCGGGGTCTCGAGCACTCCACGTGTTCGTCGACACGATCACGATCATGTACGGCCTCGGAGACCACCGCGGAATCATCCGGACCCGCGCCCTCTCGTTCCTGCTCTACGTCCTGGGGATGCTCATCGGGGTCATCACTCTCCCGCTGGTCGTGGCCGGTCCCCAGGTGGTCGACGACCTGCTGCCGCACCGGCTGAACCTGCTCAGCCAGCTCTACTGGCCCATCGTGCTGCTGCTGTGCGTCTGCTTCCTCACCTCGCTGTACCACGTGTCGGTGCCGGTCCGGACGCCGTGGAGGTACAACGCCCCGGGCGCGATCTTCACGATGTTCTGCTGGATCGTCGGCTCGGCATTGCTGCGGTGGTTCCTGGTCGGCACCGCGCAGGGTTCGACCTCGATCTACGGTCCGCTGGCCACTCCGATCGCCGTCCTGCTGTGGCTCTACCTGCTCTCGATCGCAGTGCTGATCGGGGCCGCGCTGAACGCGTCGTTCGACCAGCTCTGGCCGCAGAAGGCGACGACGACGGCTCGCTCGGAGCTGCGCCGGCGCCTGCGCCTGGACGGGATGTTCGCGCGGCGGGGTCCAGACGGCGAGAACGAGGATTAATCGCATGCAGACACGCCGGTGCGTGCGTACATTGATGGGGTGAATTCGCCCTGTTGGCGCGGTGCGCGATGAGCGCCGAGCGCGTCGCACGTCACGACCCCTGGGTCGGGTGCGTTGTCGGTGGCGAACCCGGGGTGGCCCGGGTGCTGACCGACGTCGGCGAGATCCGCGCCAGTTACGGCTGCTCGATGCTGAGCCGGCTGGCCCGGGACCGCGCCTGCGCGCCGCAGCCGGGCGACTGGGTGGTCCTGCGGCGCTGGACCGACGACCGGATCACCCTCGAGGACGTCTGGCACGGCACCCGCTACGCCGAGGTCATCGAACTCCACCCGCGTTGAGCCACCCCTTCTACGCCATCGGATCCGGCGCCGTGGTCGAATGGTCGCCGTCATGCCCGACATCGAATCCAAGGCCGTACCCGGCCAGCTCAGGCTCCCGGTCTCTGCCCGGTCGCCCTGGTGGGAGCTGACCCGTCGGCTGCTGTTCGCGCTCGGCATCCTCGTGGTGACCGTGGTGCTGGTCTACCTCGACCGCAACAACTACCGCGACAACGCCAGCGGACGACCCCACGGGATCAGCCTGGTCGACTCGATCTACTACGCGACCGTCACCCTGAGCACGACCGGGTACGGCGACATCGCCCCGATCACGGCGCACGCCCGGCTGATCAACGCCTTCGTGATCACGCCGCTGCGCATCTCGTTCCTCGTGCTGCTGATCGGGACCACCCTGGAGGTACTTGCCAACCAGGGCCGCGAACGACTCCGGAATGCCCGATGGAGGAAGAACATGGAGCAGCACGTCGTCGTCATCGGCTACGGGACCAAGGGCCGCAGCGCGGTCGACACCCTGGTCAAGAACGGGGTGGACCGGGACGCGGTCGTGATCGTCGATCCGAGCAGCATCGCCCTGGGCGATGCGCACGCGGACGGCTTTGCGGTCGTCACCGGCGATGCCAGCCGTCGTGAGGTCCTGCGCCGGGCCGGGGTCGAGCGTGCCAAGCAGGTCATCATCACCACGCCACGAGACGACACCACGGTGCTCGCCACCCTCACCGTGCGTCAGCTCAACCCGCAGGCCTACATCGTGGCGGCGGTGCGTGAGCAGGACAACGTCCCACTGGTCAGGCAGAGCGGGGCCGACGCGGTCGTGACGTCCTCGGACGCCGTGGGTCGCCTCGTCGGGCTGTCGTCGATCTCGCCGCCCCTGGCCACGGTCCTCGAGGACCTGCTCACCTACGGAGAAGGGCTCGAAGTCGCCGAGCGTGACCTGCTGGTCAGTGAGGTCGGGAAGGCACCGCAGACGTTGCCGGACCAGGTGATGGCGGTGCTGCGCGACGAGAAGGTCTACCGCTACTACGACCCGACCGTGACCCAGCTCGCGCGCGGCGACAAGCTGGTCGTCGTACGGCCTTCCAAGGAGCTGCCGTGGGCACCTCGACCCGGTACCCATGGCGAGGCGATTGCTGACGAGCAGGACTGACCGCGGCAAGGTGGGCTGGACCACCTAAGCCACATCAGCACCATCTGACTCCATGAGCCACACCTACGTTGTGGGGGGTGGCTGGATTCGAAAAACTCTCGGGACCTCAGCGAGATCTCGTTACCGTTTTGCCATGGTGAGGCGATGACAGTCGAGACGCGGCGGGTGCGCTACCGGCACGGGCCGCTGGCTGCTCCCTACGTTCCCGGTCCGAGGGTCTCGACCGAGAACGACGTCCAGGTGCACCGGCACCGCGCTCCGACCCTGGGCGAACTCATCTCGGACGCGATGCTGATCATCCGTCGCGACGAACTCCCGCCGAGCGGATTCCTCGTCGTCCAACAGAGCAAGGGGACCGCCAAGCACCAACACGCGGTCTGGGAGCTGGGACCGTTCGCGCTCCTCGACGACGGCTGGTTCGGTCAGGCGCACGGACGCGACAGCACCGGTGACAAGCGGATGCGCTGGTTGCGACGTCACGAACGCAAGTGCTCCGACCAGCACTGGACCCAGTTCAACTGGATCGACCCCGCACTGCTCGGCTCCGGCTGCGGTGCCGCCAACATCGGCCTGGCCTTGAGCCCCGACGGACCGGTGTACTGCGCCGGCCAGGTCGCCGGAGGACGCGAGCACCCCGAGCACGTACCGCTGGAGCAGTTGCTCCGTGTCGGCCTGCGCGACCTCGCGCGCAAGCGCACCGCCTGACGCGACCTCGATCCGGAGCACCTCTCACTGATGCTGACACGCCTGGCCGCCCTTGCCGGAGCCGTCGCTACCTGCCTGCTCGCCGTTGCTGCCGCGTTGCTCGTCGTGCACCACCCGACGATAAGCAACACCAGCCAGGGCGACTTCCGGTGCCTGGCGCCGTACGACACGGTGATCAACCATGCCGACAACGCTCCGCACGGAGTGGCGCCCGGAGACGCCGCTGCCATCGGGGCCCGGTGTCAGTCGATCGGTGACGACCGCTTCGTCGTCGCGGTCGTGGCTGCAGTCGCGTCTGTTGCGTTCGCGGCCGTGACCGTCGTAGTGATCAGACGACGTCGCTACGAATGACGAGACGCGGGCTAGGCCTGCGCGCCGTGTCCGCCAGCTGCATGGCGAGCTGCCCGAAGTTTCGCGAACACGGTGTCGACGACGTACTGCGGGAACTCGTAGTACCTGCTTGAGTCCCCGTGGTCGTTGACGAGTTCAGCCTCGTCGAACTCGCTCACGTCCTCCATGAGCACAACCTACGACGACATCGACTTACGGAGACGGTCAGTAGCGTAAGTCGGGACCATGGTCCCGGCGTGTCGACTTCTGGTCTCCGCCCCGTCGGTAGTAGTTGCTGCCAGCGCTTGGGCGGCGGATAGGCATAGCGCGCGATCGTCAGACTCGTCCACCCATGGCGAATCCTCGGAAGATCAAGGACGTGTCCCGAAGCGTGCTCCCGCCTCCGATGACGCCACGCACCGTGAGGCCTTGATGAGCGTGGAGTGTGGTTTTCACCCGCCAGACGAGCCAGAGGTCCTACGGACTTGGGACCTTTGTCCGGTGACAAACGAGACTACGGGGTTCACTGTCGAAGGGTGGAGCCGAACAAGCCTGACGTCGCCCGTGTCGTGGTGATCAAGGCCGTAGGTGCGCGTTCGGTGGATTCACCGCACGACGTCACCCAGGACCGGGTTGACCAGATCCTTGCTCGGTTGCGGGCTGAGCGAGCGCGACGTCACTAGAGGCGTCGAACCCAAACAGCCCCTGATCCCTGCGCGATGCAGGGCCAGGGGCTGTTCATGTTCTGTGGGCGATACTGGGTTTGAACCAGTGACCTCTTCCGTGTCAGGGAAGCGCGCTACCGCTGCGCCAATCGCCCGGGGTGAAGCTGTGTGAAGCACAAACATGTGTGAAGTTCGAGGTGGGTACGGGATTTGAACCCGTGTAGACGGATTTGCAGTCCGTTGCCTCGCCTCTCGGCCAACCCACCGCGGAGGTTCGGCTGTTCTTAACTCCGAGCGGACAACGAGACTCGAACTCGCGACCTCAACCTTGGCAAGGTTGCGCTCTACCAACTGAGCTATGTCCGCATGCAACAGACCGAGTAACCGGCGGTGCGAAGAGAACCATAGCCGATGCCCAGACACTCGCCAATTCCACCCCATACGTGGGCGAGTCCGGACGAGTGACGACCTAGGCTCGCCCCATGCGTGTGTGGTTCAACGGGTCCGTGCTGGCCGAGCCGGGAGTTCCGGTGATCAGGGTCGACGACCACGGTCTGACCGTCGGCGACGGGGTTTTCGAGGCGATCAAGGTCGTTGACGGACAGCCGTTCGCGCTGACCCGTCACCTGAAGCGCATCGCCGGGTCAGCTGTCGGCCTGGGACTGCCCGAGCCCGACCTGGACGTGATCCGAGGCGCCGTCGATGCGGTCCTGGACTCGCAGTCGTTACCGCTGGGCCGCCTGAGGATCACCTGGACCGCCGGGCCCGCACCGCTCGGTTCCGGTCGCGGGGGAGGGCCGCCATCTCTGGTGGTGGTCGCGGCTGCGATGGATGCCGCGGCGGCCGCCACCGACGCCGTACGGGTTCCGTGGGTGCGCAACGAACGAAGCGCTGTCGCCGGCCTCAAGACCACCTCGTACGCCGAGAACGTCGTCGCGCTCGCCTACGCCCGCGAGCGTGGGGCGACGGAGGCCGTGTTCGCCAACACGGTCGGGAACCTGTGCGAGGGCACCGGCTCCAACGTCGGCTATGTGATCGACGGCGAAGCGCGTACGCCGACCCTGGCCTCGGGCTGCCTCGCGGGTGTGACCCGGGCACTGGCGGTGGAATGGTGCGGCATCCGGGAGATCGACGAGCCTGTCGGGATCCTCGACGAGGCCGAGGAGGTCTTCCTGCTCTCCACGACCCGCGACGTCCAGCCGGTACGGCGACTCGATGATCTCGAGTTCGCGGTACCTGGGCCGGTGACCCGCCGCCTCATGGACATCTGGACCGAGCGAGAAGCCGAGTCAACAGATCCATGGTGACCTGACCACCTCTGGGGACCCCCACCCCCACGAGGCGTCAGGCGCTGAGGAGGCCGGTGAGCTCTGCGTCGTAGTCAATCAGCTCGGTCTCGGTGCCGGTGGGCACCGCTTCGAGCATCTGCTGGACGAACATCGACACCGAGCGCGAGCTGATCTGGATCAGGACCTCGCCACTGGGCGAGTTGAGTTCCAGGATCACCACGGCGGTGCCGTCGGAGCTGAGGCACGGCCACACGTGGACGTCGCCGTCACCGGTGGGCTCGTAGAAGCCTTCGATGAGCAGGTCCCGAGCGAATGTCCAGCGAACGGGTACCGGCTCGGCCTTGAACAGGATGCTGAGTGCGAACGGGTCGGCCGGGTTGTACTCGAACTCCGCCTCAAGCGGAGTGGACATGCCCTCGGTGTCGACGAAATCCATCCGCATCGCTGCAGTGATGGCCGGAGCAGTGATTTGCTTCTGCATCGGTTTTGCCTTTCAGATGGCCACGTCCGGATTGAGTTTGCCCTCCCGCAAACTCCCAGCGCGACAACATGAGGGTGTGTCAGCCGTCACCTTCTTGGCAAGCGGAACGACCCTCTTTTGTCCGGTTTGAGCGTGGGTGGTCTAAGAAAACCACGGTGCTGGTCTAATTAGGATGCTCATTGGACTAGACCAGTTTCGAACACGAAACCAAAGCTCGATGGCGCGGTCCGAGAAGACCGACCTCGCCGACCCGATGTGAGCCGAGTGGCGGGAATGGGCTACTGTTTCCCGCGCACAACAGGTACGTCACCCGGGCGATTGGCGCAGTGGTAGCGCGCTTCGTTCACACCGAAGAGGTCACTGGTTCGAACCCAGTATCGCCCACCAAAACACGAGACCCGGCCGCAATGGTCGGGTCTCGTCGTTTCTCACCAGTGGTAGCGCGGCTCTGCCGATCGCACCGAAGAGGTCACTGGTTCGAACCCAGTATCGCCCACCAAAACACGAGACCCGGCCGCAATGGTCGGGCCTCGTCGTTTCTCACCAGTCGTGGTAGCGCGGCTCTGCCGATCGCACCGAAGAGGTCACTGGTTCGAACCCAGTATCGCCCACCCCGCAGCACACGACCCGGCTCGATCGAGCCGGGTCTTGTTGTTGGTGCAGACGTCGCGCCGCAGCCATGGACTGCGCCCGGATCCGGTGCTACACATGAAGGGTCGGCCTATGCCGCGCCCTCGCACATCACTCCCGGACCCAGGGTGACGCGCCTTTCCGTCCAGGAGTTGTGACATGTCTGCCATCCCAGATGGCTGCGCTGCGGGCATCCCATGAGTGCGATCGCGCCGGTCAACGAGCGCTACATCAGTAGGTACACCGAGCTGGCCCAGAGCATCCGGGAGGCCGGGCTGCTGCGTCGACGTCGCGTCTACTACTGGAGCGAGATCGGCATCGCTGTCGGATCCTTCGCCGGGATCTGGGTCGGATTCGCCCTGCTCGGGCACTCGTGGTTCCAGCTCCTGCTGGCAGGTGCCCTGGGGATCGTGGTGACCCAGTTCGGCTTCCTCGGCCACGACGCGTCCCACCGGCAGATGTTCGACTCGGCGAGCTGGAACGCGTGGACCGCCCGCGTCCTCGCAGGGGCGTTCGCAGGGCTGAGCTTCGCGTGGTGGCGTACGAAGCACAACCTGCACCACAAGGGCCCGAACCGCGCTTCCTACGATCCCGACATCGCACCCGGTGCCATTGCCTTCACCCCTGACGTCGTGGACGCGCGGACCGGGTTCTCGGGTTGGCTCGCCCATCGGCAGGGCTGGTTCTTCTTCCCGCTGCTCACCCTCGAAGGCGTCAACCTCCACATCTCCAGCGTCCGCGCGACCCTGGACCGCTCCTCGCGCCAGCCCTGGCGACGGCTGGAGCTGGTCCT
>JAOPYE010000001.1 GCA_025964775.1 Marmoricola sp.
CGGGGCGACCGGCGAGACGTTCGGCGAGGCGGTGTTCTCGACCGGGATGACCGGCTACCAGGAGACGCTCACCGACCCGTCGTACCATCGGCAGGTCGTCGTGATGACGGCGCCGCACATCGGGAACACCGGCGTCAACGACGAGGACCCCGAGTCGAGCCGCATCTGGGTGAGTGGCTACGTCGTGCGAGACCCTGCCCGGATCTCGTCGAACTGGCGATCGGTGCGCACGCTCGACGACGAGCTGCGCGACCAGGGCGTCGTCGGCATCAGCGGGATCGACACGCGCGCGCTCACCCGGCACCTGCGGGAGCGCGGTGCCATGCGGGTCGGGATCTCCTCGGTCGAGGCAGACTCCCAGGCCCTGCTCGGACGGGTGCTCGCCTCGGGGGAGATGGCCGGAGCTGAGCTGTCCGGCGAGGTCTCCACCGAGACTGCCTACGTCGTGCCGGCCGTCGGCCCGAAGGTCGCCACGGTCGCGGCACTGGACCTGGGCATCAAGGCCAACACGCCTCGGATGATGAGCGAGCGCGGCATCGAGGTCCACGTCCTGCCGGCGACGGCGAGCATCGAGGACGTCCTCGCCGTCGGCCCGGACGGGCTGTTCTTCTCCAACGGCCCGGGCGACCCGGCCGCGACGACCGGGCAGGTCGAACTGCTCAAGGATGCCCTGGCCCGCGAGCTGCCCTATTTCGGCATCTGCTTCGGCAACCAGCTCTTCGGTCGTGCCCTCGGTTTCGGAACCTTCAAGCTCAAGTACGGGCACCGCGGCATCAACCAGCCGGTGATGGACCGCACCACCGGCATGGTCGAGGTCACCGCCCACAACCACGGCTTCGCGGTCGACGCCCCGCTCGAGGGCAGCACCACCACGCCGTACGGCGAAGCGACCGTGAGCCATGTCTGCCTCAACGACGACGTGGTCGAGGGGCTCGAGCTGCGCGACGCGTCCGGCGCCCTCACGGCGTTCTCGGTCCAGTACCACCCCGAGGCGGCGGCCGGACCCCATGACGCCGCCTACCTGTTCGACCGGTTCCTCACGCTCATGCTTGGCTCGACTAGAAGCAACCAGAAGAAGGCCTGAACTGATGCCGAAGCGCGAAGACATCAAGTCCATCCTGGTGATCGGCTCCGGGCCGATCATCATCGGCCAGGCGTGCGAGTTCGACTACTCCGGGACCCAGGCCTGCCGGGTGCTCAAGGATGAGGGCATCAGGGTCATCCTGGTCAACTCCAACCCGGCCACGATCATGACCGACCCCGAGTTCGCTGACGCCACCTACATCGAGCCGATCACCGTCGAATTCGTCGAGAAGGTGATCGCCAAGGAACGCCCGGACGCACTGCTCGCGACGCTCGGTGGGCAGACCGCTCTCAACTGCGCGATAGGGCTGTCGGAGGCCGGGATCCTGGAGAAGTACGACGTCGAGCTGATCGGCGCGAGCATCGAGGCGATCCACCGCGGTGAGAACCGGGAGATGTTCAACGAGATCGTCGCCAAGGTCGGCGGGGAGACCTCTCGCAGCGTCATCTGCCACTCGATGGACGACTGCACCGGAGCCGTCGAGCAGCTCGGGTACCCGATCGTCGTGCGCCCGTCCTTCACCATGGGCGGCACCGGCTCGGGCATCGCGTACAACGAGAAGGACCTGCACCGCATCGCCGGCGCCGGCCTGGCCGCGAGCCCGACCACCGAGGTCCTCCTCGAGGAGTCGATCATCGGCTGGAAGGAGTACGAGCTCGAGGTGATGCGCGACACCGCGGACAACGTCGTGATCATCTGCTCGATCGAGAACCTCGACCCGATGGGCGTGCACACCGGCGACTCGATCACCGTCGCGCCGGCGCTGACCCTGACCGACCGCGAGTACCAGCACCTGCGCGACCTTGCCATCGGCATCATCCGCGAGGTCGGCGTCGACACCGGCGGCTGCAACATCCAGTACGCCGTGAACCCGACGGACGGCCGGGTGATCGTGATCGAGATGAATCCGCGGGTGTCCAGGTCCAGCGCGCTGGCGTCGAAGGCCACCGGGTTCCCGATCGCCAAGATCGCCGCCAAGGTCGCGATCGGCTACACCCTCGACGAGATCCCGAACGACATCACCCAGGAGACTCCGGCGAGCTTCGAGCCGACCCTGGACTACGTCGTGGTGAAGGTGCCGCGGTTCGCGTTCGAGAAGTTCCCGACCGCCGACAAGACGCTCACCACGCACATGAAATCCGTGGGTGAGGCGATGGCGATCGGGCGCAACTTCACCGAGGCCCTCCAGAAGGCGTTGCGCAGCCTGGAACAGAAGGACTCGGTCTTCGACTGGAGCCACCAGTGGGTCGAGCTCGACAAGCCCGCCCTGCTCGCAGAGATCACGGTTCCGACCGACGGGCGGCTCAAGCGCGTGATGGACACCATCCGCGCCGGTGCCACGCCCGAGGAGGTCCACGCCGCGACCGGGATCGACCCGTGGTTCGTCGACCAGCTCGGCCTGATCAACGAGATCGCGCAGGAGATCATCGCCGCCGACGAGCTGACCCCGGTGCTGCTGCGCCGGGCCAAGCGGCACGGCTTCTCCGACGCCCAGCTCGCGAAGATGCGAGGCCTGACCGAGGACGTCATCCGCGGCATCCGGCACGCCCTCGGCGTCCGGCCCGTCTACAAGACTGTCGACACGTGTGCGGCGGAGTTCGCCGCCCGCACGCCGTACCACTACAGCTCGTACGACGAGGAGACCGAGGTCGCGCCGCGCACCAAGCCGGCGGTGATCATCCTGGGCAGCGGTCCGAACCGGATCGGCCAGGGCATCGAGTTCGACTACTCCTGCGTGCACGCCTCACTGGCGCTCTCCGAGGCGGGGTACGAGACCGTCATGGTCAACTGCAACCCGGAGACCGTCTCGACCGAC
>JAOPYE010000003.1 GCA_025964775.1 Marmoricola sp.
AGGATCTTGCACAGCAGGTGCCCGTGCAGGGTCGGGACCGTGAAGTGACCGGTCACCGTGCCGTCACCGTTGTCGTGCAGGCTCAACCGGGTCCGGGATCGTGCAGCGTGCTCCTCAGAAGCGACCAGGGCGTTCTCGTGCGCGTCGACGACGACCGGGTCGGGCTCGACCTCGGCCAGCGCACGACGAGCCGCACGGCGCAGCAGTGTCGGCGGCATCGTCTGTGCCTTCTCGACCAGCCCCTGTTCGATCACCACCCGCTGTGCCGGGCTCACCCCGGCGGGGAGCTGGGTATCGGCGTGCACGATCACCGCAGCATGCTCAGCACTGAGCCGGCCAGCAGCCAACGCGGTCTGGGTGATCGTGCGCTGCTCGAGCCGCGCCGAGAGCTGTACCTGCCGGTGCACCACAGCGGGATCAGCATTCGTGGCCCGTGCCGCCCACTGATCAGTGCTCGCGGCCCCCGAGACAGCGGCGGCACCGCAGCGGTGCGCCGCGCCCAGCGTGGCGAGCTTGATCGCAGCGATCCTGGCCTCGACACGACCCAGCGACCGCAACCGCGCCTGCTGCTCATCAGGGCTCAGGCCGCCCGGATCCTCGGCAGCGAGAACATCCAGGCAAGCATCCAACTGCGCCACCGCATCAGTGGTCGGCGGTACTGCCAGCAAACTCATGAACCCATCCTGAGTCGAACACATGTTCGAGTCAACAAGCAATCCACAGGCCAGGATCTCAGCTGGCAGCAGCCATCGAAACCCGTCCAAGCCGGCGTACCGACGCCGACGCCAACGGCAACAGCGCGACCACGACGTACGCCGCCCCGCTGTACGCGATCACGTGGCTGATGCCGAACGCCACGGCAAGCCCGCCTGCGGCCAGCTGGCCGATCGGCATCGCCACGAACGAGCCGAGGGCGTCGTAGGAGTAGGCCCGGGAGAGCTGGTCCTCGGCGATGTTCTCCTGCATCGCCAGCGTCCAGCCGAGCGAGAACACCTGGATGCCCATGCCGCCCAGGACCGAGCAGACCAGCAGCACTGGCAGCGAGTCGGTGAGGCCGAACGCCAGGATCGGCAGACCGAAGAGGGCGACCCAGAGCAGACCGGTGAACAACGGCCGCTCGAGCCGGCGCTGCATGAGCAGCACGGTCATCACCAGGGCGCCCGCTGCGTCGGCCGAGACGACCCATCCCCAGCCGCCGGCACCGATGGTTGCCTTCGCGTGCTGCGGACCGAGCGTCCCCCAGGCTCCGCTCTGGATCGCGTTGAGGACGCCGAAGGCGAGAACGACGACCCACAGCCAGGTCTTGCCGGTGAACAGCGCCCAGCCGTCTCGCAGGTCGCCGAGCACCGAGGTGCTCCCGGTCCTCGGTTCGCGCTCGGGAAGTCGCACCCGGAGCAGCAGCGCGGCAGCAGCCACCCACGACAGCGCGTCGACCGCGACAGCCCAGCCGGGGCCTACGGAGACCACGAGCAGTGCAGCGATCGCCGGCGACACGACCCGCAGCGCTCCCTGGCTCAACGACATCAGCAGGTTGGCCTCCTGCAGCTCCCACTTGTCGACCAGCTGCGGCAGCACGCCCTGGAGTGCCGGGAACACCGTCGCCTGCAGGATCCCGTTGAGCGCCTCCAGGACGATCAGCATCCAGAGCTGGGCGTGGCCCGAGATCACCAGGAACGCCACGGTGCCCTGGGTCAGGGCCGCGCCGAGGTTGCCGTACCGCAGGATCAGCAGCCGGGGGAGCCGGTCGGCGATCACACCGCCGAACAGCAGGAAGGCGACCAGCGGGATGCTGTTCGCAGCCAGAACCAGGCCGAGCGCGCTCGGAGAGTTCGAGACGTGCAGGACCGCGAACGCCAGCGCGATCGGTGCCATGAAGGAACCGGCGTTGTCGACGAGCTTGGCGGTCCAGAACCAGCGGAAGTCCGGATTCCGCAACGGAGCCAGCGGCGAGGTCGACATCGATCCAACCTAACCCGCACAGGCGGTGAGCCGCCTCGACATTTGATCGAGCCCGGGGCGAGCATGGCCCCATGTACCCCGGAACGTGGGCGGCCACGACCCCCGACAAGCCGGCCGCGATCCTGGCCTCCTCCGGAGCGGTCCTGACCTATGCCGAGCTCGAGGACCGCAGCACCCGGTTCGCGCGCCACCTGTACGACGAGGGGCTGCGCCCCGGCGACGTCATCGCGCTGCTCTCCGACAACCGTCTCGAGGCGTTCGTGGCCTACTGGGCCGCGCTTCGGTCAGGGCTCTACATCACCGCGGTCAACCACAACCTGAGCACCAGCGAGGCGGCGTACATCGTCGAGGACTGCGGCGCGCAGGTGCTGATCATCTCCGCGAGCAAGGCGGAGCTGGCGGCCGGCGTGCTGGCGCAGACCGAGGTCGCGCGACGGCTGGCTTTCGGCGGCCCGGTCGACGGCTTCGCGAGCTTCGAGGACGCGATCGAGGCGGCGTCGGACGAGCCCTTGGCTGAGCAGCCCCACGGCGACGACCTGCTCTACTCCTCGGGCACTACCGGCCGCCCCAAGGGCATCAAGATCGCGCTGCCGCCGATCCGCATCGACGAGCCTGGCTACCTCTACGTGACGATCTTCGGGGGGCTGTTCGGCTACGGGACCGAGACCGTCTACCTGTCTCCGGCGCCGATCTACCACGCTGCCCCGCTCCGGTTCATGGGTGTGGTGCAGGCACTCGGTGGCACGGTGGTGATGATGGACAAGTTCGACGCCGAGGCGTTCCTCGACGCGGTCGAGCGCTACCGGGTCACCGACACCCAGGTGGTCCCGACGATGTTCGTGCGGCTGCTCAAGCTTCCCGAGGAGCGGCGCGCCGCGGCCGACACCTCGTCGTTCCGGACGGTCGTGCACGCGGCCGCGCCGTGCCCGATCGAGGTCAAGCGCCAGATGATCGACTGGTTCGGGCCGGTGATCCACGAGTACTACGCGAGCACGGAGGCGATCGGCGCCACCTACGTGAACTCCAGCGACTGGCTCGCGCATCCCGGGACCGTGGGCAAGCCGTTGCTCGGTATCCCCCGGATCTGCAGCCCCGAGGGGGAGCTGCTCGGGCCGGACGAGATCGGCACCGTCTACTTCGAGCGCGAGGTGCTGTCGTTCAGCTACCACGGCGACCCGGAGAAGACGGCGAGCACCCAGCATCCCGAGCACCCGAACTGGGCGACCGTCGGCGACCTCGGGTACCTCGACGCCGAGGGGTACCTGTTCCTGACCGACCGCAAGGCCTTCATGATCATCAGCGGCGGCGTGAACATCTACCCGCAGGAGATCGAGGACATCTTCAGCCTGCACCCGGCTGTCGCGGACATCGCCGTGATCGGCGTGCCGGACGAGGAGATGGGGGAGCGGGTCGTTGCCTACGTCGAGCCGTCGGACAGCGCCCGGACGATCCCGGTGGCAGAGCTGGTCGAAACCCTGACCGCGTTCGCCCGCGAGCGGATCGCGCACTTCAAGGTGCCGCGCGAGTTCATCCTCACCGACGACCTGCCCCGCACGCCCCCCGGCAAGCTCGTCAAGGGCACCCTGAAGACCCGCTACGCCTCAGGCGAGGGTCACGCCGGCTGACACCAGCTCGTCGCACGCGCTCCCGGCACACAGCGCCGTCAGCACCCTGGTTCTGAAGGCGAGCCGGACTGCGTCCAGAGCCGTGGCGGTGACGGCCTCGCCGATCCCGCAGACATCGACCCGCTGGACCTGGTGACTGCGCAACCAGGGCTCCAGCGCGATCCCGTGGTTGGTCACGCCGTCGAAGGCGGACTCGCTGGATCCGGCCTCGGCGCGGGCGAAGATCGCGTCGAACGGCTGGGGGTCCAGGTTCGGGTGGAAGGCGTCACCGTCGGTGCCCATCCTGCCGATCTGCTGGTCCTTGCTGGCGACCACGACCGCGTAGTCCGGAGCCTTGGGGTCCCTCCGGGTCCAGTGGTGCAGCAGGACGCTGATCTCGCTGGCCACCCGGGCACCGCCGACCACGGGCAGCGACCCGCCCTCGCAGAACTCGTTCTGCACGTCGACGACGATCAGCGCGTGCGCCATGGCACGAGGTTATCGATGTGTCCGGTATCTGCAAGGGTGTGCGCATGCCCACGCGCGAACAGATCCAGTCCACGATCGAGTCCTACATCGACGCCGTCGGTCGCCACGACCTCGAGGCCACGGTGGCCGTCTTCGCCGAGGATGCCATCCAGGAGGACCCGATCGGGTCCCCGCCGAACATCGGCCACGCCGCGATCCGCGAGTTCTTCACCAGGTCCTTCGGCGCCGCCTTCTCCACGACCCTGACCGGTCCGCTCCTGATCACCGGCGATCACGCCGCGGTGCACTTCACGATCAACGTGGAGACCGGCGGCGACCCCTTCATCGTCCGGGTGATCGACCTGATGCGGGTCAACGACGAGGGCCTGATCACCGAGGTCCGGGCGATCGTCGACTGAAGACGCCCTATCGTTGATCCATGTCCGCGCCCAGCCCGATCGAGCTCGACGAGCCGGTCACCGATGACCTCACGGCGCTGGCGACGCCGTGGGTCACGATCGTCTGGAACGACCCGGTCAACCTGATGTCGTACGTGACCTTCGTGTTCACCCAGTACTTCGGCTACTCGAAGAAGAAGGCGGAGAAGCTGATGCTCGAGGTGCACCAGGACGGCAAGTCCGTGGTCTCCACGGGTTCGCGCGAGGAGATGGAACGCGACGTCCAGGCGATGCACGAGTACGGTCTGTGGGCCACGATGCAGAAGGCCGACGCATGAGGTCCAGCCCATGACGGGGTTCTCCCGGCACCGCAAGTCCGGCGCCTGCGTCGCGACCTTCACCGCGTTCGAGGCCGACCTGCTGCGCTCACTCGCCAGTCAGCTGATCGAGCTCCTGCGCAACGAGACCGCGGCACCGGAGTCTCCTGACCCGCTCGAGGCGATGCTGGACTTCTCCGGCCCGACCCTGGAGCCCGAGGACCCGGTCCTGGCCCGGCTGTTCCCGACGGCGTACCCGGGCGACGACGAGGCCGCCGCGGAGTTCCGGCGCTACACCGAGACCGACCTGCGCAACGGCAAGGCGTCCGGCGCAGCGAGCGTGATCGACGCCCTCGAGGAGGCCGGGCTGCCCCCGCAGCCGGAGGACGGCATGTTCATCGACGTCGAGCTGACGCCGGTGGCAGCGATCACCTGGATGCGCTCGTTCACCGACATGCGCCTCGCGATCGCCACCCGCCTCGAGATCGAGGAGGGCGACGAGGAGTACTGGCACGAGCTGTCCGAGGACGACCCGCGAGCCCAGGTCCACGACATCTACGAGTGGGTGGGCTACCTGCAGGAAACGCTGGTCCGGGCCGCGAGCTGAGCCCGCCCGACCAGTCCGAGGGCCGGGCAGCGGGCGATCGCCGCCGGACGACCACCTAGGCTTGTCCACGTGTTGAGACTCGACCGGACGACGTACGACGCCATCGTCGCCCACGCCAAGCGGGACCACCCTGACGAGGCCTGCGGCATCGTCGCCGGCGCCGAGGGCTCCGATGTCGCCAGCCGGCACATCCCGATGATCAACGCCGCCGGGTCGCCGACGTTCTACGAGTTCGACTCGACCGAGCTGCTGGCGCTGTACAAGGACATGTGGGCGCGCGACGAGGAGCCGGTGGTCGTCTACCACTCGCACACGGCCACCGAGGCCTATCCGAGCCGCACCGACATCGGGCTGGCCAACGAGCCCGGAGCCCACTACGTGTTGGTCTCCACCGCCGTTCACGGGAATAGTGAGGGCCCGGTGGAGTTCAGGTCCTACAGAATCATCGACGGGGTCGTCACCGAAGAAGACGTGTCCGTGGACGACACCCTGCTCGCACCAGCCGAGCAGTAACTCCGAGAAGCAAGAGGAACACATGCCCATCGAGGTCCGGATCCCCACGATCCTGCGCACGTACACCGGCGGCGAGAAGGCCGTGGACGCCAGCGGCGCCACCCTTTCCGCGCTCATCGACGACCTCGAGGCCAACCACCCCGGGCTCAAGGACCGCCTGCTCGACGACGGCGACCTGCGTCGCTTCGTGAACGTCTACGTCAACGACGAGGACGTCCGGTTCACCGGTGGGCTCGAGACCGTGCTGAATGACGGCGACCAGGTAGTCGTGCTTCCTGCCGTCGCCGGCGGAGTCTGATCCTTCCGATGCGTTACGACAGCCTTCTCGAGTCCGTCGGCAACACGCCGCTGGTCGGACTCCCGCGGCTCTCGCCCACGCCCGATGTCCGCCTCTGGGCGAAGCTCGAGGACCGCAACCCGACCGGCTCGATCAAGGACCGCCCGGCCCTGAAGATGATCGAGCAGGCCGAGAAGGAGGGCGTGCTGCGCCCCGGCTGCACCATCCTGGAGCCGACCTCGGGCAACACCGGGATCTCCCTGGCGATGGCAGCCAAGCTCAAGGGGTACCGGCTGGTCTGCGTGATGCCGGAGAACACCTCGGAGGAGCGTCGTCAGATCCTGCGGATGTGGGGTGCGGAGATCTATGCCTCTCCTGCCGCGGGCGGGTCCAACGAGGCTGTCCGGGTCGCCAAGCTGATGGCTGCCGAGCACCCCGACTGGGTGATGCTCTACCAGTACGGCAACGCCGCCAACGCGCTCGCGCACGAGGAGGGCACCGGCCCCGAGATCCTTGCCGACCTGCCGGAGGTCACTCACTTCGTCGCCGGCCTCGGCACCACCGGCACCCTGATGGGCGTCTCCCGCTTCTTCCGCGCGGCCAAGCCGGAGGTGAAGATCGTCGCCGCGGAGCCCCGGTACGGCGAGCTCGTCTACGGCCTGCGCAACCTCGACGAAGGCTTCGTCCCCGAGTTGTACGACGCCTCGCTGATCGACTCGCGGTTCTCGGTCGGCCCCCGCGACGCCGTACGCCGGGTGCGTGAGCTGCTCGAGTCCGAGGGAATCTTCGCCGGGATCTCGACCGGGGCGATCCTGCATGCCGCCCTCGGCCAGGCCGCCAAGGCGGTCAAGGCCGGAGAACGCGCCGACATCGTCTTCGTGGTCGCCGACGGTGGCTGGAAGTACCTGTCGACCGGAGCCTACGAGGGCACGGTCGCCGAGGCCGAGGAGCGGCTCGAAGGTCAGCTCTGGGCATGAGTGCCCTGCAAGCCGTCCTCTCCGTGCTCTGCGGGATCGGCATCCTCTGGCTGGCCGTGCTGATCGTGCGCGACCTGCGTCCCGGCAACAGCGCCCTCGCCCTGCTCGCCGTCATCGAGGTCGGCCTGGTGGTCCAGCTCGTGATCGGGCTGGTGCGGGTCTTCGGCAACCACACCGGGGTCTCGGTCGCGGTCTACGTCGCCTACCTGGTCGGTGCGCTGCTGGTCCTCCCGATCGGGGTCGTCTGGTCCTCGGCGGAGCGGAACCGCAACGGGACCGCGGTCCTGCTGATCGCGGTGCTGGTCGTGCCCGTCCTGTTCCTGCGCCTTCACGACCTCTGGAGTGCCCATGTCTGATCAGGTCTCCAGCCGGGCGACCGGCCGGGGCTTCGGCCGCGTGCTCGTGTTCGTCTACGGCATCCTCGCGTTCGCCGCGAGTGGTCGGGCCACCTTCGAGCTGACCACGAAATTCACCGACGCTCCGTTCCCGTACTCGCTCTCGATCCTGGCCGCGGTGATCTACGTCGTCGCGACCTGGGCGATCGCGACCAGCCGTCGCACGATCGCGGTCGCCGCGGTCGGTTTCGAGCTCACCGGCGTCCTGGCGGTCGGGCTGAGCAGCCTGGTCTGGACCTCGAAGTTCCCGCAGGCCAGCGTCTGGTCCGACTTCGGCAGCGGCTACGGCTGGGTTCCCCTCGTCCTGCCGGTCGTGGGCCTGTGGTGGCTCCTCCGCGGCTCCGAAGCGCGCACCGGTGGTTGAGGAGGGCGGGCTGCGCCCGTTGGTTCCTGAGGAGGGCGGGCGACGCCCGTCTCGAAGGGCTCGAAACCAGGTTCCCGCCAAGCACGTCGGCCTCGCGATCACCGCCCTCGCGCTCGGCGGCTTCGCGATCGGCACGACCGAGTTCGTGACGATGGGCCTGCTGCCCGAGATCGCAACGGGCATCAACTCCTCCATCCCGAAGACCGGCCACATCATCTCGGCGTACGCGTTGGGGGTCGTGGTCGGAGCCCCGGTGATCGTGTCGCTCGGGGCGCGGCTTCCCCGGCGCGGTCTGGCCGTGGCGCTCGTCCTGGCCCTGGGCCTCGGCAACGCGGCCACGGCGCTGGCGCACGGCTACACCCAGGTGATGGTGGCCCGGTTCGTGGCCGGCCTCCCGCACGGCGCCTACTTCGGTGTGGCGTCGCTGATCGCTGCGTCGCTTGTCGGCCCCGAGAAGCGCGGTCGCGCGGTCAGCGGGGTGATGCTCGGACTGTCGGTCGCGACCGTGGCCGGCGTACCGGCCAGCACCTGGCTGGGCCAGGACCTCGGCTGGCGCAGCGCCTACTGGGCCGTCCTGGCCATCACGGTGCTGACGGCGGTCGGGTTGCTGGTCTTCGTTCCTGGTCGTCCCGGCAACCCGGACGCCACCCTGCGGGGCGAGCTGACCGCGCTGACCCGCCCCCAGGTGTGGTTCGCCCTCGCGGCCGGGATGATCGGCTTCGGCGGCATCTTCGCGATGTACAGCTACGTCGCGCCCCTGGTCACCGACGTCGCCGGGCTCTCGCGCTCGGCGATCCCGTGGTTCCTCCTCGCCTTCGGGATCGGGTCCGTCTTCGGCGCCTGGCTCGCCGGACGTCTGGCGGACTGGGACGTCGAGCGATCGGTCCTCGGCGGGTTCGTGGCCACGATCGTGGTGCTGCTCCTCGTCGTCGCGATGGCTGGCGTCCCGGTAGCGCTGTGGTTCCTCGTGCTGGGGGTCGGCGTGCTCGGCTCGGTCGTCGCGATCAACCTCCAACTCCGGCTGATGCACACCGCGGGCGATGCCCAGATGCTCGGCGCCGCCCTGAATCACTCCTCGCTCAACGTGGCCAACGGGCTGGGAGCCTGGCTCGGCTCGATCGTGATCGCAGCCGGTCACGGCTATCGCGCACCGTCACTGGTCGGCGCGGGGCTGGCTGCTCTCGGGCTGGTGGTGTTCGCCACCGGGCTCGGAATACGTTTCCCGACCGTCGAGAGCGCGGCCGAAACCCCCGCGACGTGACGCGCGTCGCGGGACATCCCCATTTCCGGCGTTGACCACTAGCCTTGCGGGGTGGCGGACGCTCCCATTGGCATCTTCGACTCGGGCTTCGGTGGTCTCACCGTGGCTCGCGCCGTGATCGACCAGTTGCCCCACGAGTCCGTCCTCTACCTCGGTGACACTGCCCGACAGCCGTACGGGCCGAAGCCGATCGGGGAGGTCCGCGAATACGCGCTGGAGTGCCTGGACCACTTGGTGGACGTCGGCGTGAAGATGCTGGTGATCGCCTGCAACTCCGCCAGCGCCGCCATGCTGCGCGACGCCCGTGAGCGGTACGACGTCCCGGTCGTCGAGGTGATCCTGCCCGCGACCCGACGTGCGGTGGCGGCCACGCACACCGGCCGGATCGGTGTGATCTCGACGCGGGCGACCGCCGACTCGCAGGCCTACGACGACGCCTTCGCGGCGGCACCGCAGGTCGTGCTCACGACCCAGGCGTGCCCGAGGTTCGTCGAGTTCGTCGAGCAGGGAGTGACCGGCGGACCGGAGCTGCTGGCTGCCGCCCACGAGTACCTCGACCCGCTGGTCGCCGCCGACATCGACACGCTCGTCCTGGGCTGCACGCACTACCCGCTCCTCACCGGCGTGATCTCCTACGTGATGGGCGACGGCGTCACCCTCGTCAGCAGTGCCGAGGAGTGTGCCAAGGACGTCTACCGGGTACTGACCGAACGTGGACTCGAGCAGGCGGCCGGCACCACGCCGCAGCACCGGTTCCTCACCACCGGCCAGCCTGAGGACTTCGCCGTCATCGGCCGTCGCTTCCTCGGTCCCGAGCTGGAGAGCGTGGCCCAGTTCGCGGGCGGCGCTCCGGCCGTGTCCCAGGTGATGGTCCTGTGAGGCTCACCGTCATCGGGGCTTCGGGCTCCTACCCCGGCCCCGACTCACCCGCCAGCTGCTACCTGCTCGAGGCCGATCACGAGGGCCGCACCTTCCGGATGCTGCTGGACATGGGGAGCGGTGCTCTCGGCGTCCTGCACAGGTTCATCGACCCGGTGACCGTCGAGGCCGTCCTGGTCTCGCACCTGCACGCGGATCACTGCCTGGACCTGTGCGGGTTCTACGTGCTCCGCAAGTACCACCCCACGGGTGCCCAGCCACGGATCCCGGTCTGGGGACCGGTCGACACCGACCGACGGATGGCCAAGGCCTACGACCTCGACGAGGACCCGGGGATGAACGAGGAATTCGACTTCACCCTGTATCCCGAGGAGACGTTCACCGTCGGGCCGTTCAGCGTGACCGCGCGCCAGGTCGCGCACCCGGTGACGGCGTACGGGCTCCGGATCACCGCTGACGGCCGGACCCTGGCCTACTCAGGCGACACCGGGGCGTGCGACGCCCTGGTCGACACGGCGCGCGATGCGGACTTCTTCCTCTGTGAGGCGTCGTTCATCGAGGGTTGCGACAACCCGCCGGATCTCCACCTCACGGGAGCCGAGGCCGGCGAGATGGCGACCAAGGCCGGTGCCCACCGACTCGTCCTGACCCATGTCCCTCCGTGGCACGACTCGGCGATCATGCTCGCCGAGGCGCAGGACACCTTCGACGGCCCGCTCGAGCTCGCGGTCCCGGGCGTCACGTATGAGATCTAGGTTGAACGGGCCCTATTTGTCAGTCGAGCGGGCCGCAATTTCGATCGAAACACGGGCCCAGTCGACCGACAAATAGGGCCCGTTCAACCCAGCCCGGCGTCATGCACGCACAACGCGATCTGCACCCGGTTCTCGACCTCGAGCTTGGTGAACAGCCTGCCGATGTGGGCCTTGACGGTCGGCACGCTCAGGTAGAGCTCTCCGGCGATCTCGGCGTTGCTGAGCCCCCGACCCACGGCGAGGGCCACCTCGTGCTCGCGTTCGGTGAGCCGGCCGAGACGCTGAAGCGCGGCGTGGCTGCGGTCCGGGGAGTGCTGCGTGGTCACCTGGTGGATCAGGGTGGTGGTGACACTCGGGGACAGTGACGGCTCTCCCGCGGCGACCCGGTGCACCGCCTCGACGATCGCCTCGGGCGCGGTGTCCTTGAGCAGGAAACCGTTGGCACCGGCTGCCAGCGCGCGCATCACGTAGTCGTCGGCATCGAAGGTCGTCAGCACGATGATCTTCGGCGGATCCGGGAGTGCGACCAGCGCCGTGGTGGCCTCGATCCCGTCCATCACCGGCATCCGGATGTCGATCAGGACCACGTCCGGGTGGTGCTCCGCGACAGCCGCGAGGCCTTCGCGCCCGTTGGCGGCCTGGCCGACGACGAGCAACGTCGAGGACCCCCCGAGGATCATCGCGAGTCCGCTGCGGACCAGCGGGTCGTCGTCGACGATGAGCAGCCTGATCGGCTCCCTCACGCGTCCGGTCCCTGGGTCCACGGCAACCAGCATTGCAGGCTGAAGCTCTGGCCGTCGTCGACGGTCGTCAACGTCCCGCCCCCGAGCTCGGCTCGTTCGCGAAGCCCGACGAGCCCGAGTCCGGCACCCGGGGTGGTCGGCATCCCGAGAGCTCCGACCCGGCGGGCGTTGCGGATCACCACCGTGATCCCGCTGTCCGGATCACCGCTCACCCGGAGGTACACATGGGCACCGACGGC
The DNA here is from genome assembly GCA_025964775.1 of Marmoricola sp. Lineage (GTDB taxonomy): Bacteria > Actinomycetota > Actinomycetes > Propionibacteriales > Nocardioidaceae > Marmoricola. The sequence continues at coordinate 11,757 of JAOPYE010000003.1, forward strand.
ATGCTTGCGTGCGTTCGTCAGGGCTTCCTGGACCACCCGGAAGATCGTCCGCCCGACCTGGTCGGGCGGTTGCAGGCCGTCCGGCAGGTCCTCGTCGACCTCGACGACCATGCCGCCGTCGGTCGCTTCGGCGATCAGTACGCCGAGGTCGCCGTACGTCGGCTGGGGGCGGTCACCGACGCCGTCGGGGCTGCGCAGGACGCCAAGCACCTGGCGCAGGTCGGCGAGTGCCTCATGGGCCTTGGCCTGGATGAGCTGGGCCGTCTCCCGGATCTGTTCCGGTGGCAGGTCCGTGCGGTAGGCCAGTGCGCCGGCGTGCATGGTGACCAGGGAGATCCGGTGGGCCAGCACGTCGTGCATCTCGCGGGCGATCCGTTCACGCTCGGCCGATCGGGCCTGGTCGACCCGGAGCTCCTGCTCGGACTCGGCCTGGTCGGCGCGGTCGCGCAAGGTCCAGACGAGCTCGCGGCGCGACCCGATGTACATCCCCATGGCCGAGATGGCGATGGTGATCGCGATCGTGAAGGTCAGGTTCAGCCACGGCGGGCTGTCGTGGCGCAGGGGGTGCCAGTGGCCGTAGAGCTGGCCGGTGACGACACCCAGCGCCCCCACGACCGCGATCGACGGGACCCTGCGTCGGGTGGCGAGCGAGACCAGCGCCAGCGCAGCAGGGCCACCGGCAGACGCCGAGACGAGTCCGAGCAGCTGGGTCGCGATACCGACCTGGACCGGCCAGCGACGGCGGTAGGCCACCAGCGCGAACGCGGCGATGCCACCGGCCAGGTCGATCCAGAACCAGGCCCGGTGGTGGTTCCACTGACCGTCGATCTGGACGCCCCAGGCCCCACCGGACAGCACCAGGCAGACGAGCATCCGCCAGGCGTGCCCCCACCGGGTCAATGGCGGGCTGTAGTTCGCGGGCGCGGCCTCGGGCATCTCCCCAGGCTAGGGACCCGTACGCCGCAGCGACACCGCCCGGGGTCCGCGACACCCCCTACTTTCGTCTACTCGTGATCGAGCCCCTGGTCCGATGTGCTTCCGGTCGCGACCGGGCAGGCTGGGGCCATGATCAAATTCGAGGGCGTTACCAAGACCTACGGCGACTTCACTGCCGTGGACGACGTGTCCTTCGTGGCCAAGCCCGGTCGTGTGACCGGCTTTCTCGGGCCCAACGGAGCCGGCAAGTCCACCAGCATGCGCATCATGGTCGGGCTGACGCCCGCGGATCGTGGTAAGTCCACGATCGGTGGGCTCGACTACCACGCGATCCCGAACCCGGGTCGTCACGTGGGGGTGCTCCTCGACGCCTCGGCCCAGCACGCGGGGCGCACCGGGCGTGAGGTGCTCGTCCTGACCGCCATGACGATGGGACTTCCCGATGCGCGCGTCGACGAGATGCTCGAGCTGGTCGGTCTGACCGAGACCGAGTCCAAGCGTCGGGTCAAGAACTACTCCCTCGGGATGCGTCAGCGCCTCGGCCTGGCGAACTCGCTGATGGGGGATCCGTCGGTGCTGATCCTGGACGAGCCGGCCAACGGCCTCGACCCGGCGGGCATCCACTGGATGCGCAGCCTGCTGCGGCACTACGCCGAGCGCGGTGGAACGGTCCTGCTGTCCTCGCACCTGCTCCACGAGGTCGAGATGATCGCTGACGAGATGGTCCTGATCGGGCACGGCAAGATCGTGGCCCAGGGCACCAAGGCCGAGCTCCTGCACACGGCCGGCACGTTCGTGAAGGCCGAGGAGCTGACCAGGCTGCACAGCGCACTCGAGCGGGCCGGCATCAAGGCCAGCCCGTCCGGCGACGGTGGCATGCGCACCGAGGCCGAACCAATCGACGTCGGCCGGATCGCGGCTTCGGAGTCGATCGTGCTGACCGAGCTGCGCCCCGCCGAGGGCGCAGGCCTCGAGGAGCTCTTCCTCGAGCTGACCGGCGACCACGCCCGCGAGAACGTCGACTTCGAAGGAGCAATGGCATGAGTACCACCGCAGCCGTCCCGTACGGCGACACGCTCGACGTCTCGAAGACCCCTGACATCCCGATGGCCCGGCTCGTCAAGGTCGAGCTGCGCAAGATGATCGACACCAAGTCCGGCATGTGGCTGTTGATCGCGGTGGCCGCGATCACGGCGGTGGCCAGCACCATCTTCGGCTTTGTCGGTCACAACCAGGACAGGACCTTCGGCCACTTCCTCGGATTCGCCGGGACGCCGCAGGGCTTCCTGCTCCCGGTCCTCGGGATCCTGCTGGTGACCCAGGAATGGGGTCAGCGCACCGGCATGGTGACGTTCACCCTGGTGCCGCACCGTGGTCGGATCCTGGCCGCGAAGGTGTACGCCGCATTCCTCCTGGCCGCGACGGCGATCGTCCTCGCGTTCGCGGTAGCCCTGATCACGACGGTTCTCTTCGGCGGCACCAACCGCTGGTCGGACTTCACGCCGATCGACATCCTGAAGATCTCGGTGGGGCAGATGGCCGGGATGGCACAGGGCTTCAGCTACGGGCTTCTGCTGCTGATCAGCGCCGCGGCGATCGTGACCTACTTCGTGCTTCCGCAGGTGCTGAGCATCCTGGCGAACGTGATCCCGTTCCTCTCCGACAAAGCCGCTTGGATCGACTTCGGCACAGCTCAGCAGCGGTTGTTCAACTTCGGCGACGGGAACCTGTCCGGCAAGGAGTGGTCCCAGCTGCTGGTGACCGGTGCATTCTGGGTCGCGCTACCGTTCGTGATCGGTTTGTGGCGCATGCTGCGCGCCGAGGTCAAGTAGACCGCCGGGTCGACGTCCGCACCCTCCCTCCCGGGGGCGCCGACGGGCGGGGTGCGTAACGGCGGGGTGGCGGCGGACTCCCGGGTCCGCGTCACCCCGCCTTCATTTGTGTCGGCGACCCCGTCCTAGGCTCACCCCCATGACCCGTGCAGATGGCCGCGCCGACGACGAACTCCGACCGATCACGTTCACCCGCAGCTGGCAGGACCATCCCGCCGGATCTGTCCTGGTCGAATTCGGCCGCACCAAGGTGCTGTGCGCCGCGTCGGCGAGCGTCGGCGTCCCGCGCTGGCGGAAGGGCTCGGGCCTGGGCTGGGTCACCGCCGAGTACGCGATGCTCCCGTCGGCGACCAACACCCGATCGGACCGTGAGTCGGTCAAGGGCAGGATCGGTGGCCGCACCCACGAGATCTCCCGGCTGATCGGCCGCTCGCTGCGCGCGGCGATCGACTACAAGGCGCTCGGGGAGAACACGATCGTCCTGGACTGTGACGTCCTGCAGGCCGACGGTGGCACCCGGACCGCAGCCATCACCGGCGCCTACGTCGCGCTCGCTGACGCGGTGGCGCACCTCAAGGCGCAGGGCGCGCTCGCGGGCGAGCCGCTCGTGGGCTCGGTGGCCGCGGTCTCGGTCGGCATCATCGACGGGGTTCCCCGCCTCGACCTTCCTTACGAGGAGGACGTCCGCGCCGAGACCGACATGAACGTCGTGATGAACGGCGCCGGCTCCTTCATCGAGGTCCAGGGCACCGCCGAAGGGGCACCGTTCAACCGTGCCGAGCTCGACGCCCTGCTGGCACTCGCCGAGAAGGGCTGCGCGGACCTGACCCGGCTGCAGCACGAAGCGCTTCGGTGACCACCGGTGATTGAGCCCGTCGAAATCTTCCTCGCGTCCCGCAACGCCAAGAAGATCGCCGAGATGCAGCGGATCCTCGGCGAGACGCTGCCGGATCTGCGTGTCCTGGGTCTCGACGACGTCGCGCCGTACGACGAACCCGTCGAGGACGAGCCTGATTTCGCGGGCAACGCCCTGCTCAAGGCCCGGGCCGGGTTTGCCGCGTCCGGACTCCCGTCGCTGGCCGACGACAGCGGACTGTGCGTCGACGCCCTCAACGGGATGCCGGGGGTGCTCTCGGCCCGCTGGTCGGGCCCGCCCAAGGATGACGCCCGCAACAACGCGTTACTGCTCGATCAGCTGGCCGACGTACCGGACGACCGGCGTAGCGCCCACTTCATCAGCGTGGTCGCGTTCGTTCACGACGGCGGAGAACTGGTCGTCGAAGCCCGGATGGACGGCCGCGTGATCCGCGAGGTCCGCGGTGCCGGGGGCTTCGGGTACGACGTCGTCTTCGAGGCCGACGACCGTCCCGGCGTCACCACTGCCGAGTTGAGTCGAGAGGACAAGGACGCCATCTCGCACCGAGGCAAGGCGTTGCGCGAACTTGCCCCGAAGGTCGCCGCTGCCCTCATGTGAGCTTGTCGAAGCTTGGTGCGCCCGGAGAGATTCGAACTCTCACTGCCATCGACCTAAACGATGTGCCTCTGCCGTTGGGCTACGGGCGCCGACCCAGATTCTAGGCGTCGATCCCGAGGTCACGGCGCAGCTTGCTGACGTGCCCGGTTGCCCGGACGTTGTAGTGCGCCAGCGTGACCTTGCCGTCCTCGTCGACCACGATCGTCGACCGGATCACGCCGGTGACGACCTTGCCGTAGAGCTTCTTCTCGCCGTACGCCCCGTATGCCGTCATCGCGGCACGGTCGGCGTCCGAGGCCAGCGTGATCGTCAGGTGGTCGCGCTCGCGGAACCTGGCCAGCTTCTCCGGCTTGTCCGGCGAGATGCCGACCACGGTGTAGCCGGCGGCCTCGAGGGTGTTGAGCGACTCGCTGAAGTCGCAGGCCTGGGTGGTGCACCCGGGCGTCATCGCGGCCGGGTAGAAGTACACGATCACCTTCCTGCCCCGCAGGTCAGCGAGGTGCACCGAGGAGCCGTCGTCGGTCGGCAGGTCGAAGTCGGGGGCGGCATCGCCGGGGGAGAGTCGGTCAGTCATGTGCGACACGGTAACGTTCCACCGCAGGCACCGAGCAACGAGGAGTGGTCGTGGGAGACAGGAACCTGAGCTCGATCGAGAGCGACATCGAGCTGACGCGCGAGCGTCTGGCCTCGACCATCGATCAGCTCGCCTACCGCACCAGCCCGAAGACGATCGCCAGGCGCGAGGTCAACCAGGTCAAGGCGTACTTCGTCGACGCCCACGGGACCCCTCGGACCGACAACATCCTCAAGGTCGCCGGCGGCGTCGCCGGAGTCGTGGTGGTCTTCGCGCTCATCCGCAAGATCGTGAAGTGAGCAGCAGCACCAAGCGCGTCGCCACCCCGGATCCGGAGAAGGTTCCGATCCGGATGCTGCACGACCGTGTGCTCGTCGCGCTCGACGCCGAGGCGGGCGAACGCAAGTCGAGCGGCGGGATCCTGATCCCCGCCACCGCCGCCATGGGCGGCAGACGGCTGGCGTGGTGCCGGGTCGTGGGCGTCGGATCCCTGGTCCGGTCCGTCGAGGTCGACGACCGGGTGCTGTTCGACCCCGAGGACAAGGCCGAGGTCGAGGTCCACGGCGAGATGTACGTCGTGGTGCGCGAGCGGGACCTGCACGCGGTCGCCGCCGACCGCCTGGGCGACAGCCCGACGGGCCTCTACCTCTGACCTGCCGTCCGGCGCTGGCGTCACGCTGCACCGCGGCCACGACCGTCGGGTTCTCCACAGCCCGCAGTTCTGATGCTGTCGGGTGCGTCCCGACGACTGGTACTCATGCCCAACCACCCGGACAGCGGTCCGGGTCGTTGGGCAACTCTCGGAGGCCAGTCTCGTGTCCCTCAGCTTCATCAAGCTCCTGCTCGTCGGCTCCCTCGCGACGGGCTGCCTCTCGCTCGGCAGCACCGTCGCTGAAGCGGCGCGGCCGCCTCTCCCCGGCGGTGCACCGACCAGCCGTGCACCGGGTGCCGGACACGCCCACGGGCCTGGTCGCGTCGCCACGCTGCGGGTCGCGCCCGGCGGCTTCTCGATCTTCGGGGGCAAGCAGGCGACGCTGACCTGGTCGCGGTCGCCGGGCGCGACGGCGTACCAGCTCTCGAGCCGGCTCCTGACCGACGCCGGCAGTCCGTGGAACCTGTTGCCCTACAAGGTCACCCGGCGCACCTGGACCCTCCAGCCGCTCCTGGTCGGCCGTCGGTACCAGTTCCGGGTGAGGCCGTTCAAGGGCTCTGTTCCGGGTCCGGCCGCGGTGAGCGGGCCGATCCGGATGCGTGGACTCGCGGCACATCGCCTGTACGCCGCCCTCGGGGACTCGTACTCCTCGGGCCTGGGAGCAGGCGGGCACGAGTCGGGTGGCGACTGTCATCGGAACTCGCGCGCCTGGCCCTACGAGCTCCAAAGGCGGTATCAGAGCCAGACCAGGTTGCTCGCCTGCGCGGGTGCCACGATGTCCGGTGTTGTCGCCCAGTTCACGCCGATGGATCGATTCTTCGCCCAGCACCCGGACGCCGCTCAGTTGATCACGGTGACCGTGGGTGGCAATGACGTCGGATTCTCTGACGTGCTCCAGAACTGCACGCTGCACACGTGCACAGGCTCTGAGAAGGGATTGCGCCACCGGATCGCTGCAATCGGGCCGCTGCTGACCGCCTTCTATGGACTGATCCGAGCTGCGCATCCATTCGCGGACATCATCGCCGGCGGCTACCCGCAGGTTGTCGAACCCCGCGGGACCTCGTCAAACCTGCTGTGCAAGGGGATCCAGGATCCGGAACGCGACATGCTCGACCGGCTCTCGAATCAGCTCGACCTCACGATCACCCGTGCCGCCGCTGCAGCCGGCATCTGGGGCGTCGGCCTCACGGTGCGCAACGCATTCCTCGGACACAACGCGTGCGCCCGGAGTGCCGAGTGGATCCACGCCGGCACCCTGAAGCTGGGTGGAATCGCTGGCGTCCTGAGTCCGAGGACATTCCATCCCAAGGATGACGGCCAGTCTGCGTACGTCGATGCGTTCAACCGGGTGCTCGTGGAGCGCTCCGCATGAGGACACGACACGTGATCGGCGCGTCCCTCGGTCTCGTTCTGACGGTCGCCGGGTTCGCTGTGGTTGAGCACAGTGGGGTGCGGCACAGATTCGGCTCCGCCCGGTCGGCAGAGCCGGGAACTCCGGACAACCCGCCGTGGGTGCCGGTCCACGGGCAACACAGCGTTGATCCTCCGCCGACTGCACTCATCGACAGACCCGATCCGATCCAGGTCAACGCGGTCGCGCGGTTCGCCCACACCCGCGCCGGCGGAGAGAAGTTTGCTCTGCTGGTCGCGCAGCTCTACAGCGACGCGAGGCACACTGATCCTGGCCCTGGGGCACTGGCCGCGGTGCTGTCTCCACAGATGTCCCGCTCGGTGCGGGACTTCCTGATCTTCGATGCCAGGACCCAGCGAAAGATCGGGACCGAGCGGCACTACGACACCGCGCTGGACATGTGGATCCGGTCGGAGGCGATCGGGTCCGTGGCAGCACCGGGTCGCGTCAACGTCGAAGTGGCTGCCAATTCGATCTCCCGACCTCTCGGGGCGCAGTCGTGGTACCGCGACCGCTACGACGTCGTGTGGGAGTCCGGCCGCTGGCGGCTCGTCAGCTACGGCGGGGGCGTGCTCGGTCCCGACTCGGATCGCAACCTCACCCCGGCTGAGCAGAAGACCTTCCTCACCGGCGTGGGATGGCGACGGATCCCTGCGGGCTCAGGCTGAGCACGGCGGCGACCTTGTCGCGGGCCCCGGCGACGAAGACCAGCTCCTTGTTGCGCAGCTTGCCGACCTTGCCGACCTTCTTGCCGGCCCCGTTGAAGATGCCGATCTGCGCCCCGATGTAGCGGCGGCCCTCGAAGGCAAGCACGCCGACCTCCTCGTGGCCGGCGTCGAGGAGCCAGGTCGTCATGTCCTCGGCCGGCACCCATGACTCGTCGTTGTAGGAGACCACCACGACCTCGGCGTTGACCGCACCGATCAGCTCGGCCAGCGCGATCGGCATCTCACGCTTCCGGTTGAAGACGCTCTTGGTCTCCTCGGCGCGAGCGTCGAGGCGCTTGCAGGCGACCCCGTAGTGCTCGGGGGCGTCCCAGCGCACCAGCGTCTCCCAGACGTGGTAGTTCGTGAAGTACCGGTGCTGGTTGTACGGCGGATCGAGGTAGGCCAGGTCCACTCGCGGCAGCTTGCTCGCGATGACCTGGGCGTCGCCGGACACTGTCCGCCCGGGCCCGTTGAGAAGCACCGGGCGGCGGAGCTCGAGCGTGTCGTAGGAGCGTGGTGCCCATTCCTTCAGGTACGCCATCTGGAGACCGGTCGTCGAGTCGACGCGATCGGCCGCGTCGATCAGCGAGGTCAGCAGGATCGGGCGCAGCGGGCTGCTGGCGAACCGGGTCTCGATCGCGTCGCGGATCGCGTCGATGCGGATGCCGTTGTGCGGCTGGAAGAACCGTGACTGCTCGCAGAACGTTTCGGTGACGTAACCACGCACCCCGGGCAGCCCGCTGAGCTCGGCCAGGGCCTCGTCAAGGGCGTTTGCGTCGACGGCGCGCGCGTCGGTCGCGATGTAACAGTCGCTGAAGACTGCCGAGTACGACGCGATGTCAGCGGCGGTGACGTGGATGCCACGACCCTTGAGCTCCTGGGCGACGCGGGTGGTGCCGGTGAACAGGTCCAGGGCCGTCCGGGCGCCGACCGTCTCGGCGATGTCGCCGAGGACGCCGACCAGGAGTCGCTTGGATCCGAGGTACTTGATCACTGGTCGTCGCCCGGCCCTGGGAAGGACACCCGGAACGTCGAGCCCTGACCTGGTTCGGAGGTCGCCTCGATCGTGCCGCCGTGCACCTCGGTGATCGCCTTCGCGATCGACAGGCCCAGGCCGCTGCCGGGGACTCCTCGCTCGTGGGCATCGGTGGTCCGGAAGAAGCGGGTGAACAGCAGTTCACGGTCCTGCTTGCTGATCCCGACACCGGTGTCGGTGACCTCGAGCACCGGTCCAGCCGGTCCCTCGGCTGCCTGCAGGCGGATCACGACCGTGCCACCGTCCGGGGTGAACTTGACCGCGTTGGTGGCCAGGTTGATGACCAGACGCTCGAGTTCACCGGCGTCGCCGATGATCATCACCGGTTCGCCGGGCAGCTCCAGCTCGAAGCGGAGGTCGCGCCTGATGAGACTCGGCAGCACGATCTCCTCGGCCTTCCCGACCACGCTGACGAGATCGACCTCTCCCCGTCGCCGACGCTGGTCGATGCTCTCCATGCTCGAGAGCGTCAACAGGTCGTCGATCAGCGTCAGCAGTCGTCGGCTGTTGAGGTCGATCCGGCCCATCGCATCGGACTGCTCGTGGCTCGGGTCGCCGTAGATGCCGTCCATCAACAGTTCGAGGTAGCCGACGATGTTGGTGATCGGTGTCCTCAGCTCGTGACTGACCGACGAGACGAACGCATCCTTCACGTGATCGATCTCGGTCAGTCGGCGGACAGCTCGTCGTTCGGTGGCCAGCGCCTTCTCCAGGGCCTCCTGGGCATGGATCCGGTCGGTGATGTCATCGGCGGTGGTGACGTACCCGACGAATGCGCCGGTGTCGTCGGTGACCGGGCTGAGGATGGTCGACAGCGTCCGCGGGATGCCGTCCTTGCGGACGAACTGCCACAGCCTCGCCGTGCCCGGGGCCAGATCGCCGGTCGCACGCACGACAGAGACGAAGGTCGGGTCGACGCCGAGCTCGGCTGCGTGTCGGGCGACCTCCGCCTCGGTGTGGAACATCCGGGTCGAGTGCCCGTAGACCTCGTCCGGGGTGTACCCGAGGATCGTCTCGGCGCCGGGGCTGAACAGGTTGATCCGGCCGATCTCGTCGGTCCCGATGATCGCGATCCCGCGGGCGCTCTGGACCAGGCGTTCACTGCGGGCGCGTTCGCGCAGCACCAGGTTGGCGCTGCGGCGCTGCATCGTGACCGACATCGAGAACGGGATCGAGACCATCGCGCAGGCCAGCAGGAACGCCTGCTGCGGGAGGTGCTGGAACTCGGGATTCAGGCGGCCTATCAGCGTCGGGTCGGAGAAGGGTCCGTAGCCGCGGTTGCTCAGCGTGCTGGTGACCACCGCGACGAAGACCAGCTGGAACATCGCTTCGAGCATCGGTGCCCGGAACGCTACCCAACCGAGGAGGGGAATGATCAGGAACGCGAGACTGGGGACGTCGGTCGGCACGAACGCGCCGACAGTGACCCAGGCTGTGAGGGCCCACGCGATCATCCGCTCGCCCTGGCCCCAGGACTCGCCCACGCTGGTGTTGTCCTTGAACAGCCCGAGCACGATCCCCTGACCGGCGATGTGCGTGACCAGGACCGCCACCCCGACCCGCCACGGGACGCCGAAGCCGGTGAGGGCCGAGACCCCGGTGAAGACCAGTGCCCCCGTCAGGGCGCCTGCCACGCACGCCAGCACGTACCGGCCTAGGTCGTTGATGTCGAGCAGCAGCAACCGCCGGGCGGCACCGGCCGTCAGGACCCGTTCGGCGACGAACGCCTCGATCGCGATGCCCAGGCCGTAGCCGATCGAGACCCAGGTCGGGTAGCCGCCGAGGCTGAAGGTACCTGCCGCGAGCACCGCGATCACCCACACCAGGTACGGCGCCTGCCGGCGGGACGCGACGACCAGGGTGCCCGCCGCGAGACCGACCGGCCACATGAAGCCGGTGTGGGTGCCTGCGGCGGAGGTCGTGACGGCGGCGAGCCCGAAACCGGTCATCAGGGTGAGCAGCCCGGCAAGGCGGAGACCCAGATTCCCGCTCAACCGGCTCCCTCCCCTTCGACCCTGTGCCGACGTGTCATCAGGGCCCACACAGTAATGCCGATCCGCAGGTCGCGACCGTGACTTGGACCAGCACTCAGTCGGTGTCGGCGATCCGGACCAGTCCGCCCAGGGTGCCGACGTATGCGACTCCGTCCGGACCGAGGCTCACCGGTGCGTAGTTGTTGTTGAAGCCGAGGTTGGTGCCGGCGAGCCTCGACCACACCTGCCGTCCGGTGCGCAGGTCGAGCGCGGTGAAGAACCACGACTCCGGTGCCAGGACCCCGGGCACGGGCGCGAGGGTCCAGGGAAGCTCGGACGCGCTCGGGTGGGCGTACCCGTACAGCAGCCCGGAGCCGAGGCTCGCCTTCGCAACGACCGAGGGAAACCGGACCGTTCTGTTCTGCCAGGCGATGTGGCACCCGCCGGTCCGGTAGTTGACCGCCACCTTCACCACTCCCGGTTGCGTGTCGGGGGAGCGGGTCGTGACGTCCTTCGGGATCGGGCCGGCGTAGCCGTAGTTGTTCTCGGCGATCAGGCCGCCCGGGACCGAGACGAGGCTGTTCTCGTCCGACCCCAGGCCCGCGGCGAAGACCGGCTGCCGGCACAGCGCCGGCCCGGGACCGGCCTTGCCGCGGCGGAAGACCAGGACGCGCATCCGCGGGTCCGCGTTGTCGGTGATCGCGATCGAGCCGCCACCGCGGGAGGCGGCCGAGCCGATCAGTGTCGGAGTGGTGCCGCTGCCCTGGCTGACCTGGCCGGGCTTGATCCGTGAGCCGAAGTCGTAGTGCCTGCGCCAGGTCTCGTGCGGTCGCCCGGAGACCGCGTCGAAGCGGTAGAGCGCGTGGGTCGAGACGATGAAGACGCCCCCGGACTCGTCCATCGCGAAGCTGTTGGCGATGGTCTCGCCGGCGGGCAGGCTCATGCTGCGCACGGCACCGCGGCGAATGACGAAGCCGACCTTGCCCGAGACCGTGACGAACCAGAGACGGCCCGTCCAGTCCGGCAGGGCCGACTGGATCCCTGAACCACGCGCGACCTTGCTGACATCGACATCGCGGACCTTGACCAGGCTTGCCCCGGTGTCCCTGATCGTCACGAGGTGGCCGGTGAACGTGGGGACGACCGCGTCGTCGTGGTTGTCGAGGTAGAAGTAGCCACCACCGGAGAAGTTCTGGAACGAGAAGCCGGTCACGTCCGGGCGCGAGGGCAGGTCGTACGACGCGATGGTGGCCAGCGACCTCGGGTCGATCAGGCGCAGCGTTGCTCCGGTGATCCCGACGCAGACCGTGACGATCCGGCCGGCCCGGTCGAAGGTGACCGACCCGCAGTCCTCGAGGAACAGGGTGCTCGTGACCGACAGGCCACGTCCGAGTGGCCCGGCCTGGTTGTAGGCGTCGGACTGGTAGGCGTCGTCGTGGATGTTGCTGCGGCTGTTGGCCGCCATGAACGGATTCTGCGGGATGTGCTGGCGGGGCAGCGGGTGCGCCGTCACCGCTCCACCGGAGAACGGCTTGAGCAGCAGGTCGCGCGGATCGGACGGGATCGGGATAGCGCCTCCGGCGAGAGCAGGCGGGAGGAGAAGTCCGAGGAGGGCGAGCGTGAGAACGGCGAGGGCAGCGCGGCGCATCGGAATCCTTCCCGGCAGCCGGGGACCGGGTCAGCCGGTGGGTCTGGGAGGGGACTCAGCGAACCATAATCGGATCCCGATGGAAACGGCCTCCGATCCGCGTTTCCGCAGATCAGAGGCCGTTTTGGTGCGCCAACAGGGACTTGAACCCCGAACCCGCTGATTAAGAGTCAGCTGCTCTGCCAATTGAGCTATTGGCGCGTGAAGCGTCCCGAACTTTAGCAGCGAGATCGACGGATCTGAAATCGGGGGTTCCTCGGCGAGTCACCCCCGTAGGGCGAGCACCGCCTGGGCCGCATTGTGTCCTCCGAGGCCGCTGACCGCGCCGCCGCGCCGGGCGCCGGAGCCGCACAGCAGGACAGTTTCGAGGTCCGTGGCGACGCCCCACTGCTGTGCCGGCGTCGTGAGCGCTTCCCGGTTCGAGGCCCACGGCCAGGCCAGGTCCCCGTGGAAGATGTGGCCGCCCGGCATGGCCAGATCGGCCTCGATGTCCTGCGGGATCTTGGCCTCGACGCACAGTCGACCGTCGGCTCCGGTCATCACGCAGGAGAGGAGCGGCTCCATCAGGTGGACGTCGATCGTGTCGATCGCACGGCGTACGGCCTCGAGCTTGCGGTCCGCGAGGTCCGTCGCGAACAGCGACTCCGGCATGTGCAGCCCGAAGTAGGTCAGCGTGTGGGCTCCGAAGTCGGCGAGCTCGCCGAGGATCGAGGGATCGGTCAGGGAGTGGCAGTACAGCTCTCCTGGTGGCGCACTCGGCACCGTCCCGCTCGCGGCCTGGGAGTACGCCGACTCCAGCGCGTCGTACTCCTCGCCGACGTGGAACGTGCCGGCGAAGGCGGTGTGCGGATCGAGGCCGGACTTCAGGTGCGGGAGCCGTGAGAGCAGGAAGTTGATCTTGAGCTGGGCGCCTTCGGGTTTCGTCCCGGCTTCCGCGGCCTCGCCGAGCAGGATGCGCAGCACCCACGGGGCCACGTTCGAGAGCACATGACGAGCCCGGACGCAGTGTTCGCGGCTGCCGTCGTGCCAGCGCACCTCGGCCCCGTCGGCGTCGGCAGCGATCGCACTCACCCCGGCTCCGGTCACGATCTCGGCTCCGGCAGCCGCGGCGGCTCTGGCCAGAGCGTCGGTGACGGCACCCATGCCGCGCACCGGGACGCGCCACTCTCCGGTGCCGTTGCCGATCAAGTGGTAGAGGAAGCACCGGTTCTGCACCAGTGAGGGATCGTGCATGCTCGCGAAGGTGCCGATCAGGGCGTCCGTGGCGACGACGCCCCGCACGAGGTCGTCGGAGAACCGGGCCTCGACCAGCTCGCCCAGGGGCCGGTCGACGAGGGCCGACCACAGCTCGGGATCGAGGCCCGAGGCCATCTCGCGCGCGGTCACCAGTGGCTCGGTCAGGCTCGGCGCGATCCGCGAGGCGACCTTGGCGACGTCGGCGTAGAAGCCCCGCCAGGCGTCGTACTCGGCGTCGCCGCCGGTCAGATCGCGGAACGACTGCCTGGTTGCCTGACCCTCGTCGTGTTCGACCAGCAGCCCGACGTTGCGTCCGTCACGCAGCGTGGGGGAGTAGGACGCGACGGCGCGCGACCGCAGCTCGATGTCGAGGTCGAGGTCACGAGCGAGGCTCTCGGGCAGCAGTGAGACCAGGTAGGAGTAGCGCGAGAGCCGGGCTCCGGTTCCTCCGAATGCCTCGGTGCTCACTGCTGCGCCCCCGACGTGGTCGAGGCGTTCGAGGGCGAGCACCGACAGGCCTGCCCTGGCCAGGTACGCCGCAGCGGTCAATCCGTTGTGTCCGGCGCCGACGATCACGACGTCGTAGGTGGACCCCCGTGGACTCATGGAAGAACCGTAGTCCGGTTTGAACCCTTTGCGAGGCACCCGCCGGGACGTGGCGCCGGTCACTCGGACATAACGCACACCCTGGTTCGCTCGTTGTCCGGGTCATGAAGCTGCCGCGGGGGAAGCAGAGGACGTTCGGGTCCCGCGTGCTGCGCACGCTGATCCCTCGGGTGGTGGGATTCGCGGCGATCTCCTCCGCACTGCTCGTCGGCCAGGCCATGGCGGTGACCCCGTCATCGGCGCCGATCGACTCGGTGCCCTCCGTTGCGCCGGTGTGGAGCGCAGCGATCCAGGCAGCCCATCCCGGCTGCGTGCCGTCGGCCCAGTGGCCCGCGGGCAAGCCCGCCTCGGCTGTCATCGCGCACCGCTTCAGCGACGACAGCACCGATCGGATCGCGTTCGGCACCGCCTGGGCGCTGAACCACGACACCTCGGAATCGAATGACGTCTGGGTGCTCGGCGTCTGTCCCTGAACGGCGGCGTCGAGCCAGCAGGTTGGGTCTTGATTTTAGTTTAATGTTGAACTACTGTTCGGACATGCCAGCCGTGACCGTAGACGACCTGACCGTGCTGCACCGCCTGCCCGTTCCCGGGCTCGGTGACACCGTCCGCCCTGTCAAGCAGATCATCGATGCCCCCTCCGGCTTCGAGGGCGAGGGCTTCCCGGTACGCCGGGCCTTCGCCGGCGTCGATCTCCGCGACCTCGATCCCTTCATCCACATGGACCAGATGGGCGAAGTCGAGTACGCACCCGGGGAGCCCAAGGGCACCCCGTGGCACCCGCACCGTGGCTTCGAGACCGTCACGTACATCATCGACGGCGTCTTCGACCACCACGACAGCCACGGCGGCGGCGGCACGATCACCAACGGGGACACCCAGTGGATGACCGCCGGCTCGGGCCTGCTGCACATCGAGGCGCCCCCGGAGTGGCTGGTGACCTCGGGAGGCCTCTTCCACGGCATCCAGCTGTGGGTGAACCTGCCGCGCGACGCCAAGTGGAACGCCCCGCACTACCAGGACATCCGCTCGGGCCAGGTCGGGCTGGCCACCTCGGCCGACGCTGGCGCGCTGGTGCGGGTGATCGCCGGGGAGGTCGGCGAGACCCAGGGTCCCGGATC
The DNA here is from genome assembly GCA_025964775.1 of Marmoricola sp. GTDB lineage: Bacteria > Actinomycetota > Actinomycetes > Propionibacteriales > Nocardioidaceae > Marmoricola. The sequence goes on from JAOPYE010000003.1 coordinate 26,966, forward strand.
GACGTACACGCCGATGACGATGGTGCACGCCACCGTCGCCGCCGGTGCCCGGCTGGACCTGCCCTGGAACCCGGAGTACAACGCGCTGGTCTACGTGCTGTCCGGACACGGCAGCGTCGGCGTCGACCAGCTGCCGCTGCGGATGGGCAACCTGGCGGTGCTCGGCGCAGGCGACTTCGTCACGATCGAGGGAGCGAAGACGCAGGACAGCCGTACGCCGACGTTCGACGTGATCGTGCTCGGCGGCCAGCCGATCCGCGAGCCGGTGGCGATGGCCGGGCCGTTCGTGATGAACACCCGCGCCGAGGTCATGCAGGCGTTCGAGGACTTCCAGAAGGGCAAGCTCGGCACGATCCCGAGCGTCCACGGCGCCCCGACCACCCTCCAGGAGGGCTGACCCGCGCTCAGCGCGGGAACAAGGGCGCAACCGTGAGCGTGAAGGGCCAGGTCGTGCGTCCGTCGTCCACGTCGTGGAGCGCCTCGCGGTGCTCCGCCAGCACGTGGTGCGCGCTGGTCAGCGCCTCCAGCCCGGTGGCGAACGGACCGGTGTAGGTCACGAACCCCGTCGTCGAGTCCCGGGTGATCACGATGTGCGGCCACGCGGCCGCGTCGACCTCAGCCTCGAGCGTCGCGCGCTGCAGCAACAGGCTCGCCGTACCCGCGCTCATCCGGGCCAGGTCCTCGACCGGGTAGGCGCCCGGCGGAACGGGTGCACGGTCGTCCGGCCAGTGACCAGGGGCGTGCGCGCCGTACTCGTGGAACCCGGGTGGGCACTCGCAGTCCGACGTCGCCGGTGATTCGACGAGGTTGAGGTGCCTGCCGGTCGTGGCCGTACGCCGCCGGCGCGGGCGACCCGGCTTGCGGTGGCGCGGCTCAGGGTGGTCGTCATCGTTCGTGGGCACGCGGTCTCCAGGGAGGGGGAGGGGACTGTCGTGACAGTGACCTCGCCGGTGACGACCTCTGACGACGGATGTGTCGTGACCTGGATCACTTCCGGGACGCACCAGCCGTCGGACGATCCGGAAATGACGAAGGCCCCTCCGTGTCGAAGGGGCCTTCATTGGGGTGAGTAACGGGACTTGAACCCGCGACATCCGCCACCACAAGGCGGCGCTCTACCAGCTGAGCTATACCCACCATCGCTCGTGCCTTCGGCGCGAGCAGGAAGAAGTGTACCGAAAGTTCAGGGGTGCTCTGGACCGGGTTCGGCGGACTCGGTGGTCGCGCCGGTGAGGGCGCCCTGGTGGAGCGCGGCGATGCGGCGGGCTTCGTCGGTGTCGATGCCGGGCGAGGGCACGAAAACCGCTTCGCGGTAGAAGCGGAGCTCCTCGATGCTCTCCTGGATGTCGGCCAGGGCGCGGTGGCCGCCGGACTTCGCCGGCGCGTTGAAGTAGGTGCGCGGGTACCAGCGCCGCGACAGTTCCTTGATCGAGGACACGTCGACGATCCGGTAGTGCAGGAAGGCCTCGAGCGCGGGCATGTCGCGGCTGAGGAACGAGCGGTCGGTGGCCACGGTGTTGCCCGCGAGCGGCGGCCGGCTGCCGTCAGGGCAGTACTCCTTGATGTAGGCCAGCACCTGGGCCTCGGCCTCGGCCATGGTCATCCCGCCGTCGAGCTCGTCGAGCAGCCCTGACTTGACGTGCATGTCGCGGACGAAGGGCACCATCTGCTCCAGCGCCTCGGCGGGAGGCTTGATGACCACGTCGATCCCGTCTCCGATCACGTTCAGGTCGAAGTCGGTCACCAGGGCCGCCACCTCGATCAAGGCGTCGGCACCCAGGTCCAGGCCGGTCATCTCACAGTCGATCCACACCAGTCGGTCGCTCACGAGGCGTGAGCCTACTCAAGTTTCCGCGACCGGCTCGTTCAGGTTCTGTCGTGGGCCTGCTCAGGTTCGACTCAGGGGTGCCCTCTAGATTGACCGCATGCAGCGCTTGCCCGAGCAGACGGAGGCGATCAGTGCCGAGCAGGCTCGTCAGGAACGCAACCGCAACATCGGCCTGATCGCGATGGCGGTGGTCCTGATCAGCGCTGTGGTCGCTGCTGGCGCGTGGTACGGCTCGGACTCCGGCAACGCTCCGACTGCGGTCCACCTCGCCGTTGCTGCCGGTGACGGGACGGTGGTGGTCGGCAAGGCGTCGGCTCCGGTGAAGGTCACCATCTACGAGGATTTCCTGTGCCCCTCGTGCAAGGAGCTGGAGGACTCGACCCGCGACTACCTTCGCGAGAACGCGGCCAGCGGCACGGTCCAGGTCACCTATCACCCGATCGACCTGCTCACGGCGACCACCTACTCGGCCCGCGCGCTGAACGCCTGGGCCGTGGTGCTCAAGAACGGCACCCCGCGGCAGGCCCTGACGCTGCACGACCTCTTCTACGAGAACCAGCCGTACGAGACGGATGCCGACAGCACGACGAACGCGGACATCGCCAAACTGGTCACCCGGTCCGGGGCAACCGGCAGCGCGGTCACCGCGGCGCTGTCGACCACCGACACCGCTTTCCTCACCGCCGCCCAGCAGGCGATGGTGACAGCGAAGGTCACCGGCGCGCCGACGATCTACCTCGACGGCAAGGAACTCGCAGCGGCAAGTGTCGCGGACCTGGTCACCGAGATCGAGAACGCCGTGGACGCGGCCTCCTGAACGGCGCGCCCGGCCGGTCGGGCACAATCGGATCATGAAGGTCGAGCGGGTCCAGAAGACGGTCATGTCCGCGCTGATGGCGACCACGGCGGTCATCTTCGCGACCGGCCTCGCCCTGCTGGCGGGCCATTCCGACCGGGCCGGAGCCAAGCCGGGTCTGCTGATCATCGCCGGGGTCGTCGGCGTGGCCGCTGTCGCAGCGACCCGGGTCATCCACGACAAGTCGCCGCTCTCGGTGTGGCTGGTGCTGGGAGTCGTCCCGGCCGCCGTCGGCTGGCTCTTCGTACGGTGAGGCCAGTGAGCGACGTCCTCGAGCCCGTCTCTGGTTCGACCGCCGGTTCGATCTCCGGGTTCATCGCCGGCATGCCCAAGGCCGAGCTGCACGTCCACCACGTCGGTTCGGCCTCGCCCCGGATCGTGGCTGAGCTCGCCGAGCGCTACCCGGGGGTCGTGCCGAGCGACCCGGCTGCCCTGCGCGACTTCTTCGCGTTCAGCGATTTCGCGCACTTCATCGAGGTCTACCTGGCTGTGGTCGACCTGATCCGCACGCCGGAGGACATCCGGCTGCTCACCTACGAGATCGCACGCGAGATGGCCCAGGGCCAGTCGCTGCGCTACGCCGAGCTCACCTGCACGCCGTACACGTCGGTGATCCGGGGGATCCCGATCGAGGCCTACAGCGAGGCGATCGAGGACGCGCGCGCCGCTGCGCTGCGCGACTTCGGGATGCGGTTGCAGTGGATCTACGACATCCCCGGCGAGAGCGGGATCCCGGCTGCCGACGCGACGCTGGACTACGTGCTGAACCATCCGACCGACGGCCTCGTGGCCTTCGGTCTCGGCGGGCCCGAGGTCGGCGTACCGAGGCCGCAGTTCGCCTCGCACTTCGCCGCGGCCAGGGCAGTCGGGCTGCACAGCGTCCCGCACGCCGGCGAGACCACCGGGCCCCAGACGATCTGGGACGCCCTGACGGTGCTCGGTGCCGAGCGGATCGGCCATGGCACGTCGGCCGCGCAGGACCCGGCCCTGCTCGAACACCTGGCGCAGAGCGGGATCGCGCTGGAGGTCTGCCCGTCGAGCAACGTCGCGACCCGCGCCGTGGAGCGGCTCGAGGACCACCCGATCACGGTGTTCCGCGACGCCGGCGTGACGGTGACCGTCAACAGCGACGACCCGCCGATGTTCGGCACCACGCTGAACCACGAGTACGAGATCGCGGCCGGGCTGCTCGGCCTCGATCGCGCCGGCGTCGGGGAGCTTGCGAAGACCGCCGTGCGGGTCTCCTTCGCCGACGAGGCGTTCAAGGACGGGCTCTGCGCGGAGATCGACGCCTACGTCGGGGATGTGTAAGGGCCAGCGGTCTCATACTCCGCTGGCCCTCCACATTTCTACGTCAGTCCCACCGGCCAGATTGGCTTCGACACGCGTACTGGGTGGGGCGAATCACCGTGCAGCGGGTGAATTCGGCGAAAACACGGCCCGCCCGGACAGGTCGAAGCCCGCCTTGTCGCGTGCGGGACGACGAGACGGGCTTCGCTGGGCGTCCGTGGGAAAACGTCGCCCGGTCCGGGTGTCGCCCTTGTACCCGTGACCAGAACGTCCGAAACCTGTCTGTGTGCGGCCGGGAACGGCGTACAGCGCTGCGTTAGTGGCTGGCGGGTACCGACCCGACCACACCTGTGACCAGGTAGTTCATCGCGTCGATCTCCGCTCGCGTCGGTGTCTGCCCGGCCGGGACGCGGAGGTGACCGTCACGGTCGGTGATCGGTCCGGTGAACGGCGACCAGCCCGCCCGCATGCGGGTCTCGGCCCCGGCGACCAGCGCCCGTGTCCGGGCACTCACCAGCGGACTCATCTCCGAGAGCACGAACGGGTTGTCCCCGGTCGCCAGTCCACCGCGGAAATCGTGGTTGTACCGGCTGGTCACGAACCGCCCCTCGCGGATCGTCCTGACGATGTCGACGAGGAGGTCCGACCAGGACCACACGGCTCCGACGAGGTAGCCGTGGGGTGCCTCCTGGGAGCCGTCCTCGTGGTAGCCGATGGAGCGGATCCCGGCGTGCTCGGCGGCGTCCAGGACCGTGCGGGTGCAGTCCTGGTGCTGGGTGAGGACGTCGGCTCCCTCGCGGATCAGGGCGAGGGCTGCTTGCTCCTGCACCGGAGGGTTGCACCAGCTGCCGGTGAACCGCACGTGCACCGTGGCGTCCGGACGCACCGTGCGGGCGCCGAGGAGGAAGGCGTTGATGTTGTTGAAGACCGCCGGGATCGGGAAGGCTGCCACGAACCCGAGGACCCCCGTCTTGGTGGCGGCACCGGCGACGATGCCCGACTGGTACACCGGCTCTTCCATGGTGCCCCAGTAAGTGCCGAAGTTGTCGAGCTGGGGCTTCTTCTCGATCCCGCCCTGGTGCAGCACCGTCACGTCGGGGTGTCGCTTCGCAACGCGGAACGCGGCGTCGAGGTAGCCGTAGCTGGTCGCGAAGATGATGGTCGCCCCGCGTCGGATGAGCGATTCCATCGCCTGCTCGGCGGCGTCGCCGGTCTCCGGGACGTGTGCCACGCGCAGGATGTGGGTGTCTGGCATCGCCCGCGCCAGCGCCTCGCTGCCTTCCCAGATCGCCTGGCTGTAGCCGAGGTCGTGATCGTCGGCGATGAAGACGAAACCGATGGTCAGTTGGCGGTTGCCGGTTGGTGGCGGAGCGCTCCCGCACGCAGCAAGCACGGTCATGGCGATCACCAGCCACACGCGCTGACGCAGCACAACGCCTCCCTCTCCCTGGCCTGTGACCACGGTGTCGCACCCGGGCAGGGAATGCAGGCGATCTGGCACATTCGGCACAACTCGGTCGATAGTGTTTCGCTTGTCCACATCATCTCAACGAGAGCGCGGGTCGGTATGCGGGAAACGACGCGCATCCACCCGCTTGCCGCCATCGTGGGATGCGCGGTGATCGGCCTGACGATCACGACCGTGCTCACCAGCTCGGTGCTCGGACGCGAACGCACGAGTGCGGCGGTTGAGACGAACACGAGACTCGTCGCCGTCGGCGACGCGATCGATCGACAGGTGTTGCTGTACGCCGAGACGTTGTTCGGCCTTCGCGAGGCCTTCGCCCACGCGCCCGGTCTGAGCAACCAGGACTTCCACGACCTCCTGGACATCACCGCCTTGACGCGCCGCATCCCCGGCGCCGAGTCGGTCAGCTTTAACAAGTCCGTCCCCGATGCACAGCTCGGCGCGTTCCAGGAAGGTGTGCGACGCCGGGTTCCCGGGTTCACGGTGCATCCGGCATCGCACGTCGGTGAGCACGTCGTCGTGGACTACCTCGAGCCCGCAGTGCCGGGTTCGCCCGCCCTGGGCCTCGACATCGCTGCGGACCCGGTACGCCGCGAGGCGCTGGTGTTCGCACGCGACAGCGGCGAGCTCTCGGCGACCAGGCCGCTCTCTCTCGTGCAGGGGCCGCCCGGCCCCGGATTCCTGCTCATGCTCGCTGCCTACGACGAGAGCCCGGTGCCGGTGACGACCCCCGCGAGGGACCGCCACTTCCTCGGCGTTCTCGTCGCCGCGTTCGCCGCCGACACGATGATCGACCAGACAGCCGAGGCTCGTCGCGGTCTGCCGGTGGCCGTCTACGACGCCGGCCCGACCGTGAACACGCCGCGGGCCCAGCCTCGGCTCGCCGACTGGGTTGCCGGCAAGAGGGTGTCCGAGTACACCAATTACGCCGACATCAACGTCGGTAGCCGACGCTGGCGTCTGGTCACCGACTCGCCGGTCACCGCGGACACCGCGCCGGCGGTGGCCACCGCGATCAGCGGCGCGGCGTTGACCCTCCTGGTTGTCGGGTTGTTCAGCGCGCTGTACCTGAGCCGCCGGAGGGCGTTGAGGCTGGCCGAGAGCATGACTACGGACCTGCAGGCACGCAAGGAGGAGCTGCGAGCGGCGAACGAGTCGCTCCGCGAGTTCATCGACATCGCCGCGCACGACCTGCGCTCGCCCCTGGTCTCGATCGCCGGCTTCAACGCGCTCCTGAACGACGACCAGGTCGATCTCACCGAGGACGAACGGGTCACCGCGGTCACGACGATCGAGCGGCAGTCGCGCCACATGAGCCGGCTCATCGATGACCTCCTGACGATGTCGAGCATCGATGGCAGCGCCCTTCGTACCCGCCCCGAGGACGTCGTGCTGGTCGATGCCATCCAGGACTGCCTGGAATCGACCGAGGGTTACTCGAAGATCGTCGAGGTCGTGTGTGAGCCGGACCTGGTCGTGCGCGTCGACGCACACCACCTCCGGCGCATCCTGGACAACTGCGTCCACAACGCCGTGAAGTACGGAAGTCCGCCGGTTCGGATCGTCGCGGCGCGAGCGGGGAGTGAGGTCGAGATCCGCGTGCTGGACCAAGGCCCCGGAATCCCCAAGGAGCTCGAACCCAGACTCTTCGGCAAGTTCGCCCGGGCCGACAACTCCGACACGAAGGCCCACAAGGGCACGGGTCTGGGGCTGTCGATCGTCCGGGGCCTGGCCGAAGCCAACGGCGGTCGTGCGCTGTACGAACCGAACACCCCCCGTGGTGCGTGTTTCATCGTCCGCCTGCCTGCCGCGGCGATCCGCTGACAGGCCCGCCGGCGCACAGCAATCTGGGCGGCGGAACAAGGAATGTTCCGCCGCCCAGATCTCGAACCTGACGCTGCGCCTACTGGGCGACGTAGGTGTACGTGCTACCCGACGTCAGCGCGCTGGTCAGACCACCGGTGACGACGACCTTGACGGTCTGCGGTCCGACGTACGGGCTGGCGGCCGCCGGGACGGTGCAGACGATCGAGGTGGCGGTCGGGACACCGGAGACCGGGCACGCGACACCTCCCACGGTCACGGTGTCGTTCGCGGCCGTGGTGGAGAACCCGGTACCGGTGACGGTGATCTTGTTGCCACCCTCCGAGGCGCCGAAGGCCGGTGCCACAGCGATGGTCGACCCACCGATCTGGAAGTCGAACGTCCCGGCAGTGGCAGGAGCGCCGTAGACGAAGGACTTGCTGACGCCGTTGTTGGTGATCTTCAGCACGGGGGCAGCGTCGGCCGCGTGGGCACCGAGGACACCGGTGAAGTAGTTGCCGGCAGTGCCGTTGGTACCGACGAGGGTCACCTTGCTCAGCGCAACCCCGTCGAGCGTCGCGGAGAGCGGCGTCGCGGTGCTGTTCGAGAATCCGGTCGCGCCGGAGATGACCCGGATGACAGCGCCGCCCTTGGTCGAGGCCGAGGTGCCGACAGCGGTCTGTGCGGCGTACGACAGGCCGGCGGTGTTGTCGGTCATGACCGGGCGAACGGTGGCGCTGGCTACGGCGATCGTCGGCGGGGCCACGAACGAGAGTGCCTGGGCACCACCGACCGCTGCCGGGTTGCTGACAGCGACGCCGCCGACAGAGTCGGTGATGGTCACGGTCTTGTTCGCGCCGGCAACGCAGGTCGCGTCGGTCTTGACCAGCAGCGAGGTCGAGCTGGAGACGATGTAGGTGGGCGCCGTGCAGCCCTGAACGGCAACGCTCGCGATGGTCGACTCGTCGAAGCCGGTACCGGTCACCGTGATGACCTGGTTCGCCGTCGTGGCCGCGACGAGGTGCGGGCCGACGGCGGTGATGGTGTCGATGGTGCTCACGGTTGCACCCGCGGTGCCAGCCAGGAGCAGGGTTCCGGAAGTCGCAGCGACTGCGATTCCTGCGGCCACCGCGAGGCGCCCGACTCGAGCGCGCCGTGGGGCGCGAGTGGGAAATGACATGAGAAATCCTCCTTGATTTAACCCATCGGAAAATCCGACGAGCGTCGCCATCCATGCGACATCTGCTCAATCGGTGACGGAGGAATCGAACTGAGGGGCGGAAGGTCCCGACAAGACTGGTCGTTCGGTGGTCGTTTCCCGCGCAGCGGTGCGCGACCATGTTCAGGTCCCTTGACCGCGCCGCAGGTCGTCGCGCTACCTAGGGGCTTTCGACGCCCGAGATCCTGTACTTCGCAACGTCGGCGTCGAGGACGGACGGGATCGAGGGTGACTCGCCCTCCTCGGTGCCTGAAGTACGGAATGCCAGCAGGGCCTCGTCGCTGTCCCAGCGTTCGTAGATGTTGATCCGCTCGGGGTCGTCCGGATCTGCCGCCTGCACGAAGTCGTAGCACCCCGGCGACTGGCGTGCCTGGCCAGCCACCCCGGCCACCGCGGCCAGATAGCGATCACGCTCGGTGGCAGCGATTCGCAGATGACCCGCGATGATGATCACCGTCCCAGGCTAGTCGGGCCGGCCTGCTCGAGTGTCTGCTCAGGCCGGCGGCGACGACGTCTGACCTGCGATTCCACCGTGGTGCCCCCGGCACAGTGGTGCCCCCGGCACAGTGGTGCCCCCGGCACGATTCGAACGTGCGACCTAGAGATTAGAAGGCTCTTGCTCTATCCAGCTGAGCTACGGGGGCGGGACGTGCGGGATTGCCTGCGGAAACCCTCGCGCGCTCCGGATGAAGTCTAGTGAGGGCGGCGTCGGGGCGCCGGAAGGCGCCCCAGACCGCCCAGTTTGACGCATGCTGTGAGTAGTCGAGCTCCGCTGCAAAGTCCACTGATCGCGAGACTCGCTGACCTGCGGACAGTGCCGGCGGTTAGTCGGCGCTTGCAAGCATGCGGTCCCAGCCACCGTGCTCAATTTCGGCGAGAACTGCAGCCGTGAGCATGATGAACTTGAGGGCATTCGTTGACGTGTACTGGTCAACATGGACGGCATGTGCAGTGGCGTGTCGATTCGGCTGGAGCGGGATGGGATCGCCCGTCTCGGGCTTGAACTGGGTAAGCGTGGCGAGGACGGCGACGCTAGTTGGGAGCGTCCGAGCTGCCCGCATCACTGTGCTCTCCCAATCGGACCGGGTTTGGAATCGTGGTTTCACCGTGGAGTAGAACCTGGTCGATGGCGCGTCACGAAAGATGTGGCGCAACGCAGTGTCCATGATCGACGCCGCTCCGGCTTGGGCCAGGCGATGGTGCCCGGCTAGGTATGCGGTCAGAGCTTCGCCCAGCGTTTCGGTGAGAAACGTCGACTCGAGGTCGTCCAACAGGTCACGGCAGTCACTGAGGATCGTCGTGGCCGAATCGCTCAGCAACTTGGTTCGCGCAGCGGCGTCCGCGTCTACGAGGAGGTAGGTGAGTTCGGTATTTGGGACCCACGTCAGTGGCAGGCATTCGGTAGCACCCAACTCGATGAACATCTCGTATTGAGAAATGCTGCGTTCTGGATCCCAATTGGGCGGAAGCCAATTGGTGGTGAGGTCGCTCCAGTCGATGCCTTCGAAGAAGCGGCCGAAGTCTACGAGCCCTCTGGCGATCTTCCCGAACTCGTTTCCGTAGAGATTCGTGTAGATCGAGCTTGGGATCGCGAAGGATGGCATTGCCATAGACGGCATGCCGTCCTTCCACAGGCCGGAACCTGAGATGCCAGGCAGGATGCCTCGCCACAGTTTCGCCGCGTCGAAGGTCGGTTTCACCTTTTCAAACATCGGTCCGAGCAGGCTACTAAAGTCGATCTTCGGCATGGGGCTGCTGATGGCGTCGCCGGACAGGCCTTGGAAAGGGTGCTCGGTCAGCCCGGGAGGGTCCTCGTCCTCGCTGGCCGCATCCGAGTCGCCAATTGGCTCGTCATCCGCAGGCTCGGTCGAGACATCGTCGGCGGCATCGCTACCCGCTTCCTCCAAGTCGTGCGTCTCATCGGGGGGTTCGCTCACGTCGCCACGCCAGTCCCACAGCCGACGTCGTTGAGGCCTTCGGAGCGGTGGTCCCTAGAAAGTTGTGTCAGGGCGACATATCCCCGCACCGGTCTGAACAGCATCAACTGGGTCATCTCATCGCGCCCGTGATGATCGAAGCCCCAACAGCCACCACCGTGTCGTGCGACAAGGTCTTGAGCGTGTCGATGGCGGCTTGCAGACGACTCCCGTCCACGCCTGCCGCAGAATCCGCCTCAGCCTGCAGCGCGCGGATCAGACGGTCGACGGCCGTCTCGGCTGTAGGCCACGCGCCACTTACCTCGAGACCCGCAAGGGGAACACCCTGCACAAAGTAGTCCTCGCCTTCGAAGCTGGACACATCTGTGCCGTCGAGCAGGCCCGCGCCAATCAGCCGGCTGAGCGTACGAGCGGCTACTGCCTGATCGATGCCGAGCTCCTCAGCGACGTGTTGGGTCATAACCGGCGGACGGTTCGTCTCCAGCCGAGCTACCACAGCGCGCAGGACAGGTAGGTCGCGTTCGTCGTACAGGGCCAAGTTCACCATCGGCGCGGTCATAGGCCCATCATGCCCAGTTGCGCCGACATAGACCGGTTGCTACCAGACAACGTTGACAACGTTGCGGTCCAGACCGCTGGAGATCCGCGGACCGGCCTCGCGATCAGCGGCGATAGCGAGTTAGGTCAGTCCGCCGCTCGCGGCACGCCCGATTGCCCGAGGGCTCTGTGCCGACCCCAAGCGGGCCTCAAATGTCACTGACGGAGCGCTGCGTGGCTGATGTGTCGAATTCTGGCCAGCGGCTGCGGCTCTGGAAGTACTCGGGCGCCTCGGGCGCCTCGGTGAACTCGAGTAGGCCGCCAACCTTTTGCATGAGGACGTCGCGGACCTCGCTGGGGCTCGCAAAGAAGAACTCACGGCGCTGGTTGACGTAATTCACGCGCCTGTCGGCGAACGCCTTGTGGAGCTCGTTCTCCAGGGTCACGGCATCGTCGGAGAAGAAGAGCGCATGTGTGTCGTACCGGAACGGGACAGAGGCGCTGCCTAATTCGCGGACTCGGTCTCGGGGTTCGAGGCGGCGTGTCATGCCGATCTTCACGATGTTCGGGCCGAGCGCTCCGATGTTGGAGATTACGTATACATACCCAGCGCGGATGTTCGCGATGCGGTAGTCGTTTGCCTCGATAGCTTCCTGTATCTCGGTCAACCGACCTGACAGCTCGTCAACTGCCGAGTCGTCACCTTTGGCGCGTAGTTGCTCGAGTGCGGCCGTGTAGTGCGCTCGCTCCTTCTCTAGGCGCTCACGTTCTGCTGCGAGCTCTTCCTCGACTTTCCGCTGCTCACGAAGGAGATCTCGTTGCTCGCGGGCTCTTTCCCTCTCCTCTTGGACTTTCATTTGGTAGTCCGCAGTGAGTTCGAGCTCCCCGACACGCAAGTGGTGATAGTCGGGGTTGACGCGCATTTCCATGATGACGCCAAGTCGTTCGATGGACTTCATCGCGTTCTCCAAACGCTTCTTGGCGGTGGAGATGTTGCCGTTGCGCAGTGATCGAACGCAGTTGTCGGCTTCGGCGTTGTATGCGCGGAGCATGAGTTTGGAGAGGTTCGCAACCATCTTCCGGCCTTTGGCATGGGAACCGTCGAAGGTAAAGAGATCGGCGGCGAGAACTGCCCGGTTGGCTTTGACGAGGTCGTCGATACTCGAGTTGATTTCGGAGAGCCGGTCCTTGTACGCGGCGGCGCTTTCGAGTGGGTGGTGGTAGCGGTAGATGCCGACGTCCTGGAGGACACGCTGGTCATTGAGTTCAATGACCTCGCTGCGGTCGGAGTGGGCGAGTTCGGTTTCGAGTTCTGCGATGCGCCGCAGAAGAGTGCTCGTGTCGGGGGGTGTTGGCGCTGACACCCCGGGCGGCGCTGACGCCTGTAGGTCAGGCTCCGGTGTTGGTGGATCGGTAGGCGCGACCGCTGTTGGGGGGACCGGAGTCTTGGCTGGCGCATCGATAGGTGGTGGGTCTTGTTCCGTCTCAGGTGGTGGCGCCATGTCGGACTCGTCGGCGAGCCACAGTTGCCATCCGTCAGGGATTGGAGGCCAAGTGGGGTCGGGTTTCCAGTCACGCGGTGGTGTCCAGCCCTCTGGCGGCTGGGGCCATGCGGGCGGCGGGTTGAACCGCACTACTGGCCTCGCTGCCGGACGCCGCGGCTGGTGTCGGCTCGGGTGAGGTCGGACGGTGACTTCGATACCGAAGCACCCAGGTGTTCCAGGGTTGCAGAAGGGACGATGTTGGCGAGATTGAAGGAGTTGAACGTCTCCCGGTCCGCGGCAACAATCACGAGAGGCACAAACTCAGGCTTGCCCGTTGCGGGTGAGATCCCGTTGACACCGACGGTGAGTGCGATGGAGTGGATTCTGCCTGCGCGATCGGCTTCGAACACTTCGTGCATGGTGCGGACGGCGACCTGGTGCACCGCTGCGTTGTACCGGTCTTTCTGTGCCTTCAAAGGGAGCCTGATGGCGTCGATCTCGTCCTTTACCTTTACGTACCTGTACTCCTTGACGGACGGTAACGCCGAAGGCTCAGGGATGCTCACCTGGAGTGTCAACTCGCGCGAGGCAAGGTCGAAGGTGTGAACGTGGTCGACTTCAAACGCGTCCGGGTAGACCGAGTTTGATAACACGATGCCGACGTAGTCGTCGATTGCGTACTCGACGTCGAACGCGAGGTCGTTGATGAACTTCGTCAGTTCCTCGTTCCGCGTAGCGGCGTCTGCCTCACGTTGTGCACATTCGGCCTTGTACCCAGCTTCGGACTCAGCGAGCTTTACCAAACGGTCGGCCTCGCCGGCCTCTCGGGCTGCGAGGGCAGCGACGTGATGGGTGTACATCTTGGCGTTCTTCTCGTTCCAAAACTGAACCCGCTCTTGGTGCTCGGCGTGGGCCGCCGCGACTGCCTCAGCATGCTTCTTCTTCCCGAACGCCCCAGCCAGACCCTTCGGCGCGAGCGGTTCCAGGTAGGGCGGCGATGGCGGGTAGATGAGTTCAGGGATAGGGGGCAGCGGCTCACCGATCTTGCCGGGCTCGAATGGGGGATGCACGACTGTGATTTTTAGCGATTCGAGGTCGACGTAGTCGTCCGTGTCGAGAGTCCAGGCAAGGATCCCGTCTATGTCCGCATAGGACGCAGCGAGCGCCTTGTTCATCTCGTCAACTTCGGCCTCGCGTGCCTCGATATGCAGGCGGGTCGCTTCCTTGTCCGCGGTCTTGCGCTGTGCGTCCGACGCTCGCGCGGCGGCTGCGCGTGCACGCTCAGCCGCGTTCAGCGCGCGCTCGTGCTCGCGGACGGCCGCGTTGTGTGCACGGACAGCCTGCGCGTCCAACTGTCGGCGCCGCTTCTCTGCCTGCTGCGTCTGGTAGTTCAACTCCGCGAAGAAACCACGCCTCGCCATGACTGCACCCCTCAAACCCGATTTTCGGGAACGCATAGCACCGTAGACCGACCCCCGGAGCCACGCAGCAGAAATCGGTGTTCGATCGCACTTCAGCCTTCGGCGAGACGACCAGATGGTGTCCGTCGCTCCGCCGCTCCGCCGCTTCCGGTCCTCGGATCGTCTATTTCGGTCCGAGATTCCGTCAACAGAAGGCATCATCGGTAAATGCTGTCGGCGGAGGTCTCATGGCGCTGCGAACCTGGGATCAACCGCGCTTACGTCTGGCTCAGCGACGGGTCGATCCCCGGCTACCGAGACCTCGACACTTGGCTCGACTACCCCACAGACCCCAGCCAACTCAACTTGATCCAAGCAGTTCTTGCCGAATGGACAGCGTCGACCGGAGTGCCGTGCGCAGCAACGCCCGGTGAGCCCACACCGCCCGACCTGGGAGGTTCCGGTGTTAGCGGGTGGCTCAAGCGTCGCCGAATCAGGCGGGAACACGACCGCGCCCTCAGTGCCTATCGGTCTTGGCGCCTGGATCATCCGATCTGGAGGATTCCGATCGACCCACCGCACGGCGGTTGGAGGGACCTCGTCCGAAACGATCCGGGCGAGGCGCTTTGGCAGCATGCAAGTGAGTTGCCAACACCACAGTGGTACGCACTCGCAGCCAAGCGCGAGGCCCGCGCGTGGCGCGTCGGCGCCATGGGTGAGGAGACAGTCGCCCACGAACTCACACGCATCGGTCGAACCGGCAACTGGCGTTTCGTCCACTCGGTCCCAGTCGGGACGCGAGGATCGGACATCGACCACGTCCTCGTGGGTCCCGGTGGCGTGTTCACGATCAACACCAAAGCCCACCGAGACTCAAACATCTGGGTAGGCCCGAACAGCATCATGGTCGGCGGGCACAAGCAGCCCTACCTCCGGAACTCACGGCACGAAGCGAACCGAGCAAGCAAACTCTTGTCAGCGGCAACCGGCCTCGCAGTCGTGGCGCACCCAGTCATTGCGATCGTCGATCCCCGCAACATCACATACCGCAATCCGCCCGAGGACGTCACCGTGGTGACACGTCGCGGCTTGAAGCGCTGGGTGTCTAGCCTCGCCCCAGCTCTGGACGACGGGCAGATCGAGGCGATCTTTTCCGCCGTGCGCAGGTCGACAACCTGGACCTGAGGGCCCGTCATCTACTGCGCCTATCCGCCGCGCCATCACTCGTTTCCCCCACATGAATCAAGCCTTGGATAGCGTCAAGTCGTCATCGACACTTGAGAGGAAGTTCCTTGTGGTCGGCTACACGAGTGAAGGCGCGAGCGACGCGCAGTGGTTTCCGAACGATCCGGCCGCAGTGTGGACCGCCGTCAAGAAATACCTGAGCAGCATGAAGTTGCGCAGCTGCGACGACAGAACGATGCGACTTGAGGTCAATCTAGGGATGGCGGCGTTCACGGGAAGTTGTATCGCAAGCGTGTCGGTGCAGCCGGCCCCGCAGGGCGGTGCGCTGCTGAGGTTTTCTGGTCGCATGGGTGCGTTCTCGGGCCAAAACATTGGCGCCACGCGTCGCATCGAGAAGGAGCGCACCGACTTGATCAACAGCGTTGCCTCCATGCTGCCAGCAGTGATGCCTCCCCCCGCTTCTGGGGCTGCGACGGACTCAGATCAGTTGGACGTTGTCGGCAAACTGCAGCAACTTTCCGTGCTTCACCAAGCTGGTGCACTCAGTGATGACGAGTACGCCTCGGCCAAGGCCAAACTTCTCGCCTAGCCGGGCGCACGAATGCGCCCCTCACTCGATCCCGTATTCGTAGCTGCGGCGAATTGGCCCGTCTCTTGTGCCGCGACCCAGTTGTTCTCGCCTGGCTAACCAGCGTCACTTCGCCGCAACAGCGACGTCGTAGTGCGTCAGTTCGACTGATCGGTTCAGCTGAAACCGCTCGATCGGCAATCCGGCCTCGCAGGTCAACCTCTGCCTACCGTTCGAGGCAGGTCCTGCGGCGGCTGGGAACAGCCGCGATCATGCAGCAGCGCTCCTACTGATGACGTCGGCGGTTCGCGGGCGTGCTCGTGGGCGCCGTGGCAGGATCGCGGTGACCCGCTGCCGACGAACAGGACCACCGCCGTGCTCGCCAAGAGTCCCCGCCGCACCATCCCCGCCCTCGTCGTCGTGGTGGCACTCGCCGCCGCGATCTTCGGTACGACGGCAGCCGAGGCCCGGACCGCAGCCCCGACGCAGCCCGTGGTGGTGTCGAAGCCGCGGATCACCAAGATCCTGATCTTCATGGTCGAGAACCACTCGCTCTCCGAGATGCGGGCCTCGATGCCGTACACCTTCTCGTTGGCGAGGAAGTACGCGTACGCCACCAATTACTCGGCGATCACGCACCCGTCGCTGCCGAACTACCTGGCGGTCGCCGGCGGCTCGACGTTCGGCGTGACCGACGACGCGAACCCCTCGGCCCACCGGATCTCCGGGCGGTCGATCTTCAGCCAGGCACTCGCGCACCGCCTCACGGCGAAGACCTACGCCGACTCGATGCCGTCCCGGTGCGCGCTGTCCAGCTCGGGCGAGTACGCCGTCCGGCACAACCCGTGGGCCTACTTCGTCGACGGCCGTGCCGCGTGCCGTACCTACGACGTCCCAGTCGCCGCGCTCGCAGCCGACTCGCGGGCCGGTCGGCTCCCGAACGTGGCCATGGTCATCCCCAACCTGGTCCACGACGCGCACGACGGGACCCTGGCCGCCTCGGATACCTGGATCAAGGCCCGGATCCTCCAGGTCATGGCGGGTACGGATTGGAAGAGCGGGCACCTGGCGATCGTGATCACCGCAGACGAGGACGACCACTCCCAGGGCAACAAGGTCCTCACCGTCGTCGCGTCGCGCTACCAGGTGCATCGCGTCGTGCCGACTGCGCTGACTCACTACTCGCTGACCAGGTTGGTCGACGACGTCCTGGGAGTCGCTTACCTCCGCTCGGCGGCCACGGCACGTTCGATGAAGGCTGCGTTCGGCATCATCACGAAGCCCCGTCCGTGACGGCCGGGCTCGAGGCTTCGCCGGCCGACGTCGCGCCGCGGTACCAGCGTTTCACCGACCGTCGGGTCCTGGTCACCGGTGCCTCCGGCGGGCTCGGCGGCCAGGTCTGCGCACTGTTCCGCGCCGAGGGAGCGCGGGTGATCGGGCTCGATGTCGTCCCCTCGGACGGGGTGATGGCGTGCGATCTGGCCGACCCGGCGTCGATCGCGGGCGTGGTGGGGGCTGCGCTCGCGGAGCTCGGTGGCCTCGACGTGCTGTGCAACGTCGCCGGTATCCAGACGTTCGCGAAGCTCGAGGACCTCAGCGCAGACCTGCTGCACCGCCACCTCGCGGTCAACACGGTCGGCCCGATCCTGATGGCCCAGGCGGTGGCTGGTTCCCTGGCCGAGTCGCGCGGCAACGTGGTCACCGTCGCCTCGATCTCGGCCTTGATGGGCCAGCCCTACAACGCGGCCTACTGCGCGAGCAAGGCCGGGGTCCTGCTCGGCATGCGAGCGCTCGCCGTCGAGCTGGCCGGTCGCGGGATCAGGGTGAACTGCGTTTCGCCGGGTGGCATCGACACCCCGATGATCACCGGTGCGGCGGAGAGCCTGCCCACCGACGTCGACTGGACGCTGATCGCCAAGAGTCAGAGCGTCATCCCGGGGTTCATGCCGCCGGCCGACGTCGCCGAGGCGATCCTGTTCCTCGCCTCGGATGCCGCAGCGTCGATCACGGCCGCCAACCTGGTGGTGGACCGCGGCGTGATCTGGTGAGTCTCGGCTCCTCAGCCCCGGGGCAGTAGTCCCGACAGGATGATCGCGATCAGGTCGCCGGCGACGTCGTCATCGGGTTCGTCGGCGTCAGGCGGCACGATCGCGGTCATCAGGACCGAGATGATGACCGGGCCGATGACTGCCATCGATCCGAGCATCGGGTTGCCGGTGTCGCGGAGCGACCCGTCCGCGGCGCCCTCGATCAGCAGGCTCTCGATCGGGCTGTAGAACGCGGCCTGGAGGGACTCGACCAGCGCGCTCGACCGGGTCACCCGCCCGAGGTCGCCGACCAGGGCCGCGCTGAGATCGCGGTTCTCGACCAGCCGGCGGATCTGTACGCCGACCACGGCCGTGAGGCGATCGGCCGACGTGCCCTCGATCTCCATGGCGACCTTGGCCTCGTCGGCGATCGCGGTGAGCATGTCCTCGAACAGGAAGGCGAGGATCTCCTCCTTGCCGCTGAAGTAGTAGTACAGCGTCGCCTTCGGTACGCCGGTGGTGTCCGCGATCTCGTCGATCTTGGTCTGCTCGAGCCCCTGTTCAGCGATCAAGGGCAGTGCCTGGTGCAGCTTGATGGCGATCTGGGCCGGAACGGAACGCATGCAGCCATCATGCCATCGGAGATCAGACACCGGGTCTGTACTGGCAGTACAAACCCGGTGTATACCTTCAGAGTGGAACCCGATGACCCGCCCGAACTGGACGGCGAGCGCCCGCGAGCAGTCGCGCGCCCGGTTCGCGCAGTCCTGCGGGTCCCGAAACTCACGATCGCCCTGTGGATCGCGATCGGCGCGGCCGGGCTGCTGCTGTTGCCCGGCATCGGGTCGGTCGTCGCCCGCCAGGACAACGGGACGCTCCCACTGAGCTCTCCCTCGCTGCAGGCGTTGAAGGTCATGGACGATTCCTTCGGTTCCAGCCGGACCGGGTCGGTCGTCTTCGTCGTCTTCGAGGACACCCGCGCCCTGTCTGGTCACGACCGGGCGGCGTACAGCGACCTCGTGGCGAGGCTCGAGGCGCGCCCGTCCGTCGTCACCGAGGTGCAGGACGTCCGCACGAGCCCCGCCCTGCAGAACGTGCTGGTCAGCAGGGACGACAAGGCGACCTACCTGCCGGTCGGCCTGTCCGGCGCGCTCGGCACCGAGCAGTCGGCCTCGCAGGTCACCTGGGTCAGGAGCCAGGCCCAGGCTGCCCGCGCCGAGACCCGGGCCGGTGTCCACGTCTACGTGACCGGCGCGGCCGCGAAGCTCGTCGACATCACCAGCCTGGCCACGCAGGCCGGATTCCGGGTCGGCATCATCGCGATGATCCTGCTCTTCCTCATCCTGCTCGGGATCTACCGCCGGGTCGTCACCGTGCTGGTGCCGCTGGTGACGATCGGGATCGCGACGATGTGCGCGATGTCGGTGCTGTCCCTGGCCGGCGATGCCGGGATGCGGCTGTCGACGTACACGGAGTCGTTCTGCGTCGCGGTCGTGCTCGGCGCGGGCACCGACTACAGCATCTTCCTGATCAGCCGCTTCCGGGAGGAGTTCGCGCGCTGCGGCGAGGTGCGCGCGGCCGTCGCGGTGGCGGTGGGCCGGATCGGAGGAGCCTTGCTCGCGTCCGCCGGCACCGTGGCCATCTCGTCGCTGGTCCTGTACTTCGCCAGGCTCAGCATCTTCTCGACCATCGGCCCGCCCATCGCCCTGGCGGTGACGACGACCGTGCTGGTGGCGCTGACCGCGACGCCCGCGCTCCTGCTGCTGCTCGGCACCCGGATCGGCCCGGCTCCCGAGCCGTCGGTCATCGACTTCTGGGGACGGACCGGCCGCTACGTGGCCGCCAAGCCGGGCCGGATCCTGCTGGTCGGAGCCGGGGTCCTGCTGGTCATGTCGGCGTCGGTGCCGAGCATCCGGCTGGCCTACGACGACCGACCCTCCGATCCGAACGCCACCGAGAGCAACCGCGGGGTGGCGGCTCTCGACCGGCACTTCGCGCCGTACGTGACCCAGCCCGACTACGTCCTGATCGTCTCGACCCACGACATGCGCAACACGCGCGACCTGGCCGACATCGCGCGCGCCAGCCGGGACCTGGCGCGGGTCAGCGGGGTGTCGTCGGTCAGCCCGTCCTCGACCGTGATGAGCCAGGACGTCCGCCCCAACGCGGCTTCGCGTCAGTTCCTCAGCGCTGACGGCAGGATCGCGCGGATCCAGGTGCTCGGGACGACCGACCCGGGCCGCACCGCCGGGATCGACCGGTACGCCGATGCCGGCAGACGGGTCAGCGCAGCGCTGGCAGGCACGGGGCTGTCGCGGAGCACGGTCATGCTGACCGGGGCGGCCGGTGGCTCCTCCGACCTGCGGCACTACTTCCGCGGCGACGCCAGGCTGGTCCTGATCGCCGTACTGCTGACCGTCCTGCTGCTGATGATGATCGTGCTCAGGGCGCTCGTCGCGCCGCTGTACCTGCTCGCGTCGGTGATCCTGTCGTATGCCGCTGCACTCGGGGTGACCGTGTTCGTCTTCCAGCTGCTGCTGGGTCAGGACATCGCGTTCAACGTCCCGGTGCTCAGCTTCGTGCTGCTGGTCGCCGTCGGCGCCGACTACAACATCCTGCTGATGAGTCGGATCCGGGAGAACACCGGTTCCCTGACGCCTGCGGTCGTCGGGCGCGCCGTGACAGCGACCGGACCGGTGATCACCTCCGCGGGGATCATCTTCGCCTGCACCTTCCTGCCGATGACGACCTCGTCGCTGGCTTCGCTGGCCCAGCTGTGCTTCGCCGTGGTGGTCGGGTTGCTGCTGGACACGATCGTCGTCCGCACCCTGATCGTGCCGTCGATGGCCGCTGTCCTGGGTGAGGCCAACTGGTGGCCGGCGCGCCGCTCGGTGCGCCGTACGACGATCAGCTGAGCCCGTTCGCCCCGACTTCGGCGCGCCCCTTGGCATCACGGCCGACCGATGCGACGATCGCCCGTGGGAGAGGGGTCGTTTTCTCGGGGCGCCAACAGTGCCGTGGGACCGTCGAAGGGATGACCGGCATGACCGACCTCGAATCCAGGCCCTCGTTCGCGCGGACGAACCTGAGGAGACGAACCTTCGTCGGCTACCTCCTCGGCGGCGCCACCCTCGCCGTGGCGGCCGATCTCTCCCTCGGGAACCCGGCCTATGCCGCCGTTCCCTCGCTCCCGCAGATCTCGGAGCTCTACGACCTCGGCGACCTGCAGACCGACGCCGCGCGACCGACCGCGAACCTGATCCGGATCGTGATCAACACCGACGGCACCGCATCGTTCGAACTGCCCCGCATGGAGGTCGGTCAGGGCATCACCACCTCGACCGCGATGATCATCGCCGAGGAGCTGGACCTCCCGGTCGACAAGGTGCACGTCTCGCTCGCACCTGCTCGACCCGAGCTGATGTTCAACCAGCTCACCGGTGGCTCGAACACCACGGTCTCGACGTACACGCCGATCCGGGTCGCCGCCGCGATCGCCCGCAACGCGCTCCTGGACGCGGCCGCCATCGAGCTCGGCTCGATCGTGGCGCTGCTCACCTCGAAGGAGGGGGTCATCACCGGCCCGACCGGCGCCTCGGTCTCGTACGCCGATCTCGCGACCAAGGCGGCGAGCCCGACGACCAAGGCCGTGAGCGTGACGCTGGCGCCGAGGTCGTCGTTCTCGGTCATCGGGACGCCGCAGAACCGTGTCGACGCACTCGCTGCGGTCACCGGTCGCAAGACCTTCACCCTCGACCTCGACATTCCTGGTGCCCTGCCGACGATGGTCTGCCGCCCGCCGACGCTGAACGGGTCGCCCCAGTCCATCTCCAACCGGGCGCAGGTCCTGGCGATGCCGGGTGTGACCCACGTCGAGGCCGTCGGCACCGGGGTCGCCGTCCGGGCCGCGACCTTCGGCCAGTGCATCGACGCCGTCCGGGCACTCGTCGTGGTGTGGAACCCGGGCTCGGTCGAAGGCGAGTCGGACGCGACCGTCCTGGCGAAATTGCGCGCCGCCGAGATCCCGCTGGCGGTCCCGGCGATTCCGCTGCTCGCCCAGACCATCGAGGCTGAGTTCACCTTCATGTTCCGCAGCAGCGCGGCGCTCGAGCCCAACTGTGCGGTCGCCGACGTCCGCTCCGACCACGCCACCGTGTGGGCGGGTCTGAAGGCGCCGATCGTGGCCCAGGGAGAGATCGCCGCGGCGATCGGGCTCCCGGTCGACAAGGTGACCGTGAACGTCGTGACCGGGGGTGGCTCGTTCGGCCACAAGCTGTTCAACGACGCAGCCCTCGAAGCCGCGAAGATCTCCCAGAAGATGGGCGTCCCGGTCAAGCTCATGTGGCACCGCGCCGACGAGCCGCGGCAGGGTCGCGTGCACCCGATGGCCACCTCGAGGATCCGGGCAACCGTGCTGCTGGGACAGGTGCTCACCTTCGAGCAGCGGCACACGAGCGTCTCGACCGACTTCGGGCACGGCCTGGGAGAGATGATCAGCCACAACCTGGACAAGCTTCCGACCGGGCTCGGCAACCTCGGCTTCGCCGAGACGATCTTCACGCTCACCCAGGAGCTGCCCTACGACTTCGGTGTCGTCACCCAACTGCTCAACGAGTGCGACATGCGGTTCAACACCGGCTCGATGCGCAACATCTACTCACCCGACGTCGCCTGCGCCAACGAGCTGATGGTCGATCGGCTGGCGGCGTTGACGGGCCAGGACCCGGTGGCCTTCCGGCTGGCGTTCCTCAAGAACAGCCGGGTCAAGGATGTGCTGCGCAAGGTGGCCTCGGTCGGCCAGTGGGGCCGGTCGATGCCGGCCGGGATGGCCCAGGGGGTCGCGGTGCACAGCGAGTACAAGGGCGCTACCGCGGTTCTCGTCGAGATCGACTGCCGTCCCGCGACGGTCAACCGGCCGATCACCAACGGCGTCACCGGCCCGCGCGTCACCAAGGCGGTGATCGCGGTCGACGCAGGTCTGGTCATCAACCCTCGCGGCCTCGAGGCCCAGATGATGGGCGGCGTCTCGGACGGGATCGCCCTGGCCCTGACCAGCAGCCTGCACCTGCGCGACGGTCATTTCCTGGAAGCGAGCTGGGACAACTACTTCTACACCCGCGAGTGGAACGCTCCGCTGGACTTCCAGTGCATCGTGATGCCCTCGACCTCCGAGCAGCCCGGAGGGGCCGGCGAGGCAGGGGTCGCTGCCTCGGTCTCGGCGGTGGCCTGTGCCTACGCCCGCGCCACCGGCACCATGCCCACCAGGTTCCCGATCAACCACGACCAGCTGTCCTTCACCGTCAAGCCGTTCGTCCCGCCCATACCCGAATCGCCGACCGACGGCCTGAGCTACACCTTCTGAGGAGCGCACCATGGGACAGCACACCTTCATCCTCAACGGCAGCACCGTCACGGTGAACGTCGACGACGACGTCCGACTGCTCTGGGTCCTGCGCGACGTCCTCGGCATCACGGGGCCGAAGTACGGCTGCGGCATCAACGTCTGCAAGGCCTGTACGTCGCACATCAACGGCAAGGCCTTCAACCCGTGCTCGGTCCAGGTCAAGGACATCGGACCGACCGACCAGGTGACCACGATCGAGGGACTGCCGGCGACGGTCGGAGCCGAGCTGCACCCGATGCAGGAAGCGTGGCTGGAGAACGACGTCGCGCAGTGCGGGTACTGCCAGCCGGGGCAGATCATGGCCGCGGTGGCGAAGGTCAACCAGGTGCACGCGGCCGGCCGCGAGATCACCGACGCCGACCTGGACGAGATCCGCAACATCTGCCGCTGCGGGACCTACAGCCGGATCCGCACCGCGATCAGGGCAGGCGCGGAGGCGATGTGAACGGCCTGTGGGACGAGATCCTCGACGGACTGGAGCGCTGGCGCGCCGACGGGACCAGGTTCGCGCTGGCCACGGTCGTCGCGACGCGTCGGTCGACCCCGCGACCGGCCGGAACGGCGATGGCGGTCTCCGAGCACGGTGAGGTCCTCGGCAGCATCTCCGGCGGCTGTGTCGAGAGCGAGGTCCACGAGCTCTCGGCGCGGGTGCTCGCCCGTGGTCGTGCGGAGCTGGCCCGCTACGGCGTTCCCGATCCGCAGGCCATGTCCGTCGGGCTGACCTGCGGCGGTGAGCTGGACGTGTTCGTCGAGCCGGTCGACACGGTCACCTACCCCGAGTTCGACCAGGTCCTGGACCGGATCCGGAGTCGTGAGCCGGTCGCGATCGCGACGTGGATCGCCGACGACGAACGACGCGGCAGCCATGTCGTCCTCGACGCCGCGGGAGGGGCCGCTGTCGGCGACGCGACCGACAGGGTCGGACAGCGGCTGAGATCGCTGCTCGGGACGACGAGTGCTCACACGGCCTCGAGCTGCACGACCGACGAGGTGAGGGCAGAGCCCGACGTCTTCCTCCAGTCCTTCGCGGCCCCGGCTCGCATGATCGTCTTCGGGGCCGGCGACTTCGCCACCGCGATGGCCCGGATCGGATCGTTCCTCGGCTACCGGGTCACCGTGTGCGATGCACGTGCGGTGTTCGCAACCCCCGAGCGCTTCCCGTACGCCGACGAGGTGGTCGTCGACTGGCCGCACCGCTACCTGACCGCCCAGGCGGTCGATTCCTCCACGGTGCTGTGCGTGCTGACGCACGATCCGAAGTTCGATGTACCGCTGCTCCGGGTGGCCCTGGAGACCGAGGCGGCGTACATCGGGGTGATGGGGAGCCGGCGCGCCAGCGCCGACCTGATCCGGCGGTTGCGCGAGGCCGGGGTGTCGGAGGCGCAATTCGCCCGGCTGCGCTCACCCATCGGGCTCGACGTCGGTGGACGGACACCCGAGGAGACCGCGGTCTCGATCGCCGCCGAGATCATTGCCGTCACCACCGGACGCTCCGGGCTGCCGCTGCGCGACGTGGCCCACCCGATCCACCCGGTGACGCCGCTGCGGCTCAGTGAGCCCGCCGGCGCGTGAGCACGCTCGGAATCGTCCTGGCCGCAGGCTCCGGAACCCGGATGGGTTGCCCCAAGGCGCTCATCCACGGCTGGTTGCCGCACGCGGTCGAGGTCCTGTCCGGGGGTGGTTGTGACAGCGTGCTCGTCGTGCTGGGCGCGTCGGCCGACGAGGCCCGTCCGCTCGTGGCCGACCTTGGCGTGATGGTCGCGGTGTGCGAGGACTGGGCCGGGGGGATGAGCCGCTCCCTGTCGGCAGGCCTGCGCGCTGGGACCGCCTACGGAGCCGACGTCGCTGTCGTCACGCTGGTCGACCTGCCCGACCTGGCGCCGTCGGTGGTCATGCGGCTCCTGCATCGGCTCGGGACCGACGCCGATGCACTCGGGCGGGCGACCTATCACGGTCGGCCCGGACACCCGGTCGTGCTGGGCAGCGACCACTGGGAGCCGATCCTGGCCGAGGCAGACGGCGATCGTGGAGCGCGTGACTACCTGGACCGGGTGGGTGCGGCCGCCATCGAGTGCGGCGACCTGGCCGGCGGTGTCGACGTCGACCGGCCCTAGCCGCGAAGAGCGCCCATCCACTCCTCGATCGCGTCGGGTTCGCGGGGGAGCGCGGCCGAGAGGTTCACCGATCCGTCGGCGGTGACGACCAGGTCGTCCTCGATCCGGATGCCGATACCCCGCAGCTCCTCGGGAACCAGGAGGTCGTCCTCCTGGAAGTACAGGCCGGGCTCGACCGTCAGGACCATGCCCTCGACCAGCGGACCCTCGACGTACAGCTCGGGCGCTGCGATGCCGCAGTCGTGGACATCCATCCCCAGCATGTGGCTGGTGCTGTGCAACGTCCAGCGCGAGTACACCTTGCTGTCCGGCTGGAGGGCTTCCTCGGCCGAGCACGGGAGCAGGCCGAGGTCCTCGAGCGCGTGCGCGAGCACCTCCATCGCGGCGTGGTGCGGGTCCCGGAAACCGGCTCCCGGCCGGACTGCGTCCATCCCGGCCTGCTGGGCCGCGAGCACCACCGAGTAGAGCTCGCGCTGGAGCCCGCTGAATCGGCCGTCGACCGGAAGCGTGCGGGTGACGTCCGCGGTGAAGAGCGAGGACGCCTCGGCCCCCATGTCGAGCAGGACGAGCTCGCCGGGCGTGATCGGTCCTGAGTTGTCGATCCAGTGCAGGGTCGTGGCGTGCCTGCCGCCGCCGACGATCGAGTCGTAGCCGATGTCGTTGCCCATCGCCCGGGCGCGGCGGAAGAACGTGCCCTCGATCCAGCGCTCGCCGTGCAGCAGGACCTGGTCCCACTCGCGCACCGAGTCCTCGAAGCCGAGTGTCGTGATCCGGCACGCCTCGGCGAGCTGCTCGACCTCCCAGGAGTCCTTGACCAGCCGGAATTCCGAGAGCACCCGCGCGAAGTCCTGATCACGGCCGTCGTCGGCGGCGACGAGGCTGTCGACCCCGGCGTCGACCCCGCGGAGCACCCGCGCCTTAGGGGATCCAGCCAGCGCCGAGCGCGAGAGCGCCGAGGGCAGGTCGTTGATGTGCCGGGTCTCGAGCCCGAGCGAGGTCGACATCTCCGTCAGCGACGGTCGTCGCCCGGACCACAGCTCGCCGTACTGACGGTCGCGGAAGAACTCGTCAGTGTTCCGGTCGCTGCGCGGGCGGGCGTAGAGCACCGAGGTGCCGCCCTCGATGACCAGCACGGCGTCGCTGGTCTGGTTGCCGGTCAGGTGGGTATGGGCGGTCGAGGACCGGAACCGGTAGTCGGTGTCGTACGCCCGGACCTTGAAGGTGCCCGAGGGTACGACGAGCCGCTCGTCGGGGAACATCTCGGCGAGCCGTGCCCGACGCGCCGCAGCCCAGGTGGCGACCGGATGAACAGGGACGTCGAGCTCGCGCTCGCCCCATCCGGTCCGCATGAAGGCGGCGTACTTCTCCGGGACCGGCTGGTCGTGCGCCTCGGTCCTCGGCTCGGTCGTGGAAATGTCCTGTTCGCTCACCTTGACACTGTACGACGATCCGCCGACCCGCCTCGCTAGGCTTCGGGCCATGCGGAATCCCCGGAGCAGCGTCGCCTTCACCGTGGTGATCGGTGTCGTGATGCTCGTCGGGGCCGTCGTGATGGCTGGGGTCCTGCTCGCGTCGGGGGCTCCGACGGCCATCGCGATCGGGGTCGTGCTCGCTGCTCTGCCGGTCGGACCGCTGATCGGCTGCTACCTGTGGCTGGACCGTTACGAGCCGGAACCCCGGTACCTGCTGCTGCTCGCCCTGGGCTGGGGCGCGTTCGTGGCGACCAGCGCGGCGATCTTCCTGCAGGCCTTCGACGCGTTCGCGCTCGGCTCGAGCCAGGCGCGGGAGTCGGTGCTGACCGCACCGCTGACCGAGGAAGCCGCCAAGGGGCTGTTCATCCTGCTGCTGCTGTTCTTCCGGCGTGCCGAGCTCGACGGCATCCTCGACGGAATCGTGTACGCCGGCATGGTCGGCATCGGTTTCGCCTTCACGGAGAACATCCTCTACCTGAGCCAGGCCTACATCGGGGTCGACAACCACGTCGGCGGCATCGAGAGCGCCGTGGCCCTCTTCGTCCTGCGCGGTGTGCTGAGCCCGTTCGCGCACCCGTTCTTCACGGCGTTCACCGGGATCGGGATCGGGATCGCGGTGTCGAGCCGGAGCAGAGCCGTCCAGGTGCTGGCGCCGATCGGGGGCTACGTCCTGGCGGTGGTTGCGCACGCCTCCTGGAACGGTTCGCTCCTGCTCGACGGCGGGACCGGCGCCCTGCCGGCGTACGTCCTGCTGATGGTGCCGGCGTTCCTCGCGATGGTCGCCTTCGCGATCTGGGCCCGTCGTCGTGAGGGCGCGATGCTCGCCCGCTCGCTCACCGACTGCGTCAGGCGCGGGTTCCTCGAGGCCGGCGAGGTGCCGTGGCTCACGCGGATCCCGGCCCGCAAGGCTGCACGGACCTACGCGAGCAAGGTGGGCGGTGACGAAGCCCTCGATGCCATGAAGGAGTATCAGAGCGAAGCAATCGAACTCGGCTTCCTGCACCACCGTTATCTGCGGGGCACCGCGCCCGCGCAGTACCAGGCCCTCGGCGAGGCGCACGTGCAGAAGATGTTCCAGTTGCGGCCGCGACTCGTCTGGCCCCAGACCGCAGGAGCCGTCCGTTGAGCCCGAAGAACCCACTGACCGGCCAGTCCTCGCAGATGGTCCCGACGCTGATCCGGCTGCGCGAGTCGCTCGAGCTGGTCCAGCTCCCGCTCTCGATCCCCGACGTCGAGATCGCGCGGCGCGCCCGCACCGAGCTCGTCGACCAGCTCGAGGACTACGTCCTGCCGCGGCTGATCCAGATCGACGCCCCGTTGCTCACCGTGGTCGGGGGTTCCACGGGTGCCGGCAAGTCGACCCTGGTCAACTCGCTGGTGGGGGAGCGGGTGACCGAGCCCGGCGTGCTCCGTCCGACCACCCGGTCGCCGGTCCTGGTCCACAACCCGGCCGATGCGGACTGGTTCGAGCACGCCCGGATCCTGCCCGACCTCCAGCGCACCGCACGGGCTTCGGCAGATCCCGGTGCCCTCCAGCTGGTGGCGTCGAACGCGATTCCCGCGGGCCTCGCGGTCCTGGATGCTCCCGACATCGATTCGGTCGAGGAGCAGAACCGCACGCTCGCGGCTCAGCTTCTCGGCGCAGCCGACCTGTGGCTCTTCGTCACCTCGGCCGCCCGGTACGCCGACCAGGTGCCGTGGGAGTTCCTCAAGGCCGCCGCCGATCGCAGCGCCGCCGTGGCGATCGTGCTCGACCGGACGGCCCCCGAGGCGGTCGGCGAGGTCAGTGCGCACCTGGCCCGGATGCTGACCGCCCGTGGCCTGCGAGACTCGCCGCTCTTCGTCGTCCCCGAGGGGGAGGTCGACGAGGCCGGGCTGCTGCCCTCGAGCACGGTTCGCGAGATCCGGGCCTGGCTGAGCTCGCTGGCCGTGGATGCCGAAGCCCGCACCGGGGTGGTCCGCCAGACCCTCGAGGGCGCGATCCGCACCTTGTCGACGCGCGCGTACCTCATTGCCGACGCGTGCCACGACCAGTACGAGATCCAGGCCCGGTTGCGCCGTGACGCCGAGACGTCCTACGAGCGGGCGCTCAACGAGATCGACCACGGTGCCGTCGACGGCACCCTTCTGCGCGGCGATCTGCTGGCGCGCTGGCAGACCTTCGCCGGGGACGGTGAGCTGCTCAGGAGCCTGGAGTCGAAGGTCAGCCGGGTCCGCGACCGGGTCAGCGGAGCCGCGCGGGAACAGTCCCAGCAGGCGACGATGGTGATGGCGTCCGTCGAGACCGGCCTGCGCACGCTGATCCTCGAGCACGCCGAGGTCGCGGCCGGGCAGACCGACACGGCCTGGCGGTCGATCGCGGCCGGCCGCGCGGTGCTCGACGCTTCGGACGCCGATCTGTCGCGCGCCTCAAGCGACCTGCGACTTCGTGCCGAGCTCGACATCCGCGACTGGCAGCACGCGGTCGGTGAGATGGTGCGCATCGAGGCCGATCGCGCGTCCTCGCGGGTTCCGGCGCACGGCCTGACCAGCCTCGCGGTGGCGCTGATGATCCTCGTCCTGTCGGGCGGCGAGCGTGATGTCGCCGGCGGTTCCGCCCTTCTGGGGCAGCGAGTCCTGGGCGTCGTCTTCGGCGACGGGTCGGTGAGCCGTCTGGTCGCCACGGCGCGCGACGACCTCAACGACCGGATGCTGCACCTCGTCGACAGCGAGCAGCGCCGGTTCGCCCACCTGCTCGACGGACTCGACACGCTGCCCCAGGTCGAGGAGGAACTGCGTCGCGCCGCGCGCCAGATCGACGACATCAGGTTTGCGTCGCACACCCTGTGAGATCGGTAGGCTGGGTACTTCACACGACCGCGGTCAGAGGGAGCGCATGACGTCCATGCTCGAGGGTGCCGACAATCTGGTGGCACGGGGTACCGAGGTAGGAGTCCGCGTCCGGGGTCTGGATGCGGCTGTCACGGCTGCCCGAGGACGTCTGGACGGTGCCCGGCTCGAGGCCGCCGAGGCCGTCGTACGCCGTGCCTCCGACCGGCTCAGGCTCTCGGCCGACCACACCGTGGTCGCGCTCGGTGGTGCGACCGGGTCTGGCAAGTCCTCGACATTCAACGCACTTGTGGGGCTCGAGCTCGCCTCGGTCGGCGTACGTCGGCCGACGACGTCCTGGGCCACCGCGTGCACGTGGGGGTCCAACGGTGCCGGTGAGCTGCTGGACTGGCTCGGCATCCCGCCGCGCTACCAGACCGTGCGCGACTCGATGCTCGACACGGGGCGCGAGCCCAACGACCTGAACGGGCTGGTGCTGCTCGACCTGCCTGACCACGACTCGACCGAGGTCTCCCACCACCTCGAGGTCGACCGGCTGGTGCGCCTCGCCGACCTGTTGGTCTGGGTGCTCGACCCGCAGAAGTACGCCGACGCCGCGGTGCACGACCGCTTCCTGCGGCCCCTGGCGGCCCACAAGGACACGATGGTCATCGTGCTCAACCACATCGACGAGGTTGCCGAGGACCGGCGCGCCGGCATGGTCGCCGACCTGCGCCGCCTGCTCGACGCCGACGGCCTGTACGGCGTCACGCTGATCCCGGTCTCGGCGATCGAGGGCATCGGCATCGAGGAGCTCCGGCGCACGATCAGCCAGCGGGTTGCGGACAAGGCGGCGACCCGCGCCCGCATCTCCACGAACCTGACCGAGGTGACCACGTCCCTTGCGGCCGCGAACGGCGAGGTGACGCCACCCACGTTGTCCGACCGCGACCGGACCAGGCTGCGCGACGCAGTGGCCGATGCCGCCGGCGTCCCCGTGGTCACCGACGCGGTCCGTCGCGCCAGTCTCGCCCGCACCCGTCGCGCCACCGGGTGGCCCGTGGTGTCGTGGATGTCCCGCCTGCGTCGCGATCCCCTGCGGCACCTGAACCTCCAGGCCTCCGACCGCGAGCTGGTCTCTGCGGTGCGCAGCTCGATCCCCGACGCCCACCAGGTCCAGGCCGCCCAGGTCGACTCGGCCGTGCGTGAGCTCGCCGACCAGCTCTCGGTCGGTCTGACCCGTCCGTGGGCAAGTGCGATCACCCGCGCGGCGACGACGGGGCTGCCTGAGCTGACGAGCCGCCTCGATCGGGCGGTCGGTGGCACCGAGCTGGGCGTGGGCCGCATCGCGATCTGGGCCCGGATGGTCAACGCCCTGCAGTGGCTGCTCCTGCTGACGGCCGTCGTCGGCGCCGGCTGGCTGGGTGGCTTGAGCGGATCGAATCGGCTGAAGCTGAAGAAGCCGATGATCGGCTCGTTCTCGTTGCCCGAGATCCTGCTCGCGGGCGGCCTCGTCCTCGGCCTGCTGCTCGCGCTCGGCTGTCGGGCACTCGTGCGTCGTACGGCGGCGCGTCGTGCCAGCAGGGCCGACGAGCGGTTGCGCGCCGCGGTGACCGAGGTGACCCACGCGCTCGTCATCGTTCCGATCAGTATCGAGCTCGACGCGTACCGGGCCGTCGTCGAGGGCCTTCGGATCGCTCGCGCCTGATCGTTCACACCCAGGTCGTGGGCCTGGTTGTCCACCGGTCCTCGAACTGCCGTGGCCCCGCCGGGGTGCCGGCCCGGATCCTCCTGCTACGGCTATCGAGGAGGAACCAATGAACGAGTCCCAGGTGACCCTGCAGGGGTGGGTCGGCAACGATGTCGAGCAGCGCGAGGTGGGAGACACGACGTGCGCGTCTTTCCGCATCGGCTGCACGCCGCGCTACAACAAGGGCGGGGTCTGGACCAACGGCGAGACGTCCTGGTTCACCGTGAACTGCTGGCGCGGTCTGGGCCGCAACGTCGCCGACTCGATCTGCAAGGGCGATGCCGTGGTCGTGCACGGGCGGGTCCGGGTGGACGTGTGGGAACGAGAGGAGGGCACACCCCCGTCGGTGTCCTGGATCGTGGACGCGACCTTCGTGGGCCACGACCTGACCCGAGGCACGAGCGCCTTCGCCAAGACGGTCCGCGGGAGCGCCGCAGGACCCGAGGAGGATCCCGGCGTACGCGAGATGTTGCACGCCTACGACGCTGCCGGCCCGCAGCTCGACTCCGCGGGCAACGAGGTCGAACCCGCTGCCTGAACCACGGGCCCGGCTGCGTAGCCTGTGCCGCATGGGTGAGTACGTCTACACATTGCGCAATGTCCGCAAGGCACACGGCGACAAGGTGGTTCTCGACAATGTGACGCTGTCGTTCCTGCACGGGGCGAAGATCGGCGTCGTCGGTCCCAACGGCACCGGCAAGTCGACCTTGCTCAAGATCATGGCCGGGCTCGACAAAGCCAACAACGGCGACGCGATCCTCGACCCGGGTGCGACCGTCGGCATGCTCCAGCAGGAGCCGCCGCTGAGCGAGGGCAAGACCGTCCTGGAGAACGTCGAGGAGGCCGTCGCCGAGACCAAGGCCAAGATGGCTCGGCTCAACGAGCTCTACACGTTGATGGGCGACCCCGACGCCGATCAGGACAAGGTCGCCACCGAGGCCGGAGACCTGCAGAGCGAGCTCGACGCCGCCAATGTCTGGGATCTCGACAGTCGTCTCGACCAGGCCATGGACGCCCTCCGCTGCCCGCCGCCGGACGCGATCGTGGACAACCTCTCCGGTGGAGAACGTCGCCGGGTGGCCCTGTGCAAGCTGCTGCTCCAGCAGCCGTCGCTGCTGCTGCTCGACGAGCCGACCAACCACCTCGCCGCCGAGTCGGTGCAGTGGCTCGAAGGTCACCTGGCGTCGTACCCGGGTGCCGTGCTGGCCGTGACCCACGACCGGTACTTCCTCGACAACGTGGCGAGCTGGATCCTCGAGCTGGACCGCGGCAAGGCGCACCCGTACGAGGGCAACTACACGACGTACCTGGAGACCAAGCAGAGCCGCCTCAAGATCGAGGGGCAGAAGGACGCCAAGCGCGCCAAGATGCTGGAGCGCGAGCTCGAGTGGGTGCGGTCCAACGCCAAGGCCCGCCAGACCAAGAGCAAGTCGCGTCTGGCCCGCTACGAGGAGATGGCTGCCGAAGCGGACAGGATGCGCAAGATCGACACGTCCGAGATCAACATTCCCGCCGGCCCCCGTCTGGGCGACGTGGTGCTGGAAGCCGATCACCTGACCAAGGGCTTCGACGACCGGATCCTGATCGAAGACCTCTCGTTCTCGCTCCCGAAGGCCGGCATCGTCGGTGTCATCGGACCCAACGGCGTCGGCAAGACCACGCTGTTCCGGATGATCGTGGGGGAGGAGAAGCCCGACTCGGGGTCCTTGACCGTCGGCCAGACCGTGAAGATCTCCTACGTCGACCAGAGCCGTGGCGGCATCGACCCGAACAAGAACGTCTGGGAGGTCGTCTCGGACGGTCTGGACTTCATCAAGGTCGCGAACTTCGAGATGAACTCGCGCGCCTATGTCGCCTCCTTCGGTTTCAAGGGACCGGACCAGCAGAAGAAGGCAGGAGTGCTCTCCGGCGGCGAGCGGAACCGGCTCAACCTGGCGCTGACGCTGAAGATGGGCGGCAACATGCTGCTGCTCGACGAGCCGACCAACGACCTCGACGTCGAGACCTTGTCCTCACTCGAGGACGCGCTGCTGGAGTTCCCGGGCTGTGCCGTGATCACCTCGCACGACCGCTGGTTCCTGGACCGTACGGCGACCCACATCCTGGCGTGGGAAGGGACCGAGGACTCCCCGGGCAGCTGGTTCTGGTTCGAGGGGAACTACGCGTCCTACGAGGAGAACAAGGTCGAGCGCCTCGGTGTCGAGGCGGCGCGACCGCACCGGGTCACGCACCGGCGCCTCACCCGCGACTGAGCCAAGACTGACTCAGCGACCCCGGATGTCGTCGAACGTGGGATTCTCGGCGACGAGCCGGTCAGACACGGCGTTCATCACCCGGCCCATCGCTTCGTAGTCCTCCGGGTCGGCGATGTCGACGAAGTGTGCCCGGACGCCGGCCACGTGCGTGTGCGCCGCGGCGACGAGCAGGTCCCAGCCGGCGTCGGTCATCTTCGCCTCGACGCCGCGCTTGTCCTCGGACGCCGCGCACCGGCTGATCAGGCCGGCCTTCTCCATCCGGCTCACGGTGTGGGTGACCCGACTGCGGGAGTGCTGCATCGATTCCGCGATCTGGGCCATGCGCAGGGTCCGGTCGGGGGTCTCGGACAGCCGGACGAGGATCTCGTACTCGGCCATGGAAACGCCGTGGGCCTGTCGCAGCTCCCGGTCCAGGACATCCATGAGCAGCGTCGAGCCGACGATGAACGCACGCCAGTTCGCCTGCTGTGCGGCGTCGAGCCAGCGGGTTTCGTCTGCGGCCATGGGCGGGAGTCTAGGGGTCATGGGTTTGAGGATCCGGGAGGCGGGAATATCTGGTGCTGCATGTAGTTGAACATTATACGACCTGATGCTAGGGTCATCTCAGAGTTGAAAATTCAACTAATTGACTTCCAGGAAGGCATGACCATGACCAGCACCGCAACCGAGATCGTCGCCGGCACGTGGACGATCGACCCGATCCACTCCGAGGTCGGTTTCACCGTCCGCCACCTGATGACCAAGGTGCGCGGCCAGTTCGAGAAGTTCGAGGGCAAGATCGTCACGGGCGCCACGCTCGCCGACACCGCCGCCGAGGCCTCCGTCGACCTGAACTCGGTCAACACCCGCGACGAGCAGCGCGACGGCCACCTGCGGTCCGCTGACTTCTTCGACACCGAGAACACCGGCCCGATGACGTTCACGTCGACCTCCTTCGACGGCACGAGCGCCAAGGGCAACCTCACCATCAAGGGTGTCACCCGTGAGGTCGAGCTCGACGTGGAGTTCCTCGGCTTCGACACCGACCCGTGGGGCGGTCGTCGTATCGGCTTCGAGGCGACCACCGAGATCAACCGCAAGGACTTCGGCGTCGACTTCAACATCCCGCTCGACGGTGGCAAGCTCCTGGTCGGCGACAAGGTGAGCGTCACCCTGTCGGTCCAGGCCGTGCTCGCCACCGACGCCTGAGCCACCGCAACGAGATCACCGGCTGCTGCCGGCCGCGAACCACATCCCGCGGCCGGCGGGGTACAGCGAAGGCCCGGACCGTCAGGTCCGGGCCTTCGTGGTTGTACCGGTGGTTAAGGAAGGCGCGGACGCGCCACCCCGAAACCTCAGGACATCCGCTCCAGGATCATCGCCATGCCCTGGCCGCCACCGACGCACATGGTGATCAGGCCGGTCTGCTTGTCGTGCCACTGCAGCGAGTTGAGCATCGTGTTCTGCAGGCGGGCGCCGGTCATGCCGAAGGGGTGACCCACGGCGATCGCACCACCGTTCACGTTGAGCCGGTCGATGTCGATGCCCAGGTCCTGGTAGGACGGCACGACCTGGGCCGCGAAGGCCTCGTTGATCTCGACCAGGTCGACGTCGTCGATCGACATGTTCGCGTTCGCCAGCGCCTGCTTGGTCGCCTCGACAGGACCCAGGCCCATGATCTCGGGGGACAGGCCGGTGACGCCGGTCGACACGATCCGCGCGAGCGGGGTCAGGCCGAGCTCCCTGGCCTTGGTGTCGCTCATGATGATCACCGCGGCTGCTCCGTCGTTCAGGGCGCAGCAGTTGCCGGCCGTGACCACCCCATCGGGGCGGAAGACCGGCTGCAGGTCGGCGATCGCCTCGTAGGTCACGCCCGCACGTGGGCCGTCGTCGGCGGAGACCACCGTGCCGTCGGCCAGGGTCACCGGGGTGATCTCCCGGGCCCAGAAGCCGTCCGCGATGGCCTTCTCGGCGAGGTTCTGGCTGCGGACCGCGAACTCGTCGAGCTCCTTGCGGTCCAGGCCCCGGATGCGCGCCACGTTCTCGGCCGTCTGGCCCATGGCGATGTAGATGTCGGGCAGGAGGCCGTCCTCGCGCGGGTCGTGCCAGTCCTGACCGCCCTCGGCGTACTTCTCAGTACGGGCCTGCGCGTCGGCGAACAGCGGGTTCTTGGTGTTCGGGAGGTGGTCCGAGGTGCCGAACTGGAACCGCGAGACCGTCTCGACGCCGGCCGAGATGAACGCGTCGCCCTCGCCGGCCTTGATCGCGTGGAAGGCCATCCGCGAGGTCTGCACCGACGAGGAGCAGTAGCGGGTGATCGTCGTGCCCGGGATCTCGTAGCCGAGCAGCGTCGAGACGATGCGGCCCATGTTGTTGCCGGCCTCACCGCCGGGCAGGCCGCACCCGAGGATCAGGTCGTTGATCGTGGCGGGGTCGAGCCCAGGAACCTTGTCGAGCGCCGCCTTGATGATCAGAGCGCTGAGGTCGTCCGGGCGGAAATCCTTGAGGGACCCCTTGTTCGCGCGGCCGATGGGGGTGCGGGCCGCGGAAACGATCACTGCCTCGGGCATCGTTGCTACTCCGATCCTGTCGTGTGAGATGGGCAACGCTCCGGTTGCCCCCGGTCATCCTAGAACGCGTTCTGGTGGTTGGATCAGCGGTGTGCGTCACACCTACAGTGGTCAGCTGCGCTGGGCAGACATGGACCGGCTCGGTCACGTCAACAACGTGACCTATGTCGACCTGCTCCAGGAGGCGAGAATCGCCTTCTTCGGCACTCACCGGGCCATCGCGGTCAGTCCGGAGACGCCCGAGGGGATCCTCGTGGTCAAGCACGAGGTCGACTTCCTGGTGCCGCTGACCCTGCGACGTACCGAGATCCTGGTCGACACGTGGGTGGCCGCCGTCCGGGCCGGATCGTTCATCCTGGCGCACGAGGTCTACCAGGAGGACGAGGCCGGCCGAACCGTCTACGCCCGGGCCTCGACCTTGCTCGCGCCGTTCGTCTTCGCCACCGCGGCACCGCGCCGCCTCGCGCCGGACGAGAAGGACTTCCTGTCGCCGTACCTGGCCGCGGCCCCCGGCCGGACGCCGATCACGGCCGACGGAACCTCCCGGCATCTCTACCCGCTCCAGCTGCGGTGGTCGGAGATCGACCCGTACAAGCACGCCAACAACGTGCACTACTACGAGTACTTCCAGGAGGCCCGGGTCGCCTACATCCGGCACCTGCACACCCGCGGCGAGGTCTGGAGCGATAACGTCGTCGCCCGGATGGACGTCGACTACCTGCGGCCGCTGCACTACCGCAGTACGCCGTACGAGGTGCACTCCTGGGTCAGCGGTGTCGGCACGAAGTCGTACACGGTGGTCCACGAGATCCGCGACCAGGACGAGGTGCTGGCGCGGTCGA
This sequence comes from Marmoricola sp., assembly GCA_025964775.1. Taxonomy (GTDB): domain Bacteria; phylum Actinomycetota; class Actinomycetes; order Propionibacteriales; family Nocardioidaceae; genus Marmoricola. The sequence goes on from JAOPYE010000003.1 coordinate 63,762, forward strand.
AGGTCGTCATGGTCACCTTCGACACCGAGACCCAGCGGGCGACGGCGATGTCCCCGGCGCAGCGCGCGGCCCTCACGGCCGCGCTGCCCGGGTGAGCCCTCAGACGGGCGTGTTCACCATGAACTGGGCCGCGTGCGTGACGTAGTCCCAGAACTGGGCGTCCTGCTCGGGCGTGAGGTCGACGCTGTCGAGGCCGGCCCGGAAGTGCCGCAACCAGTGCTGCGCCGCGTCGGGAGTCACCGCGAACGGCGCGTGCCGCATCCGCAGCCGGGGGTGGCCACGTGCGTCCGAGTACGTCGTCGGGCCGCCCCAGTACTGGGCCAGGAACAGCCGGAAGCGTTCTTCGGCCGGACCGAGGTCGGCCTCGGGATACAACGGCCGCAGCGCCTCGTCGCCGGCCACACCTTCGTAGAACCGGTGCACGATCGCGGTGATCGTCTCCATCCCACCGATCTCGTCGTAGAACGTGCTCACTGGGCCCTCGCTTCGCATCGGGCCGCAGCAGCACCGGTGGCTGTCTTGGATTGGTCGCTCACTTCGTTCGCTCCCATTGGGCCCTCGCTTCGCATCGGGCCGCAGCAGCACCGGTGGCTGTGTTGGATTGGTCGCTCACTTCGTTCGCTCCCATACAGCCATTGTGCCGACCCGTGGTCGTGCATCGGTCAACTGGGTGCCGCCGGATCGGTCCACGTCACGCGCTGCGGCATCGGCATCGCGATCCCCTCGGCGTCGAACCGGGTCTTGACGCGCTCGCGCATCTCGCGGGCGACCATCCACTGCTGCTGCGGCATCGTCTTCAGCGTCACCCTGACCACGACCGCGTCCGGACCGAGGGACTGGACGCCCCAGACCTCCGGCTCCTCGATGATCCGATCCCGGTAGTGCTCGTCATCGGCGAGCTCGTGCGCGACCTCCTTGAGCAGGCTGCGGACCCGGGTGATGTCCTCCTTGTAGCCCACCGCGATGTCGAGCACCGAGCGCGACCAGTTCTGGCTCTGGTTGCCCACCCTGACGATCTCGCCGTTGCGGACGTACCAGACCGTGCCGTCGACGTCGCGCACCCGCGTCACCCGGAGGCTGACCGCCTCGACGGTGCCGGTGGCATCGCCCAGGTTGACCGAATCACCGACGCCGTACTGGTCCTCGAAGATCATGAAGATGCCGGAGAGGAAGTCTTTGACCAGGCTCTGGGCGCCGAAGCCGAGGGCGAGGCCGATGATGCCGGCGCTCGCGATCAGCGGCGCGATGTTGTACCCGAACTTGGCGATCGCCATGAAGCCCACGATCACGAAGACGACGCTGGTCACGATGCTCTTGAGCAGGCTGCCCATCGTCACGGCGCGCTGGACCCGGCGGTGCGTGGTGGTGTTGCCGGCCGGGTCTGCGAAAGGTCCGCGCGCGAGCTTCGCCGGCAGGACGCCGTCGCTGGCGCGGGCGACCAGCCGGTCGATCACCTTGTGCAGCATCCAGCGCGACACCACGCCGATGACCAGGAGCCAGACGATCGAGAGCGGCTTTCCGATCAGCCAGCTCGCGGCGTGCGCCAGGTCGGAGTTGTGGGTCCAGTCGAACACCGCGGCGCAGGTCCAGCTCCTGTCACCGTCCTGGATGCAGGTGGCGGGCATCGAGAACAGACTCATCGGGGCAGTCATGGGACGGAGGCTACGCGAACGAGCGGAGCCGCACGGAGCTTGCTCCAGTGCCGGCGGAGCGAGGAGCGTTTGAGGAGCGCAGCGACGACCCACGCGAACGAGCGGAGCCGCACGGAGCCGCACGGAGCCTGCTCCAGTGCCGGCGTAGCGAGGATCACGGGTGGTGGCGTGCATGCCCGGGCCGCCACTTGGTTATCCTTCGTGTGTGATCACTCGTGAGGTGTCCGCACCGAAGACTGCCCGTTCCGTTGCCCGCCGCGCTGCCCTGGCAGTGTCGGTCGCAGCCTTCGTGCTGCTCAGCGTCCCGGTGGCCGCCTTCGCGGACACGCCGTCGACGTGGGCCAAGCAGCCGCACGTCTCCGGCCTGCAGTACCTCGTGGTCCTGTTCCTGATCCCGGCAGGACTCTTCATCGTGATCACCCTCTTCGCCGCGTTGCCGTCGATGATCAGCGACAAGGGCTACGAGCCGGGTCAGTCCTGGCGCTCCGAGGCCGAGTGGTTCGGTGGCCCCCGCAAGGGTGTCGAGGCCGCCGACGAGCTCTCGTCCGCGCAGATCGAGGCCGCCGAGACCGACCGGGGTGGCACCAGTGGCAAGTGGTGATGGTTTCTCGGCCGACCAGCGGTACGAGATCGACCGCGCCATCCGCGCTGCGGAGACGATCTGCCGCTACGAGTTCTCCGTGTACGTCGGTGCGGCCGAGGACGAGGCCACGGCCTTTGCCCAGCGGCTCCACGCCTCGCTGATCGCCCCGGCGCGCAGCGTCCTGATCTTCGTCGACCCGGCAGCCCGACTGCTGGAGGTCGTCACCGGGTCCGTCGTACGGCGTGACCTCCCTGACGACTCGGTCCGCCTCGCCGTGGTCGCCATGGAGTCGGCGTTCGCCGAAGGTGATCTCGTCGGGGGCATCACGCGCGGCGTGAGCCAGCTGGCCGGGGCTGCCCGGAAGCCGGCGACCCTGCACGCCAGTTAACTCGCGTCCTTCGCCTGCCCGGCGAGGTAGCGCGCGACGTCGGCGCGTCCCTCGCGGACCAGGCGGACCGCACCGGGGTTGGCCGAGGTCGTCTCCAGCCACGCGTCGACCTGCTCGAGCAGCTGCTCCGAGGCGAGCTGCCGCGGGAACATGAAGGCCAGTGCGGTGGCTGCCTTGTGCGTCCCGAGGTGCTCCCAGGCAGTCTCGGCTGCCTCCAGGTACCTCGGCACGTACGGCGTCAGGAGGTCGTCCTGGCCGCCGACCTGGAACGCCATCGCGATCGAGCGGTGGGTCTCGTTCGGGGTGTCGTTGCGGACGATCGCCGCGTCCCAGGCCTCGGCCTTGGCCTCGGCGTCCGGCTGGGCGGCCCGGGCAGCGGCAGCGTGCTCCTGGCCCGAGATGGTGTTGTCGCCGGCGAGCTCGTCGGTGATCCGGGTTCCCGCCCGGCCGCGACGGGCCAGACCCGTGACCAGCGTCCAGCGCAGGTCCTGGTCCATGGCCAGACCCTCGAAGGACAGCGTTCCGTCGAGCATCGCCTCCAGGTCGGCGAGCGCCGCATCGCTGCGGGCTGCGCCTGCGTAGGTCCGCGCGAAGGTGAGCTGCTGGTCACTGCTGGCAGCGGCCTGCCCCAGGAGGTCGCGCATCCCTCGTTCCCAGGCCGCCTGGAGCGCCGGGCGGTTGGCCGGTGCGGAGAACGAATTCACCGCCTGCGAGGCGTAGTCGGGGATCCGGCTGATGCCCCAGGCGTCGGTCTCCTGGCCGATGTTGGCCAGCACCAGCGTCGCGAAGTCGGTCGCCCGCATCTCGGCATCGCGCGTCATGTCCCACGCCGCACCCCAGCACAGGGCGCGGGGGAGCGAGTCGCCGAGCTTGCCGAGGCCGTTGACCACCGTGGCCAGCGAGCGCTCGTCGAGCCGGATCTTCGCGTAGGCGAGGTCCTCGTCGTTGAGCAGCAGCAGGTCGGGCTGCCGGAGACCGACGAGCTCGACGATCTCCGTCGAGGCGCCGTCGATGTCGACCTCGATGGCGGTCCGCCGCACCAGGGCGCCGTCAACGTCGTCGTACAGGCCGATGCCGAGGCGGTGGCGGCGCAACGTCGGCCAGTCCGGATCGGCACTCTGGAGCACGGAGAACGAGGTGTAGTTGCCGTCCGCGTCCAGCTCGAACGACGGGGTCAGGGTGTTCACGCCAGCGGTCTGCAACCACTCGGCAGCCCAGCCCTCGAGCTCCCGGCCCGACGCCTTCTCCAGCGCCACCAGCAGGTCGGAGAACTCGGAGTTCCCGTACGCGTGGTCCTTGAAGTACTGGCGAAGACCGGCGAGGAACGGATCCAGGCCGACCCAGGCGACCAGCTGCTTGAGGACCGAGGCGCCCTTGGCGTAGGTGATCATGTCGAAGTTGACCTCGACGGCGTGCAGGTCGTAGTTGTCCGCGGCGATCGGGTGGGTGCTGGGCATCTGGTCCTGGCGGTACCCGGTCTGCTTGCGGGCGTTCGTGAACCCGGTCCACGCGTCGGTGAACTCGGTGGCCTCGGCCTCGGCGTGGTAGCAGGCCCACTCGGCGAAGGACTCGTTGAGCCACAGGTCGTCCCACCACTTCATCGTGACCAGGTCGCCGAACCACATGTGCGCCATCTCGTGCAGGATCACGCTGCAGCGGAACTCGTAGAACGAGCGCGGCTGGCGGCTGCGGGGCAGGTACTCGTCGCGCAGCGTCACGCAGCCGGCGTTCTCCATCGCGCCCATGTTGTACTCGGGGACGTAGAGTTGGTCGTACTTCTCGAACGGGTAGGGGAAGTCGAAGGCCTCCTCGAAGAACTCGAAGCCCTGCTTGGTGATCTTCACGATCTCGTCGCGATCGAGGAACTCCACCAGTGACTGGCGGCAGTAGTGGCCGAGTGGGATGGTGCCGAACTTGCCTTCGTAGACGTCCTGGACCTCGTGGTACTCGCCCGCGACGAGCGCGGTGATGTAGGTCGACATCTTCTTGGTGGCCGGGAAGTTCCAGACCGCCTTGCCGTCGCCGGTCGGCTCAGCAGCCGGAGTGGGTGCGTTGGAGACCACCGTCCAGTGCTCGGGCGCCGTGACCGAGAAGGTGAAGACGCTCTTGAGGTCGGGCTGCTCGAAGGTGGTGAACACCCGCCTGGCGTCGGGGACCTCGAACTGGCTGTAGAGGTAGACCCGGTCGTCGGCAGGGTCCACGAAGCGGTGCAGGCCTTCGCCGCTGTGGCTGTAGGTGCAGTCGGCACTGACCACCAGCAGGTTGTCGGCGGCCAGACCGTCGAGCTGGATCCGGCTGTCGGCGTACGACGTCGCCGGGTCGACCGGCACGCCGTTCAGCGTGATCGCACTGATCTCGGCGTCGACGAGATCAGCGAACGTGCTGGCTCCCGGTTCGCTGCACCTGAAAGCGATCGTGGTCGTGGAGGCAAAGGTCTTGTCGCTGGTCGTCAGGTCGATCTCGATGGTGTACGAGTCGACGTCGAGCAACCGGGCGCGGGTCTGCGCCTCTTCGCGAGTGAGGTTGGTTCCTGGCATGCGAGGCATCATGCCACCCGCGCGGAAAGCATCTGATATCGGCAGGAAGCGATTCAGAATTACACGGTTGTAACGGCGTGTCGCACCGCTGTAGTTTGGGGCAGATGGTAGGCAGAGTGACGAAAGTTGCTCTAGCGTTCGGGTGTGCACACCCGTCGTCGGTCTCGTCATGCGTTCGTGATTGCCCTGGTCTGGGCGCTCGCGACGCTGCTTGTCCCGACCCCTCCGGCGGGCGCGACGTCGTCGCTGCTCTGCCTGGGATTCACCGGCTGCGCCAGGTCCGGCCACAGCAGCTTCGGGTACGCCCCGACCAACTACAACAAGATGTGGTGGCGGATGTACTCCGGCCACAACTGCACCAACTACATGGCCTACCGGATGATCCAGTCGGGGATGCCCGTGGCGCGGCCGTGGTCCAGCAGCGGCGACGCGCGCTACTGGGGTGTGGTCTTCAAGTCCAGGACCAACCAGACGCCCCTGGTCGGATCGGTCGCGTGGTGGGACAGCAACCATGTCGCCTACGTGCAGCAGATCATCGACGCCAACACGATCATCATCAGCGAGGACCACTACGGCGGTGACTTCGACTGGCGCAAGATCGTCCGCAGCGGTGGTGGCTGGCCGACCGGGTTCATCCACCTCGAGGACGAGTCGGTCACTCCGACGGCGCCACCGACCGTGATCGGCACACCGCAGGTCGACGCGCCGCTCGCCATCAAGCCCGGCACCTGGAACCGCACCGGCGCGACGTACAAGTACCAGTGGCTGGCGAACGGGGCCGCGATCACGGGAGCCACAACCACCACGTACACCCCGACCCCGGCCGAGGTCGGTGACGCGATCTCGGTCAAGGTGACCGCGGCGAAGATCGGCTACAGGACTGGGTCGAGCACCGCCGCGGCGACCGCGCGGACGATCCCGGGCGTGATGACGGCCCTGACCGCGCCGGTGCTCAGCGGCTTCGTCAAGGTCGGCGGGGTCCTGAGCGCGTCGACCCCGACCTGGAACCCGGCGCCAAAGGCCACCACCTACACCTGGACCGCCAACGGCGCGCCGGTGCCAGGAGCGACCGCCCCGTCGCTCAAGCTCGGTCCGGCACTGCTCGGCAAGGTCGTCCGCGTGATCGCCACGGCGACTCGTGACGGATACACCACGACCACGTCGACCTCGGACGCCACGGTGCCGGTGGCTCCGGAGAAGCTCGACCTGACCTCCGAGCCGCGCCTGGTCGGCAATCCGCACGTCGGCGATGCCTACTCGGTCATCCCCGGGGTCGTCGGCCCCGCCGGGGTCCGGACCAGCTACCAGTGGCTGCTCGACGGCGTACCGATCGCCGGGGCGACGACGGGCAGCTACACGCCCTTGTTGACCGACCCCGGCCACATGCTGTCCGTCCAGGTGTCCTACACGAAGCCGGGTTACACCCCGATCGTGCGCACCCTGGCTGCCGTCCGGGCGGTGAAGTCGTACGCGCAGATCCGGATCGTCTCGCGATCGCACCGCAGCGTGACCGTGATCGTCACCGCCGGCGGTGTCCGGGTCGTCAACGGCGTCGTCACGATCTCCGATCACCGTGGACAGCGGACGATCACCCTGGTCAACGGTCAGGCGACGATCTCACCGGACTGGCTGTACGCCGGGCCGCGGGTGATGACGGTCAACTACCTCGGCTCCCACCGGGTCGAGGCCGCGTCGCTGGTGCGGACCGTCGACATCCGCTGATCAGCCCACCTGGTTCGACGTGAGCTCGGAGTAGATGCCCTGGCGCGCAAGCAGGTCCTCGTGGGATCCGCGTTCGACGATCCTGCCTGCATCGAGGACGACGATCTGATCGGCGTCGCGCACCGTCGACAGGCGGTGGGCGACCACGAAGACCGTCCGGTCGGCCAGTGCTCCGCGCAGGCTGTCCTGGAGCGCCTGCTCCGACTCGGCGTCCAAGGCGCTGGTCGCCTCGTCCAGCAGCAGGACGGCCGGATCGCGGTACAGCGCCCGGGCAACGCAGATCCGCTGGCGTTCACCTCCCGAGAGCCGGGTTCCGCGTTCGCCGACGCGGGTCTGGTAACTCAGGGGCATCCGACGTACGAACTCGTCGGCGGTCGCAGCGCGCGCGGCCCTGACCACACGGTCCAGGTCCACCTCGTCCTCGCCGAAGGCGATGTTCTCCGCGATGGTGCCGTCGAAGAGGTGACTGTCCTGGAGTACGACGCCCAGCTGACGCCGGTAGGCGCGCAGCTCGAGGCTCGCGAGGTCCAGGCCGTCGCAGGTGATCGTCCCGGACTCGGGCTGGAGCAGGGCCGCGATGAGCATCAGGAGGGTGCTCTTGCCGGCGCCGGAGCGCCCCACGATCGCGACCGTCTCGCCCGGGCTCGCCTGGATCGAGATCTCCTCGAGGTCCAGGCGGTCGGCTGCCCCGGGATGCCGGAAGGACACCCGGTCGAGCCGGACCTCGCCCTCGAGCCTGCCGGGAACCCTCCGGTCGAGCTCGACCTGTTCGGGTTGCTGGTCGACGAACTCACCGAGCCGGTCGAGGAGCACGCGTCCCTGCTGGAAGACGTCCCACATCGACAGCAGCTGGGTCAGCGGCGAGCTGGTCACCATCACCAGCGACAGGAACGAGACGAACACGCTGATCGGGATCGACCCGTGGACGACCTCGTAGGCGCCGAACGAGATCGCCAGCGCGAGCGGCACGAGCGAGAGCACGGACAGCGCGCCCTCGTAGAGCATGATCGTGAAGTCGGCGCTGAACAGCCGGTCGGCGAGGTCGTCGAACTGGCCGGACAGCTTGCGCTGCAACTCGGCCTCGGCCCCGGCGGCCTTGACCGTGTCGACCCCACGGATCGCGTCGATCTGGCGTGACTTGTAGCGACCCCAGGACTCCTCGAGGCTCTGGAAGGCCGGACGAAGCCGGCGCCTCGAGGAGTACATCAGCACGAGGTAGAACGGGATGACCACGAGGTAGACCGCCGGCAGGCGAGCGTCCCAGTGGGTCATGATCACCCACGCGCCGATGACCTGGAACAGCGCCACGAACGCTCCGACGCCGCGCGTCAGGAAGAAGCTGCGTACCTCGCGGAGCCCGTTGAGCCGACGCTCGATGTCGCCGGTCCGCCGCGACGCGAAGAACGTCACCGGGAGCGCGAGGAGGGTCTCGGCGACGTGGTCGAGGCTGGCGCGGTCGATCCGGAGCGCGGCGCGCGTGATCACGTAGCGCTGGAGCACGGTGAGCAGGGTGGAGAGTCCGAGGACGCCGAGCACGACCAGCACCACCGGGATCAGGGAGGCTGTGTCCCTGGGCTGGATGACCTTCTCGATCACCCACTGGCTCGACAGCGGTACGGCGAGGGTCGCCGCTGCGATGCCGATCCCGCACACGGTGGCGATCGTGACGGCTGGCCACTCGGCTCGCAGGAACGGCCGGAAGAAGCGCGCTCCCGATGACGCGACCGGAGTCTCGAACAACGCGTCGGTCGGTGCCACCAGCAGGGCGAAGCCGGTGAAGCGCTCCTCGAACGTCGCCCTGGCCATCGTCCCGGAGCTTCCCATCGGGTCCATCACCCGGACCTCGGACCGGCCGACCTTGTCCAGCACCACCCAGTGGTTGCCGTCGACGTGGCACAGCGCGGGCAACGGCAGCTCGTCGAGGCGTGACGTCGACACGGTGGTCATCGCCGACTCGAGTCCGAGTGCCGCGGCGCCGCGGTGCAGGCCGAGCAGGCTGGTGCCGTCGGCAGCGGTCGACACCGCGTCCCGGACGGCGACCATGCTGATCGGGTGGCCGAACGCGCGGACGACAGCGGTCAGCGCTGCGGCGCCGCAGTCCATCTGGTCGAGGCCGAAGACCTGCGGGACCTTGTGCCGGTGCCGGGACCGGAAGGGTGACCAGTCGTCGGCGCCGGTGCTCCCGGGCAGGTTCGGCGGCTGCGTGCTCCCTGGATCGGCCGGCGCCGCAGCTTCCGGCTCGGGTGCCGGTGACCGGCGGGTCGCCTTGCGGTGCCGCGCCGGGGGGAGGGTGACCACGGAGTCGCGGAACACGTCGGCGCTGGGTGACCACAGCACGGCGAGTGCTCCCGCCACCGAGCCGTGCAGCGTCAGGGTCTGCAACGGACCGGAGGCCCGCACGCTGACCGGGGACCGTTGCCCGCTGGCGGCTTCCGGGGCGATCAGCGAACCCGGGCCGAGGACGCGGACCTGGCTCTCGGTTCCGTCAGGGCCGCGTGCGGTCGCGCGCGCCGAGCCGCTCACGACGACGTGCACGGTCTCGGGGACCTCACCTTCGCGGACGAGCTCCGTACCGAACTCGTGCAGTGCCGCCCTGAACGAGTGTTCAACCATCCTGCGCACCTCGATCGGGGCATCGTCGAGCGCGAGCAGGCCGACCGGTAGCCGGCTGTCCGCGCTGGTGCCGGGCGAGCCTGATCGTGAGGCCACGCGCGGAGCGTATCGAGCGCCCGAGCTTGCTCGAGGTCGAGTGCGCGACAGCGCGTTGACGAGCGAAGCGAGGATCATGGCGGGCTCAGGCTACGACGTGCCGCGCGACGGCGTCGGCGATCACCTCGGCCCGAACGGTCGCCGCCGCACGAGCCCGGGTCTCGGGATCGGCCAGCGTCGCAGCGGTGCGCGAGAGCACGCTGATGACGATCCAGCAGCCGGGGACCGGGAGCGGTCCGACGAGCTCGCCCGTCTGTGCCCCGGCCAGGGCGGCCCGCAGCGCCGGCGGGCTGACGTCTGCGAGGACCTGGGTGACGTCGTGAACGGCGATGCCCGCGAGCCCGGCGGCAGAGCGGAGGTCGACCCCGTCGCTGAGAACCCGGTGGCGCAGTTCCTCAGCGACCCCGCGCGCGCTGGTCACTACCTGGGTCACCGTCAGCCGGGTCCAGCTGAGCCGGTGGGTCTCGATCGCAGCGGTCAGACGCGCGGTCGTCGCGCCCGCAGCGATCAGTCGCTCGGTCCAGTCGGCCTCGTCGAAGCCAGCAGCATCGACGGGGCTCGAGCCGAGCTCGCACGCGGCCGCAGCCGCGCTGGCCAGCTCCGAGGTGATGACATCGAACGAACCGGAGCAGAGCAAGGCACACCAGCCGCTGGCGGTCGACGTGCCCCCGACGACGTCCTCGGTCCAGCGGCGGAAGTCGTCGGCGGCGATCTCCCACCCGGCAAGCCAGGCCTCGAGCTGGTCGGCCCTCAGCAGGCCTCGTGAGCGCCGGAAGCCCTCCTCGACCTGGGCGGCGCTCGATGCAGTGACGGGTGCATCACGGCTGCCGACCCGCGTACGTCGTACGAGGTCGGCAACCGTGAAAGCGACGCCGTCTGCCGTGAAGACCGGGCGATCGGCGAGGTTCGGGGGAGCGTCAGGGAGGGGGACGCCCACCGTCATCGAGAGTGGTGCTGTCGTGTGTGCAGGTCAGTCGATGTGAATGACCGCGGCGACGACGGCGCCGAGGATCGTGATCACGGGAGTGAGGTCCAGGAAAGCTGCTCCGCCGACAATGGCAGCGGCGTCGCTCTCGGTGGGTGCAAGATCCGTGAAGATGGTGTTCATTTCCGTACCCCGATTTCATAGCGCTCCGGCGGAAACCCGAAGCTGGTGCTCTCTTTGTAGGCCCAGGATGCCGCCTATTTCAATCAATCCACGTGCAATTGGCATTACGTTCTTGTTTCTCATTCCGATCTGTCAATGAACGTCCGGATTTGTCGCCGCTGATTTCGGACACGGAGGGGGAATACGCCCCACGTCGTCGCGGTTCTCCTCAGCGTGAGTACTTCCGAGACTGCCGATTTCTGGTTCGATCCGCTCTGCCCGTTCGCGTGGATCACCTCGCGCTGGATCCTCGAGGTGGAGCAGGTACGCGACATCGAGGTGAGATGGCACGTGATGAGCCTGGCCTACCTCAACAAGGACAAGGACATCTCCGCGGAGTATCGCGAGCTGCTGGCACCCGCGTGGGGGCCTGTCCGGGTCCTGATCGCAGCGGCGCAGAAGCACGGCGACGAGGTGCTGTTGCCGCTCTACAACGCCTTCGGCACCCGGATCCACCTCGGCAAGGAGCCGATCAGCCGCGCTCTGGTCGAGAAGGTGCTGGCCGACGTCGGACTCGAGCCCGACCTGGTCGATGCGATGGATGACAGCTCGCTCGACGACGCCGTCGCGGCATCCCACCACGAGGGCATGGACCAGGTCGGCGACCAGGTCGGTACCCCGACCATCTCGATCAACGGGGTGGCCTTCTTCGGCCCGGTGCTGAGCAAGATCCCGCGCGGAGAAGAAGCCGGCACGCTGTGGGACGCGGCCGTTTCGCTGGCGGCGTACCCGCATTTCTTCGAGCTCAAGCGGACCCGCACCGGCGGCCTGGACTTCAGCTGAGCCGCACCGGAAATATCGGGCGGCCCGGGCTCACTAGGATTCGGGCATGACCCGAGTCCTCTCCGCCGTCGCCTGGCCGTATGCCAACGGCCCGCGCCACATCGGCCACGTCGCCGGTTTCGGCGTGCCCTCCGACGTCTTCAGCCGTTACATGCGGATGGCTGGTCACCAGGTCCTGATGGTCTCGGGAACCGACGAGCACGGTACGCCGATCCTGATCGCGGCCGACGAGGCCGGCATCACGCCCCAGGAGCTGGCTGACCAGAACCACCGCGTGATCGCGGAGGACCTGGCGAACCTCGGGATCTCCTACGACCTCTACACCCGGACGACGACCCGGAACCACACCGCGGTCGTCCAGGAGCTCTTCACCGGCGTCTTCAACAACGGCTACTTCCTCGAACAGACGACCAAGGGCGCGATCTCGCCCTCGACCGGCCGCACGTTGCCGGATCGCTACATCGAGGGCATCTGCCCGATCTGCGGGTACGACGGCGCCCGCGGCGACCAGTGCGACAACTGCGGCAACCAGCTCGACCCCGCGGACCTGTTCAACCCGCGCTCGAAGATCAACGGCGAGACCCGGGAGTTCATCGAGACCCAGCACTTCTTCCTCGACCTGCCGGCCCTGGCCGAGGCGCTGAAGCTCTGGCTCGACGAGCGTGAGGCCAGCGGCACCTGGCGGCCCAACGTGATCAAGTTCAGCCAGAACATCCTCGAGGACATCCGACCCCGGGCGATGACCCGCGACATCGACTGGGGCATCCCGATCCCGCTCGTCGGCTGGCGGGAGAACCCGACCAAGCGGCTCTACGTCTGGTTCGACGCGGTGATCGGCTACCTCTCCGCGAGCATCGAGTGGGCTCGCAGGACCGAGGACCCCGAAGCCTGGCGGCAGTGGTGGAACGATCCTGCCGCGCTGTCGTACTACTTCATGGGCAAGGACAACATCACCTTCCACAGCCAGATCTGGCCGGCCGAGCTGCTGGCCTACGCAGGCAAGGGGGACAAGGGCGGCGCGCCCGGCCCGTACGGCGTCCTGAACCTGCCGACCGAGGTCGTCTCCAGCGAGTTCCTCACCATGGAGGGCAAGAAGTTCTCCTCCTCCAAGCGCGTCGTCATCTACGTCCGCGACCTGCTCAGCCGCTACCAGCCCGACGCGTTCCGCTACTTCGTTGCAGCGGCCGGCCCGGAGAACCAGGACTCGGACTTCACCTGGGCCGAGTTCGTACGCCGGACCAACGACGAGCTGGTCGCCGGCTGGGGCAACCTGGTCAACCGGACCGCGACGCTGATCAACAAGAACTTCGAGGCGATCCCGCAGGCGGGCGAGCTCACCGCCGAGGACGCAGCGCTCCTGGTGTCCGTCGAGCAGGGCTTCGCGGGCGTCGGTGACCTGATCGCGCGGCACCGGCAGAAGGCCGCGATCGGCGAGGCGATGCGACTCGTCGGTGAGGTCAACAAGTACGTGACCGACACCGAGCCGTGGAAGCTGAAGGGCGAGGACCAGCGCGAGCGGCTGGGCACGGTGCTGCACGTGCTCGCGCAGTGCGTCGCCGACCTGAACCTGATGCTGTCCCCGTTCCTGCCGTTCTCGGCCAACGTCGTCGACGCCGTCTTCGGAGGTGCTGGCGCGGTCCAGCCGATGCCGCAGCTCGTCGAGGTCGACGACCTGGACGGGGGAGCCGGCTACCCGATCCTGACCGGCGACTACGCCGGCGTTCCACGCTGGCAGCGTCACCCGATCGTCGCCGGTACGCCCGTCGCCAAGCCGACGCCTGTCTTCACCAAGCTGGACCCGTCGGTGGTCGACGAGGAGCTCGCGCGGCTCAGCCAGTAGGTCACGCCGAGACGCGGTGAGACCTCAGTAGTCGCTGACCAGCACCTTGATCGACGACAGCTGGGCAAGCGCGTTGATCGCGACCGAGAACGTGAAGTAGGCAACCGCCAGGTGGTGGTGGCCGCTCGCCCACAGGCCGGCCGAGGCGAGCGTGAAGACCAGCACCTTCACCACCGGGCGCACCATCCGGCCGCCGTACCGCGCCTTCGGCGACGCGAAGAGGAACCAGACCACCACCGTCACGATGCCCATGACCGTCGCCAGCACCGGACCTGAGTGGTACTCGCCCCAGGTGGCCGCGGCGGAGATCGCCAGCAGCTCGTCGACGAAGACGAGGAACAGCACGGACCAACCGAAGATCGCCATGCGGTTCAGCCTAGGCTGAAGCGGTGAGCGCTCCCCGGTACCTACCCGCGTTCTTCGTCTCCGAAATCGCAGCCGACGAGCTCGCCCGGATCGAGCTGCGCGAGGCGGGTCCGGCCGGCGGTCCGGGCCAGGTGATCGCACAGGCCGAGCACGAGGTCGGCACGGCGGTGACCGCGCTGACCTTCTTCGAGGAGGTCGACCCCGGGCTCCCGGTGTTCTCGTGGCGGATGCGCGAGCCGGGCGCTTTCGACGTCTTCGACGAACGCGACGAGGCGATCGGCTACTTCCGGGCGGACCACCTCAGCGCGCCGTACCTGGATGCGGTCGGCACGACCGGTCCCGACGGCCGCGTCGAGTACCACGACGAGCGATACCCGGTGATGACGGTGGAGCAACGGTCCTCCGCCGGCGTGCGCGAGGTGAGGGTCACCGACCGACGACTCGCTCTGCGGCTGGCTGCCGCGGTCGCCACCGAACTCGCCACGAGGAGTCACTGATGGCGCTGTATCCCCAGTCCCGAGCTGCGATCGAGGGCTACTACGACGCGCCGCCGGCCGATCTCGCCGAGATCGAACAGGCGCGCTCGCAAGCGCGGGCAGAAGCAGCCGCCGGTCCGCGCGAGGACGTCGACAGCGTGCTCGACCTCGACGCCGGTGGGGTGCCCTGCCGTCTCTACCGTCCCGAAGGTGCAGACGGCGTGATCGTCCACCTCCACGGGGGCGGGTTCGTCTTCCACGACATCGACGTCCACGACGCGGCAGCGCGGCGACTGGCCAACAGGTCCGGGATGGCGGTGGTGAGCGTGGACTACCGGCGACCACCCGAGCACAGGTTCCCGGCGGCGCCTGACGACGTCGACGTAGCACTGGCGTGGCTCGCCCGGGAGGCTCCCCGACTGGGCCTCGAGGGCCCGTGGTTCGCTCACGGCGACAGTGCCGGCGGGAACCTGGCGCTGGTAGCCGCGCTGCGCAACCCGGGACGCTTCGCTGGCCTGGTGCTCATCTACCCGTTCCTGGACCCGCAGGCCGGGTTCGCGTCGTACGAGGAGGCAGCGGACGGCTTCAGTCCGGCCGAAGCCGGTTGGTACTGGCAGCAGTACGCCCGGACACCCGAAGACCTGGTGGACCCGGACCTGGCCCCGCTGCTCAGCGACCGCCTGGGGGCGCTGCCTCCGACCTTGCTCGTCACCTCGGAGCACGACCCCCTGCGTGACGAGGGCGAGGAACTCGCGCGTCGGCTGGCCGAGCTCGGGGTCACCGTGGTCGCGACGCGCTACCTCGGCCAGATCCACGGGTTCTGGCGCCACGGCGACGACTTCGACGCCGCCGAACCGCTGACCCGTCAGGTTGCGGGATTCGTCAGGCAGTACGTCGGAGCGCCGGGTTCCTGAGCAGCGCCATCCGGACGAGCTCGGCGATCCCGAAGATGATCAGCAGCCATCCGCCGAGGCGGACCAGAACCCCCAGCGAGAGCCCGGGCCAGGCCAGCAGTGCCAGGGCTCCGAGCAGCGACAGGCAGGCTGAGGCGATGAGCCCGGTCCGCGCCCGCCCGTGCTGGCGGCGACCCGCGGCCAGGCTGCCGACGGCGTCCGCGATCCAGCCGATCGCGGTGAGGGCGGCCAGGAGCCTGATCGAGGTGAACGGGCTGAACAGGCAGATCAGGCCGATCACGAGCAGGTAGCTGCCCATGGCGCCGACCAGGACCCGGACCCCGGTCGGGAGTCGGCCTCGCGACGCGACTGCCAGCTGGGTGCCGGCGAGCATGACCAGGTGGAATCCGAACAGGGTCGCGACCACCACGACGGTCACGCCGGTCCACGCCAGCACGGCAGCTCCGAGCACCACAGCGGCGATCGCGACGCCGACGAAAGCACCGGGCGGCAGCGGGCTGGTCGGCTCGACCTCGAGCGTGCTCGGCTGGCTCATGGCGCCATCCTAGGGCGGCCACCACCGTGGCTCGCGTCCTGTAGATACCCTCTGCGCATGCGCGTGCACCTGGGATCCGATCATGCCGGCCTCGAGCTCAAGGAGCACCTGCTGGGCTGGCTGCGCGACAACGGCCACGAGCCTGTCGACCACGGACCGTTCGTGTACGACGCCCTCGACGACTATCCGGTTTTCTGCATCCGGGCGGCCGACGGCGTCGTGGACGATCCCGGCAGCGTCGGCGTCGTGATCGGTGGCTCGGGCAACGGCGAGCAGATCGCGGCCAACAAGGTGACCGGCATCCGGGCGGCCCTGGTCTGGAGCGAGGAGACGGCCGTACTCGCCCGCGAGCACAACAACGCCAACGTGATCTCGGTGGGCGGCCGGATGCACAGCGTCGAGGACATGACGCACTTCATCGACGTCTTCCTGCGCACTCCGTTCAGCGACGAGGAGCGCCACGTCCGCCGGATCGCGATGATGTCGGCGTACGAGACCACGCGGGTCCTGCCGCCGCTGCCGGAGTCTGCCCGGAACCAGGACCAGGATCACCGGCCGGATGCCTGAGGGCCACACCCTGCTGCGGCTCGCGAACGACCTCGACGCCGCCTTCGCCGGTCGGCCGGTACGGGTCAGCAGCCCCCAGGGGCGTTTCGCTGCGGACGCTGCTCAGGTCGACGGGGCCGCGGTGGTCGCCGCGACGTCGGCAGGCAAGCACCTGTTCGTCGAGTTCGACGGTGAGCGCATCATCCACGTGCACCTCGGCCTGATCGGCAAGTTCGACCTGTTTCCCGGTCCGCCGCCCGCGGTGACGACCGGGCAGGTGCGGCTGAGGCTGGCCAACGGCTCGACGTACGCGGATCTCCGCGGTGCCACCCAGTGCGACCTGATCGGCGCTGCCAAGCGTGACGCGATCCTCGCCCAGCTGGGGGAGGACCCGTTGCGATCCGACGCCGACCCCGAGCGCGTCTGGGCCCGGATCTCGCGCAGCCATCGTCCGATCGGCGACCTGCTCATGGACCAGACCGTGCTCGCCGGGGTCGGGAACGTCTACCGCGCCGAGATCCTGTTCCGTCACAAGATCCACCCGCTTCGGCCGGGCAGCACCCTTCGCCGTACGCAGTTCATGGCGCTGTGGTCCGACCTCGTCGAGCTGATGCAGTACGGCGTGCTGACCGGTCGCATCGACACGGTCCGGCCCGAGCACACCCCGGAGGCCATGGGCCGCCCGCCGCGCAAGGACGACCACGGCGGTGAGGTGTACGTCTACCGCCGACATGGCCAGGACTGCCTGGTCTGCGGGGCACGCATCCGCACCGAGGTCCTCGTCGGCCGCAACCTGTTCTGGTGCCCACGATGCCAGCCGGTGTTCCGGTCGCGGGCCGTAGGCTGAGGCTCGTGGTGTCCCGACAACGCAACGACGCGCTGTGCCCGCGGTGACCAGGCCGCAGGCGCGCCCCGGTCAGCGGCTGCGCACCCGCTGGACGCGTCTGCGACGCCAGGGCCTGGACTCGGATCGTCCGGCCATCGCGTTCCTCGTGCTGCTCACCATCGGCCTCACGATCGGGGGCGTCGTCGCCCCGAACGTCTTCCCCCAGGCCGCCCTGCTGCTGCCGATCGTGCTCGCCAGCCTGTGGCTCGGCCCGCGCACGTTGCCGTGGTTCGTGGGCTTCTGCCTGGTGGCGGTGATAGTGCTGATCGTGTCGATGCCGAGCATCAACACGGTCACTGTCGTGCGCGTGGTGATCACCTTCGCGATCGCCCTGCTGATCATGGTGACCTCGTTCCGGCGGATGAAGCTCGGCGTGGCCGGGCCCCGGGGCGAGTCGATGTTCGTCGACCTGCGGGACCGGATCGCCAACCAGGGCGCGATCCCGTCGCTGCCGCAGGAGTGGCACGTCGAGTCGGCCACCCGGTCAGCCGGAGGAACCTCGTTCGGAGGCGACTTCATCGTCGCCAGCCGCGCCACCGACGGTTCGACCCTGGACCTCGTCGTGGTCGACGTCTCGGGCAAGGGCATCGACGCAGGCACCCGGTCGCTGTTGCTCTCGGGTGCGTTCGGCGGCCTGTCCTCGGCGGTGGCGCCGGATCGTTTCCTCCCGGACGCGAACCAGTACCTGCTGCGCCAGGAGTGGGAGGAGGGTTTCGCCACCGCGATCCACCTGCACCTCTCGTTGCGTACCGGTGACTTCGAGCTCCGCAAGGCCGGACACCCGCCGGCCGTGTGGTTGCACGCGGGCTCGGGCCGCTGGTCGATCCTCGACTCGGACGGCCCCGTTCTCGGCCTGATCCCGGACGCGACCTTCGAGGTCGTGCGGGGTCGGCTGCTGCCCGACGACGCGCTGGTGATGTACACCGACGGGCTCGTCGAGACGGTGAGCCGTGACATCGGCAGCGGGATCGACAAGCTGGCGGGCCGTGGGCAGCTGCTCTTCCCCACCGGCTACCAGAAGGCGGCGCGGAAGCTCATCGACCAGCTCGCGAGCAGCAATGACGACGGCGCCCTGGTGCTGGTGCACCGCCGGTTCCCCGACCTGACCCCGTGAGTGCTGGACCGGAGCCCGTCCGCCCGACAGAATGAGAACACGTTCTCGTTTTCTGTCGACCGGAGGTCCGTGTGCTCGCGACGTCGGACCTGTGCACGCTGCGCTTCCGTGAGCTGGCCGACTCCCTCGGCGGGATCCCGTGCGAGCACGCCCACCGCTTCGTCTACGTCAACGACCCACTCCACCTCGCAGACCCGTCGATGCCGTTCGTGGAACTGCTGATGGTCGCGGGTGCCGTCCTCGCCCTGACCCACGCGATCCTGACGCTCCGGCGGACCGGCAGCGCGGTGAACCTGGGTGTCTGGCTGGCCGCGATCGTGTACGTCGCCGTGCTGGAGCCGCCGCTGTACTTCCCGGCCGCGTTCGGGATCGCCTCCTACGTACCTGCGATCTTCGTGCACAACGTGTTCACGATCGGTTTCGTCTACGAACGGATGCCGCTGTACATCCTCTGCCTGTACCCGGCGCTCGTGTACCTGGCCTGGGTCATCGTCGAGCGGCTCGGCATCCGGGCGCGCCACCCGGGTTTCCGCGGCGCGCTGCTGACCGCCGTGTGCCTGGGCTTCACGCACCAGTGCATCTACGAGATCTTCGACCACCTCGGCCCGCAGAAGCTCTGGTGGGCGTGGGACTACTCGGAGTCGATGACCCGCGACCGCCTCGGCTCGGTGCCGATGTCGAGCATCGTGAACTTCGCCCTGGTGATGCCGACTGCCTTCGCGTTGCTCTGCCTGCTGGTGCTGCAGCGACGCTCCCGTCCGACCGCACGCTCGGTGCTCGGCGCAGCAGTCGTGGTGGGTGCACTCACGCCGGTCGTCTCGATGCCGGGCCAGCTGCCCGTCACCTACCTCGACCTGGTGGACCACCCGCACACGGGTGTCGTGCACGGCCTGCTGATCGCGATGATCGTGGCGGCGGGGCTGGTCACCCTGCGCGAGATCGCCGTGAGCTGGCGTGAGCGTGCCGAGGTCACGTCAGGTTTCCTCGGCTGGTACCCGCTCGCCTACGTCGGGACCTACCTGGCCTTCTTCGCCTTTTTCTGGATCCTGGCCCTGCCGCAGACCCTCGGCGGCAGCGGAGGCCTGACCGAAAACGGCCGTCCTGCTGGTTCACTCTGGTACGTCGCGCTCTGCTTCGGGCTGTCGCTGGTGATCCTCGCGCCCGTCGTACGGCGTTCCCGTTCTGCCGTTCCCGAGAGGCAACCATGACCGCGTTCGTGACCCGCTACGACTTCCGGGCACCGGGGGAGGCGCTGGGTCGTCAGCACGAGATGTTCGAGCGCTGCCTGGACCAGGCCGTCTACCTCGAGGAGCACGGGCAGGATGCGATCGTGCTCTCCGAGCACCACGCCACCACCGACGGCTACCTGCCGAGTCCGCTGGTCGTCGCCGCGGCGGTGGCCGCCCGGACCTCCACGGTCTCGATCTCGGTGGCAGCCCTGCTCGCCAACCTGTACGACCCGCTGCGGCTGGCCGAGGACATCGCCGTGCTCGACCACCTCAGCAACGGCCGGGTGACTTACACGATCGGGCTCGGCTACCGGCCCGAGGAGTACGCGATGTTCGGGGCGGCGTGGGACTCGCGGGGTTGCGACCTCGAGGAGACGATCCAGGTGCTCCAGCAGGCGTGGGCCGGCGAGGAGTTCGACTTCCGGGGGCGGCGTGTCCGGGTGCTGCCGACCCCGCAGCGTCCGCCGGTGCTGTTCTACGGCGGCGGATCACCGGCAGCCGCTCGCCGCGCGGCCCGGCTCGGACTGCACTTCCAGCCGCAGGCGGCCGACCCGTCGCTCAAGGAGCTGTACCAGGCCGAGTGCCGGGCCCTGGGTCGCGAACCCGGCTTCGTGCTGCTGCCGACGGCCGGCCCGGCCACGGTGTTCTGCTCCGAGGACCCCGACCGCTTCTGGGCCGAGAACGGCGAGTACTTCCTCGCCGAGGCACGCGGCTACAACGCCTGGCACAACGACAACACCTCCCTGGTCCGCGACCCCTCGGAGTCGGTCGGGGCGATGCGCGAACGCGGCACCTATGCCGTCGAGACTCCGGACGACCTGATCGCGAAGTGCCTGAGCCGCGAGCTTCGGGTCGTGAGCAGCCACCCGCTGTGCGGCGGCCTGCCTGCCGAGGCGTCGTGGGAGAGCCTGCGGCTGGTCTGCGAAACGGTGATGCCGGCCGTCAGGGCCGCACGCCGGGCACCAGTGGAGGGGATGACGGGAATCGAACCCGCGTAATCAGTTTGGAAGACTGGGGCTCTACCATTGAGCTACATCCCCGCGGCCCCACGAGATCATCCGTGATGAGTCCGGAAGGCCGGGGGCAATTCTGCCACAGGCGCGATTGGGGCCGCATGTCGGCTGTCCTCTAGACTCTGCTGTCGGCCCGGAGTGGGTCGTCAAACCGGGGCGTAGCGTAGTGGCTAGCGCGCCTGCTTTGGGAGCAGGAGACCGCAGGTTCGAGTCCTGTCGCCCCGACTGCACCTGATCACCGCAACAAGGAGAACACTGTGAAGAGCGCCGTCGAGACGCTGAACCCCACCCGGGCCAAGCTCACCATCGAGGTCCCGTTCGAAGAGCTGAAGCCCAGCCTCGACGCGGCCTACCAGCGGATCGCGAAGCAGGTGAACGTCCCCGGTTTCCGCAAGGGCAAGGTCCCGCCGGCCGTCATCGACCGCCAGGTCGGCCGCGGCGCCGTGCTGGACGAGGCGATCAACGACGCCCTTCCGAAGCTGTACGTGCAGGCGCTGCAGGAGAACGACCTTCAGCCGCTGGCCCAGCCGGAGATCGACATCACCAAGTTCGACGACAACGAGACCCTGGAGTTCACCGCCGAGGTCGACGTGCGTCCGACCATCGACGTCCCGGCGTACGACGACCTGGCCGTCCAGGTCGATGACCTCACCGTCACCGACGACGACGTGACCGAGCAGGTCGAGAACCTGCGCGAGCGGTTCGCGACCCTCAACGAGGTCGACCGGGCTGCCCAGGACGGCGACGTCGTCACGATCGACCTGGTCGCGTCCTCCGACGGCGAGACCGTCGAGGGCGGCGAGGTCAACGGGTACTCCTACAAGGTGGGCGCGGGCGACATGCTCGACGGCGTCGACGACGCGCTGCGCGGCCTGTCCTCGGGTGAGGAGGCCACGTTCGTGAGCCAGCTCCTCGGTGGCGACCTCGCCGGTCAGGACGTCGACGTCGTGGTCAAGGTCTCCTCGGTCAAGGAGCAGGAGCTGCCGGCCTTCGACGACGAGTTCGCCCAGACCGCGTCCGAGTTCGACACCGCCGACGAGCTGCGCGAGGACGTCCGCACGCGCCTGGAGCGCGGCAAGCGTCTCGAGCAGGCAGCTGCGGCACGCGACGCCGTCCTGGAGAAGCTCCTCGACGCTGCCGAGATCCCGCTGCCCGAAGCTGCCATCACCGCCGAGATCGCCGAGCGCAAGGGCGAGATCGAGCAGCAGCTGATGTACCAGGGCATGACGATGGAGCAGTACCTGGACGGTCAGGAGCAGACCGTCGACGAGTTCGAGGCCGAGCTCGAGAAGCGTGTTCGCGACGCGATGGCTGCCCAGTTCCTGCTCGACGAGGTCGCCAAGGCCGAGGAGCTCGGGGTCGACCAGAGCGAGCTCTCCCAACACCTGTTCCGCCGAGCGCAGCAGTCGGGCCAGAACCCGGACGAGTTCGTCAAGCACATGGTCGAGCACAACCACATCCCCGAGATGGTGGCCGAAGTCGTGCGCGGCAAGGCGCTTGCCCTGATCGTCGAGGGCGCGAAGGTGACCGACGCGTCCGGCAACCACGTGGAGCTGAAGAACCTGCTTCCCGACGGTTCGATCGGTGAGCCGCGGGCCGAGGCCGAGCCGGAGACCGACGCCGTGGCGGAGGAAGAGCCCGCCGACGCCTGAGTGCACAGTCGTGCACTGAATGTGATCCACGACGCAGCCCCGGATCGTTGACTTGCGATCCGGGGCTGCGTTGACTCACAGCCATGAGCATCCGTACGGCGCCGGCCGCCGAAGCAGGCGTGCTCGAGGCAGCCGCCCTGGCCGCTGAGCACCTTGACCTGCTGGTCCTCGGAGCGGTCCGGGACATCCACGGATCCGTGACCGGCCGGGTGCACGGCGTCCTCGACAAGGTCGTCGGCGGACCCACCGTTCCTCACCGGGTCCACGACGGCATCGCCACCGGGATCTACGCCGGCATCGGACTGGGACTGCGGGCCTCGGCCCAGGCGTTGCGCCGCGCCGACCGGCTCGGTCTGGGTCCCGCGATCGAGGACGGCGCCCGCGGACGATTCGTGGTCTCGGCGGTCAACGGCCTGATCGGCGACAAGCTGGTCGCCGATGGGTCGCCGCTGGCGATCGAGATCGGCGTACGGCACCGTGGCCGTGACGTGCCGGTCACGCGCGCCGGCCTCGGACGCGCCTACCCCCGGGCGAGCGACGCGATCGTCGTGTTCCTGCACGGGCTGTGCGAGACCGAGCACTACTGGGACCGCCGCAGCCGTCCACGCCCGGACGACGGCACGACGACAGCGTCGTACGGCGCACGCCTGGCCGCGGACGAGGGCTGGAGCCCGGTCTTCGTGCGCGCCAACACGGGAGTCTCGCTCGCCGAAGCCGGGGTGGCGCTCAGCTCGCTGCTCACCCGCCTGGTCGCCAGCTGGCCCACCGAGGTACGCCGCATCGCTCTGGTCGGCCACTCGATGGGCGGCCTGATGGCCCGGGCCGCCTGCGCGGTCACGCTCACCCCGTCGATCGAGTTCGGGGACGCGCCCTGGACCGATCTGGTCACCGACGTCGTCACCCTGGGAGCTCCGCACACCGGTTCGCCGGTCGAGCGGACGATCGCCCGCGGGATCCGGGTCGCTGCCCGTGCTCCCGAGCTCAGGCCGTTCGCGCGGATCTTCGAGCAGCGCTCGGTCGGCGTCCTGGACCTGCACGACGGCATGCCCGACGCGACGGCCGTCCTCCCGCACGCGCGGTACCACCTGGTCGCCGCGACGCTCAGCACGTCGCCGAAGCACCCGGTGGCCGCGACCATCGGTGACTTCCTGGTCCCGTACCGTTCGGCCGTCGGGCTGCTGCCCGGTGATGTCGAGATGTTCCCGGGCGCCGACGTCCTGCACGTGCCCGGGGCCGACCACTTCGACCTGCTCAACCACGACGATGTCTACGCCGCCCTGCGCGGCTGGCTCGCCCGTGCAGGATCGACCACCACCCCCAGGAGCTGACCATGTCCGAGCAACCCAAGAACGTCGGCACGAGCCTCGAGATGGCTGCCACCCCGGCCCGGATCTGGGACGTGCTCTCGGACCTCGGCCGGATGCCGGAGTTCAGCCCCGAGCTGCGGCGGGCCTACGTCATCGGCAAGCCCGGGATCGGCGCCACCATCATCGGGATCAACCGCCGCAAGGCCGTCGTCTGGCCGACGACCTCGAAGGTGGTCCGCTGGGAGCCCGAGCAGGCGGTGGCGTGGCGGACCCGCGAGAGCGGCGCCACCTGGGTCTACGAGCTGGAGCCGACCGCGACCGGGACCAAGGTCACCGGACGGCGGGTGCTCTCGGCCTACACGATCCCCTCGAAGCTGATGGTCCCGTTCCTCGGCGGGGCGGCCGGCCACGACGACGAGCTGAACAGCGGGATCGCCGCCACCCTCGCGAAGATCAAGACGGCTGTCGAAGCCTGAAGCCCCGGGAGCGGAATCCGCCGAGAGCGAACATGGGCCCGTTGCCCGTGGTTTTGCCGATCGGTCCGTCTAGTGTCGTCGACGTGAACCAGATCCCCAGTCCCCAGCTGACCACTGCGCCGCAGATGAACGGCGGCTCCTCGTCGTACGGGCTCGATGACCACATCTACCAGCGGCTCCTCAAGGAGCGCACGGTGTTCCTCGGGTCGGAGGTGCGCGACCAGAACGCGAACGCGATCTGCGCCCAGCTGCTCCTGCTCTCGGCCGAGGATCCCGAGGCAGACATCTTCCTGTACATCAACAGCCCCGGCGGCTCGGTCGATGCCGGGATGGCGATCTACGACACCATGAACTACATCCCGAACGACGTCGCGACGGTGGGCATGGGCCTGGCCGCCTCGATGGGGCAGTTCCTGCTCTGCGCCGGTGCCCACGGCAAGCGGTACGCCCTCCCGCACGCGCGGATCATGATGCACCAGCCCTCGGGCGGCATGGGCGGTTCGGCCTCGGACATCAAGATCCAGGCGCAGCAGTCGCTGCACATCAAGAAGGTGCTCTTCGAACTCATCGCCCAGCACACCGGTCAGGCGCTCGAGCAGGTCGAGAACGACGCCGACCGCGACCGCTGGTTCACGGCGGAGCAGGCCAAGGACTACGGGTTCATCGACAAGGTCATCAGCAGTGCGCGCGAAGCCGCCGACGAGGGCCGTCCGGCCCGGAACAAGGACTAAGGACAAGGACCTCATGAACTACTACATCCCGCAGTGGGAAGAGCGCACCTCGTACGGCATCCGCCGGATCGACCCCTACGCCAAGCTGTTCGAGGACCGGATCATCTTCCTCGGCACGCCGATCAGCGACGACATCGCCAACGCGGTGATGGCCCAGCTGCTCTGCCTGGAGTCGATGGATCCTGGGCGTGACATCTCCATCTACATCAACTCGCCCGGTGGCTCGTTCACGGCCATGACGGCGATCTACGACACGATGAAGTTCATCCAGCCGGACGTGCAGACGGTCTGCCTGGGTCAGGCCGCGTCGGCTGCCGCGATCCTGCTCGCCGCCGGTACGCCGGGCAAGCGGATGGCGCTGCCGAACAGCCGGATCCTGATCCACCAGCCGTACACCGAGGGCACCTACGGGCAGTCCTCGGACATCGAGATCCAGGCCAACGAGATCCTGCGGATGCGCGAGCTCCTCGAGCAGCTGATCGCCGAGCACAGTGGCAAGACGACCGAAGAGGTCAGCCACGACATCGAGCGCGACAAGATCCTGACGGCGGCAGGCGCCGTCGAGTACGGTCTGATCGACTCGATCCTGGAGTCCCGGAAGGTCCCGGCGCTCGCCTGAGCGCAGGGACCGGGTTTTGTACGTGTCCAGCCGAATTCGTCCGCTTGACGGAGTACGGTCAGAGCAAGGTCGCCGTGGGTGCATCTGCGCTCGTGGCACGGTGAGTTCGGTCGACCTCGAGTCGACATGGATGAGGGGAGACGGCGCCCGTGGCTCGCATCGGTGACGGTGGGGACCTGCTCAAGTGTTCTTTCTGCGGAAAGAGCCAGAAGCAGGTCAAGAAGTTGATCGCCGGCCCCGGCGTCTACATCTGCGACGAGTGCATCGACCTCTGCAACGAGATCATCGAGGAAGAGCTCAACGAGACCAGCGAGGTCGGGCTCGAGGAGCTGCCCAAGCCGCGCGAGATCTTCGAGTTCCTCAACTCCTACGTGATCGGCCAGGAGCAGGCGAAGAAGTCGCTGGCAGTCGCGGTCTACAACCACTACAAGCGCGTGCAGGCAGGCGTGACCTCCGGTTCGTCGAAGAGCAAGGACGACGCGGTCGAGGTCGCGAAGTCCAACATCCTGGTGATGGGCCCGACCGGCTGCGGCAAGACCTACCTGGCCCAGACCCTGGCCCGGATGCTCAACGTGCCGTTCGCCATCGCCGATGCCACCGCGCTCACCGAGGCAGGCTACGTCGGCGAGGACGTCGAGAACATCCTGCTCAAGCTGATCCAGGCCGCCGACTACGACGTCAAGAAGGCCGAGACCGGGATCATCTACATCGACGAGATCGACAAGGTGGCCCGCAAGGCCGAGAACCCGTCGATCACGCGCGACGTCTCGGGGGAGGGTGTCCAGCAGGCGCTGCTGAAGATCCTCGAGGGCACCACCGCCTCGGTCCCGCCGCAGGGTGGCCGCAAGCACCCGCACCAGGAGTTCATCCAGATCGACACGACGAACATCCTGTTCATCGTCGGTGGCGCGTTCGCCGGTCTGGAGCACATCGTCGAGCAGCGCGTCGGCAGGAAGACCCTCGGCTTCACCGCGGAGATCCGCGCGTCGAAGGAGCTCGAGGCCGACGCGATGTTCGCCCAGGTGCGGCCCGAGGATCTGGTCAAGTTCGGCCTGATCCCCGAGTTCATCGGCCGGCTGCCGCTGATCGCGAGCGTCAACAAGCTCGACAACGCGGCCCTGGTCCAGATCCTCGTCGAGCCGCGCAACGCGCTGATCAAGCAGTACCAGAAGCTCTTCGACATCGACGGTGTCGAGCTCGAGTTCACCGATGACGCCATCACCGCGATCGCCGACAAGGCGATGGAGCGCGGCACCGGCGCCCGCGGGCTGCGCGCGATCATCGAAGAGGTCCTGCTCAACGTCATGTACGACGTCCCGTCCCGCGAGGACATCGGCAAGGTGGTCGTCACCGGCGAGGTCGTCTCCGACAACGTCAACCCGACCCTGATCCCGCGCGAGCCGGAGAAGAAGGCCAAGAAGTCGGCCTGATCGGTTGCGATTCAGCTGCCGTAGGCACGGTTGCAACACATCGGTCGTCGATCGAGCTTGATCGCTACCGAGACGTCGCAACCGTTCGGGAACTCGTTCGTACGGGTCATCAGGCTTCGTCGGCCACCGGGGCGAGCTCGGCGACAACGCTGAGCTCGGTCCCGGCGCTGGCCGTGAACACCAGCTCGCCGGTGATCTTGCCGACCTTGCGCAGGTCCGCGGCCGCGGCTTCGGCGGCGCCGACCAGGGCGGCCGGGCCGGAGATCTCCACCCGGGAGAGCTCGGCGCGCATCGAGACCTTGGCCTGGGACTTCGCGGCCCGGATGCCACCGAGGGCGGAGGCAACCGCGCCGACCATCGCCGGATCTCCCGGGGTCACCGACGCGAGGTCGTCGGTCGTCGGCCAGGGTGCGTGGTGGACCGAACCTCCCCCGGAAACGGCAGAGCGCCACCAGGACCAGACCTCTTCGGTCACATAAGGCAGGAACGGGGCCAGCAGGCGGAGCTGGATGTCGAGCGCGATCAGCAAGGTGGCGCGAGCCGAGGCAGTGTCAGCGCCGCCGTTCTCGGCGTACGCACGCTCCTTGACCAGCTCTAGGTAGTCGTCGCAGAACTCCCAGAAGAACTTCTCGATGCTCTCCAGCGCGGTCGTGTAGTCATAGGCCTCGAAGGCCTGCGTCGACCGGGTGATGACCGTGCCGAGGCTGGCGAGCAGGGCGCGGTCGATGGCCTCGGTGACGATCTCGGGGTCCGTCGCGGTCTCACCGAAGCCGCCGAGGACGAACTTCGACGCGTTCAGCACCTTCATCGCCAGTCGGCGGCCGACCTTCATCTGGGCCTCGTCGAACGGCGAGTCCAGTCCCGGGCGGGCCATTGCGGCGCGCCAGCGCACGGCATCGGCGCCGAACTTCTCGAGGATGTCGGTGGGCACGACGACGTTGCCCTTGGACTTCGACATCTTCTTGCGGTCCGGGTCCATCACGAAGCCCGACATCATCGCGTGCGACCACGGGACGACGCCGTTCTCGTGGTGCGCCCGTACGACGCGGGAGAACAGCCACGTCCGGATGATGTCGTGGCCCTGGGTGCACAGGTCCATCGGGAAGGTGCGCTCGAACAGGTCGGCGTCGCTCTCCCAGCCGCAGGCGATCTGCGGGGTCAGCGACGACGTCGCCCACGTGTCCATCACGTCGGGGTCGCCGAGGAAGCCGTTCGCGACGCCGCGCTGGCTCTCGGTGTAGCCCTCGGGCGCATCGGTCGACGGGTCGACCGGCAGCGCGGCCTCGCTCGGCATCAGCGGGTGGTCGTAGTCCGGCTCGCCGTCGGCGTCCAGTGCGTACCAGACCGGGAACGGGATGCCGAAGAACCGCTGGCGCGAGATCAGCCAGTCGCCGTTCAGGCCGCTGACCCAGTTGTCGTAGCGGTGCTTCATGTGCGCCGGCACCCAGGTGATCGCGTTGCCGTCCTCGATCAGCTCGTCGCGCAGCTCCGCATCGCGTCCGCCGTTGCGGATGTACCACTGCCGGGTCGCCACGATCTCGAGCGGTTTGTCGCCCTTCTCGTAGAAGTTCGCCACCCGCTGGGTCGGCTTCGGCTCACCGTCCAGGTCGCCGGACTCGCGCAGCTTGGCGACCATCTCCTCGCGCGCGCTGAAGGTGGTCTTGCCCGCGAGGTCCGCGTAGGCCTCGGCCGCCCGGGGAGCAGCGAGCCACTCGGGCGTCTCGCGCAGCAGCCGGCCGTCGCGACCGATGACGGCGCGCACCGGCAGCTGCAGCTCACGCCACCACTGGACGTCGGTCAGGTCACCGAAGGTGCAGCACATCGCGATGCCGGCGCCCTTGTCGGGCTCGACCGCCTCGTGCGCCACGACCGGCACCTCGACGCCGAACACGGGGGACGTGACCGTCGTACCGAACAGCGGCTGGTAGCGCTCGTCGTCGGGGTGCGCGATCAGCGCCACGACCGCCGGGATGAGCTCGGGGCGGGTGGTCTCGATGTAGAGAGGACTGCCGTCGGGCCGGTGGAACGCGACCCGGTGGTAGGCGCCTGCGTAGTCCCGGGCCTCCAGCTCGGCCTGGGCCACTGCGGTCTGGAACGTCACGTCCCAGAGCGTCGGGGCTTCCTGCAGGTAGGCCTCGCCGCGTGCGAAGTTGCGCAGGAACGCACGCTGGCTGACCGTCTGGGCCTTCTTGCCGATCGTCGTGTAGTGCTGCTTCCAGTCGACCGAGAGGCCCAGCGTGCGCCACAGCGACTCGAAGACGGCCTCGTCCTGCTTGACGAGCTCCTCGCACAGCGCGACGAAGTTCGGCCGCGAGATCGGGATCTGCTTCTTCGGGTCCGGGTTCGCCGGCGGCGTGAAGTCGGCGTCGTACGGCAGCGAGGGGTCGCAGCGGACGCCGTAGTAGTTCTGCACCCGGCGCTCGGTCGGCAGCCCGTTGTCGTCCCAGCCCATCGGGTAGAAGACCGACTTGCCCTGCATCCGCTGGTAGCGGGCGATCAGGTCGGTGTGGGTGTAAGAGAACACGTGTCCGACGTGCAGGCTGCCCGACACGGTCGGCGGGGGAGTGTCGATCGAGTAGACCTCGGCCCGCGGTCGGGAGCGGTCGAACGCGTAGGTGTCGTCGGCCTTCCAGGTCGCTGCCCACGTGGCTTCCAGGCCCTCCAGCGCAGGCTTGTCCGGTACGACGACCGCGGCAGGCGCTGCGGTCGTCGGGATCGCGGACTGGTGCTGGGTGTCGGTCATGGGCGTCATGCTACGGGCGCGCCACGGACCCGTGAAAACCAGTTCGGGTCGGTGGAATCGGTCGTTAGCCTCGGAGCGTGAACTACCTGCTCGAGTTCCATCACTCACCGACGGACTTCCTCGCCGCAGCCGGTGACCTGCTCGCGGCCCGGCCGGTCGAGAGCACGGTCGTGGCCAGTGTCGCCGGCCGGATGATGCGCGACGGAACAGGGGGCATTCCGGCTGAGGCGGGCATCGCGTCGTGGTGGCTGGTCGTCCGCGATCAGGCCGGGGAGGTTGTCGGCGCAGGCATGCGGACCGCGCCGTTCCCGCCGTACCCGCCGTACCTGCTGGCGATGCCGATCGAGGCCGCGCGCGACCTGGCCCTGGTCCTGCACGGGCGCAACGAGCCGGTCTCGACGGTCAACGGTGCCGTGCCGGCGGTCCAGGTCTTCGCCGACACGTACGCGGCCGCAACGGGTGGCATGGTTCGTCGGGCCGAGCAGATGCGGCTCCAGGAACTGGGGCAGCTGGTCGCTCCTGCCCGGCCTGCCGGTCGCTTGCGCGTCGCCGTGAGCGAGGACCAGGACCTGGTGCACCGCTGGTTCGTCGCGTTCAGCGTCGATGCAGCCGCCCAGGCCGGGCGGCACGACCCGCACCCACCGCCGATCGAGACCCGCGACAGCGTCGGGCACCGGATCGACGCCGGGGACATCTGGATCTGGGAGGACGAGACCGGGGCGCCCGTGCACGTGACCGGTTACAACCCGACCAGCTTCGGAGTGGCGCGGGTCGGCCCGGTCTACACCCCGGCCGAGCACCGCGGACACGGGTACGCCGCGGCGGCGGTCGCCGAGATCTCCCGGCGCCTTCTCGACGAGGGCGCGCGCGTGTGCCTGTTCACCGACAGTGAGAACGCGACGTCGAACGGGGTCTACCAGCGCCTCGGCTATCGACCGCTGGTGGACATGGCGAACCTGGTGATCGAGGCCGGCTAGTCCAACGGGTCGAGGACGCCGTGGTCACCGATCCCGGCCGAGAGTGCCGCGACCTGGTCGCGGGCGTCCCCCAGCCAGTGGCTCAGCGCCGTCAGCCGCGAGGTGAAGTGGCCGATCGAGAACTCGTCGGTGACCCCGATGCCCCCGTGCAGCTGGATCGCCTCCTGGCCGATGCGGCGCGCTGCCCGCACGGTCTGCAACTTGGCGCGGGCAGAAGCATCCTGGAGCGCGTCGGCGTCGCCGTCCGCGGCCACAAGCGTCGCCCAGGTGACGATGCTGCGGGTCAGCTCGAGATCGGTGTACATGTCGGCCGCCCGGAAGGTGAGCGCCTGGAACCGGTTGAGGGTGACCCCGAACTGCTGCCGGGTGGTCAGGTAGGAGGTCGTCAGTCGCAGTGCGGTGTCCATCGCTCCGAGAGCCTCGTGGCAGGCCACGATCCGGGCTCGGGCCACGACTGCCGCGAGTGCTTCGCGGGCGTCGCCACCGGACCCGAGCGGTGTGGCTGCTGACCGGTCGAACTCGAGGCGTGCCGCACGCCCGCCCTCGTGGGTCCGGTACGCCGTCGCGCCCGCCGGCCGGTCGACCAGGAACACCTCGCCGCCGACCTCCCAGACGATGGTGTCCGCGCGGGCGCCCTGGATCACCGGTTCGGCGACCTGGCCCGAGGCGAACGCGAGCAACCGTTCGCCCGAGGACACCTCGCCGAGGATCTGGGCCCGCTGCTCGTCGCTGCCCAGGGCCGCGACGACCCCGCCGGCCAGCGCCACCGCGGCGACGTACGGCTCCGGAGCCAGGACGCGGCCGATCTCCTCGGCCACCAGGGCGACCTCGACCGGCCCGGCACCCATGCCGCCGTCGGCCTCGGCGAACGGCAGGCCGAGCAGGCCCATCTCCGCCAGTCGCGCCCACAGGGCTTCGTCGTACCCGGGGTCGGTCGCGGTGACCTTGCGGCGGTGCTCGGAGTTCGTGGCCGGGTCGTAGCCCTTCAGCAGGCCACGGACGGCGTCGCGCAGCGCCGCCTGCTCGTCATCGAGTTCGAAGTCCATCTCGGCTCCTCACAGTCCCAGGATCGTGCCGGCGATGATCTGGCGCTGGATCTCGTTGGATCCGCCGTAGATCGACGCCTTGCGGAAGTTCAGGTACGTCGGCACCGTGTGTGCCGCCCACTCGGGCACGGTCGTCGAGCCGGAGGCGAGCGAGAGCGGCCCGGCCAGATCGACCAGCAGCTCGGTGACCTCCTGCTGGAGCTCGGACCCCTTGAGCTTGAGCACCGAAGAGGCCGGGTGCGGCTTGCCGTCCGAGGAGTTCGCCACGACGCGCAGCGCGGTGAGCTCGAGGGCGAGCAGGGCGTTCTCGAGCTCGACGAAGCGCGCGGCGGTGAGCGGGTCGTCCAGCGCCCCGGTTTCCTTCGCATGGTCCTTGGCAGTGGCGAGGGCACGCTTGGTGGCGCCGACCGGGGCGACACCGACGCGCTCGTTGCCGAGCAGGAACTTCGCCTGCGTCCAGCCCTGGTTGGCCTCGCCGACCAGGTTCTCGCCGGGGACGCGGACGTTGTCGAAGAACACCTCGTTGACCTCGAAGGTGCCGTCGAGCAGCTCGATCGGTCGCAACGTCACCCCCGGGGAGTCCATCGGGAAGAGCAGCATCGAGATGCCTGCCTGCTTCTTGACCTCGGGATCCGTGCGGCACAGGCAGAACATCCAGTCGGCGTGCTGGCCGAGCGTGGTCCAGGTCTTCTGGCCGTTGACGATCCAGTCGTCGCCGTCGCGCTCGGCGCGGGTGGTCAGGGAGGCCAGGTCGGAGCCGGCATTGGGCTCGGAGAAGCCCTGGGCCCACCAGATGTCCAGGTTCGCGGTCGCCGGCAGGAACCGTTCCTTCATCTCCTGGGTCCCGAAGTGCGCGATCACCGGACCGATCATCCCGGCGTTGAACGCCAGCGGCGGCGGGACGCACGCGAGCTGCATCTCCTCGTGCCACAGGTGCTTCTGCAACGGGGTCCAGTCCTTGCCGCCCCACTCCAGTGGCCAGTTCGGGACGGCGATGCCGGCCGCATTCATCGCCCGCATGGTCCGGACGAAACCGTCCTTGCCGATGTGTCGGCCGGTGCGGACCGACTCCCGGACGTCCTCAGGGATCTCGGTGGTGAAGAAGGTGCGCATCTCCTCGCGGAATGCGGCCTCCTCCTGCGTGAGTCGAAGCCTCATGCCGCGACCCTACTGGGCGGTACGTCACCAGACGAGGACTGGTTTGACGACCTTCCCGGCGAGGACGTCGGCGACCGCGGTGTTGATCTCGCTGAACGGGTAGGTCGCGATCAGCCCGTCGACGTCGAACTCGCCAGCGGCATTGAGCGCGATCAGCCGCGGCACCATCTCCTGGGGATCGGAGTCGCCCTCGATCGAGGACCTGATGATCTTGCCGGTCTGCAGCAGGTCGATCGCATCGATCGCGTACTCCTCCGGACCGAGGCCGAGGGCGACCAGCGTGCCGCGGACCTTCAGCGACTGCTGGGCCTGCTTGACGACGGCCGAGATCGCGGTGGTGTCGATCGAGTAGGACGCTCCGCCGCCGGTCAATTCCTTGACCTTCGCGACCACGTCGGCCTCAGCGGTCGGGTCGACACCGGTCGCGCCGTACGTCGCGGCCGCCTCGCGACGGCCGGCCAATGGGTCGACGGCGATCAGCGTGCCGAGACCGAGGTGCTGGGCGGCGGCCAGGGCCGTGAGCCCGACGGCGCCGCAGCCGAAGACCACCAGGCTGTCGCTCGGCGTCGGCTTCAGCACGTTGAGCACGGTGCCCGCGCCGGTCTGGAAGCCGCAGCCGTACGGCGCGACCTTGGTCAGGTCGACGGACTTGTCCACCACCACGCAGTTGTCGGCGTACGCGATCGCGTGCTGCGAGAGGCTCGACTGGCCGAAGAAGTTGCCGAAGACCGGCGCGCCGTCCCGCGAGTACGTCGTCGTGCCGTCCATCCGCATGCCCATGTAGTTGAGCAGCAGCGAGGAGTCGCAGTACCCGACCAGGTCGTTCTTGCAGTTCTCGCACTCCCGGCAGGACCGGAAGGAGAGCACGACGTGGTCACCCACCTCGATGCCTTGCACGCCTTCACCGACGGCTTCGACGACGCCGGCACCCTCGTGCCCGAAGACGTTCGGGAACATCTCGCCGGGCAGGAAGCCCTTGAGGTGGATGTCGGTGTGGCACAGGCCGGTCGCGACGATCCTGACCAGCACCTCGTCGGCCAGCGGGTCCGCGAGGTCGATCTCCTCAAGGGAGAAGTCGGCGCCCTGGGAGTTCACGACAGCGACAGTGGTCTTCATGCGTGGTCACGCTCCAGCCAGAAGTAGTAGGGGTCCGCAGTCCCGAAGACCGCCTCGAGCTTGCCGTTCATGATGCCCATCACGGAGGTGTCGTCGACCTTCTTGAAGTGGTCGAAGACGGCCATCGCGTCGTAGACCATCGCGGCCGTCACCTCGCCGCGGAAACCGACGTTCCACAACGACGAGTGCCCCCCGCCGGCGGCGGCCGTGTTCGAGTACAGCTCGCCGTCCTCGTCGCGGCAGATCAGCGGATGGCCCTCGAGCAGGGAGTCGAACCGCTTGCCGTGCCAGTTGACCTTGCCGAGCAGCCGGCCCGCCGGGTGCCCTGTGGAGAAGTCACCGCCGCGCCAGGCTCCGAGCATCTCGGACGCGTCGAGGACGTCCAGGTCGGACCAGAGGGCGTCGAGTGCCCCGGTTGTCGGGGAGGGGTCGGCAACCAGGGCATCGAAGCGCTCGCGAACACTCACCTGGCCACAGTAGTGGAACGTGTTCTAGGTTTCGAGACGGTTGCTGCCCAACCTCCTCAACCCATCACTACGATGACTCTGCGATGACCGACTTCCCTGACGCCCGCCCTGCCCAGACCACAGCTGAGGTCGAGGACGCCCTCCTCTCCCGGTGGCCGGAGTCGCGGCTGGAGCCGAGCCTGGACAGGATCCAGGCCTTCACCGAGCTCCTCGGCGAACCCCAGGCCAACTACCCGGTCGTCCACCTCACCGGAACCAACGGCAAGACGTCGACGGCCCGGATGATCGAGACCCTGATCCGCGGGCTCGGGCTGCGCACCGGGCGCTTCACCAGCCCGCACCTGGAGCACATCAACGAGCGGATCGTCATCGACGGGGAACCGCTCGACGACGAGGCCTTCGTGCGTGCGTTCAACGACGTCGCGCCGTACACGCACCTGGTCGACGCCGAGAGCGACCACCCGTTGTCGTTCTTCGAGACCGTGGTCGGGATGGCGTACGCCGCGTTCGCCGACGCCCCCGTCGACGTCGCCGTGATCGAGGTCGGCATGGGCGGCTCGTGGGACGCCACGAACGTCGCCGACGCCTCTGTCGCCGTCCTGACGCCGATCGCGGTCGACCACACCCAGTACCTCGGGTCGACCGCCGCCGAGATCGCCCGCGAGAAGGTCGGGATCATCAAGCCCGGCGCCACCGTCGTCACCGCGATCCAGGAGCCCGATGTCGCCGCCCAGATCGAGGCCCGGGTGGCCGAGGTCGGCGGGGTGCTGGCGCGCGAAGGCGTCGACTTCGGCGTCCAGACCCGGGTGCCTGCTGTCGGTGGGCAACTGCTGTCGCTCCAGGGCCTGCGCGGCACGTACGACGACGTGTTCCTTCCGCTCTACGGCGCACACCAGGCCCAGAACGCCGCGATCGCACTGGCCGCCGTCGAGGCGTTCGTCGGTGGCGAGGAGCCCCTGGGCGCCGAGGTCGTCCGCGACGCGTTCGCCGAGGTGACCTCGCCCGGACGCCTCGAGATCGTCCGGCGCTCACCCACGATCGTGCTCGACGCTGCGCACAACCCGCACGGAGCCGCAGCACTGGTCGCCGCGCTCGAGGACTCGTTCACGTTCAGCCCCCTGATCGGTGTGGTCGGGGTGATGTCGGACAAGGACTACGAGGGCCTGCTCTCCACCCTGGAGCCGGTCCTCGCGCACATCGTCTGCACCCAGAACTCCACGGCCCGCGCGATGCCGGCCGACGAGCTCGCCGAGGTCGCCCGGGGCATCTTCGGCCAGGACCGGGTCAGTGTTGCCCGTTCGCTGGTCAACGCGATCGACGAGGCTGCTGCGCTCGCCGAGGTCGGTGGGGTCTTCGGCGAAGGCCTCGGCTCCGGCGGGGTGCTGGTCACGGGTTCGGTGATCACAGTGGGCGAGGCGCGGACGATCATCACCCACAGCGGGCCGCGCGGGAACGACTGATGCAGCGTCGTCTCTGTTCGGCGATCCTGTTCCTCGAGGCGATCGTCCTGGGTCTCAGCGTGATCGTGCTGGTGCAGTCGAAGGACCTCACGACCACCCAGGCATTGTGGATCGGGCTCGGCCTGTCGGGAGCCTGTGTGCTGGTCGCGGGCCTGCTGCGCAAACCGTGGGCCTACGTCCTCGGATGGCTGATCCAGGCGGGCGCGCTCGCCTTGGGCGTCTACACGCCGGCGATGGTCGTGCTCGGTGCGATCTTCGCGCTGCTGTGGTTCACGGCGTACCGGCTGGGCCGGACGATCGACCGCGACAAGGCTGCCGCGGCCTGAATCCTCGGCCTAGGGTGACCAGCATGGAGTCCTACGCTCGCGGCGAGACCGAACCGCCGCTGCTCACCGAGACGATCGGAGCGAGCTTCGAACGTACGGTTGCCGCCCACGGCGACCGCGAGGCGTTGGTGGAGGTCGCGTCCGGACGTCGCTGGACCTACGCCGAGCTCGACGACGACGTCGACGCACTCGCGCGTGGCCTGATCGCGGCCGGCGTCGCCGCCGGGGACCGGGTCGGCATCTGGGCGCCGAACTGCGCCGAGTGGACGATCACGCAGTTCGCGACGGCCAAGGTCGGCGCCGTGCTGGTGACCATCAACCCGGCGTACCGGACGCACGAGTTGGCCTACGTCCTGAACCAGTCGGGCGTCTCGCTGCTGATCTCGGCCACCGCCTTCAAGTCCAGCGACTACCGCGCGATGGTTGCCGAGGTGCTCGACCAGACCCCCGTACGCCGGGTGGTGTTCCTGGGTACCTCGGACTGGGACGCGCTGGTGGCCGGCGGCGAGGGTGGGACCGGACTCGAGGC
This sequence comes from Marmoricola sp., assembly GCA_025964775.1. Classification (GTDB taxonomy): domain Bacteria; phylum Actinomycetota; class Actinomycetes; order Propionibacteriales; family Nocardioidaceae; genus Marmoricola. The sequence continues at coordinate 100,239 of JAOPYE010000003.1, forward strand.
CAGGATGGCCGGTCTGGCTCCGACCGACCCGATCAACATCCAGTACACCAGCGGCACCACCGGCTTCCCCAAGGGCGCCACGCTCTCGCACCTCAACATCCTGAACAACGGCTACTTCACCACCGAGACGATCAATTTCACCAGCGATGACCGGCTCGCGATCCCGGTGCCCTTCTATCATTGCTTCGGCATGGTGATGGGCAACCTCGGCTGCATCACGCACGGCGCGACGATGGTGATCCCGGCGCCGGGTTTCGATCCGGAGATCACCCTGGCCGCCATCCAGGACGAGCGCTGCACCGGCGTGTATGGGGTCCCGACGATGTTCATCGCGATGCAGAACGCACCGGCCTTCGCCGACTATGACCTGAGCAGCCTGCGCACCGGGATCATGGCCGGCTCGCCGTGCCCGGTCGAGGTGATGAAGCGCTGCATCAACGACATGTTCATGGCCGAGGTCTCCATCGCCTACGGCATGACCGAGACCAGCCCGGTGTCCACCCAGACGCGTTCCGACGACGACCTGGAGCGGCGTACCGCCACGATCGGACGGGTGCACCCGCACGTGGAGATCAAGATCGTCGACCCGGGCAGCGGTGCCACCCTGGACCGGGGTGACCCCGGTGAGCTCTGTACCCGCGGCTACTCGGTGATGCTCGGCTACTGGCAGGACGCCGAGAAGACCGCCGAGGCGATCGACGAAGAGGGCTGGATGCACACCGGCGACCTCGCGGTGATGCGCGAGGACGGGTACGCCGTGGTCGTCGGCCGGATCAAGGACATGGTCATCCGCGGAGGCGAGAACGTCTATCCGCGCGAGGTGGAGGAGTTCCTCTACACCCACCCCGACGTCGAGGACGTCCAGGTGGTCGGCGTACCGGACGAGAAGTACGGCGAGGAGCTGTGCGCCTGGATCCGGCTGCGCGACGGCGCCGCGCCCCTGGGCGTCGAGGAGGTGCGCGCGTTCGCCGCCGGCAAGCTCGCGCACTACAAGGTCCCGCGCTACGTGCTGGTGGTCGACGAGTTCCCGATGACGGTGACCGGCAAGGTCCGCAAGGTCGAGATGCGCGAGGAGTCCGCTCGTCGCCTCGGACTGGGCGAGCACTAATGTCTGGGGCATGACTCAGCGAACCCTGGTCCTGCTCAAGCCCGACACGGTACGGCGCGGACTCGTCGGCGAGGTCCTGTCCCGGTTCGAGGCCAAGGGCCTGACGATCGTCGCCCTGGAGCAGCGCCACATCGACGGCGCGCTGGCAGACCAGCACTACGCCGAGCACGTCGAACGGGACTTCTACCCGCCGCTGCGCGAGTTCGTGACCAGCGGCCCGCTGGTCGCGCTCGTCCTCGAAGGTGACGAGGCGATCGAGGTGGTGCGCGCGATCAACGGCGCCACCGACGGCCGCAAGGCTGCGCCCGGCACGATCCGTGGCGACTTCTCGCTCTCGAACCGGGAGAACCTGGTCCACGGCTCGGATTCGCCGGAGTCGGCCGGGCGCGAGATCGGGATCTGGTTCCCGGCTCTGACGACGTAGGACGCCGCGGAGCCGGCAGGCTCACCAGGGTTCGAGCCTGCCGGCGATCCGTGACGGTCAGATCCCGAAGGCGACCTGGTTGTTGATGGCGTCGAAGACGTCCTTCGCCAGCTCCTCCGCGGACTTCAGGTTGCCGTACCAGCTGCTGCCACCGACGTTCGACTGCGATCCGGCGAAGGTCAGCAACTGCGTGACCGTCAGACTGGTCGCTCCGCCGAATGACGACGACGCGTTGACGAACGAGCTGCACGTGGGGATGTTCGTGCAGATCTTGGTGACGTCGATGGTGACCCCACCGAGGTTGCTGTTCGGCAGGAACTTCTGCGTCGCCGTCGTGCTGCCGGGTCCGGTGAAGTAGACGTCCAGGGCGGTGGCCAGCATCTGCGCCTTGAGCATCGCGTTCATGGTCGCGCCGCTGGCGTTGTTGAACACCGTCATGAAGTACTTCGCGACATCGGCGCACTTCGCCGTGGGCGACAGGTCCTGGAACGGTGCGAACGTCCGCAGGTAGGTCCCGGAGTTGCAGACCGTCGCGGTGGAGCTTCCGCCGGTGATCACGCCCTGGCCGTTCTTGCTCGACCAGAACCCGATCGTCAGCGCCCCCGTCGCCAGTGGTCCGCAGACGCGCACGGTGGCGCTCGCCGACCCGGTGGCTCCGCTACCGGCCGTGAACGTCGCGGTGTTCGGGTACGAGAAGCAACCTGCGAGGACCGGGATCGTCCGCGGGTAGGTGAAGGGAACGCCCTCGTTCGCGTCGCCGACGCACCGGGTCCCGAGGGCTCCGGCGACCGAGTCGGTGACCTGGACGCAGGCGTCGACCGCGGTACCGGTGAACGCAATGGCGCTGAAGGTGAAGTCATCGCTGCCGGCCGCCAGCGTGGCGGTCCCCACGGTCTGTTGGGCCCAGGTCGCTGTGGCGGTGTTGTCCAGCTCTCCCGTGGGGAGGCCGGTCAGGCTGCAGGTGTATCCGAAGTCGTTGCCGCCGACCGCGATCGTCGCACCGGAGCCGCCGGTGACCGAGCACACGGTCCCGTCCGAGAGCACGTCGGTCACGTCGACACCGGTCACGGCGTCGGCGTTGGGATTGAACACCGAGATCGTGCCGGTGACGGTGACACCCGAAACGGTGCCGGCGTCATGGCTCACGCCGACGGTGTAGTGGAAGGTGGCGTTGCCGCCGACCTGCTGGACCAGGGTCTTGTCAGCGGCTTTGGTGATTCCCCAGTGGTAGGTCCGGGTGTAGCTGCCGGTCGCGTCCTTGGAGACCTGGAGCGGGAATGCGGTGTCCGGTGTGTCCGCGCCAACCTTGAAGGCGTCGTACTTGCAGTCGCCGCCAGCAGCCGGGTAGGACGCGAGCGAGCACACGGCCGCGATGTAGACGCCGCCGCCGTTCGGGGTGTCACCGAACGGGAACAGCTGCATCCGGTTGTTCTCGGACAGGTGCGTGCCGGTGCTGGTGACCACACCGCCGGAGACGGTGAAGGTGCGATCGGTGTGCGAGTCGGTCGACAGCAGCCCGGGCGACCCGTCATTGGGGTTCGCCTGGCTGCCGGGGGCGATCACGGCGAAGAAGTAGGTGCCGTCGGCGAGGGCGCCCGGAAGGTTGCTCAGCCAGACGTCAGCCTTGTCCGCGTACGCGTTGCAGTTGATCGGATCGGTGGCGGACGAGGGGTGGAGGCACTGACCGTTGCCGGTGGACGCCGTCACGTTGGTCGTGGTCGAGATGGAATTGCCGGCAGCCAGCGCGGTGTCGGTCGACTGGCTCACCGCCAGCAGCGTGGAGGCGACGAGCAACGGCGTCAGGGCGCGCACGAGAACGCGGGTCAGCGAGGCTGGGCGGATCAGGCGGTGCTTGGGGTTGCGCATGGGAGGTCCCTCGGGGAGTCGGAACGAACGCAATCGGCCCCGAGCGGGCTTCAGGGCGGGCCCACAGATCGCTGCACGGCACATCTTGCTGCCGTCCTGGTCGCTGCGCACCGGCACGTTCGCACGGCACCAGCGCCACCCCAACAGCGCCGAGGACTCGGGCCGCGTCACTGCTCGTTCGGCTTGCCCGGCTTTGGGTGATTGGTCTGACTAGACCGACTTGGCAGGACGGTCGCAGCGTGTCGGTCCTGAGATCTGCGACTCGCTTATCTACCCTCGTGACTGGTGAGGCGTGTGGTTCCCGTGAGGCGTACGGGAATGACGCGACGAGCCTCCTTCCCCACGATGTGCCTTGCGAGGAAAAGAGATGCCGAACAACCTGATCGGCCGTGACCTGGCGGTCGACCTCGGTACTGCCAACACGCTGGTCTACGTCCGCGGCCGCGGCGTCCTGCTCGATGAGCCCTCCGTCGTGGCGATGAACACCGCGACCCGGGAGATCATCGCGGTCGGGACCGACGCGAAGCGGATGATCGGCCGGACCCCGGAAGGCATCACCGCGATCCGACCGCTGCGCGACGGCGTGATCGCCGACTTCGACGCGACCGAGCAGATGCTGCGGCACTTCATCGCCCAGATCCACCGCCGCCGGTACTTCGCCAAGCCGCGGATGGTGATCTGCGTCCCGAGCGGTGTCACCCCGGTCGAGCAGCGTGCGGTCAAGGAAGCCGGCTACCAGGCCGGCGCCCGCAAGGTCTACATCATCGAGGAGCCGATGGCGGCCGCGATCGGTGCGGGCCTGCCGGTGCACGAGGCCACCGGCAACATGGTGGTCGACATCGGCGGCGGCACGACCGAGGTCGCCGTGATCTCGCTCGGCGGCCTGGTCACCACACTCTCGGTCCGCACGGCAGGGGACGAGCTCGACCAGGCGATCATCGCCTACCTGAAGAAGGAACACTCTCTGATGCTGGGGGAGGGCACCGCCGAGGAGATCAAGATGACCGTCGGGTCGGCGTTCCCGCTGGCCCAGGAGGTCACGGCCGAGGTCCGCGGGCGCGACATGGTCTCCGGACTGCCGCGCACCGTGTCGCTCTCCAGCGTCGAGATCCGCAAGGCGATCGAGGAGCAGGTGCACACGATCGTCGACGCGGTCCGGGCGACCCTGGACCAGACGCCCCCCGAGCTCGCCGGCGACATCATGGACCGCGGCATCGTCCTGACCGGAGGCGGAGCGCTGCTGCGCGGTCTCGACGAACGGCTGCGCCACGAGACGGGGATGCCGGTCCACGTGGCCAGCGACCCGCTGAGCTCGGTGGTCATCGGTTCCGGCAAGTGCGTCGAGGAGTTCGAGGCGCTGCAACAGGTGCTCGTTGCCGAGAACGTACGCCGAGGATCCTGATGGCCCGCCGCATCTCGGGCCGCGGGCCCGAGCAGGACCGGTCCCGGCGGATGCTCGGCCTGTTCGTGCTCGCCTGCCTCACGCTCATCACCCTGGATGCCCGGGCCGGTGACTCCTCACCGCTCAACCCGGTGCGCTCCGCGGTCGGCTCGGTGCTCGGGCCGGTCGAGGATGCCACCGCGACCGCGACCCGGCCGTTCGACCAGCTCGCAGGCTTGTTCCGGAGCAACCGCTCGCTGCGCGGCGACGTCGCGACCCTGACCGCGGAGAACTCCCGGCTGCGCAGCGAGGTCGCCACTGTCCCCCTGGATCGCAAGCGGCTCGCCGAGTACGACGCCCTGAGCCAGACGGCGTCCGAGACCGGGTACTCACTGGTCGCTGCGCACGTGATCGCGGTCGGCCCGATGCAATCCTTCTCGCGAACCGTGACGATCGATGCCGGAACGTCCTCGGGCGTCACCAAGGACCTGACCGTGATCAACAACGACGGTCTGGTCGGTCGCGTCGTCGACGCGACCAGCAGCACGGCCACGGTCCTGCTGATCGTCGACACCACCTCGGTCGTCGGCGGTCGACTGGGAACCAACCTCGAGATCGGTTTCGTACGCGGCCGCGGCACGCTCGGCGACAGCGGCAGGCTCACCCTCGACCTGGTCGACAACGCCGTCGAACCGTCACGCGGAGACGTCGTGGTCACCTGGGGTTCGAAGGACGGCGTCCCGTACGTCGCCGGGATCCCGATCGGCGTCGTCGAGTCCGTGGTCTCCTCCCCGCTGAACAGCTCGCGACAGGCCGTGGTCAAGCCGTTCGCCGACTTCACCGCGCTCGACGTGGTCGGGGTCGTCGTACCGAACGGCACGCACGGTGACCGCCCGGTGATCACCGCAGGAGGCACCCCGTGAGCACAACCCGTGACGCCGTCCTGGCCGTGGTCGTGGCCCTGGCCGTGGTCTTCCAGGCCGTGGTCTTCCGGTTCATCAGCATCGACGGGGTCGTCCCCAACCTGGCGCTGATCGTAGTCGTCGTGGCCGCGATCGCACGCGGTCCCGAGTTCGGCATGATCACCGGATTCTGCGCCGGACTCCTCACCGACCTGGCACCGCCGGCGGACCACCTGGCCGGTCGCTGGGCGCTGGCGCTCGTGCTGGTCGGCTTCCTGGTCGGTCGCGTCCGCCAGGACGCGCGGAGCTCGCCGCTGATGGCGGTCGCGGTCGTCGGAGCGGCCTCGTTCATCGGCACCTCGGTGTTCGCGCTGTCCGGCGTGGTGCTGGGCGACGGCGCGCTGCCGATCGGATCGATGCTCCAGGTCATCGTGATCAGCGTGCTCTGGGACCTGATGCTCGCGCCGTTCGCGGTTCCGGCCCTGCTCCGGCTCTTCGACGAAGCCCGACCCGGTCGTCTGGTCCGCTGATGGCGGCAGTCCTGATCCGTCGGTCACGGCAGACGAGTCGGCTGCGGCTGTTCGTCATGCAGGTGGGGATGCTGTCGCTGTTCCTGACCCTGTTCGCGAGGCTCTGGTACGTGCAGGTCTTCACCGGCGAGGAGTACCAGGCCAAGGCCGCCGAGCAGTCGATCCGCGAGGTCGTCGTGCCGCCCGCGCGCGGCCTGATCGTCGACGACGAAGGCCGACCGCTGGTCGCCAACCGGACCAGCTGGGTGATCAGCCTCGACCGGTCGGTGCTCGGCAAGCTCAGCGACTCCGTTCGCCAGACCGTGCTCGAGAAGGTCGCCAGCGCCGTCAACCTCCCGTACGCCGACGTGGTGGCCCGGACGATGCTCTGCGGGACCCCGGGTGCGAGCAAGGACAGCTGCTGGAACGGGTCGCCGTTCCAGCCGATCCCGGTGGCCAACGACGTGCCGCAGGCGACCGCCGTGCAGATCTCCGAGCAGACCGAGGACTACCCCGGGGTGCTGGCCCAGGCACAGAGCGTGCGGTCCTACCCGGCACCCTTCGGGATCAACGCCGCCGGCATCCTGGGCTACCTCAGCCCGATCACCGGCGACGAGCTCGCCGAAGCCCAGCGTGAGAACGACACGACGGTCAACGGTGCCTCGGTCGTGGGGCGCGCCGGACTGGAGAAGACCTACGACCGGTGGCTGCGCGGAGTCCCCGGCGTCACCCGGGTGGCCGTCGACTCGATGGGGCGCGTGCTGGGCTCGAGCGAGACCGACGGTGCCGGACAGGTCAGCCCCGCACCGGGCGACACCCTGGTCACCTCGATCGACGCCAAGGTCCAGGCCGTCGCCGAGCAGCAGCTGCACACCGCGATCATGAACGCGCGGCACACCTACGACAAGGTCACCCACAAGAACTACGTGGCCGACAGCGGCGCGGTCGTCGTCCTGGACACCCACAACGGCAACGTGATCGCGATGGCCAGCCAGCCGACGTACGACCCGAGCGTGTGGGTCAACGGCATCACCGAGAAGCAGCTCAAGGTGCTCTACTCGAAGAAGGCCGGCGAGCCACTGCTCTCCCGCGCGACCCAGGGACAGTTCGCGCCCGGCTCGACCTGGAAGCCGTTCGAGACGGTGGCCGCGTTCAACCACGGCTACGGTCCGCAGAGCCGGCTGGACTGCTCGAGCAGCCTGCGCGTCGGCAACCGCACCTTCATGAACTACGAGTCCGAGTCCTACGGCTCCATCGACTTCGCCAAGGCGCTGCAGATCTCCTGCGACACGTTCTTCTACCAGGTCGGCCTGGGCTACTGGAACAAGTACGGATCGAACCCGGCCAACGTGCACGCCAAGGACCCGCTGATCGCCGAGGCGAAGTCGTTCGGCTTCGGTTCGCCGACCGGCATCGACATCCCCGGTGAGGCCAGCGGCCGGGTGGCGGACCGGCAGTGGAAGCTCGACTACTGGAACGCGGTCAAGGGCTACTACTGCAGGATCGACCGGCACAACGCGACCGGCAAGCACGACTTCCTGCACGTCTACGCCCACGAGTTCTGCCTCGAGGGCAACCTGTACCGGGCCAGCGACGCGGTGAACTTCTCGATCGGCCAGGGCGACACCCAGGTCACGCCGCTCCAGCTGGCCCGGGCCTACGCGGCGCTCTCCAACGGCGGCACGCTGTACGCCCCGCGGATCGCGAAGGCGATCGTGGACCCGAGCGGTCACGTGATCAAGCAGATCGCACCGGTGGTCCAGGGACACGTGAAGTCGAAGAAGTCGGCAATCAACTACGTCGACAACGCGTTGCTCGGGACCCCGAAGACCGGAACGCTCGCCTGGAAGTTCGGTGGCTTCCCGCTGGACAAGGTCCAGATCCGCGGCAAGACCGGTTCCGCCGAGGTGTACGGCAAGCAGAGCACCTCGCTGGTCGCGACGTACACCAAGGACTACGTGGTCGTGATGATGGTGACCCAGGCAGGCACCGGCTCGGGCACCTCGGGCCCGGCCGTTCGCGCGATCTGGGAAGCCCTGTACGGCATCAACGGCATGAACGTGAACGCCAACCACGCCGCGATCGCGGGGACGACGCCACCGACCGGACTGCCGGTCTTCGCCAAGGACGGCTCGATCCTGCCGCCGCTCTCCGGAGGTGTCCGATGACCCTGGTCGCTCCGGCCCGCGTCCGCCCGCAGGTCACCCTGGCCCGGCCCCGGCTCGACTGGGTGCTGGTGGCCGTCACGGCCGCGATCCTGGTGATCGGTGTGCTGCTCGTGTGGTCCTCGACCGCGAGCAACACCGCGCTCACCGGAGGCCACCCGACGGCATACCTGCGCAAGCAGCTGGTCAACGTCGTGATCGGCCTCGGCCTCGGCGCCGCCGTGTTCTTCACCGATCGCCGCTGGGTCCGCATCCTGGCCCCGTTCGTGTACGCCGGCTCGATCTGCGGGCTGCTGCTGGTCCTGGTGATGGGCACCACGATCAACGGCTCCCGCTCGTGGCTGATGCTCGGCGGGATGTCGATCCAGCCGTCCGAGTTCGCCAAGCTCGCCGTGATCATCGGGATGGCGCTGTACGCCGCCGAACGGCTGGAGAGCTCGCGGCGTCGTACGGTCCGCCTGCCCGAGGTGATCGGGATGCTGCTGATCGCCGGACTGCCCGCCCTGCTGATCATGTTGCAGCCCGACCTCGGCACGATGCTGGTGCTCGCCGCGACGATCTTCGGCGTCCTGGCCACCGCCGGGGCCCCTGGTCGCTGGTTGATGAGCATTGCCGGCGCCGGCGTCGCCGTGGCAACGCTGGCCGTCTCCGGCGGCTTCCTCAAGAAGTACCAGGTCGACCGTTTCCTGGCGTTCACGAACCCTGCGCTCGACCCACGTGGTGCCGGGTACAACACGGCGCAGGCGCGGATCGCGATCGGCAACGGGGGCCTGTTCGGCCACGGGCTGTTCGGGGGATCGCAGACACGTTCGGGGTTCGTGCCCGAGCAGCACACGGACTTCGTCTTCACCGTCGCCGGCGAGGAGCTCGGGCTGATCGGAGCCGGCCTCCTGATCGCGCTCTTCGGTGTGCTGCTGTGGCGAGCCCTGCAGATCGCCCTGCGGACCGACGACATCTTCGGGCGGGTGGCAGCCGCCGGGATCGCCTGCTGGTTCGGCTTCCAGACGTTCCAGAACATCGGGATGTGCCTCGGGATCATGCCTGTCACCGGCGTACCGCTGCCGCTGGTCTCGTACGGCGGCTCCTCGATGTTCGCCTCGCTGATGGCGATCGGCCTGCTGCTCAACATCCACCTCCGCTCGACGGACCGGGCGAGGAACTGAGCCGAGGACGTAGGATCTAGTCCTTCCCCGATGTCGTCGAGAGGTTCGTCGTGCCCGTCACCCACGCCCCTGCTGGTGCCCCCGAATCGGTCTTCGGCCGACTCGAACCGCACCTGCCCGGGGTGCAGAAGCCGATCCAGTACGTCGGCGGCGAGCTCAACTCGGTGACCAAGGACTGGGGTCCCGACGACGTCACGGTGCGCTGGGCCCTGATGTACCCCGATGCGTATGAGGTCGGTCTGCCCAACCAGGGAGTTCAGATCCTCTACGAGGTGCTCAACGAGGCCGAGGACACCCTGGCCGAGCGGACCTACGCGGTCTGGCCGGACATGGAAGCCGTCCTGCGTCGCGAGGGCATCCCGCAGTTCACGGTCGACAGCCACCGCCCGGTCGGTGCGTTCGACGTCCTCGGTCTCTCGTTCTCCACCGAGCTCGGCTACTCCAACATGCTCACCGCCCTGGACCTCGCCGGGATCCCGCTGCACGCCATCGACCGGACCGACGGTCACCCGGTGGTGCTCGCCGGTGGCCACTCGGCGTTCAACCCCGAGCCGATCGCCGACTTCATCGATGCCGCCGTTCTGGGCGACGGCGAAGAGGTCGTGCTCAAGATCAGCGAGGTGGTCCGCGAGTGGAAGGGCGAGGGCTGCCCGAGCGGCGACATGGGGAGCGCGCGCGACGAGCTCCTGCGCCGGCTCGCCGTCAGCGGCGGCGTCTACGTCCCGAAGTTCTACGACGTCCGCTACGACCAGGACGGCTCACTGGGCGCGGCGATCCCGAACGTCGCCGGCGTACCGGCCCGGGTCGCGAAGCACACCTTGATGGACCTCGATGCCTGGCCGTACCCGCGCAACCCGCTCGTGCCGCTGGCCGAGACCGTGCACGAGCGCTTCTCGGTCGAGATCTTCCGCGGCTGCACCCGCGGCTGCAGGTTCTGCCAGGCCGGGATGATCACGCGGCCGGTGCGCGAGCGGTCGATCACCACCATCGGTGCCATGGTCGAGAACGGCATCCGCAAGTCCGGCTTCGACGAGGTCGGGCTGCTCTCGCTCTCCAGCGCCGATCACACCGAGATCGGTGAGATCGCCAAGGACCTGGCAGACCGGTACGACGGCACCAACGTCTCGCTCAGCCTGCCGAGCACGCGGGTCGACGCCTTCAACATCACCCTGGCCAACGAGTTCTCGCGCAACGGCCGGCGTTCGGGCCTGACGTTCGCTCCGGAAGGCGGGTCCGAGCGGATGCGCAAGGTGATCAACAAGATGGTCACCGAGGAGGACCTGATCGCCACCGTCGCGGCGGCGTACTCGCACGGCTGGCGGCAGGTGAAGCTCTACTTCATGGTCGGCCTGCCGACCGAGACCGACGAGGACGTCCTCGAGATCGCCGACCTGGCCCGAAAGGTGATCCAGAAGGGACGCGAGGTCTCCGGCCACAACGACATCCGGTGCACCGTCTCGATCGGTGGCTTCGTGCCCAAGCCGCACACCCCGTTCCAGTGGGCCGCCCACCTGGACCACGAGACCACCGATGCGCGGCTCTACAAGCTCCGTGAGGCCGTCCGCAACGACAAGAAGTACGGGCGTGCGATCGGCTTCCGCTACCACGACGGCAAGCCCGGGATCGTTGAAGGACTGCTCTCCCGCGGTGACCGCAGGATCGGCAAGGTCATCGAGGCAGCCTGGCGCGACGGCGGTCGCTTCGACGGCTGGAGCGAGCACTTCTCCTACGACCGCTGGATGTCAGCAGCCGAGACCGGCCTGGCCGGGACCGGTGTGGACGTCGACTGGTTCACGATCCGCGAGCGCACCTACGACGAGGTGCTGCCCTGGGACCACCTGGACTCCGGCCTGGACAAGGACTGGCTCTGGGAGGACTGGGAGGACGCGCGCAACCCCGACTCGATCGACGTCGAGGACTGCCGTTGGACCCCCTGCTACGACTGCGGCGTCTGCCCCGAGATGGGCACCGACATCCAGATCGGCCCGACCGGCCAGCGCCTGCTGCCGCTCGCCGTCGTGTAGGGGCGGGTTTCGAGACAGGTCGCGCCTCAGCGCCAACCCAGCGCCGGTGCCACGTCCCGCACGATCGTCTCGAGCACGTGGGCGCAGTAGTCGACGCCGAGCTGGTTCGGGATCGTGAGCAGCAACGTGTCGGCAGCGGCGATCGCTTCGTCGGCGGCGAGCTCGTCGATCAGGCGGTCCGGTTCGGCCGCGTAGGTCTTGCCGAACCGGGCGATCCCGCCGTCGATCATGCCCACCTGGTCAGCCGATCGTCCTTCGGCGCCGAAGTAGGCGCGGTCGAGGTCGGAGACGATCGGGAAGATGCTGCGGCTGACCGACACCCTCGGCGTACGGGTGTGTCCCGCTGCTGCCCAGGCCTTGCGGAAACGATCGATCTGCTCCGCCTGGAGCTGGTGGAACGGCACGCCGGTGTCTTCGGTGAGCAGGGTCGAGCTCATCAGGTTCAACCCCTGCTCGGCGGCCCACTCTGCCGTCGCACGGCTGCCGGCACCCCACCAGATCCGGTCGCGGAGACTGGGGGAGTGCGGCTCGAGGCGCAGCAGTCCGGGCGGATTCGGGAACATCGGCCGGGGGTTCGGCTCCGCGAAGCCCGCTCCCTCGATGACCTCGAGGAACCTCGCTGCGTGGTCGCGGGCAAGGTCGGCGTGGTCCTGCCCCGGCGCCGGTTCGTAGCCGAAGTAGCGGTACCCGTCGATCACCTGCTCCGGCGAACCACGACTGATCCCCAGCTGCAGGCGCTCGCCGGAGATCAGGTCCGCTGCGCCGGCGTCCTCGGCCATGTAGAGCGGGTTCTCGTAGCGCATGTCGATCACGCCGGTGCCGATCTCGATCCGGTTCGTCCGGGCTCCGATGGCAGCGAGCAGCGGGAACGGCGAGGACAGCTGCTGGGCGAAATGGTGTACTCGGAAGTACGCACCGTCGGCGCCCACTTCCTCGGCCGCGACCGCCAGGTCGATGGACTGCAGCAGGACGTCCGACGCGGAACGGCTGGCCGAGTGCTGCGACGAGCTCCAGTGTCCGAACGAGAGGAAACCGATCTTCTTCATGTCGCCCCAACAGTGGTTGAACCGTAAATCTTCCCGCGCGGGTCAGCGGGGCGACACGGGCGCGCTCCCGTTGTCCGAGCCGACTGCGCAGCGCGTCGTGCGTCTGGCTGGGGACGGTGACAGCGCGCTACTCGCAGGCCTGCGAGCAGCCTGGGTCGAGGAGAATTCTGGTGGCCCGGTCGTCGATGACGGGTACGCAGCGGCGTTCGATGCCTGGTACGAACGCGAGCGCGAGCAGCGGCTGACCTGGCTCGCGTTCGTCGACGACGCCTGCGTCGGGATGCTCAACCTGCTGGTGTTCGCCCGGATGCCACGTCCGGGGATGCCGGACAGCTGCTGGGGCTACCTCGCGAACTTCTACGTCGCGGCGGAGCATCGCGGTTCCGGGATCGGAACGACGCTGCTTGCGGCCTGCACCGGATACGCCGACCAAGCAGGATTCGTACGGATCGTGCTCAGCCCGAGCGAGAGGTCGGTGCCGCTGTACGAGCGCTCGGGCTTCGCGGCAGCGACCTCGCTGATGCTGCGCACGCGGCCGGACTGAGCCGGGTGCGCGCACCCACTCCTTGTCGGCGCGGCACGGTTGGATGAGTACGTGCAGACAATCTCCGACGACCAGCGGCGAGCTCGGCTCGCACGACGCCACGGACTCGCGGTGCCCTACGGCAGCATCGAGGTCGCGACCGAGGCGATGACCTGCTGGCACGCGACCGAGCCGGCGTCGGTCCACCTCGCCGTGCACGCGCGCACCGGCGCGACCCGCGAGCAGGTGGATGCCGCCCTGTACGACGACCGGTCAGTGGTCAAGCAGCTCGCGATGCGCCGGACGGTCTTCGCGTTCCCGCGATCGCTGCTCCCCGCGGTGTGGGGGAGTGCGGCCTCGCGAGTCGCCGTCCAGCAGCGCTCCCAGCTCGCGCGCGACGTCGTCAAGCACGGGATCACCGACGACGGGCCGGCGTGGGTCGAGCAGGCGTGCGACGCGGTGCTCAGCCACCTGCACGTGTCGGGCCCGACGTCGACAGCCCGGTTGCGCGAGGTCATCCCGATGCTCGACGCCCGGATGAGCCTCTCGCCGGACAAGACCTGGGGTGCCGAGGTCTCGGTGGCGCCGCGCGTCCTGACCACTCTGGCCGCCTCGGGCGCAGTGATGCGCGGCGAGAACGAAGGCGGCTGGAAGACCTCGCGGCCACGCTGGACCGCGACCCGGGACTGGCTTCCCGACGCGCCGGACGCCATGGCGGAGGCCGAGGGGTATGCAGCGCTCATGGCCTCCTGGTTGCGGACCTTCGGCCCCGGAACCGAGGCCGACATCGTCTGGTGGCTGGGCGCGACCAAGGCAGCCGTGACCCGGGCGCTCGGCGATGTGGGCGCGGTTGAGGTCGGGCTCGAGAGCGGCGGAACCGGCTTCGTGCTGGCAGACGACATGGACGATGTCGAGGCGCCGGAGGCATGGGCAGCACTCCTGCCGGCGCTGGACCCGACGACGATGGGCTGGAAGGAGCGCGACTGGTACCTCGGTCCGCACGCGGCGGCCCTCTTCGACCGCAACGGCAACGGGGGTCCGACGGCCTGGTGGTGCGGGCGGATCGTCGGTGGTTGGCGCCAGGACGACGACGGGACGGTGGTCGTCGTACCGGCCGAGGACCTCGGTGCCGAGGCGACCGCGGCGCTGACGCACAAGGCCGACGAGCTGACGGCGTGGCTCGACGGCGACGTGGTGCGCACGATCTACCAGTCCCCGTTGGCGAGGGACGCCGTGAAACCTCGTTAAGGTTCAGTCCGTGATCCTCGCTTCGCTCGTCAACGAGTTCTCGGCCACTCGGCCACGAGCAAGCTCGGGCACTCGGTAGCCTCGACTCGTGCGTGAACAGCCCGAGCAGCAGGCCCCTCCGGTCCAGCGTCTGAGGATCCGGTACGCCAAGCGCGGACGGCTCCGGTTCACCAGCCACCGCGACTTCAGCCGTGCCTTCGAGCGCGCGATCTCGCGGGCGCGCGTGCCGATGGCGTTCTCCTCCGGCTTCAACCCGCACCCCCGGATCTCGTACGCCGGCGCGAGCCCGACCGGCGCGGCCAGTGAGGCCGAGTACCTCGAGATCGGTCTCGCTCAGGTGCTCGACCCGGCCGAGGTCGCCCGCGCGCTCGACGAGTCGTTGCCCGAGGGTCTGGACGTGCTCGAGGTCGTCGTGAGCGCCGGTGGCTCGCTGGCCGACCGGCTGGAGGCCTCGGACTGGGAAATCACGCTGAACGACACGTCTCCCGATGAGCTGCGGCCCGCGATCGACCAGCTCCTGGCAACCCCGGTCGTCATGGTCGAGCGGATGACCAAGAAGGGTCTGCGAAGCTTCGACGCCCGGGCCGCGATCGCCCTTCTCGACGTGCGTCCCGGTGGCGAGTCGCCGTCCGATCCCCCATCGTGTGCGATACTGCGAGTGGTCTTGCGTCACGGAACCCCGTCCGTGAGACCCGACGACGTTCTCGCCGCGCTCCGTGAGATCTCGGGAACCAGTGTCAGACCCGCTGCGCTTGCGCAGCGACTGGCTCAGGGTCCTCTAGATGCACAGACCGGCACGGTGGGAGATCCGTTGGCACCCGACCGCGACGCGGCCGGCTGAGGAGCAGGTGACAGCTCTCCCCAGCATGACGGCCATGCGACCGCGGTCGGTGACCAGGGAGTCTCCCGCACGACGAACTGACACGGAGGGTGTCGTCGCCGACTGAAGGCTTTTGTCACCTGGTGCTCCGGCACTGGTGACTGTGACCCGCATGGTAGGGCCGGCGTACTCCGGCTTTCCGTGCACAAGGAGAGCTCCAATGCTCGACGCTGACAACCCCAGCAACGACACCACCAGCACCACCAGCACCACCGGCACCGACAGTGTGCCCACCACCGGCGAGGCCGGCGCACCGGCCAAGAAGGCCGCGAAGAGGGCCCCTGCGAAGAAGACGGCTGCCAAGAAGGCAAGCACGAAGAAGGTTGCTGCCACGAAGGCGGACGCGAAGAAGGCGACCGTCGAGACGGTGCCCGACGCCACGGGTGCCCTTGAGTCTGCCGGCGGCTCACCTGAGGCTGATAGGCCGAAGAAGCGGGCCTCCAAGAAGGCCGCTGCGACAGCAGAGGCGCCGCCCGAGTCAGGCGCGCCCGGATCCGCAGCGCCGATGGTGCTGTTCCAGGCGCCGGAGAAGGCGGCCGCTCCCGCACGCAAGCGTCCGGCCAAGAAGGCCGCTGCCGCGCCGACCGATGGCAGCGACGCAGCTGCCGAGAGTGCTACCGAAGGCGACGCGCCGGCCAAGAAGGTTCCTGCCAAGAGGACCAGGACGCGGAAGGCGACCGCAGCCTCTGCGGACGACAGCACTGCTACCGATGACTTCGCGCAGACGTCATCTGAGGGCGAGGGCGACGAAGCCGAGACCGGCGAGGGCGGCGCACGTCGTCGTCGCCGTCGCGGTGGTCGCCGTCGTCGTCGCGCGCCCGGCGAGGACGGTCCGGAGGGCACCGAGAACGGCGTGGCCGACTCCGGAGCAGACGTGGACGACTCCGATGACGACGGTGACGGCAACTCGCGTCGCAGGCGTACCCGGGTCCGCCAGCCGCGCAACCCCGAGGACGAGATCACCAGCATCGGTGGATCGACCCGCCTGGAGGCGAAGAAGCAGCGTCGCCGCGAAGGCCGGGAGGCCGGGCGTCGTCGCGCGCCGATCGTCAGCGAGGCGGAGTTCCTGGCACGCCGCGAGGCGGTCGACCGCGTGATGGTCGTGCGCCAGCGCGCAGACCTGACCCAGATCGGTGTCCTGGAGGACAAGGTCCTCGTCGAGCACTACGCCACGCGTGAGTCGCAGACCTCGCTGATCGGCAACATCTACCTCGGCCGGGTGCAGAACGTGCTCCCCTCGATGGAGGCCGCGTTCATCGACATCGGCAAGGGCCGCAACGCGGTCCTCTACGCCGGCGAGGTCAACTGGTCGGCGCTCGGCCACAAGGACGGCCAGGCCCGCAAGGTCGAGTCCGTGCTCAAGTCCGGCCAGACGATCCTGGTCCAGGTCACCAAGGACCCGATCGGTCACAAGGGCGCCCGACTCACCGGTCAGATCAGCCTGCCGGGCCGCTTCCTGGTCTACGTGCCCGACGGCAACACCAGCGGCATCTCCCGCAAGCTGCCCGACACCGAGCGCAACCGGCTCAAGGCGCTGCTCAAGGAGATCGTCCCGGACACGGCCGGGGTCATCGTGCGCACCGCCGCCGAGGGAGCGAGCGAGGAAGAGCTCACCCAGGACGTCGAGCGCCTCACCACGCGCTGGGCGGAGATCGAGAAGGCCGTGGCGGCCGGGCGTTCGCCTGAGCTCCTGTACGGCGAGCCGGACCTGACCCTCAAGGTCGTCCGCGACCTCTTCACCGAGGACTTCAGCAGCCTGATCATCGAGGGTGACGAGGCCTGGGACCTGGTCGACGGCTACGTCGCCCAGGTGGCTCCCGACCTGCGTGACCGGTTGCACCGCTTCGAGTCGACCGACGGGAAGGACGTCTTCGGCGCCTACCGGGTCGACGAGCAGATCGCCAAGGGGCTCGACCGCAAGGTCTGGCTGCCCTCCGGCGGATCGCTGGTCATCGACCGGACCGAGGCGATGACGGTCGTCGACGTCAACACCGGCAAGTTCACGGGCTCCGGCGGCAACCTGGAGGAGACGGTCACCAAGAACAACCTCGAGGCTGCCGAGGAGGTCGTGCGCCAGCTGCGGCTGCGCGACATCGGCGGCATCATCGTGGTCGACTTCATCGACATGGTCCTCGAGTCCAACCGCGACCTGGTGCTGCGCCGCCTCGTCGAGTGCCTGGGCCGTGACCGGACCCGTCACCAGGTTGCCGAGGTCACCTCGCTCGGCCTGGTGCAGATGACCCGCAAGCGCATCGGTACGGGCCTGCTGGAGACCTTCGGCGAGGACTGCGAGCACTGCAAGGGCCGTGGCGTGATCGTGCACGACCACCCGATCGAGCACCGCTCGGGACCAAGCGCCAGCGTCGGAGCCGGTGGCGGCATGGCGACGGGGGGCGACGAGCCTCGCGGCCGCCGCAGCCGTGGCGGACGCAGTCGCAGCCGGACCGGCACCGAGCAGGAGAACCTCGAGCCGGTCAAGCCGTCCCCGATGGCCCTGGCCGGGACCAAGCCGCACGCTGAGGACGACCAGGTCGTCGTCGCAGAACCCGAGGTCGAGGTCGTCGAAACCGTCGAGGTCTCCGAGCCTGGCGAGGCGCCCGAGGTGGTCGAGGCGGTCGAGGTGGTTGTCGAGCCCGAACAGAAACCAGCACCGGAACCCGAACCCGAGCCCGCTGCGCCCGTCGAGGCTCCCGCTCCGGTCGTCGTGACCACGACGCGTCGTCGTCGCGCCGGACGTCCTGCGGGGCCGGCGGCGGTCGTCGTACCCGAGCCCGTCGTCGAGACGCCGCCCGCCAACGACGAGGCCGTCGACAGCGACGGGGCCGACGACGGGAACGAGACGGACGAGCACGGCGACGCGCCCTCGGTCTTCCACGTCCCGGTCAAGAAGCGCGGCGCGCGGAAGCGTTGATCAGTTGTCGCTGGTGAGCTCTTCCAGGGCCGCCAGTGCGTTCACCACGGCGTCCCGGTTCCCCGGACTCAGGCGCTCCAGGCGCTCTCCGAGTGCCTGGAGCCGTTCTGCCCGACAGCGCAGCACGATCTCCTCACCGGCCGCGGTGGCCGCGATCAGGAACGCGCGGCCGTCGTCGGGATCCTGGCTGCGCCCGACGTACCCGAGGCTCTCGAGCGAGTTGAGAACCCGCGTCATCGCGGGTGCTGTGATCCCCTCGGTCTGGGCCAGTGCGCCGGCACGCTGGGGGCCGTCCTGGATCAGGGTGGCGAGCGCGCTCAGGCCTCCGTGGCCGATCAGTGCCTGGCGTGAGTCGCGGCGCAACGCACGGGTCAGCCGGCCCATGGCCAGGTAGAGCCGCGTGGTCGTCTCGCTCGTGGTCTGGGTACTGGTCATTCCTCACGCCCCAGGGCTTCGCCGAAGACTTCGGTGTGCACGTAGCGACCACCGGCGGACCATGAGGCGATCGCGGCGATCACCATCATCAGCGCAGCCGCGAGGAACACGATCACCAGGCCGTGGTGGAACGGGTCCGACATCAGGTGCGGGAAGAACTCCTTGCCGGTCAGGGTGTCGACGTTCTTCTTCGGGAGCGTGGTCAGCTCGCCGGTAGGGCCGAGCAACGACTTGATCGGGTTGTAGCCCAGGAACGAGGCGAACAGCGAGCCGACCGGCGGCAGTCCGCCGATCTGTGCCGCCACGTGGGGCGAGACGCCCTGGCCGGTGAGGCCGTTGGTCAACGTCCGCGGCAGCACGTTGGCGAGCCCCACGACCATCAGTGAGAAGAACACCCCGATCGACAGTGAGGATCCGGAGTTGAAGACCGTGCCGCGGATTCCCGAGGCTGCGCCACGTTCGTGGGCCGGGACCGAGTTCATGATCGCTGTCGTGTTGGGGGCGCTGAACAGTCCCGATCCGATGCCGTTGAGCAGGACGATCGCCGCAAAGGCCCAGTAGTTGAAGTTCACCGGGATCAGCAGCAGGGCCACGAAGGTGACAGCGACGAGCAGCGAGCCTCCGGTGGCGAACCAGCGGGCGCCGTACCGGTCCGAGAGCCAGCCCGAGACCGGTCCGGCGACCAGGAAGCCGACGGTCAGCGGCAGCATGTAGACACCGGCCCACAGGGGAGTGGACTCGTAGCTGAAACCGTGCAGCGGCAGCCAGATGCCCTGGAGCCAGATGATCAGCATGAACTGAAGCCCACCGCGTCCGATCGCCGCCATCAGCCCGGCGACGTTAGCCATCGCGAACGACCGGATCCGGAACAGCCCGACAGTGACCATCGGGTGCTCGACCCGCTGCTCGATGAGCACGAACGCCGCCAGCAGGGCGGTGCCGCCGATCAGGCCGGCCAGGACCCAGGGGTTCAGCCAGCCGGTCGCGTGGGCGCCGTACGGCTGGAGCCCGTAGGTGATCGCGACCAGGATCGCGGTCAGGCCCCCCGCGAAGGACAGGTTGCCGGGGATGTCGAGCTTCGCCGGACGCCGCTCACCGAGCTCGACGAGGGACCGGTAACCCCAGACGGTGCCGAAGATGCCGATCGGGACGCTGACCCAGAACACGGCGCGCCAGTCCCACTCCGACAGCACGCCGCCGATCACCAGGCCGAGGAACGAGCCGGCGATCGCAGCGACCTGGTTGATGCCCAGGGCCATGCCGCGCTGCTCCGCAGGGACCGCGTCGGGGAGGATCGCGGTGGAGTTCGCGAACAGCATCGCGCCGCCGACTCCCTGGCCGACCCGCATCAGGATCAACCACCAGGCTCCGGCGCCGCCCTGGAACGGATCGACCGAGAGCAGCACCGAGAACAGCGAGAACACCGCGAAGCCGAGGTTGTACATCTTGACCCGGCCGAACATGTCGCCGAGCCGACCCAGCGTCACCACCAGCACGGCCGAGACCACCAGGAATCCCATGATGATCCAGAGCAGGTAGCTCACGTTGCCCGGCTGCAGGGGATCGAGCTTGATCCCGCGGAAGATCGCCGGCAGGGAGATGATCACGATCGAGGAGTTGATCGTGGCCATCGAGATGCCGAGGGTCGTGTTCGACAGGGCGATCCACCGGTAGTGCGGGTGGTCCTTGTCCAGGCGGGAGAGCGGCTGGACGGGAGCTGCTGAGTCAGTCACGGAACAGGATATTACTTCATATCAGGCAACTAGTTTGTTGCGGGGTGCCCGCTCGTTTTGACCCCACGGGCCGCGAACCCGTAAAGTTGACCCTCGGTGTGCTTGGCGCACCCCCTCGTCTTTTGTCCCGTAGAGCCTGATCCCCCCGAAGAGAGTGAGTCCGCCGTGTACGCGATCGTGCGTAGTGGCAGCAAGCAGCAGAAGGTTGCTGTCGGCGATGTCATCGAGATCGACAAGACCGATGAGGCCGTGGGCACTGCCCTGAGCCTGCCGGTCGTCATGCTTGTCGATGGCGAGAAGGTGACCGCGACCGGCCTGGACAAGGCTGCTGTGACCGTCGAGATCCTCGGCGCGACCAAGGGCCCGAAGATCATCATCCAGAAGTACAAGAACAAGACCGGGTACAAGAAGCGCCAGGGTCACCGCCAGAAGTACACCCAGGTCAAGGTCACCGACATCAAGCTCTGACCCTCCCGGTCAACGCTCTGTCACCTCCAAAACTCCCAAGGACTGAACTCATGGCACACAAGAAGGGCGCGGCCTCCACCAAGAACGGCCGCGACTCCAACTCCCAGCGCCTCGGCGTCAAGCGCTTCGGTGGTCAGCTGGTCAACGCAGGCGAGATCATCGTGCGCCAGCGCGGCACCCACTTCCACCCGGGCGCCGGCGTCGGGCGTGGCAGTGACGACACCCTGTTCGCACTGGTCGCGGGCAACGTCGAGTTCGGCACCCGTCGCGGTCGTCGCGTCATCAACATCGTCCCGTCGGCCTGACCGGACGCTGTCAAAGCAAACCCAAGAGTCACCGTTGGGCGTCCCTGATCTGCCAGGGGCGCCCTTCGTAATTCTTCGGCCATATTTCTGAGAGGAGCACCGATGGCAGTCCCCACCTTCGTGGACCGCGTCACGCTGTACGTCAGCGCTGGACGTGGCGGCAACGGAGTCGCCTCGGTGCACCGCGAGAAGTTCAAGCCCCTCGGTGGTCCCGATGGCGGCAACGGCGGGCCCGGCGGCTCGATCATCCTGCGCGTCGACCCCGACGTCACCACGCTGATCGACTACCACCACAAGGCCAAGCGCCAGGCCACCCACGGCGGCCACGGAGCAGGTGACCACCGCAACGGCGGCCACGGCGAGGACCTGGTCCTGCCGGTGCCCGACGGCACCGTGGTGACCGAGGACGGCGAGGTCATCGCTGATCTGGTCGGAGCGGGCACCGAGATGGTGATCGCGGCCGGTGGTCGCGGTGGTCTCGGCAACGCTGCGCTGGCCTCGGCCAAGCGGAAGGCTCCCGGGTTCGCGCTGCTCGGGGAGCCCGGCGAGGAACGCACGATCGGGCTCGAGCTCAAGGTCGTCGCCGACGTGGGACTGGTCGGCTTCCCCTCGGCGGGCAAGTCCAGCCTGATCGCCGCGATCAGCAGGGCGCGGCCCAAGGTCGCCGACTACCCGTTCACGACACTCGTCCCGAACCTCGGCGTGGTCAAGGCGGGCGACACGATCTTCACCGTCGCCGACGTGCCGGGCCTGATCGAGGGCGCGAGCGAGGGCCGCGGGCTGGGCCACGACTTCCTGCGCCACATCGAGCGCTGCGCTGCGCTGCTGCACGTGATCGACCTGGCGACCCTCGAGCCCGGGCGCAACCCGGTCGAGGACCTCGACATCATCGAGAACGAGCTCGCCAGGTACGGCGGCCTCGAGGACCGGCCCCGTCTGGTCGCGCTCAACAAGGCCGACCTGCCGGATGGACGCGACATGGCCGAGATGGTCACCGAGGAGATCGCCCGCCGCGGTTGGCCGGTCTACGCGATCAGTGCCCTGACGCACGAGGGCCTCAAGGAGCTCACCTTCGCGATGGCGGAGATCGTCGCGGCCGCCCGGCGCGACCGCGTCGTCGAGCAGGCCGAGCGGATCGTCATCCGGCCCAAGCCGAAGGGCTCGGGCGAGGAGTTCACGATCACCGAGACGCGCGAGGGCTGGCGGGTGCGCGGTATCAAGCCGGAGCGCTGGATCCGCCAGACCGACTTCGGCAACGAGGAGGCCGTCGGCTTCCTCGCCGACCGGCTCAACCGGCTGGGAGTGGAGTCGAAGCTGGTCGAGCTCGGCGCCGTCGAGGGTGACCCGGTCCTGATCGGTCACCCCGACAACGCGGTCGTCTTCGACTTCAAGCCGGGTCTGGATGCCGGTGGTGCCGAGATGCTCGGACGTCGCGGCGAGGACGAGCGCCTGAGGGAGGAGCGGCCCGCCGCAGGTCGGCGCCGCGCGATCCAGGAGCTGCTCCCCGAGCGCAGCGAGGTCGAGACCCGGGCAGACGTGGCCCGCCGGTTCGATGCCGAGCGCACGGCCCCCGACGCTGCGGACAGGTTCGACGACGACTACCTGGACGACCCGGTGGTCGGAGACGAGTCATGAGTCGGCAGGCGGTCCTCGACGCACGTCGGATCGTCGTCAAAGTCGGGTCGTCCTCGCTGACCACCGCCGCAGGCGGGATCGACCCCGAGCGGGTGCGTGCGCTGGTCGACACGCTGGCCGCTGTTCGTGCGGCCGGCGCCGAGGTGGTGCTGGTCTCATCGGGCGCGATCGCTGCAGGTCTGGCTCCGCTGTCGCTGAGCCGCCGTCCCGGCGACCTCGCGCGGCAGCAAGCGGCGGCGTCGGTCGGCCAGGGGATCCTCGTGCACCGCTACACCGAGGAGTTCGCCCGGCACGGCCAGGTCACCGGGCAGGTGCTGCTGACCCTGGATGACGTCACCCGTCGCGGTCACTACCGCAACGCGCAGCGGACCTTCGCGACGCTGCTCGAGCTGGGCGTCGTACCGATCGTCAACGAGAACGACACCGTGGCAACCTCCGAGATCCGTTTCGGCGACAACGACCGGCTGGCCGCCCTGGTGGCGCACCTGGTGCACGCCGACCTGCTCGTCCTGCTGTCCGACGTCGACGGCCTGTACGACGGCCCGCCGAGCAATCCGGCCAGCACCCTGATCTCCGAGGTGCGCGGCGAGGACGACCTGGCGCACGTGAATCTCGGCAAGGCCGGTGCTGCCGGTGTCGGGACCGGCGGCATGCAGACCAAGCTCGAGGCGGCGCGGATCGCCACCGGAGCCGGCGTACCGGTCGTGCTCGCGGCCGCCGCGAACGCCGCGGCTGCCCTGGCCGGGGATGCCGTCGGGACGATGTTCCACGCGACCGGTCGGCGGCGCTCGGCGCGGTCCCTCTGGCTCGCTCATGCGACCGAACCGAAGGGCTCGATCTCCTTGGACGCAGGTGCCGTCCGCGCCGTCACCGAGCGGCAGGCCTCACTGCTGCCTGCCGGGATCACTGCCGTCACCGGAACCTTCGTCGACGGCGACCCGGTCGACCTGCTCGACCCCGACGGTCGCCTGGTCGCCCGCGGGCTCGTCAACTACGACGCGACCGAGCTCCCGGCCCTGATGGGCCGCTCGACGCACGAGCTCGCCGCCGAGCTCGGGGCGTCGTACGAGCGCGAGGTCGTGCACCGCGACGACCTCACGCTGATCGGCCCTACCTGAGACTGGTCTAGGAGTTTTCCCCAGTTCGGCCAATTCGGCCCCGGCGGGATCCCCGGGTCGAGACACTTGTCGGACAACATCGACAGGGAAGGTGCGTGCGTTGGGCCGAGCTCATGGTGGACGTCTGTGGCACGTCACGCTCACAGTCGCCGGCGATTCGGTCGAACCGATGCTCGCCCGGTCAGCCCTGTCGCGCCTGCGCGAGGAACGCCCGTTCATCGACACCGTCGAATACACCGGATCCGGTGCCGAGCTCCAGTTCTGGGACGAAGGCGACGCGATGCTCGACGTGGCGTCGCTCGCGCTGCGGTTGTGGAGCGAGCACCGGGTCTCGGCCGGCCTCCCGGACTGGGAGATCGTGGGCCTCGAGGTCGTCGAGAAGTCGGTGCGCGACGGGCGCTCCGGGACCGGGACGGCCCGCATCCACGCCTCCACCTCGATGCCCTTCCAGCTCTGACCTGCGGTCAAGGCACGCCGCATCATCCACGCCCTGCTATGCGCCGCCGGGATGGCACCTCGCCGCGTTCTCGTCAGTCAACGATGCTGGTGCATCGCCTCCTTCCTCGGCCTTGCGAGGCACTCATCCCGACGACGCTCGCGACGGCCGGGGATGACGCGGAGTGCCTTAGTCTGGACACCATGTCCGAGCTGATCGCCCCGGTGGCGACGCGTGCCCGCGAGGCCTCTACCGTCCTAGCACTGGCCACCCGAGCGACGAAGGACGCGGCGCTCGAAGCGATGGCCGCTGCGCTGCTGGCCAGGACCGACGAGATCCTCGCCGCCAACGCCGCCGACGTCGATACTGCGACCGCATCCGGGACGCCGGAGCACATGATCGACCGGCTTCGCCTCGACGCCGGACGCGTCGCCGCGATGGCGCAGGGGATGCGCGACGTGGCAGCGCTCCCGGATCCCGTGGGCACCGTGTTGCGCGGCTCGACGCTGGCCAACGGGCTCGAGCTGCGCGAGGTGTCGGTCCCGTTCGGTGTCGTCGGCGTGATCTACGAGGCCCGACCGAACGTCACCGCTGATGCCGCCGGGATCTGCCTCAAGAGCGGCAACGCCGTCCTGCTCCGCGGCTCCTCGAGCGCGTTGCGCTCCAACACCGCGATCGTCGAGGTGCTCCGCGCCGCCGCCGTCTCTGCCGGGCTTCCGGCCGACATCGTCGCCCTCGTGCCGGGTGACGGGCATGACGCCGTCAAGGAGCTGATGCGTGCGCGCGGCCTGGTCGACGTACTGATCCCGCGCGGGGGTGCGGGGCTGATCCGGTCGGTCGTGGAGGAGTCGACGGTCCCTGTCATCGAGACCGGTGTCGGGAACTGCCACGTCTACGTCGACGCCGACGCCGACCTGGAGATGGCGCTCGCCATCGTGCTGAACTCCAAGACCCACCGGACCTCGGTGTGCAACGCGGCGGAGTCGTTGCTGGTCCACCAGGCGGTCGCGGCCGAGTTCGTTCCCCAGGTCGTCGCCGCGTTGCAGGCTGCCGACGTCACGATCCACGGTGATGACGTGTTCGCCGCCCACCCCGGCGTCGTACCGGCGACGGAGGCGGACTGGGACACCGAGTACCTGTCCCTGGACATATCGGCCCGCGTCGTCGCGGACCTCAGCGGCGCGATCTCCCACATCAGGGCGCACACCTCGGGTCATACCGAAGCCATCGTGACCGGCTCCCAGGCCGCCGCGCGCCGGTTCACGGCGGAGGTCGACGCTGCTGCTGTGATGGTGAACGCGTCGACCCGGTTCACCGACGGAGGGGAGTTCGGCTTTGGGGCGGAGATCGGGATCTCGACCCAGAAGCTGCACGCCCGCGGACCGCTGGGCCTGCCGGAGATGACCTCGAGCAAGTACGTCGTGACGGGAGACGGGCATGTCCGTTGACGCCGACGCGCTGCGCGACGGCAAGGTCACCGCGGCCGAGCTCGATGTCTGGGCCGACACGTCCACCGAACGCTTCCTGACCCCGGCGACGGTCATCACGTTCATCCGGACGACCGCGACGCTGGTGATCGTCGGGTTCGCGCTGCACGACGGCATCCCGCACAACGGCGAGTTCTGGAGCCCGGCGCTCAAGCTCATGACGATCGCGCTGGTCGTCTACTGGGCCGGGGACAGCCTCGACGGCCAGGTGGCCCGCCGGATGCACCACGAGACCCGGATCGGTGCCGTCCTCGACATCATGAGCGACCGGATGTGCGCAGCGGCGTTCTACTTCGGGCTGGCCTGGCTGCATCCGCAGTTCACGATCCCGGTACTGCTCTACCTCGCCGAGTTCATGGTGATCGACTGCTTCCTCTCGATCGCGTTCCTGGCCTGGAAGATCCGCAGCCCCAACTACTTCTACGTGATCGACCAGACCATCTACCGGCTGAACTGGTCGCACCCGGCCAAGGCGGTCAACTCCGGGCTCTTCGCGGTGTTCCTGCTGGTGACCCGGATGCCGTGGCTCGGCGGGATCGTCGCCGGCGGCCTCCTGGTCTTCAAGGTCGTGATGCTGGTCCGGCTCGCGAGGATCGGGCTGCCGATCCCGACGGCGACCGGCACCTCCACCGGGCCCAGCCGCCCTGTCGACCGGAGCTCGACAGCGTGACGCTGATCCTGGGAACGTTCCTGTTCTCGATCGCCTCTGCGCTCATCCCTGTCCTCAACCTCGAGATCTACCTGGGAGCCATCCCGCCGGGTCACCACCCGACGTGGCTGATCGCGACCGCTGCCGGTTCCGGACAGACCATCGGCAAGGTGATCTGGTACTACGCCGGCGTGCACTCGATGAAGGTCAGCTGGCTGAAGCGCAAGATGGAGGCCGAGAAGTGGCAGGTCACGTACGCCAAGTGGCACGAGCGCATCGTCGGCCGACCGATCCTCGCAGGGTCGATCTGCTTCGCCTCGGCCGTCTCCGGTTTCCCGCCGCTGGCTGTGATCGCCGTCCTCGCCGGGTCGCTGCGGATGAACCTGATGCTCTTCTTCAGCACGGTCCTGGGCGGGCGGATCATCCGCTTCTGGCTGGTCCTCGCCGGCGCCGGCGCGGTGAAGCACCTCGTCGAGCGCCTGGTCGGATAGCCCTGAACCACAGGGTTTCTGCGGCGTCCGGCCCAAAGTTCCGGACTCAGCAGTGACGGGACGCGGCGGCGGGTAGGCTGCGCCGCGTGATCGTTGAATCGGACAACTCCCGAGCCTGGGTCCTGCGGTACGAGCTGCGTCGCCTGCTCCAGACACCTCAGGCCTTCACCAACTGGCCGGGCCTGCTGGCCGGGATGGCCCGCGAGAAGGTCGCTGACGGCCCCGAGGTGCTCACCTTCCACGCCCGCAGCGGACAGACGATCTCGATCCCCAACGCGCCCGGTGCCCGGGTGCCGGTCTACGAGGTCTTCGCGGAGGACTGCTACGACCTGCGCTGGTTCCTCGGCGACCTGATCGAGCGCCCGATCCACATCCTCGACATCGGCGCCCACGTGGGCACGTTCTCGACCCACCTGGCGAGCATCCACCCGAGTGCGACCGCCGACTGCTTCGAGCCGTCCCCGGACACCTTCCAGTTCCTCAAGAGCAACGTCGAGGTCAACGGCAACACAGACAGGATCCACACCTTCCAGAAGGCGCTGGCGGGCGAGACCGGCTTCGCGATCTTCGACCTCCAGGGAGCCGGCTCCGGGCACAACCACATCGCGTTCGAGGGCCACATCGACGGGTCCGGCGTACGGGTCGAGACGGTCGCCTTCGACGAGGTTGTCGCCGCGGCGCGCGGTCCGGTCGAGCTCATCAAGATGGACTGCGAGGGCGGCGAGTACGACCTGGTCTACAAGTCCTCGAAGGAGAGCTGGGCCAACGTCCAGCGCCTCGTTCTCGAGTACCACACGATGCCCGACGAGTCGTGGGAGGAGCTGCGCGCCTGGTTCGCGTCGGTCGGTCTGCACGTCCTGCGCGACATCCGGGCGCCGATCGCCGGCACCGCCTGGCTCTCCCGGACGCCGTTGCGCGACCACGAGGGTTCCGGACGTCGGTCGCGCGCGAGCAAGCTGGCCTACGAGGTCCGTCGCGTCGCGCAGACCCGCAAGGCCTTCACCAACTGGCCCTCGCTGCTCTCCGGCCTGGCCCTGGAGAAAGCCGGTCGCGGTCCCGCCGAACTGACCTTCGAGACCCGCTCGGGCCAGAAGATCACCTCACCCAACGCGCCCGGTGCGCGTCTGCCGGCGTACGAGCAGTACGCCGAGGACGGCTACGAGCTCGACTGGTTCCTGGAGCCCTACCGCAGCAAGCCGATCCACGCCTTCGACATCGGTGCGCACGTCGGTACCTTCGCCTGCCATCTTGCCGAGGTGCTGCCCACGGCCACGGTCACCTGCTTCGAGCCCTCGACGACGACCGCGGCGTACCTGCAGCGCAACATCGACCAGAACGGGCTGGGCAACCGGCTCACGGTCGTGGAGGCTGCCCTGTCCGGCGAGACCGGCTTCGCCCTGTTCGACGACCACGGTGACGCCAGCGTGCACAGCGGTCTGGTTGACGGGCACCCGGTCGACGACCCGCACGCGGCCGGCGCCGGGGTGAAGGTCGCCACGCTCAGCTTCGACGACGCGATCGCGCAGGCCCCCGGTCCGGTGACCTTCGTCAAGCTGGACTGCGAGGGCGGCGAGTACCAGATGGCGTACCGGTCCTCGCCCCAGAGCTGGGCCGACGTCGAGCGCGTCGTCCTGGAGTACCACGACATCCCGGGTGAGTCCTGGTCCGAGCTGCGGGCCTGGTTCGCCGGTGTCGGTCTCCACCTGGTCGGGCACCGTCCGGAGCGGGCCGACCTCGGCCTGGCCTGGCTGGCGCGCGGGCCCGTGGGCTTCGCCAACTCCTGACCCGGCGAGAGCAACATGGTCCGTCTCTCGGAGAACCTGCGGCCGTACTTCGGGCCACTGAAGCGCGCCTACACCGCGGGCACCCGGGCAGTCGCGCCTGCCACCGTCCGGATGAGCCGGATGCGCGAGGGCTGGTTGCCCGACGGGGTCGCGATGACCATGGAGGATGCTGCCGCTGACGGCGGGACCTTCACGCTCGCCCGACCCGAAGAGGTCCTTCACCGGGCGCGTCCGGTCGGCTTCCCCGAGCGGTACTGGTGCTTCGAGGAGGCGCTGAGCGAGACCGTCCCGCGGGTGGGCGTCGTCGAGTTGGCCGGTGGCCGGGTGCTGGCGCCGCACTCCGTGGTGATCACCAACCAGAACCGCTGGCTGTGGGAGCAGTGCTGGTACTTCGGTACGACCAAGCCCCGCCAGCACCCGATGTACCTGCACCCGTTCCCGCAACCGCCCGTGGAGGTCCCGGGCCGACTCGGCGTGCTGACCACGCGCGGGGACGCCAACTACTACCACTTCCTGCACGACGTCCTGCCCCGCGTGGCGGTCCTGGAGCAGGCCGGCGTCGAACGGCCCGACCGCTGGTACGTGCCACGCACGACCCGGTTCCAGCAGGAGCTCCTGGAGCTCTGGGGGATCGGGGCGGACCAGATCATCGACAGCGACCAGGTCCGCCACGTGCGGGCCCAGACGCTGGTGGTGCCGGGGCTCGCGTCGACGATCGAGCGGAATCCGCCGTGGGTCTCACGGCTGCTGCGGGAGCGGCTCGTGCCGCCCGGAACCAGCCGGGTTCCCGGCCGCAACATCTACCTGGCTCGTCGCGCCGGCCGGCACAACCGGGCCGTGCTCAACGAGGCCGAGGTGCTGGCGCTGCTGGAGCCGTTGGGCTTCGAGGTCGTCGACCCGGGCTCGCTCGCGGTCGTCGACCAGATCCGGACGTTCGCCGAGGCCGACGTGATCGTCGCGCCGCACGGGGCATCCCTGGCGAACCTGCCGTTCTGCAGCCCCGGATCTGCGCTGCTGGAACTCTTCCCGAGCCAGTCCATGGTCGCCGACTACTGGAAGATGACCTGTGGTGTGGAGGGCCTGGAGTACCAGTACCTCTCGGGCGCGGGGCCGGCCGCCGGGATCACCCGTGGCGAGTTCGTGGTGGCCGACATCACCGTCGATCTGCCACGCCTGGAGTCGATGGTGTCCGCACTGCTGGCTGCGCGCGCCTGAGGAAGTCGGGCCCGGTAAGGTACCGGGCATGACGATCCTGCTCGCTGCGCTGCAGACCACTGCCCACGAAGGCAGCTTCCACGCGCCGTACGTCGTGGGTGGCGGCATCCTCGTGGGCCTGTTCGGCGCGATGGCCGCCCTGCTCTCCTTCGGCAAGGGTCGCGAGCACTCCTGAACGTCGCCCCTGCACCCATCGGGACCCGTCGCCGAGTCGGGGTGATGGGTGGAACGTTCGACCCCGTGCACCACGGCCACCTGGTGGCCGCCAGCGAGGTGCAGGCCTCCTTCGACCTCGACGAGGTCGTCTTCGTGCCGACGGGCCGTCCCTGGCAGAAGTCGGGCCACGTGGTCACCTCCGCCGAGCACCGCTACCTGATGACGGTGATCGCCACCGCTGCGAACCCGCGGTTCACCGTGTCGCGCGTCGACATCGATCGCGACGGGCCGACGTACACGATCGACACGCTGAGCGACCTGAGCGCCGCGATCCCCGATGCCGAGCTGTTCTTCATCACCGGTGCCGACGCCCTGACCGAGATCTTCACCTGGCGCGACGCCTCCGAGCTCTTCGACCTGGCGCACTTCGTCGGGTGCACCCGGCCCGGCTACGAGATGGACACCGCGTCGCTGCGCGACATCCCGAGCGACCGGGTGACCATCCTGGAGATCCCGGCCCTGGCGATCTCCTCCACCGACTGCCGACGGCGTACCGCTGACGGCCAGCCCGTCTGGTACCTCGTGCCCGACGGCGTCGTCCAGTACATCGCGAAGCACAACCTCTACGGAGCACAGTCATGACCGCCACACCCAAGGCCCTCGAGATGATCCAGGCCGCTGCCGCAGCCGCCTCGGACAAGCTCGCCACCGACATCGTCGCCTTCGACGTCTCCGACCAGCTCGTGATCACCGACGCGTTCCTGGTCGCCACCGCTGCCAACGAACGCCAGGTCAAGTCCGTGGTCGACGAGATCGAGGACCGGTTGCGTGAGCTCGGCGCCAAGCCCGTACGCCGCGAAGGCGTGCGTGACGGCCGCTGGGCGCTGATCGACTACGCCGACATCGTCGTGCACGTGCAGCACACCGAGGAGCGATCCTTCTACGCCCTCGAGCGCCTCTGGCGCGACTGTCCCTCGATCGACGTGACCGAGGCAGTCGGGCCGATCGCCCCACCGGTGCCTTCGCGCGACTGATGAGGCGACTCGTCCTGGTCCGACACGGCCGGACCGCGTGGAACCTGGAGGGTCGCGCGCAGGGGCACACCGACGTCGGGATCGATGAGACCGGCCGGGAGCAGGCACGCGCGATGGCGCCGTACATCGCCCAGATGGATCCGGTGTCGCTGTGGTGCAGCGACCTCGCCCGGGCTCGGGAGACAGCCGCCTACGTCAGCGCCGAGACCGGGTTGGAGGCCACCTTCGACGCCCGGCTGCGCGAGTTCGACGTGGGGGAGCGGGCCGGCCTGACGGCAGCCGAGTTCGCTGAGCAGTACCCGGCTGCCTACGCAGCATGGCAGGGCGGCCACATCACCGGCGGGGTTCCGGGCGCCGAGACGCCCCAGCAGGTGATCTACCGGATGGTGCCGGCGCTCGAGGAGATCTGGGCTGCGATCCCCGCGGACAGCACCGGCGTCGTGATCTCGCACGGAGCGTGCCTCAAGGTGTGCCTGGTCGCGTTCCTGGGCTGGCCCGAGGAGATCGGCACGAGCCTGCGCGGACTGGACAACTGTGGGTGGGTGGTGCTCGAGGACGACGCCGGCGGACGCGGGATCAGGCTCGCCTCGTACAACGAGACGGCCCACCCCGCGATCCATGGACCCGATTTCGCATCCGAGGCACCGGTTGGCTAACATTCTCCGAGTTGCCCGCAGGGAATTCTGAGGGCGATGGGGCTGTGGCGCAGCTGGTAGCGCATCTGCATGGCATGCAGAGGGTCAGGGGTTCGAGTCCCCTCAGCTCCACCAAATCGGAAGCCGCCTACGGGCGGCTTCCGGCGGTTCGCGATCGTTGAGGTGCAGGCCACGCCCGCGACTGCCTTGAGACCGCCGGGCGCACCCGGTAGCGGCTCTGTTGGATTGGCATGCAGAGGGTCAGGGGTTCGAGTCCCCTCAGCTCCACCAAGTAGCCGCCCTCCGGGGCGGCTTTCTGGTTTCTCAACCGATTTGCACAATGTCAGTCGTTATACGGCAACGCGGACAACCGACGTGGTGCAAACGGTCGTCGAGCTTGCCGAGGCGTGGTGAGGCGCCTGTGAGCGCGACGAGTCAGGCTTTGGACACCTGGTCTTCACCTGACGCTCACCTGGGACGAATACGCATACAGGGCGCACACCACTGCGTGAGGTTACCCATCTCGAATCCCTGGAGAGCCGATGTTGAAGTACGCCCGTCCGGCCGCAATCGGACTTGCGACGGTTTCCGTCGCAGCCCTGGCCGCGTTTCCGGTCCTGAGCGCTGGCGCTCAGCCCGCTCGCCCGCAGAGCAAGCACGTGCTGCTGATCTCGATCGACGGCATGCACCAAAGTGACCTTGCTTGGTACATCGCCAAGCACCCGCACTCGACGCTTGCTCGGTTGACTCATCGCGGTCTCGAGTTCACCAACGCGGCGTCGTCGAACCCGTCGGACTCCGACCCAGGCGGCACGGCGCTGATGACCGGCGGCAACCCCAGGTCGACCGGGATCTACTACGACGTCGAGTACAGCCACAAGACCGACCAGCCAGGCGCTGCCTGTACGCCGGGCCACCCCGCCACCGGCGGCGACGTCATCTACGACTCGCCCGACGACAAGTTGGCGGCCGTTCCCGACTTCGTGAACCCGTCGAACGGGACCTTCCCGTCCTTCGACGAGAACGGTTCGATCTATGCCGGTGGTCACGACACCAACCCAGCCAAGATCATGAACCTCAAGAACAACGCCTCGTCGTTCAACTGGGCGACCTTCCCGGTCAACCCGGCCACCTGCAAGCACATCTCTCCCTGGAACTACCTGGCCGACAACACGATCTTCCAGGTCATCCACAGGGCCGGCATGCGCACGGCGTGGTCGGACAAGCACGCTGTCTACATGTCGTTCAACGGACCGGGCTCGAACGGCAAGAGCATCGACGACTACTTCGGTCCGGAGATCGACTCCCAGGCTGTGATGCCGAACGGCATCCCGTACCCGCAGGATGACGACTGGGCCCACATCGACGCTGCCACCAAGCAGTACGACGGGTACAAGGTCAAAGCCATCTTGAACGAGATCGACGGCCGGGACCACTCGGGCAAGACCCACGTCGGCACCCCGGCGATCTTCGGCATGAACTTCCAGGCCGTCTCGGTCGCGCAGAAGATCCGCTCGACCCCCACGACGCTGATCAAGCACGCTGACGGCTCCTACAGCACCAGCGCTCCTCAGGCAGGTGGCTACCAGTGGGTCGGCGGCAAGCTCGTTCCCGGTCCGGTCCTGTCCAGCGCCCTCGGCTACGTCAACACTCAACTCGGCCGCATGGTCGCCCAGCTCCGCCAGGACGGCCTTGCCGGTTCCACGACCATCATCATCACCGCCAAGCACGGCCAGTCGCCGCAGGACCCGAAGAAGCTGATCACCGTCCAGGACGGCCCGATCATCGACGCGATCAACACTGCGTGGGCGCTGACGCACCCGAGCAACACCAAGCTGATCGTGGCGGGCACCGACGACGACCTCTGGCAGTCCTACCTGTCGGACAACTCCCAGGCCGCTGACAACTTCGTCAAGACCTATCTGTGGAACCACACGGCCTCGGGTTTCGACGTGAACAAGAACCCGGTCACCGTCCAGCACTCGGGCCTTGCCAAGATCTGGGCCGGCTCTGCGGCGGCCAGCTTCTTCGGCGTACCGGTCAACAACGGCCACTACCCGGACGTGTTCGGCAAGGTCCAGGTCGGCATCGTCTACGCGAAGCCGACCAAGCTCGCCGAGCACGGTGGCATGAACACAGGGGACCGCCACGTCCTGATGATCGTCGTCGGACCTGGCACGCCGGCTGGCGTCAGGACCCGCTCGGTCGAGACCACCCAGGTCGCTCCGACGATCCTCGCGCTTCTGGGCCTCGACCCGAGCAGGTTGCGGGCCGTTCACAAGGAGGGCACACGGGTCCTTCCCGGCGTCGTGACGCGATGAGGTCGGTGACGGTTCTCAGCGGCGGCGGCGCCGTCTGACGGGCACCTGACGACGAACAGGGGCCGGGCGAGGTGTCCGGCCCCTGTTTGTTGTTGATCGACAGTCGCGACGTGGCTCGCTAGGCTCGGGCCATGCCCAAAGATCATCCTCGGGGCACCTGGCTGATTCTCTACTCCGCGCTCGGGATCGGCGTTCTCGCCATCGTCCTGTTCGCGTTCTCCGCCCCCTCGAAGTCGTCCGCGCTCGGCATCAGCCTGATGCTGGCGGCTGCGTCCTTCGCGGTCTTCGGCCTCCTGGGGTTCCTCTTCGGCGTTCCGCGCCGAGCCCCGGACGCGACGACCAGCACCGTGGGAACGACCTACCTTCCGAACACCAACCTCGAACAGGTGTCCGACTGGCTCACCAAGCTGTTGCTCGGCGCCACGCTCACCCAGTTGCGCCCGCTGTTCGACTGGTTCGGCGTCTTGTTCAACCACATGGGGAAGGCGCTGGGGGTCGATGCCGGCCCGGCGTTCGCCGGAGGCCTGACGGTCTACTTCGCCTCGGCGGGATTCATCGGCGGATGGCTCGCCACCCGGATGTACCTCGTCCGCCTGATGACCGAGGCTGACAACAAGGATGGCAAGCTCCTGGACGTCGCCGCGGCAGCAGAGCAAGCGGGCAACACCGAGATCGCGGCACGCATCCGTGCTGCAGTGCGTCCGACCACAGCCCCGGTGGCACCGCCGCCGTGAGCCGCCATCGCCGGGTTCGAGTCGCTGTCGGGGTTGACCAAACCCGCAGCCCCGCGCAGCCTTGGTCGGGATGACGACAGGACAGATTGACCCGAGGTACGGCAATGCGTCGGCGGTCCCACCGCCGTGGCACGAGATCGACCAGCTCCTGATTGATGCGCAGCTCTACTGGGTCATCACCGTGCGTGCTGACGGGCGTCCGCACGCGGTGCCACTCGTCGGTGTCTGGCACGACGGAGCGTTCGCGTTCTGTACCGGCAAGGAAGAGCAGAAGGTGCGCAACCTCGAGGCGAACCCGCAGGCGGCAGTGACGACGGGCGGCACCGATGCGAACGGCTGGGCCAGCGGCAAGGACGTGGTGGTCGAGGGAACGGCGACCAGGGTGACCGACGATGCGGAGCTCCAGGCACTGGCTGGCGCGTGGCTGGCCAAGTACGGCGAGGACTGGAACTACCAGGTTCGTGGCACGCAGTTCTTCGAGCGAGGCAACACCGGCGGCAGCAGCGGGACCGGCGCATGGGTCTACCGGGTGACGCCAGCCAAGGTGTTGGCGTTCGGGGACTCGCACGGCCAGACCGCCTACCGGTTCTGAACACGCCAAGGCCAGCGGGGCCTGAAGGCTCCGCTGACGACACGAACCGCGAGTCGGGGAGACTGAGGTCATGAGCGTGCGTCAGCCGAGCTCGACCGCGGTGCTCGTGTGTCTGGCGCGGGCCGTGGCGGACGGACGGTATGCCGTCGGTCGTTTCGCAGACCCGATCGCCCGGCAGCTGCTTGATCCTGGCGATGTCGCGCTCGTCGATGCCGTGCGCGCAGGGGACGCTGCACCGCCCGCCGCCTCAGACCGAGCCAGGTACGAGATGGTCAGGCGGGGCGGAGTGATGATGGTGCCGCGCACGGTTGCGATCGATGAGGCGATCCGCGAACACGGCGCTGGCCAACTCGTGCTCCTCGGTGCCGGGCTCGACGCCCGCGCCTGGCGGATGCCCGAGCTGGCGGAGGTGGTCGTCTTCGAGGTCGACCACCCGGCGTCGCAGCACGACAAGCTGCGCCGGCTCGGCGCGCTCGTCCCCACTGCTCGCCGGGTGCTCCCTGTCGAGGTCGACCTGGCGAACGAACGTCTCCGTCCACCGTTGGTCAGGGCGGGTTTCGATCGGCATACGGAGACCACCTGGGTGTGGGAGGGGGTCGTGCCGTACCTGACTGCCTACGAGGTGCGGTCGACCATCGAACGGGTGTCGGAGATCTCGACCCCGGGGAGCCGGTTGGTCATCAACTATCAGGCGAAGTCGGTGGCGACGACGGCGATGCGATTCGCCATGCATCTGGTTCTACGCGTCGCCCGGCAGACCAACCCACTGGCCGCAGAACCCTGGCGCTCGCAGTGGAGCCCGAATGACATGCGGACCATGCTGGGTGACTACGGCTTCGTGGTCATCTCGGATGCCAACCTGGTGGCCTTGTCCGCGGGCATGGCATTGCCCCCCGGCAGCAACCGCTCCCTGCGCAACGGCCGCGTCGCCGTCGCAGTACGCCGATAGCGGTTGCTCAATCGGCCGCCACCGGCGCGACCCCGGACGGATCGGCGCGCGGCTCAGCTTCTTCCAGGCCTGCCCAGGCGTCGCCACCACGGCCGTGCTTTCGTCGGGCGGGCGCTGCGTTCCCATTCCGACCTGGTCATGAGCTTGCCGGCCGCACGTTGTGCCGCGACGCACGCAGTGTGGGCATGGCGACGTCGTTCCCGATCACCTTCCGGAAACAACAGGGTGTTGGGGTTCATCGAGAGCAACCGCCGGTGGCATATCGGACACGTGTACGTCTTCGGCTGCTGCTTGCTCTCGGCCGGGCGCATGTCCCACCAGCGAGCTCCGTCCAGCATGGCTCGAGCCTAGGGCCGCGATCCCGGCGCCGTGGCTCCATCGGACTAGACCCCCGTGTGCGCGGAGTGCGACGGCGAGGCATTCTTGGAGGGTGACGAGACCGGTAGTGCCGCAGCAGCGGTCAGAAGGTGACACCGCCCAGGCCCGGGCCGACAGGACCATGGCCGAGCTCAAAGCAGGGCTCAGGGTCGTGCAGCCCCAGGATTCGAGCCCGGCCGATGACGGTGAGGACGAGGAGCAACCGCCGGGCTGAGCGGACCCACGCCTCCGGGCTGCACGTCGGAGCTCAGGCGCCGCCGGCACTCACGATGGCGTCGGTGACGAACCCGGCGATCAGGCCGAGGAGCAGGCCGTACGCGAGCAGGTCGGCTCGCTTGGCCTTGGCGGCGACGCCGAGCAGCTGGGTGACGACGTACAGGATCGAGCCTGCGGCCAGGGTCAGGAAGACGACGCTGACGGCTTCGTTCGTGAACCCGTGTCCGACCCAGGTGCCCACGAAGGTCGGGCCTCCGCCGATCAGGCCGAGAGCCAGCAGGAATCCCCACGACGGCATCCGGCGTACGCCGTTCTCATCGATGTCGGCAGCGAGCGGGGCCGTGATACCGAAGCCCTCGGTGGCGTTGTGCAGGGCGAAGCCGATCACCAGCAGCGTTGCCAGGGCGATCTTGCCGCCGCCGGCCGATTGCCCGATGGCCAGGCCCTCCGCGAAGTTGTGCAGGCCGATCCCCACGGCGATCAGCAGTGCCAGGCGGCGGGCCGGCGACCACGCGGCCAGCCCGCCCCGGGCGGCGAGCGGCTCGGTGACGCGCATCGCGCCCGGACCGTGTGGCGCCCGGTCAGCGGCAGCAATCCGGGCCATCCAGGCCTCGTAGGCGACCAGGGAGAGCAACCCGACGCTCAGGCCGACCACGAACAGCGAGCCGTAGCCGAAGACCGGTCGCAGGCTGCCGTGGGAGTCGTGCACCGCGCTCAGGGCGGAGTCGATCGGTTCCCACGCTGCCGAGAGGACGTCCCAGATCAGGAACATCAGGACGCCGACGGCGGTGGCGTTCAGCAGGGCTCGCAAGGACGGTGCAGGACGCTGGAGGCGGCCGATCGGCAGGCCGAGGACGATGGTCCCGCCCGCAATCGTGCCGAGTAGCAAGGTCTCGCCGAGTCCCACTGGTGTCTCCATTCGATTCGGATCGGAACACCAAAGTTAGGACAGCCTTACCTAGCGTGTCAATCCGGGGGTCGCTCGGACTGCCCCACGAGCACGCCGAGCATCCGTGCCAGCTCGCGCAGCTCCGCCTTGCTCAGCGCACCGAGGACCTCCGGGGGAGTCGAGGTGATCCGGCCGGCATCGTCGGCGACCTGGCGACCAGCGGGCGTGATCGAGACCAGCTTCGACCGTCGATCCGCCGGGTTGACCTGTCGCTGGACCAGGCCTCGCCGTTCGAGGTCGTCGAGGATCACGGTCGTGTACGGCGCATCGGTCATCAGTTCGGCGCTGAGCTCGCGCTGGGTCAGAGGTCCCGGCATCAGCCGGCTCAACGCCTTGGCGCGCAGGTAGCTCATCCCGATCGCCTCGGAGACGGCTCCCCGGCGGTCGTGCAGCTCGAGGACCAGGCGTCGCATCGACTGCCAGGCGCTGGCGGCTGGGTCTGGCGTGGTCATCGGGCGATCCTCTCGGTGGGTGGGTGGTCCTCGCTCAGCAGGTCGGCGACGTGGGACGCGGAGGCGAGCGCCCAGCGTCCGGTCGAGACCCAGGCGAGCACGAAGACGGCCGCACCGCAGCCGACCACGATCCACCATCCGGTGTGGCTGGCCTGGGAGAACTCGGTGCGGATGCCGGCGCCCGCCCCGGCGCTCACGACTGCCCCGACCACGGCGACCCCCAGCGAGGTGCCGACCTGGCGACTGGTCGAGGCGATCGCGGCTGCCACGCCTGCCTGGCTCCGCGGCATCCCGGACACGGCGGTGTTGGTGATCGGCGCGTTCACCATCCCGAAGCCGAGCCCGAAGACCAGGTAGCAGGCCAGCAGCCAGCCGTATCCGAAGTGGTCGCTCAGTCCGGTCAGCGGCAACGTGCCGAGGAACATCGCCGTACCGGCAATCACGAGGGGGACACGCGGACCGCGACTGGCGACGAGTCGACCCGAGATCGGCGCGAACACGACGGTCATCGCCGCCATCGGCAGCAGGAACAGTCCGGCGTGCACGGTGGACAGGCCGCGGACGTCCTGGAGGTACAGCGTGCTCATGAACAGGAACGCGCCCAGGGCACTGAACGCGCACACGGCGGTCGCCGTCGCTCCCGAGAACGGAATGCTGCGGAAGAAGCGGAGCTCGATCAGCGGATCGGTACGCCGGGCCTCGTAGCGGACGAAGGCGGCGAGCGCAGCCGTGCACAGCACGGCCAGCGCCCAGATCCGCAGCGAGTCGCCCGCGCGCGGGGCGTCGATGATCGCGTAGGTGAGGGAGAGCAGGAAGACGATCGCCAGCACCTGGCCGATCGGGTCGACCCGACGTGCCCGTTCGGCGCGCGACTCCGGGATGAACACCGCGGCGAGCACGAACGCGGCGATACCGATCGGGATGTTGATCCAGAAGATCGAACGCCAGCCGATCGACTCGATCAGGAAACCTCCGACGACCGGTCCGATCCCGAGGCTGAGACCGACGACGCTGGCGAACACGCCGATCGCCCGCGCCCGTTCGCGGGGGTCGGTGAACACGTTGGTGATGATCGACATCGCCACCGGATTCAGCATCGAGCCGCCGACGGCCTGGAGCATCCGGAAGGCGATCAGCCAGCCGAGCCCGGGCGCGACGCTGCACAGCAGTGACCCGAGCGTGAACAGCGCCAGTCCCGCCTGGAAGGTCTTGCGCCGGCCGAGTCGATCAGCGGTCGACCCCGAGAGGATGAGCAGGCTCGCGAGCACCACCGTGTAGGCGTCGATCGTCCACTGGAGCCCGGAGACCGAGGCGTGCAGATCGGTCCGGATCGAGGGGAGCGCCAGGTTCACGATCGTGACGTCCATGCCCACGATCAGCAGGCTCAGGCAACAGATCCCGAGGATCAGGAACCGGCGGCGGCGACCGAGTTCAGTCACGGGATCTCGGATTAGTTGTAGACATACAATTATGTTAGCAGTCCAAGCAAAGTCGTCGCGGGGTGCCCGGCTCGGCCGATTGCTGAAGTCGCCGGCCGCCACCTATGCTGCACGAGCACGCCGTACGTGAGGAAGCTGGTGAGAGTCCAGCACGGTCACGCCACTGTGAGGGCCCCCGGGCCCGGAGTCAGATCTTCCGACGACGTGTGTACCCGCCCAATCAGGAACGTTGCATTCCTCAAAGGAGCATCAAATGAGCACGTCTGTCGCTGTACCCGTCTCCGGACCCGTCGCTGGCCACGTCGCTGGCCCCGCCGTTGCGGCCGAGGTGCGCACGGTCGCCCTCCTGCTCGGGACTGCTGTCGCGGCCCTGCTGGTCTACTACTTCATCGGCGTCGACCAGGGCGCGATGTCGGTCTTCGGCAAGAGCATGTACGTCCACGAGTTCTTCCACGACGGCCGGCACTTCCTCGGCTTCCCCTGCCACTGATCTCCACCAGGGCAAGGGAAAACTGAACATGGAGAAGCGTCTCATCGGTCGTGGCGTGCTCGCCGGAGCTGCTGCTGGTCTGGTTGCGTTCGTCTTCGCCCGGGTCTTCGCCGAGCCGGTGATCGGGAAGGCGATCGCGTATGAATCCGCTCGTGATGTCGTCCAGGCCAGGCTGGACAGGGCCGCCGGGCTGACGGTGCCGGCAGCCGGTCCTGACCTCTTCAGCCGCACCGTCCAGGCTGACGTCGGTGCCGGAGTCGGGCTGATCCTCTTCGGTGCCGCCATGGGCGCTCTCGTTGCGGTCGCCTACGCGATCTGCCTCGGACGTACCGGCGCGATCAGGCCGCGGCCGTTGGCGCTGCTGGTCCCGCTGTTCGGGTTCATCGGCATCTACGCGATCCCGTTCGCCAAGTACCCCGCGAACCCACCGGGCATCGGGCACGCCGACACCATCGGACCACGCGGCGCGCTGTACCTGGTGATGGTCGCGTCCTCGTGCCTGCTGCTCTTCCTGGCCGTGTACGTCGGCCAGCGGCTGGCCACGCGGTACTCGGCCTGGCCCGCGAGCATCCTGATGGGGCTGGCCTACCTGGGCGCGATCGCCGTCGTGATGGCACTCCTGCCGGCGCTGGGAGACCTGCACAACAACGTCGTCGAGTACGGCAGGCAGACGACCGAGACGCCGCTCCCGTTGCGGGATGCGCACGGGACGATCGTGTTCCCCGGGTTCCCGGCCGACGTGCTGGCGCAGTTCCGGTTCTACTCGATCACGGCCCAGATCATCCTGTGGGGAGTGATCGCGCTGGTGTTCGCGCCGCTCGCCGAGCGGGTGGTCGCACCGCAGGCCGGCGCGGCCCAGCAGGACCGCCGACAGCTGGTCCGCACCTGAACGCCCAGGCGTCGGTCGTCGTCGGCATGTCCAT
>JAOPYE010000016.1 GCA_025964775.1 Marmoricola sp.
CACGGTCGATCGACCCGAGCGCCATCCGGCTGTTGCCCGCGTTCGAATGGAACTCGCTGGCGACAGCCTGGAGCCACGACCCGACCACGTGCGAGCGAGGCGACGGGTCCGTCTTCCACGCTGCCGCGAGATACGCCTCAGCACCGGCAAAGTTGCGCGTTGCTGCGGGCAGAAACGCCATGTGGCCCAGAACTGTTGCAACCAACGCCGGATTGGCCGCCTGCTCAGCGGCCTCGCGCGCAAGATCCAGATGGGATCTCGCCTCGAACGGCCGGTTCAGATCGAAGAACATCACTCGACCGGCCAACAGGTTCGCCCTTGCGAGTGTTGTCAACAGGCGCCCCCTCACCCGCCGAGACGAGACGTCCGCGAGGAAACCCTCGACCGTGTCACTCAGAGCCCGGGCCGGCATCAGGAGCGATTGCGATTCGACGGAGTAGTAACTCGCTTCGAGGTGTGCGCTCGCCCGATCGAGCTGGTCGAGTGTCTGCGCATCAACTGCGACGTGCGTTTCATGGACCCCAAGCAGCTGCCGATCGGTTCCGAGCTTCAGCGCCAGTGGATCAGCGCCAGCGATGGCCAGCGTCTGGCGTCGACTCAGCACATCTCTCCTCCACAGTTCGACGACCCTGGGCACCAACAATGACGGCGGGACGAGGGAACCTTCGAGTACCGCGAGCGACCCCAGAAGATCGTCTGAGTCGTCGGCATCCGGCGCAACGGCTTCACTCGATTCCGGCTGTTTGGCATGGACTCGGAAACCCAGGTCGTTCGGCGTCGTCCCGAAGAGTCCGCAGAGCAGGCGCACGTAGAACGGGCTGGGATGCTTTAGCCCGCGCTCCCATTTGGACACCATGTCTGCGTTCACGCCGGCATGCCGACGCTCGTGCGCCCAGGCCAGCTGTTCGATCCTGGTCGCGACTTCCTGCTGTGTCAGAGCCAGGCGCTGCCTGTGCTCGCGCAGTCGCGGCGAGCGGACCGACCCGTGATCGTCCACGGCGCCCTCCATTCCCGAGAGATTCGAGGGTAGGCACACTCCGCGAGTCGAGGCGAGGACACAGCCGATATCTGTGGACTACTGACGGACTAGGAGTCAGCCGTTTACCCGGTCGAAACGAAATGGCGCCATGGGAGGTGACGAGTCCCAAGGAGGCGACCATGAAGCCGACCACCGACGCCGGGCGTCACCTGACCATTGCCGATGTCTGCGACGAACTGCGCATCGCCCGCTCCACCTTCTACGACTGGCGAAGCGCACGCAAGGCGCCGCCCTGCATCAAGCTGCCGAACGGTGATATCCGGATCCGCCGAGTCGATTTCGAGCGCTGGCTTGAAACTCTGGAGGACGTGGCCGGATGATGCATGGCAGTGCGACGAGCCACGACGTCCGCATCTGGTCGATCGCGAAGTATCGGGGCCGTACCAAGACGACGTACACGGTTCGTTGGTTGGTTGCTGGCAAGAAGATCCAGCGCACCTTCGCTACGGCAAAGCTTGCCGACAGCTTCCGAACGAATCTGGTCGTCGCCGCTCGGGCGGGAGATGGTTTCGATGTTCAAACCGGGCTGCCCGCTTCCGCGACGCCCGTCACAAAGTCGCGGAGCTGGTTTGAACACGCCCTCGACTACTCAAGCGTCAAGTGGCCCTCGGCATCGCCGCGCCATCGCAAGGGGATCGCGGAGGCTCTGACCGCTGTCACAATCGCCCTCGTTCGCCCCGCTCCGGGCATGCCGGACGAAACAGAGCTGCGCCGTGCGCTCTTTCGTGAGGCATTCAATCTCCGAGACGGTCGGACTGATCCATCCGGCGGAAATGCTGAGGCGATCGCTTGGGTGGCGAAGCATTCTGTGCCCCTGTCGTCTCTTGCCGATTCCCGGATGATTAGGCGCGCACTGCAGGCTCTCGGCACAACGCTCAAAGGTGAGGTAGCAGCTCCTGCGACCGTCGCCCGCAAGCGAGCGACACTGAACAACGCTCTTGAGTACGCCGTCGAGCTCGGCTACTTCGACAGCAACCCTCTTTTGCGCGTTCGATGGAGTCGAGGCCGCCACGTCGAGGCTGTCGACAAGCGCGTGGTGGTCAACCCCGAACAGGCGCGCAGGCTGCTTGATGCCGTCTGGGCAGGTAGCCCGGCCGTTGCGGGGTTCCTGGCTTCGATGTACTACGCAGCCCTGCGGCCTGGGGAGGCACGGAGCTTGCGCAAAGCAGATTGCAACCTCCCCGAGACAGGCTGGGGCGAGCTGATCCTCACTGGCTCACATCAGACCGCCGGCCGCGCGTGGACCGATTCGGGCGAGTCTGGCGACGATCGCGCTCTAAAGCACCGGCCGAAGGACCACGCTCGCACCGTGCCAGCACATCCCGAACTCGTCGCGATCCTCAGGCGACACCTGGCGACATTTGCGGTCGGTGTGGACGGCCGACTGTTTGTCGCACGAACAGGCCGAGCTGGAGTGCCCCTGCCTCCTCCGTTCGCCAACCCCGTGTCCATGAACATGGTCTACAGGGCCTGGTCGGCCGCGCGCGAGGCAGCACTGACACCCGCGCAGGTTGCAACGCCCCTCGGGCGACGACCGTACGACCTGAGGCACGCGTGCCTTTCGACCTGGCTGAACGCAGGAGTGCCACCGGCCCAGGTAGCCGAGTGGGCTGGACACGGCGTATCGGTGCTCCTGCAGGTCTACGCGAAGTGTGTCGATGGCGAGGACGAGCTCGCGCGCCGACGAATCGAAAGCGCGATGGCAGGCTCCGGCGTCGAAGCTTCCGCGCGCATTCCGCGCGACCAGCCGTAGACAGTCGGATCTGGCCGGACACGACCGGACATGACAAAAGGGCCTCTGACCTCGCATCAGGCGAGGTCAGAGGCCTTTTTTCGTGCTGTGGCAGATGAAGGATTCGAACCTTCGGAGACATAAGTCGACGGATTTACAGTCCGCTCCCATTGGCCGCTCGGGCAATCTGCCAGTGCTCCCACCCAACCGGATCGGCGTTAAGGTGAGCAGCGCAGACGAGGATAACGCACCACCCGGTGCAGTGATAAATCAGCACAGGAGGGAGCGGTCCATGGCCGACTCATCGTTCGACATCGTGAGCAAGATCGACCGCCAGGAAGTCGACAACGCCCTGTCCCAGGCAGCCAAGGAACTGGCTCAGCGCTACGACTTCAAGGGCACGGGCGCCGAGATCAAGTGGTCCGGCGAGACGATCGAGATCTCCGCGAACGCCGACGACCGGGCGAGTGCGATCCTCGAGGTCTTCAAGGAGAAGCTGATCAAGCGGCAGCAGTCGCTGAAGATCGTGGACGCCACCGAGCCGCGCGCCTCCGGCCGCGAGTCCAAGATCACGGTGACCCTGAAGGAAGGCATCTCGGCCGAGGACGCCAAGAAGGTCGGCAAGCTGATCCGGGACGAGGGGCCCAAGGGCGTCAAGGTCCAGGTCCAGGGTGACGAGCTCAGGGTGACCAGCAAGAAGCGCGACGACCTCCAGGAGGTCCAGGCGCTGGTCAAGTCCCAGGACTACGACTTCGCGGTGCAGTTCACCAACTAC
Organism: Marmoricola sp.; assembly: GCA_025964775.1. GTDB lineage: Bacteria > Actinomycetota > Actinomycetes > Propionibacteriales > Nocardioidaceae > Marmoricola. The sequence continues at coordinate 3,547 of JAOPYE010000016.1, forward strand.
CGCTGATCGAGGCACACAGATGGACACGCACGACACCGGTCGAGGACTCGTCGAGTCGCCACGGTGGCACGACGGCCGGCTCTGGTACGCCGACTGGACCGCCGGCGAGATCCGCGTCCTCACCGACGGCGGCGGTTCCGAGGTGATCCTCCAGCACACCTCGTTGCCCCTGTGCTTCGACTTCCTCCCGGACTGCACCCTGATCCTGGTCTCGAACGCCGAGCTCGCGCTGCTCCAGCGTCGCCCCGAGGGCACGCTGGCGCCGTACGCCGATCTCGCGCCGTTCTCGCCGCAGGGATCGAACGACATCGTCATCGACGGCCGTGGCAACGCCTACGTGAACTCACCCAATTTCGACTTCGCGACCGGACCTCCCGAAGGAGACGTCGCGCCGGGCCACATCGTCCTTGTCCCGGCCGAGGGCCCGGCACGCGTGGTGGCCGACGACCTCGCCTTTCCCAACGGGATGGCCGTGAGCGCGGACAACCGCACCCTCGTCGTGGCGGAGTCCTACCGGTGCCGGCTCACGGCCTTCGACATCGCCGACGACGGGTCCCTCAGCGGACGTCGTACCTTCGCCGAGCTCGGCGAAGATCCGCCGGACGGCATCTGCTTCGACGCCGACGGTGCGATCTGGTACGCCGACGTACCGCACCAGCACAGCGTTCGTGTGCGTGAAGGCGGTGAACGTCTCGACGTCGTCGAGTTCGACCGGGGAGCGTTCGCCTGCATCCTCGGCGGCTCCGACGGACGGACCCTGTACACCGTGGGAGCACGCTGGCCAGGTGCCGCGGGGCTCGGTGACCCCACCTGGGTCTGGGCCGGACATGTCGTCAGCACGCGCGCGCCTGCGCCGGGCGCCGGGTGGCCCGGTGGCAACGGGTCCACCGCCGGATCCTGAGTGCTCAGGGCAGGTCGATGGCCAGTGGGTGGCGCGGCTCGTAGAGGCCGACCTCGCTGCCGCCGGGCAACCTGAACCGGGTCACCGATCCCCACCTCTGCGCCGACGCGTCCTGTGTGAACTCGACACCCCGCGCGCGGAGGTTGTCGACCGTCGCTGCCAGGTCGTCGCACAGGAAGTAGAGCTCGTGACCTGTCGACCCCTCGGTCGGGTGCACAGCGAGTTCAGCCGGCGGGAGCTTGAAGATCAGCCAGCCTCCGCCCGCGTCGACGGACGGCAGATCAAGGACCTCGGCGAAGAACGCTCGGTCCGCGTCCGGGTCGCTGCTGAACACGATGACGTGGCTCCCGGTGATCACGGAAAGACAGTACGGGAGGGCGATCAGTCACCTCGACGCGGCGGAGGCCGTCGTGTCACCGTCCGCCCTGACCAGACCCGGGTCAATCCCGCGTCCTGCAGGCAGTCGCGCGGCGAGCTCGATGACAGCGAACGTGAGGGCTGTCGCCGCGAGCATTCCCGCGACGAGCGACAGCGGATGGTGCTCGGCGGTTTGCGGGACGAGCCTGGTGGGGAACGCGGCCGCGGCGATCCCGGCGCCGACGAGCCCGCAGTAGGTGCCGATGACCCAGCCACGGTGCTGCTGGATGCGGTGTGCCCGTGCTGCCCAGAGGGCCATCGTGAGCGACACGATCGTCCACAACGACAACCCGTGGATCCAGCTGAAATGTCCCGGCGAGAGGCGCTTGATGCCGAACGAGCTGAAGGCGACCCAGTACATGTCGGCCATCCAGATCCGACCGATCCTTCGGTGCAACAGATCACCCTTGCGCGGCCGCACGATCAGGTAGGCACCGAGCCCGAGGGCTGTCGTGGCACCGACAGCGTGCAAGGCGATGAGTGCCGTCCATCCGTCAGACATGTCGACCTCCGGTATAACGCCGTTATTCGGGGAATAACACTGTTATAGTCGAGTGCGTGGGTCCAGTCAAGACAGTCAAATCCGATGAGCTCGCCCTCCGGCTCGTGGACGAGGCAGGGCGGATCCTGTCCGCGGAAGGGCCGGCGGCCCTCACACTTCGCCGCCTCGCCCAGACTGTCGGGATCTCGACGATGCCGGTCTACACGCTGTTCGGCGACAAGCGAGGGTTGCTCTCGGCGATGTACCGCGACGGCTACCGCCGCCTCGGCGATGCCCTGCGCACGGCGGGCGAGGGTGTCGACGACCCCCTCCTGGCGCTCCTCGACATCGGTCACGCGTACCGGGCGACGGCGCTCGCGAACGCGCACCTCTACGACCTCATGTTCGGCCGACCGGACCCTGCGTTCGAACCCGGACCTGAGGCACAGGAGGTGGCCGACGCCGCTTACCGACCGCTCGTCGACGGCGTCCGACGCTGTGTGGACGCCGGCCTGATGACCGGCGGAGAGGCCGAGCGGATCGCGTTCCACCTCTGGTCGGTCTCGCACGGCATGGTCAGCCTCGAGCTCGCGGGGCTCCAGCGGAGCCATCCGGCGCAGGCCTACGACGAGGCGATGGTCTTCAGCGCCACACCCTTCCTGGTCTGAGCCCTAGCGACTGATCGTCGCCTCGACGTCGATCCGTCCGAGCTTGGCGGGGTTGCGGACCGCGTAGATGCGGCTGATCCGACCGTCCTCGACCACGAAGCTGATCGCCGTGTCGTAGCCGTCGTCGGTCCCCACGACCCGGGCCCCTGCAGCGCCGTTGAGCAGGATCGGCAGCATCCGGGCCTCCGGCGCGAGCCGGCTGAACGGTCGCAGGAAGTTCGCGACCTTCTTCGCGCCGATCACGGGTCTGACGACCGCCTGGACGACGCCGCCACCGTCGGCCACGAGCACGACGTCTGGCGCCAGGGCGTCGAGGAGCCCCTGCAGGTCGCCCTGGGTCACTGCCTCCAGGAACCGCCTGACGACCTCCTCCTGCTCGCCGCGACTGACGTCCATCCGCGGCCTGCGCGCCGCGACGTGCTCGCGCGCCCGGTGCCCGATCTGCCGCACGGCGACCGCGGATTTCCCAATCACCGCAGCAATCTCGTCGTACGGGGTGTCGAACACTTCGCGCAGCACGAACACCGCGCGCTCGGTGGGCGTCAAGGTCTCGAGCACGGTGAGCATCGCCATCGAGACGCTCTCGGCGAGCTCGACGTCGTCGGCCACGTCAGGCGCGGTGAGCAGTGGCTCGGGCAACCATTCACCGACGTACTCCTCACGCCGCCGGGCGTTGGCGCGCATCCGGTCCAGAGCCTTGCGCGTCACCATGCGTACGAGGAACCCGCGGGGTTCGCGCACCGCGGCGCGCGCCTCCGCACCGATCGCGTCCCACCGCATCCACGTGTCCTGGACGACGTCCTCGGCGTCGGTGGCCGAGCCCAGCATCTGGTAGCAGACGGTGAACAGCAGCCCGCGGTGCGCGACGAACGGATCCTCGGCCACGGTCACGTCGACGACACTACGGCGGTGGGCATCGCCAACGGCTTGAGCCCGCAGGCTACGGCGAAACCGTCCGACTCGATGCCGAGCGCGACGTTCGGGCGCGTGGTGAAGTTGGCGAACGCGATGATCGCGGTGAGTTCGACCAGGGCTGAGTCACCGAGCTGGGCGCGCAGCGACGCCACCATCTCGTCGGTCACGGTCGGCTGGGTCACGGTCATCGCCTCCGCATAGGCGAGCACCTCGCGTTCGAGTGGCGAGAACGCTCCCGACTCACGCCAGCGCGGTATCTCACGGGCCTTGTTGAGATCGAGGTTCTTGTTGGAGGCCTCGAAGTAGCCGAAATCCAGGCACCAGCTGCAGCCGACCTGGGCGGCGACCGCCATGTGGGCGAACGACTTGAGCTGCTCGTCGCAGGCATCCCACTTGCCGACCTTGCCACCGACACCGGCCATGGCCATGAGCACCTTCTGGTTGTGCCAGTAGACGCCGAGCGAGGTCGGAACCTGGCCGACGGACTTCTTCGCGAACCGCTTGATCAGCGCACCCTTGAAGCCGGTGATCTGAGCGGCGGGGATACGGGTCGTTCCGGTCATGTCGTCCTCCTGTGTCGTGGCTCTGACATGAAGACGCCCGCCACCCGCGATGTGTGACAACAACGGGGTCAACCGCCAGAGCGGCTACACCTCAGTCCTCAGGGCAGGCCCCGCGACCGCTGTCATCAAGGCTTGAACGCCTCGTGTGTGGTCGTGGGAAGCGGTCCGGCTGCTTCGACCAGGACGGTGGCCGTGAAGAGCAGCACCGTGGTGATGTGGACGCCGGTGCACCACAAGCAAATCGCGTGAATTCGATAGAGCTCCGCCCAGACGAGGTAGCCGATCATGCCCAGCCCGGCCACGACCGAGGCGAGCCGAACCCATCGCAGCGCCCGGGGAGCCAATCGCCACACCCACGGGGAGAACAGCACGACCATGGCGATGAAGAACGCCAGACCGAGGTAGGCGACTGGAACCCCCGCCAGCGTGGAGTACTTGCTGGTGGTGACTTTGACGCAGTTGATGGTCGCCGACTCGGGGCAGGCGAACGATGTCGATGAGGTTGCGTGCTCGATCGAGAGATAGATCGACAGCCCGAGCCCTGTCAACGCGAGCGGGAAGGTCGTCAGCCAGGTCCAGCGTGGGTAGGTCATCGGGACCGGCCTGGTCACCCGGCTGCCCGGACGCCGGGTGAGTCACACACGGCGGCAGGCATGTTGTGGGTGACCTTGCAGATCGTCGCGCTCAGCGCGTTGGCCGAGCCGTCGATGGCGAGCGCGATCGGACTGCTCGGATTCTTCAACGCGGCCAGGATCGTTGCCCGCGACAACGGGGCGCTGGAGTTGTCCGAGGCAGTCACGTGCAGAGCGCCCGGGTCGTACATCACCCCGGCCAGGTAGGTCCCTGCGATGTCGATGAAGGGGTAGCCGGTTCCGTAGGTCTGGAAGACCGACTGATCAGCCGCCGACAAGGTGTCCAGAGTCGCGCGCTGGTTGTCCTGGACCTCGAACGGGCTGAACACGAGATAGGGGCTCGTGTAGGTGGAGCCGTGGAAGCTCAACGTCTGCGTACTGGGGTAGACGTCGGAGGACGACGACGCCGTCTGACCGAGGTTCGTGAAGGTCCCGAACCGCGAGAGCGCAACCGCCAGAACCCAGCGTTGGGCCGCGCAGTAGGGGCACCATTCCGCCCCGACGAACAGGATCCGCGGCTTGCCACCGACCGCGGGAAGCGGCGTGGACTTCTGTGTTGCCCGTACCTTCACCGTGCCCGCACCCACCGTGTTGAACACCGAGGCCGGGATGGTGGCGAGGTCCTTGTCGACCGAGGCGGCCGCGCTCGTGGCCGGCCCGCTGTTGTTCGTGCTCTTCTGACCCAACCCGATCCCGACCAACACGCCGAGCACGATCAGCACGACCAGCACACCGCCACCGGCGAGCAGGGTCCGACGGCGTCGTTCAGCCGTGACCTGCTGCTGACGCATCGCCTCCACTGCAGCCCGCCGCTCGTTGCGCGAACGCCCAGAACCCGTCGAAGAACCACTCATGGCTCCGAAACTAGAGCCAGAGTCTGGGAATTTGCTGATGTGACGGCACATCTCACCTGAGCGATCCGGTACGGCGAGGTGGGGCTTGACCTTGACGTTACGTCAGGGTTGCACGATGTGGGCATGAACCAGCAAGCACCCGCGATCGAGATCCGTGGACTGACCAAGTCGTTCGGCGACACCAGCGTCCTGAGCGGCGTCGATCTGGCCGTGGCCGAGGGCACCATTGTCGCTCTGCTGGGCTCCAACGGGGCCGGCAAGACGACGGTCGTCAAGATCTTGTCGACCCTGCTCAAGGCAGACCGCGGCACTGCCACGGTCAACGGCTTCGACGTTGCCACCCAGGCGGCGAAGGTGCGTGAGTCGATCAGCCTGACCGGACAGTTCGCGGCCGTCGACGAGATCCTCAGCGGGAGGGAGAATCTCGTCCTGGTGGCCCGGCTGCGGCACCTGGAGGACGCCGGCACGATCGCAGACGAGCTGCTCGAACGCTTCTCCCTGACCGACGCCGGGGGTCGGCGGGTGGCGACCTACTCCGGTGGCATGCGGCGCCGACTCGACATCGCCATGAGCCTGATCGGCAGCCCGCCGGTGATCTTCCTCGACGAGCCGACCACCGGACTCGACCCCGAGGCTCGCCTCGAGGTGTGGCGGTCCGTGAAGGAGCTGGCCGACGGTGGCACGACGGTCCTGCTCACCACGCAGCAGCTCGAGGAGGCCGAGCACCTCGCCGACCGGATCGCGATCCTTCACGATCACCGGATCATCGTCGACGGCACCATGGCCGAGCTCAGGGAGCTGCTCCCTCCCGCCGAGGTGGTCTACGTCGAGAAGCAGCCGACCCTCGAGGACGTCTTCTTCGCGGTCATCGGCAACGACACGGCAGGTGCCGGCACCGGCGCAACGAGTGAGGAACAACGATGATCAGACAGACCTACACCGACACGTCCGCCCTGCTGGGGCGCTCGCTTCGCCACATCAGCCGCAGCCCCGACACCATCATCACGACCGCTGTCATGCCGATCGCGTTCATGCTGCTCTTCGTCTACGTGCTCGGCGGTGCGATCAAGACAGGCACCGACTCCTACGTCACCTACCTGCTGCCGGGCATCCTGGTCATCACGATCGCCTCGGGGATCTCCTACACCGCGTACCGGCTCTTCCTGGACCTGCAGAGCGGGATCTTCGAGCGGTTCCAGTCGATGCCGATCGCGCGGACCGCGGTGCTGTGGGCCCATGTGCTGACCTCCGTGGTGGCGAACCTGATCTCGCTCGTCGTCGTCGTACTCGTCGCCCTGCTGATGGGTTTCCGCTCCGGTGCCGGGGCACTGGCATGGCTCGCTGTCGCCGGCATCCTGGTCCTGTTCACCCTGGCCTTGACGTGGCTCGCCGTCCTCCCCGGCCTGACCGCCAAGACCATCGACGGTGCGAGCGCCTTCTCCTACCCGCTCATCCTGCTGCCGTTCATCAGCTCGGCCTTCGTGCCGACAGCCACCATGCCGGGCCCGGTCCATGCGTTCGCGGAGCACCAGCCGGTGACCTCGATCGTCAACACGATCCGGGAGCTGTTCGCCGGGCAGGCGATCGGCAGCGACCTCTGGATCGCGCTCGCGTGGTGCGTGGGCCTGCTGGTCGTCGCCTACGCGCTCGCCATGGCCGCCTATCGCCGCAAGATGGACTGAGACAGGCTGAGACCATGCTGACCATCAGCCAGCTGGCGTCGTACGCCGGTGTGACCGTGCGCGCCGTGCGGCACTATCACGACAAGGGGCTGCTGCCGGAACCCGTGCGGGATCACGCCGGCTACCGGCGCTACGACGCGGCGGCCGTCGTGGAGCTGATCCGGATCCGCACCCTGGCCGAGGCCGGCGTTCCCCTGGCACGGGTCAAGGAGTTGCTGGGCGCCGGGAGCGAGGAGTTCGCCGCGGCCGTCGCCCAGATCGACCGCCGCCTGCGGGCTGAGATCCGGGAGCGGCAGCGGCACCGCGAACGGATCCTGCAGCTCACAGCGGGTGAGAGCCTCGCACTGCCGCCGGACGCCGTTGCCTACCTCGACCGGCTCCGCGAGCTGGGGATCCCTGAGCGGATGATCGGTGGCGAGCGCGACGCCTGGATCCTGGTGGCCGCCCAGCTCCCCGAGCGGATGGAGATGTACATCCAGAGCAAGCGCGAGCAGCTGGAGGATGCTTCGGTGGTCGAGTTCTACCGGGACATGGACGATGTCATCGATTGGGAGCCCGGCGACCCGAGGCTGCCGGCACTGGCCGACCGACTCGTCGCCCAGCTCGAGACGGTAGACGAGGCGGAATGGAAGGCGTTCGCTGAAGATCCGATGTCCGACGACCTCGTCGCCCTGCTCGACTCGATGTTCCTCGACCAGGTACCGATCGCCGGCGACCTGGGACGGCTCCTCGAGGAGCGGGGCTGGACGGGGTGGACGAAGTTCGAGCGCGTGGAGCACTAGAGTCGCGCGAGTGACCCGCCGATGAGCAAGATGGACGACATGCGCGCCATGCGCGAAGCCAGGTACCAGGCCGCCAGGTCAGGTGCCACCAAGCCCGTCGCGGCGCCGAAGAAGCAGCCCCAGGTTCTCGACCGGACCGAGAGGGTCGAAGTCGTGCCGGAATCCACCCAGGATGGGTTGCTGTGCGGGCACCGGGCGATCAGCGGCCGTACCTGCACGCGCGAGAAGGGTCACGCGGCGAAGAGCCACCGCTACTCCTAGGGCGGCAGACCCTCGCGCTTCGTCAGGCAGTAGCCCGGGCTCCCGTGCAGTGGCCACGGCCGTGATCTCATCGGATCTCGTCAGCTTCAGGGGATCGGAACGAGAAGCGCCCTGGTAGCCATGCCAACGGTGTCCGCGAGTCCGTCGAGGAAGCGGTCGCGCAGGAACTCCACCCGACGCAGCTCCCAGAGCGTCTCGGCGGTCACCCACGCGATTTCCCGCGCCTTGTCGATGTCCCAGGTGCTGATCAGGTGCACGACGGGGCCGACCCGGTTGTCCACCTCGCGTTCCAGGCCATCCAGGAAGGACTGCCGGATCGGAGCCTCGACCTGCGCGAGCACGCCGTTCACGGCGTCGTAGTCATGGTGCAGGGCGCTGGGTTCCACGTTGTGCGCCGCGCACGTCGCGACCACGGCGACCGGAAGGTCGTGCTCTATGTGGGTATTCATCCCCGCGATCGCGTACTGGACCGGCAGACGCCCCTGGTCGCGCAGCTCGAACAGCGGTCGCCACTCGGTGGCCACCGTTTGCCCCGCGGCGCCAGCCTCGTACGCCGCCAGCCACAGGTTCGCGAAGGTCACGTCGAGATCGGCCATCACCGTCGGATTCTGGAACGCGGCGTTACCAGCCGGCTTCGCGAGGATCGCGGCGATGCTCTCGGTCACGGTCAGGTACATCCGGTTGAACACGGCGACACCGTCGTCAGCGGAAAGCGCCGCGTCGATCTCGTGCATCCGGGCGATGACGCCCTCGACTGTCGTTGGCAGGCTCACAGGAGTGAGTATTGCCGGGAGCGGAAGAGTCAGTCGAACCCGAGCGCCTTGCGACCGAGCACGAACGCACCCGCGCCGAAGAACCCGAGCATGGCGAAGCCGAGCGTCTGCCCCCCGTGCACGAACAAGAGCGAGCCACCAGCAAGCGCGACGAGCAAGCACAGGACCGCCGCCACCAGCATCGGTACCTTGATCTCCCGGTCGGTCACGGCCCTGAGGATGCCACACCTGGCACAGGCTGCTCGATCACGCACTCGTGTGGGGCAGATGTTCAAGCCAGCCGTGGTCGGGTCCACCTAGGCTCGGACGGTGAGTGACGCTTTGGACGAGGGACCGTTCTTCCACGGCACGAAAGCCGAACTGCGAGTAGGTGAGTTCCTCACGGCGGGCTTCAACTCGAACTATCGGCCCGAGGTCCTGATGAACCACATCTACTTCACGGCGCTGCCTGACGGCGCCGGTCTCGCCGCCGAGCTCGCCGCGGGCGAGGGTGCTCCACGCGTGTACGCCGTTGAACCGACCGGAGCCTTCGAGAACGACCCGAACGTGACCGACAGGAAGTTCCCCGGCAACCCCACGCGGTCCTACCGGAGCACGGAGCCGCTCAGGATCGTCGCCGAAGTGGCCGACTGGACACGCCAGACCCCGGAGGCCCTCCAGGCATGGCACCTGCGACTCGCGGAGCTTCGCGCAGACCAACGCGGCGAGATCATCAACTGAACAACCGCAGGCGAGGACCGGCGAGAAGCGGCGGCGAGGTCAGTCCGGGATGAGTCCGAGTTGCCGCAGTTTCGGGCTACACCAACGTTCCGTAGTGAGCCGCGATGATGAGGAGTATTCCCCCGCAGGCGATGAGGACCCCACTCACGCCGATTCGGAACCGTGCCCACGTCGAAGGCAGTACCCCAGCGGCAACCAACCACACACCGGCGATCACGAACAGGAGGAAGCCGACTTCGGAGAGCTTGACGCTGGCGTGCTGGGAGATCGCTAGGAGGTTCATGCTGACCACGCTAGTCGTCGCTCCCGATCGCGCCCACCGAGCGCGTCGCAGGTCGCCGGTCACGACCACTGTCCTGGGCCATCCGATTCGACGCTCAAAGTTTAGTGCGCCGCCGACGAGGGCACGCTGGTTGCAGGCCGCGGTGCAGCTGTGGCCAGGAAGGTCCTGTGCGTGTACGCCATGCGCGATCACTTCCGTGCTGTTTCAGGCCGATCTCCATGTGGTTTGGAGGAGAGCGACCGCGCGAACGAACGATGACGATCGCTCGGAGAGCGCGAGTCCACCTGTGTTTGAGCATCGACATGGCGGGCAGAGTCGAAGGGTTGAGCCCAACCTCCCCATGGGCCAACCGAGGCCCCGGCGAGGTGCAAGTCGTGCGCGGGCTGTAGACCGGCAGCGCCCCACCCGTGCGGCAACTGGCCGGATGGGGCGCTGTGTGGGAACTCCATGTGTTGGGGAACCGCGGTGTGGAACGCCTCGTCCTACAAAGTGACCGCAGTTTCGTTCATGCGCCTTTGGTCGCCGTACACAGAAACACGCCGAACTCGCGGTCGCCCTTGAGGATGGCCGTGGCATCAACGAAGCTGATGTTGGCGAAACCGGTACGGGCTAGTTGCTCGGCAAGGCGGTCCCTGTCGAATCCGTGATGTCCGTCAAAGTCGACCTTGTCGGCATGGAACGCGCCGCCGGGATCCTCGTCAAGGTCCGCGATAGCGAGCCGTCCCCCGTCAACCAGGAGCGCCGCCACGGACCGCAACAGCGCATCCAGATCGTGCACATGGTGCAACGCCATGGAGCTCCACACCACGTCATAGGATCCATCGAGCCGGTCAGTCGTCAGGTCAGCCTGGACAGCGCGAAGCCGGTCACTGAGCCCGGCCGCCTCGATCCGCTCCTTGGCAACCTGCACCATTCCGGCGGACGGGTCGGTCACGACCGCGGAGCCGACCCGGTCGGCGAGCAGGATGCTCAACCGACCCGTTCCACCGCCGACGTCGAGTGCTCTCATCGTGGGATTGAGGTCCACTGCCTCCTCGATGGCACGGGCCACCGCGACCTGCCGCTTCTCATGGCCCGGGTCGTCGTCCCACGTCGCTGCTTCGGCGTCGAATCCCTTGTGTTCGTGCATGCACTCGACCCTAGCCCGGGAGTGAAGCACCGCTCTCGGCGTCGACTCACCCTGTGCTCCTCACGCCACGCAGAACTCGTTTCCTTCCGGATCGTGCATCACGACGCCGTACCGCTGAAGGGTGTCGGTGTCGGTCCGGTTCGGATGATCGACCGTGGCGCCGAGGGCGACCAGCTCGGCCACCTTCGCGTCTACTGTCGCGACAATCTGCTCCATCGGGGCGGAGCGGTCTGCCACGAAGATGTCGAAGTGGAATCGGGTCTTGACCGTCTTCTTCTCCGGCACCGGCTGGAACCAGATCTTCGGCCCCTCACCGGTTGGGTCTACCAGCCGGTCGACGTAGTCATCGGGGTCGCCGTCGAGATTCTCCTCGGGCACCACGAACTGGTAGTACGCCAGCCAGGAGTCATGGCCGTCGGGCGGCGGCTCGGGCACATAGCCCAACAGTGGCGCCCAGAACCGAGCCATCCTCGCGGGGTCGTTCGAGTCGATTGTGAGTTGCCAGGTCACCATGGCCAGACACTAGACCCCCGCAGGCATCAGCGGACTTCGGCGCCCAGGGCGAGGTCGAAGCCGGCGCCGTTGCGGGCCAGACCCACAAGGAGGATGCCCGCCCATTCAAGGGTGTGGGCCATCTCCAGCCCTCCTGCATCGAGGGGCCTGGTGCCCAGGCTCTCCAGGAACGCCGCGACACGTGCCTTGGCTTCGCCGCCGTCTCCGGCGAAGAACGCGTCCAGGGGCTTGTCCTCAGCAATGACGCCGCTGAACATCGAATTGAATGCCTTCACGACGTGAGCGGTCTCCGGGGCGGCGAGGGCGATCTGCTCGGACACCGAGTTGCCCGCGGTCGTCACGAGTCCACTTGCGTCGGCGTTGAACGGGTTGGTGATGTCGACGAGGATCTTGCCGGACAGTGCGTCGCCATAGTGCTTGACCACGTCGACCGCGCCGGCATACAGGACGGCCAAGATGACGATGTCACCCGCAGGCCTGGTGCCGTATGCGCCGACGGTGGTTCCGTTGCCGATCTGGTCGGCGAGCGCCTGAGCCTTGGCCGTGTTGCGGCTCATGAGCTCGACGGTGTGGCCGTGCTTTGTCGCGCGGGTGCCGATGGCGGTGGCCATGTTGCCCGAGCCGATGATGCTGATGGTTGTCATGATGGTTGTTCCTCCGTGTTGTGTGAGTTGGTCGTGCTGTCGGGGCGGGCACAGGCGTGCCCGCCCACGTGGTGTGGTCAGATCAGCCCGCCGACGATCTCGTCGAGAGGCTCGGGCTGGCCGCTCTCCTGGTGGAACCGAGTGCCGCCACGGATCAGAGCGCCGGTGAGGACTGCGCCTGCCCAGAAGGCGCCTGCGGCCCACCAGTAGCCGACGGCGAACCCGTGCACGGTGGCGTCAACGACGGCAGTGCTGCCGTGGTCGGCGAGGTAGTTGCTGTTCGCTGTGGCGACGAAGGTGCTGATCACGGCTATGCCGAGGGCCGCGCCGAGCTGTTGCGACACGTTGTTGAGGGCGCCTGCAGCACCGGCGTCACGCGGTTCGACGCCCATCTGGGAGAGAGCGACCGCTGAGACGATGGCCGAGCCGATGCCGGCCCCGGCCAGGATCAGCCCGGGCAGCACCCAGGCCGCGTAGTGACTGCTCGCGTCGGCCTGGGTCAGCAGCGCTGCCCCGGCTCCGCCGATGGTCAGACCGCCGGCGACGATGGCCCGCATGGTCAGGCGCTGCACCAGGACGCTCTGCGTCACCGTGGCGACGACGGCGACGGTCACCATCATCGGCAGGAACGCGAGTCCGGTCTTGATCGGGGAGTATCCCAGCACGCCCTGGAAGTAGTAGGTCAAGAACAGGAACAGCGCGAAGACCCCCGCCTGACCCAGCAAGAGTGTCAGGAGGCCGGCACCGCGGTTGCGGTCGGCGACCACGCGCAGCGGGACCAGCGGGTGATGGTCAATCTTCTGGAAGGTGACGAAGACGGTCAGCAGGAGGCCGCCGGCGATGAGAGAGGTCAGGGTGATGGCTGCGCCCCAACCATCGGTTCCGGCTTTCGATGCTCCGAAGACCAACCCGAAGACCCCCGCCGTCCCGAGGATGGTGCTCGGCACTGAAAGCTTGGGCTTGTTGGGCTCAGAGGAGTTGTGCAGCAGTGCGAGTGCGCCGACGATCCCGACGACAGCGAAGACGACGTTGACGTACATGGTCCAGCGCCAGTTGGCGTAGTCGGTCAGTACCCCACCGAGCATCAGACCGATTGCCGAGGAGCTCCCGGCGACGGCGCCGAAGATCGCGAACGCTTTGTTGAGCTCGTTGCGGTCGGTGAAGATGATCATGATCAGCGACAACGCCGCAGGCGCCATGACTGCGGCGAATCCGCCCTGCACGGCGCGGGCCGTGATGAGTGTCGCGATGTTGGGGGCCGCGCCGCCCACAGCGGAGGCGGCCGCAAACCCGACGAGACCCACGATGAACACGTTCTTGCGCCCGAACGCGTCGGCAAGCCGTCCCCCGAGCAGGAGCAAACTGCCGAAGGACAGCAAGTAGGCAGTGATCACCCACCCGCGGGCGTCGTCGGAGAAGCCGAGGTCTGCTTGTATCGAGGGCAGCGCGACGTTCACGATGGTCGCGTCCAGCAGCAGCATCATCTGGGCGATGAGAATCACGCCCAGAGCCAGCCAACGTCGCTGGTGGTGGGGATTCTCGGGAGCGGCTGGGTGCGCTCCGGCGGCCACGGCGGGCTCGCTGGTGTTGGTGGTCATCTTGTTCACTCCTGGTCGGTAAGTCGGAGCGCCAAGTTGAGGCACCCCTCCGGTAGTTGGAGGTGTAACCGGAGGCATGCCTCATTCTATTCCGGAGGGGTGCCTCCGCACAGTTGGTAGACTGCTCGTATGAGCCAGACCGACGTCCACCAGGTGCAGCGCCCCCTGCGCCGCGACGCCCGGGAGAGCCACGACAAACTCATTGCGGCGGCGCAGGCAGAGTTCGCCGCCCGCGGCGTCGAGGCCTCCCTGGAGAAGATCGCGCGCGACGCCGGCGTCGCCATCGGCACCCTGTATCGCCACTTCCCCACGCGCCTGGACCTACTCATGGCCGCCCTCAGGCCACGGCTCCAGGAGTTCCTCGACGGGGCCGACAAGGCTCTGGCGATGGGCGAACCCTGGGACGGGTTCGTCGCCTATCTGGAGAACCTGTTCGCCGTACAGGCGGGAGACCGAGGCTTCAACGACTTCCTCTCCCGCCGCTTCCCCGGCAACGCCGAGACCGAGCACATCCACGACGTGATGTGCCAACAGATCGATGACGTTCTCGCCCGGGCCCAGGAAGTTGGCAAGGCCCGCCCCGACATCACCCGGGCAGACATCGTCAACCTCATCTGGTCCAACGGCCGGATCATCGACGCCACCAGCGCCAAGGCGCCCACGGCCTGGCGACGCCAGCTCCACCTCATGCTCGACGCCTACCGGGCCGAGCGGGCACACCCGCTCCCCGAGCCACCCATGACCGACGAGCAGCTCTACGACGCGATGGTCCACCTCAGCGAGGCAAAGTAGGCCGAGGTCATCAGGGGCTGAGCCGAGCCAGTTTGCTTTGAAGCCTGTGCACCTCCGCCTCCAAGGCCAGGACATGTTCGATGCCTGCGATGTTCAGGCCGGCATCCAGTAGTGCGCGGATCTGCAGGAGCCGATCGACGTCTGCGCTGCTGTAGCGCCGGGATCCGCCGTCCGTACGCGCAGGTTCGAGGAGCCCGTTGCGTTCATAGGCGCGCAGGTTCTGCACCGAGGTTCCCGCCAGCTCGGCAGCAACCGAAATAGCAAAAACCCCGCGGTTCGGGTCGAGCATCGCTTCACCTCTTGCGTCGCCCATCCTCCGTGTGCTAGATAAAATCTATATCAGCCAGTACAACTCTGGCTAGCCGTCAGACAAGGAGGATTTGTCATGTTGCTGCGTACCGCAGACCCGTTCCGTGAGTTCGAACGCCTGACCCAACAGTTTGCCGGGACGACCAATCGTCCTGCGGTCATGCCGATGGACGCCTGGCGTGAAGGCGATGCATTCATCCTCGAGTTCGACCTGCCCGGCATTGCCAAGGAGAGCATCGATCTCGACGTCGAACGCAACGTCCTGACCGTCCGCGCTGAGCGAATCTCGCGCAACGGCGACTGGGAAATGCTGGCAACCGAGCGCCCCAAGGGCCTGTTCAGCCGGCAGCTGGTCCTAGGTGACAACCTCGATCTCGAGCGCATCGACGCCGCCTACTCCGACGGCGTCCTGCGCCTGAGCATCCCGGTCGCCGAGAAGGCCAAGCCACGCAAGATCGAAGTGCGCACCACCACCGAGAACGCCGCGATCGAATCCTGACCCCCATCAACCGAAGGGCGCCAGCACGGGTCTGCCCAGAGCCGACCGGCTCTGGGCAGACCCACCTGAGAAGACGAAAGGGGAAACCGGATGTATCCCTCCAAGGAAGCGCGCGAGCTCGCCATCCTGTTGCGCATCAGCCGAGAACTCGACATCGTCGGCGACCTCACCGCTACCGTGGACAACCCCTCCGAGTTACTCGCCTGGGCCAACATCCTCGACGGTGCCGACATCCTGGCGTGGCGCGCAAAGGACTCAGGCCACCGATACGTGCAAGTCACGGCCAACCGCACCCGTGCCCCAATCCGGGGACGCGTGACCGCCGTACTGCCCGCCGAACAACACCCCGACTTCTGGAACGCCTTGGCCCCCGCAGACCTAGACACCGGCATCGTGGTGAAACCCAGCCTGCCGGATCTCGTCGGCGCGTGGTCCCAGATGCCCATCACGGCCCCAGACCTCGAAAGCGCATAGGCGTTCAAGCAGTCGAACCTCTCGTGACAGAAAGACGTATATATCACCCGAAACCGGTCTAATATGCCCTGGTGGGGCGGGCCCGTGCATGATTGCCATTGGTCCCGGGTCATGGGGTCACGTGGCACTGGGCGAAGCCATCACGTGTACGGAGACTGGCATTGAGGGGCGTGCTCTGCCTCGTCTGACGGGTTTCACATCACTGGTGGCAGAGGGGGTGGCGGGCATGAGTCTCGTCTCGTCTGCGCTACCCACAGGATCGGACCTGTGGCGTCGCTGGATCGCCGATCGTGGGTCGCGGGCGATCGTCGGGCTCAGCTGTTTCCTTGTCGTCTACGTCGGCTGGCAGGTCTTCCATTGGGGCGGCCCGGGCCTCAAGCAGACGATCGGCGATGTCGCGTTCTGGCCGGTCAACCTGACGGCCGCGATCCTGGCCTTCCGTGTTGCGTGGACCAAGTCGTTCCGGTCGCGCCTGCGGCGCGCGTGGCTCCTGATCGGTCTGGGCCTGTTGGCCTACCTGCTCGGCGCGGTGTTGCAGTTGGTGTACGAATCGGTGCTTCGCGACACGCCTGATGCGTCGTTCGCGGACGCCGCCTATTTGGCGTTCTATCCCCTTGTGTTCGCAGGGATCTTGCAATTTCCACGTGATCGGTTCCAAGGTTTCGCACTGGTTCGCGTGTGTCTTGATGCTGCCGCGACGGTGGTCGCGGGTGCCGCGATCGTGTGGTTTGTCACGCTTGCCTCGGCGACGGGATCTCCTGACAACCGGCTTCAGCTGGTCGCGCTCATCGCTTACCCTGGCGGCGATCTGATCCTCATCCTCGCGTTGACAGCGCTCGCCGTGCGCACCCGCCGGATTCTCGGCGCCTGGGCTCTGGGCCTGATCAAGGGCAGTCTGGTTCTGTACATCGCCACGGACATCGTCTACGGGCGCCTGACGCTTGCAGGCACATATTCTGGAGGCACCTGGGTCGATGCTGGGTGGATGTTTGCGATCGCGATGCTCGCGGCGAGCGCAAACGAGCAGTACCGAGTTGCCAAGTCGGGTTTGTCTCCGGGAGAAGCCCGCCATGCCGAAGGCGGTTTCGTACTTCTTCCGTATGTCGCCAGCGCAGTGACCTTCGTGCTCATGGTCTTCTCCCTCCGAGCCGAGGGGAGAGTCACAGTCGTGGCTGTCGCTCTTCTTGGCGCTGTGCTTGTGATCGTCCTTGCGCGGGGCCACTGGTCGACGCTGGACAGCCGGCGCAGCCATCGGCTGGCCGAACAGGCCAGATCGGAGTTCTTTGCCACGGTCTCGCATGAATTGCGGACCCCACTGACCGCGATCCGCGGGTTCTGCGAGCTCCTGGCCGACTCGGATGACCTGTCAGATGAAGGGCGCGAGTTCGTACGGATCATCCAACGCAACGCGGTGCGCGAAGAGCGCATCGTCGCCGACCTGCTGTTCTTGAACTCCAACGACTTCGTCCGGCGCACCCAGACCGCCGAAGTCGACCTGGTCGGACTCGTGAGTGACGCGGTCACCTCGAACACTCCTAGCGCCGACCACGCCCGCGTCGCCATTGAGTGGACCCCAGCGGAGCATCAGATCCTCGTACACGTCGATCCAATCCGCATGGGCCAAGTCGTCGACAACCTCCTCACGAACGCCATCAAGTTCTCAGGCGCCGACACAGTCGTCTGGGTCGCAGTCAGTGCTGTCCTTGGTACAGCATCGGTACGAGTGGGAGACAGCGGCCCCGGGATACCCCACGATGAGGAGACCCGCGTCTTCGAACGGCTTTATCGCGGAGAGTTCGCACGTGACAACGTGATCCCCGGCGCCGGCCTCGGACTCGCGATTGCCCGCGGGATCGTCGAAACTTTCGACGGCTCGATCTGCGTCGAACCGCACAAGGGCCGCGGCGCCCTGTTCCGGATCGATCTCCCGACCGGCTCCTTGCAACGGGTGCCGTACCGGCACCACGAAACCACGTCTAGCCCGCACCTGGATGAACGCCGACCGCAGGAACTGGTGCCGTAGTCCGTCAGTCCGTGCCGGTCGGTGCTGCAGGCGGCGGTTCACGCACCAGCCCGCCACAAGATCATGACGTCAGGATGAGGGGAAGGCGCTGCGCGTCTGCATCTCTTTGGCGACAGTCGGGGCGGCGCTGTCCGGCACTGCGAGTAGGCCGGCGACGACGCCGTCGATGTCGGCCTGGGACCTGTTCTGGCTCAGCTTGGCTTTGCCGGTGGCGGTGTCGACCCGATGTCGATTCCGACGATCCCGCGGAGTTGTCCGCTGATGTAATCCGGCGGCGCGTCGGTCGGGGCCCAGGGCTTGTCGCGGTCGTTCTCGTGCTGGTGGGTGAGCAGGCTGACCGCCTCGAGTAAGCGGTCGGGGTCGTGGAAGATGTTGATGGTGCCCCGGAGCTCGACGGCTGTGTAGTTCCAGGTGGGGACGACTCGTCCGTGCTCGGCTTTGGCGGCGTGCCACGACGGGGAGATGTATGCCTGGTGTCCCTGGCAGACGAAGAGTGCAGGGGTGTCCGGCCCGACGGTGCGCCACTGCGGGTTCGCCCTGGCCAGGTGCGCGATCACGTGGGTGGTGCGCTTTAGCCGAGGGCAAGGTTCGCGGCGACCGTGACCATCGTGGCGGCCACGACGAGCTCGAGCACCTGCCACGCGCGGGGGCGAGCCAGCAGAGGTGCGAGTTTCCGCGCGCCGAACCCGAGACTGGTGAACCACACGATGCTCGCACTTGCCGCACCGGCGGCGAAGACCCATCGGCCATCGAGGATGCCGCCGGTGGCGTCGTGAGTGGCTGCGATGGAGCCGATGAGCAGCACGGTGTCGAGGTAGACATGTGGGTTGAGCCAGGTCAGTGCGGCGGCTCGGCCGAGAACCCGGCCCCGAGGTTCCAACGCGGCTGCTCCAGCACCGGTGCTCAGGGCGGCCGGGTGCAACGCACGCCGGAAGGACGCGGCCGCGTACCAGAGCAGGAAGGCAACCCCGAACCAGGTCACGGCGTCGACGACCCACCCGGCGTGGGTCACCACGGTCCCGACCCCGGCGACACCAGCGGCGATCAGGATGACGTCAGACACGGAGCACAGTGCGACCACCGCGGCGGTGTGGCTCCGGGTCAGCCCCTGGCGCAGGACGTAGGCGTTTTGGGCGCCGATAGCGACGATGAGCGAACCGCCGGTCAGGAATCCGGCAACGAGGAGCGCGAGCACCCCTCCACGCTAGGAGCAGCCGGGTGAATAGCCCAGCGAATGTTTCTGCATAACATGAAGAGGTGCTTCACTAGGCAGATGAGATTCGACCCGGCTCAGCTCGAGACGCTCGCGGCAATCGCCGAGGAGGGCTCGTTCGAAGCAGCCGCACGCCTGCTGCACCTCACGCCGAGCGCGGTGAGCCAGCGGGTCCGAGCGCTGGAGGGCGCTGCCGGTCAGGTGCTGGTACGGCGAACGCTCCCGGCCGAAGTGACTCCTGCCGGAGCTCCGCTGCTGCGGCTCGCTCAGCAGCTGCAATTGCTCGCGGCCGAGGCGAGTGCGGAGCTGGGCGACGACGACGTCATCGACATGCGAGTCGCAGTCAACGCCGACTCCTTGGCGACCTGGTTCAGGCCTGTGCTGGCCGAGGTCGCACGGCGCCCGGGCACGGCCTTGCGACTCGCGGTCGAGGACGAGGCCCACTCCCACGAACTGCTTCGCAGCGGGGCTGCCCTTGCGGCCGTCACCTCTGAGCCGAAGCCGGTCCAGGGGTGCTCAGTGGAACCGCTGGGGGCGTTGCGCTACCAAGCGGCAGTGGCACCGTGGCTGCTCGCCCAGCACCAACGAGGAACTCGCGTGGATTGGACGAGCATTCCGATGATCGTCTTCAACGAGAAGGACCAACTTCAACACGCCGTCCTGACTGCACGCAAAGCCTCCAGGCCGCGGGTGATTCACCGAGTCCCGAGCACCGCCGACTTCCTTGTGGCCGTACGAGCTGGGCTGGGCTGGGGGCTGGTGCCCGTGCACCAACTCACCCCGGAACCAGCACGCGGGGACCTGGTCCGGATGCCCGGAGCAGCACCGGTCGAGGTCGCCCTGTTCTGGCAGCGCTGGCGCCTGCCGAGCCCCGCGCTCGACACCCTGACCTCTGACGTCAGGGCCGCCGCCCGCTCAGGACTACGCCGGCCGGGCCGAGCTGACTGAGACGCGGTGGCGCTCACCTGGATATTCGACCGCTTGAATCAGAGCGGGTGCATCTGACCTCGCGTTAGTCCGTGAGGTCGATCGCGAACGGAACTCCGGTGTCAAACCAGTAACTGTGCAATGCCCTGATCTTCGCCTTCGAAGGAAGCCCACGAACATGCAGATCGCACTCGCCGTAATCGACGAGGTGGATGCGATCGCAAAGCGCCACCCGAGCAAGCTCGCGTTCGGAGTCGTCGGTGATCTCACGAATCGTGCCACAAGATGTATGGCGACCGAGGGTGATCGCTACCTGCGGGTTCGCACGAACGTTGTGCACCCACGCTGCTACTGCCGAAGGCCGCTCGACGGCGAGCGCCGGTGGGCGCAACATCAGCAAATAAACGGACTGGCCGTCCCGGATCGCGCGCAGACACTTGCGACGTCTGATGCCGGACCTGCGCCCGGTGTAGGTGAGGATTCCATATCCACCCGGTGTCCACGCCATGAAGAACGGCAGCATCAACGCGCTCAACCGCGCCCCGGAGCGGGCTGATTGCAGTAGGTTTCCGTGCTTCGGCGACTCCGCCAAGGCCGCAGCGCGCACCTGTTCAGCATCCACACAGCGAGTTCACGCCAAGTCCCGCAGGTCCGTCAACCCTTCCCAGCGGTCGCTCGACAGCTAGCAGGTCGTGGCACGACCCGGCCGTGATCGACTCTGACCGGCGACTGCACGCGGCGCACGCTGATGTCGCGCATGGCAGCCGTGTCTGCGCCCGCGGTTGACAGACCACCGCTCAGGATGCTCCTATTCTACTAGGCACCTAGTGGAATAGGAGTGACCGTGATCGAGTTCCATCTCGACGCTCGCTCCGGAGTCGCGCCCTACCTGCAGATCGTCTGGCAAGTACGCCAGGCGTTGCTCCTCGGCTTGCTCGCGGAGGGTGACCAGTTGCCGACGGTCAAGGAGGTGGTCACCAAGGTGGTGATCAACCCGAACACCGTGAGCAAGGCCTACCGCGAGCTCGAGCATCAAGGGCTGGCCGCAGCCAAACCCGGTGTCGGCACGTTCATCACCCAATCGCTGGGCCAGGCGTCCCTGGCCGACCACGCCCCACTCCAGGAGGAGTTGCGCGCGTGGATGCGCAAAGCCCGTGCCGCTGGACTGACAGGACCCGGCATCGAGGCGATGTTCCAGAGCACGTTCCGAGAGAACCCTGAAGGGGAGAAATGACCGCCATCTTGCAAGCCCGGTCGTTGGGCAAGACATACGGCCGGCGCGA
The DNA here is from genome assembly GCA_025964775.1 of Marmoricola sp. GTDB lineage: Bacteria > Actinomycetota > Actinomycetes > Propionibacteriales > Nocardioidaceae > Marmoricola. The sequence continues at coordinate 24,883 of JAOPYE010000016.1, forward strand.
CGCGCTGACTGAGTGCACTCTGGAGATCCCGCCGGGCCATGTCGTCGGACTGGTCGGTCCGAACGGCGCAGGCAAGACCACCTTGTTGAAGATCGCGTGCGGCATGCTCGCACCGACCACGGGACACATCGAAGTACTCGGCAACCAGCCCGGCGCTGACCCCGCGCAGCTGGCGCGGGTCGGCTATGTCGCTCAGGACACCCCGACGTATTCGAACCTGACTGTTGCCGACCATCTCACCCTCGGTGCCAAGCTCAACCCGGGCTGGGACGCCCTGCTCGCACACGCACGGATCGACCAGCTAGGCCTCGACCCGAAACAGAAGGCGGGCAAACTGTCGGGCGGTCAACGCGCGCAGCTCGCTCTGACCGTCGCGGTTGCCAAGCGGCCCGAACTGCTCATCCTCGACGAGCCTGTCGCCAGCCTCGACCCGCTGGCACGACGCGACTTCCTACGCCACCTGATGGAGTCTGTCGCCGAGAACAGCACCAGCGTGATCCTGTCCTCCCACCTGGTCTCCGACCTCGAACGTGTGTGTGACTACCTGGTCGTTCTGGTCTCCTCCCGTGTCCAGCTCGCCGGCGAGACCGAGGACCTCCTGGCCCAGCACCATCGGCTCGTGTGCGCGCGGCGAGACCAGGCCGACCTTCCTGACGGGCTTGAGGTGATCCTGGCGGATCACACCGACCGGCAGTCGACGTTCATCGTGCGCAGTCAGACACAGATACCCGCTGGTGACTGGGTTGCCGATCAGCTGGACCTCGAAGACCTGGTCCTGACCTACATGGAACGCGCCGCCGCACCCACCCAATCTCAACCCCCGAGGGGAGCGTCCCGATGATCTGGCTCACCTGGCGCCAATTCCGCGTTCAAACCCTGAGCACAGCTGCCCTCCTCGCCGCGGCAGCGACGTACTTCCTGATCACCGGGGTGCACCTGCACCACACCTATACAGCCGACCTGGTGGCCTGCACACCGTTGGGCTCCTGCGATTCCACCCTCAACGACTTCCAGCACAGCTACGACATGGCGTTCCACCTCAACGAACTCCTAGTCGTTGCCGCCCCTGCGCTGATGGGAATGTTCTGGGGCGCACCACTGATCGGCCGAGAGCTGGAAACCGGCACCGACCAGCTCGCCTGGAACCAGAGCGTGACCCGGACCCGGTGGCTGTCCTTCAAACTCGCTGGCATAGGACTCTGCTCGATCGCGGTCGCCGGCATCCTCAGCTACCTGCTGACCTGGTGGGCCGGACCCTTGGACCACCTCAACGGCAACCGCTTCGCAGCCATGACCTTCGCATCGCGTGACATCGTCCCGATCGGCTACGCCGCCTTCACCTTCGCACTCGGCACGACTGCGGGACTCCTCCTGCGCCGAACCATCCCCGCCATGGCCGTCACACTGGCAGTTTTCGTCGGCATCCAGATCCTCATGCCCACCACCATCCGGCCACATCTGCTCGCCTCCACCACACACACCTTCGCGATCAACCAGGCCACTACGAGCCAAGCCAACGGGATCTACGGCAACAATGGCGGCGCCGAGCTCTTCATCTCGGGCCTGAACGTGCCTCCCGGCGCCTGGGTGATCTCCGCGCCTCCCGTCGAAGACTCCTCCGACCACGTGGTCGCGATGAGCGAACATCTGAACTGCTTCCCGCCGCCACCAAATGGCACGCGCCCTGAACCAGGCACAACCAAGGGTCCGGGCAACTTCGCCCAGATCGGTACCTGCCTTGCCCCCCTCCACCTTCACGAAAGTGTGACCTACCAACCAGCAACCCACTACTGGCCGCTCCAGTGGTTTGAAACCGCGATCTTCCTGGCTCTGGCCGGAGCACTGTCAGCTAGCTGCTTCTGGTGGATCCGGCGACGCTAGAACTGACCAGCTCACACCTCACAGCAGGTCACCAAGAGACAACATCCAGATCGGGCACTGACCCGCTAGAAGTCAGGTGGCCGACCTTCCCTGTGTGCGGCGGCAAGCTGCGCAGCCAGGACGGCGGTGGCATCCGCACGCTCATATCGGGTCGAACGTGGGATGAACTGTGGACGCCTCGAGCCACGACAGTTGAGCGCGAAATCCTTCAGCGAGCTTCCGAGGCACGCGTGGGTTCTTGATCGAATGCTGGTACCCCGACCGGGACGCCTCGCGGATTGATGCACTCATCGCGGCAGATCCACCGCGCGCTGACCCGCAGAGTCAACCGCCCGCATTGATAGCTGCAGCGATGAAGTCATTGCGTTCACCGCTTGCTTCAGGTGGGGAGTCACCTCTCGTTGACGTCACTGTGTCCGCGAGAGTAGTCACCTCTGGCAGGTGGCTATAGTCCTGGGCATCGGCCGTAGCACCCGTCGGGTGCGGATGGTCTGCGGCGTGCGACATGTGTCGAGTGTTCACCCCGTACTGTCCCGCCGCAAGGTCGAAACCTGGTGGCACTGGGACGTCCGATCATCGACAGATCCGAGTGTCCGCGACGCGGCGGTTTGCACCTTGTGGAGGGTGCCGAGACAATCGCGGGATCGACAAGAAAGGCAGTCTCCATGGCAACGGTGCAGCTGTACGACACCATCGGAGCGACCTACACCGCGACACGACGGACTGAACCGCGGATCGCTGCGCGGATCTGGGCTGCGCTCGGCGATGCCCGGACCGTCCTCAACGTCGGGGCAGGCACCGGGTCCTATGAGCCACCCGACCGCGAGGTTCTGGCGCTGGAACCGTCCGCTCTGATGCGTGCGCAACGCCAGCCGGATGCGGCACCGTGCATCGCTGGGTCAGCCGAGAACCTACCTTTCGATGACCAGTCCTTCGACGCCGCGATGGCCGTGTGCACCCTCCACCACTGGCAGGACCCGACCGCAGGACTGCGCGAGATGCAGCGCGTTGCTCGCCGCGTGGTGGTGTTCTTGTTCGACACCAGCAATCCTGACCAGTTCTGGCTGAACCGTGACTATCTGCCTGAGTTCGCTGAACTGCCGGGCTGCCGCGTCCTTGCATCCCTACCCGAGCTGGCCGGCGCGATCGACGCTCGGCTGGAACCCGTCCCGGTCCCGTGGGACTGCGCCGATGGCTTCTTCGAGGCCTACTGGCGGCGCCCCGAGGCCTACTTGGAGGAAGGTGTCAGGCGCGGGATCTCGGTCTGGGACGCGGTCGGGCCAGACGCCGAGAACAGGGCCGTGCACGAACTTCGAGCCGACCTCGCATCAGGTCGTTGGGCCGAACGGAACCGAGACCTCGTCGCGCTCGACCAAGCAGACCTGGGCGCTCGACTGCTCATTGCTTGAACACGGCCCACCTGAACATCGTTGGGCTCCAGCAAGCGCGGCTCGATCAGGTCAGGCCGACCAGTGCTGCCGATCGCTCCCACAAGCCGTCGATGACGGCCTGGTCGCTTGCCTGCTTGTTCTCGCGCCCGTTGATCTTGAACCGACTGAAGTAGCGACCGTCGATGTCGGGGTCCGGACCGCGCTCGGCGAGAGCGACGAGCGGCTCGGCACCATCAGGGACGCTGATCGTGCCGAGCCGCTTGAGCGGGGTGCGGTAGAGCAGACCGACGAACCACGAGTCGCGGCCAAACGAGCTGCCCACCGGGCCGGGGTGCACGGCGGCCGAGACGACGCCGTCGCCTGACCAACGCTGGCTGATACCGCGAGTGAACACGATGTTCATCAGCTTGCCAGTGCCGTACGCCGGGAACTCGATCGCCCGACGGTGCTCGTAGTCGAGGTCGTCGAGCACGATCTTGCCCATCAGGTTGCCGATGCTGGAGGTGTTGACGACCAGCGACGAGCCAGCCGCAACGAGCTTGGGACGCAGCAGATTGGTCAGCAGGAACGGCGCCAGGTGGTTGACCTGGAAGTTCGGCTCGTGACCGTCGTGGGTCCTCTTCGACGGCGCGAACGTACCGCCGGCGTTGTTCATCAGCACGTCGATCGACGCCACCCGCTCGCTGATCTGCGTGGCGAGGCGGCGCACGTCGTCGAGCCGGGAGAAGTCGGCAACCAGCGGCTCCGTGCCCACCGCCTCAGCGACGGGCTGGAGCTTGTCGGCAGAACGCCCCGTCACATGCACTGTGGCGCCACGGGAGGCCAGCACGCGTGCTGTCTCGGCCCCGATCCCGTCGCTTGCTCCGGTCACCAGGACCGTGCGTCCGGTCATTGTCTGATCGCTCATGCCCCGAGCCTAGGGCCGTGCGTCGACCGGTGCCGCAGTATGGCGCCCTGTCGCGGCGAAAGGACTCACCATGGTGGCCGCCTGTCGACACCTGGCGGGCTCGGAGAGAAGTGGTGGGTCAGCTTGCGGGGAGAGCCGCAGCCTGGCGGTCGGCGATTCGGGCCAGCAGGTCCAGCAGCAGCGCGCGCTCGGCTTGGTCCACACCATTGAGTGCGCGCGCCTCAGCCACGTCGCGGGCGACAGCGAACTTGGCGTAGACCTTCCGACCGGTCGACGTGATCTGCGGGATGCGAACCCGTCGGTCGGACGGATCGACCGAACGAACGATCAGCTCGTGCTTCTCGAGCCGGTCGAGAACGCTGATCAGCGTGGTCTTGTCGACGCACACGACACGGCTCAGTTCTAGTTGGGTGCGCTGGCGGCCGTCGTCGAGCGCGGCGAGCACCAGCCAGTCACGGACGTCGTTGAGCCCCATCTCGACAGCAGCGAGGTCCAGGTCGTCGGTCATCCGACCCGCGGCAGCGTGCAGCAGCATCGTCAGGTCCGTCGGGAACGCCGCACACAGAGCCAGCTCCGTGTCATCAGTGTTCTTCGCAAACGTGCCCATGCGCGTACCTTACAGCGACAGGCACGATCGATCAATGTCGGATGAGTCACACTCGGATCGTCTGGACTCGGACGATCCTATTTCATATGGTGGTCCCAGTTGAAACCCCACTACTTCGATCTCTCGAGGACCTGCCATGACAACGAACCAGACCGACGCGGCTGCCGACGTCGACCCACGCCGATGGCTGGCGCTGGTCGTCATCGCCGTCGCCCAGCTGATGGTGGTGCTCGACGCCAGCATCGTCAACATCGCTCTTCCTTCCGCGCAGCACGCGCTGGGCATCTCCGACGCCAACCGCCAGTGGGTGATCACCGCCTACGCACTCGCATTCGGTGGACTGCTTCTGCTTGGCGGCCGGATCGCTGATTTCATCGGGCGCAAACGGGGATTCATCATCGGTCTGATCGGCTTCGGAGTTGCCTCTGCCATCGGCGGCCTGGCGCAGACCCAGGGTGAGCTGTTCGGCGCGCGCGCCCTCCAGGGCGCATTCGCGGCGCTCATGGCACCAGCCGCACTCTCGCTCATCACGGTCACCTTCAGTGAACCACGCGAGCGCGCCAAAGCCTTCGGCGTGTACGGCGGCATCTCGGGTGGCGGCGCCGCCCTGGGACTGATCCTCGGAGGTGTCCTGACCGAGTACGCCTCGTGGCGCTGGACCCTGCTCGTCAACACCCCCATCGCGATCGCGACCGCCGTCGCCGGCGCCATCCTGGTCCGGGAGAGTCGCGCCGAAGGCAAGCCGAAGTACGACATCCCCGGAGTGGTCACGAGCACACTGGGCCTGGTCGCACTCGTCTACGGCTTCACCAGGGCCAACGAGAATGGCTGGTCGGCTGCCAGCACCATCTCGCTGCTGAGCGCGGCGGTCATCCTGCTGGTCTCGTTCGTGTTGATCGAGCGAAACACCTCCGAACCGTTGCTGCCGCCGCGGGTGTTCACCGAACGCAACCGCGCCGGCGCGTTCCTGGTCTCCTTGCTCCTCGGGCTGGCGCTGTTCGGAATGTTCCTGTTCCTCGTCTACTACATGCAGGGAACCCTGCACTACTCGGCCGTGAAGTCCGGGCTGGCGTTCCTGCCCTTCAGCGTCGGCGTCGTGGCCGGAGCAGCCGTGGCCAGCACCCTGCTCCCCCGCTTCGGGCCGCGCCCCCTGATGGTCGGCGGCACCGCAGCCGCCGCTCTCGGGATGATCCTGTTCACCCAGATCACAGTGCACGGCAGTTACGCCTCGACAGTGCTCCCGGCCCAGATCGTGATGAGCATCGGCATGGGCCTCGCGTTCGTGGCTCTCTCAAGCACGGCGCTCGTCGGGGTCGCGGACCACGACGCAGGCGTAGCCAGTGCCCTGGTCAACACCACCCAGCAGGTGGGTGGATCGCTGGGCACCGCGCTGCTGAACACCATCGCCGCCACGGCGACCGCCACCTACATCTCCGCCCATGGCGCGGGACAGACCGCCGAAGGTCTGGTCCACGGCTACACGGTTGCGTTCACCTGGGGACTCGGCGCACTCATCCTCGCGTCGGTCCTCTCCCTGGTCCTCGTGACCAAGCAGCGCCCCCAGGCCGAGGTCGACGGAGCGGAAACCGCGTTCGAGCACGCCGAGGAACTCGTGCTCGTCTGAGCATCAGAGGAAGCTGACCGCGACCAGCTGACGCCACGCCAGGTGCCCGGCCCGCCAAGGGCCGGGCATCTGCGATCGATCACGACGGCGATTGACCAGCCGAGTTGCTGAGAAAACCGTCCTTCCTGACGGCTTCTGGCGCCTGGCAGAGGCGACGGCGCGGCAGAAGTGCTTACCTGTTCATCTACCCGCGCTAACTTGCGCGTATGGCGAAGTTTCGAGCAGTGGACAAGGACGGCAAAGTTCTCGGAGAGGTCAAGGAGTCGTCCACGTGGGGGGCGATCATCTGGGCGCAGGCTGAGTTCAGGTCGAAGAAGCCTCGCATCAAGTTCCTGAGCCTCGAACGTCACGACGAGGACGGCTGGACATTCGTGTTCTCGACCAAGGGCACGTCGGGCGGCTGATGCGAGACCGCCAACAACGGCCTTCTCGGTGACCTTGACGCCATGTCGGATGTCGTCCGCATTCGAGTAGTGGGCCGCGCGGCTCACGGGGTCGGCGGACGTCCGAGGTCGCTCAGGTCGATGCCGGCCTCGGGAAGCCGGACGACGGGTTCCACGATTCCGTCGAACCCGTGGGTCTCGGTGGCGAACGCGGCCAGGTTGCCGGGCGCGTACCCACCCTCCTGGAAGTGGCTGACCGCGGAGGACGCCACCCGGACAGACAGGGCACGGTCGTTGGTGAGCAGCCGCAGCCCGTGGCTGAACGTGGTGTCCGAGCCGCTCCAGGGCAGCAGTTGCTTCGCCTCGAGAAGCGCGTTGTCGACCATGAACACCAGGTCGAGAGGGTTGTGACGAATGGGGTCCGATCCGCTGTTGACGTAGGTGCCCAGCAACACCGGATCGAAGATCAGGCCGACCGCGTGCGCCTCGCGTGCCATCCACAACAGCGACGTGTCCGACAGCCCCGTCTCGCGATATCCGCCCCCGACATCGGAGTGCGCGCCTTCGAACCACACCTGCTTGACCCGTGGGTCCTCGGTCGGTGCGCCCGCAGGATCGCTGGGGGCTTCCCAGAAGGTGGGGACGAACTTCATCCGGGTCTCGTCGATCGCGAGCGCCTGCCGCGCGCACAGCACCTGGTCGCTCAGCTGGACGTCGTGGAATCGTGGCGTCTCCCGCTCGAACCCGGGCACCCCGAGGGCGCCCACGGTGTCGAAGACACCGAGGAACGTCACCTTCGCCGCGTGGCAGTGGTCGTGCCTGAACTCGTCCACGCTCTCCCCGAAGTTGCCTGCGGGCATCTTCGTCCGCTGGTACAGGTGGACAGCCGCGGGCAGCCGTTCCTCGACCAAGGCAACCTTGGTGAGCAGTCCAACTCGGGCGATCATCCCGCCCAACGACCGTGCCGTGTAGGCGCCCCGGCTGAAGCCGATGATGAAGATCTCGTCGCCGGGCTCGTAGTTCTGGGCGAGGAACCGGTAACACGCGATCACGTTGTGGAACAGCCCGAAGCCGAAGGCCCCACCCAGCAGCCGGTCGGCCTCGTAGCTGCTCGTGCCGACCCCGCTGATGTAGTACACCAGCTGGTAGACACCGCCTCCCGGTGGTAGATCGGTCTGCACCGTGCGGGCGATCTTCTCGACGTTGGTGACGTCTTCGTTGTCCGGCTTGTTCCATGTCCCGTCGCAGCACACGACCAACCGCTTCATGCCGTCATAGTGGCACCGCCGACGCGGAAGCGCATCGGCCCGCGCTCAGCCTCCGGGTGTCGGGCAGGCGGTGCCGCGCGGCAGGTTGTACGGCGTAGCGATCGTGTAGACCCCCGGATGCGGGGCCTCGAGCACGGTCCAGTACTCCTTGCCGTTCGGCTCGACCGGCTGCACCGACTTGCCGAGGCAACCCTCGACATCGACCGGAGCCACATCAGGGTTGTCCGACTGCGGGGCCGGAATGACCTTGCCGTCCGGGTAGAGCAGGCTGAGCCAGGGCGAGGCCAGGATCCGCAACCGGAAGTCGCCGGGCTTGCTGACGTCGACGACGACCTGGCTGGCATCGAAGTGAACGACCTTCGCCGACCCGTCGGCCAGCGGTGCCGGTGACTTGACGGCGTACAGGCGCCCGCCCGCACCGATCCACACCGGGCTCAGGTAGGCCAGGCCGTGGCTGATCAGACTGGCTTCCTCCGTCGCAGCCGGGTCGGTCTCGCCGTCGGCCAGGAACACGTAGTGCACCGCCCAGCGATCCAGCCACTGCTTGTACGCCGCTGCGGTGAGCGGGGTGTCGACATAGAAAAGCGGGTTGCGCTCGCGGTCGGCCTGGCGGTTCCAGCCGCGGGCCAGGTTCACGTACGGCGCCAGCACCGATGCCTCCCGGTGGCTCCGGGTGGGGACCACTTCGACGCGGGCCTCATCAGCGTGCCGGGCACGCAGCTGGTCGACGAGCGGGCCGACGTTCGCGGTCCACGTGGATGCCGACCGGGTGTTGACCACATCAGCAGTCGCGGTGCCGACCTGCCAGACGGTGGCCGCGATCATCGCGGCAGCCAGGGCGTACCGGGCAGCCGAGCGGCTCCACAGGCTGCTGACGGGACGGAGGATCGATGGCGGCTTGGTCTGGGTGGCGATCGCGACCAGCACCACTCCCCCGAAGATCAGCGCCAGACGGGTGACGTTGCTGCCGATCTCGGACGGGACCACCAGCACCGCGATGACGCCGAGCGCGTATAGGGCCGAACCGAACCGCACCGTGCGCCAGGTCGAGGGCGCGAGCAACATGCAGCACACGCCGATGATCACCGGAAGGACCGCGGACTGCGCGTCCATCGGCTGCTCTCCCGAGAACGGGAACAGCAAGGATGACAGCGCCACGACCAGGATCGGCGGCAGGCCCATCGCGGAGGCGATGCGGCGGCGGCCGCTCAGCCAGAGTGCCCCCGCGACGACCCCGAGGAACAGTCCGGCCACCGGGCTCGACGCGGTCGCCAGGAACGAGAACAGCGCGGCGGTCGCGGCACGACGCCACCGCAGCCGCGTGGTGATCGGACGCTCGGTGCCCAGCCTCGGGTCGAAGACGACCGTCACGGCGGCGAGCGCGAACATGATGCCCAGGCCGAAGGTGACCCGGCCCGAGAAGGCGTTGCCGGCAAGCGCGAACGCGCCGTACACCGCCGGCAGCAGCGGCCGCTTGACGGCTCCGGTCCGCACGATCAGGTTCGCCAGCAGACCCGAGGAGACAACGCCGACGAACACCATCGTGCTGCGGACTCCGAGGTACCCCATCACGTACGGCGACAGCACGCTGTAGGAGACCGGATGCATTCCCCCGTACCAGGCGAGGTCGTACGCCATCCGCGGGTGCGCCCTCGCGAACTCCGCCCACGCGTCCTGCGCGGCGAGGTCACCGCCACCGTTCGCGACCAGCAGCAGCCAGATGAGGTGGAGGGCGATCGCGATCAGGAGTGCGGCAGCCACCGGCTGCGTGAACACACGCCAACCGAGCTTGCGTTCACCCACCGACACGATTCCCCCTGTTGCGGGACTGGACCTGATCGCCTGCACCTCATCGCACCGTCGCGACACCCGATCCTATGCGTCTCCACTATCTTGCCTCCATGCCATTAGCGCGCCCCGGGGCGCAGATCGAGATCGACGCACCGCTCGCGACCGTCTGGGCCGTGATGATGGACACCGGCGCCTACGGGGAGTGGAATCCGTTCCTCTTCCGGGCGGACTGCGCGAACCCTCCCAAACCGGGCGACCCGATCATGCTGCACGTCCGCTGGCCGAACGGGAAGACGCAGAGCTCCCCCGAACGCATCAGCCAGGTCGAGCCCCCGTACGACGACAACGGCACCACCCGGGCCCTGCTCGCCTACGTCTACGAAGGTCTGCCGAGCAAGCTCGGCCTGGTCAAGGGAACGCGCTTCCAGCGCCTGAGCCAGACTCCGGGCGGTCCGACCCTCTACGACACGGTCGAGGTATTCTCCGGACCCCTCGTGGCGCTCGCAGGCCCTACCCGGGTCGCCGCCGGCTTCACCCAGCACGCCGAAGCGCTCAAGCTCCGCGCCGAGCTGCTCAGCTGACCACGGTCATCTCGGGCACCGAGCTGCCGCTGCCGTGAGTCGGCACCAGCCAGACGTCGATCCCGTCGCGCAGCCCGAGTGAGCGCTGGTGCGCCCGGGTCACGGTGACCACGATCTCCTCGTGGGCAGCGTCGAGCAGTTCGACGGTCAGTCGCACCTCGAAGCCGACCCGCAGCTCGCGCACGATCCGGGCCGGCAGCGAGCCGGCGATCCCGGGGTGGGTGAACACCTCGATGTCGTGCGGGCGGTAGAGCTTGCCGTCGATGACGGTCGTGGGGCCGAGGAAGCTCATCACGAAGTCGTTCGCCGGCGCGTCGTACAGGGCATCGGGCGTGCCGACCTGCTCGATCCGGCCCTCGTTGATGACCACGATCTCGTCGGCCACTTCGAGCGCCTCCTCCTGGTCGTGCGTGACGAACACCGTCGTCACGTTGACCTCGTCGTGCAGCCGGCGCAGCCACTCGCGGAGCTCCTTGCGGACCTTGGCGTCCAGTGCACCGAAGGGTTCGTCGAGCAGCAGCACCGTCGGCTCGACCGCCAGCGCACGCGCCAGCGCCATCCGTTGACGCTGGCCGCCGGAGAGCTGGGAGGGCAGCCGGTTCGCGAACTGGGAGAGGTGCACCAGCTCGAGCAGCTCGTCGACGCGCTGGGCGATCTCGCCCTTGCTGCGCTTGCGGATCTCGAGGCCGAAGGCAACGTTCTTGGCCACGCTCATGTGCTTGAACGCCGCGTAGTGCTGGAACACGAAGCCCACGTTGCGCTTCTGCGGCGGCAGGTGCGTTGCCTCGGTGCCCTCGATGTTCACCTCTCCGGAGTCGGCCGACTCCAGGCCGGCGATGATCCGCAGCAGGGTCGACTTGCCGCCGCCCGAGGGCCCGAGGAGTGCCGTGAGGTGACCGGTCGGAAGGTCGACCGACACGTTGTCCAGGGCGACGAAGTCCCCGTAGGTCTTGGTGATGTTCGAGACCTTGATACTCACGAGTTGTCCTCTTCCTTGGGACGCAGGATCGAGACCACGACCAGGCAGGCCATCGCCGCGAACGCGAGGATCGCCGCCACGGCGTACGCCGAGGTCTGCTCGAATCCTTCGTACTTCTGCTCGACCACGAGCGTCGCGGTCTGGGTCTGGCCGACAATGTTGCCGGCCACGATCTTGATGGCGCCGAACTCGCCGAGCGAGCGCGCCAGGGAGAGCACGACGCCGTAGACGACGGCCCACTTGATCCCGGGCAGGGTGATCCGCCAGAAGGTCTGCCGACCGTTGGCGCCCAGGCTGCGCGCAGCCTGCTCCTGGTCGTCGCCGAGCTCGGTGAGCACCGGCACGATCTCGCGGATCACCAGGGGCAACGCGACGAACACCGTGGCCATGATCATTCCCGGGGTTGCGAAGATGATCTTCAGTCCCCAGCTCTCCAGCGTCGGGCCGAACCAGCCGGTGCGTCCGTTGTAGACCAGCACCAGGGCCAGGCCGACGACGACCGGCGAGACCGAGAGCGGCACGTCGATCAGCGCCGAGAAGATCCTCTTGCCGAGAAAGTCGTAGCGCACCAGCAGCAACGAAACGGCGACCCCGAAGACCAGGTTGATCAGCACGGCGATCAGGGTGATCTCGCCGGTCAGCTGGAACGCATGCAGGACGTCCGGCTCCTTGAGGGCATCGAAGAACGCTCCGGCGCCGTCGGCGAAGGCGTTCTTGAACACCAGTGCGGTCGGCACGGCGACCAACGCGAACACGTAGCCGATGGTGACGACGCGCAGGGCGATCCGGACGGCCAGCGGCTCGCGGAGCCGCGAGGATTCACTCGCCACGACGCGTCACCCGTCGCTGCAGGAGGTCGAGCCCGACGATGACGACGAGCGCCACGAGCAACAGGATCGCTGCGATCGCCGAGGCCCCCCGCTGGTCGCCGTTCTCCAGGTAGGACAACACCCGGACCGAGGCGACCTCGGTGCGGTTGGGCAGGTTGCCCGAGAGCAGCACGAGCGAGCCGTACTCGCTGATCGCGCGGGCGAACGAGAGCGCAGCACCGGCGGCGATCGCCGGGACGAGGGCCGGCAGGACGATCCGCCGGAACGTGGTCAGCCGACCCGCACCCAGCGAGGCCGCTGCTTCCTCGACGTCACGGTCGAGCGCCTCGAGCACCGGCTGGGTGGTCCGTACGACGAACGGGAGCGTGACGAACGCGATCGCGAGGAACACCGCGATCCGGGTGTTCGCGACGTTCACACCGATCGGTGACTTCGGGCCGTACAGCGAGAGCAGCACCAGGCCGGCCACGATCGTCGGCAACGCGAACGGCACGTCGATGATGACGTCCAGGGCTCGCTTACCGAAGAACCGGTCCCTCACCAGGACCCACGCCAGCGCCGTGCCCATGAAGACGTTGATGACGGTGACCAGTGCTGCCTGACCGACGGTCAGCCGCAGGGCTGCGGCGGTCTCCGAGCTGGTCACGGTGGCCCAGAACTCGCTCCAGCCCCCACCGCTCGCGGTGATCAGGACCGCGACGAGTGGGATCAGGACGAGCACGCTGAACCAGGTGACGGCTACACCCAGCGCGAGCGTCGAGGAACCCCCGAGTGAACGCGTACCCCGGGTGCGGCGCGTGCGCGCCACACCCGGGGTCGTCGTCGCCGTGGCCCGAGACTGGACCCCGGCGCTCACTGCTTGCCCGTCTCCGCCTGGATCTTCGTGACGATGCCGTCCTTGACGTCGAAGAACTTCTTCGCAGCCGCCGTCCAGCCGCCGAAGTTCTTGTCGATCGTCAGCAGCGTGGTCGGCGTCGGGTACGGGTTCGACGGATCGTTGGCGCCCGGCGTGGTGTAGGTCCCGACATCGACCAGCGGACGGAAGCCGGCCTTGGCGTAGTCGAGCTGGCCGGCCTTGCTCAGCACGAAGGCCAGGAACGCCTTCGCAGCAGCCGAGGACTTCACGGTGACCGCGGCCGGGTTCTGGATCAGCAGGGTGTCGGACGGGACGATGTAGTCCAGCGGAGCACCGGAGGCACGGGCAGCGATGGCCTCGGTCTCGTACGAGACGAGCACATCACCCACGCCGCTCTCGAAGGCGGTGGTGGCCTCACGTCCGCTGCTCGGGAGCGCCGCGGTGTTCGCGAAGAACTTCTTCAGGTACGCCGTCGCGTCGGCCTCGGTGCCGCCACTCGCGATGACGTGGCCCCACGCCGCCAGGATGTTCCAGCGCGCGGATCCCGAGGAACCCGGGTTGGGAGTGACGATCTTGATGCCCGGCTTGACCAGGTCGTCCCAGCCGGTGATGTGCTTCGGGTTGCCCTTGCGCACGGTCAGCACCACGACGGTCTGGCTGGCGATGCCCTGGGTCGAGCCCGAGTCCCAGTCCTTCGCGACCAGGCCCGCGTCGACGAGCTTGGCGACGTCGGTGGCCAGGGAGAGGTGCACGTAGTCGGCCGGCTGGCCGGCGATCACCGCGCGGGCCTGGTCGCCCGAGGCGCCGTACGACGTCGTGAAGGTGACGCCCTTGCCGGCAGCGGTGGCCTGGAAGTCCTTGATCAGGTTCGTGTTGGGCTGCTGCAGGATCGAGAAGCCGACGAGGTTGACGGTGTCCTTCTTGCCACCGGCGGAGGTCGAGCCGCAGCCCGTGACACCCACGATCGTTGCGGTCAGTGCGGCGGCCACGGCCACCCAGCGTCGTCGCGTCCCGCGGGCGCGGGTTCCCTGCATGCTCATGTCGTCTCCTTGGTCAGAGGATGTATCGATAAGGACTTCGAATGTTGGGTAACTTACTACACTTCATCGGTTCAATGGCAAATCAATGACCTGGTGAGTCGCGTCACTCCGGGCAATCCGGTACTGAGATCACCGCCGATCCGCGCTCCGGGCGACTAAAGTGTTGATGGGTCGCCACCAACTAGAACGCGTTCTACTTTCGTCGTACGATGGTGTCCGTACCCTCGGAATCCCACCGCCGCGTACGGCGACGGCGGCCCAAGAAGTAGCACAGGAAAAGAAGGCGTTTCTCGTGGCCAAGCAGGTCCAACAGCTCGACCGGGTGATCATCCGATTCGCCGGCGACTCCGGGGACGGCATGCAGCTGACCGGTGACCGGTTCACCCAGGAATCCGCGGCGTTCGGCAACGACCTCGCCACGTTCCCCAACTTCCCCGCCGAGATCCGGGCACCCCAGGGCACCCTGCCCGGGGTGTCGTCGTTCCAGGTCCACTTCGCGGACCACGACATCCTGACCGCGGGCGACGCTCCGGACGTGCTGGTCGCGATGAACCCGGCCGCCCTGAAGGCGAACCTGGCGGACATGAAGCCGGGTACGGCGATCATCGTCGACTCCCACGACTTCTCCGCGCGCAACCTGATCAAGGCCGGCTACGAGACCAACCCGCTCGAGGAGGAGGGCCACGGCTCGCTGGCCGAGGACTTCAACCTCTCGGTCCTGGACCTGACCGGTATGACGGTGGAGGCCGTCAAGGAGTTCGGCCTGTCCCGCAAGGACGCTGCCCGGGCGAAGAACATGTTCGCGCTCGGCCTGCTGTCGTGGATGTACGGCCGTCCCACCGAGACGACGATCGAGTTCCTCTCGGCCCGGTTCGCGAAGGTTCCCGACATCCGCGACGCCAACATCACCGCCTTCAAGGCCGGCTGGAACTTCGGCGAGACCACCGAGGCCTTCGTCGTCTCCTACGAGATCAAGCCCGCGAAGATGGCCGCCGGCACCTACCGCAACATCTCCGGCAACCTCGCGCTCGCCTACGGCCTGGTCGCCGGCGGGGTGCAGTCGGGCCTGCCGATCTTCCTCGGCACCTACCCGATCACCCCGGCCTCCGACATCCTGCACGAGCTGAGCAAGCACAAGCGCTTCGGCATCACCACGTTCCAGGCCGAGGACGAGATCGCCGGTGTCGGCGCCGCCCTCGGTGCCGCGTTCGCCGGCTCGCTGGGCATCACCACCACCTCGGGCCCGGGCATCGCGCTCAAGTCGGAGACCATCGGCCTGGCCGTCATGACCGAGCTCCCGCTGCTCATCGTCGACGTGCAGCGCGGCGGTCCCTCGACCGGCCTGCCGACCAAGACCGAGCAGGCCGACCTGCTCCAGGCGATGTTCGGCCGCAACGGCGAGGCCCCGATCCCGATCGTGGCACCCCAGTCCCCCGGCGACTGCTTCGATGCCGCCGTCGAGGCCACCCGGATCGCGGTCACCTACCGCACCCCGGTGATGCTGCTCTCCGACGGCTACCTGGCCAACGGCTCGGAGCCGTGGAAGATCCCCGACATCGCGGACCTCCCGAAGATCGAGCCCGGTTTCGCGACTGAGCTCAACAAGACCGTCACTGCCAAGGACGGCACCACCACCGAGGAGTACTGGCCCTACCTGCGCGACGAGGAGACCCTCGCGCGTCCGTGGGCGATCCCCGGCACGCCCGGCCTGGAGCACCGCATCGGCGGCCTGGAGAAGGGCGACGGGCACGGCAACATCTCCTACGACCCGGCCAACCACGACTACATGGTCCGGATCCGGCAGGCCAAGGTGGACCGGATCGCCGACTCGCTGCCGCCGCTCGAGGTCGACGACCCGTCCGGTCGTGCCAAGGTGCTCGTCCTCGGCTGGGGCTCGACCTACGGCCCGATCGGTGCGGCCGCCCGCCGCGTCCGCAAGGCCGGCATGGACGTGGCCCAGGTGCACCTGCGGCACCTGAACCCGTTCCCGAAGGACCTCGGCGAGATCCTCAAGAAGTACGACGCCGTGATGATCCCGGAGATGAACCTGGGTCAGCTCTCGCTGCTGATCCGTGCGAAGTTCCTGGTCGACGTGGTCGGCTACAACCAGGTCAACGGCATGCCGCTCAAGGCGGCCGAGCTCGCCGAGGCGATCACCGACCTGATCAGCAGCACCGGCGACGTGCACGCGCACGAAGCCGGCCCAGAAGTCAGCACCGGAGAGATGGAGACGGTCAAGTGACCACCCAGGAGCTGCCCTTCCCCGGGCTGGCCGGCGTGCCGACCAACGAGGGGCCGCAGAACCGCAAGGAGTACACCTCCGACCAAGAGGTGCGCTGGTGCCCCGGGTGCGGCGACTACGCCGTCCTCGCTGCGGTCCAGGGCTTCCTGCCCGAGCTGGGCCTGCGTCGCGAGAACATCGTGTTCGTCTCCGGCATCGGGTGCTCGAGCCGGTTCCCGTACTACCTCGACACCTACGGCATGCACTCGATCCACGGCCGCGCGCCGGCGATCGCGACCGGCATCGCCACCTCGCGCGAGGACATTTCCGTCTGGGTCGTGACCGGCGACGGCGACGCGCTCTCGATCGGTGGCAACCACCTGATCCACGCGATGCGCCGCAACGTGAACATGACGATCCTGCTGTTCAACAACCGGATCTACGGCCTGACCAAGGGTCAGTACTCCCCGACCTCGGAGGCCGGGAAGATCACCAAGTCGACCCCGGTCGGCTCGGTGGACCACCCGTTCAACCCGGTCTCACTGGCCCTGGGCGCCGAAGCGAGCTTCGTGGCCCGCACGATCGACTCGGACCGCAAGCACCTGACCTCGGTGCTCTCGGCTGCTGCCGCCCACCGCGGCACCGCGCTGGTGGAGATCTACCAGAACTGCCCGATCTTCAACGACGGCGCCTTCGACGCGGTCAAGGACGCCGACACCAAGGCCGACGCGATCATCCCGCTGGTGCACGGTGAGCCGATCCGGTTCGGAGCACTGGGTGAAGACGGCCTCGGGACCAAGGGGGTCGCCCGCGACGACGCAGGAGGCGGCGTCAAGGTCGTCGCCGGCGACGACCCGGCAGTCCTCGTCCACGACGCGCACAATCCGGACCCGACGGTCGCGTTCTCGCTGTCGCGCCTGACCGACGCAGGCGTCCTGCACCAGGCACCGATCGGGATCTTCCGCTCGGTCGCGCGCCCGACGTACGACGACGGCGCCCGGGAACAGATCGCGACCGCGGCGGCCGGGCAGGACGACCACAGTGCCGCACTCGCGAGCCTCATCGCCGGCAAGGACACCTGGACCGTCCTGTAGGTCCCCGGTCCGTAATGGACCGTTCCCGCTGCTCGTCGGTTCTGTGTGCAGCTGGACGACGCGACCGACCCTGAGCTGATCATGATGGTCCGGGTCGGCCAGGTCGCGGCGTACGAGGAGCTGTTCCTGAGGCACCGTGAGGTCGCGGTGCGCTACGCACGGCGCATCGCCCCCGCGGACCGGGCCGAGGACCTCTGCGCGGAGGCCTTCGCCAAGGTGCTCGACCTGCTGAAGCGGGGCAAGGGGCCCGAGGTCGCGTTCCGCGCCTACCTCCTCACGACAGTCCGTACGACGCACCTCAACGCGGTCCGTGCCGTACGCCGCGAGGACCTCGTCGCCGATCACGAACCGATCAACCGGATGGTCCCCGTGATCGAGGACCCCGACGCCCGCTTCGACCGGCAGGCCGCCTTCCGGGCGCTCGCGAAGCTGCCGGAGCGGTGGCAGGCGGCGCTGTGGATGACCGCCGTCGAGGACCTCCCGATCGAGGAGGTCGGGCGGCGCCTGGGCATCAATGCCAACGCCGTGTCCTCGCTGGCGGTGCGGGCGCGTGCCGGCCTTCGCCGCGCGTACCTGGCCGAGCACCTGCGCGAACCGAGCGAACCCGAGTGCCGCCGCGTCGTCGAGCTGCTGCCCGGGTACCTGCGCCGGTCCCTGACCGCCCGGCGTGACGAGCTGGCCGAAGCACACCTCGGCCGCTGCCGCCCGTGCTCGACCGCGGCCGAGGAGATCACCGGTGTCGCCGTCAGCCTCCCGGCCCTCCACTAGTCAGGCGGGCGAGAGCCAGGTCCAGCCGGGCAGGTTCCGCAGCACGGCGTAGACCAGCAGCACCGCACCGACTCCCCACCCCCACCAGGCCGGCAGCGGCAGCCGACGTGCCGGACGACCGGTGAAGGCGGGCAACGCCCAGCGGAACCAGATCCACACGATCAGCGGCAGGGACACGACGAACAACGGGTTGCGAGCCAGGGCTCCGGTGACATCGAAGCGGGTCAGGTCGTGCACCGCGCGCAGGCCGCCGCAGAACGGGCAGTACAGCCCGGTCAGCGCGAGCAACGGGCAGGTCGGGTAGTGGCCACCCTCATAGGGGTTCAGCACGCCGACGACCGCAGTCGCACCGAGCACGAGTCCCGTGGTGGAGTAGACCTCGGAGCGCCGGGCGACCTGCGCGGTCATCAGGCCGACCGGTCGGCCACCAGGTCCGCGAAGGCCTCGAGGGCCGTGCGGACCGGCCCCACGGGGAGGACCTCGAGCAGCGCCTTGGCCTGGGTCGCCTCGGCAGAGACGTAGTCCCGGGCTGCGGTCATCGCAGGATGGACCCTCAGCAGGGCGAGCGCTTCGGCGTGCAGGTCATCGTCGATCAGCGGCGCGGACAGCAGCTGCCGCAGCCGGGCATCGGCGGGATCGGTCGACCTCAGCGCGATCAGCGTCGGCAGGGTCGGCACCCCTTCACGCAGGTCGGTGCCCGGGGTCTTGCCCGACTCCTCGGTGTCCGAGGCGATGTCGAGGATGTCGTCGGAGAGCTGGAAGGCGACGCCCACCTTCTCGCCGTACTCGGTCATGGCGGCGACCACCTCGTCCGGTGCCCCTCCGAACATGGCGCCGTACCGGGCCGACGTCGCGATCAGCGATCCGGTCTTCCCTGAGATCACGCGCAGGTAGTGGTCCAGCGCGTCGTCCTCGGGCCCGGGACCGAGCGTCTCGAGGATCTGGCCCTCGACGAGCCGGGAGAACGTCTGCGCCTGGATCCGCACCGCGTCGGGCCCGAGGTCAGCGGTCAGCTCGGAGGACTTCGCGAACAGGAAGTCGCCGGTCAGGATCGCGACGTGGTTGTCCCACCGGGCGTTCGCCGACTCCGCTCCCCGGCGCAGCGCTGCTTCGTCCATCACGTCGTCGTGGTAGAGCGAGGCCAGATGGGTCAGCTCGACGACGCAGGCAGCGGTCAGGACCTGGTCGCCGCCGACCGGGCCCGCTTCGGCCGCCAGGAAGCACAGCAACGGACGGAACCGCTTGCCGCCGGCCTCCATGAGGTGCCGGGCAGCCTTGGTGACGAACGGCGCCTCGCTCTCGACGTGGTCGAGCATCGCGTCCTCGACATCGACCATGCGTGCAAGGAGCCGCGCCTCGAGGTCGGCGTCGAGGATCGGCAGGGCCAGTGGAGAGCTCACCGGATGAATACTGCTACACGACCGAGTAGATCGAGCAACGGACCCGGCACCAGACCCAGCACGACGGTGCCTGCCACGCACACGGTGATCACGCCCGAGGTCAGGATGCTGGGCAGCACCACGCTCGGTCCGTCGGCGACCGGGTCGTGGAAGAACATCAGCACGATGATCCGCGCGTAGAAGAACGCGGCCGCCGCCGAGCCGAGCACGGCGATCACGACGACCGGCCAGGCACCCGCGCTCATCGCGGAGGCGAAGACGGCCCACTTGCCGATGAAGCCGCTGGTCAGCGGGATGCCGGCAAGACCCAGCAGCAGGAACGAGAACGCTCCGGCGACCAGGGGCGACTTGCGGCCCAGCCCCGTCCAGGCCGTGAACGACGTGGCCTCACCGCTCGAATCGCGCACCAGGGTCACGATCGCGAACGCGGCGATGTTCGTCAGCCCGTACGTCGTCAGGTAGAACAGCAGCGCCTGGACCGGCTGGATGTTCCCCGGGCCGATGTCGGCCAGGCTGCGCGCACCCAGGAACGCCGTCAGGATGAAGCCGGTGTGCGCGATCGAGGAGTACGCGAGCAGGCGCTTCACGTCGGTCTGGGCCAGCGCGAGCACCGAACCGACGACCATCGTCAGGATCGCGACGGCCCACGCCACCGGGAGCCAGTCGGTCCGCGCCCCGCCGAACGCGACGTAGAACAGCCGGAACAGGGCCCCGAAGCCGGCCACCTTGGTACCGGCGGCCATGAACGCGGTGACCGCGGTCGGAGCACCCTGGTAGACGTCGGGCACCCAGGCCTGGAAGGGCGCTGCACCGATCTTGAAGAACATGCCCACGGCCAGCATGCCCATGCCGATCAGGAGCAGGCCGTGGCTTCCGGTCTTCCCGGCCACCGCTGCCGCGATCTGCGCGTAGCCCAGCGATCCGGCGTACCCGTAGACCAGCGCGAGCCCGTAGACGAAGAACCCGGAGCTGAAGGCGCCGAGCATGAAGTACTTCATCGCGGCTTCCTGGCTCAGCAGGCGCCGGCGTCGCGCCAGGCCGCAGAGCAGGTACAGCGGCAGCGAGAGCACCTCGAGGGCGACGAAGACCGTGATCAGGTCGTTGGCCGCGGGGAAGATCATCATGCCGCTGACCGCGAACATCAGCAGCGGGAAGACCTCGGTGTGCTCCATGCCCTGGGTCGAGGCGATCCGCTCGGCGTCGGTGCCGGGCAGCGCGGAGGCCTGGCCGGCGAACGCCGTCACGCCTCCTTCGAGGCGACGCTCCGCGAACAGGAGCACGCCCATCACGGCGAAGCCGAGGACCAGGATCCAGCAGAAGAGGGTCGGCCCGTCGATGGCGAGGGCTCCTTCGGCGACCACCTGACCGGGATGCACCGTGCCGTGTCCCGGGTTCAGCTTGTCGAAGACCCAGAAGGTGTCACCCAGGGCAGCGATCGAGCCGACGACAGCCAGCGAGACCTGGACCAGGTAGCGCTGCGCGCGCGGAACGAACGCCTCGACGAGCACCCCGAGGGTGGCGACCGCCAGGACGATCAGGACCGGGGCGAGCTGGGAGTACTCGATGTGCGGTGCGGTGAAGTGCGTCATTTCGAGCCCCCTTCCCCGGTGCCACCGGAGAGAGGGCCAGAAAGCGGCACGGTGGGCGTCGGATCATGGGCACCGACCTGGACCAGGCTGTGCTGGACGCCGGGGTTGAGCATGTCCAGCAGCGGCTTCGGGAAGAAGCCGAGCAGGACGATCAGCGCGATCACGGGAACTACCGAGACGATCTCACGCACGTTCAGGTCGCTGATCGGCGAGCTCGCGATCTCCTCGGGACCGGGACCGGTCATCATCCGCTGGTACATGACCAGGATGTAGAGCGCGGCGAGCACGATGCCGGTGACGGCGAACGCGGCAGCCCAGGGTGAGTAGACGAAGGCGCCCACGATCACCAGGAACTCCGAGATGAACGGCGACAGCCCGGGCAGCGACAGCGTGGCCAGGCCGGAGACCAGGAACAGGCCGGCCAGCACCGGTGCGACCTTCTCGATACCGCCCATCCTGCTGATCGACGCCGTCCCCTTGCGACTGATCAGGAAGCCACCGATCAGGAACAGCGCTGCCGTCGACAGGCCGTGGTTGAACATGTAGAGGTTCGCTCCCGAGAGACCCTGGCTGTTGAGCACGAAGATGCCGAGCACGATGAACCCGAAGTGCGACACGGAGGTGTAGGCGATCAGTCGCGGGATGTTGTCCGAGCCGATCGCCATCAGGGCGCCGTAGATGATGCTGATGACGGCCAGCACGACCACCGCCGGAGTCGCCCACCGCGAGGCCTCGGGGAAGAGCACCAGGCAGAACCGGACCATGCCGAAGCTGCCGATCTTGTCGAGGACGCTGACCAGCAGCACCGAGGTGCCCGGCGTCGCCTCCTCGCAGGTGTCGGCCAACCAGGTGTGCAGCGGGAAGAGGGGCGCCTTGACGACGAACGCGACCATGAAGCCCAGGAACATCCAGCGACCGACGTCGGTACCGACGTGGAGGTGCGACAGGTCCGAGAGCAGGTAGGACGGCCCGCTCGTGGCCTTGGCCGACTCGACGTACAGCGCGATCACCGCGGCCAGCATGACCAGGCCGCCGAACAGGTTGTAGAGCAGGAACTTCACCGCGGCCTTGGCGCGGTTCGGGCCGCCGTACCCGCCGACGAGGAAGTAGATCGGGATCAGGGTCGCCTCGAAGAAGATGTAGAACAGGAACACGTCGGTCGCGGCGAAGACGCCGACCGCGAGACCCTCCAGTGCGAGGATCCAGGCGAAGAAGCCCTTCGGTCCCCAGCGACCCTCGTCACCGTCGTTCCAGGACGCCAGGATGACCACCGGGGTCAGGATCAGGGTGAGCAGCACCAGTGAGAGGCCGAGGCCGTCGACGCCGAGCGCGTAGTGCGCCCCGAAGGTCTTGATCCAGTCGTGCGTCTCGGTGAACTGCATCCCGCCGTTGTTGTCGAAGCGGATCGCCATCACGATGCCGAGCACCAGGACCACCAGGGACGTGCCCAGGGCGATCTGCTTGACCGTCGTCGCCGAGATGCTCTTCGGCGCGAAGGCGAGGGCGAGGGCGACGATCACCGGCACAGCCAGCATCACGGTCAGCCACGGGAAGCTCATCAGGAAACCGTCCTGGTGGTCGTCGGTCGTCGTGCGGGCAGGGTCGGGGCTGAGTTCCGGGTCATGAGAAGTTCACCGCCAGCATCGCGAAGATCACGATCAGGGCGCCGGCCAGCACGGCCAGGGCGTAGGAGCGGACGAAACCGTTCTGCACCAGCCGGAGCTTGACCGACATCGCGGTCAGCGATGCGGCGAGGCCCTGCACGATCCCGTCCACGACCGATCCGTCGAAGACGCCCAGCCCGCGGATCCCGGCCACACCCGGCTTGATCACGACCTCGTCGTTGAAGGCGTCGCCGTACAGGTCGGCCCGGGCTGCGCGGGTGAACACCGACACGTTCTCGGGCGCGACCCGGGGCACCGGCTTGCTGCCGACCAGCTGCCAGGCAACGGCGACACCGATGCCGACGACCACCAGCGCGATCAGGCTCATCCCGATCGAGCCGACCGCGAGGCTGTGCTCCACGCGCTCGCCGACGACCGGGGTGAGCCAGGTGGTGATCCAGCCGTTGACCAGGAACAGGCCGCCCAGCGCCGACAGGGTGGCGAGGGCCATCAGCGGGATGGTCATCACCTTCGGCGACTCGTGCGGATGCACGCCCTTCTCCCAGCGCTTGCTGGTCTCGAAGGTCATCAGCATCAGGCGTGTCATGTAGAACGCGGTGACCCCGGCTCCGACGAGCGTGCACAGGCCGACCACGAAGTTCTGGCCGAAGGCCGCCTCGATGATCTTGTCCTTGGACCAGAAGCCCGCGAACGGCGGGACGCCGAGGATCGCCAGGTAGCCGATCGCGAACGTCGCGAACGTCACCGGCATCGCCTTGCGCAGGGCACCGTAGTGCCGCATGTTCACGTCGTCGTCCATGCCGTGCATCACCGAGCCGGCGCCGAGGAACATGTTGGCCTTGAAGGCACCGTGGGTCAGCAGGTGGAAGATCGCGAACGCGTAGCCCGCGACCCCGAGCCCCGACGCCAGCACCATGTAGCCGATCTGGCTCATGGTCGAGCCGGCGAGCACCTTCTTGATGTCGTCCTTCGAGCAGCCGATCCACGCGCCCATCAGCAGGGTGATCGTGCCGATGATCGACACGGCGAGCCGGGCGCCGGTGGCGCCGTCAACCTGGCCGACCGC
>JAOPYE010000022.1 GCA_025964775.1 Marmoricola sp.
TCGACGCGCACGAGAACGCCTTGGTCGTCTGCGAGGAGCACGCTGCACGATCCCGGACCCGGTTGAGCCTGCACGACAACGGTGACGGCACGGTGACCGGTCACTTCACGGTCCCGACCCTGCACGGTCACCTGCTCTGCAAGATCCTGGCGACCATGACCGCACCGCGCCGCGGCCGGCTCGGCGCCTCACCAGCCCAGATCGGTGACGCGAACACGCTGCGTACCGACTGGGACCACGCCCGCGGGACCGCGTTCTGCGAAATCCTCGAGCACCTGCCCACCGACCACCTCCATCCGCGCACCGCGGCCACCGTGGTAGTCACGATCCGCGAAGAGACCCTGCGCGACGCCCTCGCCGTGGCACAACTCGACACCGGCGCCGAAATCTCCGCCGGTGAGGCCCGCAGGCTGGCCTGCAACGCCGCCATCCTCCCCGCCGTCCTCGGCGCAGGGTCGATCCCACTCGACCTGGGCAGGTCCGCGCGACTGTTCAGCGAAGCCCAACGCACCGCCCTCGGACTACGACAACAGACCTGCGCCGCACAAGGTTGCGACCGGCCCTTCGCCTGGACCGAGATCCACCACCTCCAACCCTGGGGAGCCGGCGGACCAACCGACCTGAACAACGCCATCGGCCTGTGCCACTTCCACCACCAACGCATCCACGACCCGGCGTTCGACCACGAAGCCAAACCAGACGGCATCGTGTTCCACCAGAGGACCTGACGGGATTGGGGGCACCGACTCCTAGGCTGAACCCATGACTGCGGAACTCGTTATCGGGGCACACGTCGACCAGACCGATCCGATCGCCGAGGCGCAGGCGCGCGGGACCACCCTGGTGCAGTTCTTTCTCGGGGACCCCCAGGGCTACAAGGGCCCGGAGGTCGCCTACGCGGGCGGTGCAGAGGCACTGAAGGCTGATGCCGAGGCGGCCGGCATCGACCTGTACGTGCACGCGCCGTACATCGTGAACGTGGCGACGACCAACAACCGGATCCGGATCCCGAGCCGCAAGCTCCTCCAGCAGCATCTCGACGCAGCCGCCGCGATCGGTGCCAAGGGGTTGATCGTGCACGGCGGTCACGTCGAGAAGGGTGTCGACCCGACGGTGGGTTTCGACAACTGGCGCAAGGCGGTCGAGGCGACTGACCTGAAGATCCCAGTGCTGCTGGAGAACACCGCCGGTGGCGACAACGCGATGGCACGGCACCTGGACCGGATCGCCGGCACGTGGGCAGCGATCCAGCAGGCTGACGGCCACGAGAACGTCGGCTTCTGCCTCGACACCTGCCATGCCTGGGCTGGCGGGATCTCCCTGACCGACGCCGTGGACAAGCTCTTCGCCATCACCGGTCGCATCGACCTGGTGCATGCCAACGACAGCCGGGATGCCTTCGACTCCGGGGCCGACCGGCACGCCAATTTCGGGAGCGGCCAGCTCGATGCCGGTGAGTTCGCCGGCGTCGTGCGCGACGCCGCGGCCCCGGTGATCTGCGAGACCCCGGGGGGCGCCGACGAGCACCGCGAGGACTTCGCCTGGCTCCGGGCCAGACTCTGACGTGGACGGACCCGTCGGTCGACGCGCAGTACTCGCCGGCGCCGCTGCGATGGCGCTGTCCGCGTGCGGCGCGGGGTCTCGTGCCCCCTCGGCCACCGGACCAGGACTGAGGAAGATCGCGTACGCCGAGGACCACCGCGACCAGTACGGCGTCCTCGGGCTCCCCACCGGCACGCCACGAGGCACGATCGTCCTGCTGCACGGCGGCTACTGGCTCGACCAGTACGGCGCCAGCCTGATGGACCCGATCGCGCGCGACCTGCGCACCCGCGACTGGGCCACCTGGAACGTCGAGTACCGCCGGGTCGGAGCCGGTGGCGGCTACCCACGCACGCTCGCCGACGTCGCCGCGGCGATCGACACTGTGCCGACGCTCGGCGTCGCGGGGACCGGACCTGTCGTCACGCTGGGCCACTCAGCGGGCGGACACCTCGCTGTCTGGGCGGCGTCGCGCACCAGCAACACGCCCGGAGGTGCACCACGGGTCCGTCCCGCCCGGACGATCTCGCTCTCGGGCGTGCTCGACCTGACCGCGGCCTGGAGCGAGGGCCTCGGCAACGGAGCGGTGATCGGCCTGATGGGCTCCGACCCGCGGGCTGGCTCGTCGTCGTACGCCCTGGCCGACCCGACCCGACTCGTGCCCGCCCACGGCCCGGTGACGGCGATCCACGCCGAGCAGGACGACGTCGTCCCCCTCACCCAGAGCCGGGCCTACGTGGCGGCCGACACCGCAGCCGGCGGGACGGCCCAGCTGGTCGTCGTACCAGGAGGGCACTTCGATCTGATTGATCCGGCGAGCACGGCATGGTCCAGGATCGTGCAGCAGTTGCCGGGTCGTTAGTCTCGGTGCGTGCCAGCCCCCGAAACGCAGTGCCAGGTCCGCACCATTTCGGGCGCTGACCACCTCGCTTTCCTGCGCACACGTTCCTCGGCGAGCTTCCTGCAGACACCGGCCTGGGCAACGGTGAAGGCCGAATGGAAAGCCGAATCGCTCGGCTGGTTCCGCGACGGCGAGCTCGTCGGTGCCGCGCTGGTGCTCTACCGGCAGCTCCCGAAGGTCAAGCGCTACCTCGCCTACCTCCCCGAAGGCCCGGTGATCGACTGGGAGTCACCGGACCTGGGCGCATGGCTCCGCCCGATGGCCGAGCACCTGAAGGGCCGCGGCGCCTTCGGGATCAGGATCGGCCCACCGGTGATCACCCGTCGCTGGGACGCAGCGGTGATCAAGGACGGAATCGCCGACGACGCCGTCACCACCCTGACCGAGCTGCCGCCCACCGAGAGCAGCCAGAGCGGCGCTGCGGTGGTGTCCCAACTGCGCGAGCTCGGCTGGCGCTGTCAGTCCGTGGCGGGCGGCTTCGCCGCAGGGCAGCCGCAGTACAACTTCCAGATCCCGCTGGCCGACGCCGAGGGGCCCCGGTCCGAGGAGCAGCTGCTTTCCCAGATGAACCAGCTCTGGCGCCGCAACATCAAGAAGGCGGCGAAGGCCGGGGTCGAGGTGAGCGTGGGTAGTGGTGACGACCTGCCCGCGTTCCACGACCTCTACGCGCACACCGCCGAGCGGGATCACTTCACGCCGCGGCCGCTGGCCTACTTCCGGACGATGTACGACGCCCTCGGGGCCGAGGATCTGGACCGCATCCGTCTCTACTTCGCGCACCACGAGGGGGACCTGGTCGCCGCAACCATCTGGATCCGGGTCGGCACCCACGCCTGGTACTCCTACGGCGCTTCGTCGTCGGAGAAACGCGACGTCCGCGGGTCCAATGCCATCCAGTGGCAGATGATCCGGGACGCACTGGCCGCCGGGGCGACCGTCTACGACCTGCGGGGCATCACCGAGACCCTGGCAACCGGGGACCCTCATCTCGGACTGATCCAGTTCAAGGTCGGCACCGGCGGCGAGGCCGTGGAGTACGCCGGCGAATGGGACCTGCCGCTGAGCAAGGCCATCTACCGGGCGTTCGACCTCTACCTGAAGCGACGGGGATGATCTGAGCATGGGTCTGGTTCTCCACGTCGACGGCGAGCGCTGGCGCGCGCACCTGCGCGCGACGGCCGAGGCCCGGGACGGCCTGGTGCCGGTCGTGAAGGGCAACGGGTACGGCTTCGGCCTCGCACGGCTGGCCCGCAAGTCCGCGTGGCTCGGGACCGACACCGTCGCTGTGGGCACGCCGTTCGAGGTCGACGACGTCGCGACCCGGTTCACCGGCGACATCCTCGTCCTCACCCCCTGGCGCGCCTTCGACGCCGATGCCGTGGATCTGGCTCACGCCTCCCGGGTCATCCACACGATCAGCGGCCGCGACGAGCTCGACGGACTGCTGGCCGTGAACCCGAACCCACGCATCGTCCTGGAGCGGATGACCTCGATGAAGCGGCACGGCTTCACGGCCCGCGGTCTACGCGTTGCCGTGGACGAGGTCCGCGCCCATCCGGCGATCCGGCTCGAGGGAGCCTCGTTCCACCTTCCGTTGGCGCCGCGCGCCGGCAACCTCGCCGAGGCCGAGGCACTGATGACCGACGTCGTCGCAGCCGGTCTCGGCAACGGGCAGGTCTGGGTCTCGCACCTGGGCGTCAGCGACGTCAGCGCGTTGTCGACCCGGTACCCGGACGTGCGTCTCCGCCAACGCATCGGCACCGAGTTGTGGCTCGGTGATCGTGATGCGCTCACCGTGCGCGCCCACGTCCTGGACCGGCACCCGGTCGAGCGCGGCGAGGTGTTCGGGTACCGCGGACGGACGGCGTCGCGCGAGGGAACCATCCTGGTCGTCTCCGGCGGAACGTCGCACGGCATCGGGCTGGAGGCGCCCACGGGCGACGCCAGCGTCCGGGCCCGGGCGAGTGCGCTGGCACGCGGGGGGCTCGATGCCGCAGGCCTGGCGCGGTCGCCGTTCACGATCGACGGCAAGCCCCGCTATTTCGCCGAGCCTCCGCACATGCAGGCCTCGATGCTGTTCCTGCCGTCAGGCGTTGCCGTGCCCGAGATCGGCGAGGTCGTCGACGTCCGGGTCCGGCACACCGCGACGACCTTCGACAGGGTCGAGATCAGCTGAGATCTGCCGTGGGTCCCAGGTGTCGAAGGGATCCGGTTCCTCGACGGCCGGGGCCCGCCAGATGTCCCGGACCACCATCGTCATCAGGTAGATCTCGCCTATCACCCGGATGACGATCGCGAGCTGGTACGCCGGCGCGTCACTGCCCGAGGCCGAGGCCAGCCAGCCGCCGAGGTAGAACCAGACTGCCCCGAAGTAGGCGAGCTCGCAGGCCTGCCAGATCAACAGGTCACGCCACCGCGGGCGTGCCAGCGCCGCCAACGGCAGCAGCCAGAGCACGTACTGCGGGGAGTAGACCTTGTTGAGGATCAGGAACGTCGCGACGATCAGGAACCCGATCTGAGCGACGCGCGGCCGTTGCTCGGCGCGCAGGCCCAGGGCCAGGATCGCCACGCAGGCAAGGGCGAACCCGACACCCGAGACCACGTTGATCGTGTGGGCGCTGGCGTTGACGCCGTGCTGGCTGGCCAGCAGCCACAGCGATCCCAGGTCAGCGGCGCGCGCGGAGTTGAAGGACCAGAACACCCGCCACGTCGCCGCGTTGGTGATCAGGGCCGGCAGGTTGACCAGCAACCAGGCTGCGGACCCGCCGGCGACCGCGACCGCCAGCACGTCAGGACGCCGGCGACGTACGGCGTCGACCAGGAACGCTCCCAGCAGGAACAGCGGGTACAGCTTCGTCGCCATGCCGAGGCCGACCATGACACCGGCCAGGAAGGGACGACCGCGCGCCCAGGCCCAGAGCGCGCCGGCAGTGAACAGGACGGCCAGCAGGTCCCAGTTGACCAGGCCCGCGAGCAGCAAGGTCGGCGAGAGCGCCAGGCCCATCGCGTCCCACGGACGACCTGGACTCGCGCCGGAGAGGAAGAACACCGAGCCGAGCCCGCAGCAGAAGAGCAGGACCGCGGTCACCAGGAAGTAGGTGTTGACCTCCTTCGACATCCCCGGCAGCCCCCACAGGCCGCCGGTCGGGGTGGCCGCCCGCACCGCCTGGGACGGGCCGGACGGCATCAGCGCCGTGATCTCCGAGGCGCCCCACGCCAGGTAGGAGATCAGGACCGGGTACTCCATCGCGCTGTACCGGCCGGTCGAGGCCGAGTAGGGGTAACGGTGCTCGGCGAAGCCGCGATCGACGTACAGGTAGGGCACGTCGGAGTAGCACATCTTGGCGTAGCGCACCGAGTCGTTCGACCAGTTCGTCTGCCCGCACGGGTACTTCTGCACGAGTCCGAGAGAGAACACCACGGTGAACAGCGCGAGCATCACCCGGACCGGGGTCCAGAAGCGATGCGGACGCGCGTGGTCACCGAGCGGCCCGCCGATGACCTCGGAGAGGGCACCGGCGATCGGGTCCTCCCGTGTGGGCGAGTTCATCCCGTCGGCGTCGGACAGGGATTCAGCAGAGTCCCTGGGGGCGTACAGGTCGACGTGGGCGTCGAGGTCGGCGTCGGGGTCGGCGTCGGGGTGGGCGTCAACGTCGGCGTCAACGTCGGCGTCAAGGTCGGGGTCGGCGTCTTGCTCGGCTTCGGCTTGGGCGGAGGCGTCGGCGCGTGACCACTGGCGGGCGGCGTACCGGTGACGTACGCCGGCAGCGGGAACGGGACCACTCCCAGACCGTTCATCAGCGTCGTCATGATCGCGGTCCAGGTCTCCGTCGGGTAGTTCGCGCCGTAGAACGGGTTGAGGTAGCCCTCGAGGGTCTGCTGGCCGTCGCCGCGCACGTACATCACCGCGGTCGCGATCTGCGGGGTGAAGCCGACGAACCACGAGGTGATCACCTTGCCGTCCGCCCTGGTCGCGGTGCCGGTCTTGCCTGCGGCCGGGCGGCCGAGGGCCCTCGCGTTCTGGCCGGTGCCACCCTGGACGGTCTGCTGCAGGGCGTAGCTGACGTCGTCGGTGATGTTCGTCGGCACCACGCGCTGGGTCTTGATCGGTGCGGTGTAGAGCACCTCGCCGTCGCTGGCGCGGGTGACCTTCGAGATCACGAAGACCTTGTGCTCCAGGCCGCCGTCGGCGATGGTCGAGTAGGCGTTGGCCATGTTGATCGGGCTGACCGTGGCCGACCCGAGGGCGACTGTCGCATCCGGCGCCAGGCCCGGCGAGTTCGCCGGGATGCCCATCTTGATCGCGGTGTCCATGATCTTCTGCGGACCGTTCGGGATCGACGCGGTGAGGTCGATGTAGGCGGTGTTGATCGACTCCTGGGTGGCCTTGATGAGGTTGACCTTGGTGCCGTAGCTGTGGCCGTCACCCTGGCCCTCGTTCTTGATCGTGAGTCCGCTGGGGAACCGGTACGGCGAGTAGCCCTGGAAGGTGCTCTTGAGGCTGAAGCCCGCCTCGATGCCTGCGGTCAGGGCGAACGGCTTGAACGCCGACCCCGGGGAGTCACCGATGGCAGCCCAGTTGAGCTGGCTCTTGAGGTAGTCCTGCCCGGCGAAGAAACCGAGCAGGGCGCCGGTCTTGACGTCCACCGACGCGGCGGCGGCGTGCAGCTGCGAGAGGCCGGTCGGCTTCTTGGACAGGACCCCGTTCTTGGTCGCTGCCATCGCCTTCCGGGTGAAGGTCGTGACGACCCTCAGGCCGCCGCCGTCGATCTGGGCCTCGTCGAAGCCGAGCTTGAGCAGCTCGCTCTTGACCATGTCGAGCATGAAGCCGTTCTGGCCGCCGTACAGGTCGGATGTCGACTGCTTCTTCAGGGTCGGCAGCTTGCTGTAGATCGGAGTTTCCTGGGCCTGGGTCAGCGTGCCGGCGGTGACCATGCCGCTCAGCACGTAGTCGTAGCGCTGCGTCAGGGCGGCGCGTGATGCGGCACCGGCGTCCGGATTCAGGTACGTCGGCGAGTTCAGGACGGCGGCCAGCATCGCCGACTGGGAGGCGTTGAGTTTGCTGGCAGGGATGCCGAAGTAGGCGTTGGCAGCCGCCTGGACGCCGTACGCACCTCGCCCGAAGTACACGATGTTGAGGTAGCCCTCGAGGATCTGCGACTTCGACTGCTGGTTGTGGATCTTCAGCGACAGGAAGATCTCCTTGATCTTGCGCGTGAAGGTCCGCTGCTGGGACAGGTAGAGGAGCTTGACGTACTGCTGGGTGATCGTCGAGGCACCTTGGGTCGCGTTGCCCTGCGCGTTGGAGAACGCGGCGCGCAGGATGCTCTTGATGTCGATGCCGGTGTTGGTCCAGAAGGTGCGGTCCTCGGCCGCGACCACCGCGTCCTTCATCGTCTGCGAGACATCAGAGAGCGAGACGGATTCCCGGTTCTGGGTGGCGAAGTGGCCGATCGGGGTCTTGCCGTCGGCGTAGTAGATGTTCGTGGTCTGCGACTGGAAGGCCTGGTTCGGGCTGGGGATCTTCGTCGACTGGTACGCGAAGTAGAAGATCGAGACCATCAGCACCGTGAACGCGACCCCGGCGATCAGCAGGTAGCGCAGGACGCGGCGGAATTTCTGCTTGCCGGTGAGCTTGGGCTTGTTCTTCCCAGGTGTCTTCCCACCCTTCCTCCGGGCCCGGTCGCCGGCCCTGGACCGGGCGCGGTTGGACCCTGTTGACGGGCGAGGCGGACGCGGCGTGCTGGAACTCACGGTGTTCGGACTCCCGGGGAAGACGGTGCATGGTCTGGGCTGGTCAGGCGGCTGAGCGCTGGTTCGAGGGTACGGCGTCGGGCCCGAAGACCCCGCAGGGAGGGCTCGGAACGCGTTCAGGTGCGATTCAGAACCTGTGAAGCTGCGTTTCGAGTTGGCGTTGCGATATATCAATGCGATAGGTTACTCCGATACGACCTTTCGATAGGAAGCAGTAACCATGCCGAGCAAGGGCGCCACCCTCGAGCTTGCAGTGCTCGGACTCCTCCAGGAGTCCCCGCTGCACGGCTACGAGCTGCGCAAGCGCCTGAACCTGCTCCTGGGCTGGACGCGGCTACTCTCCTACGGCTCCTTGTACCCGGCCCTGAAGCGGATGTTGCGCTCGGGCTGGATCACCGAGGTCGCCATGATGTCGAGCTCGGTCTCGCGTCGCCAGCGGATCGTCTACCAGATCACCCCGGCGGGGATCGAGTTCTTCGCCTCGGAGATCACCGAGGCCGGACCGGCCGCCTGGGAGGACGAGAGCTTCAACATGCGGTTCGCGTTCTTCTCGCGCACCGACGCCGGGGTCCGGATGCGCATCCTCGAAGGCCGCCGTTCGCGGCTGCAGGAGCGCCTGGACCGTTCCCGGGCGCTGAGCAGCGGTTCCGACCGCTACCAGACCGAGCTGCGACGGCACGCGACCGAGTCGGTCGAGCGTGAAGTCCGCTGGCTCACCGACCTGATCGAAGCCGAGCGTTCCAGCCAGGACCGCAGCGGCGCACCGGCCACCCGGCCGACCCGACCTGCGACCGCACCCCCGGTCGTACCCACCACCACAGACCTCAGCACCGAAATCAGTTGAGAGAGAAAGCAGGAGGAACAGCCATGGCGAAAGTTCGCGTAGGCATCGTGGGAGTGGGCAACTGCGCCACTTCCCTCATCCAGGGCGTCGAGTACTACAAGAACGCCGACCCGAACGGGACCGTGCCCGGACTCATGCACGTCATGTTCGGTGACTACCACGTCTCCGACGTGGAGTTCGTCGCGGCGTTCGACGTCGACGCCAAGAAGGTCGGCTTCGACCTCTCCGACGCGATCAACAACTCGGAGAACAACACGATCCGCATCTGCGACGTGCCGCCGACCGGCGTGACCGTCCTGCGCGGTCCGACCAACGACGGCCTCGGCAAGTACTACCGGGCGACCATCGAGGAGTCCGACGCGGAGCCTGTCGACGTCGTCGCGGCCCTCAAGGACGCCCAGGTCGACGTGCTCGTCTCCTACCTCCCGGTGGGCTCCGAGATCGCCGACAAGTTCTACGCCCAGTGCGCGATCGACGCGAACGTCGCGTTCGTCAACGCCCTGCCGGTGTTCATCGCCTCCGACCCCGAGTGGGCCAAGAAGTTCGAGGACGCCGGCGTCCCGATCATCGGTGACGACATCAAGAGCCAGGTCGGCGCCACCATCACCCACCGCGTGATGGCGAAGTTGTTCGAGGACCGCGGGGTCGCGCTGGACCGCACCTACCAGCTCAACGTCGGCGGCAACATGGACTTCAAGAACATGCTCGAGCGTGAGCGCCTGGAGTCCAAGAAGGTCTCGAAGACGCAGGCCGTGACCTCGAACCTGCACGGATCGCTGGCCGGCAAGGTCAACGACCGCAACGTGCACATCGGCCCGTCGGACTACGTGGCCTGGCTCGACGACCGCAAGTGGGCCTACGTCCGCCTCGAGGGTCGCGCGTTCGGTGACGTTCCGATCAACCTCGAGTACAAGCTCGAGGTCTGGGACTCCCCGAACTCGGCCGGCATCATCATCGACGCCATCCGTGCGGCCAAGATCGCCAAGGACCGCGGCATCGGCGGCCCGCTGCTGTCGGCGAGCTCGTACCTGATGAAGTCGCCGCCGGTGCAGCGTCCCGACGACGAGGGCATGGCTTCGGTCGAGGCCTTCATCCGCGGAGACGTCGAGCGCTGACCTGAGGATCTCAACTGATTTCGGCATCGAGCCCCGGACCTCCTGGTCCGGGGCTCGATGATTTCTCGGCGGTAAACACCTGATGTCTTCGGGTCCAGGGGGATGTGCTCGACCCTTCGGGGTCACTACGTTGTCCAGATGAGCGATGACACTCCAGCCCCACCGCCCGAAGGCGCCCCCACACCGCCTCCTCCGCCGCCACCGATGCCGCCCCCGATGCCACCGCCCCCACCGGCGTACGGAAGTGCACCGCCGCCGCCGGCCTACGGAAGCGCACCGCCGCCCTACAGCGCACCGATGCCTCCAGCGGGCGCCGTCCCGGCCATTCCGTACGCCGCCTGGCCGCAGCGCTTCCTGGCCTGGCTGATCGACAACGGGCCGGTGTTCGTCGTGATCATCATCCTGGAGGCTGCCCTCGGCAACGGCGGCAACATTCTCGGTGACCTGATCGCACTGGGTTGGTTCATCTACAACTACGGCATCCAGCAGGGCACGACGGGTTACACGCTCGGCAAGGGCATCATCGGGATCAAGACGATCAACGAGTCGACCGGACAGCCGGTCGGCACCGGGATGGCCATCGTGCGCGGCATCACGCACATCCTCGACACCCTCGCGTGCTTCATCGGCTGGTTCTGGCCGTTGTGGGACGACAAGAGGCAGACCTTCGCGGACAAGATCCTGACCCAGGTCGTCATCGTCGCGCCGAAGTCCTGACACGACGTCGATCCGACATCGCCTCACGCCCGGCATCCAGGTCCCACCTACGATGCCGGGCGTGACTGTTTCCGACGCAGAGCCGGTGCCGGTCGGCAGCCTGCGGGCCGGTCGTCGCCGATTCAGCGCCGTGCCCGACCGGATGCTGGTGCCGGGCATCGTCCTCGCGGTGGCTGCACTGGCCGCGCAGATCGTCGTCCAGACCCTCGACGGTGACCTGCTCGCCAGCACCCAGGCCTGCGTGCGCACCTACGCCGGCCTGCCGGTCGTGACCACCTGCGGGCCGACGCTCGTGCGGGGACAGCTTGCCTTCGTCGTCGGCCTCTTCCTCTTCCTGCTCCTCGGTCAGCTGTGGGTGGCCGGGATGAACAGGGCCTGCCTCGATGTCGTCGACGACGTCCCCGTGCGCAGCCCGTTCGCCGGCTGGAGCCTGATCCGGGTCCTGCCGACCGCGGCAGTGGTCTCGGCCGCGATCACGGTCGGGCTGTTCCTGTGCGTGCTGCCAGGAGTGCTGATCGCCTTCGCCACCATGTACGCGACCACGTCCGCAGTCGATCGCGGTACCGGCGCGCTCGCCTCGATCAAGGTCAGCGTCGACCTCGTCCTCGGCGATCTGCGGCGCGAGTCCGGGTTCGCCCTGCGCAGCACCGGTCTCCTGCTCGTCGGCCTGCTGTGCCTGGTCGTCGGACTCTTCGCGGCCATTCCCGTGGTGCTCCTGGCCCAGGCCGAGCGTTACCGGGCCAGGGTCCCCGGCTAACGGGGCCCGTGCGTGTTCAGCCAGAGGACGGGGCCGGGCAGGTCGCGACCCAGGTCGGCGATCGCGGCCAGTGCCTTCCCCGTGTAGACCGGTTCCAGCTCGAGACCCAGACGTGCGGCGCGCTCGACCATGCTGGTCGAAGCCGGTGTCGGATCGCCGTACGTGGTGCCGAGCCAGTCAGCGGCCGTGACCAGGTCCTCTGCTCCGACGGACGGCAGGTCGGTCGCCCCACGTGAGGCCAGCAGGGACGCGGTCCTGGTTGCCAGCCGGGCGATCACCGGTGCGTCGAGCGGGAACGAATCGTTGACGACCGCACCGAAGACACGCGTGCCCAGGCCAGCGAGCTTGAGTCCGAGGGCCAGACCGGCGGCAGTTCCGCCCGAGCCGATCGCTGTGACCACCGTCGCCGGCTCCGGGAGATCGCCCGCACGCACCTGCGCAGCGATCTCGAGCGCGGCCTCAACGTAGCCGAGCGAGCCGACCGCGTTGGACCCGCCGGCGGGGAGGTACCACGGCAGCCGTCCGCGCCGGATGTTGCTCGCGATCAGCCACGGTGCCGCCCGTCGCAGCTGCCGTACGCCGGAGTACCGGTGGATCTGTGCACCGGAGGCCTCAAGCCTGGCGAGCTGCTGGCGGACGTGGTCGTCGACCGGCTGGTCGACGAGGCCGAGCACGGTGCGCAGCCCGTGCTCGCGCCCGTAGAGCGCACACGCCAGTCCCCAGTGGGTACCGATTCCGCCCACCGTGAAGAGGGTGTTCGTCCCCCGCCGCGCGGCTTCGGGGATGATCCATTCGAGCTTGCGGACCTTGTTGCCGGCCCAGGCGCCGTCGCCGTACCGGCTCTCGTCCTTGATCCACAGATCGACGTCGCCGATGAGCCCGTCGAGTGGTCGCACCGGACTCGGGGCGGTGCCCAGCGCGACGTGGCCGAGATCGAGTCCGGGCCAGCGCTGATGGAGCAGCGAGGTCGCAGGCATGCCTGCTCAGGCCTCGGCAGTTGCCTTGATCTTGCCCAGCGTCGAGGCCATGTCGGCCTCGAGCGTGCTGGTGAACGTGGGGACGCCGCCGAACATGGCCTTGGTCAGCCGCACCGAGATGTCCGAGATGCCGTCCGGGGCCTCACGCGTCGAGGTCAACCGGGTCCCGCCGTCGGCAGTCGACTCGAGCTTCATGCTCCAGATCGTGAAATTCTCCTTCACCCGCCAGGCGATCTCGCCGGTCGAGTCCGAACCGGGCGCGGAGAAGCGGATCACCTTGCTCCGCGTCGGCCACACCTTCAGGCCACTGCGGTTGATGTTGAACAGGTGGGCGCCGAGGCCGTTCTCGCCACGCAGGATCGACTTGGCGGTCTGCGGACTCCACTGCGGCATGTTGCGCAGGTCGGAGACAAGCGCCCAGACCGTGGCCGCTGGGGCGGCGATCTCGGTGCTGGCCGAAATGGGTGCGACGTCGGTGAGCGGCATGCGGGACTCCTGAGGGTGAGGTGCCCTGAGAGTACCGACGGGCGGGCCCATCGGCGTGTGTCGCTGATCACGGGTCCGACGGCGGTGCCCTGTGAGGTCGTCTCTACCGTCCTGGTCGGCCGACCCCGACATCGACCTGACCTGTTTGACCACATACGCACCACGAACGGCTTAGGCTGGCGCGGACGCCCTTCCCTCCTGAGCACCCCCTGAGGCTGATCCCGATGCTGCACAAGCTGCTTCCGCTGCGGACCCTGGCCGCGGTCCTGACCGCGCTCCTGCTCGTCGGGGGGATCCAGGCCTCTGCGTCCGCCACCACCAGGCGCAGCCTGAGCATCTCGGTCTCGCCCACCGGTGCCGCCGTGCGCACGCCGGTCCGCTTCGCCGGCACGCTGTCCAGGTCACCGCGAGGGACCCGGGTCATGATCCAGCGCCGGATCGGCACGAGGTGGGTGACCTCGAAGACCACGCGCACCACCACGGCCCGAGGCACGTACGCCGTCTCGGTCACCCTGCCGTCCTCGGTCGGCACCTACTCCTACCGTGCCTTCGCAGCGCGCACCAGCCGGCTGGCAGCGGCCGCGTCGCGGACGCTGCGGGTCGCAGCCCTGACCCAGGCGTACGTGTCGTTGACCGCGTCGCCCACCAGCCTGACCGCCGGCAACAGCACCACGCTCGCCGGCGCCGTGTACCCGTTCGTCAAGAACACCCTGGTCACCGTCCAGCGCCGGAGCGGCACCACCTGGGTCAACGTGACCAGCACCCCGCTGTCGGCCGGCGGCACCTTCAGCCGAGCCGTCGGCGTCGTCACGACCACGACCTTCCGGGTGACCGTCCCCCGGGTCGGCTCGTACTCCCCGGCCGTCTCGCGTGAGCAGGTCGTCACCGCGAAGCCGGCCATCGCGACCGGCAGCCTGCCATCCGGCACCCGCCTGGCGACGTACTCGACGACGCTCACGACGGTCGGCGGGATCAAGGGCACCTGGACGGCCTCGCCGCTTCCGGCCGGCCTCGCGCTGAACGCCGCCACCGGCGTCATCTCCGGTACGCCGACCGCTGTCGGCGACACCTCGGTCGTCATCGGCTTCACCCAGACCGGCGGCCCGGCCGCTGCGTCGAAGACCCTGAACCTGCACATCGGCCAGGCGACCAGCCCGGTCATCAGCACGACCAGCCTGCCCAACGGCACCCGCTTGTCCTCGTACACGACGACGTTGATCGCAGCGGGCAATCCGGCGGGCACGTGGACCGTCTCGCAACTGCCTCATGGCTTGTCGATGCCGGATCCCCATAACGGCGTCATCCTCGGTACGCCCGACACCATTGGCGACACCAACGTCGTCGTCGGCTTCACCCAGACCAACACCGGCCTGAGCGCCGCGCCCAAGACGCTCGGCCTGCACGTCAACCAGGCGGCCGCTCCGGTGATCACCACGTCGAGCCTGCCGCGAACCGATCAGAATTCCTCCTACGGTCCGGTGCAGCTCACGGTCTCAACCACGGGCAACCCCGCCGGCACCTGGACCGCGACGCCGCTCCCAGCTGGGCTGTCAGTTGACTCCGCCACCGGGATCATCTCCGGGACGGTCTCGGCCGGGGCGAACAGCGCGAACGTGGCGATCAACTTCACCCAGACCAGCACCGGCCTCGGGGCCGCACCGGTGACCCTTTTCCTGCAGGTCGGCACAGCGAACAACCCGGTGATCGCGACGTCCAGCCTGCCCGACGGGACCAGGACGCTGGCGTACACCGCATCGCTGACTGCGGCCGGTGGAGCCACCGGCACCTGGACGGCCGCGCCGCTCCCGGCGGGCGTGACGATCGACCCGACCAGCGGCGTCATCTCCGGTACGCCGTCGGCCGTCGGTAGCACCGACGTGGTCATCGGGTTCACCCAGACCAGCAGCGGACCTGGCAACGGACTGAGTGCTGCGTCCAAGACGCTCACGCTGCACGTCAACGAGGCACCCGCCCCGGTGATCAGTACCAGCAGCCTCCCGATCGCCACCCGCCTCACGCCGTACACGACGACGCTGACTGCGACCGGCAACCCGGCCGGCACCTGGACCGCCACACCGCTGCCGGCCGGACTGTCGCTCAACGCGACCACCGGCGTCATCTCCGGCACGCCGACCGGCACCGGAAGCACCGACGTGGTCATCGGCTTCAGCCAGACCAGCACCGGCCTGGCCTCGAACCCGAAGACCCTGCCGCTGCAGGTCAACCAGGCGGCCCCTCCGGTGATCAGCACCGGAAGCCTGCCGGACGGCACCCGCGGCACCGTGTACACGACGACCCTGACCGCGACCGGCAACCCTCCCGGCACGTGGTCCGCGACACCGCTGCCGGCCGGACTGGTCCTGGACCCGAACACGGGCATCATCTCCGGGACACCGACCGCGACCGGTGACACCAACGTGGTGATCGGCTTCACCCAGACCGACTCCGGGCTGGCGGCTGCGCCGAAGACCCTCACGCTGCACGTCAACGAGGCCACGCCGCCGGTGATCGCGACCTCTGTGCTGCCGAGCGCCAACCGGTTCCGCGCCTACTCGACCCAGCTGACCACCGTGGGCGGCCAGGCCGGCACCTGGTCGGCCTCGCCGCTGCCCGCCGGGCTGAGCCTGGATCCGTCAAGCGGCGTGATCTCGGGGATCCCGAACAACGCCGGAGACACCTCGGTGACGATCAACTTCACCCAGACCAGCACCGGCCTGGCAGCGACCAGCAAGACGCTGGTGCTCCACGTGAACCAGGACACCCCGGTGATCGCGACGACGAGCCTGCCGAACGGCGCGTTCTTCCAGCCGTACTCGGTCCAGCTCCAGACGGTGGGGAGCCCGGTGGGCACGTGGTCGACGTCGACATCGCCGCTGCCGCTCGGACTGGGCTTCCACTCTGACGGCACCCTCACCGGAACCCCGTTGACCACGGGGGACTTCGTCATCAAGGTGACCTTCAAGGAGACCAGCACCGGGCTCAGCTCGACCGAGGTCAGCCTCAACCTGCACATCAGCTGAGGTGTTGCCGCCGCCGCCCTAGGAGTTGCGGGCGGCGGCCCACGCCAGCAGCGCAGCCCGCGCGTCGTCGTAGGACATCGGGCCGTTGTCGAGCCGCAGCTCGAGCAGGTACCGGTACGCCGCACCGACCTCGGGCCCGGCGCCGAGCCCGAGGATCTCCATGATCTGGTTGCCGTCGAGGTCGGGGCGGATCGAGGCCAGCTCCTCCTGCTCCGAGAGCACCGCGATCCGCTCCTCGAGCTCGTCGTAGGTACGGCGGAGCCGCTCGGCCTTGCGCTGGTTGCGGGTCGTGCAGTCGGCGCGGGTCAGGATGTGCAGCCGGTCCAGCAGCGGGCCGGCGTCGCGGACGTAACGGCGTACCGCCGAGTCGGTCCACTGGCCGTCGCCGTACCCGTGGAAGCGCAGGTGCAGCTCGACCAGCTTGCAGACGTCGTTGACCTGCTCGGAGGAGAAGCGCAGCGCGACCATCCGCTTCTTCGTCATCTTCGCGCCCACGACGTCGTGGTGGTGGAAGGTCACCACGCCGTCGTCGGCGAACTTGCGGGTCCGTGGCTTGCCGACGTCGTGCATCAACGCGGCGAACCGGGAGATGAAGTCCGGCCCGCCCCCGGGCAGCCGGTCCTCCAGCGCGATCGACTGCTCGAGCACGGTCAGGGTGTGCTCGTAGACGTCCTTGTGCCGATGGTGCTCGTCGCGCTCGAGCGCCAGGGCGGGCAGCTCGGGCAGGACGTACGCCGCGAGCCCCGTCTCGACCAGCAGCAGCAGTCCGGCCCTCGGGTCAGGCGCACAGATCAGCTTGACCAGCTCGTCGCGGACCCGCTCGGCGGAGATGATCGTGATCCGCTCGGCCATCGCGGTCATCGCAGCCCGGACGTCATCGGTGACGGTGAAGCCGAGCTGGGCGGTGAACCTGGCCGCGCGCATCATGCGCAGCGGGTCGTCGGTGAACGAGTCCTCCGGGCGTCCCGGCGTGCGCAGGACCCTGTTCGCGAGGTCCACGATGCCGCCGTACGGATCGGTGAAGACCTGTCCGGGCAGGCCGATGGCCATCGCGTTGACGGTGAAGTCGCGCCGGACCAGGTCGCCGGCGAGCTCGTCGCCGTAGGACACGTCCGGTTTGCGGCTGCTCGCGTCGTAGGACTCGGACCGGTACGTCGTGATCTCGATCTGCCACTCGCCGCGACGGCATCCGATCGTGCCGAAATCGCGGCCGATGTCCCAGACCGCGTCTGCCCAGCCCTTGATCAACCTCTCGGTGACCTCCGGGCGGGCGGAGGTCGCGAAATCGAGGTCGTTCTGCAGCCGGCCGAGCATCGCGTCGCGCACCGGTCCGCCGACGAGGGCGATCTGCTCCCCCGCGGCGGCGAACCGCTCGCCGAGCTCGTCGATCACCGGAGCCATCCGGAGCAGTTCGGAAACGGCACGGGCCTGAGCACGGGAGATGTTCAGCGGCTCGTTCTGCGTTTCCCTCTGGGACTCCTCGGACACGGGAGACAACTGTAGTGCCCGGACTCGTTAGCATCGCCCGTGTGACCCGTGCCAGCACTTCGCTCCCGACGCGAACCGGGTTGAGCGGCACGGGGCGAAACCCGCAGCGGATTCCGTGGACGGTCCTGGGGCTGGTCCTCGGACTGGTCACGTTGCTGCTTCCCGTCGCCGGACCGGCCGCCGCGCGGGCCGGGCACGCGGCCACGACCGCGGCGTCGCCGCTGACGGTGCAGCTGATCAGCATGAGTCCCTCGACCCTGCCCAAGCGCGGCAAGGTCGTGCTCGAGGGCACGGTCACGAACAGCTCCTCGGAGCCGTGGACGGCGATCAACGTCTACCCGTTCATCAGCCACGCCCCGATCACCGCCCGCGACCAGCTGGCCGACGCCGCCGCCTCCGACCCGGCGACCGAGGTCGGCAACCGGATCACGACGCCCGGCGACTTCGCCTCGATCGGCGACCTCGTTCCCGGAGAGCACACGAGCTTCCGGATCGCCGTGCGGGTCGCGGACCTGCCCACCGACGGCCAGGACGGGGTCTACTGGATCGGTGTGCACGCCCTCGGCACGAACTCCGCGGGCAGTGACTCACTCGCCGACGGTCGGGCCCGCACGTTCATCCCGCGGGTCACTGCCGCGAACGCACGCGCATCGGTAGCGATCGTCGTACCGGTGCGTGAGGAGGTACGACGGGATGCGACCGGCCGCCTCCTGGACGCCTCAGGATGGTCGGACTCACTGGCACCCGGAGGCCGTCTGGGCCGGATCGCGGGCTTCCTCTCCTCCGCCGGGGCGCTGCCCGAGACCGTGCTGCTCGACCCCGCCGTCCTCGACGCCGTGACCGATCTCAGTGCCGGCAATCCTCCGCTCTCGCTGGGCACGCACACCAAGCCGACCAGTACCGCGAGCCCGTCGAGGTCGGAGGGGCGCCCGAACCTGACCGACCAGAGCACCGCCGCCGCCTGGCTGGTGCAGGTGATCGCCGCCGCCCGCGCGCACACGGCCCTGGGCCTCGGCTACGCCGATCCCGACGTCTCCGCCCTCGCCCGGCATCGCCCGCCGCTGCTGAAGCTCGCAGCGAGGCTCGCCGCCCAGACCTTCAGCGCACTCAACATCCCAGCGCTGCCGGCCGTGGCCCCACCGGACGGATGGCTCGACGATGCCTCGCTGAGCAGCATCCAGCCCGAGACGGTGGTCCTGATCTCCGACCACGCGGCGCCGCGGACTCGGACCATCTGGCGGACCAGCAAGAGCCAGGACCTGGTCTTCACCGATGCCGAGGCCTCAGCCGGTGGCCCCGGGCCGACCGACCCACTGACGCCCCTGGCACTTCGGCAGCGGGTCATCTCCGATGCCGCGCTGAGCACCCAGAGCGCCTCGGGCGGACCGCTGGTCATCTCCCTTCCTGCCGACTGGGATCCGGGTACCGACTGGCAGCAGTCGAACTTCTTCGCGGGGCTCAACGTGCCGTGGCTCAACCTGGTCGGCCTCGATCCCAGCGCGCAAGCCGGTACGCCGACCATCGACGCTCCGCTCGGATATCCCGCCAGCGAGCGACGCCAGGAGGTCCGCAACGCGAACGTCAAGGTGGCCCAGAGCCTGGTCACCACGGGGAACGTGCTGAACCGGCTCCTGCGGTCGACCAACACCGTCGGGCACGCCGTTCCCGGCTTCGCCCTCGACTCGGTGTCCTACCACGCCCGCGGTGACCAGGTGGCAGCCCGCAACCAGGCCGCCGCCACCAACAACGACCTGCGCAGCACGATGGCCAAGGTGGGGGTCCTCGGCACCGACTTCGTCACCCTCTCCGGCGGATCGGGCACCCTGGCCGTGACGCTGGTCAACGGACTCGACCAGCCGATCACCGTCGGCATCAGGGCCCGGACCTCGACAGGCGACGTGCGCATCGAGCCCGTCAAGCCGATCACGATGGCGGCGGGCGAGCACACCGTGCTGCGGCTGCGGGCCGACGCGTCGTCGATCGGTGTCACCGAGGTGACGCTGGTCCCGGTGACGAGCAACGGCCTGGCGGCCGGCACCCCGCTGACCTTCAGCCTGCGCACCAGCAAGGTCGGCAACCTGATCTGGGGCGTCCTGGCTGCCGGCGGGCTGGTGCTGGTCCTCCTGATCGGCCGCCGCATCCGCCAGCGCATCCGCGAACGGTTCCTGCGTCGCGCCGGAACCCTCGCGTGAGCACCGGGGCGTCGGGCATCGAGCGCGAACCGAGCGTGCTCGGCTCGAGTGCCGTGATGGCCGCCGGCACGCTCGTCTCGCGGCTCACCGGCTACCTGCGAACGGGCCTGCTGGTCGCGGCGCTGGGCGACGGGCTGCACGCCGACATCTTCAACATCGCCAACACCATTCCGAACATGCTCTACATCCTGCTCGCCGGGGGCGTCTTCAACGCTGTGCTCGTGCCCCAGCTGGTACGGGCGATCGGCAACGACGCGGACGGCGGGACGGCGTACACGAACCGGGTGATCACGCTGGCCGCCCTCTTCCTCGGGCTGGTCTCGGTACTGCTGGTCATCGCGACGCCACTGGTCATGCGCCTGCTGGTCGACCCGTCCTACCTCGACGCGAGCCACGCGGTCGAGCGCGATTCGATCATCACCTTCGCGCGGTACTGCATGCCGCAGGTCTTCTTCTACGGGATGTTCGTGCTGGTCGGACAGGTCCTCGTCACGCGTCGCAGCTTCGGTCCGATGATGTGGGCGCCCATCGCCAACAACGTCATCTCCGTCCTCGTGATCATCGCGTACCTGATCACGGTCGGAGCCGATCGGAACGCGATCGGCTACTCCTCGGGAGCCGAAGCCCTGCTGGGCCTCGGGTCGACCCTCGGCATCGTGGCGCAGTTCGCGATCCTGGTCCCGTACCTGCGGCGCACGGGCTTCAGGTACCGCCCGCGATTCGACTTCAAGGGGACCGGCCTGGGCCAGACCTTGCGCCTCGGCGTGTGGACCGTGCTGTTCGTGATCGTGAACCAGGTCGCCTTCACGGTCGTGGTGAGACTGGCGTCCACCGGCTCCGCCTCGGGTGGAACCGGGTTCACCATCTACTCCAACGCCTACCTGCTCGTCATGGTCCCGCACGCGATCATCACGGTGTCACTGGCCACCGCGGTGCTGCCGCGCCTGTCAGGGTTCGCCGCCGACGGCCGCCTGCTGTCGGTGGCGTCGGCCGTGAACGTCACGATGCGTTCCACCTACGCGCTCGTGCTGCCCCTGCTCGTGCTGACCCCGATCGTGGCTCCCTACCTGGCCAGCCTGGTCTTCGGCTGGGGAGCGGCCGCACACACCTACGGCAACTTCGTCCCGACCTTGTCCCTGTTCACGATCGGGACCTTCTTCTTCACCAGCCACTACCTGGTCCTGCGCGGTTTC
Source organism: Marmoricola sp. (assembly GCA_025964775.1). Lineage (GTDB taxonomy): Bacteria > Actinomycetota > Actinomycetes > Propionibacteriales > Nocardioidaceae > Marmoricola. The sequence goes on from JAOPYE010000022.1 coordinate 20,987, forward strand.
TACGCCCTCGAGCAGAACCGCCGGGTGTTCTTCATCCAGTGCGTGATCTCGGTCGTCAACATCGTGGCTGCCGTGGCACTGACCCACCACGTGAACGCGATCGACACCGCGCCCCGATTGGTGCTGGCGTACTCGATCTCGTACGCCGTCGGCGCAGCCTTGTCCTACCGCCAGCTCTCGGTCGCCGTCGGCGGACTGGGGACGCAGTCGCTGATCCGGTTCGCGATCCGGATCGGCATCGTCGTGATCCTCGCGGCAGGGGCTGCCTGGATCGCCCGCGAGGGCGCCGACCAGATCCTGGGGAGCGCGAACAAGTTCGCGGTCCTGCTGCGACTCAGCGTCGTCGGCTCGGTCGGCCTGGGGACCTACCTCGCCCTGGCCAGGATGTTCCGGATCACCGAGGTCGACCAGGTCACCCGACTGGCCACGCAACGACTCGGATCCCGCGGGCGTCATCGGTGACGTCCGCGGCCTCGACGCCCCTACGATGGGGTCCTCGCCACGGCTGCGGAGGACGGAGCACACCGGAAGCATGCCCCCGACATCGATGACCCCCGGCACGATGCTGGCCGGCCGTTATCGCCTGGACGACCTGCTCTCGGAGCAGGACGGGGCGCGGTTCTGGCGCGCCACCGACACGGTGCTGGCGCGCAGCGTCGCCGTCCACGTGGTCGCGAGCTCGGACCCGAGGGCCGCGCCGGTGCTCGAGGCAGCACGCCGGTCTGCCGGGGTCACCGAACCGCACTTCCTGCGCGTGCTGGACTGCGCCGACGTCGACGGCCTCACCTGGGTCATCAACGAGTGGGGCGAGGGCGTCTCGCTCGACGTGATGCTGGCCCGGGGAACCCTGCCCCCGATGCGAGCGGCCTGGTTGACGCGTGAGGTCGCCGAGGCGATCGCCGCCGCCCACGCCCGCGGGGAGTATCACGGCCGGCTCAACCCGGAGGCCGTCCTGGTCACCGAGGCGGGCGCCGTCAAGATCATCGGCTTCGTGGTCAACGCCGTCTTCGAGCGCACGACCACCCCGTCGCCGTACGGACCGATCGGTCCGCGCGAAGCGGACGTGGTCGACCTCGCCGGCATCCTGTACGCCGCCCTGACCGGGCGCTGGCCCGGCGTCGCTCCCTCGGGACTGCCGCCGGCCCCGCGGGTGGGTAGTCGTCCGATGCGTCCGCGACAGGTCCGGGCCGGCGTGCCGCGAACGCTGGACGCGATCTGCGACCGGGTCCTGAACAAGGAGGCATCCGAGCACTCGATGCCGATCGAGACGGCCTTCGAGGTCGCCGCGGCACTGAGCGACTACGTGGGCGACCCGGCTGCGGTCGCACCCGTGGACCTGCCGAGCATGCACGACGAACCGGCACCGCCGGATCCACTCCCCCTCGACGAGCCGACTGACGCGGCAGTCGCCCTGCCTGGGTCGGAGCCTGCGCCGGCGCCGGTGGCCGACCCGCCGTCACCACCGCTCGTCGACCCCGAGGCGACCATGGCCTCCGCGGCCATGCTCGACGAGATCGCCATCGAGTTCCTCGAGCCCGAGGAGTGGACTCCAGCCCCGCCACCGCCTCCGTTCGAGCAGCCGCAGGATCGTCCCCTCTTCGCCGATCAGGAGCGACGCGTACCGGCCGGGTCCGTGCTGCCACCATCCGTGTCCGCTCCCACCCAGCCAGCCACACCCCCGCCGCCGGCAGAACCGCGTCCGGACCGGTGGATGTTCGAGGACCACGAAGACCCGGCCGAACCGGACTACCGCACCGGTCGCCGTTGGCTGCGCCTCGCGCTGATCATCGTGCTCGTCCTGGCGATCGCCGCTGCGTCGTACCTGGCCTACACGTGGGGCCGCGACAAGACCCAGTCCGGGGGTTCCGCCGGCACGTCAGGGACCAGTCCGCCGACAGCCACGGTCACGACACCGGCGCCGGTACTCACCGGGACCCCGATCCCGATCGTCGGTGTCGGCGACTTCGACCCGGAGGGCAATCCGCCACGGGAGAACCCCCACCAGGTCGGCCGCGCGATCGACGGCAACCCGGCGACCGCCTGGCACACGATGGTCTACGTCGGCGACCCCCACCTCGGCGGCCTCAAGAGCGGCGTCGGCCTGGTCGTGGACCTCGGCTCGGACCACACCGTCTCCTCGGTCGAGCTGAAGCTCATCGGCTCACCGACCGACCTCGAGCTCTACGCGACGGCGCCGGGCGTCAACGACCCCCCGGTCGAGCTCGCGGACACCCAACGGGTCGCAGGCTTCACGGCGACCGGTACGTCGGCCGCGATCCCGATCACGCCGACGATCCATACGCGGTACCTGCTGATCTGGCTGACCAAGCTGCCGGCCGTCCCCGGGGGCTTCCAGGGTGCGATCGCCGAGATCACGGTCCGGGGATGAGCGAGCTCGACGGCCTCGACGACGCGGCCCTCGTCCTGGCCCATGCAGGCGGCGACCCCGATGCCTTCGGTGTCCTGTTCACCCGGCACCGTGATCGACTCTGGGCGGTCGCCCTGCGGACGACCGGCAACCGGGAGGATGCCGCCGATGCGTTGCAGGAAGCGATGATCTCCGCCTACTCGCGACTCGCCGACTTCCGGGGAGACGCGATGGTGACGACCTGGCTGCACCGGATCGTCGTCAACGCCAGCCTCGACCGGCTCCGGCGCAACAAGGTACGCGCGGCACAGCCCCTGCCCGACGACCTCGAGACGCACGCCGCCCGCGGAGCGCTCGTCGTGGAGACCTCGGCTTCGGCCGATCCCGAGCTCGAGGCTGTGCGCAGCGACCAGCGCTCGGCCGTGCTGGCAGCCCTGTCCTCTCTTCCACCCGACCAGCGGGCGGCCCTCGTCCTGGTCGACATGGAGGGCTACCCCGTCGAGGAGGCGGCGCGGATGCTCGGCTGCCCCGCCGGGACGGTGAAGAGCCGTTGCGCCCGAGGGCGCCATCGCCTCGCCGGCATCCTGCGTGAGACCGGGGTCACCGGAACCGCAGAGGCGCCGAACGCGTCAGACCATGACAGGGAAACCAGCGACAGGACGAGGACCGGAGGAGGTGCGCGATGACCGGTGACGACACCGTCGAACCGTCCTTCGACGATCCCTCCCACGAGGCCATCCGGGCCCTGCTCCGCGACGCACGCGCGGACGAACCGGTGCCCGCCGACGTCGTGGCCCGCCTCGATGCGACCTTCGCCGAGCTACGCGGACGAGCCCCGGTCACCGACGAGCCGCTCGCCGAGGTCGTCGCGCTGCGCCGCCGCGTCGTGCGCCTCCGGCCCCTGGTGGCCGCAGCTGCCGTGATCGTGGTCGGGGTCGGCGGCGGCGGACTCGCTGTCGGCCTGGCGAACCGGACCACCCACGGCCCGCCGACCAGCGCTGCGTCGGCGAGCAAGGCGACCATCGAGCGCGGGCCGCTGACGACGACGCCGACGGCGCACACCGGCTTGAACCCGCTGGCACCGAGCCCGGACACCCTGAGCAACCCGAACGACCTCGCGGCTCAGCGGGTCGCCGCGTTCACCACAGCGGGCTTCGCCCGTCAGGCGGCCACCTTCGTCTCGACGAACGCCACGTACGCGACCGCCGGCGGGGCCGCCGCGTCGAGCGGCTCCGGAAGCGCCGGTACAGGCAGCGGCACCAGCGCCAGCGGAGCTCCGTCGCCGCCGAGCCCCTACCCGGCAGCAGCAGCGCCGCCGGTCGCCACGCCCAAGGCTGCGGCCACCTGCGTCACCCCGACCGTGGCGGCTGCGGAGATCGTGCCGATCACGCTGGACGGCCAGCCGGCCACCCTGGTCCTGCACCCGGTATCGGGCGGCAGCCAGCTGGTCGAGGCGTGGTCCTGTGACGGGACCCACGTGCTCGCGCACACCACCGTGCCAGGCTGACACACCCACCCTCGGACACGGACGCGCCCGGGAATGGCGGGTGCCTAGGATTCGTTCTGCCACCAGTCCCAGTGAGAGCAGGCACCACATGTCCGACGCACCGCGCAACGTGATCATCATCGGCTCCGGCCCGGCCGGGTACACCGCAGCCGTGTACGCCGCCCGTGCGAACCTCGAGCCGCTCGTCTTCGAAGGTGCGGTCACCGCCGGCGGCGCCCTGATGAACACCACGGAGGTCGAGAACTTCCCGGGCTTCCGGGACGGGATCCAGGGTCCGGCGCTGATGGACGAGATGCGCGCCCAGGCGGAGCGCTTCGGCGCCGAGCTGGTCACCGACGACGTGATCGAGGTCGACCTGACCGGTGACATCAAGATCGTCCGCACCGAGGAGGGCACCTTCACCGCGAAGGCCGTGATCCTCGCGATGGGTTCGGGCTACAAGAAGCTCGGCAACCCCGACGAGGACCGGCTCTCGGGCCATGGCGTCTCCTGGTGTGCGACCTGCGACGGGTTCTTCTTCCGCGAGCAGCACATCGCCGTGGTCGGTGGTGGCGACTCTGCGGTCGAGGAGGCGACGTTCCTGTCGCGGTTCGGGTCCAAGGTCACCCTGATCGTCCGCCGCGACGAGCTGCGAGCCTCGAAGATCATGGCCGAACGCGCCTTCGCCGACCCCAAGATCGACATCGCCTGGAACTCGGCGGTCGAGGACATCCACGGTGACGAAAAGCTCACTGGCGTCACGCTGAAGGACACCGTCACCGGCGAGACCCGGGCGCTGGACGCGACCGGCCTGTTCATCGCCATCGGCCACGACCCCCGCTCCGAGCTGCTCGGCGGCCAGGTCGACCTCGACGACGAGGGCTACGTCCTGGTCTCCGACCGCAGCACCCGGACCAACCTGTCCGGGGTCTTCGCCTGCGGCGACCTGGTCGACCACACCTACCGTCAGGCGATCACCGCGGCCGGCAGCGGATGTGCCGCCGCCCTGGACGCCGAGCGCTTCCTCGCCGACCTGGAGCACGCCGCCCATCAGGCGGTCGCAGCAAACGCCTGAGACCCGTGCGGCGTGGGAATCTTTGTCCCCGACGCCGTGTTCAATCGTCAGTAGCCAACACCGAGCCAACCGAGGAGCAACCATGGCCGACCTTCAGGCCGTCACCGACGCCGACTTCGAGACCGAGGTCCTCAAGTCCGAGACCCCCGTGCTCGTGGACTTCTGGGCCGAGTGGTGCGGCCCCTGTCGCCAGGTCGCGCCGATCCTCGACGAGATCGCCAAGGAGCACAGCGACAAGTTGCGCCTTGTCAAGATGAATGTCGACGAGAACCCGGTCACCCCGGCGACGTACCGCGTCACCGGCATCCCGACGCTCAACGTGTACGTCGGCGGCGAGGTCGTCAAGCAGATCGTCGGTGCCAAGCCCAAGGCCGCGCTGCTGCGCGAGCTCGCGGACATCATCGGCTGACTACACCCCGAGCCACCACGGACGCCGGAAGCCCCCGATTCTTCTGTCGGGCTAGTGTTCCCGGCGTCCGTTCTGTTTGAGTGGACCTGCGTGCGCGGGCAACGAATCGGGAGGAATTGCGTTGGACACGATCTTCCGTCGCGGTGACGCCGGTCCCGCGGTCTCGCAGATCGTCGATCTCCTTGCCCAAGCAGGCTTCCTGGAGGGTGACCTCCCGGTGTCGTACGACGAGGCCGTGGAGCTCGCGGTCCGCACCTTCCAGCAGCAGCGCGGGCTGCACGTCGACGGCGTGGTCGGCCAGGCCACCTTCCGGCGCCTCGACGAGGCCCGGTGGAACCTCGGCGACCGGATCCTGACGCACCTTCCGGGCAACCTGATGGCCGGCGACGACGTGTACGCGTTGCAGCGCCGGCTGCTCGAGCTGGGATTCAAGATCGGTCGGGTCGACGGCTACTTCGGTACCGAGACCGAAGCCGGACTGCGCGAGTTCCAGCGCAACGTCGGAGTCCCCGCCGACGGCACCTGCGGACCCTTCACCCTCAAGATGCTCGCCCAGCTCGCCCCGATGGTCAGCGGCGGCGCACCCAACGCGATGCGAGCCCAGGAGCGGATCCGCGATGCCGGGCCCCAGCTCGGCGGCAAGATCGTGGTCATCGACCCTTCCCGCGGCCTGCACCTCCCCGCGGAGTACCTCGGGCCTGCCGCCGAGATCGTGCACGACCTTGCCGCGCGGATCGAAGGTCGTCTGGTCGCTACCGGTGTCCAGGCGTTCCTGACTGCTTCCCGGACCGGTCGGCACCGCGCGCCGGACACCGACGAGAGCGAGCACGTCGAGGAGTTCGAGCGCGCGACCTTCGCGAACCGGGCCCACGCGCACCTGTGCATCTCACTGGCCGTCGACGCGTCCTCGAACCCGGATGCCTGCGGGGTCGCGACGTACTTCTTCGGTTCGGAGAAGCACAACACGAGGTCCTCGACGGGCGAGCGGTTCGCCAGCCTGGTCCAGCGCGAGATCGTCGCGCGCACCGACCTGGTCGACCTGCGCTGCCACCCCAAGGCGTGGGAGTTCCTGCGCCGCACCCGGATGCCGGCCGTGCAGCTCGACGCGGGCTACCTGTCGAACCCGGGCGATGCCCGGCGCCTCGGTGATCCCGGCTTCCGCGACGTGCTCGCCGAGGCCGTCGTGGTCGCCGTCCAGCGGTTCTACCTCAGCCCGGAGACGGACGCGCACACGGGGGTGCTGCGTCTCAGCGAGCTGCGCGCGGCCCTGGGTTCAGAACCGGCGCACTGAGCGCCTGACCGGCGTCGCGTGGCGCCGGGTGCGGAGCAGGATGCCGTACGGGTCGCTTGAGTCCACCGAGGAGCTTCTCGGCAGCCGCCTCGAACTCGCGCCGCCAGGTCAGCGTGGTCCTCAGGTCCATCCGCATCCGCGGGTTGCGCGCATGCGCACGATGCGTGCGGAACCCGACGGCGAGCAGGAAGTCGGTGGGCAGCACGCAGTTGCCTTCGCGCGGGCGGTGGGCCCCGAACGCCTCGACGGCACCGATCCCGCCGTGGCGGATCAGGTCCTTGGCCATCGACTGGATCAGCACCCGGGCCAGGCCCTGGCCGCGGAACCCGGGATCGATGTAGCCGCTCGCCAGCAGGACCGCATCCGGACTCACCGGAGCGGTGGCGAAGCCGTCGGCTCCGGGCAGGTGCAGCGCCGGTGCCCAGAGCAGGTGGCCGACCACCTGGTCGTCGACGCTGATCACGCGCCCGACCGAACCCCACTCACGCAGCATGGAGGAGACCCAGGCTGCCTTCTCCTCGGCTTCGTGCCCACGGATCTGGCTGCGGCGTACCGGATCGAACTCCCAGAACGTGCACGACGAGCAGTGACCGGGCAACCGGGCGAGGTTGTCCAGGGTCAGGCGTTCGACCTTGCGGGCCACTGGATCATCGTAGGCCTACTGCCGCAGCGTGCCGAGGAAGTCGGCGATCCGGCCGATCCCCTCGGTCAGGGTGTCCATGTCGGGCAGCGTCACGAGCCGGAAGTGGTCCGGCTCGAACCAGTTGAAGCCGGTCCCGTGCGTGACCAGGATCTTCTTGGCCCTCAACAGCTCGATCACGAACTTCTCGTCGTCGACGATGCCGAACATCTCGGTGTCGAGCTTCGGGAAGCAGTACAGCGCCCCCTGCGGCTCGACACAGGTCACGCCGTCGATCTCGTTGAGCATCGCGCTGGCAGCCTTGGACTGTTCGTAGAACCTGCCACCCGGGACGATGTACTCGTTGACGGACTGATAGCCGCCCAGCGCTGTCTGGATGGCGTGCTGCGCGGGCACGTTGGAGCACATCCGCATGTTCGCGAGCAGGGTCAGGCCCTCGAGGAAGTCCTCGGCCATGTGCCGGGGTCCCGAGATCATCACCCAGCCGGCCCGGTAGCCGCACACCCGGTACGCCTTGGACAGGCCGCTGAAGGTCAGGCAGAGCACGTCGTCGGCCGCGTAGGTCGCACTGTGCCGGTGCACCGCGTCGTCGAAGAGGATCTTCTCGTAGATCTCGTCGCTGAAGACGACCAGCTCGTGGCGCCGCGCGATGTCGACGAGGCCGCGCACGACCTCCTCGCTGTAGACGGCGCCGGTCGGGTTGTTCGGGTTGATGATCACGAGCCCGTGGGTGTTGGGGGTGATCTTCGCCTCGATGTCGGCCAGGTCCGGGTTCCAGCCGTTCTCCTCGTCGCACCGGTAGTGCACGGGGGTGCCGCCGGACAGGGTCACCGCGCCGGTCCACAGCGGGTAGTCCGGAGCAGGCACGAGGATCTCGTTGCCGTCGTCGAGGAAGGCCTGCAGGACGAGGCTGATCAGCTCGGAGACCCCGTTGCCGATGAACACGTCGTCGACCTGGGTGTCGGTCAGCCCGCGACCCTGGTAGTACTGCGCGACCGCCGTACGTGCGGAGTAGATCCCCCGGGAGTCGGAGTAGCCCTGGGCCTCGGGCAGGTTGTGCACCATGTCGGCGACGATCGCCTCGGGCGCCTCGAAGCCGAACGGCGCCGGGTTGCCGATGTTCAGCTTGAGGATCTTGTGCCCCTCGGCCTCGAGCCGCTGTGCCTCGACCAGGATCGGACCGCGTACGTCGTAACGGACGTGCTGGAGCTTCCGGCTCTGGACGATGCGGCGCATGCGGCCAGTCTCGCAGAGCCGGGCGCGGGCTCGCCGGGGTTATCTGCCACATGACACGATCGGGGCAACACTTCCCCACGTCCGAGGATCGGTCCCATGCGCGACATCGTCTACCCCGTGGTCATAGCGGCCGCCCGGACGTGGTTCCGGCTCGGTGACATCACGATCAACATGACCGGACAGGAGCACATCCCGACCGAGGGACCCGCCCTGCTGGCGGTCAACCACCTCTCGTTCGTCGACTACGTGCTGGCGGGCTACCCGGGCGCCGAGCGCGGCAGACTGACCCGGTTCATGGCCAAGAAGGAGGTCTTCGACCATCCCGTCGGAGGTCCGGTGATGCGGTCGTTCCACCACATCGCGATCGACCGGTCCTCGGGACAGGGCGGCATGGACGAAGCCAGGCGCTACCTGGATGCCGGTGAGGTCGTCGGCATCTTCCCCGAGGGGACGATCTCGCAGAGCTTCGAGCTCCAGCCCCTGAAGACCGGCGCTGTCCGGATCGCTGCGGACGCGGGCGTTCCGCTGATCCCGATCGTGCTGTGGGGTACCCAACGCATCCTGACCAAGGGCAAGCCGCGCGACTTCAGCCGGCACAAGACCATCGGGGTCGAGGTCGGCGAGCCGATGCACCCGACGCCCGAGGACAACCCGAACGTGGTCACCAAGGAGCTCCAGTCCCGGATGGAAGCCATGCTGGACCGGCTGATCACGGGGCACCCTGCCGAGGAGCAGCCGCCGGGGTCCTGGTGGCTGCCGGCGTCCCACGGGGGCTCCGCGCCGACACCGGAGGAGGCGGCCGCGATGTACGCCGAGGAACGACGCAAGCGAGCCGAGCGCAAGGCTCAGAAGCGCTCCTGACCCGCAAACCTGCAGGTCAGCGACCTGTCTCGATATCTTGCTTTAACGCTTTGTCGACTTATTTATATATTGCTTAAGGGCTAGATCGGCCTGTCGTCACGGTTGCGCGGGTCGATCACACCGACGATCCGCTCGAGGTCAGCGAGGGACGCGAACTCGATCGCGATGCGCCCCTTGGACTTGCCCAGGGTCACCTTGACCCGGGTGTCGAGACGGTCGGAGAGGCGCTCGTTGAGGTCGGCCAGTCCGGGCGCTGAGGGACGTCTGGCCTTGAACCGGACGGTCTCGCCGTCGTCACCGGTGGCCTCGCCGACCGCGACGATCTCCTCCAGGCCGCGGACCGAGATGCCCTCGGCGACGACCCGCCCAGCGAGCCGGTCCTGGGCGGCCGCGTCCGCGACGCCCAGCAGAGCCCGTGCGTGACCTGCCGAGAGGACACCAGCGGCAACCCGACGCTGGACGGCCGGCGAGAGCTTGAGCAGGCGCAGCGTGTTGCTGATCTGGGGTCGGCTGCGACCGATCCGCGAGGAGAGCTCCTCATGGGTGCAGCCGAAGTCGTCGAGCAGCTGCTGGTACGCCGCAGCCTCCTCCAGCGCGTTGAGCTGGGACCGGTGCAGGTTCTCCAGCAGGGCATCGCGGAGCATGTCGTCGTCCTGGGTCTGACGGACGATCGCCGGGATGGTCTCGAGGCCGGCCTCACTGGTCGCACGCCAACGGCGCTCGCCCATGATCAGCTCGTACCGGTCATCGGCGACGCGCCGGACCACGATCGGCTGCAGGAGCCCGATCTCCTTGATGGATCCGACGAGCTCGGCCATCGCCTCCTCGTCGAACACCTGGCGCGGCTGGCGGGTGTTGGGCGTGATCGAGGCGATCGGGAGTTCGGCGAAGTAGGCGCCGGCGACTGATCCAGGTTCAGGTGCCTGCCCCGCGGCGTGTGCGGCAGCGGCCTCGTCCGCCTCCGGCTGAGTGGGGATCAGGGAGCCCAGTCCCCGACCGAGCCCGCGCCGCTTCTCGCTCATACAGCTGCTCCCTTGATCGCCATCTCGCGTGCCGCTTCCAGGTAGCTGAGCGCGCCCGGAGATCCCGGATCGTATGTCATCACGCTCTGGCCGTAGCTGGGTGCCTCCGAGACCCTTACCGAACGCGGGATCGCGGTCCGCAGGACCTGGTCCTTGAAGTGCTCGCGCACTTCCTCGGCGACACCGGCGGCCAGGTTGGTGCGGCCGTCGTACATGGTGATGAGGATGGTGGAGATCGACAACGACTGGTTCAGGTGGGCCCGGACCATCTCGACGGTCTCGATCAGCTGGCCCAGGCCCTCCAGGGCGTAGTACTCGGCCTGGATCGGGATCAGCATCTCCTCACCAGCGACCAGCGCGTTCAGGGTCAGCAGCCCCAACGACGGCGGGCAGTCGATGAGCACGTAGTCGAGACGCTCCTCTGAATCCGCACCAATCGGTTCATACGCGGCCAAAGCCTTGCGCAACCGGGTCTCACGAGCCACCACGCTGACCAGCTCGATCTCGGCGCCGGCCAGGTCGATCGTGGCCGGCACGACGAAGAGACCCGGGATGTCCGGGTGCTGCTGGACGACGTCGGCCACCGGGAGGCCGTCCACGAGCATGTCGTACGACGAGGGCGTTCCGCGGCGGTGGTCGACGGCCAGGGCGGTCGAGGCGTTGCCCTGCGGGTCAAGATCGACCACCAGGACCCGCTGGCCGCCCAGCGCGAGCGCGACCGCGAGGTTCACGGTGGAGGTCGTCTTGCCGACCCCACCCTTCTGGTTCGCGACCACCATGACTCTCGTCCGTGGCGGACGGGGAAGGGGATCGGCGAAGTTCACCCGTTCCCTGGCTCGCAGCTCAGCCTCGATCGCCCGGGCCAGGGGCGTCGTGGTGTCGCTGTAGGCCACCGGCTGTCCGTCGAGGTCGGCGGCAGTCCGGACCGTCGGCAGGTCGGTTTCCGGGGTGGGAGGATGCTCGGTCACGCTGTGCTCCTGAGGCGATGTTTCACGTGAAACAGACGCGGTTGCCTGTGGATAACTGGGAACGATCTGTGGATTGCCCCGCTTGGAGACCCGGTCACCACCGGTGGAAAACTATTTCCCTACTGAACGGCCAATCCCGGCAAAATGGGACGCCACGACCTACTTCTTTCTGATCTGAACAACGCGGACGGGCGGCTCCAGGAATTCGCTTCCGAGTTCGATCACGCCCACCAGGTGCCCACGTTCGGACGAGATCGTCTTCCTGGCAACGACGATCTCCTCCTCCGCGGACGAGCCTTTCATGGCCAGGAACAACCCGCCAGACCTCACGAGCGGCAAAGACCACCGAGTCAGCCGGTCAAGAGGTGCGACCGCACGCGACGTCACGACATCAAACGCTTCATTCCTGTGCAAATCCTCGGCACGTCCTCGACGTACCTGGACGTTGTCGAGGCTCAGAGTTGCCACGACCTCCTCCAGAAACGTCGTACGGCGGAGCAAGGGCTCGACCAGGGTCACCGTCAGGTCAGGCCGTCGGATCGCCATCACCAGGCCCGGCAGGCCGGCACCCGATCCGAGGTCGCACACCGAGGCCCCGTCGTCGACCAGGTCGGTGACGACCGCGCAGTTCAGCAGGTGGCGCTCCCACAGCCGCGGAACCTCGCGCGGTCCGATCAGCCCGCGCACGGTGGCCTCCGTGGCGAGCAGAGCAGCGAAGGCCTCCACGGTCGGCAAAGCATCCGAAAACACCCTCCGCGCCACGTCTGGCGCGGAGGGTGTGGTCGGTTCATTCACGGTTTCACGTGAAACATTCACCCGGGAAGGACCACCACGTGGCGTCGCGGCTCTACCCCGTCGGACTCCGACTTCAGACCGGCGGCCGCGACGGCGTCGTGGACGACCTTGCGCTCGAACGGCGACATAGGATCCAGCGAGACCGGCTCTCCGGTCTGCTTGACCTGGGCGATGATCGCCTCGGCCTGCTCCTCCAGCTCGGTCCGCCGAGCCGAGCGGTGGCCGGAGACGTCCAGCATCAACCGTGAGCGCTCGCCGGTCTCCCGGTAGACCGCCAGACGGGTCAGCTCCTGGAGGGCCTCCAGGACCTCGCCGTTGTCGCCGACCAATTGCGGCAGGTTGGCTCCCACGATCGACACGGTTGCGCGGTCACCCTCGACGTCCATGTCCAGGTCGCCGTCCAGGTCTGCTATCTCGAGGAGCTCCTCGAGATAGTCCGCAGCGATCTCTCCTTCGAGCTCGAGACGCTTGGTGCGCGTCGGACGGCCGGCCTCGTCGCCGTCGTCACCCTGCTCGTCGGCGATGTCGGTCTCTTCGATCTCCTCGACCACGTCGGTGGCCTCGATGCTCTCGGTCAATTCGTCTCTCCCTTGTCGGTGGCCTCGCCCGATGGCGATGGGTTCTTGGGGGCCTGGGCCCGTCGCTGTTCGCGAGTCTGCTTCTTCGGCTGCTGGCGCTGCGCCGGACGGCGCTCCTCGACCACTTCGTCGACGACAACGGTCCCGGGAACCGTCTGGCCCTTCGCGGACGCCTTGTCGGCATCACGCTTCTGCTTCGCGCGGAAGGCCTCGGTGTTCGGGGCCGGGTTGTTCCGGATCACGTAGAACTGCTGGCCCATGGTCCACAGGTTCGAGGTCGTCCAGTACATGAGGACACCGATCGGGAACGCGATACCGCCGACGGCGAAGACGAGCGGCAGCACGTAGAGCAACATCTTCTGCTGCTGCGCGTACGGACCTGAGAGCGCGTCGTCGGGCATGTTCTTGCTCATCAGCTGGCGCTGGGTCAGGAAGGTGGTCAGCGTCATCGAGATGACCAGCACGATCGCAATGATCTGGACGGCCACGTGGCCGTTCGACTTCACGAAGCTCGAGGACAGCGTGCCGCCGAAGAACGGCGCGTGCGCGAACGTCAGGGCGTCGGTCTTGGTCAGCAGACCGTTCCCCTTGCTCTGCGCAGCCTTGGACAGGATCCGGAACAGCGCCAGGAAGATCGGCATCTGCACGATCAGGGGCAGGCACGAAGAGAACGGGTTCGTCCCGGTCTCCTTGTACAGCGCCATCGTCTCCTGGGTCAGGCGCTCACGGTCGTGCCCGAACTTCTTCTGCAGCTCCTTGACCCGTGGCTGGAGCATCTGCATGTTCCGGCTCGACTTGATCTGCTTCACGAACAGCGGGATCAGGGCCGCGCGGATCGTGAGCGTCAGACCGATGATCGACAGCGCCCACGAGGCGCCGGACGACGGCGAGAACACGAGGCTGAAGACGTGGTGCCAGCCGAGCAGCACCGCCGAGACCAGGTAGTAGAGCGGCGTGATGATGAAGTGGCCGATTGAGCCTAGGAAACCCACTCAGACTCCTTGAGTCGTGTTCACATGGCCCAGCAGGTGCTGGGAAGATTTGGCTGGGGAGGCCTTGTCCGGGACCGGGTCGTAGCCGCCGGCGGCCCAGGGGTGGCAGCGCCCCACCCGTCGTACGGCGAGCCAGGTGCCCTTGATGCTCCCGTGCACGGTCACTGCCTCGAGCGCGTACGCCGAGCAGGTCGGGTGGTACCGGCAGACCTGGCCGTACAACGGGCTGATCGCGAACCGGTAGGCCTTGAGGAGGCCGATCAGGACGTATCGCACCTAGATCAACTCCTTCATGGTCGGCACCAGACAACGATCGAGCTCGGCCGCAAGATCCCGGGACGTGGCCGCGGCTGAACCCGGCAGCGCCCGAACGACGAGGAGGCTCCCGCTGGGAAGCGTGCTGACCCGTTCTCGCATCAGGTGGCGCAGGCGCCGCTTCACACGGTTCCGCGTGACGGCCGGCCCGACCGACTTCGCGACGACGAACCCCACGCGAGGTTGATCACTTGTCGCTTTGTCGACATTAGGGACGGCCAGGTGCAGAACCATCAGCGGACCGCCGGCACGGCGTCCACGACGGACCGTGTGCCGAAAGTCCTCGGCACTGGTCAGGCGATTGCTGGCGGACAGCACGTCCTGGCAAGCGGCCTCAGACTGCGAGGCTGTTGCGGCCCTTGCGACGTCGTGCCGACAGGATCGAACGCCCGGCACGCGTGCGCATGCGCAGGCGGAACCCGTGCACCTTGTGACGACGACGGTTGTTCGGCTGGTACGTACGCTTGCTCATGAAAATCTCCACGCGCTTCTGTTGGGATGCTCGGCTTGTGAAACAGCTCTACGGGACGTGTCCACCACCGGGTCGCACGACGCAGAACGCCGCCAGACGGCTGAGAATCTCCTCAGCGCAACTGGCACCGCCTGCCCGCGCGTTGGACCCATGGGGCCCGGTCGTGGACATGCGGCACCGGTCGAACCGGTTTCGACCTGCCAACGGTACGTGTGCGGTGCACGCAGGGTCAATTCGATGCTCACCGGTGACACCACAGCGAACCTCAAAAGACGCGATGATGCACTACTGGGCTAGTCGAATCGCAGCGACACGCCGATGAATCGCTCGAACCTGTGGACAACTAGTTGATACCGAAGCGTCCGAGTTGTTAGCGTCCGGGGTCCGGCCCACCTGAGTACGCGGAAAAGTCCGCTCAGATCTCTTGGCTCGCGCACCCCTGCACAACCTGTGGACAAAGGTGTGGATCGGACCAACCAGATCAAGCCAGACGACAGCCGCCACCGCCCACCGGCGCAACGGAGCGTCAGGATGAGGGAGCGCGAGGCGCACGTGGATTCACCAGCAGGTACCGGACCGGCAAGTTCCAGCGCGGCATCAGGCAAGGAACTCGACGTCCTGTGGCCGGCGATCCTCGACAGCCTCGCCCCCAACCAGCGCGTGTGGCTCGCGTCGAGCAAGCCGGTGATGCTGGCCGAGTCGACCGCCGTCATCGCCGTGCCCAACGAGTTCACCCGCACCCAGCTCGAGGGGCGCCTGCGCACCCGGCTCGAGGACGCCCTGAGCGACAGCCTCAACAGGCCGATCCGGATCGCGGTCAGTGTCGACGAGAGCCTGGTCCAGGCGCCGGGCGAGGTCGCCGCCGAGGCGGCAGGCCAGGACCGGACCACCGGCATCGACGCGCCTTTCGGAGCACCAGCGACGCTCAAACAGCAGCCACAAAGCACTTCATTGACAAATCCTCAAAGTGCTTTATCGACAAATATCCAGGGTGGTGCGTCGCTGACGACCGGCATCCCGGACAGCCCGCTCAACCCCCGGTACACCTTCGAGACCTTCGTCATCGGGTCCTCGAACCGGTTCGCCCACGCAGCAGCCGTTGCCGTTGCCGAGGCACCGGGCAAGGCCTACAACCCCTTGCTCGTGTACGGCGACTCCGGACTGGGCAAGACCCACCTGCTGCACGCGATCGGGCACTACGTGCGGAGCCTCTACACCGGCGCAAAGATCCGGTACGTCTCCTCCGAGGCCTTCACCAACGACGTCATCAACGCCATCAAGGACGCGAACACGGCCGCCCTCCAGCGCAGGTACCGCGATGTCGACGTCCTGCTGATCGACGACATCCAGTTCCTCGAGGGCAAGCAGCAGACCCAGGAGGAGTTCTTCCACACCTTCAACACGCTGCACAACGCGAACAAGCAGATCGTGATCAGCTCCGACCGGCCGCCCAAGCGCCTGACCCAGCTGGAGGACCGCCTGCGCAACAGGTTCGAATGGGGCCTGCTCACCGACGTGCAGCCGCCCGACCTGGAGACCAGGATCGCGATCCTGCGCAAGAAAGCCGCCGCCGACCGGCTCCATGCGCCTGCCGACGTCCTGGAGTTCATCGCCAGCCGGATCCAGACCAACATCCGCGAACTCGAGGGTGCCCTCATCCGGGTGACCGCCTTCGCGAGCATCAACCACCAGGAAGTCGACATGACCCTGGCCGAGATCGTGCTCAAGGACCTGATTCCTGAGGGTGGCGAACCCCAGGTCACGGCCGGCCTGATCATCGCCCAGACGGCGTCGTACCACTCGTTCAGCATCGAGGACCTGTGCGGGCCCAGCCGGACCCGAGCGCTGGTCACCGCTCGTCAGATCGCGATGTACCTCTGCCGCGAGCTGACCGACCTCTCGTTGCCCAAGATCGGCCAGCAGTTCGGCGGTCGTGACCACACCACGGTCATGAACGCCGAGCGCCGCATCCGCAAGGACCTCGCCGAGCGCCAGACCACTTACAAGACGGTCAACGAGCTCACCATGCGCATCAAGCAGCAGGCCAAGCAGCCGTAGGGATCTGCGGTGACAACCTGTGGTTCGCGGCATGAATTGTCGTGGAGTGCCTGGGGAACAGCTGTGGACAAGCGGACAACACCGGGCACAACCCGTCCACGAACACACAGCACCAGCTCGCTCGTCCACCCGTCGTCCACAACCTCTGAGGACGACAAAAGTGTCGGTGACCTGCGGTTTCATCAGTTCTCCACAGGATCCACCGCCCCTACGACTACTACTAGATCTCCAATTGCCCCCTCGTCGAATCACAACCGGAAACGACCCCGGGTGGGGACAACCCCCCACGCTGGGCACGAGCGTGACAGGATGCCCAGTCCCAAGGCATGAGTCCCCACCACCAGGTGCGACCCGCAGGAGGCAACACCCGTGAAGTTCCGCGTCGAGCGCGATGTCCTCGCAGACGCCGTCGCCTGGACGGCCCGCGCCCTTCCTTTGCGTCCCAGTGCTCCCGTGCTTGCCGGCCTGCTGATCGAAGCGGGTTCGATCGACGGCACCGACGGGCTGCAGCTCTCCACGTTCGACTACGAGACGTCCGCCCGCGCGACCTTGAACGCTGACGTGTCGCTCGAAGGCCGCGCGCTCGTCTCGGGCCGGCTCCTGGCCGATATCTGCCGCAGTCTTCCCAACAAGCCGGTCGAGATGTCGATCGAGGGCGCCAAGGTCACCCTGACCTGTGGTTCGGCGCGTTTCAGTCTTCAGACCATGCCGGTCGAGGACTACCCGTCGTTGCCCACGATGCCGGAGTCCCGAGGTCGGGTGCGCAGCGAGCTGTTCGCGCATGCCGTCGGGCAGGCGGTCACCGCAGCGGGCCGTGACGACATGTTGCCGGTGCTCACCGGAGTCCGGCTCGAACTCGACGGGTCGTCGATCTCGATGCTCGCCACCGACCGCTTCCGGCTCTCCCAGCGCGAGCTCGAGTGGGAGCCCGGCACACCGGACCTCTCGGCCGCTGCTCTGGTTCCGGCGAAGGTGCTGGCCGACACCGCCAAGTCACTGACCGGCGGCGCCGAGATCTCGATCGCGCTGTCCACCTCGGGTACCGGCGAAGGCATCATCGGCTTCGAGGGTTCCGCGGGCGGAGGCATCCGGCGTACGACGACGCGGCTCCTGGACGGCGAGTTCCCGAAGGTCCGGTCGTTGTTCCCCAGCGAGCACCTGACGCTGGCCCGGGTGGACCGCTCGGTCCTCATCGATGCCGTCAAGCGCGTCGCCCTGGTTGCCGAACGCAACACCGCGGTCCAGCTCGCCTTCACCGACGGTGTCCTCACCCTGGACGCGGGATCGGGCGAGGAGGCGATGGCCAGCGAGTCCATCGAGGCCAGCACCACCGGCGACGACCTCACGACCGGGTTCAACCCGCAGTTCCTGCTCGACGGGCTGACCGCGCTGGAGACACCGTTCGTCGAGCTCGCCTTCACCACCTCTTCAAAGCCGGTCGTACTCTCGGGAGTGGACTCGCTCGATGCAGGGAGCACGACGGATTCGAGCTTCAAGTACCTCTTGATGCCGCGCCGCCTGCTCTCCTGACCCGCGCTGCACCGGGCCAACGCCGCGCAGCACTGACGGAAGGACGCGCATGCACCTCGGACTCGTCGGCCTCGGCAAGATGGGTGGCAACATGCGCACCCGCCTGCGCAACGGTGGTCACACGGTGGTCGGCTTCGACCGCAACCCTGACGTCACCGACGTCACCAGCCTGAGCGACATGGTCACCGCGCTGCCCAGCCCGAAGGTCGTCTGGGTGATGGTCCCGGCCGGTGACCCGACCCGCGAGACGATCAACGAGCTCGCCGGCCTCCTCGGTCCTGGCGACCTGGTGGTCGACGGCGGGAACTCCAAGTGGACCGACGACGCGATCAACGCGAATTCCCTTGCCAGCAAGGGAATTGGCTTCGTCGACTGCGGCGTCTCCGGTGGAGTCTGGGGACTGCAGAACGGGTACGCGCTCATGTGCGGAGGAGCCGACGCCGACGTCGCCAAGATCCAGCCGGCGTTCGACACCCTCAAGCCGGAAGGCGAGTTCGGCTTCGTCCACGCCGGCCGCACCCCGGGTGCCGGCCACTACGCCAAGATGGTCCACAACGGCATCGAGTACGCGATGATGCAGGCCTACGCCGAGGGCTGGGAGCTGCTCGAAGCAGTCGACCTGGTCGACGACGTCCCGGCCACCTTCAACTCGTGGCGTGAAGGCACCGTGATCCGTTCGTGGTTGCTCGACCTGCTCAGCGACGCGATCGGCAAGGACGAGCACCTCGACGCCATCAAGGGTTGGGCCGACGACTCCGGCGAGGGTCGCTGGACCGTGCAGTCGGCGATCGACAACGCCGTACCGATGCCGGCGATCACGGCCGCACTGTTCGCGCGTTTCGTCTCGCGCCAGACCGACAGCCCGGCGATGAAGGCGATCGCCGCGATGCGCAACGAGTTCGGCGGCCACGCCGTCCAGGCCGAACAGGGCAAGTAGCCCGGCCCGATGTACGTCGCCCACCTCTCCCTCCACGACTTCCGGTCCTATGCGACCGTCGACGTCGAGATCGGAGCCGGGGTCACGGCGTTCGTGGGTCGCAACGGCCAGGGCAAGACCAACCTGGTCGAGGCGATCGACTACCTCTCCAGCCTGTCCTCGCACCGGGTCGCGGCCGACGCGCCGCTGGTCCGACAGGGAGCCCACCAGGCCGTGGTGCGTGCTGCCGTGGTCAGGGACGACCGCCGGGCGGTGCTCGAGATCGAGATCAACCCCGGCAAGTCCAACCGGGCCCGGGTCAACAAGTCGCCACTGCCCAAGGCCCGCGAGCTGCTCGGCCTCGTGCGCACAGTGGTCTTCTCGCCCGAGGACCTCGCGCTGGTCAAGGGGGATCCGGCTGAGCGACGGCGCTTCGCCGATGACCTCCTGGTCCAGATCTCGCCCCGCTTCGCGGGGACCCGCGCCGACTACGAGCGGGTCCTGCGGCAACGCAACTCGCTGCTGAAGACGGCACGTACCGGTCGGCGTACGGGTGGAGACCAGGACGACACGACGATGTCGACCCTGGCGGTCTGGGACGCACGGCTCTCGGAGCTCGGAGCCGACATCATGCGCCGCCGGATCCAGCTCATCGAGGACCTGACCCCGCTCGTGGGCAAGGCCTACGAGGCCGTGGCGCGCGGGGCGACCCGCGACGACGCGGTCCTCACCTACAAGCCGAGCTTCGAGACGACCGGGCCCGACGAGCTCGAGGCACAGATCGTCGCCGAGCTGGAACGGCGTCGGCGCGAGGAGTTGGACCGCGGACTCACCCTGGTCGGGCCGCACCGCGACGACCTCCTGCTCGGTCTCGGGGACCTGCCGGTCAAGGGGTACGCCAGTCACGGCGAGTCCTGGTCGTTCGCCCTGGCCCTGCGGCTCGCGTCCTACGACCTGCTGCGCGCCGGTGGGGACGATCCGGTCCTGATCCTCGACGACGTCTTCGCCGAGCTCGACACAGGACGACGTGCGCAGCTCGCCGACCTCGTGGCCGACGCCGAGCAGGTGCTGATCACCGCGGCCGTCCTCCAGGACATCCCCGAGCAGCTGCGTGGCCAGCGGTTCACGGTCGCCGATGGCCGGGTGACGCGCGATGAGTGAGGACGACAAGGATTTCGAGCCCTTCGAGACGGGCGCAGAGCGCCCTCCTCAGGAACCAACGGGCCGTGCCGGCCCGCCTCAACCAACGGATGCGACCGGGGATGGCGCCGGGGATGCGACGGAGAGCCACGACGAGAGTGGTCTCGACCTGGCTCGCAGCATCGCGCGCGGGCTCGCCGGCAGGACCGGCGCCCTGCGCCGGAAGTCCAGATTCACCCGCCGGATGCCGCCCCAGTCGAGCTCGGCGCACCCCGACGACCGCGATCCCCAGCTGCTGGACGCGACCTTCGGGCGGTTCATCGCCGACCAGGGCTGGCAGACCGAGCTGCGCGTGCACGGGGTCTTCACCCGCTGGGCCTCGATCGTCGGCCGCGAGGTCGCCGAGCACGTCACTCCCGAGTCGTACGCCGAGGGCCGCCTCGTGGTCCGGACCGACTCGACGGCCTGGGCGACCCAGATGAAGCTGCTCGCGGCCACGGTCGTACGCCGCCTGAACGAGGAGCTCGGCGACGGGACCATCGAGGTCATCGACGTCCTCGGGCCGCACGTGCCGCGCTGGACCAGCGGCCGGTTCCGGGTCAAGGGCCGCGGTCCCCGGGACACCTACGGGTGACCGGGTCGGGTCAGCGGCGCCAGGCGACGCCAGAGCCGATCTGAGAGCCCGTCGGTCGTACAGGACCTCATCCGAGGCCCTGAAATGGGGTGCAAGGGGGTCTGTGGCGCCTCTCCGGGCCGAATTTCGACAAAGATCCCCCCATCCCTGTGGACGGACACGTGATTTGAGGCCCCTGACGGGTAGACTGAGACATGGTCATCCGAGTTGCGGAGACGCTGCGCGCGGTGGCCCTTTTTCATGGGCCGACACGGCCCGTGGGCGCACGCAGGTCATCAAAGTGAAGAGGAAGCCGTGGCTGACGAAGCAGCAACCACCACCGGATCGGCCGTCGAGGCGGGCAACTACGACGCCAGTGCCATCCAGGTCCTCGAAGGACTCGAAGCGGTTCGCAAGCGACCAGGCATGTACATCGGCTCCACCGGCGAGCGCGGCCTGCACCACCTGATCTGGGAAGTCGTCGACAACTCCGTCGACGAGGCCCTTGCCGGGCACTGCGACAAGATCATTCTGACGCTGCAGGCAGACGGGGGCGTCCGGGTCGAGGACAACGGTCGAGGCATCCCGACCGACATCCACCCGACCGAGGGTGTCTCGGCGCTGACGCTGGCACTGACCATGCTGCACGCCGGTGGCAAGTTCGGCGGCGGCGGCTACAAGGTCTCCGGCGGCCTGCACGGCGTCGGCATCTCGGTCGTCAACGCGCTGTCGTCCAGGGTCATCGCCGAGGTCAAGAACCGCGGCCACCTGTGGCGCCAGACGTTCACCGTCGGTGTGCCGGACGCCGACCTGGCCGAGGTCCGTCCGATGGAGCCGGACGAGCGCACCGGTACGACGATCATCTACTACGCCTCGGAGGAGATCTTCGAGACCACGACGTACAACCTGGAGACGGTCACCAACCGGATCCGGGAGATGGCCTTCCTCAACAAGGGCCTGGAGATCATCGTCCGCGACGAGCGTCCGGCCGTCGAAGGCCTCGAGGACATCTTCGACGACGCGCTGCAGGCAGACGACGTCGACGTGCAGATCGACCCGATGACCGACGATGCCGAGGACGTCCACAACGCTGCCGATGGTGGCGGCGGTGCCGAAGGTCCCGGTGGTCTTGAGCGCCGGTTCAAGTTCGACCGGGGCCTGGTCGATTACGTCGAGCACCTCAACCGCCGCAAGGTCGCGGCGAACCAGACGATCATCAACTTCGAGGCCGAGACCCCGCCGGGCACCGAGAACCACATGAGCCTCGAGCTCGCGATGCAGTGGAACACCTCCTACCAGGAGTCGGTGCACACCTTCGCGAACACGATCAACACCCATGAGGGCGGCACTCACGAAGAGGGCTTCCGGGCCTCGTTGACCACCTTGGTCAACAACTGGGGCGAGGAGTGGGGCCTGATCAAGAAGCGCGAGGACCGGGTCTCGGGTGACGACATCCGCGAAGGCCTGACCGCGATCATCTCGATCAAGCTGGGCGAGCCGCAGTTCGAGGGCCAGACCAAGACCAAGCTCGGCAACACCGAGGCCAAGGGCTTCGTGCAGCGGATCGTGAACGACCAGCTCGGCGCGTGGCTCGAGCAGAACCCGGCCGAGGGCAAGGAGATCATCCGCAAGTCGCAGGCGGCTGCCCAGGCACGGATGGCGGCCCGCAAGGCCCGCGACCTCGCCCGCAACCGCAAGGGACTGCTCGGCGGAGGTGGCCTGCCCGGCAAGCTGTCGGACTGCCAGTCGACCAATCCCGAGGAGTGCGAGGTCTTCATCGTCGAGGGCGACTCGGCCGGTGGGTCCGCGCGTCAGGGACGCGATCCTCGGGTCCAGGCGATCCTCCCGATCCGCGGCAAGATCCTCAACGTCGAGAAGGCCCGGATCGACAAGGTCCTGGCCAACACCGAGGTCCAGGCGATCATCTCGGCGCTCGGCACCGGCATCCACGAGGAGTTCGACCTCGAGAAGCTGAGGTACCACAAGGTCGTGCTGATGGCTGACGCCGACGTCGACGGCCACCACATCAACACCCTCCTGCTCACCTTGCTGTTCCGCTTCATGAAGCCGCTCATCGAGCACGGCTACGTCTACATGGCGCAGCCGCCGCTGTACCGGCTGCGCTGGAACAAGCCGCACGAGCACGAGTTCGTGTACTCCGACTCCGAGCGCGACGCGATGATGAGCGACGGACTGGCGCAGGGCAAGAAGCTGCCCAAGGAGAACCCGGTCCAGCGCTACAAGGGTCTCGGCGAGATGAATGCCGAGGAGCTGTGGGACACCACGATGAACCCCGATGCCCGACTCATGCTGCAGGTCACCCTCGACGACGCCGCCCAGGCCGACGAGGTCTTCTCGACCCTGATGGGTGAGGACGTCGAGCAGCGACGGTCCTTCATCCAGCGAAACGCCAAAGACGTTCGCTTCCTCGACATCTGACCGACGCGTCCTGCCGAACGAAAGTAAGAACCCGTGACTGAGACCCCCACCGACAGCACCGCGACTCCCGGCCCTGGGGGCCGGATCGAGCCGATCGAGCTGCAGACCTCGATGCAGCGCGCCTACATCGACTACGCGATGGCGGTCATCGTGGGCCGGGCGCTGCCCGATGTCCGCGACGGCCTGAAGCCGGTGCACCGCCGGGTGCTGTACGCCATGTACGACGGCGGGTACCGCCCGGACCGCGGCTTCTCCAAGTGCTCCCGCGTGGTCGGCGACGTGATGGGTCAGTACCACCCGCACGGCGACACCGCGATCTACGACACCCTGGTCCGGCTCGCACAGCCCTGGGTGATGCGCGCGCCGCTGATCCACGGCCAGGGCAACTTCGGGTCACCGGGCAACGACTCCGCTGCGGCGATGCGGTACACCGAGTGCCGGATGGCGCCGCTGGCGCTGGAGATGGTCCGCGACATCACCGAGGAGACCGTCGACTTCCAGCCCAACTACGACGGCCGCTCGCAGGAGCCCACGGTCCTGCCGGCGCGCTACCCCAACCTGCTCGTGAACGGCTCGGCCGGCATCGCGGTCGGCATGGCCACGAACATCCCGCCGCACAACCTGCGCGAGGTTGCCGACGGCGCGCAGTGGGCGCTGGAGAACCCGGACGCCAGTCGCGAGGAGCTCCAGGACGCGCTGATCGAACGGATCAAGGGTCCCGACTTCCCTAACGGCGCGCTGATCGTCGGCCGCCAGGGCATCGAACAGGCGTACCGGACCGGTCGCGGGTCGGTCACCCAGCGCGCGGTCATCGAGATCGACGAGGACAACAAGGGGCGTACGTGCCTCTCGATCACCGAGCTGCCGTACATGGTGAACCCGGACAACCTCGCGCTCAAGATCGCCGAGCTCGCCGACTCCGGCAAGGTCCAGGGGATCGCCGACGTGCGTGACGACTCCTCGGGCCGGACCGGCCAGCGGCTCGTCGTGGTGCTCAAGCGCGACGCCGTCGCCCGGGTGGTGCTGAACAACCTGCTCAAGCACACCGAGCTGCAGACGAACTTCAGCGCCAACATGCTGGCCCTGGTCGACGGGGTCCCGCGTACGCTGACCGTCGATCAGTTCATCAGCAACTGGGTCACCCACCAGATCGAGGTGATCCAGCGCAGGACCCGGTTCCGCCTCGGCGAGGCCGAGCGCCGCGCCCACATCCTGCGTGGCCTGGTCAAGGCGCTGGACATGCTGGACGAGGTCATCACCCTGATCCGCAACAGCCCGAGCGCCGATGAGGCGCGGACCGGCCTGATGGGCCTGCTCGACGTCGACGAGATCCAGGCGAACGCCATCCTGGACATGCAGCTGCGCCAGCTGGCCGCCCTGCAGCGCCAGCGGATCATCGACGACCTGGCTGCCCTCGAGCTGCTGATCGCAGACCTGAACGACATCCTCGCCAACGTCACCCGGCAGCGGCAGATCATCTCCGAGGAGCTGGCCGCGATCGTCGAGAAGTACGGCGACGACCGGCGTACCCAGATCATCGCGGCTGACGGTGACCTGTCGATGGAGGACCTCATCCCCGACGAGGAGCTCGTCGTCACGATCACCCGCGGTGGGTACGCGAAGCGCACCCGGGCCGACCAGTACCGGACGCAGAAGCGCGGCGGCAAGGGCGTGCGCGGGGCGACGCTGCGTGGTGACGACGTCGTGGACCACTTCATCTCCACGTCCAACCACCACTGGCTGCTGTTCTTCACGACCGCCGGGCGGGTCTACCGGACGAAGGCCTACAACCTGCCGGAGGCGTCGCGTGACGCCAAGGGCGGCCACGTCGCCGGGCTGCTGAGCTTCCAGCCGGACGAGAACATCGCCCAGGTACTGGCGATCCGCGACTACGAGCAGGCCCCGTACCTGGTGCTCGCGACGCGCAACGGCCTGGTCAAGAAGACCCGTCTGGGCGACTACAACTCACCGCGCCAGGCCGGCGTCATCGCGATCAACTTCCGTGAGGACGACGACGAGCTGATCGGGGCGGAACTGGTCAACAGCGACGACGACATCCTGCTGGTCAGCCGCAAGGGCCAGTCGATCCGGTTCACCGCCGACGACACCCAGCTGCGGCCGATGGGTCGGGCCACGTCCGGTGTCACCGGCATGAAGTTCCGGGCAGACGACTCGATGCTGTCGATGTCGGTGATCCGCGCCGAGCAGATCGCGACGGAGGCCTCGGACGACGCCGACGCTGTGGTGCAGTACGTCTTCACCATGACCGACGGCGGCTTCGCCAAGCGCACCCGGATCGCGGAGTACCGGACCCAGGGTCGTGGCGGTCTGGGCATCAAGGCGATGTCGCTGGCCAACGAGGAGCGCGGCGGCCTGGTCGGTGCGTTCATCGTCGTGGAGGGCGACGAGGTCCTCTCGATCACCTCGGGCGGCCAGGTCGTTCGGAGCCCGATCAACGAGAACTTCCGGGCCACGGGACGTTCGACGATGGGCGTGAAGTTCGTGTCCCCGAAGGGCAGTGACTCCGTGGCTGTCGTCGCACGCAGCGTGGAGCGGACGACCGACGAGGACGAAGGCGAGGGCCTCGAGGGTGCCGACGGCTCGGAGGTTGTGGAGCAGGATGCGACAATCGACGCCACGGCGACCGATGACGCACCCGCGGAGTCCGACGCCGCCGAGATCGAGGACGCCGAACAGACGGAGGAGAGCTGATGGCCGAGCGCGACCAGACGCCGATTGCGCCCGCCCGCTCGCTGGGCGGAGCGACCACCGAAGCGCCGCTAGCGGCGTCGCTGGCCTCGAAGTTCCGTCGTCCTGAGCGGCCTGCGCAGGCGGCTCCCGGGTCGCGGGCGGGTGGGCTCGACGACGGCGGACGGGTGGTGCGCCAGGCCAAGCTGCGGCTGGTCCAGATCGAACCGTGGTCGGTGATGAAGGCCGCGTTCCTGCTCTCGGTCGCTGTCGGCATCGTCACGGTCGTGGCCGTCGGGATCGTGTGGGGGGTGCTGGGCGCAGCCGGCCTGTGGGACTCGGTGAACTCGATCGTGCGCGATTCGATCGGCACCACCAGCGGTACGCCGTTCCAGATCCAGAACTACCTCGGCACCTCGCGGGTCATCGGCTTCACGATGATCGTGGCGGTTGCCGACGTGGTCCTGATCACCGCGATCGCGACCCTGGCAGCGTTCCTCTACAACCTCGCCGCGACGCTGGTCGGCGGCGTCGAGGTCACCTTCGCCGAAGACCGCTGAGCGGCGCCCGGGAGGTCACCGGACTCGTTTTGTGACCCCCGAAGGCGATGGGGTAATCTTCGCTCTCGGTCCTGCAGCCCGCTGCGGACCATCCGGGCCTATAGCTCAGACGGTTAGAGCGCTTCCCTGATAAGGAAGAGGTCAGAGGTTCAAGTCCTCTTAGGCCCACTGAATCCACCCTGGAGGTCGGAATGAAGAAGATCCTGTTCATCGCGGTAGCCGCTGTCGCCGGCGTCTTCGTGAAGAAGAAGATCGATGAGGGTCGGCACGAGCAGGACTTGTGGCAGCAGGCCACCGACCCGGTCGACAAGGCCTGATCCACCTCCATCCCAACGGTGGTTGAGGAGGTCGCGCAGCGACCGTCTCGAAACCAAGGGGCCTTGGCGCAATTGGTAGCGCACCTGCTTTGCAAGCAGGGGGTTAGGGGTTCGAGTCCCCTAGGCTCCACCACGAGAAACCGCAGGTCAGCCTGCGGTTCTTCTCATTTTGGTCCTATCCCCCTGCTAGTTGTATCGCGCGTGTGGGGGACTGGAGGGGGAAGCGGAGCGCGTTGCGGGCTCCAGCGATGCCCCGGCATACCGATGGGCTGGGACTTTCCGGGTGTCTCACAATCCGTGGACATCGCCGTTTATGCGACGTCTATTTCGCACACGGATTTTGAGACGCTTCTGCACGAGTGAGCGTGAGCTGACGGGTTCTGAACACAAGGGGCCGGTTTTGATCGATGGCCGAAACGCAGGTGCGGCACAATCGGGTCGCCACGACCCTTGATCGGAGCGCCGATGCCACGCCTAGTCCTGCCCCTCGTAATCCTGGTGGCTGTGCTCACTGGATGCGCGGCCGACGACTCTCACAAGCCCGACGCTTGGGCGATGTCCCTGTGCACGCGAGACCTGCAGCAAGCCATGGGCGCGGGCGCGTGGACCACCGGCCCGATGGGTTTCAGACTGGTTGACGCTCGCGCCGTGACCCAGGCTGAAGCCAAGGCCCTGGGAGGCCGTGCCCTGGGAGGCCGTCTCCCCACAGACTCG